>CAVRTI010000007.1:0-54215 GCA_963723975.1 uncultured Actinomycetota bacterium
ACTCATGTAGGTACGGAGTCCGGCGGCCGCCGGACCAACCACCCCGCCTCCGAGGTCGCCAGGATCGCCAGCAGGGCGGCGACGCAGGCGGTGAGGGCGAGCGCCGACATCGGCCGCCGAAGAGGCCGAGGACGACGAGCGGCACGACGCAGGCCAGCCGCCTGCGGGCTGACGCGGCCGATCATCCGCAGCCGCACGGCGCTCTCGCCGAGCAGGTAGACGGCGGGGCCGAGCGGTCGCCATGACGACTCCGGCGGTGGTGAGGTGGTCGGCCGGGTGGGAGACGAGCAGGTCGTCGGCGACCGCGACCATGATGATCCCGGCGATGATCGGCAGGTGCAGGTAGGTGTAGGCGTCGCGGGCGAGGCTGCCGGGGTCCTCGGCCTTGGCGATGTCGCTCATCGAGTGTTCGGCGACCTCGCCGAAGTAGAGCCAGAAGAGGACGCCGGTGACGAGGAAGGCGACCGCGAGGGCGACGACGCTGGAGGCGGTCAGCCCGCGCGAGCTGGCGGTCGCGCCGGTGATCACGATCGACTCGCCGAGGGCGATGATCACGAAGGACTGGAAGCGCTCGGCGAAGTGGGCGCCTTCGACGTCCCAGTCGGTGGTCAGCGAGCGTCCCAGGCCGGGCGTGGAGTAGCCGACCAGCGGCGCGACGAGGTCGATCGCCAGCGCCGCGCCCCAGAGCCACGGGCGCGGCGCCTCGTCGGCCACGGCGCCGGCGATCCAGAACACCGCCGAGGCGCAGCTCCAGGCGACCAGCCGCTCGAAGACGCGGCGAAGGCGGTGGTCGCGCTCGAGCAGCGCCATCGCGGCGAGCGTTGCGGCCGACCTGCATGACCACGTAGGCGCCGGCGAAGAGCCCGCCTCGCTCCCGAACGCGGTCGGGATCGCCGCCGACATCAGCAGGCTGGCGAGGGTGACGCAGGCGAGGATCAGCCGCACCCGGGTCGAGCCGGGGTCGAACCAGTTGGCCATCCAGGTCGTGTAGATCCAGGCCCACCAGACGACCAGCAGCAGGAACGCCGCCTGCGCGATCGCGGCCCGCGAGAGGTCGGCGTCGATCACCAGGTGGGAGATCTGGGTGACGGCGAAGACGTAGACGAGGTCGAAGAAGAGCTCGCTCGGGGTCGTCTCCTGGCGGTTGCCGTCGCGCCGGCGCAGGTGGCGGGCGTCGCGGAAGGTCACGCCGTCCCGCCCTTCAGCGACCGGCCGCGCGGATGACGTGGACACGGTCGCAGTGGTGCGCGACGTCGGCCGGGTCGATGTAGGCGACGTCGCCGCCGGCGCCGCAGTCGACGAAGTCCTTTTCGCCGTCGGCGGCGCGGATCGTGTCGTCGCCCCAGCCGCCCTGGATCGAGTCGCGGCCGGGGCCGCCGTCGATCAGGTCGTCGCCGGTCTTGCCGAGCAGGGTGTCGTCGCCGGGCCCGCCTTGAGGCAGTCGTCGGCCGAGTTGGCAGCGATGCTGTCATCGCCGCCGAGGCCGCGGATCAGGTCGGGGTATGCCTCGCCCCGAAGCGTGTCGTCGCCGGCGGTGCCGGTGATCGGGCGGGCCTCGCGGCCGCGGCAGAGCGCGGAGTAGTGGCGCTCGAGGACGGTGAGCGTCTTCGAGCGGTGGTTGGCGACGATCAGGTCGCGGCCGAACGATTCGTCGAAGCTGTCGATCGCGGACACCGCCACCGGGTCGCGGCCGGTCTTGTAGGAGGCGGCGCGGTGGAGGTGGCCGTGGCCGTCGCTGAGGAAGAGCAGGAGGCGGTCGGAGCCGGCGTCCGCGACCGCGAGGTCGGCACCGTCCTTGCCGTCCACGTTCGCCCAGAGGACCGCGTCCGGTTCGTCGCCCGCGGGGAGGGTGGCGGCGCGCGAGTAGGTGGGGTAGGAGGCGATCCCGCTCGGTGGGCTGTCGAGGATCGTCACCGTGTCGGAGCCACGGTCGGCGACGGCCAACTCCAATTCGCGGTCGGGGAGGAGCTGTCCGAGGGCGAGGTCGACCGGGTCCTCGCCAACGGGGATGCTCCGCAGGGACGGTTCCGCGCCTCCCTTCAGGTCGAGTTGGGTGACGCTGCCGGCCGCGGCGTCGGCGATGAAGGTCGTCCCGTAGCTGCCGGCGACGGCGTCGACGGGTTCGCCGCCGAGCGGCACCTTGACCACCTGCGCGGGCCGCACTTCGGATTCCGTCGGGTAGTACCAGAGGTCGGCGGAGCCGCGGTTCAAGATCGCCGGGTCGCCGTAGAGCTGGACCATCGCCACCGGGTCGACGCCGGTCGGGACGGTCCCGCACCTTCCGGTAGCGCTCGTCGCTGCCTTCGAAGATCCGCACCACCCGGTCCGGCGCGTCGACCACGCCGAAGCGATCGGTGCCGCCGGCGACCACGCCGGGGCCGCGCGGCTGCGGATAGTCGCTCAGGTAGAAGAGCCCCTTCGGCGTGTTCCAGAGGATTTCCGAGCCTTTGCGGGAGTCGTAGCCGACCAGCACGCTGCCCCACCCTTCGCCGGAGGTGAAGCCTTCGCTGGTGCTGGAGACGAGCGAGTTCGGCGGTCCGGGCAGGACGATCGGCCCGTGCGGGTCTTCGACGTAGAGCGGCGCCGCGATCGGCGAGGCGCTCCGCGTCGGCCCCGCCGCGGCCGTCCCGGAGGCGCCGAGCAGCCACCCCGGCGCAGGCCGCGAGGACAGCGAGGGCGAAGACGATCGATCGCGACTGTCCGACCGTGGCGGCGATGGGCCGATCCTACGGCCATTCTTGGGTATTGCCGGCGCCCCGTCCGCTCTCTAGGCTGGCGCGGTCTGGAGAAACGGGAGTGAATCGTGCGTAGGTTCCTTATGTTGTTACCGTGGCGGCGCTGGCGCCGCTCGCGGTCGTCACCTCCGCCGTCGCCGGCGGGGAGAGACCTTCAAGCCCGGCCTCTACGTCGGCAAGACGAGCCAGGGCGAACCGGTGAAGCTGCGGCTGACGGTGGGCGGCCCGGGATGCGACGGCAATCCCTGCCTCTTCGCGCCCAGCGACGAGGACGAGATCTACATCGCCGAGAAGTGCGACAACCCGGAAGCCTCGACGAACGAATACCTGGACATCGCCGCCGACCTGGTCACCAAGAGCGGCGTCGTGCACGCGAACCAGGAAGGCTTCTCGAAGACGACCGCCACGATCAAGGTCGGCCACGACGGCAGCCTCACCGGCAAGGTGAAGTCGACCAGGACGCTGGAAGGCGGCATCAAGTGCGCCGGCGGCAACGTCACCCTGAAGGCGAAGATCGGCGGTCAGACGAAGTAAGCAAAGGTATGTTTGTCCGATGGACGACATCCGCGACACCCGCCCCTGGTTCTGGATCCTCATCGTCGCCCTCGCGGCGGTCGCGATCGTCGCGCTGGTGATCGCGATCTCCGCGAACGACGAAAGCGTCGACCAGAAGCAGGTGGTGAACGAAGCGACCGCTCAGATCAAGGAAGAAGTGTCGGGCCTGAACACCGCGGTCGAAGCGGCGAACGAATTCCAGGCGGAAAGCGACGTACTCGCGGCGCAGGATCGTAAGCAGATCAAGCGTCAGGTGAAAGCCGCGGAGGCCGAAGGCGAAGAAGCGCTGCAGAAGCTGAAGCGGCGTGTCGCCTCGCTCGAAGAAGAAGCCGAACTCGGCACCACCGAACTGGAAAAGCTGAAGAAGAGCGACGCGAAGCTCACCTCCGACGGGGAAGCGTTGAAAAAGAGCAACGCAAGCCTCACCGAAGCGGGGGAAGAACTCGCCGAACAGGTCGCCGAACTTGAAGAACGCGTCGCGAAACTTCAGACCGCCGGGAAATAGGCGCACCGTGCTCGGCACGCGGGGGGCGCGCTCCCTGCCACGAGTAGTGCGGGCAGGCCGGCGGGACCGGTGTCCTGCCGGCAGTCTTGACCGATGACCACGACGGAGAGCAAGCAGGCAGCTGAAGCGGGACCCCGACAGGGCAAGGGGGCGCGGAAGCTGATCTCGCGCTCGGCCCAGGCCGAGTGGAAGCCGGGACCCGAACGCGTCGCCCCGCTCGAGGTGCTCGCCGCCCAGGACAAGACCCGCGTCCCCGAGCTGGTCCCGGTCCGCTACGGGCGGATGCTGGCCTCCGCCTTCACCTTCTACCGCGGCGCCGCGGCGATCATGGCCGCGGACCTCGCCGCCGGACCCGACTCCGGCCTGCGGGTGCAGCTCTGCGGCGACGCCCACCTCTCCAACTTCGGCGTCTTCCAGGCGCCCGACCGCCGGCTGGTCTTCGACGTGAACGACTTCGACGAGACGCTGCCGGGCCCGTTCGAGTGGGACGTCAAGCGGCTCGGCGCGAGCCTCGCGATCGGCGCCCGCGACCGCGGCTTCGCGGTCGCCGAAGGAGACGTGGCGGTGCTCGCCTCGGTCGCCGCCTACCGCGAGGCGATGGCGCGGTTCGCCGCGATGGGGGAGCTCGACGTCTGGTACTCGCGGCTCGACGTCGCCGAGACCCTCGCCCGCCTGCAGGGCAACCTCAGCAAGGCCGAGCGGCGGCGGGTCGAGAAGAACATGGCGAAGGCGCGGAACAAGGGCAGCCTGCGGGCGCTCGCGAAACTGACCGAGGTCCGCGACGGGGAGCTGCGGATCGCCAGCCGGCCGCCGCTCTTGGTGCCGATCGGCGAGCTCGCCGAGGGCGAAGGCATCGACCCGGAGGCGATCGAAAAGACGCTGCGGCAGCTGCTCGGCGAGTACCGCGACTCGCTCGATCCGGCGACCCAGGTGTTGATCGACCGCTACCACTTCGTCGACGCCGCCCACAAGGTGGTCGGGGTGGGCAGCGTCGGCACCCGAGCCTGGATCGCCCTCCTCCTCGGTCGCGACGAGTCAGACCCCCTCTTCCTGCAGGTGAAGGAAGCCGGGCCCTCGGTGCTGGAGCCGTTCGCCGGCGCCAGCCGCTACCGCCAGCACGGCCGGCGCGTGGTCGCCGGGCAGCGCCTCACCCAGGCGGCCGGCGACACCCTGCTCGGCTGGCTCTCCGCCGAGGGGATCGACGGGCAAAAGCGCGACTTCTACGTGCGCCACTCTGGGACGGCAAGGGCTCGGCCGAGATCGAGACGATGAGCGCCTCGATGATGGCCGACTACGCCCGCCTCTGTGCCAGACGCTGGCCCGCGGGCACGCCCGCACCGGCGACCGGCAGGCGATCGCCGCCTACCTCGGCAAGGGCGACGTCTTCGACCGCGCGATCGTCGACTTCTCGAACGCCTACGCCGATCAGAACGAGGCCGACTACGCGGTCCTGAAAGAGGCCGAGGGCGGCGGGACGCTCAAGGTGGAGAGCGGGCTCTGAGATGAGCGCCCGGACTTCCTCGGGCTCATGAATCGCCGCCGCGCCGCCGCCGTCGGATCCCTGGCTTTCGGGATCGTCGCGGTCGGGGTGGCCCTGGCTCTCGCCGTCGACCGGTTCCCGCGCGGCCTCGTCGTCCTCGCCTGCCTCTGGGTCGCGCTCATCGCCGGATGGACGGCGCTGCGACGGTCCGGCGCGGTGCGCGCGATCGCCGGTCTCCTCGCCGCCGCCGCCCTCCTCGGGGCGCTCGCCTTCCTCGTCGCCGAGGGGCGGTTCCTGCTCGAACTCCTGATCGTCGCGGCGCTCGCCGTCTCATTGTTGCTGGCCCGCGCCGCCTTCCGGATCCATGTCGACCTCCCCGCGGCGCCGCGGCCCGGACAGCCGGTGCTCTTCTTCAACCCGCTCTCGGGAGGGGGTAAGGCGACGAGGTTCGGGCTGACCGAGCAGGCCGAGCGCCGCGGCATCGAGCCGATCGAGCTGAGGCGCGGACTGGATCTGCGCGAGCTGGTGGAGGAGGCCGTCGCGGCCGGCGCCGACGCGCTGGCGATGGCGGGGGAGAAGGGTCGCAGGCGATCGTCGCCGACGTCGCCGCCGCGCGCGGCCTCCCCTTCGCCTGCGTGCCGGCGGGCACGCGCAACCACTTCGCGCTCGATCTCGGCGTCGATCGCGACGACGTGGTCGGCGCGCTGGAAGCGTTCGTCGAGGGCGGCGAGCGACGGGTCGACCTGGCCGAGGTGAACGGGCGCGTCTTCGTCAACAACGTGTCCCTTGGCCTCTACGCGGAGGCGGTGCAGCGGGACGAGTACCGCGACGCGAAGCTGCGGACGCTGCTGGAGATGGCGCCGAGCGGGCTCGACCCCGAGGCGGGCGCCGGCCCGATCCGCTGGCGGGGGCCCGAGGGCGAGGCGGGCGAGGGTGCGGTCGCCCTGCTCGTGTCCAACAACGTCTACCGGCTGGGGACCGCGATCGGCTCGGGCACGAGGCCGCGCCTCGACGCCGGGACCCTGGGCATCGCCGCGCTCGCCGAGGCGCCGCACCGCGGGCCGGCGCCGGCCGGCCCCGGCCTGCGGCAGTGGAGCGCCGCGAGCTTCACCGTCGACGGGGAGGGCGAGGTGCCCGCCGGGATCGACGGCGAGGCCTCGATGCTCTCGACGCCGATCCGCTTCGCCTCCCGGCCCGGGGCCCTGAGGGTCCGCATCGCGCCGGGACACCCGGGCGCCTCGCCGACGACCGAGGTGCCGCGCGGGCTCGTCGCGGCGACGGTCCGGCTCTTCGAGATCGCGGCCGGCCGGCGCTCTGCCACCGGCCGGACGTTCACCCATGAGGAAAGGAAGACCGATGGATGCATTCGAGGTCGAGCGACGGGAGACGGTGACCCGCACCGAGGCGGCCACGCGGCTGCGTCGGATCGCCAACCTGCTGTCGAGCGCTGACAACGAGGTCGAGTTCGAGCGGGGAGGCATGAAATTCAAGGTCGCCATCCCCGACGCGATCGAGCTGAAGGTGGAGTTGGAGATCGACGCCGACGAGACGGAGCTGGAGATCGAGATGAAGTGGTGAGGCGTGGCGGGCGACACCGCCTGGGTGGAGATGAGGTTCAACCCGGGGGCCGATGACGTGCCGGGCAGGCGGGCGTAGCTCGTCCCATGAAGAACGGACGCCTCACCCGCAATCGCCTGATCATCCTCGCGCTCTCCGCCGTCCTCGCACTCGCGGTCGGCCATCTGACCGATCTCGGCACCCAGCTGCTCGGCTCCGGCACTCCCTCGACGCCGGTCCTGCTCGGCGACGTGGCCGGCCTCCTCGGCTGCGCCGCCTCCGCGATCTACGGCGTGCGTTGCTTGCGTCGCTCGCGCGACTGCCGCGCCTGAGCGGCCGCACCCCGCCGGGCGGGTCGAATTCGACTGCCTCTACCGCGACGCTGGAGCGTTGCCCGCGCCCGCCCGAACGGCCGATCGGGTAGAACCGCGGCATGGAGAGAACCGAAGGGACCAACGCTCGTCCGCCCGTCGTCGACCAGGCCGAGTGGGAGGCGGCTCGGGCCGAACTGCTGGAGCGGGAGAAGACCACCGCGGCAGCGATGCATGAGCTGGGGGCGGCGCGGAAGCGGATGCCGATGGTGCGGGTGGAGGGGGACTATGAGTTCGAGGGGCCGGAGGGGCGGCGGTCGTTGTTGGAGCTGTTCGAGGGGCGCCGGCAGCTGATCCTCTACCGGTTCTTCTTCGACGAGGGGGTCGGGGGGTGGCCGGATGCCGGGTGCGTCGGGTGCTCATCGTTCGCCGACGGGATCCCTCGCCTCGGGCTGCTGCACGCTCGCGACATCACCTTCGCGATGGCCTCGATGGCGCCGCAGAAGAAGCTGAAGGGGTACGCGGAGCGGATGGGGTGGACCGAAGTGCCCTGGTACACGATCGGCAGCGAGGAGTTCTCGAAGGACTTCGGGGTCGACGAGTGGTTCGGGCTGAACGTGTTCCTGCGCGACGGGGACGAGGTGTACCGGACCTACTTCCTCCAGCACGGGGCGATGGTGCAGTTCATCGGCAGCCTCTGGAGCCTCTGGTCGCTCACTCCCTTCGGCGCCCAGCACGAGGGGGAGGACTCGCCGGAGGGTTGGCCGACGGCACCGGACGAATATTGGTTCCGGCGCCACGACGAATTCGACGGGCCGCCGCCGTCGCGATAGGTTGGCGCCGAGATGCGGCGCATCGGGCTCGTCCTCCTGGTGGTGATCGGCGCGGCGCTCGCCCCGGCGAGCGCGAGCGCGGCCTCGGCCTGGCTGGCGCCGACGCAGCGGCCGCCGGGGAAGAATCCGGAGGGCCGCGGTACGCGGACGTGGCGATGGACGCCCGCGGCGACTCCGTCGCCGTCTGGTCGGCGCCCGAAGGCGCGGAAGCCGAACGGATCGAGGCGTCCGTGCGACCGGCGGGCGGGGACTGGGGCGCACCGGTGCCGCTGTCGCCTGCCGGGGTGAAGACGCGATCCTCCGCGGTCGCGATCGACGACGCGGGGAACGCGACGGTCGTCTGGCTGCAGGAAGAAGGAGAAACGGCGATCCTCCGGTCCTCGACGCTGGCGGTGGGATCGACCTGGACTCCGGCGGTCGACGTCTCCAGGCCCGGGGAAGAACCGAGCTACTTCGAAGTGGCGGTCGACTCCGCCGGGGAGGCGGTCGTCTCATACGACGACCACTTCGAAGTCATGTCCTACCGGGTGCGGGTCACCACCCGGCAGCAGGGCGGCGCCTGGGCCGAACCGATCACGATCTCGGCGGCCGGGGAACAAGCCGAGGTCCCGGTTCTTTCGGTCGGCTCCGGCGGCGACATCGCGGTCTTGTGGGTCCTCAACGATGGAGTGAGGGCGGTCGAGCATCCCGCGGGCGGCGGCTGGACCGAACCGGTCTTCATCGTGAAAGGGGAAAACAACTTCTTCGTGCCGGCCGTCGCCGTCGCGCCCGACGGGGAAGCCGTCGCGGTCTGGCGGAACGCCATCAACGGGGTCGGCGCCGTGGTCGAAAGCGCGACGGAGACCGGCGGGGTCTGGTCGGAACCGGTGGAACTCGGAGTCGGGTTCTTCTATTCCCAGGCGCCGCGGGTCGCGGTCGACGGCGGCGAAGCGGTCGCGCTCTGGGAACGCCGGCGGGAACCGGAACCAGTCGAAGTCGTCGCGGCGACGAAGCCGAAAGGCGGCGCCTGGTCGGCGCCGACGGAACTGTCCCACTCGGGCGAAGACGGCGCCCTGCCGAGCCTCGCGATCAGCCCGGCCGGCCAGGCGGTCGCCGCCTGGACCACCGGCGAAATGGACGAACGCGCGATCCACGCCTCGGTCAGGGCGCCCGGAGCGGGGTGGGGGGCGCCGACCGACCTGACCGCGCCGGGCGATTCCACCAACCCCACAGTCGCCGCCGACGCGCGTGGCGACGCGGTCATGACCTGGGAAGCGGAAGCGAGCGCGGGCGCTCCCGTCCGCAGCATCGAGGCCGCCGGCTACGACGGCGCCGGGCCCGAAATTCGCACCGTCTCGATCCCGGCGAGCGGCACGGCCGGGGTGCCGGTCCCGTTCGCGGTCGACGCGGTCAACGTCTGGTCGGGGATCAGCTCGGTCGCCTGGACCTTCGGCGACGGCACCGGCGCGACCGGCGCCACCCCGTCCCACGTCTACAACGCGCCCGGCCGCTTCCCGGTCGGCCTCACCGCGGTCGACGCGCTCGGCAACTCGACCATCGCGACCGGCGCGGTGACCGTGGGACTCCCACCGAAGGGCGTCGCCCACGGCAGCCGGACCGCGATCGTGCGAAAGGGCAAGGCGGCGCTCGGGCTCACCTGCGCGAGCGCCCAGTGCGCGGGCCTCGCCGAACTCCTCGTGAAGCCCGCGGCCAAACACGCCAAAGGCGCGAAGAAGAAGAAGCCCCGCCTCGCCCTCGCCGGCAAGTCCGCCTTCAGCATCGCCCCCGCCGCGCACGCCACGGTCGGGGTGAAGCTCAAGGCCGCCGTCCTGAAACGACTGGGGAGCGCGCCCCGCCACCAGCTGAAGGTCCGCCTCCAGGGCGAAGGGGTCCAGGCGGGCTCCGTGACCCTGCGCCTGGCGCCCCACCACGGCCCTCACCGTAAGTAGGTAGAGCCCCGCGCCCCGGCCGAACTTGGTTCGGCTCGGCCTCTATGCTGCGCGAGCGACTGGGCCACGCTTCGGTGGCGACCGGCACCGGACACCGAAGGGGATCACGTGGGAAAGAGACTGCTGGGCGGGCTGGTCGCCGTCGTCGTTGTAATGATGTTGGGCGGTGCCTCGGGGGCGCTCGGCGCATCCGCTCCGGTCACGGTCGCCTCGGGCACCCAGCCTGGATACCTCTCCGTCGCGGTCGACGGCAGCGGGGCCGCGGTCGCCGCCTGGGCCGACAAGAGCAACCCCGGCAACGACACCGTCCGCTGGTGCGTCCTTCCGGCGGGCGGCGGCGCCTGCACCGGGGGTGGCAGCCTGACCCCCGCCGACGGCGTCGCCGGGCATACCTACGTCTACGGCACGCAGGTGCTGGTCGAGGGCCCGACGCTGGTGATCCTCGCCGACGTCGAAGCGGACAGCACCGAATACGAGAGCGTCCAGGAGTGGCAGTCGACGAACGGCGGCGCGTCGTTCGCCCCGGTGAACGGCGGCAAAGCGGTCGCCTCCGGCAACCCCTCGGCCGACACGCAGTTGCTGAACGCGGTCGAGCTGCCGGGGAGCGAGGCCATCGGCGTCGGCTTCGACACCTCCGCGGAAGCGCCGTCGTTCCACGCCTTCTCGCTCACCGAACCCACCCTCTGCGGGCGCGAGACGTACCCGGCGACGAACTGCGAAGACGGCTACGCGACGCTCGCCCCGAGCTCCGACCCCGACCAGGTGACGAACGCGCCGGCGAACTTCGCCTCCAACGACGATGGCGTGCTCGGGGTCTTCCGCACCAACTACTCCTCCGGCAACCTCGGCTGCCCCGGTGCCTCACCGTTCGGGATGGCGTTCGTGTTCGGGGACGGGGAGCAGAGCCCGTCCAACGACTACAACGTCAGCCCCGGCGAAGCGGACACCGCCTGGCGCACCCGCGTCACCCTGGCCGACTGTGGCGTCGACTACCTCGCGGCCGGCGGCGGACCGCGGGGCTTCGGCGTGATCGAGGACAACCAGGTGACGGGTCAGACGCAGTACCACCGCTTCGACGGCACCAACAACTCGTTCGACCCGGCCCCGGTGGTCGTCTCGGCCAAAGGCGAGCAGCAGCCGTCCGTGTCCCAGGACATCGCCGGCGGCGTCTACGCGACCTACCTCAGCGGCGGCATCGGCGGGCCCGTGAGCCTCTCCTACAGCTTCGACGGCGGGATCACCTGGTCCGGGCCCGGCACCCTCGCCGCCGACCCGCTGGGCTCGATCGCCGGCCTGACCAGCACGGTCAACGCGAGCGGCCTCGGCTGGGCGGCATGGACGGAGGACGGCTCCGTCTTCCTGCAGCCGTTCACCTCCGCGGACTCCGTCCCGCCGCCCGCGCCGACGTCGCTGATCACCTCGCAGAAGGCGGCCGGCCAGACGGGCCCGTCCCTGTCGGTGCCCGCCGGGACCACCGGGGAGACCGACCAGGCGACGATCTCCGGCGCGAACGCCGCGCGGGCGACCGGCACCCTCGCCTACACGCTCTACTCGGACCCGAGCTGCAAGGCCTCCTCCGCGATCGCCTCCAGCACGGTGGCGGTCGGCGGCGCGCTGGCACCGGCCTCGGCCCCGGTCGCGACCGACTTGGCGCCCGGCACGTACTACTGGCAGGCGGTCTACAGCGGCAACCAGGGTTCGATCCAGGGGCAGGTCGGCAACAGCCCGTCGACCAGCCCTTGCGGCAGCGAGGTGCTGACGATCACCTCCCCGGTCACGCTCGCCGCGAGTGCGACCAGCAACGGCAAGACCCTCACCTTCAGTGCCGCCTGCGCGAACGTCCCCTGCTCCCTGGGGGCGACCGCGACCACCCCGGCGAAGCTCGCGATGTCGGGCTCCCCGCGCGGCAAGGCGAAGCCGAAGAAGCCGGTCACGCTCGGCAAGGGCAAGTTCAAGCTGAAGAAGAAGGGCCCGCAGAAGCTGACCCTGAAGCTCTCCGGCGCGGGCCGCAAGTACCTCGCCGGCAAGCGCAAGGCGAAGGTGTCCCTCGCCGTGACGGAGAAGATCGGGTCCCAGAACGTGGTGACGACGCAGACCCTGAACGTCAAGGTCTCGCCCCCGAAGCGCAAGAAGAAGTAGCGCCGACCGGCTTACCGATTATTAGGACAAGAGTGATTGACTGAAAGAGAAGGTGGTTAGGCTGCGGCGCCGGCGCGTGGCGCCAAGGCCGCCTTCGATGCAGAGAACCACTCCTCCTATGACTCGCGCCGCGCTGAAGTTGATCGGGATCCTGGCGATCGGACTGCTGTTCGCCCTGCCCGCCACCGCGGCGGCCGCGGACTCGCCCCTGTCGTGGTCGGCGCCGCAGTTCGTCGACGGGGGGGCGGGCACGCAGACGTCCAGCACGGGCGTCCCGACCTCGATGTCGTGCCCTTCGACCTCGCTCTGCGTCGCCGTCGACGAAAACGGCCGCATCCTCACCTCCACCGACCCGGGCACCGGGACCTGGTCGGCTCCGTTCTCGGTCGGCTACGCGCTGGAAGGCGTCTCCTGCCCGACCTCCACCTTCTGCGCCGCGGTCGAGCAGGGCGGTCGCGCCACCATCTCCACCGACCCGACCGGCGGCCCCCAGGCGTGGACCACCACGGACATCGACGGAAACGCCAACATGCGCGACATCTCCTGCGTCTCGGCGAGCTTCTGCGCCGCGGTCGACTACTCGGGCCGGGTCTTGACCTCCACCGACCCGACCGGCGGCGCCGCGGCCTGGTCGAGCGCGACCATCAACTCGACCGGCCCCGGCCTCGCGTCGATCACCTGCCGGTCGATCAGTCTCTGCGTGGCGACCGACTTCAGCAACGACGTCATCACCTCCACCGACCCGACCGGCGGGGCCGCTTCGTGGAACTCCGTGAATCTCGGCGCGAACCCGGCCAACGAATTCGTCTGGCACATCGCCTGTCCCAGCGCCACCCTCTGCGTCGGCGTCCAGAGCGGCGACGGCGACATCGTCACCTCCACCGACCCGACCGGCGGCGCCGGGTCCTGGACCTCTGCCCACATCGCTTCGAGCGGGTCGCTGCGCGGCATCTCCTGCCCCTCCACCTCGTTCTGCCTGGCGACCGACGAAGAAGGAAACGTCTTCACCTCCGCCGACCCGGCCGGCGGCGCCGGGTCCTGGACCGCGACCCACGTCGACCAGAGCCCGGGGAACAAGCTCGCGGCGGTCAGCTGTCCCTCCGCCGGCCTCTGCTCCGCCTTCGACTATCGCGGCAACCTCGTCTACTCGACCGATCCGACCGGGGGCACGGCCGTGTGGACGGAAGTGGAAAGCGTCGACGGCTACAACGAGATCGTCGCCGCCTCATGCTCGTCGGCCTCCCAGTGCCTCGCCCTCGACATCTACTACCTGCGTGCCTTGCGCTCCACCGACCCGCTCGGCGGCGCGTCGTCCTGGTCGCTCGCGAGGTACGGCATCTACAACAACGCCCTGCCGACCGACGTCGACTGCCCGAGCGCGAGCCTCTGCGTCGAGGTCGGCGAGGAAGGGACGGTGCTGACGACCACGGACCCGACCGGCTCCTCCGACTCGTGGTCGGGGGCGACCGTGGACGGCGGCCTCTACCTGACCTCCGTCTCCTGCCCGACCAGCGCGCTCTGCGTGGCGACGGACGGTGCCGGGCACGTCGTGACCTCGACCGATCCGGCGGGGGGAGCGGGAGCATGGACGGCCACGGACATCGACGGGTCGAACCCGATCTGGTCCGTCTCCTGTCCGAGCGCTTCCTTCTGTGTGGCGGTCGGCGGCGAAGGGTTCGGAGGGGAAGAAAAGGGGCACGTGCTGGTCTCGACCAACCCGACCGGAGGAGCGGCGGCGTGGACGGTCACGAAGCTCGGCGCCTTCCACGAAATGGTCCACGTCTCCTGCCCGACCACCTCGCTCTGCGCGGGCATCGAGACGAATGCCTTCGGGGCGGTGGGGGAAATCAGCACCTCGACCGAGCCCGCCATGGGCGCCTCCTCCTGGTCGACCCCGTTCCAGGTCACTCCGGGGACCGAGCACCTCGAAGGAATCTCCTGCGGTGGCTCCGCGCTCTGCGTCGCGGTCGACAGCGGCGGCGATGCGATCACCTCGACCGACCCGGCCGCCGGGGCGTCGGCCTGGTCGGCGCAGGACATCAACTACGGCGACCAGCTCAGCACGGTCGACTGCCCGAGCTCCCACTTCTGCCTCACCGCGGACTTCCACGGTCAGGTTCTCACCGGCTCGGACGGGACGACGCCGACCGCCTATGCCCTCGCGGTCGGGAAGTCCGGGTCGGGAAGCGGAACGGTGACCAGCGCGCCGGCGGGCATCGATTGCGGGTCGACCTGCCAGGCCAACTTCGGTGACGGGACTGCCGTCACCCTGACCGCCGCGCCTGCGACCGGGTCGAAGTTCATGGGCTGGTCCGGCGGCGGCTGCTCGGGGACCGGCACCTGCCGGGTGATCGTCGACGCGAGCACGACCGTCACCGCGATGTTCGAAGCCGAATCCCCTGCCGGTGGCGGCGGCGGTGGCGGCGAAACGCCGAGCGGGGGAGGGGGCGGCTCCGGTGACGAAACCTCGGGCGGCACTCCGCCGGCCGTCGTCCCGTCGGCCGCGCCGCAGCCGGCGGTGACCGTCCCGCCCGCGCCGCACCCCGAAGTCAAAGCCGAAACCGAAGGCGCTCAAGTGCCACAAGGGCTTCCAGAAGCAGAAGGTCCACGGCAAGTCGAAGTGCGTGAAGGTGAAGAAGAGCGGTAAAGGCCGCGCCTAGCCGACGACGGCCGCGGGAATGACCGCCGCGAGCCGCAGGGCGACGCGGAGCTCCAGCTGCCGCTCGCCGACCGGGTGGCCGAGCAGCGATTCGGCGCGGCGGACGCGGTAGGCGACGGTGTTCGCGTGGATGCCGAGGCGACGGCCGGCGCGGACGAAGCTGGAGCCCTCCTCGAGGAAGACCGCGACGGTCGAGGCGACCCGGGCGGTCGCCTCGTCGCCGGCGGCGAGCGTGCCGAGCTCGCGCGCGGCGAAGCGGCGGGCGGCCTCCGGGTCCTCGGTCAGGAGCGCCTCCAGCGCCAGATCGGGGTAGCGGGCGACGGCGCCGCTGCGATCGCCGCGCAGCTGGGCGACGCGGCGGGCGAGGAGCGCCTCGCGGTGGCTGGAGACGAAGCCCTCGATGCCGGGAGCGGGAGTCCCGGCGGCGACGGAGAGGCCGCGCGTCCCGGCGCGGGGGAGGCGCAGGCGCGTCAGGTCGGGGGCGCTGCGGCAGCCCGCCCAGCAGGCGAGGTGCCTGCCCTCGGCGACGGTCAACGGCGGGCCGGCGTCGAGCGACCTGGCGACCGCGGCGGCGGTGCCCTCCATCCGCGCGAACAGGCCGCCGGCGTCCCCCGGCTGCTCGCCCGCCTCCTCGCTCCAGACGACGAAGGCGATGTGGAAGCGGTCGAGCTCGTAGCCGAGCCGCGGGCGATCGCGGCCGCGTCGGCCGTCCTGTCGCCGCCGAGCAGCGCCCGCACCTCCGCCGCCCGCACGGCGGCCGCGCCGCGCACCCACTGTTCGTGCTCCGCCCATGTAGACGTCGGTCAGCCGCCGCTCGACCGCCTCCACCCAGGCGAAGATCCAGGCGTTGAAGTAGGCCATCGCCTCGGCCAGGTGGTCGGCGTCGTCGGTCACCGTCCGCAGCCGCTCGAGGATGATCCCGCCGAACATCCCCTGCGCCGTCCGATAGGCGCGCTGCATCAGGCTCAGCTCCAGCCCCCGGAAGACGTACTCCTTCGCGTAGCCGATCGCCTCCGGCGGCGGGGTCACCGTCTCCGGGTCTTCGCCTTCGCGCATCATCGTCAGGATCACCCCGAGGTTCGACCGCGCCGCCTGCAGCGTCCACGGCCGCATGTCCTCGTCGAGCTCCGACAGGTGCTCGTGCACGGTGTCCGCCAGCGCCGCCGAGATCTCGTCCAGCTCGCTGCTGAGGATCTCCACCAGCACTTGGACCTCGGTCCGCCTTGCCGCGGGCGCCGAGCCAGCGCAGAATCCCGGTCCCATCCCACCAATCTAATTCTTCTGTGTTCTAGACACAAACAACGCAATCGATCTCGGCCCGGGGGACGACGACAATCCGCCCAGCGATGCCTACCCTGCGGGAACGGCTGCCGGGGGGCGGCCACGGCGGAGCTGCTCGCCTGAGGTGGCAGGGCGAGCAGCTCCCGCCTGTTCCTCAGCGCAAGGTCGGGGCGAAGCGGAGGGGTTGGCCGGGGCGGAGCTGGGCGGCGACCGGGAGGTGGTCGGCGGGGATCGCGCCGATCACCGGGTAGCCGCCGGTGGTCGGATGGTCGACCAGCATCAGGATCGGCCGGCCGCTCGGGGGGACCTGGAGGGCGCCTGTGATGAGGGCCTCGAAGAGGAGCTCCTCGTCGCCGCCGCGGAGGAGGGGTGGGCCGTGGAGGCGGGCCGACCCGGTTCGAATCGCCGCCGATCTCGAAGCGGGCGGTGGCGAGGAGCTCGAGGGTCGACTCGGGGAACCAGTCCTCGCGGGGGCCGAGGAGGAGGGGAGCGTGGGTTCGCCCGGCGGGCCGGGAGGCTGGTCGGCAGCGGTCGGCGAGACGCCCGGCTCGCGGCCGATCCCCAGCCGGTCGCCCGGCCGGAGCGGCGGCGGGCCGAGCTTCGTCAGGGTGTCGTGGGACGCGCTCCCGAGGGTCCGCGGCGCGTCCACCCCTCCGGCGAAGGCGACGTAGCCGCGCAGGCCGGCCCGCGCCGGGCCGATCGCGACGGTCTCGCCCGCCCGGACCTCGATGCGCGCCTCGGTCGGGTGGTCGCGCCCGTCGACGCGGACCGTCGCGTCCGCCCCGGTGACCGCGATGACGGCGTCTTCGGTCAGGCGCAGGCGGGGGCCGGCGGCGGTCGTCTCCAGCGCGGCCACCGCGTCGGCATTGCCGACCAGACGATTCGCGCGGCGCAGGGACGGCCGGTCCGCGGCGCCCGAGCGCGGGACCCCGAGGTGGGCGAACCCCGGCCGTCCCAGGTCTTGGACGGTGGTCAGGGGACCGGGGCTGATCACCTCGATCATCGGCTCAGAGCGCCTCGAAGCGGACCCGGTCGCCGGGCCGGAGCAGCGCCGGATCGGGGCGATCCGGGTCGAAGGGCTCGACGGTCGTCCGGCCGAGGAGGTTCCAACCGCCGGGCGAGGCCATCGGATAGATCGCCGAGTAGCGACCCGCGATCGCGACCGACCCCTTCGGGACCTCCGTCCGCGGATCGCCGCGCCGCGGGATCTCGAGCCGCGGGTCGCCGCCGATCAGGTACGCGAACCCCGGCATGAAACCGACGAAGGCCACTTCGTACTCCGGCTCGCCGTGGATCCGGATCACCTCCTCCCGACCGAGGCCGCTCTGCCGGGAGATCGCCTCGAGGTCCTCGCCGTCGTAGTCGACCGGGACGCTCACCGTGCGACCGACCGGGTCCGGCGCCGAGCGGTCGAGCAGGGCCGGGATGCCCGCTCCACGGAGTGACGCTCCGGCCGATCGTCGTGCCAGGCGAGGAGCACGGTCCGGTGGCCGGGGACGACCTCGCGCAGGTCGCTCCCGCGACGGCGCCGCGGCGGCCAGGCGGCGGGCCTGGGCGCTGTCCTCCACCTCGACCAGGAAGGCCCGCTCGCCGTACCTCCGCACCTCGAACGAGGGGCTCACGAGAACGCCGCGAGGGTCACACCACCGGCCTCCGCACCCGCCTCACCTCCCGCGCCAGCCCGAGAGCCCCCGGGGTGTCGCTGTGGAGGCAGAGCGACCCGACCGGCAGCGGGATGCCTTCGCCGGCCACCGTCCTTACCGTCCCCAGCGCCGCGATTTCCTCGGCTTGGCGGACAGCTCGTCGGGATCCAGCAGGTCGCCGGGGTCGCCACGGGGGACGAGCCCGCCGCCGGGCAGGTAGCCGCGATCGACGAAGCCCTCCTCGACGGCCCAGGTCCCCCGCCGCCCGCGCCGCCTCGACCAGCTCCGAGCCCGGCGGGCCGAGCATCCCCAGCTCCGGGTCGACCGCCTTCGCCGCGGCGACGACGGCGGCCGCACAGTCGGGGTCGCGGGCGCAACCCCAAGTAGAGGGCGCCGTGCGGCTTCACGTAGGTGACCCGACCGCCGACCGAGGCGGCGCAGGCGATCAGCGCGCCGAGCTGGTAGATCGCCTCGTCGGTCACCCGGTCCGCCGGGGTCGCCACCTCCCGACGTCCCATCCCCTCGCGGTCGGCGTAGCCGATGTGGGCGCGGATCCGGACGCCCGCCTCGACCGCCGCCGCGCAGGTCGCCCGCATCGCGGTCGCGTCGCCGGCGTGGAAGCCGCAGGCGACGTTGGCGCTCGTCGTCAGCGACAGCAGCTCGAGGTCGGCGGCCAGCTCCTCGGCGCCGACCCGCTCGCCGAGGTCGGCGTTCAGGTCGATCGTCATCGCCGCGAAGATGTCATCGGCGTCGGCCGGAAACGGCGCGAACGGGCCGCCTCGGTGCGGAGGCGGGATCGCTTTCCTGCGATGCGCGAGGATTGAACCGTGTCGCTCTTTGACGCACTGACGGCGGGGCAGCGTCTCGACGGGATGATCCCGGGCGAGGCGATCCAGTTGCTGACGGTGGCCAGGCACGGCAGTGACGCGGCCGAGCTCATCCTCAGGAAGGCAGACGGCTCGGTCGACGCGCGGGTCCTGACCGCTCCGAAGAGGACCGGATCTTGTTGACGGTGAGCACGGCCGGCGGCCCGGCGTTCTAGGGGATGGAGCTAGCCCATCGAACCGGCCGACCTTGGCGAGCACGATGGGGTCTATCGGGTGCGGCACCGCGGCCTCGGCGCGGGACCAGTTCGCCAACCAGCTGTCGGTGACCCGGCCGGTGAGCACCACGATCGGCGGGCTCTGGAAGATCTCGTCCTTGACCTGCCGGGCGATCCCCATCCCCCCGGTGGGCGTGGCCTCCCCGTCCAGGATCGCGACGTCGACCCCGCCCTTGTCCAGGGCGGAGATCACCGCCGGCCCGGTGGCGCACTCGACCCAGGTGACGCGCGGGACGTCGGGGGCCGGCCGCCGGCCGATCGCGAGCCTGACCCGCTCGCGGGTGTCGACGTCGTCGCTGTACACGAGGACGGTCATGGTGGGTTCGGCAGCGGCGTCGGTCACGCTCGCGATGCTACCGACCCGGGGCTGATCGCTCGGCCGCTGCCTGCGCATCGAGCCGGTCGAGCCGCCGGTCCTCCCGCACCGCCTCACGCTCCGAGGCCCGCGCCCACTGCAGGAACAGCGCGCCGAGGACGACCAGAGCCACCAGGTCCCCGCTGGCCCAGAGCAGCCCCCCGCCCAGGTGCTGGTCGTCGAGCGGCGTGGGCCCCCAGTGCCGGTCCAGCGCGGTGTACCAGTCGCCGGCGATCACGGTCGAGGCACTCATGATCGCCACGCCGAGGAAGGCGTGGAACGGCATCGTGGCGAAGACGGCGAGCAGCCGGATCGGGTAGGCCACCCGGTTCGGCATCGGGTCCAGGCCCAGGATCGGCCAGAACCACAGGCAGCCGACCACCAGGAAGTGCAGGTGGTTCAGGTCGTGCAGCAGCGGGTTGCGCAGGGTGGCCTCGTACCAGCCGGTGAGGTAGAGCGCGAACGGGTTGGCGACGAAGATCGCGCCCGCGACGACCGGGAAGGTGAGGACCTTGGCGACCCGGCTGTGCAGCACGGCCAGCACGGTTCGCCGGCCGGCCGGCGGCAGGGTGCGCAGCGCCAGCGTGATCGGGGCGCCCAGGGCGAGGAAGACCGGCGTGAGCATGGCCAGGACCATGTGCTGCACCATGTGCACCCAGAACAGCGTGGTGTCGTACACGGCCAGCGCGGACGTCGTCGCCAGCAGGAACGACCCGAGGCCGAGCCCGACGAACAGCACGACACGGCTCCAGGGCCACTGGTCACCGCGCCGGCGGAGCCGCCGGACGGCGTACAGGTAGAGGCCCCCGACGGCGAGCACCCCGAGGATCGGCAGCCAAGCCACCTCCCACGACGCGAGGAAGCTGCTGAGCGTCAGCGGGGGGAGGTCATCGCCGAGCTCCCCGTGGGCCGTCAGGGCCAGCCGAGGGCTCGTCAGCACGTTCCCGAGGGTACGGCCGGGAACCCGCTGCGGCCCGTCGGGGGGTCGGGGGTGCCGTTCGCCGCCCGGACCGCAATAATGCCGTCCGTGGCGACAGCAGCAGCGCAGGGAGCGTCAACCAGGCCCAGTCACGTCCCGGCCTCCCGCCCGGACACGACCGCGGTGGGCACCATCGTCTGGCTCTCGTCGGAGCTGATGTTCTTCGCGGCGCTGTTCGCGATGTACTTCACCATCCGGTCGGTCAGCCCGGAGCTCTGGGAGACCGAGCCCGAGCTGCTCAACATCCCGTTCTCCACTCTCAACACCACGGTGCTGGTGCTGTCCTCGGTCACCTGCCAGCTGGGCGTGTTCGCTGCGGAGAAGGGCGACGTCGTACGGCTGCGGCTGTGGTTCATCATCACCTTCGTGATGGGCGCGTTCTTCATCGGCGGCCAGGTCTACGAGTACGCCACGCTGGTCGCCACCGACGGTCTGACCCTCTCGTCGAACGCCTACGGCTCGGTGTTCTACCTGACCACCGGCTTCCACGGCCTGCACGTGACCGGCGGCCTGATCGCCTTCCTGCTCGTGCTGGGCCGGACGTACTCGGCCAAGCGCTTCACCCACGGCCATGCGACCAGCGCCATCGTGGTGTCCTACTACTGGCACTTCGTCGACGTGGTGTGGATCGGCCTGTTCGCGACCATCTACCTCATCAAGTGAGCGAGCCCGTGACCCGACTGAGCAAGCCGCTGGCCGTCCTCGGGGGGCTGTCGCGCCGCCGCCGCCACCGCTTGGCACCTGTGGTGCTCCTGCTGCTGGCCCTCGGTTCGACGGGCGGTGCCTACGCCGCGTTCGCGCCCACCAGCGACGCGCAGGCCGCCGCCGGCGTGTCGTCGCAGGCCGTCGACGAGGGCCGCGCGATCTTCCTCAAGAACTGCTCCAGCTGCCACGGCCTGAACGCCGAGGGCAGCAGCGACGGCCCGAGCCTGGTCGGCGTCGGTGCGGCCTCGGTCGACTTCCAGGTCAGCACCGGCCGGATGCCCGCAGCCCTGATCGGCGCCCAGATCAAGCCCAAGCGGGTGACGTTGTCCGAGGACGAGATCGCCGCGCTGGCTGCCTACGTCGCCTCGCTCGGCCCCGGGCCGGCCATCCCCTCCGACGAGGACCTCGACTACTCCGACGCCGACGTGGCAGAGGGCGGATCGATCTACCGCACCAACTGCGCGATGTGCCACAACTACGCCGGGTCCGGGGGTGCCCTCACCCGCGGCAAGTACGCACCGTCGCTGAAGAAGACCTCGCCTCGGCACATGTACGAGGCCATGCTCACCGGCCCTCAGTCGATGCCGGTCTTCGGCGACAACACCATGCGGCCGGAGGACAAGCGTGCGGTGATCGCCTTCCTCAAGACCACGTCCTCGGAAACATCGCCGGGCGGCGCGGCCCTGGGCAAGGTCGGGCCGGTGTCCGAGGGCGGGATCAGCTGGCTGGTCGGCATCGGCGCCTTGATCGGGTGTGCGGTCTGGCTGGGGGCGAAGGCCCGATGAGGATCCCCACGACATCGCTGCGCTGCGCTCGCGATCCCGCGGGGGCCCCGGTGACCCACTCCGACGACACGCGCATCCAGCCGGGCGAGAGCGAGGGAAGAGACAGCGTGCCGGGAACTCCTGACGCCGCGAGCGACTCCTCGAGCGAGCTGGCCACCACCTACAGCAACCCCGGGCTGCCGGCGCACGTCTACCGACGCTCCGACATCGACTCGAAGGCCGCGACCCGCCGCGAGCGCGAGGTGGCCGCATTCTTCGGCCTCTCGACGCTGGGCACCGTGCTGTTCATCGTCGCCTATTTCGCGATCAAGCCGGCCGACGCCACGGGCGACGAGATGCTCCGGCAGGTCGGCCTGTCGACCAAGCTGCTCGGCCTCGGCCTCGGCCTCGCGCTGTTCTGCATCGGGGTGGGAGCCATCCACTGGGCCAAGACCCTGATGCCCGACGACGAGGTCGTGACCGTCCGGAAGCCGATGCGGTCCAGCGACGCCGACCGGGCGGAGGCTGTCGCAGCGCTCAAGGAGGGAGCCGCGGGCGCCGGGCTCGGCCGCCGAAAGCTGATCCGCAACAGCCTGCTCGGCGCGCTCGCGCCCCTCGGGCTGCTGGCGATCATCCCGCTGCGCGACCTCGGCCCGCTGCCCGGCGCCAGCCTCACCGGTACTGCCTGGAAGCCCGGCAAGCGGCTGGTCACCGACCCGACCGGCCAGCCCATCAAGGCCGCGGACATCCCGATCGGCACCGTGATCCACGTCCAGCCCGAGGGCATCGACGAGATGGAGCACCACCTCGACGAGCGGGCCAAGGCGACCACCTTGGTCATCCGGCTCGAGCCGGACGAGATCACCGACCCCAAGCAGAAGCGCTGGTCGGTCGACGGGATCGTCGCCTACTCCAAGGTGTGCACGCACGTCGGCTGCCCGGTGGGGCTCTACGAACAGCAGACCCACCATCTGCTCTGCCCGTGCCACCAGTCGACGTTCGACGTGACCAAGGACTGCGCTGTGATCTTCGGCCCGGCGGCCCGGCCACTCCCCCAGCTGCCGCTCGAGCATCGACGACGAGGGTTACCTGGTGTCCCGCGACGACTTCCAGACGCCGATCGGCCCCAGCTACTGGGAACGAGGTAGTGCCTGATGGCGCTCGAGCAGATGGCCGGCAAGGCCGCCAACGAGATCGACGAGCGGTACGGCTCGGCGAACTTCGTCAAGCGCAGCGCGCGCAAGATCTTCCCGGACCACTGGTCCTTCATGCTGGGCGAGATCGCGCTCTACAGCTTCATCATCCTGCTGCTGACCGGGGTGTTCCTGAGCCTGTGGTTCAAGCCCAGCCACGGCGAGGTCATCTACAACGGCTCCTACATCCCGCTCCGGGGGCTGGAGATGTCCGAGGCCTACGCCTCGACGCTCGAGATCTCCTTCGACGTGCGCGGCGGCCTGATCATCCGTCAGATCCACCACTGGGCAGCGCTGATCTTCGTGGCGGCGATGGTCGTGCACATGTGCCGGGTGTTCTTCACCGGCGCGTTCCGCAAGCCGCGTGAGACGAACTGGATCATCGGTGTCACCCTGCTGACACTCAGCTTCATCGAGGGGCTGGCCGGCTACTCGCTGCCCGACGACCTGCTCTCCGGTACCGGGCTGCGCATCACCGAGGGCGTCCTGCTGTCGCTGCCGGTGGTCGGCACCTACCTGTCGTACTTCCTCTTCGGCGGCCAGTTCCCGGGCGACGACATCATCCCGCGGCTGTACACCGCACACGTGCTGTTGATCCCCGGTGTCTTCCTCGCGCTGATCACCGTGCACCTCATACTCGTCTGGTACCAGAAGCACACGCAGTACCCCCTGCCGGGGCGCACCGAGCACAACGCGGTCGGGTACCCGTTCTTCCCGGTCTACACCGCCAAGGCCGGCGGCTTCTTCTTCATCACCTTCGGCGTCACCACGCTGCTGTCCGCGTTCGCCTCGATCAACCCGGTGTGGTTGTTCGGGCCGTACAACCCCGGGGAGATCTCTGCCGGCTCCCAGCCCGACTGGTACATGGGCTTCCTGGAGGGCGCGCTGCGGATGTTCCCGAACTGGGAGACCCACCTGCTCGGGTTCACCATCCCCTGGAACGTGCTGGGGCCGGCACTGATCATCCCCGGCCTGATGTTCACGCCGCTGGCCCTCTACCCGTTCATCGAACGCTGGGTCACTGGCGACAACGCGGAGCACCACCTGCTCGACCGGCCGCGCAACGTCCCGACCCGCACCGGGCTCGGCGTGATGGCGCTGACCACCTGGCTGATCCTGCTGGCCGTCGGCGCCAACGACGTCATCGCCTACACGTTCAACCTCTCGATCAACGCGATCACCTGGGCGTTCCGGATCGGGATCTTCGTCATCCCGCCGCTCGCCTACGTCGTCACCAAGCGGATCTGCCTCGGGCTGCAGCGGCGCGACCGTGACCTCGTGCTGCACGGCCGTGAGACCGGACGCATCGTCCGGCTCCCGCACGGCGAGATGATCGAGGTGCACGAGCCGCTCTCGAACGCCGAGAAGTGGGAGCTGACCCAGCACGACGTGCCGCGTCCGTACGAGATCGGCCCCACCACCGACGCCAACGGCGTGCCGCGGCGCAAGCTCCTCGCGTCGAAGGTGCGGGCCCGGGTCTCCCGGTTCTACTTCGAGGACCGGGTCGAGCCACCGACGCCCGGCGAGGTCCACGAGCTGGAGTCCAGCGGTCACCACTGACCCGGCGCGGCGCTGCCTCGTCACCGGAGCCACCGGCTACATCGGCGGCCGGCTCGTCCCCGAGCTGCTCGCCGCCGGGCACCGGGTCCGGGTCATGGCCCGTCGCCCGGAGAGCCTGCGCGACCATCCGTGGGCCGGTGACGTCGAGATCGTCCGCGCCGACGCCTCGGACCCCGACTCGCTGCGTCCGGCGATGGCCGAGGTGGACGTCGCCTACTACCTGATCCACGCACTGGGCACGTCCGACTTCGAGCGCACCGACCGGAACACCGCCCGCACGTTCGGCGCCGCCGCCCGACAGGCAGGCATCGACCGGTTGGTCTACCTGGGCGGCCTCGCACCCGACGTGCCGCCGGACCAGCTCTCCTCACACCTTCGGTCGCGCCAGGAGGTCGGTGAGGTGCTGCTCGGCTCGGGCGTCCCCACCGCGGTGCTGCGCGCCGCCGTCATCATCGGCTCGGGATCGGCGTCCTTCGAGATGCTGCGCTACCTCACCGAGCGGCTGCCCGCGATGATCACGCCGCGGTGGGTCGACACCCGCATCCAGCCGATCGCGATCCGGGACGTGCTGCGCTACCTCGTCGGCGCCGCCGACCTGCCGCGGGAGGTGTCCCGGTCCTTCGACATCGGTGGACCGGACGTGCTGACCTACCGCGACATGATGCAGCGGTACGCCCGGGTCGCGGGCCTGCGGCGGCGCCTGATCGTCAAGGTCCCGGTGCTCACCCCGACCCTGTCCGGCCACTGGGTCGGGCTGGTGACACCGGTGCCGAACTCGATCGCGCGGCCGCTGGTCGACTCGCTGCGCGTGGAGGTGGTCGCCGACGAGCACGACATCGCCGAGCACGTCCCCGATCCCCCGGAGGGCCTGGTCGGCTTCGACCGTTCGGTCGAGCTGGCCCTGCAGCGCATCCGGGACGCCGAGGTGGTCACCCGCTGGTCCTCGGCCTCGGTGCCCGGTGCGCCCAGCGACCCGTTGCCCACCGACCCGGACTGGGCCGGCGGCAGCCTCTACGAGGACCACCGCCGCCGCGCGGTGGACGCCTCACCGGAAGCGCTGTGGCGGGTCATCGAGGGCATCGGCGGCGACCACGGCTGGTACTCCTTCCCGCTCGCCTGGCGGCTGCGCGGGCTGGCCGACCGCCTGGTGGGCGGTGTCGGCCTGCGTCGCGGCCGTCGTGACGCGCAGCGGGTCTACGTGGGAGAGGCCATCGACTTCTGGCGGGTCGAGGAACGCGAGCCGGGCGCGCTGCTGCGGCTGCGGGCCGAGATGCGGCTGCCCGGACTGGCCTGGCTCGAGCTGGGAGTCGAACCGGCCGGGGACGCGCGGTCGACGTACGTGCAGCGGGCGCTGTTCCACCCGCGCGGGCTGCTGGGCCACGCCTACTGGTGGGCGGTCGCCCCGTTCCACGGCATCGTCTTCGGCGGGATGGCGCGCAACATCGCCGCAGCCGCCGAGCAGCAGAGCCGTCAGGTGGTCTGAGAACGGACCTTCCGCATCCGGTCGCGGGCGTCGTCCTGGTCGACGATCGGCGGGGGGTAGCCGAGCTGTGCCAGCTCGTCCTCGGGCAGCAGCCAGGGCTCGTGCACGTAGGCGTCGTCCAGGCCCGCGAGCTCCTCGACGTACCGCCGCACGTAGCTGCCGTGCGGGTCGTGGCGCCGGGCCTGGAGCACCACGTTGTAGGTCCGGTTGAACCGCGAGTCGGTGCCGGTACCGGCCGCCCACTGCCAGTTCAACGTGTTGCTCGCCACGTCAGCGTCGAGCAGCAGGTCGGTGAAGTGCTGGGCTCCCTCGCGCCAGTCGATGTACAGCGTCTTGCACAGGAAGTGCGCCACGATCAGCCGGGCCCGGTTGTGCATCCACCCCTCACGGGCGAGCTGGCGCATGCCGGCGTCGACGATCGGGTAGCCGGTGCGGCCCGTCTTCCATGCGGTGAGCTCCTCCTCGCTGCGGTGCCACCGGTCGCCGCGCGAGCGGTAGTCGTCGGTGGTGACCTGCGGCTGCGCCGCGAGCAGCTGGGCGTAGAAGTCGCGCCAGGCGACCTGCCGGACGAACGCGGCCGCCGCGGCACCGGGTGACTCCCCCGCGCGCCGCACCAGCTCGAGCGGCGACAGGGCGCCGAAGTGAAGGTACGGCGACAGCCGGCTGGTGTTGTCGTTGCCCAGGGCGTCGTGGTCGTCCTCGTAGGCCGGCAGCCCACGGGACAGCCAGCGGGTCATCCTGGCCCGGGCCTCCGTCTCGCCCCCGGCGGCCACCACCGGAGACAGCTGACCGGTCGCGATCTCGTCCAGCGCCGGGAGCCGGCCGGTGGCCAGCCCGGCCGGCAGCCGTAGCGATCGCGGGGTGCGCGCCAGGTCGCGGGTGGGTTCCCGCCACCACCGGCGGAAGTACGGCGTGAAGACCGCCATGTGGTCCTTGCCGGCGGCCGCGACGTCACCCGGCGGCACCACGAAAAGCGTCCCGTCGTGCACCACCAGCCTCGACCCGGTGGCCGAGCCGTGCGGCCAGCCGGCCGAGCCGGGCGCGTGAGTAGCGGGTGACGTCGCCCGCCACGTGCA
This sequence comes from uncultured Actinomycetota bacterium, assembly GCA_963723975.1. Lineage (GTDB taxonomy): Bacteria > Actinomycetota > Actinomycetes > JACCUZ01 > JACCUZ01 > CAVRTI01. The sequence continues at coordinate 26,844 of CAVRTI010000007.1, forward strand.
CGCTGGTCGCACCGGTCTGCTCCACCACCTCGACCACCTCGGCGACCCAGTCGCCCCGGCGCACCACGAGACCGGCGCCCCGGTCGGCCAGGGCGGCGTCCAGGTCGTGCAGGCACTCGAGGAGGAACCGGGCCCGGTTGGGCCGGTTGTAGGCCGAGCCCAGGATCGCGTCGTCCAGCACGAACAGCGGGACGACGGCGTCCGCGGCATCCGTCGCGCCGACGAGCGTGGGGTTGTCGTGCACCCGCAGGTCGCGGGTGAGCACGGCGATGGAGACAGTCGCGGTCGTCACGGGTGGGCTACTGCCCGGCCGGAGGCCGTGGATGCACCCGCGGGCCGCGGGATCAGCCCTGGAGCGCGCTGCCCGCCAGCCACTCGCTCCAGGACACGTTCCAGTCGGTGTAGCCGTTGCCCGGCTCGAGGGTGCGCGGCGAGCCGACGACCTTCACGACGTCGCCGATGGTGGACTGGTTGAACAGCCAGATGGCGTTGGACATGCTCATGCCGACACAGCCGTGGCTGACGTTGGCGCGGCCCTGGTCGCCGGCCGACCACGGCGCGGCGTGCACGAACTCGCCGCTCCAGGTCACCCGCATCGCGTAGGGGACCTCGAGCCGGTAGTACTCCGGGTCGCTCTGCGAGATGCCGATCGAGGCGGCGTCCATGATCTTGAGCGTGTGCTTCTCGAGGATCACCTTCGTGCCGCTGCGGGTCAGGAAGCCCGACTTGCCGGTGCTCACCGGGATGACCCTGGCCTTCTTGCCGTTGCGGTAGACCGTGAGGGTGTGCGCGTCGACGTCGACGACGCTCACCATCGACGAGCCGGTGCGGAACTTCACGGTGCGGTTCGACATGCCCCACACGCCACCCCCGGCGTTGACGTTCTTCAGCCCGACGTCGAGCTTCACCTGCGAGTACGTCGGCCAGAACTCCTTGGGCCGGTAGTGCACCTCTTCGTCGCTGACCCAGCTCCAGGCGCCCTCGGCCGGCTTCGAGCTGGTCACGACCAGCGCCTGCTCGACCGCGGCACGGTCGCGCACCTTGGCGTTGAACCGGACCACGATCGGCATGCCGACGCCTACCGAGTAGCCGCCGAGCGGCGAGATCGAGGTCTCGAGGATCTTGCGGGGAGCAAGGGTGGCGAAGAACCCGGTGCGCTCGGTGCCGAGACCGTCGCTGTCGACAGCGGCGGCGACGACGCGGTAGTGGTCGGCGATCCGCAGCGGGTCGGTGGAGGTCCAGGTGCTGCCGTCGGCGGACATCTCGCCGGCCACCACACGGTCCTTCTCGTCGGTCAGCGTGACCGACGACAGGCGTCCGTCACTCGCCGTGACGACGACCGGCTGGTCGACGGGGACGTCCAGCGAGGCGCTGGCGGGGGTCATCTCGATGCTCGCGCGGGAGACGGCGGAGCGGTTGGCGTCGACGGCGGCCTGGGCCTCGGGTGCACTGGGGCTCCCGGTGGAGGTGCAGCCGGCGAGCCAGGGCCAGTGACGCCGCTGCCGCGATGGTGCCCAGCAGCAGGCGGGAGCCGCGTCGCGCGCTCGACCCCCCGACCGTCAGGTCGCCCCGAACCCCCACTGTCTCCTCCTCGCCCGACGCTCCCTACGAGGAAGGCGCCCTACCAGTCTGACCCGTTGCCCCCGGGCCCGTCCAATTGCGCGCGGTCACGGTTGGTAACGAATCGGCAAGCGAGGGGGTCCGGCTGAAGCCCTGAGAGGGCACCAACCTCGAGCGTGGCTCAGTGGGCGGGCTCGCCCCGGTAGTACTCGAACACCAGCCCGATCACCGCCAGGCCACCGCCGATGGCACCGATGATGAACAGCCACCAGCCGAACACGATGCCCAGGAAGGTCAGCGCCGCGCCGACCGCCACCGCGAGCGGCCACCAGCTGTGCGGGCTGTAGAACCCGAGCTCGCCCGCTCCGTCGGCGATCTCGGCGTCGACGGTGTCCTCCGGCCGGCGGTCGATGCGCCGGGCGGTGAACAGCAGGTAGTAGCCGACCAGGAACGCCAGGCCGGCCGTGAAGGCCAGCGCGACGGTCCCGACCGCCTCCCCGTCGGAGAGAACCCCGTAGATGACCGCGGACAGGGCGAAGAAGAAGAATCCCGCCGCGAACAGCCAGCCCTCGACCTTCATCGCTGACGCTCACCTCCGGGGCCGCCCTCGAGGTCCGGCTCGCCGAAGACCTCGTCGAGCAGGTTCTTGTTCTCCGTCGGGGTGTCCATGGCGGCGACGTGCGGGTAGTGCAGGTCGAACGCCGGGGACTCCGAGCGGATCCTGGGCAGCTCCAGGAAGTTGTGCCGGGGCGGCGGGCAGGACGTCGCCCACTCCAGCGACCGGCCGTAGCCCCAGGGGTCGTCGGTGGTGACCTTCGGCCCCTTCATGCTCTTGATGACGTTGTAGACGAACGGCAGCGTGGAGGCGCCGAGGAGGAACGACCCGATCGTGGAGAACGTGTTCATCCCCGTGAAGCCGTCACTGGCCAGATAGTCGGCGTACCGCCGCGGCATGCCGATCACGCCGAGCCAGTGCTGGATGAGGAACGTCATGTGGAAGCCGATGAACAGCGTCCAGAAGTGGATCTTCCCGAGCCGCTCGTCGAGCATCCGCCCGGTCATCTTCGGCCACCAGAAGTAGAAGCCGGCGTTCATCGCGAACACCACGGTGCCGAACACGACGTAGTGGAAGTGGGCGACCACGAAGTAGGTGTCCGACACCGGCCAGTCCAGCGGCGGAGAGGCCAGGATCATGCCGGTCAGGCCGCCGAACAGGAAGGTGACCAGGAAGCCGATCGACCACAGCATCGGCGTCTCGAAGGTCAGTGAGCCGCGCCACATCGTGCCGATCCAGTTGAAGAACTTCACCCCGGTCGGCACCGCGATCAGGAAGGTCATGAACGAGAAGAACGGCAGCAGCACCGCTCCGGTCGGGAACATGTGGTGCGCCCAGACCGTGACGGACAGGCCGGCGATCGCGATGGTGGCGAACACCAGGCCCTTGTAGCCGAAGATCGGCTTGCGGCTGAACACCGGCAGGACCTCGGACACGATGCCGAAGAACGGCAGCGCGATGATGTAGACCTCGGGGTGGCCGAAGAACCAGAACAGGTGCTGCCAGAGGATGGCGCCGTCGTTGGCCGGGTCGAAGATGTGCGACCCGAACTGGCGGTCGGCCTCGAGGGCGAGCAGCGCGGCCGCCAGCACGGGGAAGGCCATCAGCACCAGCACGCTGGTGAGCAGGATGTTCCAGGTGAAGATCGGCATCCGGAACATCGTCATGCCGGGCGCCCGCATGGTGAAGATCGTGGTGATGAAGTTGACGCCACCGAGGATCGTGCCGAACCCACTCAGCGCGAGGCCCATGATCCACAGATCGGCTCCGACCCCGGGCGAGTAGATCTCGCTGGACAGCGGCGCGTAGGCGAACCAGCCGAAGGCCGCCGCGCCGTCCGGGGTGAGGAAGCCGGCCATGGCGATGAGGCCACCGAAGAGGAAGAACCAGTAGCTGAGCATGTTCAGCCGGGGGAACGCGACGTCCGGCGAGCCGATCTGCAGCGGCATGATCACGTTGGCGAAGCCGACGAACAGCGGCGTCGCGAACAGCAGCAGCATGATCGTTCCGTGCATGGTGAACAGCTGGTTGTACTGCTCGTTGCTCACCACCTGGTTGCCCGGGCGGGCCAGCTCGGCGCGCATCACCATGGCCATCAGGCCACCGACCAGGAAGAACACGAACGAGGTGATGAGGTACAGCTGGCCGATCACCTTGTGGTCGGTGCTGGTGACCCACCGGACGACGGTGTTGCCCTTGTTCCGGGTGCGCAGGGCACCGGTCGCACCGGGCCGGGCGGCGGCGATGGTCACTGGGCGCTCCCCTCGGCGAGTCGGATCTGGAGGTCGCTGACGTAGGCGTCGAACTCCGAGGGGCTCACGACCTCGACGTTGAACAGCATCCGGGAGTGGTCCTGGCCGCAGAGCTCGGCGCACTTGCCCTTGAACACGCCGAGCTTGGTCGGGGTGATCTCGAAGGTGTTCACCCGGCCCGGGATGACGTCCATCTTGAACAGGAAGGCGGGCACCCAGAACGAGTGGATGACGTCGTTGGACTCCAGGCGGAACTGCACCGACTCGCCCTCGGGGAGGTACAGCGTGGGCGGCTTGCCGGGAGTCCCGGTGACGGTGGTCTGGTCGTCCCCGTCGCTGGTGTAGGTGAACTGCCACGACCACTGGATGCCGGTGACCGAGATCGTGTGGTCGGGGTTCGCCGAGGTGCGCATGATGCGGTCCTCGTCGCGGGCGGTGAAGTAGAAGAAGACCGCGATGATGATGAGCGGGACGGCGGTGTAGAAGACCTCGATCGGCAGGTTGTAGCGCGTCTGCGGCGGGAGGTCGGTGGCGTCGCGCTTGCGCCGGTGGGCGATCACCGGCCAGAGGATCAGGCCCCAGGTGATGGCGCCGACCGCGAGCGCCGCGATCCACGAGCCCTGCCACAGCGAGAGGATGCGGGCTGCCTGGTCCGTGGCGTCCCGCTCCGGCATCGCGAAGGTCGGGAGCTCGTCGGACGAGCAGGCGGTGAGTGCCACGAGGAGCAGGGCGGCGAGCGCGACAGCGCGCCCTGCACGCCGTGTTCGGGCGGAGCCGGACGGACCCAACGTTGCCCCTTCGATGTGGTCGTGCCGGAGGCCATTCCCGGCGTTCGTCTACGCGGGCAGAACCCTACTCCAGACCCATGGTCGGCTGAGGGAGGGGCACGGCCTCGGCGAGCAGGGCGAGGTACGCCGGCCGGGCCACCTCCACGGCGCCCAGCGACACCAGGTGCTCGGTCGCCCACTGGACGTCCAGCAGCCGGTCCCCGCCGTCGGCGCGGAGCAGCTCGACCAGCCCCACCAGGGCGACCTTCGACGCGTCGCGCTCCCGGTGGAACATCGACTCCCCCGCGAACAGGCCGCCGACGGCGACGCCGTACAGCCCGCCGGCCAGCCGGTCCCGACCGTCCGGCCCGACCGACCACGCCTCGACGCTGTGCACCCAGCCGAGGTCGTGCAGCCGGCGGTACGCCGCCACCACGTCCTTGCGGATCCAGCCACCCGGGCGCTTCGGGTCGGCGCACCCGCGCACCACCTGGTCGTACGCCGTGTCGACCCGGATCTCGAACCGCCGGCAGGCCGCGCGCAGCGACCGGCTGACCCGCAGGGCCGGCAGCGGCAGGACGCCGCGCGGGTCCGGCGACCACCAGCCGACCGGGCCGCGGCGGGACAGTGGCATGGGGAACAGCCCGGCACGGTAGGCCGCCAGGACGGTGCCCGGCTCCAGGTCGGCGCCGACGCCGAGCAGCTCCTCGCCGGCGTCGGCGGCACCGACGTCGCCGAACGCGTAGCCCGACGGCGGGGGCTCGACCGGCTGGCGAGCCACAGGGTTCAGGGGCGCGGGCACTGCACGTACGGAGCGACGTCGGCGACGGCGTCCGGGCCGTACGCCGACTCGAGCCGCTCGAGGAACCGCTGCTGGCCCAGCTCGTACTCCTGGGTGCCCTTGGTCTCGATGACGTAGGTCGCGAGCAGGCTGCCGACCTGCGCGCAGCGCTCGAGCGGCAGGCCCCAGACCAGGCCGGCCAGGAAGCCGGCCCGGAAGCCGTCCCCGACACCGGTCGGGTCGACCTTGCGCTCCTCGGGCGTGCACTCGACGTGCAGGGTCGGCTCGTCCTTGCGGTCGATCCGGGCGCCCTTGGCCCCCAGGGTCACCACGCGGGTCCCCACCCGGTCGAGGATCTCCTCCGCCGACCAGCCGGTCTTCTGCTCGGCCAGCGCGGCTTCGTACTCGTTGGTGAACAGGTAGGTCGCGCCGTCGATCAGCTGCCGGATCCCGGTGCCGTCCATCCAGGCGATCTGCTGGCCGGGGTCGGCGAGGAACGGGTAGCCGCGGGTGCGGCACTCCTCGGTGTGCCGCAGCATCGCCTCGGGATCGTTCGCCGAGATGACGACCAGGTCCATGCCGCCCATCCGGCTGGCCACCGGCTCGAGCTCGATGTCCCTCGCCTCGCGCATCGCCCCGGCGTAGAAGGACGCGATCTGGGCGTGGTCGCTGTCGGTGGTGCAGACGAACCGCGCCGTGTGCCGCAGCTCGGACACGTGCACCGAGCCGGTGTCGACCCGGTGCCGCTGCAGCCAGGACCGATAGTCGGCGAAGTCCTGGCCCACGGCCCCGACGAGCACCGGGTCCAGGCCCAGGCAGCCCATCCCGAAGGCGATGTTCGCCGCGATCCCCCCGCGGCGTACGTCAAGGTCCTCGACGAGGAAGGACAGGGAGATCTTGTCGAGCTGGTCCACGACCAGCGAGTCGGTGAACTTCCCCTCGAAGGTCATCAGGTGATCGGTGGCGATCGAGCCGGTGACGGCGATGCGCACGGATGCTCCAAGTCGTCGTCGGGCGGGCGTGCGAGCAGGGCAAAGACTACCGATCGGTAGGCGTTCCCCTTGCATCTCCGGCGTGCCTACCCTGCAGTGTGACCGTCGTCGAACCGCATGCCGAGCTGCCCTCCGAGACCGAGGCCTCCTCGCTTGACGACCTGGTCTCCGACTGCGCCGAGGTGACCCGGCACCTCGCCGAGGTGCCACTGCCGCGCCGCACGCTGACGATCCCCGACCGCGCCGTCGGCGTGGTGGCGGGCCTGGACACCTACGGCGACTGAGTCCTCCGAGGAACCCGGTGACGCCGCGGCGCGTCCGAGCGGCATGAGACCCGAGACCGTCCGCCGCGTGGCCCCGCTCGCCGTCGCGGCGCTCGTCCTGTCCGTGATCGGCGTCGTCTGGGTCGTCGTGCGTGCCGTCGACCCGCCCGGCTCCGGCGTCGGTGGCGACGGCGGGGCCGACGGTGCCGCGACCACCCTGCAGCTGCCCGGCTGGTCACCGGCCGCTGCCGGGCCCCCGGACCCGCGCTACCGGCTCGCGCCGGACGCCGACCTGCCCGACGGGCCCGGCTCGGCGCCGGTCCACCGGGTGCGCAGCTCCCCCGGCTCCGACGACGCCGCCAGGTCGCTGGCCGAGGCGCTCGGCCTGACCGCTGCTCCCGTCGACGCGGGCCAGGAGACGGCGTGGCAGGACGACCAGCGCCGGTTGTCCGTGCAGCCGACGCCGGGCCGTCCGTGGAGCTACACCGGGTCCCTGGGCACGGTCAGTTCCGACGGCGCGGTCACGTCCGGCGGCGGCGGAGCGGTCACGAAGACGGCGACGACCACGACCGACCAGGCGCGGACGACAGCCCGGGAGTTCCTCGACGACGCCGGGCTGGCCGCCGGTGTCGAGACGGTCGGTGCCCCCGGAAGCTGGGTCGAGGTCCAGATCGACCCGGAGGTCGACGGCCTGCCCACGACCGGCCTGGGCACGACCCTGACCGTCACGGCTGACGCTGTGCAGTCCGGTGCCGGCTGGTTGGCCTCCACCGCGCGCGGCCCGGCGTACCCGCTGGTCACGGCCCGCGAGGCCTGGGACGCCCTGGTGCGCACGCCGCTGCCGATGCCGCTGATGGCCTGCCCGGAACCGGCCCCGGAGACCGTCGACCCGGTGCCGTGCGGCGGTCCGGTCACCGTGACCGGCGCCCGGCTGGGCCTGTCCCTGCAGGCGACCGACGACGGGCCGATGCTGCTGCCGGCGTGGTTGTTCACCGTCGCGAAGTCGATGCACCCGCTGGTGCACCTGGCCGTCGAGCCTCGGCTGCTGGCGACCTCCGACGGCGGCGGCGGCGGAGGGACGTCGGGCAGCACTGGGTCCGCCGTACCCCCGGCTCCCCCCTCCACCGCGCCCGGCCCGGAGCAGCCCGCCTCACGGTTCACCTCGGTCCGCCGCGGCGGCGATGACCGCAGCATCGAGGTGACGTTCTGGGGCGGCGTGCCCGAGTGCTACGGCTACGACGTCCGCGCCGCCGAGGACGACCGCGAGGTCCGGATCAGCGTCGTGGAACGCCGGACGGCCGGGGACAAGCCCTGCATCGAGGTCGCTGTCGAGGTTCGGCAGCAGGTGCAGCTGGACGCTGCGCTGGATCTCCGCCAGGTGGTCGACGCCGTCACCGGCGAGGTGCTGCTCGGCCCTGTCAGGTAGCCCGGACGGCACTCCGGCCCGGACCGCACGAGGCGGGCCGGGCCGGAGTCAGCGCGTCAGTGGAACGAGTCGCCGCAGGCGCAGGACCCGCCGGCGTTCGGGTTGTCGATCGTGAAGCCCTGCTTCTCGATCGTGTCGACGAAGTCGATCGAGGCGCCACTGAGGTAGGGCGCGCTCATCCGGTCGACGACGACTCCGACACCACCGAAGTCGGTCACGACGTCACCGTCGAGGGTGCGCTCGTCGAAGAAGAGCTGGTAGCGCAGACCGCTGCAGCCGCCGGGCTGGACGGCCACCCGCAGGGCGAGGTCGTCGCGGCCCTCCTGCTCGAGCAGGCTCTTGACCTTCGACGCGGCCGTGTCGGTGAGCAGCACGCCGGAAGCCTGCTCGGTGGACTGGTCCTGAACGGTCATGGTGGGTGCTCCTGGGTGCGAACGGAGGACGGACTTCGAATACCTCTCTCCCGGCGAACCAGCCGCCGGTTCTGCTCATTCCCCTCCATGGTGACACAGCGCCCGGTGTGTGTCGGCGACTCAGCGCGACCAGGTGCGCGCCACCCGGGCCGCCAGCACGGCCAGCCGGTCGGCGGCGCTGTGAGGCTCGTCACCAAACGGCACGTCCTCGGCCGCGTAGGCGGCGTCCACCCCGGCCGAGGCGAGCTCGCGGCGGCCGACCTCGACCCGGTCGGCCAGCACGACCGTCGGTCGTCCTGCCCGCTGCGCCGCCCGGGTGACCCCGACCACGACCCGGCCGCGAAGGGCCTCCCAGTCGAAGACACCGAGGGCCGTGACGGCCAGGTCGGCGGCTCGCACCCGCAGGTCCAGCCCGGTGGACTCCGCGACCAGGGCGGTGCCGTTGACCCGCTCGGCGCCCAGCAGCAGCAGCCCGAACCCGATACCGCCGCCGGCCCCGGCGCCGGGCCGGACCGCCAGCCCGCCGTCGGTCTGGGTGGCCCATTCGCGCAGGGCGGTCTCCAGCTGCTCGCGGGCGGCGCGGTCGGCACCCTTGGCGGCCGCGAAGCCGTGCGCGGCGCCGGAGTGGCCCATCAGCGGGGCGTCAGTGGCGGTGGCCGCCACCAGCTCGATCCCGTCGAGGTCCTCGCGGTGACCGTCGAGCGCAGCGATCAGCCCGCGGCCGCCGTCGGTGGTGGCCGTGCCGCCGACACCGACGACGACCCGGCGCGCGCCGCCGGCGGCCGCCGCGAGGAGCAGCTCGCCCACGCCGTACGACGAGGCGCCGACCGGGTCCCGCCGGGCCGGGTCGAGCAGGTGCAGCCCGACGGCCTCGGCCGCCTCGACGTACGCCGTGCCGGCAAGCCGCAGCACCCGGGCGGGGACCGGGTGACCCAGCGGCCCACGCACCGTGACCACGCCGATCTCACCGCCGATGGCGGAGGTCAGCACGTCGAGGAAGCCCGGGCCGCCGTCGCTCAGCGGCAGCAGATCCATCTCGTCGTACGGCGCCGAGCGGGCCCAGCCCAGCGCGACCGCGTCGGCGGCTTCGGTGGCCGCCAGCTCACCACCGAACCGGTCGGGCGCCACCAGGACCTTCATCCCCGCATCCTCGCGCACCCCCGCCGTACTCCCCTTCCATCCCCTCCCCTTCTGTGATCATGAAGGTTCCCGGTCGCAAGTGCGGGGTCGACGTTTCATGATCACGCAGGTGTGCGGTCAGAGCCCGGGCGCGCCCCACACGGGGAACCAGCGGCTGAGATCGGGCTCGACCGGCAGGTCGGAGCCGACGGCGCTGCGGACCTGCAGCTCCAGGGTGGAGTCCCGCTGCTGCTCGGCTCTGGGAGCGAACGGGTAGAACGTGCCCCGCTTGTAGAGGTAGACCAGCCCGACCGGCCGGTCTCCCGGTGCCTCGAACCCGACCAGCGAGCAGAGCAGGGTGGGAGCGAAGCCGTGGTCCTGCAGTGTCGAGTTCACCGCGTGCAGCTCGGTCACCAGCCCCGGCAGCTCAGAGGAGTCATGCCGGACGAGCAGCCAGGTGTAGCCGTAGGCGTCGGTCGACGCCTCGACCTTCGGACCGCCGTCCGCGTCCAGCAGCTGCTGGATGTCGCCCTGGACAGCGGAGAAGGCGCTGCCCTCGACGGCACGGAAGCACACCGAGCCGAGCCCGGTAGGCCGCAGGCTCATCGCCGCCTCCAGCGTGACGGCGGCGTCGGGGACGGCGAACAGGCTGTCGAGATCGGGACGCACCGCCTTGGTGCGGCCCAGTGCGGCGTCGAGCCACTTCACGTCGACGTGCGTCTCACGCCGACGGGCGGTTGAGCTGAGCCGAGATGCGGGCGAGCTGGTCGAGGCGCTTCTCCAATGGCGGGTGCGTGGAGAACAGCGAGGAGATGCTGAAGCCGGGGGCGACCGCGGGGCTGAAGAAGAAGGCGTTGAACGGCTCGACCTGGCGCAGGTCCTTGGTGGGGATGCGGCCCATCTCGCCGGAGATCTTCGTCAGCGCCGACGCCAGCGCCGACGGCTGGCCGGTGAGGAAGGCACCGGCCCGGTCGGCGGCCAGCTCGCGGTACCGCGACAGGACGCGGGTCAGCAGGAAGGACAAGGCGTAGACGACGATGCTGACCAGGGTGATGACCAGCACCACCGGGGCTCCGCCGCCGGAGTTGTTGCGGCGGCCGCCGAACATGCCGCTGTAGAACGCCATCCGGGTCAGGAAGCCGGCCAGGATGCCGACGAACGACGCGAGGGTCATCACCGTGACGTCGCGGTGGGCGACGTGCGACAGCTCGTGCGAGAGCACACCCTCGAGCTCGCGCTCGTCCAGCCGCCGCATGATGCCGGTCGTCGCGCACACGACGGCACGCTGCGGGGACCGGCCGGTGGCGAACGCGTTGGGCACGTCGCTGTCGGCGATCGCGACCTTCGGCTTGGGCATGTCGGCCAGCGCGCAGAGCCGGTCGACGATCGCGTGCAGCTGCGGCGCCTCATCCGGCGTGACCTCTCGGCCGCCCATCGAGTACAGCGCGATGCGGTCGGAGAAGAACCACTGAACGGCAAGGAAGCCGCCGATGAAGATCAGGCCCAGCATGCCGAAGTAGTTGACCAGCACGGCGCCCAGCACGACGAACAGGCCGCCGAGCAGGAACATCGTCAGACCCATCCGGGCCCACAGGCCGCGGTCGGGGACGTAGCGAGAGCCGGCCATGGCGGTGTCAGCCGGGGATGAGGCCTTCGGAGGAGTCGGAGAGCATCGCGCTGACCTCCTCGAGCGAGCTGCTCTCGTCGGGCAGGACGGCGTCGGACGGCTCGAGCGAGTCGTCGGGCAGCCGCTCGCCGACCGCGCGCACCTGGGCGAGGAGCTCGGCGAGCGAGGACCGGAAGGCCGTCTCGTCACCGGACTCGACGGCGCGTTCCAGGCCGCTGTCCAGCCCGTTGAGCAAGTCGGCGTGCGCCTCGTCGACTGCGTACTGACCCTCGCCCAGCACCCGCACGATCATGACCGTTCCCCCTCCACCCGCTGGGCATCGGTGCTGGTGTCCTCGGTGCTGGGCGGAGCGGCACCCTCGATGGCCTCCGGGGACGCGCCGGCCCCGATCTCGCCCTTGAGCCGGGCCAGCTCGAGCTCGACCTCGCCCTGGCTTCCCATCCGCTCGAGCTCGGCGGTGATGTCGTCCTTCGCCGTGCCCGACACGTCGTCGAGAGCGCCGCTGGCCAGCAGCTCGTCGATGGCGCCGGCCCGCGCCTGCATGGCCTGCGTCTTGTCCTCGGCCCGCTGCACGGCGAGCCCGACGTCGCCCATCTCCTCGGAGATCCCCGAGAACGCCTCGCCGATCTTGGTCTGCGCCTCGGCCGCCGTGTAGGTGGCCTTGAGGGTCTCCTTGCGGGTGCGGAACGCGTCCACCTTGGCCTGCAGCCGCTGCGAGGCGAGCGTGAGCTTCTCCTCCTCGGCGTGCAGCGCCGCGTGCTGGCTGCCGAGGTCGACCTGCTGCTGCTGCACGCCGGACCGGCGGGTCAGGGCCTCACGGGCGAGGTCCTCGCGGCCGGCGGCGAGCGCCTGGCGGCCCTGGCCCTCGAGCTTGGTCGACTGCTGCTCGAGCTGCTGCATCTGCAGCTCGAGGCGCTTGCGCGAGGTCGCCACGTCGGCCACACCGCGGCGTACCTTCTGCAACATCTCCAGCTGCCGCTCGTAGGAGTAGTCGAGTGTCTCGCGCGGGTCCTCGGCGCGGTCGAGCGCCTTGTTCGCCTTGGCACTGAAGATCAGCTTGAGTCGCTTCATGACGCTCATCGGGCTCGGGAACCCCCTTCGTCGTGACGGCCCCGACGGGGCCCTCGCATCCACCCTAGAACCGGGAGCACCCCATGGGGACGCCGACCTGGTCGGGGAAGTTCCCACCTCGACGGCCCCCCGTCGGTCGCGAACCCCGCAGGTACGCTGACGCCCGTGTTCGGACGAAGCAAGGCCACCGCCGCGCAAGAGGCGACTGCCGCCCGGGCCACCGAGGCCAAGGAAGGCGGCAAGGGCCGGCCCACCCCGAAGCGTCGCGAGGCCGAGAAGGGTCGCCGCAGGGCAGCAGCGTCGGCGCCGAAGACCCGCAAGGAGGCCTACCGCTCCATGCGTGAGCGGCAGCGCGAGGAGCGCACCCACCAGATGGCCGCGCTCAAGGCCGGCGACGAACGCAACCTGCCGCCCCGTGACCGCGGCCCGGTACGCCGGTACGTGCGCGACATTGTCGACGCCCGCCGGACGGTGGCCGAGTTCTTCCTGCCGTTCGCGCTGCTGATCCTGGCCCTGACCTTCACCAGCAACACCCAGCTGCGCACCTTCGGCAGCGCCCTCTGGCTGACGCTGGTCGCGCTGATCATCGTCGACTCACTGGTGCTGGTCAGACGCCTGCGCCGCGGCATCCGCCGCAACTTCCCCGATCAGCCGACCCGCGGCGTGGTGCCCTACGCGCTGATGCGCAGCATGCAGATCCGCCGCTTCCGGCTGCCGCCGCCGCGGCTCAAGGCCGGCCGGCGCCGCAGCCGCGGCTGAACGCGTGACCGGCGCCGGCTACTCGGAACGCGAGGACGGGGCGTTGGCCGCGGTTCGGGCCGGGTCGCGCTCGACCGTGTCACCGAGCACCTCGTCGACCCGGGTCATCAGCTCGACGGGGATCCGCACGCCGGCGGCCTTGACGTTCTCCAGTACCTGCTCGGGCCGGGAGGCGCCGACGATCGCCGACGCGACGTTGTCGTTCTGCAGCACCCACGCCACGGCGAGCTGCGCCATCGTGAGCCCGAGCTCGTCGGCGACCGGCGTGAGCTGCTGCACGCGAGCCAGGATGTCGTCGTTCATGAACCGCTTGATCATGTCCGCGCCACCCTTGTCGTCGGTGGCCCGCGAACCGGCCGGCGGCGCCTGACCGGGCAGGTACTTTCCGGTGAGGACGCCCTGCGCGATGGGCGACCAGACGATCTGGCCGACGCCGAGCTCACGGCAGGTCGGGATGACCTCGGCGTCGATGACCCGCCAGAGCATGGAGTACTGCGGCTGGGACGACACCAGGTGCACGCCGAGCTCCTCGGCCAGCGCGTGGCCGGCCCGGAGCTGCCCGGCCGTCCACTCGCTGACCCCGATGTACAACGCCTTGCCGGCCCGCACGACGTCGGCGAAGGCCTGCATCGTCTCCTCGAGCGGCGTCTCGTGGTCGAACCGGTGCGCCTGGTAGAGGTCGACGTAGTCGGTCTGCAGCCGCCGGAGCGACGCGTTGATCGACTCCATGATGTGCTTGCGGGACAGGCCGACGTCGTTCTTCCCGCGGGGCCCGGTGGGCCAGTAGACCTTGGTGAAGACCTCCAGCGACTCGCGGCGTTCGGCCTTGAGCGCCTCGCCCAGCACGGTCTCGGCCCGGGTGTTGGCGTAGGCGTCGGCGGTGTCGAACGTCGAGATGCCCGCGTCCAGCGCCGCGCGCACGCACCGGGTCGCCACGTCGTTCTCCACCTGCGAGCCGTGGGTGAGCCAGTTGCCGTAGGTGATCTCGGAGATCTTCAGGCCGCTGCGGCCGAGGTGTCGGAAGTGCATGTCGAGAGCCTAGGTTCCCCGGTACGCCGGTCAGCCGACCGGGTGCGCCGGGGCTACTCGGCGGGGTGCAGGCTCATCGGTCCGTAGACCACCCGGTCGCCCTCGAGCAGGCTGACCTGGTCGACGCCCTGGCCGAGCAGATCCTGCCAGGCCTCGCCCACCCAGGACTCGGCGTCGGCCTGGCTGGGGAACCGCTCGGCGGTCACGCCGCCGAGCGTCGAGCCGTCAGCGGACTCCATCCGCCAGGTCCAGGTCATCGCGCAGGCACGCCCCTTCCTTTTGACGGGAACCTACCCCGCGTGGTTCGCTCCGCGTGCACTACAACTGCAGACGCGTTCAGGCAGGGGAAGACCGGTCGGATTCCGGCGCTGACCCGCAACCGTAGGCCGCACCCGGTGTCCCGGGCCGTGCGGCGAGTCGGAGCACCTGCGTGAACGCGAGCGGCTCCACTCATTCCGTCGAGGTATGCGGGGCGGAGCCCGGACAGCACCGCCGTCCGCACCCTTCCGCCCCCCGCGCGACTTTCGCGTCGGGGGCGTTGTCGTGTGCGGGGGGCGGCCTCGCCCGGGGACCGTCGCGGATCGCTCCCGTGAAAGGACGTCACCCGTGCTCCACACCATGCTCAACGGACGGCTGCGCAGGCATCTGGTCGCCGCCGCCGCCCTGCTGACGGCTCCGGCTGTCGTACTCGCCACCCCAGGCACCGCCGACGCGGCCGAGACCAGGAACCGGGCCGATGCCGCCGCCGGCTGGCTCGGCCGCCAGCTCGACGGCGACAGCCGCCTGATGACCGTCACGCTCAACGGCCAGAAGTATCCGGACTACGGGCTCACTGCCGACGTCGTGCTGGCCCTGGACGCCGCCAAGGTCGGCCGCCGGGCGGCTCGCCAGGCCACCAGGGCACTGCGGATGCACGTGCTCGACTACACCGGCGGCGGCGACGCGACCGAGCACTACGCCGGCGCCTACGCCAAGCTGCTGCTGGTCGCCGTCGCGCAGGGCGCCGACCCGACGGCGTTCGGCGGCGGGGAGCGCAAGGACCTGGTCGCCGGACTCCGCGCCCTGGAGTGCGGCAATCGCGCCCGCTCGGACTGCGCCGACGCGGACAAGGGCCGGTTCTCGGACCTGACCCAGTACGACGACTTCAGCAACACGATCGGTCAGTCGCTGGCCCTGATCGGCCTGGAGCGGGCCACCCAGCGCGGCGCCTCGCGGGCGGCCGTGTCCTACCTGCTCGGGCAGCAGTGCCGCAACGGCGGCTTCCCGGAGACCTTCGGCGCGGTCCCCTGCCGCGCCTCGGTCGACGCGACCGGATTCGCCGTGCAGGCGCTGACGACCGTCGGCAGCCCGGCCGCGGACGGCGCAGCGGCCGCCGCGGGACGCTGGCTCAAGCGCAAGCAGCACGACAACGGCTCGTTCTCCGGCAACGGTGTCCGTAACGCCAACAGCACTGCGCTCGCCGCGCAGGCGCTCACCGCGGTCGGCCGGGCCAAGGCCGCAACCGCCGCGCGCGGCTTCCTGCGCGGGTTGCAGGTGCTCTGCAGTGCCAAGCCTGCCAACCGCGGCAGCGTGCGGTACGACCGCGCCGGTACCGGGGACCCGGTCCGTGCGACCAGCCAGGCGGTCCCCGCGCTGGCCCGGGCCACCCTGGTCGACATCGGCAGGGACGGCGCGAGCCGCGGACTGCCCACGCTGGCCTGCTAGCGGGTGCTGACTCCGGTGCGGACGGTCCGACGGCTGGGCGCGGCGCTGCTCGCCCCTGTGCTTCTCGGGGGCGCAGGGTCGGTGGGCCTCGCGTTGCTCGGACCGGCCGCACCGGTGGTCGCTGCGGCCAAGCCGTGCGTCGCCGTCGTCGTCGACGGGCGCCTCGCCGGCGGTGACCTGCGGACCGCCTGCGCCGCCGGCGACCCGGACAGCGGGCTGGAGGCCCTGACCGCTGCCGGCTTCAGCTACGCGTTCGTCCCGCGGCAACCCGGTCAGGTCTGCCAGGTCGACGGGTTTCCCGAGTGCTCGCGCAACTCGGCGGACACCTACTGGTCGTACTGGTGGCGCGCGCCGGGCTCGAGCCGCTGGGTCTACGCCACCGAGGGCGCAGGCAGCCACGACCCGGTCCCTGGAGCAGTCGAGGCCTGGGTGTGGCAGGAAGGAGGCCGGCGGCAGCCCCCGGACATCGCCTTCAGGACCATCTGCCCGCGGGCCGTCAAGCAGCCCAGCACCCGGACGCCGGCCGCCTCCCCACGTCCGACCACCGCGAGCAACGAGCCCGCGCCGACGCCGGACCTCACCACCACCCCGGCGGAACGGAAGCCGACCGAATCGCACAGCGCCGGGGCGACCTCCCCCAGCGCGGACCTGACGACCCCTGCGCCGACGAGCACCTCGGCGTCGGCGGCTGCCGCGCCGTCGGTGCCTCGCAGCGCACCCCCCACCGCGAACGACGAGTCCGGCGGTCCGCCGTGGACAGGGCTGGCGCTGGGCGTCGGTCTGGTCGGGCTGCTGGGCGGCGCGGCGGCCACCCGGTTCCGGCGCACCCGGGCCGCGCCGTGACCCGGCCCCTGCCGGTGCTCCGGCACCTGCGCGCGCTGCACCCCGGTGCCTGGTGGCTGTGGGCCACCGGCCTGGCGACCGCCGCCAGCCGCACCACGAACCCGCTGCTGCTCGGGCTGATCCTCGCCGTCGCGGGCTACGTCGTCGCCGCGCGGCGGACGGACGCACCATGGGCCCGGGCCTACGGCTTCTACCTGAAGATGGGCCTGGTGGTGGTCGCCATCCGGGTGGTGTTCGCCGCGCTGTTCGGCGCCCCGGTGCCCGGCCAGGTGCTGGTCCAGCTGCCGGAGGTCACCCTGCCGGACTGGGCCGCCGGGGTGCGCCTCGGCGGCGACGTGACCCTGGAGGGCATGCTCGGCGCGGTGTACGCCGGGTTGCAGCTGGCCACCATGCTCACCTGCGTCGGCGCCGCCAACGCGCTGGCCAACCCGCGCCGGCTGCTGCGTGCGGTCCCCGGCGCGCTCTACGAGGTCGGCGTCGCCGTGGTGGTCGCTCTCAGCGTCTCCCCGCAGCTGGTCGAGGGCGTCGGCCGGGTCCGCGCCGCACGCCGGCTGCGTGGTCGGCCGCACACCGGGCTGCGCGGGCTGCGCGGTGTCGCGATGCCGGTGCTGGAGGGCGCCCTCGAGCGCTCGGTCGACCTCGCGGCGGCGATGGACGCCCGCGGGTTCGGGCGCGGCGCTTCCGACCCGGGGGTGCGGCGGCGGTCCGGCGCGCTGACCCTGGCCGGGCTGGTCGGCGTCTGCGCCGGCCTCTACGGCCTGTTGGACGCCACCTCGCCCACGGCTCTCGGCCTGCCCGTCCTCATCGCCGGAGCCGCCGTGGCCGCTGCCGGGCTCACCCTCGGCGGCCGCCGGTCGACCCGCAGCCGCTACCGGCCCGACCTCTGGGGCGTCCAGGAGTGGGTGGTGGCCGCGAGCGGCCTGATCGCCGCTGCCGGGGTGCTCGTCGGGGCGGCGCTCGACCCGTCGGCGCTGGCTCCGTCGACGTCGCCGTTGACCACACCGACGCTGCCCGTCGTACCGGCCATCGCGCTGCTCTTCGCCCTGCTGCCCGCCCGGGTGGCACCCCCGCCCGCCCTGGTCGCGGAACCCGAACCCGACCGCGTGGCTGATCAGGACCGGGTCGAGGAGGTCGTGTGATCAGGTTCGAGCAGGTGGGGGTCCGCTACACCGGCAGCGACGCGCCGGTGCTGTCCGGCGTCGACCTGCACGTGCCCGAGGGCGAGCTGGCGCTGGTCGTCGGGCGCACCGGCTCGGGCAAGTCGACGCTGCTGCGGGCGGTGAACGGCCTGGTGCCGCACTTCACCGGTGGGCTGCTCAGCGGGCGGGTGACCGTGGCCGGTCGCGACACCCGCCAGCACCGGCCGCGGGACCTTGCCGACGTCGTGGGCTACGTCGGGCAGGACCCGGTCGCCGGCTTCGTCACCGACACCGTCGAGGAGGAGCTGGCCTACGGGATGGAGTCGCTCGGCGTGCCGCCGGAGGTGATGCGGCGGCGGGTGGAGGAGACCCTGGACGTGCTGGGGATGGCGGCTTCGCGGTCCCGGCCGCTGACGACCCTGTCGGCCGGCCAGCAGCAGCGGGTCGCGATCGGCTCGGTGCTGACGCCGCACCCGCGGGTGCTGGTGCTCGACGAGCCGACCTCCGCGCTGGATCCGTCGGCGGCCGAGGACGTGCTCGCCCTGCTGCACCGTCTGGTGCACGACCTCGGGATGACGGTGCTGATGGCCGAGCACCGGCTGGAGCGGGTGGTGCAGTACGCCGACCGCGTGATCCTGGTACCGGGCGGTGGCCGGCCGGTGGTCGTCGGCGAGCCGGCCGAGGTGCTGGCCGACGCACCCGTCGCACCGCCGGTCGTCGAGCTGGGCCGGCTGGCCGGCTGGTCGCCGCTGCCGCTGTCGGTGCGCGACGCCCGCCGGCACGCCGGTGAGCTCACCGCCCGGCTGCGCACGGCGCCGGTCCCGGTGTCTCCGGCGGCCTCCACCGGTGACGTGGTGGCCGAGGCACGGGGTCTGGTCGTGCGGTACGACGGGCGTCCGGCGCTGCGCGGCGTCGACCTGCGGCTGCGGGCTGGCGAGGTGGTCGCCCTGATGGGCCGCAACGGCGCGGGCAAGTCCACCCTGCTCTCGACCCTGGTGGGCCTGCGCCGACCGGACGCCGGCTCGGTCCGGGTCACCGGCGAGGACCCGGCCGCCCTGCCCTCGACCGAGCTGGTCCGGCGGGTCGGCATGGTGCCGCAGGAGCCGGGCGACCTGCTCTACGCCGACACCGTCGAGTCCGAGTGCGCCCAGGCCGACCAGGACGCCGCGGTGCCGGCCGGGACCGCGTTCACGGTGTTCGCCGGGCTGGTCACCGGGGCGGACCCGCTGATGCACCCGCGCGACCTGTCCGAAGGGCAGCGGCTGGCCCTCGCTCTGGCCGTGGTGCTCGCCGGTCGGCCGCCGGTCGTGCTGCTCGACGAGCCGACCCGCGGCCTCGACTACCCCGGCAAGGCCGCCCTGGTCCGGGTGCTGCGCGACCTGTCCGCTGCTGGGCACGCTGTCGTGCTCGCCACCCATGACGTCGAGCTGGCCGCGACGGTCACCGACCGGACCGTGGTCCTCGCCGATGGTGAGGTGGTCAGCGACGGCCCGTCCCGCGAGGTGGTCGTCTCCTCCCCCGCCTTCGCACCGCAGGTCGCCAAGGTGCTCGCGCCGCTGCCCTGGCTGACCGTGGCCGAGGTCGCCGCCGCCCTGAAGGCCGGATGAGCGCGCTGGCCGCGACGCCGCGCCGGGTCCGGGCGGTCCGGCTGCGGCCGCGCGCCGCGCTGGCCCTGCTCGTCGTCAGCGGGGTCGGGCTGCTGGCGTTCGCCTGGCCGCTGTTCGTGCAACCCGGCTCCGACCTCGCGGGCCGGGCCGACGCGCCGTGGCTGTTCGTCCTCTTGCTGCCGCTGATGATCGGCGTCGTGCTCGCCGAGGTCGCCGACGGCGGGATGGACGCCAAGTCGGTGGCCGTGCTGGGTGTCCTTGCAGCGGTGGGGGCAGCGCTGCGGCCGCTCGGCGGCGGGGTCGCCGGCTTCGAGCCGGTGTTCTTCCTGCTGGTCCTGGCCGGCCGGGCGCTCGGCCGCGGCTTCGGTCTGGTCCTCGGGTCGGTGACGCTGTTCGCCTCCGCCCTGCTCACCGCGGGTGTCGGGCCCTGGCTGCCGTTCCAGATGCTCGCGGCCGGTTGGGTGGGGTTCCTCGCCGGCTGCCTGCCGCGGGCCACCGGACGGGCCGAGGTGGTGCTGCTCACCGCGTACGGCGCGGTGGCCGGCCTGGTCTACGGCCTGCTGATGAACCTCTGGCTCTGGCCGTTCACCCTGGGCCTCGACAGCGACATCTCCTACGTCGCCGGTGGCCCGCTGGCCGAGAACCTGGGCCGGTACGTCGCCTTCACCCTGGTGACGTCGCTCGGTTTCGACATCCCGCGGGCACTGACCACGGCGGCCCTGGTGGCGGTGACCGCCCGGCCGGTGCTGCTCGCGCTGCGCCGCGCGTCGCGGCGGGCGGAGTTCGAGGCGGTAGCGAGGTTCGACCCGGCGGAGCCGGACGGCACGATGTCCCGGTGACCGGACTGGACGAGATCGCCGCCGCCGTCGAGCGCCCGGACGACGCCGCCCGGCGTGAGGCCCGCGAGCTGCTCGGACCCGAAGGCACCACCGGGCGCCTCGTCGACCTCGCGGTGTGGCTGGCGGGGACGCAGGGCCGAGTGCCCGCGGTGCCGCCGTCCCGGGCCCGGCTGCTGGTGCTGGCCGACGCCGCGCCGGAGCGCACGGTCGCGGTCGCGGCCGGCACCGGCGTCGAGGTCCGGCTGGTCGGCCGGCGCGGCGAGCCGGGACGGCAGGTGCAGGCAGAGAACGCGTGCAGCCGCGAGGAGGCGCTCGCAGCGGTGCTGGCCGGGGCCGCGCTGGCCGATGAGGAGGTCGACGCCGGCACCGACCTGCTGGTGGTCGCGCTGCCGGATCCTGACCTCGAGGTGGCGGTCGCCACCCTGGTCGGGCTGCTGACCCGCTCGGACGCCTCGGCCGTGACGGCGACCGGTCAGGACGACGCCGGCTGGATGCTCGCCTGCGCGGCGACCCGCGACGCGATGCGCCGCGGCCGCCCGGTGCTCGCCGACCAGGCGGACCTGCTGGCGACCGTGGGCGGCGCCGACCTGGCGGTCGCGACCGGGCTGCTGCTGCAGGCCGCCGCCCGCCGTACGCCGGTGGTGCTCGACGGCCCGGCGATCTCGGCGGCGGCGCTGGTCGCGGCCCGGCTGTCGTTCCGCGCCCCGGACTGGTGGCTGGCCGGCCACCTGTCCCCCGACCCGGCGCACGCGCTGGCCCTGGGCAGGGTGTCCCTCGAGCCGGTGCTCGACCTCGGGCTGCGCGGCGACGACGGCGTCGGCGCCCTGCTCGCCGTACCGGTGCTGAGGGCCGCCGCAGGGTGAAACGCGTCGGTGACAAATGGTGATGATTCGGGCAGCATGATGCGGATCTGGAGGTCCTGCCGTGCTCTCGATCCGCCGTTGCACCGCCCCACTCCTCGCCGCGTCGCTGGCCGCCGGTCTTCGCCGCTGTCCCCGCCGACGTCGCTCCGGTGCAGTCCCGCGGCCGCTGCCGCCGGGGCCCCGACCGCGCGAGTCTGGGTCACCACGCCGGACGGAACCCAGCGCCTCGGCCCCCGCGACCGGCGCGACCTTCCGGCCCGGTGGCTCCGACCGGCTCACGATCACTGTCGACCCGACCCGCCGCTACCAGACCATGCGCGGCTTCGGCGCCTCGATCACCGACTCCTCGGCGGTCGTCCTGCACCGGTTGCGGCCGGCGAACCGGGACGCTGTGATGACGTCCCTGTTCGACCCGCGCGAAGCGGCGACGGCCTGTCGGTGCTGCGCCAGCCGATGGGCGCGTCAGACTTCGTGGCCGGCGAGCACTACACCTACGACGACATGCCGGCCGGCGAGACCGACTACGCGATGGAAGAGTTCACCATCGCCCACGACCGCCCGCAGAATCCTCCCGCTTCTGCGCCAGGCCCTGCGGCTCAATCCCGACCTCACCGTCGATCGCGACGCCATGGAGCCCACCGGCCTGGATGAAGACGAACGGCTCGCTGATCGGCGGCCGGCTGATCGACGAGCGGTCGATCTACCGGGCCTACGCCCGCTACTTCGTGAAGTTCGTCCAGGCCTATCGCAAGGCCGGAGTCCCGGTGCACGCCGTCACGCTGCAGAACGAGCCGCAGAACCGCAACCCGAGCGGCTACCCCGGCGCCGACCTGCCGGCGTGGCAGGAGGAGAAGGTGGCGGCCGCCGTCGGCGCGGCCTTCGACGCAGCTCGGCTGGACACGCTGATCCTCGGCTACGACCACAACTGGTCCGAGCACCCCGCCGACATCGACTCGACCCCGCCGGGCGAGGATCCCGAGACCGACTACCCCTACCGCCTGCTGCGTTCGCCTGAGGCGCGGCGCTTCGACGGGATCGCCTACCACTGCTACGCCGGTGACCCGTCCGACATGACGAACCTGCACGACGAGTTCCCCGGCACCGAGATCTGGTTCACCGAGTGTTCCGGCTCGCACGGTCCCACCGACCCGCCGGCGCAGGTGTTCTCCGACACGCTGAGGTGGCACAGCCGCAACCTCGTGCTCGGCGTCACCCGCAACTGGGGCTCGACCGTCGTCGACTGGAACCTCGCCCTCGACCCGAGCGGTGGCCCGCACAACGGCGGCTGTGACACCTGCACCGGCGTGGTCACCGTCGGCCCCGGACAGACGGTCACCCGCAACGCGGAGTACTACACACTCGGTCACCTTGCGCGCTTCGTCCGTCCCGGTGCGCAGCGCATCGCCAGCACGTCGTTCGGCACCACCGGCTGGAACGGTCGAGGTGATGGACGTCGCGTTCCGCAATCCTGACGGGTCGACGGTTCTGGTGGTGCACAACGAGAACGACGATCCGCGGTCCTTCGCGGTGGCCCAGGGCGGGCAGCTCGTTCGACTACACGCTTCCGGGCGGCTCTCTTGCGACGTTCGCCTGGCCGAAGAGCAAGGCGCTGGACGACGGCTACCGGCTGCTCGACCTGCACGGCGCGACAGCCACCTCGGTGCCGGCGTCGGCTGACCCGGAGAAGGCCGTCGACGACGACGCCACGACGCGGTGGACCACCGGCGCAGCCCAGCAACCCGGCCAGCGGCTGCAGGTCGACCTCGGCTCCTCGCACGGTGTACGCCGGGTGGTGCTCGACACCGGGACGGACAGAGCTGCGGCGACTGCCCCGGGGCCGTGCGGCGTCTACCGCCGCTGTCGACCAGCACCGACGGCGCCAGCATGGTACACCGGCCACGACCGCGGCCGGTTCCGGCCAGCTCACCGTGCTCGGCCTCTCCGGTGCACCGGCCCGCTACTGCGCGTCGACGCAGACGGCCACGGCCGCCGTCCTGGTGGTCGGTCGCCGACCTTCGCGTCTACACCTGACCTCCCACAAGGAGCGCTGCTGTGACCCGATCCTGACCATCGTCGCCGTCCGCTGCTCGCCCTCGTCGCGGTCGCTGCTGCCGCGACGGTCCTTGTCGCGCCGGCCACCGTTCCGAGACTCTCGACCCAGGCGGCAGCCGCCGACGCCGCGCTGCCGTACCAGGACCCGAGCCTGCCTGTAGACGCCCGGGTCGACGACCTTCTCGGCCGGATGACCCCGGCCGAGAAGATCGGCCAGATGACCCAGACCGAGCGGTACCAGGTGTTCGACGACCCGTCGCCGATCACGACGTACGGGTTGGGCTCGATCCTGTCCGGCGGCGGGTCGACGCCGGCGACGAACACCCCCAGGCGTGGGCCGACATGGTCGACCGGTTCCAGCGCGCCGCGCTGCAGACCAGGCTCGGCATCCCCCTGCTCTACGGCATCGACTCGGTGCACGGAAACGGCAACCTCTACGGCGCCACCGTCTTCCCGCACAACATCGGTCTCGGCGCGACCCGCAACCCGGCGCTCGTGCGTCGGGCCGCGCACATCACCGCGGAGGAGACCCGTGCCACCGGGCCGCAGTGGACCTTCTCACCGTGCCTCTGCGCCGCCCGCGACGATCGCTGGGGCCGCACCTACGAGTCGTTCGGCGAGAACCCTGTGCTCGTCGAGCAGATGGAGACCGCGATCGACGGCTACCAGGGACCGCCCGGCAGCCTGGGCGACAGCGACCGTGTGTTGGCGACCGCGAAGCACTACGCGGGCGACGGTGACACGAAGTACGGCACCGCAACGGGCGACTACAAGATCGACCAGGGCATCTCGGTCACCAGCCGCCAGGACTTCTGGGATGTCGCGCTGCGGCAGTACGTGCCCGCCGTGCAGGACCACCACGTCGGCACCGTGATGCCGTCGTTCTCCAGCGTCGACTGGACCGACGACAGCGCCGGCCCGCTCAAGATGCACGCCCACCACGAGCTGATCACCGACGTCCTCAAGGGACAGATGGGCTTCGACGGCTTCGTCATCAGCGACTGGGAGGGCATCCACCAGATCACCGACCCGGCCGCCCCGGCGAACGGCGGGCTGACGCCGTACAAGGTCCGCACCGGCGTCAACGCAGGCATCGACATGATGATGGAGCCGAACTCCTACCAAGCGACTTCATCACCATGCTCACCGCCGAGGTCGAGGCCGGCAGGCGTCACCATGGACCGGATCGACGACGCGGTCCGTCGCATCCTGACCGCCAAGTTCGAGCTCGGCCTGTTCGAGCACCCGTTCACCGACCGCACCCACCTCGAGGAGGTCGGTCCGCCGCGCATCGCTCGGTCGCGCGCAAGGCGGTGCAGCAGTCGCAGGTGCTGCTGAAGAATGACCGCGGCGCGCTGCCGATCAAGTCCCGGGCAGGCATCTACGTCGCCGGTAGCAACGCCGACAACATCGGCAACCAGGCCGGCGGCTGGACCCTCACCTGGCAGGGCGGCTCGACCAACAAGATTCCCGGCAGCACCATCCTGGACGGCATCCGCAGCGCCGCCGGCAAGGCTCACGTCACGTTCAGCGAGACGGCGTCGGCGCCTGTCAAGCCGGGCTCGGTCGGTGTCGTCGTCGTCGGCGAGACGCCGTACGCCGAGGGCTTCGGCGACGTCGGTGGCCCGCAGTGGGCCTACGACCCGGGCGACAACGGCATGCCGCGGCCGGTCAAGGACATGAGGCTCTCCGCAGCCGACTCGGCGGCGGTCGACAAGGTCTGTGCCGCCACGGCCAAGTGCGTGGTGGTCATCGTCTCCGGCCGGCCGCTGGTCCTTGACCCGCAGCAGCTGCCGTGAGGTGGACGCGCTCGTCGCGGCGTGGCTGCCGGGCAGCGAGGGGGCCGGCGTCGCCGACCCGATGTTCGGCAAGGTGGGCTACACCGGCACGCTGCCGGTCAGCTGGCCTCGCACGCTGGCGCAGGAGCCGATCAACGTCGGTGACGCCGACTACGACCCGCTCTACCAGTACGGCTACGGTCTGCGAACCCGTTAGGCGGCTGGGGCCGTCAGCGCTCGCGCAGCGCCTGCACCACCTGGTCGGCGTGCGACTCGGCATCCCCGGTGGACGTGTCGACCACCAGGTCCGCCACCTCGCGGTAGAGCGGCTCACGACCGGCGAACAGCCGGCGCAGTGCCGTCTCCGGGTCGGGCTGCAGCCACGGGCGACCGGCGCCGTCCCCCACCCGCTGCACCAGCAGGTCGACCGGCGTGTGCAGGTAGACCACGAACGCGTCGGTGCCGCGCAGGGCACCCAGGTCGGCCTCGGACTCCACCACGCCGCCGGCCACCCCCGCCGCCAGCGGCGGGTCCTCGGCCAGCGCGGACTGCAGGGCCAGCGACTCCACGGTGCGCAGGGCCGCCGGGCCGCGGCGCTCCAGCAGCTCCGCGGTCGGCATCCCGGCCAGCATCGCGACTGCCTCGTCGTTGTCCCGGTACGGCCAGCCGGTCCGCGCGGCCAGGGCCCGGCCGACCGAGGTCTTCCCCGACCCCATCATCCCGATCAGCAGGATCTTGTCGGTGCTCACGGCTCGCGCGTGGACGGGGTGACGAACGGCGGCCGGACCACCCGGAACCGGGCCGGCCGTCCCCGGACGTCGACCACCACCTCATCGCCTTCGGAGACGGAGCGGTCGAGCAGCGCCAGCGCGATGCCGATCTTGCGGGTCGGGGAAAAGGTCCCGCTGGTCACCTCGCCGAGCGCTGCTCCGTCGGCGGTGGAGACCGCCATGTGCGCCCGAGGGATCCCCCGCTCCAGACCTTCGAGACCCCATGCCGTGCGCGCGGCGCCAGCCTCCTTCTCGGCGAGCAGCGCCTCCCGTCCCCAGAAGGCCGGCTTCTTCCAGCCGACGGCCCAGCCGCAGCGCGCCTGCACCGGGGTGATGTCCAGCGACAGGTCCTGCCCGTGCAAGGGGTAGCCCATCTCGGTGCGCAGCGTGTCGCGGGCGCCGAGGCCGGCAGGGCGCAGGCCGTGGTCCCGGCCCGCCTCGAGCACGGCGTCCCAGAACGTGCCGGTGTCCTCCCAGCGCGGCACCAGCTCGTACCCCCGCTCGCCGGTGTAGCCGGTGCGGCAGACGACGACAGGCATGCCGCGCCAGTCGACAGGTTCGAACGACATGTACGCCATCCCCGACGTACCGGTCGGCAGGCCGATCGCGTCGAGCACCTCGTCGCTGCCCGGGCCCTGGACCGCCAGCACCCCGTGCCGCTCGTGCAGGTCGATCACCTCCACGCCCTCCGGTGCGTCCGCGGCCAACCGGCGCACCACCTCGGCGGTGTTCGCGGCGTTGGGGACGAGGAAGACCTGGTCGTCGTCGCGGTAGTAGGCGATCAGGTCGTCGACCACCCCGCCCGTCAGTTCGTCGCAGCACAGCGTGTACTGCGCCTTGCCCGGGCCCACCCGGTCGAGGTCGTTGCTGAGCGTCGCATTGACGTACGCCGCCGCACCCGGCCCCCGCACGACGGCCTTGCCGAGATGGCTGACGTCGAACAGGCCGACCGCCTCCCGGACCGCCGTGTGCTCCTTGACCACCCCGCCGCCGGGATACTCGATGGGCATCTCCCAGCCGCCGAAGTCGGCCATCTTCGCGCCCAGCGCGACGTGGCGGTCGTGCAACGGGGAACGTCTCAGGGCCGTCCGGTCGCTCATCGGGCGTGACGCTAGCATCGCGACCGTGTCGCGTACCGACCCGCTCGCGACCCTGCCCCGAACCGACCCATCCGAGCCCGATCCACCCGAACAGGACGTCACTGATCTTGGCCACGGTCACTCTCACCACCAGCAAGCCCGACACCCTCAAGGTCGACGCCCTTGTCGTCGCCGTCGCCAAGAAGAAGGACAGCGGCTTCGTGCTGCTGCCCGGCGCCGAAGAGGTGGACAAGGCCTTCAAGGGCAAGCTCGCCGCCACCGTCGAGGCACTGGGTAACACCGGGATGCCGAACGAGGTCACCAAGGTGTCCTCGCTGGGAGCGACCACGGCGCCGGTCGTGCTGGCGGTATGCGTGGGCAAGGCTGCCGAGGCCGGCGGCAAAGGCGCCCCGTCGTACGACGGGGAGGTGCTGCGCCGCGCGGCCGGGGCAGCGGCACGGGCGCTCGCGGGGACGCGGAAGGTCGGGCTCGCGCTCCCGGCCGAGACGCCGGAGGATGCCGCGGCGGTCGTCGAGGGCGCGCTGCTCGGGGCCTACGCGTTCCGGCGCTACCGGGTCACCAGC
>CAVRTI010000008.1:0-80174 GCA_963723975.1 uncultured Actinomycetota bacterium
CCAGCCCCCTCGGCGTGTCGCCCCGTCGACCAAGATCGTTCGCGACGTCGGCGGGTGCGACACGCCGGTCGCACCGGCGTGTCGGGGCTGCCCGCGTCGCAAACGATCTCGTCCGCGCAGCGGGGCAGCGCACACCCGGGGGTCATACCGGGGTGGACGCGCGGCTCCCGTCGTCATCCTCAGCCCGAGGTGCGCGCAACTGGTCCACAGATCGCCTCGGCCGACCCGGTTGTCTCGCCGCGGTCGCCAGGCTTGCGCGATGCCCGGTCCGATGGCGCGGAACCTGGACGGAGCACTGCTCGCGTCAGGCGACAGCCTCGTCCGGCTGGAGGCTGCCCTGCGGTTGGTGCCGTGCGACGTGCCGCTGGGCGGCTGGGCGGCCCTGGTCTGGATGGGCGTCACGGCGCTCGACGGGCGCACCGGCAGGGGCGGCGCCACGCTGCTCCCCGTGCCGATCTGCATCGGCCCGGTGGGCCGGGTGCGTCACCGGTCCGGCCTGGCCATCGACCGCAGCACGCTGACAGCGGTCGACGTGACCGAGCACAACGGGGCCTGGGTGACGGCGCCCGAGCGCAGCTGCCTGGACGTGATGCGCTTCTATGGCGCCGAAGAGGGCCTGGTCGCCGCCGACGCCACGGTGCGGGCCGGGCTGACGACCCCGGCGCGCCTGGCCGTGGCGCTCGGCCGGATGACGGGCCTGAAGGGCGTGCCGCGGGCCCGGCTCGCGGTCCCCCTCGTCGACGGCCGAGCCGAGTCCGGGCCGGAGAGCCGGTTGCGCTACGTCTGGGTCGTCGAGGCCGGGCTCCCGGTGCCGCTGGTCAACCCCGTCCTGCTGGACCGCGAGGGCCGGTTCGTCGCGCGCGCCGACCTGGTGGACCCTGAGGCCGCCACTGTCGGGGAGTACGACGGCGCCCACCACCGCGACCTCGAGCAGCACACGGCCGACAACGTGCGCGAGGAGGATCTCGAGGGCCTCAACCTCGAGGTCACGCGGTCGACCTCGCTGGACCTCTGGCCACACCGGCCGCAGCTCGTGGTACGGCTGAGGGTGGCCCACCAGCGAGGCAGCCACCGGGATCGCAGCAAGGACGCCTGGCAGATCCGGCCGACCTGAACCGACCTGAGCCGGCGAGCCCCGCCGCGTACCACCCCGGCAAGATCGTCTGCGACGCGGGGCGGTCCGACACGCCCGTGCTAGCGGCGTGTCGCCCGCCCCGACGTCGCAAACGGGCACCGGCTCGGCGGGTCAGTACGGCGTGAAGAAGCGGGCCAGCTGGTTGGGGGTGCCGGGCAGCGTGGTGCCGGCGCCGAGGGCGGTCAGCTCGAGGTCGGTGGCGACCCCGGTCAGCGGGAACGACCGGATCCGCTGGAAGGCCAGCAGCACCCGTTCGGTCTGCGCGTCGAACCGGCCGGTCACGTGCGAGGGCCGCATGTTCATGCCGCGCTGCAGCGTCGCCACCGCGGGGCCCGAGGCGCCGCGGCCGTACGTCGGTCCCGAGCAGCGCGGTGAGCGGGTGCGGCCGCGGCGCCATTCCGGTGAGCCGCACACACGTGACGTCGCGGTCCCGGGAGTCCTGCACCCACTGGGCCAGCAGCACCGGCCCGCCGGAGAAGCTCGGCCGGGCACACCGGGGGATGGCGACCGAGCGGCCGTTGCGGACCGGTCCCACCGGGCACCCACGCCGGGTACGCCGGCTTGCGCCACGCGCCGACCACCGCGCGCCATCCCCCGTCGTAGGAGTAGAAGCCGACCCGGTAGCCCGCATCCTCATAGGCCCGGACGACACCGCGCACGACCTGCCGGTTCGCGATCACCGAGCCCGACCACGGGTGCGTCGGGTACGGCTCGACGTCCACCCAGACGAACGGCACCGCGAGCCCCACCTGCTGCATCGACGCCACGTTGAAGACGGCCTGCTGGTAGCCGGCGTTCCGCAGCCGCGCCGCCCGCGAGACCGGCAGCCACGGTCCGCCGCCGCCGTACGTGCTGAGCTGGGCCGCGGTCGGGAACGTCGTCATGGAGTACGCCGACGTCCACACGGCCGCGCGACTTCGCCCACGCGACGTGGTCGGCGAGGCACGGGTTCGGGTACCACCCGGGGCCGTTGGTCAGCCCGATGACGACGAAGGTCGCCGAGGCCAGGGGCAGCGGGTTGCCGGGGCTGCGCCGGGACGGGATGCCCGTCCCCTTCGGGCAGTTCGGCCAGGAGATGTCGCCACCGGTCAACCGGGTTCCGGGGGTCGGCGGCACGGCCGCCGCGGCCGGCCCGGAACCGAGCACCGTGGCCGCCAGGGCGCAGGCGAGGACGGCCAGCAGGGTGCGAGCGCACGTCGACGTTCGGGCCGACATCAGGACACCGCCGCGATCTCCCGCGGCAGCGGCCAGGGGTTCGGCCGGCACCCCTGCATGCCCTTCGACTGCTGCTGCATCACCGGCGCCAGCGCACCGGGGCGCGGGCAGTAGGCGTGCCCCCGGCCCAGCCAGTGCCCGGTCTCGTGGTCGACCAGCATCCGCCGGTAGGTGAGCAGGTCGCCCGGGAAGTACGGCGATCCGGTGCGCCAGCGGTCCTGGTTGATGATCACGTAGCGGCCGACCCGGCAGCTGTACGTCGTGGAGCACACCCACGAGAACGCCGGGAGGTAGCGAGCCTGCGAGAGGACCACGGTGAAGTCGCCGCCCCGAGCCACCTCGCGGAACCGGTGGTGTGCGCGCAGCCAGCCGTGCGGGTCGGCATAGGTGGCTGCGACCACCGACCGGAAGACATCCAGGTCGGCGCGCACCGTGCCGCGGGTGGTCACCGAGTAGGTGTGCAGCCGGAACACGTCCAGCGGCGCCAGGGTCGCGACCGACGTCGGCGAGGTCGCGCCGGCGTCGTGGACCACCCGGAACCGCGAGAAGCCGGGCTCGGCGAGCGTCACGGAGAAGGTGTAGCTGCCGTCGGCGACGGTCCGCGCGCGGCCGGCGGGCCACCAGGCGCCGTCGCGCCGCTGCTCGAGGCGCACCGGCGAGCCGGGGGCCGCCGCGAGCACCCCCCGCACCTCGACCGGACGTCCGACCCGCACCGCCTCGCGCGCGAGCTCGGCGGTGAGGGGACGCACCCGCACCTGCACAGCCGCGCTGACCGACTCCTGGGACGAGCCGGGGTCGCCGTGGCGCAGCCGGTACACGGTCGTCGCCGTGGGGGCCTGAACCGTGCTGACGACGCCCGACCCGTCGGTCGTCAGCGCCGCCACCTCGACCCAGGACCCGTCGGCTGCAGCCGCCTCGAGCCGGACCGCGCTCGCCGGCACGGCCGGTACCCATCGCCGCGTCGGTCAGCCGGCCGAGCAACGTCATCGGCCGCCCGGTGGCCACCACCCCGGGCGCCGCCTCCAGCGTCAGGGACGTCGACTCGCCGGCTGCCGCCGTGAGGGCGGGCCGCATCGGCGCAGCGGCCGCCGGGCCGCCGGGGACGGCGACCACGCCGGCCAGCATGGCCGCGCAGGCGAGGGCCGCCGCGACGACGGCTCGGGTCAGGCGCACACCTCTCCTTCGGTCAGATCCGCCCTCCACCGTAGGTCAGACCGTGCTCTTCCCGGTTCGCGGCGAGCCTGCCGGTCGCCCCCATGTGGCTGAGCCAGTCACGGCCGGCCCACGAGGCCCACACCGCCGGGTCACTGCTCGGCCGGGCCAGCAGGTACCCCTGCACGGTGTCGACCCCGAGGCTGCGCAGCGTGTCCAGCTCCGCGGCCGACTCCACGCCCTCGGCGGTCACCCGGGCGTCCAGCTCGAGAGCCATCAGGACGATGGCGGTGACGAAGGCCCGGCGTGCGGCGTCGTGGTCGATGTCGGCCAGCAGTGAGCGGTCCAGCTTGATGATGTCGGGTCGCAGCCGCAGCACGTGGGCGAACGACGAGTAGCCGGCGCCGGTGTCGTCGACGGCCAGCTGCAGACCGAGCTCCCGGTGCGGCAGCAGCGCCGCCCGGATGTCCTCGTACCCCGAGACGGCCGCGTGCTCGGTGATCTCGACGACCAGCCGCTCCCGGGGGGCCCCGCAGCTGTCCAGCACCTCGACGAGGCCACGGTCGAGCACCATCGCCGGCGAGGCGTTGACCGAGAGGCTCACCCCCGGCGGCAGCAACGGCAGTGCCTGGACGGCGACCTCGAGCGCCCGCCGTTCCAGCTCGACCCCGACGCCCGCCTCGTGCGCCTCGGCGAACCACAGGTCCGGCGCCCGGTGGTCCGGGAACCGGGCCAGCGCCTCGACAGCGACCCACTGGCCGGTCTCGAGGTCCACGATCGGCTGCAGCGCCACCCGCACGCCCGCAGGGTCGGCCAGCACCCGCTCGGTGCGATGCACGATGCCGGACAGCCGCTGGCGCGGGGCCTCGGTGGCCGCGAGATGCGCGTCCTGCACGGTGACCCTGAGGTCGAGGTCACGGACCCGGCGGCTGACCGCCAGCGCCGAGAGGGCGAGCACGACCACCCAGACCAGTCCGGCGGTGGCCAGGTAGTCGACGGCCCGGGCGTCGCCGGTGAAGACCTGCCAGGCGCTGGTGCTCCGCACGACCAGGGCGACGCCGCACTCGACGGCCACGACCGTGACGAGGACCCGCACCAGACTGCTCGGGCTCAGCGCCATGACTCCCCCTCCCTCGGGCACACAGCTGACGCTGTGTCCGCAAGCAGGTACGCACAGTAGAACGATCCCCGAGACCGGAACGTTACGGCTCGCACACAATTCGTGACAGAACTTGCCGAACCCGGGGCCCGGGTCAGAAGGTGCGCCGCATCCACCGGTGCGGCAGCCCGGCGTCGTCGAACACCGGCCCGTACGCCGTGTAGCCCAGCCGCTCGTAGAAGCCCAGCGCATGGGTCTGGGCCGACAGCACCATGACCCGCAGACCCCGCTCGCGGGCCCGGGCTTCGACCGCCGCCACCAGGTCCAGCCCGAGGCCGGTCCCGCGGGCCTCCGGCCGGACGGCCAGCCGCCCCAGGTGGCCGACCGCGCCGAGGTCGGGGTCGCTGCCCTCGAAGCCGGGCGGCTCGACGACCAGCCGGCCGGCCCCCACGGCGCGGTCGCCGTCGTAGGCCACCAGGTGGTCGGCGACGTCGTCGAGCGCATCGAGCTCGAGATCGGCCGGCACCCCCTGCTCGCCCACGAAGACGTCGGCGCGCACGGCGTAGGCCGCCGCCACGTCGTCCGGACCGGCAGCGAGGCGAACCGCCTTCATGCCTCGGCTCTCAGCATCTCCAGAGCGGCCGTGAGATCGGCCGGGTAGTCACTGGTGAGCTCGAGCCGCTCCCCGGTGCCCGGGTGCTCGAAGGCGAGCCGCCGGGCGTGCAGCCACTGCCGGCCCAGCCCGAGCCGGGCGGCCAGGGTGGGGTCCGCCCCGTAGGTCAGGTCGCCGACGCACGGATGCCGCAGGGCAGCCATGTGCACCCGGATCTGGTGGGTGCGGCCGGTCTCGAGCGTGACCTCCAGCAGGGTGGCCGCGCGGTGAGCCTCGAGAGTCTCGTAGTGGGTGATGCTCGGCTTGCCGCTGGCGACGACCGCCCAGCGGTAGTCGTGGCTCGGGTGCCGGTCGATCGGTGCGTCCACCGTCCCCTGGAACGGGTCCGGGTGGCCCTGGACGAGGGCGTGGTAGATCTTCTCGACCGCGCGGTCCTTGAACGCCCGCTTGAGCTGGGTGTAGGCCCGCTCGGACTTCGCGACGACCATCAGGCCGCTGGTGCCGACGTCCAGCCGGTGCACGACGCCCTGGCGCTCGGCCGCGCCGCTCGTCGAGATCCGGAAGCCGGCGCCGGCCAGGCCGCCGACCACGGTCGGGCCGGACCAGCCCGGGCTGGGGTGCGCCGCGACGCCGACCGGCTTGTCGACCACCACGAGATCGTCGTCGTCGTGCACCACGACCATGCCGGGCACCGGCTCGGCGACGATCCTCGGCGCGCTCGGCGGCGGCGGGATGGTGACGTCCAGCCGGGCGCCGGCGTGCAGCCGGTCGGACTTCACCGCCGGGTTGCCGTCGACCAGCACGTCACCGGAAGCCACCAGCTCGGCGGCCCGGGTGCGCGAGAGCCCGAACAGCCGGGCCAGCGCCGCGTCCAGCCGCTCGCCCGCCAGCCCGTCGGGCACGGGGAGGGTACGGCGGTCGCTCACCCGTGCAGTATCGCTGACGCCGAGGGTGCTCCCCGACCGCTCAGTAGGCGCCCTGGCCACGCACGACGGCCGACAGGGTCTTCCAGAGGATCTGGATGTCGCCCGCGAACGACCAGTTCTCGACGTAGTAGAGGTCGAGCCGGACGCTGTCCTCCCAGGACAGGTCGGAGCGGCCGCTGACCTGCCACAGGCCGGTGATCCCCGGCTTGACGAGCAGGCGACGGGCGGTCGACCGGCCGTAGCGCTCGGCCTCGTTCGGCAGCGCCGGCCGGGGCCCGACCAGGCTCATGCTGCCGATGAGCACGTTCCACAGCTGCGGCAGCTCGTCCAGGCTGAGCCGGCGCAGGAAGCGCCCGACGCCAGTGACCCGGGGATCGTCCTTGAGCTTGAACAGGACGCCGTTGCCCTCGCTGATCTCCCAGAGCGTCTCGAGGTGCGACT
The DNA here is from genome assembly GCA_963723975.1 of uncultured Actinomycetota bacterium. Classification (GTDB taxonomy): domain Bacteria; phylum Actinomycetota; class Actinomycetes; order JACCUZ01; family JACCUZ01; genus CAVRTI01. The sequence continues at coordinate 6,582 of CAVRTI010000008.1, forward strand.
CGGCGCCGACGACCATGGTGCGGAACTTGTAGACCGTGAAGACCTCGCCGTTGCGCCCGACCCGGACCTGGCGAAAGATCACCGGTCCCGGCCGTCGTGAGCCGGATGCTCGCCGCAATGAGCACGAGCAGCGGGCTCAGGACCAGCAGGGCGAGCGCGGCCAGCGCCCGGTCGAAGGCTTCCTTCATCGCCCAGGTCGGGCCGGTGAACTCGGGCTGCTCGACGTAGAGGAGCTGGAGGCCGGAGACCGGGCGGATGTGCACCCGCGGGCCCGCGACGTCGGTGAGGGCCGGCGCGACGATGAGGTCGACCCCGGCACCCTCGAGGTCCCAGCCGAGGCGCTTCAGGACACCACTGGTGAGCCCGCGGGAGGCCGTCACCGCGACGGTGTCGACTCCCAGCTTGGCCACTGCCTCGGGAACGCTGGTGAGCGACCCGACGATCGGCACCGAGGAACCTCCGGCTGCGGCATCACCGGGCGGCATGCAGGCGCCGACCACCTTGAGCCCGGCGTACGGCTCGCGCGCGAGCTCGCCGACCAGGGCGTCGACCTCCTCCCGACCGCCGACGACGAGCACCCGGTGCGACCAACGGCTCGAGCGGCGGCGGGCCCTGTGCAGGACCTTGCGGGCCGTCCACCGGCCGACCAGCAGCAGGAACGTCCCGATCACGAAACTCACGGCCAGGACGAAGCGCGACAGCTCGAACTGCGCCATGTAGCTGGCGATCGCGACCAGGCCCCAGAAGTAGACGCTGGCGCGGGCGACCCGGCGGTACTCGTCGCCGCCGACGCCGAGCACCTTGCCGTCGTAGGCACGGGTGAACACCAGCATGCCCGTCCAGCCCAGTGCCAGCAGCGGACCCACCAGGACGTACACCGAGAGCCGGCGCGGCCCCTGTGCGACGTCGGAGAAGAACGGCAGTCTGCCCAGCAGGTCCGACAGCGTGCCGCCGGAGATCACCAGGTTGCGGTCCAGCAGGTTGTAGCGGACGAGCAGTGCCGTCGCGAGCGCGGCGGTGACCAGGAGCGCGTCGAGCAGCAGGAGCCGACGGCTCAGGCGGCGCAGCCAGCGGGTGTCGCTGGCGACGGCCACGCCGGACCAGGTGGCCGGAGCGGCGATCTTGAGCTCAGGGCGCGACCGCTGGCTCTCGGGCACTACCGAGGTCATGCTCCCCCTCCCTCGCGCTGGTCGACAGGCCGTGATGGTGAACCCCGTCGACCGGGGGGCCTCAGCAGGGTAACGGGCTCGGTGCGACGCACAAAGCCCGGATCGCGGCGAAATGTAGCGCTTCGTCCGGTTGTGCCGGTAATTCTCTGCTGCCTTGCCTCGCGGGCTCACACCACTGACGACGCACGAGATGGACACTGGGTTACCTCGAATGTGTGTTCGACCCCTGCTCAGGAACCCGGCCGGCTGCCGTCGTAGCTCGAGCCACGCGCCGAGAGCAGGACCATCAGCACCGCCGCCGCCACGATCGCCGAGTCCGCCAGGTTGAACACCGGCCAGTGCGGGAGCTCGAGGAAGTCCACGACGTGTCCGCGGCCCGGAGCCGGGGCGCGGAAGACCCGGTCGACCAGGTTGCCCACTGCCCCGCCGAGCACCAGGCCGAGAGCCACCGCCCACGCGGTGCTGTGCAGCCGTCGGGACAGCCGCAGGATCACCACGACCACGACCGCCGCGACCAGGGTGAAGGCGATCGTCAGCCCCTGGGCGAAGCCGAAGGCCGCTCCTGCGTTGCGCACCAGCCGGAGCGTCAGCAGCCCCCCGAGCAACGAGACGGGCTCGCGGTCGCTGAGCTCGCGCACGGCCAGCAGCTTGCTGGCGAGGTCGGCGAGCAGCACCGCGGCGGCGACCGCCAGCAGCAACGGCAGGCGGGTGCGGCCGTCCGAGGGCTCGGTGCCCTCGCTCAGCGGCGCTCCTCCCGCTGCTTGCACGTCATGCACAGCGTGGCTCGCGGGAACACTTGCAGACGCGCCTTGCCGATCGGGTTGCCACAGTTCTCGCAGACGCCGTAGGAGCCGTTGTCGATGCGGGCCAGTGCGCGCTCCGCCTGCACCAGCATGTCACGCGTGTTGTTGGCGAGCGACATCTCGTGCTCGCGCTCGAAGGTCTTGCTGCCGGCGTCAGCCGCGTCGTCGCCGGCTCCGTCGCCGGAGTCGCGCAGCATGTCGTCGATCTCGTGCTCGGCGAGGTCGAGCTCGTCGCGTAGCCGCTTGACCTCCTCGCGCAGCTCGGAGCGCACCTCGGCCAGCTCGGCCTTGGTCCAGGGGTCCTCGTCGGCCCGGACGACCAGCGCGTGCGGCTCGGCCGGAGAGGTCGTCGGTCCCGGAGCCTTGCGGGCCGCCGACACGTGCGACTGCGGCGTCCGGATCACCGGCTCGCGCGCGGCGCCCTTGTTCCCGGACCGCTTCGGGGGTGCCGCGGCCTTCGCGGCCGGAGCCTGCGTGGTCGCGGCCGCCTGCTGGGCCACGGCCGCCGGTGCGGGAACCGCCGTGCCCTTGGTGGCAGCCGCCTTGGCGACCGGCGCGGCCTTCTTCGCCGCCACCTTCTTGGCCGGCGCCTTCTTGGCGGTCAGCTTCTTGGCCGGCGCCTTCTTGACCGGCGCGGCCTTCTTGGCCGGAGCCTTCTTGCCGGCGCGCCTTCTTCGCCGGAGCCTTCTTGACCGGCGCAGCCTTCTTCGCGGGCGCCTTCTTGACCGGCGCAGCCTTCTTCGCGGGCGCCTTCTTGACCGCCGGAGCCTTCTTCGCCGGCGCCTTCTTGACCGGCGCGGCCTTCTTCGCCGGCGCCTTCTTGACCGGCGCAGCCTTCTTGACCGGCGCCTTCTTCGCCGGCGCCTTCTTGGCCGGCAGCCTTCTTGGCGGGAGCCTTCTTGGCGGGAGCCTTCTTCGCCGGAGCCTTCTTGGCGGGCGCGGCCTTCCTGGCGGGCGCCTTCTTGGCGGACGTCTTCTTCGCGCTCGCCGAGGCCCCGCCGGCCCGGCGGGTGGTCGCGGCGCTCACCGGTGCCGACGTACGGCGGCGGACGGCCTCGCGGGCTGCGGCGACGACGCCGCGCACCCGCCCGGCGATCCTCGTCGAACCCGTGCCCTGGTCGGCCATTTCGGCTCCCTCGCCTGCCCTCACGTCGTGATCAAGGTCACGAATGGTGTGCGAGAGGATAGGTGGCCGTTGGTCTCGGGACAAATGGGCGCGCCGGGCCGGCACCGCCCTGACCTGCGGCTCAGCCCCCGTGGAGCGCCTCGGCGAAGGTCTGCGCGACCTCCCGGTGCCCTTCGGTGCTCGGGTGGAAGCCGTCGGCGCCGGTCAGCTCGGCAAGGTCGCGCTCGCCGGACAGGTCGACCTGGACCGCGCCCTCGCGCCGGACCACGCGGGCGATGGCGGCGTTGAACTCGGCCACCGTCCGGCGTACCTGGGCCGGAGGGGGTACCAGCGGCAGCAGGCAGCCGACCTCGGTCACGGTGGTGCCCGGCAGGCAGGCCCGGTAAGCGGGCAGCCGGTCCAGACGGCGGCACGTTGCCCACCAGGACCTCGGTGCGGCCGCCGCGCCGCAGCGCGTGCACCAGGCGGGTGAGCTGGCGCTCGTAGTCGGCCACCGGCACCAGGCTCAACGCGTCGTTGACCGCCAACCACACCGTCACCAGGTCCGGCTCGGCCGCCAGGGCCGGTGCCAGCTGGGTCGCCAGGGCGTCCCGTACCGTCGCGCCGGAGACGCCGACGTCGACCAGCTCGGCACCCGGCAGCGCGGTGTCCCGCAGCACCCGGGGCCAGGCCTGGGTCGCCGGGTCGTCCGCGCCCACACCCACCGTCTCGCTCGCACCGACCGCGACGTAGACGCGGATGGGTTCCGTCGACCGCGGCGCTGCCCGGTCGGTGGCCCGGTCGGGGCCCGGCGGTGCCGGTCCGCACCGGCACCGGCGCAGCCGGACACGGCCAGGGCCAGGGCCAGCACGATCGCTGCCGCCAGCGAGGCTGCGGACCGGGTTGCTGGCATGCGGTCAAGCCTAGGCACGTACGCGTGGTGCCGGCCTCCCGCCGCATCACGGTCCCCGCCGGTAGAGTTGGCGGCGTACCTGCAGGTGACGACGGGGCCATCACCCCCGAGCCGCCGGAAGAAATCCCACCGCGACCAGCGGCGCGGCGACTAGACCCGGCAGCAGGCGCACAACCGAGCGGGTCGCCCGACAGACACGGCGGCCAAGGAGGGTGGTACCGCGGGGCCGCACCCTGGCCTCGTCCCTCGGCCGAGTTCGACGAGAGCCGAAGGAGCACCCACGCCGTGCCGCAGGACGAGCCCGCCCGCTACCGCGCAATCCCGTCGCAGGTCGACCTGCCGGCGATGGAGCGCGACATCCTGGCCTTCTGGCACGAGAACGACACCTTCGCCGCGAGCCTGGAGCAGACCGCCGGCGGCGAGCCGTGGACCTTCTACGAGGGCCCGCCGACCGCCAACGGGATGCCCGGCGTCCACCACATCGAGGCCCGGGTCTTCAAGGACGTCTTCCCGCGGTTCAAGACCATGCAGGGCCGCCACGTGGTCCGCAAGGGGGGCTGGGACTGCCACGGCCTCCCGGTCGAGATCGCCATCGAGAAGGAGCTGGGCTTCACCGGCAAGGGTGACATCGAGGCCTACGGCGTGGCCGAGTTCAACGCGAGGTGCCGCGAGTCCGTGCTGCGGCACGTCGACGAGTTCGAGGCGATGACCGAACGGATGGGCTACTGGGTCGACCTCTCGGACCCCTACCGGACGATGGACCCGGCCTACGTGCAGAGCGTCTGGTGGTCGCTCAAGCAGATCTTCGAGAAGGGGCTGCTGACGCAGGACCACCGGGTGGCGCCGTACTGCCCGCGCTGCGGCACCGGGCTGTCCGACCACGAGCTCGCCCAGGGCTACGAGACGGTCGTCGACCCGTCGGTCTACGTGCGCTTCCCCCTCACCAGCGGCCCGTACGCCGGCACCGCGGCGCTGCTGGTCTGGACCACGACGCCGTGGACGCTGGTGTCGAACACCGCCGTGGCCGTGCGGCCGGACGTGACCTACGTGGCCGCCACCGACGGCACCGAGACCCTCGTCGTCGCCGAGCCGCTGCTGGCCGCTGCCCTCGGCGACGGCTGGACGGCGACCGCGACGTTCACCGGCGCGGAGATGGAGGGGTGGGCCTACCAGCGGCCGTTCGACCTGGTCGACTGGCCGGTGCTGGAGGACGGGACACCCAACGGCCATTACGTGGTGCTCGCCGACTACGTCACCACCGACGACGGCACCGGCCTGGTGCACCAGGCGCCCGCCTTCGGCGCCGAGGACCTGGATGTGAGCCGCGCCTACGGGCTCCCGGTGGTCAACCCGATCCGTCCGGACGGCCACTTCGAAGCCTCGGTGCGGCTGGTCGGCGGCGAGTTCTTCAAGCACGCGGACAAGAAGCTGGTGCGCGACCTCGAGGAGCGCGGCATCCTGTTCCGGCACCTCGCCTACGAGCACGCCTACCCGCACTGCTGGCGCTGCCACACGGCTCTGCTCTACTACGCCCAGCCGTCGTGGTACGTCCGCACCACCCAGGTCAAGGACGCGCTGCTGGCCGAGAACGAGCGCACCACGTGGTTCCCGGAGAACATCAAGTGGGGCCGGTACGGCGACTGGCTGCACAACAACATCGACTGGGCGCTGAGCCGCTCGCGCTTCTGGGGCACGCCGCTGCCCATCTGGCGGTGCGAGGCCGACCCGACCCACCTGGTCTGCGTCGGCTCGCTGGCCGAGCTCGGCGAGCTGGCCGGGCACGACCTCTCCGAGCTCGACCCGCACCGACCGTACGTCGATGACGTCCTGCTCACCTGCCCCGACTGCGGCGGCACCCAACGACGGGTGCCCGAGGTCATCGACGCCTGGTACGACTCGGGCTCGATGCCGTTCGCGCAGTGGGGGTACCCGCACGCGGAGGGCTCGGTCGAGCGGTTCGAGTCCGCCTTCCCTGCGCAGTTCATCTGCGAGGCGATCGACCAGACCCGCGGCTGGTTCTACACGCTGATGGCGGTCAACACGATCGTGCACGGCCGCTCGTCGTACGAGAACGTGCTCTGCCTCGGCCACATCGTCGCCGAGGACGGCCGCAAGATGAGCAAGCACCTCGGCAACGTGCTGCAGCCGATGCCGCTGATGGAGCAACACGGTGCGGATGCGCTTCGGTGGTTCATGGCCGCGAGCGGGTCGCCCTGGCTGCAGCGGCGGGTCGGCCACGGTGTGCTGCAGGAGATCGTCCGCAAGACGCTGCTGACCTACTGGAACACCGCCTCGTTCCTCACCCTCTACGGCAACGCGAACGACTGGTCACCCCTGTCGAGCAGTGCGCCGCCGGTGGCCGAGCGCCCGCTGCTGGACCGGTGGCTGCTGTCCGAGACGCACCGGCTGGTCCAGCAGGTGACGGCCGCGATGGAAGGCTTCGACACCCCACGGGCCGGGCGCCTGCTCGCCGACCACGTCGACGCGATGTCGAACTGGTACGTGCGGCGGTCCCGGCGCCGGTTCTGGGAGGGCGACCCGTCGGCGCTGGCCACCCTGCACGAGTGCCTCTACGTCGCGACGCTGCTGCTCGCGCCGATCGTGCCGTTCGTCACCGAGCGGGTCTGGCAGGACGTCATGCGTCCCGTGTGGCCGGAGCTGCCCGACTCGGTGCACCTGGCCGCCTGGCCGCAGGTCGACGGCGCCCTGGTCGACGACGACCTCGCCGGCCAGGTGGCCCTGGTCCGCCGGGTGGTCGAGCTCGGCCGGTCGGCCCGGGCCGCGTCCAAGGTGCGCAACCGCCAGCCGCTCGGACGGGCGCTCGTGGGGGCGCCCGGCTGGGCAGCGCTGCCCGACGAGCTGCGCAGCCAGGTCGCCGAGGAGCTCAACGTGCACGGCTTCGCCGAGCTGTCCGGCGAGCTGGTCGACCGGAGCGCCAAGGGAAACTTCCGCGCCCTCGGCAAGAGGTTCGGCACCCGGACACCCACGGTGGCCGCCGCGATCTCCGCTGCCGACGCCGGCGACCTTGCGGCGTCGCTGCGGTCGACCGGTGCGGCGACGGTCGTGGTCGACGGCGAGGACATCGCCGTCTCGGCCGACGAGGTGCTGCTCACCGAGACCCCTCGAGAGGGCTGGGCGGTGGCCACCGAGGGCGGCGAGACGGTGGCGCTGGACCTCGCCATCTCCCCCGAGCTGCGCCGGGCCGGGCTGGCCCGCGAGGTGGTGCGGCTGGTGCAGGAGGCGCGCAAGACCTCGGGCCTGCAGGTGACCGACCGGGTCAGTCTGCGGTGGGCGGCGACCGGCGAGCTGGCCGACGCGCTGCGGGAGCACGGCGACCTGGTCGCCGGCGAGGTGCTGGCGACCAGCTTCGAGGAGGGGCTCGGCGACGGCCCCGTGCACGACGGCGCGGACCTCGGGCTGCGCTTCACGCTCACCCGGACGGCCCAGTGATCCGGTAAAGAATTCGTCACGGCGGGGTCACCGGGGGGCAGTTCCCCGCGTGCGACCCTGGCGTTACGGTGATTCACCCCCCTGGCGTAGTGAAGAAGGGGTGGTCCTCCGACCGATACTTGCTGCGAAGGCTGGAGCAGTCGCCGGGGCACCCGCCACGGCGGGCCCGGCCACGAGGACATCGGAGGTCTGCCGTGCCGCTGCACGTCGTACCGCTAGGTGGACCGTCGGTGAACGGGCTCAAGCTGAAGGACGGCGCCATCGCCGTCCCCGCTCTGGCCAGTCACGTCCGCCCGTCTCTCGTGCTCGCCGAGCGTGAGTCCCGCGAGCTGCTCGCCGTCGCTGCTCGGCAGGACGTCGGGCTCGGTGGCAGCTTCTCGGCCGGCCCGGCCGGCATCCAGGTCTGGGACGGCCCGTTCAACGGGCCCAGCGGCACCCACGGCACTGCCGTGCACCTCGGGTCCGTCGACTGGAGCTACGACACCCCTGCCAAGCACTACGTGACGATCTACCGGGTGATGGTGACCCAGGCCGGCGTGGAGGCCGGGGTGACCACGTTGTCGATCATGACCCGGGTGCTCGCCCTCGGCGGCCTGCCCGCCGACGGCAACCGGATCACGTTGCCGGCCCCGCCCCCCCGGGACCCGTTCCGCCGCCTGGCGGCCACCGCCAGCTGAGCCCCCCGCCCCTGTCCGCCAGGACGGGGCAACGACGACGCCGGCGAGCCCTCGAGGGTTCGCCGGCGTCGTGGTGTCCGGTGCTGGCCGCGCGTGCGGCGGTCGTCAGCCCTGCGGCTGCTGCGGCGGACCGCTCGGCGACTGCTCGCCGACCGGCGCGCCGGGGGCGAACGGGCTGCGGGCCGGTGCGGCCTGGCCGGGCTGCTGACCCTGCTGGGCCGGCTGGCCCTGCGGCTGCTGCCCCTGCGGCGCCGGCTGGCCCTGCTGTCCGGGCTGTCCTTGCTGGGCCTGCCCGGCCGGTGCCTCGCTGCCCCGCCCGTCGAGCTCTCGCAGCTGGCCCTCGAGGTAGGACTTGAGCCGGCTGCGGTACTCGCGCTCGAAGGAGCGCAGCTTCTCGACCTCGCGCTCGAGGGCGGCCCGCTCGGTCTCCAGCGAGCCGATCATCTGCCGGTGCTTGTCCTCGCCCTCGCGCTTGAGCTGCTCGGCGCGGGTGCGGGCCTCGCCGACGATCCGGTCGGCCTGGGTGCGGGCCTCGGCGATGTGCTCATCGGCGGTGCGCTGCGCGAGCGCGAGGATGCCCGTCGCGGTCTCGGACGGCGCGCTCGGCGGCAGCGGCCGGCGCTGCCTGGGCGGCCGGGGCCGGTGCCTGCGGCGCCGGGCGGTTGGCTGCCTCCGCGAGCTGGCGCTGGGTGGCGGCAAGGCGCGCCTTGAGGTCCTCGTTCTCGCGGGCCAGGGCCGGGTCCGGCGCGGCCTGGGCCGCCGGCGCCGCCACGGGCGCCTGCTCGACCGGGGCGCCGCTGCCGGCGGCGGCCAGCCTGGACCGCAGCTCGTCGTTCTCGCGGTAGAGACGGGTGAGCTCGGCCTCTACCTCGTCGAGGAACTCGTCGACCTCGGTCTCGTCGTAGCCAGGCTTGAGCCGGGTGCTCGTGAACTGCTTGTTGGCCACGTCCTCAGGGGTCAGCGGCATGGCGTCGAGTCTCCTCGCTAGTCGTCTGTCGTTCGGGTCGTGCGGTCCTGCTGCAACCGAAATCATCCACCATCACGCGCACGCGGTCGAACCGCGGCGCGCGGGAGGACGTCGGGGAGCCTGTCAGAAGGGGATGAAATATGTGAGGTAGATCGCGATCTGCACCAGAACCAGGAGCACGAGGAACGACAGGTCCAGCGTGATGGAACCGAGCCGGAGCGGCGGGATGACCCGGCGCAGCGCCTTGAGCGGCGGGTCGGTTGCCGAGTAGATCACCTCGGCGACGACGAGCAGCGGGCCGGTCGGGCCGCCACGAGCGGGCGAACATCTGGATGTAGTCCAGCACCAGCCGCGAGATCATCAGCACGAAGAACAGCCAGAGCAGGATGTAGACCAGGTCGCCGAAAGGCCCACGTGTCACCGCGGGTGCACCTCGACTCGTCGCGCCTGCTCCACCGGGTCAGCCTAGCTCTGGTTGAAGAAGCCGCTCTCGGCCATCCGCGCCTTGTCCTCGGCGGTGACGGTGACGTCGGCCGGGGAGAGCAGGAAGACCTTGTTGGTGACCCGCTCGATGGTGCCGCGCAGACCGAAGACGAGCCCGGCCGCGAAGTCGACGAGCCGCTTGGCGTCGGAGTCGTCCATGTCCGAGAGGTTCATGATGACCGGCGTGCTGTCGCGGAAGCTCTCGCCGATCTGCTTGGCCTCGTTGTAGGTGCGCGGGTGGATCGTGGTGATCCGGTCGAACGCGCGCGCCGACGACTGGGCCGACGGCCGGCGGTCCGGCATCGTCGCGACCGAAGCGTGCCGGTCCTCGCGCAGCGCCGTGGCGCCGACGGTGCGGTGGTGGGTGGCTCCGGAACCGCGCCGGTCGTCGTCGCCGTCGGGCCCCTCACCGTCGTACTGGTCGTACCCGTCGTAGTCGTACCGTTCGTCCTCCTCGACGAGGCCGAGGTAGACCATCGCTTTACGCATCGCGCCGGCCATGCCTGACTGCCCTCCGCTCGGGGTGGGACGAACCGCCTGGTTCGACCTGCCGACGACGCTACCCGAGCGGCGGGCGCGAACCGAGCAACGCGGTCCCGACGCGCAGGTGTGTCGCGCCGTGGTTCACCGCCGCCTCCAGGTCCCCGCTCATGCCGGCGGACATCACCGTGGCCGACGGGTGGGTACGCCGCAGGGCTTGCGCCACCTCGGCCAGCCGGGCGAACGCCGCGTCCGGGTCGGCATCCAGCGGCGCGACCGCCATCACCCCCGCGAGGTCGAGGGTGCCGGTCGCCGCCACCGCGTCGGCCACCGCGGGCACCTCTGCGGGGCCGGCGCCGCCCCTGCCGTCGGCGCCGGACAGGTCGACCTGCACCAGGACCTGCAGCCGGCGGCCGGCCGCGGCCGCCGCCCGGTCCAGCGCCGTCACCAGGCGGACCCGGTCGACGGAGTGCACCACGTCGCTGCAGCCCGCCACGACGGCGGCCTTGTTGGTCTGCACCTGCCCGACGAAGTGCCAGACCAGATCGGACAGGCCTGCCGCGCGGCAGTCCTCGGACTTCGCCGCGGCGTCCTGGGCCCGGTTCTCGCCGACGTCGCGCACGCCGAGCGCCCGGAGATGGCCGACGTCGCTGGCCGGGAAGGTCTTGGTGACCGCGACCAGGGTGATCTCGGCGCGGTCGCGGCCGGCGGTCTGGCAGGCGGCCGTGATCCGCGCCTCGACCCGCTCCAGGCCGGCCGCCACCTCGGCCCGCCGGTCGTCGTGGCCGTCGGTCACGTGAGCACGACGCCGGCGAACCGGCCGGTGACGCCGTCCCGGCGGTAGGAGTAGAGGTCCGGCGACTCGGCGGTGCACCACGGGTCGGCCTCGATGGTGACGACGCCGGCGGTGACCAGCTGGGCGACCACCCCGGCCCGCAGGTCCAGCGCCGGCCGGCCGGAGCTGCTCACCGCCCGGGTTGCCGGCTCGGCGGCGACCACCTGGTCGGCCAGCTCCGGCGGCACCTCGTAGCACCGGCCGCACACCGCGGGGCCGACGACGGCGACGACCCGGTCCGGGCGGGCACCGAGCGCGGACATCGCCTCGACCGTCGCGGCGATGACGCCGGCCTCGACCCCGCGTCGGCCGGCGTGCGCCACCGCCACGACGTCGGACCGCCGGGCGGCCAGCAGCACCGGGACGCAGTCGGCCACCAGCACGACCAGGCCGAGCCCCGCGGCCCGGGTCACCAGGGCGTCCGCCACCGGCAGCGGGCTGCCGGGCCGCGGCGCTTCCTCGACGACGTGCACGTGGGCGCCGTGCACCTGCTGGGCCAGCACCAGGCGGGCCGGGTCGAGCTCGAGCACGCCGGCCAGCCGCCGGCGGTTCTCCGCCACCGCGGCCGGGTCGTCGCCCACGTGGTCGGCCAGGTCGAGCTCGTCGTACGGCGCGACGCTGACGCCGCCGTACCGGTCGGTGAACGCGTAGGACGCGGACGCGAGGGTCCCGGTCCGCCGCAGCATGCCCGCGAGCCTAGTGAGGCTGGGTAAGGCCCCGGCCGGAGTCCCCTACTTGAGGAAGTCGGGGATGTCGAGGTCGTCGGCGTCGTCGAACACGATGGTGCGAGCCGGCCGGGCTGCGTGCGCCGGTTCACGGCCGACGTCGATCGAGCGGTCGAACGGACGACCGCCGACCATCGCCGGCTCGGGCACCCGGTTCTCGTCGGCCGGACTCGCGTCGGCCGCCGGTGCCTCGGGCGGCGGGGGTCGAGGAGTGCACGTACTCGCGGGTCTCGCCCTTCCTGGCCGGCGTCGGGACGGTCTTGCGCGGCGTGCCGCCGTCGAACCCGGCAGCGATCACGGTCACCCGGACCTCGTCGCCGAGCGCGTCGTCGATGACCGCGCCGAAGATGATGTTCGCTTCGGGATGGGCGGCCTCGACGACCAGCTGGGCCGCCTCGTTGATCTCGAACAGGCCGAGGTCCGAGCCGCCGGAGATCGAGAGCAGGACGCCGTGCGCGCCGTCGATGGAGGCCTCGAGCAACGGCGACGAGATCGCCATCTCGGCGGCCTCGATCGCCCGGCTGTCCCCGCGCGAGGAGCCGATGCCCATCAGCGCCGACCCGGCGCCGGACATCACCGACTTCACGTCGGCGAAGTCGAGGTTGATCAGGCCCGGGGTCGTGATGAGGTCGGTGATGCCCGAGACGCCCTGCAGCAGCACCTGGTCGGCGGACTTGAAGGCGTCGAGCATCGAGATGTTGCGGTCGGAGATCGACAGCAGCCGGTCGTTCGGGATCACGATGAGGGTGTCGACCTCGTCGCGCAGCTCGTCGATGCCGGTCTCGGCCGAGTTGGCCCGGCGGCGGCCCTCGAAGCCGAACGGGCGGGTGACGACGCCGATGGTCAGCGCGCCGAGCGACCGGGCGATCCGGGCCACGACGGGCGCGCCGCCGGTGCCGGTGCCGCCGCCCTCGCCTGCGGTGACGAAGACCATGTCGGCCCCCTTGAGGACCTCCTCGATCTCCTCGATGTGGTCCTCGGCGGCCTTCCGGCCGACCTCCGGGTTGGCGCCGGCGCCGAGCCCGCGGGTGAGCTCACGCCCGACGTCGAGCTTGACGTCCGCGTCCGACATCAGCAGGGCCTGGGCGTCGGTGTTGATGGCGATGAACTCGACACCCTTGAGGCCGACCTCGATCATCCGGTTGACCGCGTTCACGCCGCCGCCGCCGATGCCGACGACCTTGATGACCGCGAGGTAGTTCTGCGGTGCTGCCACGTCGGTGCCTCTTCTCTACGACCAGACCCTTCGACGACCCCGGAGGTCCCGGAACCCTCACCCTCAAGTTGAGCCTTATAGTTATGTCAACCACTGAGGTTGATGCAGGACGCTAGGTGCGGGGTCCGGCCCGTTCAACGACCGAGGCCCCGACACGCCGTAGCGACTTGGCCGCTAGCTGCGGGTGGTGGGGGCGTCCGGCGCGCTGACGTCGTAGACCTGCGCCTTCCGGCTGATCAGCACAGCGAGCACGGCGGCCTTGCGCGCGCCCCGCTCGGTGCTCCCCCACAGCACGGTCCGGCCCCGGGTGAGCCGGAGCTCGACCTGCTCGGTGGTGGCCGCGCGCACCTGGCGCACCTGGTCGCGCACCGGGCCGGTGAGCTGGTCCAGGACGTCCAGGGCCGCCCGCAGCGCCGGCGGACCGGCGTCGACCGGTGCGCTGACCAGCGGCAGGCCCGCGGGACGGCGCTGCGCCGGTGCGAAGGCGACACCCTCGCGATCGATCAGGACGTACGCCGGGCCGCGCGCCTGCACTGCGGCCGCCGTCCGCTCCCGCACCCGGATCGTGACCCCGCGCGGCCAGCTGCGCTCGACGTCGACGGTGCGCACCACCGGCAGCCGGCGCAGCCGGTCGGCCACCGCGCCGGTGTCCAGCCGGGCCAGCGGTGTGCCGGGCTCGGACCGCTGCCACGCTGCGGACCTCCGCCGGGTCCAGCCGCGAGGTGCCGGTCACCTCCACGTCGTGCACGCCGAGCACCCCGGTGCCGAGCAGCAGCCAGCCGGCCAGGCCGAGCAGCGCGAGCAGCGTGGTGACCGACAGGGTGGCCGTGAGCCGGGTCCGTCGCCGGGCCCGCCCGCGCTCCGCGAGCCGGCCACCCAGGTCGGTGGTGACGGTCATGACGCGACGTCCGCCAGCCGCGCCAGCACCTCGGGGCCGATCATCGTCACGTCCCCGGCGCCGCAGGTCAGGACGACGTCGCCCGGGCCGGGCCCGCGCGGCCAGGTGGCCCGCCACGGCCGACCAGGACGGCTCGAACACCACCTGGCCCGGCGGCAGCGGCACCGCTGCGGCCACGATCGCGCCGGTGACGCCGGGGACCGGGTCCTCGCGCGAGGCGTAGACGTCCATCACGACGACCTCGTCGGCCAGGCCGAGGGCCGCCCCGAACTCGGCGGCGAACGCCTGGGTCCGGCTGTACAGGTGCGGCTGGAACACGACGACCACCCGGCCGCTGCCGACGACCTCCCGGGCCGCCACCAGGTCGGCGGTCAGCTCGGTCGGGTGATGGGCGTAGCTGTCGAAGACCCGGACGCCGCCGACCGAGCCCTTGTGCTCGAACCGCCGCCGGGTGCCGGTGAAGCTCGCCAGGCCCTCGCGCAGCTGCTCGAGCGGGAAGCCGAGCCCCGCACCGACGGCCAGTGCGGCGGCCGCGTTGAGCGCGTTGTGCCGGCCCGGCAGCCGGAGCTCCACGCGGCCCACCCGCCGGCCCAGCAGCACGGCTTCGAACGAGCTGCCGAGGCCCTTGGTCACCAGCTCGACCAGCCGCAGGTCGGCGGTCGGGGCGACGCCGTAGGTCCGGACGTCGATGCCGGCCTCGCGGGCCGACTCGGCGAGCCGGACCGCACCCGGGTCGTCGGCGCAGACGACGAGGAAGCCGCCCGGCTCGATCCGTCGGGTGAACGCGTCGAAGGCCTTCTCGACCGCCTCGGCGGTGCCGTAGTGGTCGAGGTGGTCGGGCTCCACGTTCGTCACGACGGCGGCGGTCGGCGAGTACATCAGGAACGACCCGTCGCTCTCATCTGCCTCGGCGACGAAGACGTCACCGGAACCGTTGTGGGCGTTGGCGCCCGACTCGTTGAGGTTGCCGCCGATGGCGAACGACGGGTCGGCGCCGCAGTGCTGGATCGCGACGGTGAGCAACGAGGTCGTGGTGGTCTTGCCGTGCGTCCCGGCGACTGCGACCGCCCGGCGACCGACCATCACCGACGCCAGTGCGCCGGCCCGGTGGACGACGGCCAGCCCGCGGCGGCGCGCCTCGAGCAGCTCGGGGTTGTTCTCGCGGATCGCCGTGGACACCACCACGGTGTCCACGGCGCCGACGTTCTCCACGGCGTGCCCGACGTGCACCGTCGCGCCGAGCGCGCGAAGCGCCGACAGGGCCACCGAGTCCTTGGCGTCGCTGCCGCTGACCGGCAGCCCGCGGGCCAGCATGATGCGCGCGATGCCGGACATGCCGGCGCCGCCGATGCCGACGAAGTGCACCCGGCCGAGCTCCTCGGCGGGGACGGGCAGCTCGGCCACGGTGCCGTCGGCCGTGCTCACCACTGTCTCCCTCCACGGGTCCGGGCGCCTGCTGCGGCGGCCTCGAGGGCCAGGTCGACCAGCCGCTCGTCGGCGTCCGGCCGTCCGCTGCCGGCGGCCGCCCGCCCCATCGTCGCCAACCGCTCGCCGTCGGTGAGCAGCGGGGTCAGGGTGGAGCGGACCCAGTCGGCGGTGCAGTCGACGTCGTCGACCAGCAGCCCGCCGCCCGCGTCGACCACCGGGCGGGCGATCAGCTCCTGCTCACCGTTGCCGATCGGCAGCGGGACGTAGGCAGCGGGCAGCCCGACCGCCGTGAGCTCGACGACGGTGTTGGCGCCGGCGCGGCAGAGCACCAGGTCGGCGGCGGCGTAGCCGAGCTCCATCCGGTCCAGGTAGGGCAGCGCGACGTACGGCGGCTCGCCGGCCGCCACCTCGACGGTGTGCGCCGTCCCGGTGACGTGCAGCACCTGCGCCCCTGCGGCGCGCAGGTGCGCCGCGGCACCGGAGGCAGCGTCGTTGAGCCGCTTGGCGCCCTGCGACCCGCCGGTCACCAGCAGGGTGGGCCGGTCGGCGTCCAGGCCGAAGGCGCGGCGCGCCTCGCCGCGGGTCGCGGCCCGGTCCAGGGTGGCGATGCTGCGCCGGATCGGCAGGCCGAGCTGGCGGCCGTGCGCGACGGGTGTGCCGGGGAAGGTGGTCGCGACGTACGGCGTGAGCCGGGCGCCGAGCCGGTTGGCCCACCCGGGCCGGGGGTTCGCCTCGTGGACGACGATCGGAACCCCTAGCCGCCGGGCCGCGAGGTAGGCCGGGCCGGACACGAAGCCGCCGAAGCCGACGAGCACGTCGGCCCGGCGCTCCCGCAGCGCCGCGGCCGCCGCGGCCACGGCGGCCCGGAGCCGGCCGGGCACGGCGAGCAGGTCGCGTCCCGGGCGGCGCGGGATCGGGACCGGCGGGATGAGCACCAGGTCGTAGCCCCGGGCCGGGATGATCCTGGTGTCCAGCCCGCGCTCGGTGCCCAGAGCGGTGACCTCGACCGACGGGTCGCGCCGGCGCAGCGCGTCGGCGAAGGCCAGGGCAGGCTCGATGTGGCCGGCGGACCCTCCCCCGGCGATGACGACGCGCACGGCTACCTCGCCTGCCTGCGGGCGGCCCGCTCGCGGCCGAACCGTCGCAGCAGCCCGCGGCGCCGGGCGGTCCGCGGCCGGGCGAAGGACAGCAGCATCCCCAGCCCCAGCATGGTGGGCACCAGCGCCGACCCGCCGTACGACACCAGTGGCAGCGGGACTCCGGTGATCGGCAGCAGCCCGAGCACGGCGCCCATGTTGACCAGCGCCTGCACCAGCACCCAGGCGGTCACGCCGGCGGCGGCGTACCGCACGAAGGGCTCGCTGGCCTCGAGCGCGACCCGAAGGCCGGCGTAGCCGATCACCCCGAACAGCGCGAGCACGGCCAGGGTGCCGAGCAGACCGAGCTCCTCGCCGATGATCGCGAAGATGAAGTCGGTGTGTGCCTCCGGCAGGGCTCCCCACTTCTCCTTGGAGCCGCCGAGGCCGACGCCCCACCAGCCTCCGGAGGCCAGCGCGAACTTGCCGTGCAGCGCCTGCAGCCCGTTGCCCAGCGGGTCGGCCTGGTCGGGGTGCAGCCACACGTTGATGCGGGACATCCGCGCCGACCGGGTGTTGACCATGTAGAGGAAGACGAGCAGCACCGGCACCGCCGCCGCGAGGTAGAGCCGCAGGGGCGCCCCGGCAACCCAGAGCAGGGCGGCGAGGACCGCCGCGATGATGATCGCGGTCCCGAGGTCGCCGCCGAGCAGCACGAGGGACAGGATCAGGCCACCGACGGGAAACATCGGCACCACGAGGTGCTTCCACTGTCCGAGCAGCCGCTCCTTGCGGGCCAGCAGGTCGGCGCCCCACACGACCAGCGAGAGCTTGGCCAGCTCGGAGGGCTGGATGCGGAACGGCCCGCCGAAGTCCAGCCAGTTCTTGTTGCCGTTGACCTCGGTTCCCGCGACGACGACGAGCACCAGCAGGGCCAGCGAGCTCACGAGGGCGACGTAGGCCGCCATCCGCCAGGCGCGCACCGGCAGCCGCGAGGCGCACCACATCAGCGGCAGCCCGATGACCACCCACATGGCCTGCTTGCTGACGATCGCCATCGACGAGCCGAGGAAGGCGAACGCCACGACGCTGGACGCGGAGAAGACCATGACGACACCCAGCACCAGCAGCAGCGAGCTGGCGCCGAGCAGCAAGTAGTACGGAGTCGCCGGCCGGTGCAGCAGTGGGGCCCCGGCACCGGTCGGCTGCGCCGGCTGGTTGCGGTCCGCCCGGCCGCGGTCCGACTCGCCCGGTGCGCGCAGACCAGGGCTCGGGGCGTACGTCGTCACGGGCCGGGCCGTACGCCGGGCAGCCGGCGCACGGCGGCCGCGAAGGTGTCGCCGCGCTCGGCGTAGTCGCGGAACATGTCCATCGACGCGCAGGCAGGCGCCAGCAGCACGGTGTCGCCCGGGCGGGCGAGAGCCGCGGCGGCGCGCACGACGTCGTCCATCGCACCAGTGTCCGTGCCCGCGACCTCGACAACCGGGATCTCGGGCGCGTGTCGCGCCAGCGCCTCGGCCACCGCTGCGCGGTCGCGGCCTATCAGCACGGCCCCGCGCAGCCGGTCCGCAGCCCCCTCGACGAGCTCCCCGAACTGCCCGCCCTTGGCCAGCCCGCCGGCCACCCAGACGACGTGCGGGAACGCCTGCAGCGAGGCGGCCGCGGCGTGCGCGTTGGTCGCCTTGGAGTCGTCGACGAAGTCGACGCCGTCGATCGTCTCGACGTGCGCGATCCGGTGGGCGCCCGGATCGACCGCACGCAGCCCCGCGCTCACCGCCGCCGCGGGCACCGTGAGCAGGCCGGCGTGGTGCAGGCTGCGGGCCAGCGCCGCGGCAGCCAGCGCGTTGGCCAGGTTGTGCGGCGCGGCCGGCCGGACGTCGCCGACGTGCGCGAGCACGACGCCGCCGTCCGCCACGGTGCGCTCGAGAGAGCGTGGTCGCGCGGACACCGAGCTGGCCGGGCGCCGGGTCGCCGAGCGTGAACCCGACGGTCCGGCCGCCCCCCGCGAGCTCGACGACCAGCGGGTCGTCGGCGTTGACCACGGGCACCGCACCGCCGCGCCAGATCTTCGCCTTGTCCGCGGCGTACTGCTCCATCGACCCGTGCCAGTCGAGGTGGTCGGGCGCGAGGTTGAGCAGCGCGCCGGCGTGCAGCGCGACGGTCGAGGTCCAGTGCAGCTGGAAGCTGGACAGCTCGACCGCCAGGACGTCGTACGGCGGGTCGGCGAGCACCGCGTCGAGCACCGGCAACCCGACGTTGCCGGCCGCGACGGCGCGGTGCCCGGCTGCTCCCAGGATCGCCGCGAGCATCAGCACCGTGGTGGTCTTGCCGTTGGTCCCGGTGACCCCGAGCCAGGGCTGTCCGGCCGGGCGAAGCCGCCAGGCGAGCTCGACGTCGCCCCAGACCGGGACGCCGCGCCGCGCGGCCGCCGCCAGCAGGGGCTGATCCGGCCGCCAGCCGGGCGAGGTGACGACGATCTCGACACCGTCCGGCAGCTGGTCGGCGCCGCCCAGGCGCACCTCGACGCCGAGGGACCGCAGCTCCGCGGCGATGGCCCGCTCGCGGTCGCCGTCCCGCCCGTCGACGGCGACGACCCGGGCACCCCGGGCGGCCAGCGCCCGGGCCGCGGACGGCCCCGTCACGCCGAGACCGGCCACGCAGACTGCGGTCCCGTCGAGGTTCACGCCCCCGCGCCCGTGACCCACTCGGCGTAGAACACGCCGAGGCCGAGCGCGACGAGCAGGCCGGCGATGATCCAGAACCGGATCACGATGGTGACCTCGCCCCAGCCGACCAGCTCGAAGTGGTGCTGCAGCGGTGCCATCCGGAACACCCGGCGCCGGGTGAGCTTGAAGAAGCCGACCTGCACGATGACCGAGAGCGCGATGAGCACGAACAGGCCGCCGACCAGCACGAGCAGCAGCTCGGTCCGGCTGAGGATCGCCAGCCCGGCGAGTGCGCCGCCGAGGGCCAGCGAACCGGTGTCGCCCATGAAGATCTTGGCCGGTGACGCGTTCCACCACAGGAAGCCGAAGCAGGCACCCATCACCGCCGCCGCGACGACCGCGAGGTCGAGCGGGTCGCGCGCCTCGTAGCACCCCGCGGCGCCGGGGCAGGCGTTGCCGAACTGCCAGATGCCGATCAGGACGTAGGACGCGAACACCATCACCGACGTCCCGGTGGCGAGCCCGTCCAGGCCGTCGGTGAGGTTCACCCCGTTCGACGTGCCGGCGATCATGACGTACGCCCAGACGACGAACAGCACGCTGCCCAGCGCGAAGCCGGTGTCCCGGATGAACGACACCTCGGTCGACGCCGGGGTGAAGCCGTTCGGGTCCGGGTAGCGCAGGGCCAGCACCGCGAAGGAGACCGCGACGACCATCTGGCCGGCGAGCTTCGCCCAGGCGCGAAGCCCGAGGCTGCGCTGCTTGGCCACCTTGATGTAGTCGTCGAGGAACCCGACCAGGCCCAGCCCGGTCATCAGGTAGAGCACGAGCAGGCCGGACACCGTGGTGTCGCGCCAGGTGATCAGGTGGGCGAAGAGATAGCCGAGCAGGGTGCCGATGATGATGACGGCGCCACCCATCGTCGGCGTACCGCGCTTGGTGTGGTGGGACGTCGGGCCGTCGTCGCGGATCAGCTGGCCGTAGCCGCGACGCACCAGCAGCCGGATCGCTACCGGGCTGCCGAACAGGGTGACGATCAGGCCGAACGACGCGGCCAGCAGCACCTGTCTCATCGGCCGGCCTCCGCGAGCAGGCCTTCCGCGACCTTCTCGAGACCGCTGCTGCGGGACGCCTTGACCAGCACGACGTCGCCGGGCTGCACGGCGTCGGAGAGCAGGTCGAGGGCAGCGCGCACGTCGGCCACGACCACGCTCCCCTCTCCGTCGACTGCGCCCTCGGCGAGCGCGCCGGTGTGCACCGCCCGGGCCCCCTCGCCCACGACGACCAGGCGACCGACGCCCGACCTGCGGGCCAGTCTGCCCACCTGCTCGTGCTCGGCGGTGGACGCCGCGCCGAGCTCGAGCATCTCGCCCAGCACCGCCCAGCTCCGCCGCTCGCCGGCGATCGCGGTCAGCGCCGCCAGGGCGGCCCGGACCGAGTCGGGGTTGGCGTTGTACGCGTCGTTGACGACGGTGACCCCGTCGGCGCGCTCGACGACCTCCATCCGCCACCGGCTGCGCGGGACCGCAGTCGCCAGCGCGGCGGACACGTCCGCCGGCGTCGCGCCGAGCTCGAGCCCGACGGCCGCGGCGGCCAGCGCGTTGGACACGTGGTGGGCCCCGTGCAGCGGCAGCGCCACCTCGACCGGGTCGCGGTCACCGGCCCGCAGCGTGAAGGTCGGCCGCCCGCTGCCGTCCAGCCGCACGTCGACCGCCCGGACGTCGGCGTCCGGCCCCAGACCGAAGCGCACGACGCGCGCCGCCGTCACCTCGGACATCGCCGCGACGAGAGGGTCGTCGGCGTTCAGCACCGCCACCCCACCCTCGGCCGCCGACGGCAGGGCCGCGACCAGCTCGCTCTTGGCCCGCGCCGTCGCCTCCGGCGAACCGAACTCACCGGCGTGCGCGGCACCGATGTTCAGCACGACACCGATCCGCGGCGGCGTGATGCGGCACAGCTCGGCAACGTGACCGGGTCCGCGGGCACCCATCTCGACGACCAGGTGGCGGGTCGCGACGTCCGCACGGAGCGCCGTGATCGGCACGCCCACCTCGGTGTTGAGCGAGCCACGCGGCGCCACCGTCGGCCCGAGCGGCTCCAGGACGGCGGCGAGCAGGTCCTTGGTGCTGGTCTTGCCGGACGACCCGGTGACCCCCACGACGGCCAGCCCGGGCAGCAAGGCGTCGACGTGCCCGCGGGCGAGCCGGCCCAGCGCGGGCACCGGGTCGTCGACCTGGACGTGCGGCTCGGGCACGTCGCGCGCGACGAGTGCGGCCACGGCACCACCGGCGACGGCGGCGGCGACGAAGTCGTGACCGTCGACCCGTTCACCGTCGACCGCGACGAACAGGCCACCCGGTTCGACGGCGCGGGAGTCGACCGCCGTCCGGTCGACCGCGACCGTGACCGAGGGGTCGCCGCCACCCACGGTGCCGCCGACGGCCTGCGCGATCTCTGCCAGGGACAGCCGGCTCACGAGGTGACCGCCCGGAGCGCCTCGCCGAGCACCACGCGGTCGTCGAACGGGTGGACGACCCCGGCCACCTCCTGGCCGGTCTCGTGACCCTTGCCGGCCACCACGAGCACGTCGCCGGGCCCGGCCAGCGACGCTCCCAGCCGGATGGCGGTCCGCCGGTCCGGCTCGACCTCGACCCGCGCGGCGGCGCCCTCGGCCAGCGCCTGGTCCGCGCCCGCGCGGACCGCGGCGATGATCTGCAGCGGGTCCTCGGAGCGCGGGTTGTCGCTGGTGAGGACGGCGACATCGGCACCGCGCACCGCGATCGCACCCATAGCCGGCCGCTTGCCCTGGTCGCGGTCCCCGCCGCAGCCGAGGACGACGACGAGCCGGCCACCGGCGGCGACCAGCCCCCGTGCGGTGGCGAGCAGCCGCTCGCAGCGCGTCCGGGCTGTGCGCGAAGTCGACCAGCGCGAGGGGTCCGTCGGCCCCGGCCTCGACGCGCTCCATCCGGCCGGGCACCCCGGGGCAGGACGCCACCCCCGCCGCCGCCTTCCGGGGGTCGACACCGGCCTGCACCAGTGCGACGACGGCCAGGGCGGCGTTGGCCAGGTTGAAGTCCCCGGCCAGAGCGGTGGAGCAGTCGAGCCGCAGAGCGTCCGGGCCGGCGAGCACGAACCTGCCGCCGTCCGGCCGGAGCTCGACGTCCTCGACCCGCCAGTCGGCCGCCCCGCCCGACGGCGACACCGTCACGACCGGGACCGTCGCGAGCCCGACCAGCCGACGGCCGTACGCATCGTCGACGTCGATCACACCGAGCCGCGACCGCGCGGGGGTGAACAGCGTCGCCTTGACCGCGAAGTAGTCCTCGAGGTCGGCGTGGAAGTCGAGATGGTCCTCGCTGAGGTTGGTGAACACCGCCACGTCGTACGTCGTGCCGTCGACCCGGCCCATCGCCAGCGCGTGGCTGGAGACCTCCATGGCGACCGCGCGCACACCGTGCTCGCGCATCACCGCGAGCAGCGCCTGCAGCTCCGGCGCCTCCGGCGTGGTGCGCACGCTCGGCAGGACGTCGTCGCCGACCCGGGTCTCGATGGTTCCGACCAGGCCGGTCCTCAGGCCCGCCGCACGCAGGCCGCCGTCGAGGAGGTGGGCCGTGGTGGTCTTGCCGTTGGTGCCGGTGATACCGATCAGGGTCAGGTCGTCGGCGGGCTCGCCGTACACCCAGGCCGCCAGCCCACCGAGCACCGCGCGCGGCGCCGGCACGACGTAGGTCGCAAGACCTGCGGCGAGCGAGCGCGCCGCCCCCGCCTCGTCGGTCAGGCAGGCCACCGCCCCCGCGGCGGCGGCCGCCGCGGCGAAGTCCGCGCCGTGCGCGCGCGACCCGGCGGGCGCGGCGTAGAGGTCCCCCGGCCGGACGGCTCGGGAGTCCAGGCTCACCCCGGAGACGACCGGCTCGTCGAGATCGCGGGAGCCGGCGCCACGCGCCTCGGTGCCCAGCCGCGCGCCGACCTCGGCGAGGCTGCGCAGCGGTAGCCCGGAGGGTCGCAGCACGGACGGTCCGGACGGGTTGAGCACGGGGAGACAGGCTAGCGCTCAGCGCGTGGTCAGCCTGAGCCCGGGCGCGCGGGTGCCGGTCGGGGCGATCCGCAGGGTCTCCAGGGCGAACGCCGCGACCTGCTTGAAGACCGGGCCGGCGTTGACGCCGCCGCCCAGCGCGGACCTGGGGGCCTGCAGGGTGACCGCGACGACAACCCCCGGGTCGTCGACCGGCGCCAGCCCGATGAACGACATCGTGTAGCCGCTGTAGCAACCGCACGCCGGGTTGAACCGCTGGGCGGTGCCGGTCTTGCCGCCGACCCGGTAGCCGGGGATCGCGGCGAGCGGTGCGGTGCCGCCGTCGCGCGGTGACCGTCTCCATCATCAGCCGGACGGTCCGCGCGGTCCGCGGGCTGACCACTCGGGTGTGCTTCGACGCCGGCGCGGCGCGGACGGTGCCGTCCGGGCCGGTGGTCGAGTCGACCAGACGGGGTGAGACCCGTACCCCGTCGTTGGCGACGGTCGCGACAGCCGAGGCCATCTGCACGGTGTTGACGGAGTAGCCCTGCCCGAAGGCCATCGTGTAGCCGCTGGTCGCCGACCAGTCGGCCGGCTTCGGCACCTCGCCGGAGGCCTCGCCGGGCAGTCCGAGCCCGGTCGGCTCCCCGACACCGAACTTCTTCAGGTAGGGGTAGAGCCGCGTGAGGTCGCCGAGCCGCTCGGCAGCCCTGATGGTGCCGATGTTGCTGGACTTCGCGATGGTGCCCGCATAGGTGAGGCGCTGCACGCGGGTGGTCCTCGAAGTCCTTGAACGCCTTCCCGGCGCGGGTCAGCCGGTTCGGCACCGTGATGGGAGTCGTGGGGCTGACCACCCCCTCCTCGAGCAGGGCGGCCGCCGTGATGATCTTGCCGGTGCTGCCCGGCTCGTAGGCCTCGGTCAGCGGCCGGTTGCCGCGGTTCTCGGCCGGTGCGTCCCCGGGCCGGTTGGGGTCGAAGGTCGGCGCGGTCGCCACCGCCAGCAGATCGCCGGTCTTCGGGTCGTAGACGATGACGGTGCCGCTCTGAGACCGGGTGGAGGCGACCGCCTTGGCGATCGCCCGCTGCGCGACGTACTGCACGTCGCGGTCGATGGTCAGCCGTACGTCGGTGCCGGGGACCGCGTCGCGCTCGTGGTCCACCCCGCTGGGGATCCGGCGGCCGCCGGCACTCAGCTCGTAGGTCGCGGTGCCGTCCCGGCCGGCCAGCGTCGAGTCGAGCGCATACTCGATCCCGCCCAGGCCCTTGCCCTCGGCTCCGACGAACCCGACCACGTTGGCGCCGACCTGGCCGGCCGGGTAGACCCGCTTGCTGGTGTGCTCCGCGTAGATGCCGGGCAGCCCGTCGATGTCGGGGTCAGGGTGGTCGAGGGTGCGAACCTTGCGCCAGGTGGCGGGCGTGACGGTCTTCGCGACGTACACGAAACGTGCGGCACCCGTCAGCTTCTCGCGCAGCTCGGCCGGGTCCAGCTCGAGAACCGGTGCCAGCACCGCTGCGGTGGCGGCGGGGTCGACGACCTTGGTCAGGTCGGAGGTGACGTTGACCGCCGCGACGGTGGTCGCCAGAGCGATGCCGTTGCGGTCGGTGATCGTTCCACGGGTGGCCGGAAGGGTCGCCGTCCGCAGCCGGCCCTGCTCGGCCGCGGCCGCGTAGGTGGGCGCGTCGAGACCCTGCAGCTGCACGAGTCGGGCCCCGAACAGCGACAGCACGAAGGCCAGCAGGACGACAGCGCCGCGCAGCCGACGCCCCGGGTCGCCGAGCCGGAGCAGCCGCGGCGCCCGCGAGGGGACGTGGCGGGGGTGCCGGGTCGCCCGGGTGCCCGCGCGCGACGGCGCCGTACGCCGGGGGCGGGGCGGGGGGCGGCGGGCGGTCGGGCCCGGCCGGCGGCCCGGGGGCGGCCGGCGCGGTGGCCTGGTCACCGGGTCGTCACCGGGCGGCGGCCGACGCGGACGGGGACGGGGACGGAGCGTTCGAAGCGGCCGGGGTGACCGGCGGCGGCGGTGCGACGCCGGCTTTCGGCTTCCCGAGCACCTTGCCGTCGCTGAGCCGGATGAACGCCGGGTTCTCGCTCCGCACCATTCCCAACGCCTCCGCCCGGGCCGACAGCCGTCTCGGGGAGGCCTCCACCGCGACCAGCTGCTCGAGCGCCTGCTCGCGGTCGGTGAGCAGGGCCGAGCGGTTCTTCAAGTCGTGCAGCCGGAAGGAGTCCTCCGCCAGGGCGGTGTGCAGGAACAGCAGCCCCGCCAGCCCCCCGGTGAGCAGTGTGCCGAGCAGGACGACGAACGGTGCCCGCGGCGCGCCGGTGTGCAGCGGCGGGACCAACCGGAGCTGTCGTCGGCCGACAACCCGTCCCGCTGGGACGTGGCCGGGCTGCGGACGGCCGGCGCCGAGCGGCCGAGCCGGCTGAAGAAGCGTCATGCCGCGTCCCGGAGGCGTTCGGCGGCGCGCAGCCGGACCGAGGCGGCCCGCGGGTTGGCGGCCACCTCGTCGTCGCCGGCCCGCTCGGCACCCCGGGTGAGCAGGCGTAGCACCGGCTCGTGCTCCGCGGGCACCACCGGCAGGTCCGGCGGCGCGGTGCTGGTGGCGCCGGCGACCAGGGTCCGCTTGACCATCCGGTCCTCGAGCGAGTGGTAGGACAGCACGACGATCCGGCCGCCGACGGCCAGTGCGTCGACCGCCGCCGGCAGCGCCCGGGCCAGGGCGTCCAGCTCGCGGTTGACCTCGATGCGCAGCGCCTGGAAGGTGCGCTTGGCCGGGTGGCCGCCGGTACGCCGGGTGGCGGCCGGGATCGACGAGCGGACCAGCTCGGCCAGCCGGGCGGTGCCGCTGAACGGCTCACGGGCCCGCTCGCGGACCACCGCGTCGGCGATCCGGCGGGCGAACCGCTCCTCGCCGTACTCCTTGAGCACCCGGGCCAGCCGGTCGGCCGGGTAGGTGTTGACCACGTCCGCTGCCGTGGTGCCGCCGCTCTGGTCCATCCGCATGTCCAGCGGCGCGTCCTGGGCGTAGGCGAAGCCGCGGGCAGCCTCGTCGAGCTGCAGCGACGAGACGCCGAGGTCGAACAGCACGCCCTGTACCCGGCGGATGCCGAGCCGGGCCAGCACCTGGGTGAGCTCGTCGTACACCGCGTGAACGAGGGTGGCCCGCTCGCCATACGGCGCGAGCCGGTCCCCGGCGAGCTCCAGGGCCTGCGGGTCGCGGTCGACGCCGACCAGCCGCAGCCCACCGAACCGCTCGAGCAGCGCGGCGCTGTGACCGCCCAGACCGAGGGTGGCGTCCACGACGACCGCGCCCGGAGCCTCGACGGCGGGAGCGAGCAGGTCGAGGGTGCGCGCCAGGAGCACCGGCACGTGACCCGCGGACCCCGTGTCGGTGGACACCGTGGTCAGCTGCCCAGCCGGGCGGTGAGCAGCAGGAGCAGCAGGGCGAGCGACCCCATCAGGCCCAGCGCACCTCCCAGGAGCAAGGCGCTGTGGCGGATCTCGGCGGCGAGCCCGCCCGTTGCGGGCTCGGCCATCGGCGCTGGCGTGTCCATCTCGACCCTTCATGGAACGTGTGCGGTGCCGTGCAGGTGCTGCGGTACGGGGCGTGGTCGTCGGGCCAGGTCTCCAACCGCTCGATGACCGGGAGGTGCCTGGCGCCGGGGAAGGGGCGTCAGGGACCGGAGTCGGAGCGGGTGGAGACCTCGCACGACGACGAGGTCTCAGATCAGCCCGGGCAGCACCTCCTCGGACAGGTCGGCGAAGGCCGGCTCCTGCTCGGCGGCGTAGCTGTCCCACGACCCGGCGTCCCAGACCTCGACCCGGGCACCGGCGCCGACGACGACGCACTCCTTGGTCAGCCCGGCATAGGTCCGCAGGTCCGGCGGGACGGTCACCCGGCCCTGCTTGTCCGGCGTCTCGTCCGAGGCACGTGCCAGGAACATCCGCTGGTAGTCGCGGGCCCGCTTGCTGGTCACCGGCGCCTGCCGGATCCGCTCGAAGAGCCGGGCGAACTCGGCGTCGGGGAACACGTACAGGCAACGCTCCTGGCCGGGGGTGATCACCAGGCCTCCGGCGAGCCGCTCACGGAACTTGGCCGGCAGGAACAGCCGGCCCTTGTCGTCCATCCGTGGGTGGTGGGTGCCCAGGAACGGCGGCACCACGGCGACCGGCGGTGCTGCGTCTCCGCGGGACGGGTCGGAGCGCCCGCCGTCGTCTGACTGCGCCACATCGACCCACCTCCCCACGCCCGCACGGCTGACCTTCCCCCACTGCGCACCACAGTACTCCACTTCACTCCACCGTCAACCAATTCGGGCCACATCTCCTCCGTTCGGCCCATCGCCGCTCCCCCGGTGGCCTGAGCCGGTGGCGAAGTGGACCGGATTGCGGTCCCCCGGGGACGACGGCAGCCGGTCCGCTTCCCCGGGCCGTGCTGCTTGGATGGCTGCCATGACAGGTCGGGTGCTGGCCGTGGTGGCCCTGGCCGCGGTCGCGGCGCTGGCCCTGCAGGCCCGCCAGGGCCTGGACTGGGGCGAGCTCGCCGACCCGGTCGAGGTGCACTGGGCCCGGGTCCTGCTCGGCTCGGTCGTGCTGCTGCTGCTCCTCGTCACCGCCCGGCGGATGCTGCGCCGGCTGCGCAGGCCCGGGAGGCCGGCCGGCGACGACGCGGCGACCGAGCCCGAGGGCGAACCGTTCTCGCGGTGGCTGAAGGGGCTCGGGGCGCTCGTGGTGTTCGCGGCGCTCGGCGTCGTCTGGTTCGTGATCAGCTCGATCGACACCCCGGCACCGGGCGAGCGGGAGGTCCGGCGACGGATCGTCACCGGGACCGGCCGGCGCGGCGACTCATCGTCGCTGGATACCGAGACGACCTGGCAGGTGCTGCTGCTGGTCGGCGCGGTCCTGCTCGCGGCCTGGCTCGGCTCGCGGTGGCTGGCCGCCCGGCAGGCCGCCGAGCTCGGTGACGACCCGGTGGCCGACGAGCGGGCCGACGTCGAGGCCCTGGTCGCGGCCGTCGACGCCGCGGACGAGGGCCTGCGCAGCTCTGCGGACCCACGCGCCGCCGTGCTGGCGGCCTATGCGGCGATGGCGGGGCAGCTGTCACGCGGACTGGTCCGGCACGGGCGCGAGAGCCGTCCCTCGGACACCGCGGGCCGAGCTGCTCGAGCGTGCGGTCGACGCCGGGTTGGTCAGCGGCTCCCCCGCCCGGGAGCTCACCGACCTGTTCCGCGAGGCCCGCTTCAGCGAGCACCCGATGGGTGAGGACGCCCGCACCACGGCTCGCAGCTGCCTGGCGCGGGTGCGCAGCGAGCTGACGGCACGCCGTGCTTGAGGACGAGGACGAGCCGGCCCCGGCGTACCTGCGCGGGTACCGGCCGGTCGTCGCGGTTGCAGTGGCGGCGGTCGCCGTCGCCGTCGGCGTCGCCGGTGCCGCCGGGCTGGTCGTCTCGGTCTCGGTGATCGCGGTGGCGGCCGCCGCGGTGGCCCTGACCCGGATGCCCGCCGCGCCGGACCCGGTCCGCCGCGCCCGGCCCGGACCACCCGTCGAGAACGCACCGTTCCGGTCCTACCGACAGGTCGCGGAGGCGCTGTCCTGGGCGGAGGTCTCGCCCCGGCACTACGACCTGGTCACCCGGCCGCTGCTGGTGCAGGTGCTCGCCTCCCGGCTCGCCGACCACCACCGGGTCGACCTCGCAGTGGACCGCGCCGCCGCCCGGCGGCTCGTCGGCGACGACCTGTGGCACTGGCTGGACCCGGACCGCGAGGTGGACCGGCGTGGTCAGCCGCCGGGCGTCGACCGCGCAACCCTGACCCGCATCGTCGACCGCCTGGAGCATCTGTGAAATCGTCCATGACCCCGTCGGACACCTCACGGCTGGCCGGGTCGGTCCTCGACGAGATCGAGAACGCGGTCGTCGGCCGACGACGCGCCCTCGAGCTGGTGCTGCTCGGCATCCTCGGCCGCGGCCACGTGCTGCTCGAGGACGTCCCGGGTCTGGGAAAGACGATGATGGCCCGCTGCTTCTCCGAGGCCCTCGGCCTGTCGTTCCGGCGGGTGCAGTTCACTCCCGACCTGCTGCCGGCCGACATCACCGGCATCTCGGTCTACGACCCCGGCACCAGCCGGTTCGACTTCCGGCCGGGACCGGTGTTCACCCAGCTGCTCCTGGCGGACGAGATCAACCGGACACCGCCCAAGACCCAGGCCGCGCTGCTCGAGGCGATGGCCGAGGAGCAGGTCTCCAGCGACGGTGAGACCCGACCGCTGCCGCAGCCGTTCATCGTGCTCGCGACCGACAACCCGATCGAGTACGAAGGCACCTACGCGTTGCCGGAGGCACAGCTCGACCGGTTCCTGCTGCGAGTGTCACTGGGCTACCTCGGGATGGACGACGAGCAGGAGCTGCTGCAGCGCCGGCTCCGGCACGGCTGGGCGCCGCCGCGCTTGTCGGCCGTGGTCGACGCCGCGAGCGTGCTCGCGATGCGCGAGTCGCTCGAGCTGGTGCAGGTGGAGCCCTCGGTGCTGCGCTACGTCGTCGGGCTGGTGCACGCCTCCCGCCAGCACCCGCACGTGACGGTCGGCGCCAGCCCCCGCGGCGGGCTCGCGCTGGTGGCCCTGGCCCGCGGCCAGGCGATGCTCGACAGCCGCGACTTCGTGACCCCCGAGGACGTCAAGGCGGTCGCCGTCCCGGCGCTGGCCCACCGGATCAGTCTCCGACCCGAGCTGTGGGTCCGCCGGGTCACCTCCTCCGATGTCGTCTCCGACCTGCTCGACTCGGTCGAGGTGCCCCGCTGACGATGGTCACCCGGCAGATCGACCTCGTCTTCCGGCCGACGCCGCGGCTGCGCCGGCTGGCACTGGTCGCCGGGCTGGCCACCGCGGGAGCCGTGGTGACCGCGCACGGCGAGCTGCTCGTGCTTGCCGTCGTGCCGCTCGTCCTGCTGGTGCTGACGCCGAGATCGAGCACGCCGACGACCGCCGAGATCGGTGCCGCGCTGTCCGCCGAACGCTGCGTCGAGGGCGACGAGGTGGACCTCGTCCTGACGGTGCGCGCCGAGGGCGCCGACCGGGTGACGGCCGAGCCGGTGCTGCCGCCGTGGACCGAGCTGCGGTTCGCCGGCCGGCAGCGGGACGGCGCCACCACGGTGACCCGGTGGACGCTGGTGCCGTCCCGCTGGGGCCGCCACCCGGTCGGCCCGGTCCGGCTGCGGATCGCCGCCGGCGGCGGCTCGTACGTCGCCAAGACCTCGGTGGAGGTCGGCGACCTGGTCGTGTTCCCCGCGGCTGCGGCCCTGGCGCGGGCCGTCGCGCCGCACGAGCTGGCGGCACCCCTGGGCGAGCACACCGGCCGGGCCATCGGCTCCGGCGTCGAGTTCGCGGGCGTCCGGCCCTACGCCCACGGCGACCGGCAGCGCGACGTCGACTGGCGGGTCTCGGCCCGGCACGGCGACCTGTACGTCCGGCAGTACGCCGCGGAGCGCGCCTTCGACCTGGTCCTCGTGCTGGACACCGCGGTCGACGCCGGCGAGCCCGGCCGGTCCAGCCTGGACCTCACGGTCCGGGCCGCGACCGGGCTGACCCAGACCTACCTCCGGTCGCACGATCGGGTCGGCCTGGTGACCTTCGGCGGGCCGCTGCACTGGCTCGCGCCGGCGACCGGGCCGGGCCAGCTGTACCGGGTCAGCGAGGCGCTGATGTCGGTGCGACGGGTGCAGACCGACCTCGACGCCGGCGTGGTCGAGCACAACCTCGGCCACCTGCCGCGCGGGATGCTGCCGCACCGGGCGTTCGTCGTCCTGCTCACCCCGCTGCTGGACGACGGCCCGCTCGATGCAGTCCGCATGATGCGCGAGCGCGGCTTCTCGCCACTGGTCGTCGACGTGCTCAACGCCACGCCGGAGGTGCCGAAGGGCTCCCGGTCGGGAGCGCTGGCCGTGCGGACCTGGCGGCTGCAGCGGGCCGCGCTCCGCGTCGAGCTGGGCAACCTCGGCGTGCCGGTGCTCGACTGGGACGGCGAGGCCGAGCTGACCGGCGGCCTGCTGCACGCGATGCGCGCCGCGCGGCCGCGGGCGGCGCGATGACCGACCGCATCGCCACCTGGCGGCTGCGGGGGGTTCTCAGCCGCGCCGCGGTGGTCGGCTGCGGGGTCGGCGCCGCGGCCGCGGTGGTGCTGCCCGACCCCAGCCGCCCGGTCCTGGTGCTCGCCGGCGCGACGGTGCTGTCCTGCCTCGTGGCGGCGGTGCTGCCGTGGCGGCTCGCCGGGACGCTGGCGGTGCTCACCGTCACGGTGACGGTGCTGCTCGCCGACGCCCTGGACACCTCGTCGTGGCGACCGCTCCAGTCGCTGGTGGGCGCCGCCCTCGTCGTCGGACTGGTCGCCGCCCTGTCGGCGTGCGAGGACACCTGGGCCGGATCGCAGCGATGCCGTGGTCGTGGCCCGCGGTCCGCTGCGCCGCCGGCTGGGCATCGTGCTGCTGGCCCTGGGAGCAGGTTCGGTCGTCGCCGTCACGGCGGCCCAGGACGTCGTACCCTCGGTGCCGTTGGTACTCGCCGGCCTGGCGGCCGCAGTGACCGCCCTCGTGGTCGCGGCGGGCGTGCACCGCACGTGACGGCAGCGAGCGTGAGGAGATCGTTATCGCAGAGGCCCACCGACGTGGCCCGCAGGGATGCCAGACTCCCGGCAGAACCGGGGACGCGCGTCACAGCGGCCCACAGCACGTGAGCGCGAGGAGGACCCGTTGACCGTGGGCGAGACGGCCGAGAGCAGCACCGACGAGCGTCCGGTGAAGATCGGGCGCCCGGACAAGGCCGGCCTGGCCGCGCTGTCCGACACCACGACCCGGATCCGTCGGGCGGTGGAGAGCGTCATCGAGGGCAAGCGGGACACCGTGCGGCTGGCGATCACCGTGATGCTCGCCGAGGGTCACCTGCTGATCGAGGACGTCCCGGGCGTCGGCAAGACGATGCTCGCGAAGGCACTGGCCCGCTCGGTCGACTGCTCGGTGCGCCGCGTCCAGTTCACCCCGGACCTGCTGCCCAGCGACATCACCGGCGTCTCCATCTACAACCAGGAGCGCCGCGAGTTCGAGTTCAAGCCGGGCGCGATCTTCGCCAACATCGTCGTCGGTGACGAGATCAACCGCGCGTCGCCGAAGACCCAGTCGGCGCTGCTCGAGTGCATGGAGGAGCGGCAGGTCACCGTCGACGGCGAGACCTACGAGCTGGCCATCCCGTTCATGGTGCTGGCGACCCAGAACCCGATCGAGATGGAGGGCACCTACCCGCTCCCCGAGGCGCAGCGCGACCGCTTCATGGTCCGGCTCTCGATGGGCTACCCGAGCGAGGAGGCCGAGCTGCAGATGCTCGACACCCACGGTCAGAGCTCACCGCTGGACGTGCTGACCGCGGTCTCCGACGCCACCGAGATCGCCGAGCTGATCCTGCTGGTGCGCGGGGTGCACGTGTCCGACCAGGTACGCCGGTACGCCGTCGACCTGGTCCTGGCCACCCGCAACTCCCCCGAGCTGCGGCTCGGCGCCTCGCCTCGCGCCACGCTGCACCTGATCCGAGCGGCCCGGGCCGCTGCCGCGCTGGACGACCGCGACTACGTGCTGCCCGACGACGTGCAGGACCTCGCCGTCGCGGTGCTGGCCCACCGGCTGCTGCCCACGGCGGAGGCGCAGATCGGTCGTCGCTCGACCGAGGACATCGTCGCCGACATCGTGGCCTCCGTGCCCCTGCCCAACGAGGCGCGCTCCCGGCGGAGCTCGGTCTAGTGCGCGACGCGCTGCAGGGCCTGACCACCCGCGGACGCTCCTTCGTCGCGGCCGGGCTGGCGGTGCTGGTCGCGGCCGTCGCGACCTCGCAGAAGGATCTGCTGCGGGTGTCGATCCTGCTGCTCGCGCTGCCACTGGTGAGCGCACTGGTCGTCGCGCGGACCCGCTACCGGCTGTCGTCCCGGCGCCGGCTCGGGTCGGCGCGCACCGCCGCCGGGCAGGAGACCTCGGTGACGCTGCGGCTGGACAACATCTCCCGGCTGCCGACCGGGCTGCTGCTCGTCGAGGACAAGGTGCCCTACGTGCTGGGCTCCCGGCCCCGCTTCGTGCTCGACCGGGTCGAACCGCGCGGCCGCCGTGAGGTGACCTACGCGGTGCGCTCGGACGTGCGAGGACGCTACGACCTGGGTCCGTTGACGATCCGGCTCACCGACCCGTTCGGGATGTGCGAGCTGCAGCGCTCGTTCAGCAGCCGCGACACCCTCGTCGTCACACCGCCGGTGCAGCACCTGCCGTCGGTGGCGCTCTCCGGCGAGTGGACCGGCAGCGGCGAGAGCCGGTCCCGGTCGTTGGCCAGCGCCGGCGAGGACGACGCCGGCGTCCGCGAGTACCGCCAGGGCGACGACCTGCGCCGGGTGCACTGGCGGTCCACCGCGCGGCTGGACAAGGTGATGGTCCGCCGCGAGGAGCAGCCCTGGCAGGCGCGGTGCACGTTGCTGCTCGACTCCCGGTCCTCGGCGCACGGCGGCGAGGGACCGGGGTCGTCGTTCGAGTGGGCGGTCGCGGCCGCGGCCTCGGTCGGCGTCCACCTGGTCCGGCACGGCTACCACGTCCGGCTGCTGACCGACACCGGTGCCCACGTGGCCAGCGCGGCGCATGACGCGAGCGGGGTCGGCAGCGACTTCGAGGGCGCGCTGCTCGACGCGCTCGCGGTCATCTCGCTCTCGGCCAACAGCAGCCTTCGCGACTCCGGCGCCGCGCTGCGCCGGGGCGGCGGCGACGGCCTGCTCGTCGCGGTCCTCGGTGCGCTCGACCTCGAGGAGACCAGGCTGCTGGCCCGGCTGCGGCACGGCTCGACGGCCGCGGTCGCCGTGGTGCTGGACACCGGCTCGTGGAACCTCGTCCCGTCCCGGTCGCGGCAGTCGGCCGCTGACCTGGAGGGTTCGGTCGAGCTGTTGCGGGCCTCCGGCTGGCGGGTGCTGCAGGCCGCTGCCGGGGACACGCTGCCGGACCTCTGGGCCGACGCCGGCCGCCACGGGTCCGCCTCGGCTCGCACGCTGGCGGCGTCGGGGAGGTCCTGAGGATGCTCGCCGGCTCGGTCCGGATGCCGCTCGCGGCCGCGTTCGCCACCATCACCGCCGCGATCTGTCTCGGGCCGGTGTTCCTGACCGGTGCGTGGTTCTTCCCGACGGTCTTCGCCGTGCTGGCCGTGGCCGTCGGCGCCGAGGCGGCCCGGCGGATGTCGGCCTCCCGTACGCACCGTGCCGCTCGGCGGTCTGGTGGGGCTGCTGCTGTACCTGCTTCTGCGCTACGGGCACGACGAGGCCCTGCTGGGCATCCTGCCGTGGACCGGCTCGATCGACCGGCTCGGCGAGCTCGCCTCGTCCGGGCGGACCGACATCAACCAGTACGCCGCGCCGATCGGTGTCTCGCTCGGGATCGAGCTGATCACCGTGGCCGGGGTAGGGCTGATCGCCCTCCTGGTCGACACCCTCGCCGTCACCTTCCGGCGGGCCGCGCTGGCCGGGCTGCCGCTGCTGGTGCTCTACACGGTGCCCACGGCGGTCGCGCCCGAGGGAGTCAGCTGGGTCGCCTTCGCCGTGGCCGGCATCGCGTTCCTCACCCTGCTGCTCGCCGAGTCGCGCGAGCGGGTCAACCGGTGGGGCCGCCCGATGCGGTACTCGGTCGCCCGGGAGAACTGGAAGCCCGACGTCGAGACGGCCCCGTTGAGCCAGGTGGGCCGTCGGGTCGGCGCCACGGCGCTCGGGCTGGCCCTCATCGTCCCGGCCGTGCTGCCCGACCTGTCGACCAGCTCGTTCGGCTTCGGCAGCGGCGGGTTCGGCAGCGGTGGCGGGGGCGGCGACAAGATCAAGGTGCTCAACCCGATCCTCCGGCTCGGCGAGAACCTGCGTCGCGGCGAGAACACGCCGGTCATCCGCTACTCCGGCCGGCCGACCTACCTGCGGCTGGTCGGCGCCGACGAGTTCACCGGCGACCTGTGGCAGCCCAGCGAGCTGTCGGTGTCGCGCGACGACAACGACGTCGAGAACGGTCTGTCCCGGGCCCCCGGCCTCGGCGGATCGGTGACCACCGTCAAGCGCAGGTACAAGATCGAGGTCTTCGACCTCGCACAGACCTGGCTGCCGCTGCCGTACCCGGCGACCAGGGTCGCGAACATCAACGGCACCTGGCTCTACGACCCCTCGACGTTCAACGTGTTCGGCGAGAACAGCTCCACGCAGCAGCTCGACTACGAGGTGACGTCGCTGTCCGTCCGCCCGAGTCCGGAACAGCTGCGCAATGCCCCCTCCCCGCCGCCGTCGGTCCGTCGCTACCTGCGGCTGCCGCGCGACCTGTCCCCCGAGATCCAGGCCACCGCCGAGCAGGTGACCGAGGACCAGACCTCTGACTACGACCGCGCACTGGCGCTGCAGGACTGGCTGCGCGACCCGGTCGAGTTCACCTACTCGCAGACGCTGGACTCGTCGGTGACCGACGGCAACGGCGAGCAGGCGATCCTCGGCTTCCTGCAGAGCCGGCAGGGGTACTGCGTGCAGTTCGCCTCGACGATGGCGGTGATGGCCCGGATGCTCGGCATCCCGGCCCGGGTGGCCGTCGGGTTCGCGACCGGAGACAAGAACGCGGACGGCGACTACATCGTCGGTCTGCACGACGCACACGCCTGGCCGGAGCTGTACTTCCAGGGCTCCGGGTGGGTGGCCTTCGAGCCGACCCCCGGCGGACCGGCGGCCGACCCGCCGCCGTGGGCCAAGGACGCCCCCGGAGGCGGCGCCCCGACCGACAACCCGACCTCGCAGCCCACGTCCAGCGCCAGCCCGTCCACCGGGTTGGGCGGCAGCGAGAACCGTCCCCGCGAGGACGTCAACCAGGACGGGCTCACCCCCGGCAACGGAGGCGGCATCGGCGCCGGTCCCGTTCGGGTGCCGGTGCTGCCGTTCGTCCTGGGGCTGGCCGCGCTGCTGGTGCTCGCCGTTCCCGGTGTCACCCGGCTGCTGGTCCGCCGTCGGCGCTGGAGCGACGCCGACACCCCGACGGCCACCGCCCTGGCGGCCTGGGACGACCTGCAGGACACCCTGCTCGACCACGGCTACGGCTGGGACCCGAGCGACCCGCCGCGGCGTGGTGCTGCCCGGCTCACGGCGCAGCGGCACCTGGTCGGCGAGCCTGCGGAGGCGTTGCACCGGGTGGCGACGGCAACCGAGCGGGCGCGCTATGCCCCGGAGATGACGCCGGTCGGCGACCTTCGGTCGGACGTCGACGCCGTGCGCGCGTCGCTGGCCGAGGGGTCGAGCCGCTGGGTGCGCTGGCGGGCCCGGCTACTGCCCCGGTCGACCCGCGGCGGTGGCGGCAGCGTTGTCGGAGCGGTTGGCCGACGGTCTGGACGCGATCGACGCCGCGGTCGGCGCGGTCACCAGCCGGCTGCGGCTGCGCCGCACCTGATCGGTGGTGACGGCGGTCCGGGTCGGGCTACCGGCCGCCGTTCTCGTCGCGGCGGCGGTTCCAGCGCTCTTCCATCCGGGCCATGAATCCGGGGCCGGCAGAGCTCTTCGGGCGGCGGCCGGCGCCCCCGCTGGACGCGTTCGGCGGGCGCCGGATGCCGGAGGGGTCGACCACGCCGAGCTGGGCGGCAGCGGTCACCGCGCGGTAGCTCGTGACGGCGAAGAACGCGCTGGCGAGCATGAACAGGAAGCCGAGCAGGCTGACCAGGATCACCTTGGCGACCAGGCCCGTCATCAGCAGGACGACACCGATCACGAAACCGACACCGGCGAGCAGGACCCGCCGCCGGAAGTTGCTCCGGGGGTCCTTGCCACGAAGCGAGGACGCGAACTTCGGGTCCTCGGCATAGAGCGCCCGCTCCATCTGCTCGAGCAGTCGCTGCTCGTGCTCGGAGAGCGGCACGGACTCCTCCTCGCGGACAATGCACCTACACGGTGCCCACGGCCCTGACGCTGCCGTGCGCACTTGAAGGATATGCGCCCGAACGGCTCGATGAAACCCGGACGGGAAACCCAGTGCCCCACGCCTCGTGTGGACGACCGTCCCCGACTGGTCAGGAGGCGGGTCAGGAATCGTCTTCCGGTCGTGCGGGGTCGACCAGACTGCCCGGCCGGACCACGCCCGAGCCGAACCGGCGAACCGCCCGGTCGGCTGCCTGCTCGACCTCGCGCCGGCCGGACGCCCGCTCCCCGAGTGCGAGCTGGCGCGGGGCGTCCGCGGACTCGAGGAGACCCTCGACCCGGATCCCGACCAGCCGCAGCCGGGCCCGGTCGAGGCCGAGTGCCTCGTAGAGCTGGCGCGCGGTGGCGTAGAGGACGGCGGCGACGTCGGTGGCCTCGGTAAGGGTGCGGGCCCGGGTGATCGTGGTGAAGTCGGCGAACCGGATCTTGACGCTGACCGTCCGGCCGGCCAACCCGGCGGCCCGCAGCCGGGCCGCGGTCTTCTCGGCCAGCCGCAGCAGCTCGCGACGGACGACGTCGGGGTCGTCGACGTCGCGGGCGAAGGTCTCCTCGGCGCCGATGCTCTTGTCCGGCTCGTGCGGGACGACCCGGCGTTCGTCCCGACCCCACGACAGGGCGTGCAGGTGCGACCCGGCGGCCTGCCCGAGCGCGCGCACCAGGGTCTGCACCGGGGTGTTCGCGATGTCGCCGACGGTGTGCAGGCCGAGCCGGGTCAGCTCCTTCTCGGTCTTCTCCCCGACCCCCCAGAGCGCTCCGACGGGCAGCGGGTGCAGGAAGGCGACCACGCCGGCGGCCGGGACGACGAGCAGGCCGTCGGGCTTGCTGCGGGTCGAGGCCAGCTTGGCGACGAACTTGGTGCTGGCCACGCCGACCGAGCAGGTGATGCCCTGCTCGTCGGCCACCCGGTCGCGGATCAGCTGGCCGATCTGGGTCGGCCGGCCGAGCCGGCGTCCGGCACCTGCCACGTCCAGGAATGCCTCGTCCAGGGACAGCGGCTCGACCAGCGGCGTGACCGACCGGAAGATCTCCATGACACCGGCCGAGACCGTGGAGTACAGCCCGTGGGTGGGGGTGATCACGGTGGCCTGCGGGCACAGCCGCCTGGCCCGGGTCATCGGCATCGCGGAGTGGACGCCGTACCGGCGGGCCTCGTAGGTCGCGGAGAGCACCACGCTGCGCGAGCCGCCGCCGACGATCACCGGGGTACCGCGCAGCTCGGGGCGGCTGATCAGCTCGACCGAGGCGTAGAAGGCGTCCATGTCGACGTGCAGGACGGTGCAGCCGGTGTCGTCACCGGGTGGCCCGGACGGTGGTCCGGGTCGGTCCAGCTGCTGGCTGCGGCTCATCGGAGTGCCTGCCCGGTCTCAGGGGCGCGTCGCGCGGACGTGCAGCTGGGTCGCGACGGCCCGGAACTCCGGCAGCTGCGCGGTCGCGGTCTCCAGCGCGACCAGGGCGTCGGCCGCCCCCGGCTCGGCGTCGACCAGCGCACCGGGGACCAGGTCGGCGACGGTGCGCACGCCGTGCACCTCCTCGACCCGCAGGCCGGCGTCACCGAGAAGTACGAGCAGACCCGGCTCGGTGAACCGGCGGGGCAGCGGGTCGCCGGGGCCCCAGCGACCGTCCGGGTCCTCGAGGACGTGCTGCGCCTCGGCGAACCGGCCGGCGACCGCCCGGGCGAGCACGACCGCGTTGCGGGCGGCGACCAGCAGGCTGAGGGTGCCGCCGGGACGCAGCACGGCGACCAGGGCGGCGACGGCCGGCGCGAGGTCGTCGACGTGCTCGAGCACCCCGTGGCAGAGCACCAGGTCGGCGCTGCCCCGGTCGACCACCTCGAGCAGGCCCGCGGCGTCGCCCTGCACGGCGCGCACCGCGATGCCGGTCTCGCCGGCCCGGCGCTGCAGCGCGGCCAGCGCGTCCGGGCTGGGGTCGACGACGGTGACCCGGTGGCCGAGCCCGGCGAGCGGGACGGCGAAACCACCGGTGCCGCCCCCGACGTCGAGGACGTCGAGGCCGGCCGGAGCCGCGTCGGACACCTCGCGCAGCACGTCCCACACCACGGCGGTGCGGGCGGTCCGCTGCGGCGCCGTGCCCGTCCGGTTCGTCGGGGCGTCGTCGCGGGAGGTCGGCACCCGGCCAGGCTATCCACCCGAGCTGCCCGGGCTGGAGTGCCAGAGCTTGCGCGGCGCCTTCGCCCCTTCCTTGCGGGCGGCCGTCTTGGTGTCGTCGCCGGGCGGCTTGAGGTCGGCGTACGGCGACTGGCGGAACCCGCTCGGGTGCACCAGCACCCGGCGGGGCCGGCCCATGCCGCCGGCCGACCCGGCCTTGCCGACCTCGCGCGGCTCGTAGACCTCGCTGCTGCCCCCGACCGGTGGCCGGCTCATCACCGGCCGGGTCGAGCGGCTCTCGGCCGCGCCGGTGACCGAGCGGTCGGTGACCGGCCCGGTCGCGGCCATCAGCGCCGCGACGGCGTCCAGACCGCCGGACAGCCACGCCTCGTGCAGCACCGGCAGCTCCCAGCAGCCGGTGGCCCGCATCGACACCCCGCGCGGTCCGGTGCGCCGGACGTGGCCGCGGATCACGAGCAGCCACGAGTGGAACAGCGTCGCGGCGTAGGGACCCTGGGCGTCCTCGAAGAAGGTCGCGTCGATCGGGCCGCGGGCGTCGTCGAGGGTGACGAACACGACCCGCCTGCCGGACCGGATCGGCGGGGTCTGGGTGGCGACCTTCACCCCGGCGACGAGCACCTCGGCCTGGCTGCGGCAGCGCACCAGGTCCGGGGCGCGGGTCGCCCGCAGTGCCGCGAGGAACGGTTCGTAGAAGTCGACGACATGCCGGGTCGCATCCAGCCCGAGCACCTCCAGCTCGGCGCGCACCCGTTCGGCGCCGGTCATCTCGGGCAGCCCGCTGGGCTCGACCGACCCGGGGGCGTCGTCGAGGTCGAGGGCCAGCTGCACCGGCCGGGCCACCACCGGCCGGGCGGCCTGCGACTGGCGGGCCGCGAGGGCGCGGACGTCCGGGCGCTGCACCGTGGTGAGCGACTCGCCGCTGGCGGCGGCCAGGGCGAGCTGGGGGCTGGCTGCGGCCGGGGCGCGGCCCGGCGTACGGCGGGACCGGCCGGACCGGCCACCGCCGCGCGCGACCGTGCGGGTCCACCGGTCGAGCTCGCCCACCTGCAGCAGCAGGTCACGGCGGGTCAGCCGGCCCTGCCGGCCGGACGGCCCGGTGACCACCGACCCCAGCGCGTAGAGGGCGTCGAAGGCACCGGTGAGCACCAGGCGCTCGACGACCGGGCGGGCCACCCCGGCCCGGTCGTAGAAGTCGGCCAGCGAGCCGTAGGGCCGGCCGGCCACCACCCGGGCCACCTCGGCCTCGGAGATGCCCTTGACCTCCGAGAGCGCGAGCCGGATGCCGTAGCCGGCGGCCCGCTGCCAGCCGACGACTGGCTGCTCGCCCTCCTCCGGCGGCTCGACCCGCTCCACCCGCTCGACCCGGTAGGACGCGTCGGAGGCGTTGACGTCCAGCGGCAGCACCGCGATGCCGAACTGGCGGGCGTCGTCGAGGATCAACCGCTTCGGGTACATGCCCGGGTCGTGGGTGAGCACCCCGGCCAGGAACGCCGCCGGGTGGTGGGTCTTGAGCCAGGCGGACTGGAAGGTCGGCAGCGCGAACGCGGCGGCATGGGCCTTGCAGAACCCGAAGGACGCGAACGCCTTGAGCACCTCCCAGACCTTGTCGACGGTGGCGACGTCGTAGCCGCGGGCGTAGGCGCGCGGCCGCAGCCACACCTCGACCTCGGGCTGCCCGTCGGGAGCACCCAGGGCGCGGCGGGCCTCGTCGGCCTCGGCAAGGCTGACGCCGGTGAACGTCGAGATGATCTGCAGCACCTGCTCGTGGAAGACGACGACGCCGCTGGTCTCCTCGAGGGCGTAGCGCAGCGACTCGTGGAGGTACTCGGGCTCGGCCCAGCCCTGCCGGGCCTTGAGGAACGGGGTGACCATGTCGCTCTTGACCGGGCCGGGCCGGAACAGCGAGATGTCGGTGATCAGGTCGCCGAAGGTCTCCGGCCCGAACTTGCCGACCAGCTCGCGTTGCCCCGGTGACTCGATCTGGAACATGCCCAGGGTGCGGGTCGACTGGATCAGCGCGAAGGTGTCCGGGTCGTCCAGCGGCACCCGGGTCTGGTCGTCCAGGTCGATCCGGACGCCGTCGTCGTCACCCAGCCGGGCGACCTCGTCGACGGCGTAGGACATCGCCGACTGCATCCGGATGCCGAGCACGTCGAGCTTGAGCAGGCCGAGCTCCTCGACGTCGTCCTTGTCGAACTGGCTCATCGGGAAGCCCAGCCAGCTCGCCTCGACGGGGGTGCGATCGAGCAGCGTGGTGTCGGAGAGCAGCACCCCGCACGGGTGCAGCGCGACGTGCCGCGGCAGCCCGTCGAGCCGCGCGACCAGCCGGAACAAAAGATCCAACGAACCGCCCGCTGATCCCTGGAACCGCGACGCGCGCAGCTCGGGCAGCTCGTCCAGCGCATGGTGCACGTCGCGGGCCCGGATGTGCGGGAACGCCTTGGCGATCTGGTCGATCTCGCCGGGCGGCATGCCCAGCGCGGCGCCGACGTCGCGGATCGCGTGCCGCACCCGGTAGGTGTCCATCATCGAGACGCAGGCGACCCGCTCGCCGCCGAACCGGGCCAGGATCTGCTCGTAGACCTCGGTACGCCGGGCCGACTCGACGTCGACGTCGACGTCGGGCAGCGCCTCCCGCAGCGGCGAGAGGAACCGCTCCATCAGCAGGCCGTGCCGGATCGGGTCGACCCCGGAGACGCCGAGCAGGTAGTTGACCAGGCTGCCCGCACCCGAGCCGCGGGCCGCGACCCGCACCCCCATGTCGCGGATCAGGTCGACGACGTCGGCGACGGTGAGGAAGTACGACGGGTAGCCGAGCGTCTCGATCACCCCCAGCTCGTCGTCCAGCCGCCGTCGCACCTCGGGGGTCGCGGTCATCGCGCGCCGGCCCAGCCCGGCCTCGCAGCGCTGCCGCAGCATCATCTGCGCCCTCGCCACCGGGTCCTCCCTCGCTCCGGACGTCGTCGCTCCAAGCACCTGCAGGTCGGGGAAGTGCACCTCCCCCATCCCGAGGTCGGCCCGCGGGTCGACGGCGCACCGGTCGGCGACCCGGCGGGTGGCGGCGAGCAGCCGCCGTGCCGCACGGTCGTCGAGGCCGGCCGCCGAAGCGACCTCTTCCGCCACCGACAGCATCTCCTTGCCGGACTTGAGGTAGCCCTCGGCGTTGACCCGGTCGAGGTGCCGGGGGTCCAGCGCGACCAGCCGGCGGGACGCGTCGAGCACGTCGACGGTCGGCGCGTCGGAGCGGTCGGCGTAGCGGACCGCGTTGGTGAGCACCGCGGTCAGCTGCTCCTCGACGGCCAGGCCGAGCATCCGGGCGGCCCGCGGCCGGTCGTCCGGGCCGCGGTGCGAGACGACCTCGAGGAGCAGGTCGGTGCGGTCGACGACCTCGCGCCAGCCGGCCAGCACCGACCGGGCCAGGTCCGGACGGCGGGCGATGAGCGCCCGGCCGACCTCGGAGCCGGGGCCGAGCAGCACCAGCAGGCCGCCGCCCGCGTCGGCCGCCGCCCGCACGTGCTCGGCGACCAGGTCGAGGGTGCTCACCGGCTTCCCGCGCTCGCCGCGCAGGTGGGTGGCCGACACCAGCCGGCACAGCGCCGCCCAGCCGGCCTTGTCCCTGGCCAGCAGGGTGACCCGCGGGTGCCGGGGGTCGACGGTGGCGCCGCCCTTGGCCGGTTGCTGGCGACCGGCCGCTCCCCCGCGGACCTGCAGCGACGGGTGGACCATC
Organism: uncultured Actinomycetota bacterium; assembly: GCA_963723975.1. Taxonomy (GTDB): domain Bacteria; phylum Actinomycetota; class Actinomycetes; order JACCUZ01; family JACCUZ01; genus CAVRTI01. The sequence continues at coordinate 49,316 of CAVRTI010000008.1, forward strand.
GCGGCCGGCGGGGACAGCAGCCCGGTCGGCTCCAGCGCGAGGTCGACGCCGAGGACCGGCCGGACGCCCGCCGACCGGGCGGCCCGGGCGAACTTCACCGCGCCGTACAGACCGTCACGGTCGGTCAGCGCCAGGGTGTCCATGCCGTGCTCGGCCGCCCGCTCGACGAGGACGTGCGGGTGGGAGGCGCCGTAGCGCAGCGAGTAGCCGGAGGCCACGTGCAGGTGGACGAAGGGGTCGCCGGGTGGCATGCGGGGTCGCTCGGATCCGGGGCTCGGGTGCTCGGGTGGGACGGTGCTCGGGTGGGACGGGTGCTCAGCTGGCGCGTGAGGCCAGCGCGGCGAGGTGCGGGATCACCGGCTGGTGGGCCAGGCCGAGGGTGGTCTCCACGAGGGCGAGGAAGGTCTGCGCGTCGCGCAGCAGGTCATCGGCCTCGCGCGGGGTGACCGCCCGGGACAGGCCGGCCTCGGCCGCGGCCCGCTTGCTCGCACCGGCGGCGAAGAACGCCGCCCACTCGGTGAGCTCGGGCGCCACCTGCGGCAGCATCGACCACACGTTGCGCGGCCGCTTGGTCGCGCTCGGCCGGGTGCGCACCGCGAGCACCGCGGCGGCGGTGCGCAGCGCGGCGAGGTGGGCCGCGGCGTAGCGCTCGGTCGCGACCGTGGTGCCCATCGCGCTGGCCAGGTCGTGGCGGGCGGTGCCGAGCAGGTCGCGCGCGGCGGCGACCACCGGCGGCCGGCGCTGCAGGGTGGCCAGCGCCTCGGTACGGGTCTGGCTGTCGGTACGGGTCTGGCTGTCGGTACGGGTCTGGGATGTCGTCATCGCAGCCACCTCTCAGTCCTGGGCGCGCAGCAGGGTCCAGCCGCCCGCCGTCCAGTCGAAGCACAGGTCGTAGATGCCGGACCCGGCCGCCCGGCCGCGGCTGGCCTCCACCCGCCAGACCTCCCGCTCGCCGTCGAGGGTGGGCGCCGTCCCGGTCGGCGACCCGTCGGGCCGCTGCCACCAGGCACCGGTCTCGACCCAGCGCGCGAGCACCTCGCGCACCGCGTAGAACCGGCCCCGCCAGAGGAACTCGGCCGGGTCGTCGTCGCGACGGCGCACCTCGACCGGGTCGTCGTACCGCCGGCTCATCAGTGCCTCCCAGAAAGTGCTGGCTGCCTCGTGGACCGGGCCCGACCCGGCACCGCAGGGGTCGAGTCCACGGTGCCGGGCGGTCCACCCGTGTCGAACATGTGTTCGAACAGGTCCTACAGTAGCCCCACCCTCGGACACCGCGTCAAGCCCTTCCGCACAGCCGGTTAGCCTCGCTGCGTGCCCACCCATCCCAGCGTCGCCCGGGTCACCGCCCGGCTGGCTGAGCTCGGTGCCGACGGCTCGGTCACCGAGCTGGACGGCTCGGCCCGCACCGCCGCCCAGGCCGCCGAGCAGCTGGGCGTCGAGGTCGCCCAGATCGCGAACTCGCTGGTCTTCGACGCCGACGGCTCCCCGCTGCTGGTCCTCGCCTCCGGCGGCCACCGGGTCGACACCGCCAAGGTCGCCGCACTGGTCGGTGCCGGCCTCGGTCGCCCGCGCGACGCCGGAGTTCGTCCGGGCCCACACCGGGTTCGCGATCGGCGGCGTCGCCCCGGTCGGCCACCCGGAGCCGCTGCGCACCCTGGTCGACACCGCGCTGGAGCGCTACGACCAGGTGTGGGCAGCCGCCGGCCATCCCCACTCGGTCTTCCCCACGACGTACGCCGAGCTGCTCCGCCTCACCGGCGGCGCCCCCGCCGACGTCGGCACCGACTGACGAGTCGCACCATCCCGATACCGCTCTGACTGCCAGACACGAACGGTGCACCTGGTGCGCCTGGGCCGGGGTCCGCGCCTCCACGGCCTCACCCGTCCCGGATGTGTCGGAGGGTCAGAGCAGGGCGGCGGTCATCGGCCGGCGATCACCCCGCGGAGCAGGTCGAGGTCCTTGCTGATGACGGCGTCGACACCGACCCGGCGGGCCTGCGCCAGCGCCTCGGGGGTGTCGACCGGCCAGGTCATCACCAGGTCGGTCCCGCGGTGCAGCTCGGTGACCAGCTCGGGCGTGAGCAGCGAGAGCCGCACCGAGGCGCCGTGCACCGGGCCGGCCGCGACGCGGGCGCGCAGCCGGGCGACGCCGCGCCGGCTGGCGGCCGACAGCACCCGGCGTACCGGCACGTCGAAGGCGTCGAGCATCCACCAGCTCTTGGTGCACACCGTGAGCTCGAGGCCGGGCGAGGCCTCGCGCAGCAACCCGGCCACCCGCGGCGCGAGCCGGGGGTGCACGCCCTTGAGGTCGATCATCAGGCGGTGGTCGTCGCCGAGGGACGCCACCAGCTCAGCGAGCTCGAGATGCGTGTGCCGCCGCCGGTGCACGAGTTCGCCGCGGTCCCACAGCCAGGGCAGCAGGCCCATGGTCTTGAGGTGGCGCACCTCGAGCCGGCCGCGGTAGGCGTGCACGTCGGCCTCCACCAGGTCGACGCCGCAGTCCAGGGCCTCGCGCAGGCCGGTCACGGTGTTGCCGCGGCGGTGGGCCACCGTGAGCAGGCGACGCTCGGTCACAGGGGCAGTGTCCCGGCCGGGCCACTGCGCGCCGCCGGCCGCCCCGGCGACGACGTCTGCGAGCCGGCGTCGGGTTCTCGCGGCGTCGGCACCGCGACCACCGGGGCGACCCTGACGCCCCGGCGCGTCACCCGGGTCACCGCCAGCAGGCAGACCAGGACCAGTGCCACCCCGGCCACGGCGTCCAGGACGTAGTGGTTGGCCGTGGCGACCACGGCCACGAGCCATCACCGCCGGCAGCAGCGTGCCGACCACCTTCAACCACAGCCAGCGGGCGTTGACCACCACGGCGATGCCGATCAGCAGGTCCCACCCGACGTGCAGGCTGGGCATGGCCGCGTACGGGTTGGTGAACGCAGGTGGCTGCAGCACGCGGTACGCCGTGGAGAACTCCGTCACGGTGTCGACCAGCTCCGGGTCGGCCAGCCGCGGTGGTGCGACCGGATAGGTCATGAAGACGACCAGGCCGACCGCCCCGGAGAGCATCATCGCCGCGCGGGTCAGCCCAGTAGGCCTGCGGGTGGCGCAGGAACAGCCAGGCCAGGACCGCGATGATCACCGGCCAGTGACCCCAGATGTACACCCAGTTCATGACGTCGGTCGCGAGGTCGGAGCCGAGGAACGGCCGCTGGACGCTGTGCTCGATGTCGATGCCGAGCCGTTGCTCGAGCTCGGCCAGCTCACTGGCGTGCCGGTAGGCCGGCGCCGGGTTGGCAACGGTCTCGCCGCGGACCCCGAAGTAGACAGCGACGGCCGCGGCGACGATGGCCATCTCACGGGGCAGCGCGCGCCAGCGGTCGGAGACACCCGGGTTCCGCGGCCGGGTTCCGGTCGGCACGGCGGGATACGACCGTCCCCCGGCAGCCATCTGCTCACCTCCAGCGCGCCTGCCTTCGAGCGTCGCCGGGTGTGGCCCGCACCGCAAGGGGCTTTGGGCCCCGAGTCCGGATCAGGCTGCGCGTACGTCGCGCACGCGGCGGGCCACGAGGCTGACGCCGCCCAGCAGCAGGGCCGGCGCCCAGGCCAGCAGCGCTGCCAGGGCCACCGCACCGAGGGCAGCCGACCAGGTCACGCCGAGCGAGGCCAGGCCGATCACCAGGGCTCCCTCGCGCGGGCTGGCGCCGTTGACGCCGGGGATGATGCCGGCGACCTGGCTGGCGCCGAAGATGCCCAGCAGGGCCAGCGGGTGCACCTCCTGGCCCAGAGCCGCCAGGTTGCCCATCAGCAGGCCGATGATCGTCAGCTGGTAGGCCATCGAGAGCAGCACGCCGCGGACGAGCACCCGCGGCGCGGGAAGCGGGCGCGAGGCGAGCAGCCCCGGTCGGAAGCGGTGCACGAGCAGGCCGACCACCAGCAGCAGCAGCGCGATGCCGACCGCCACGACCAGCAGTCGCGGCGGCAGCGCGGCGCCCGCGATGACGACGAAGACAGCGAGCCCGATCGCGCCGACCAGCCGGTCCAGCCCGACCTCGGCCAGGGCCGAGGGCCGGTTCATCCCCGTGCTCTTGGCAAGCCGGTGCATCCGCCACAGATCGGCGCCGACGTGTGCGGGCGACGCCAGGCCGAGCAGCTCGCTCTCGGCGTAGACCCGTAGGTGCCAGCTGCGGCGCTTCCCGCTGCATGGACAGGGCGTGCCAGCGCAGTGGGCACAGGACGTACTTGCCGAGCACCCACGGCAGCAGCCCCAGCAGGGCGGGCTGCCAGGACGCGTGCGGCACCCGGTGCATGCTCCAGACCGAGGCTGCGACGGCCACGACGAGGCCGAGGGCCGTCAGCCAGCGGGCCAGGCGGGTGCGGAGGAGGTGGTGAGAGGCCTCGTCCGTGGCATGTCGGGGTGTCGCGTCGGGTGTCGCGTCGGTCACGTCAGATGGCTCCTGGTCGCGCGACGACCGGGTCGGAGTGGGCCCGGTCGGCGTCTGGCTCGTCCTTTACCCCGTCGGCGTAGGTTCGACGCACCTTGATCTCCGTAGGCTGTGGATCGTGGAACCGGTACCCGACGTGGTGACGATGCACGTGTGGCGGGTGCCCGACCGGCGGGTACCCAGGGCCCTGCTGCGCATGGCCCGGGACCGCGCGCCGTTGCGCGGGACTTCAGGGCTGCGGTTCGCCAAGCTGCTGGGAACAGGCGACGGCAGCACGTTCACCGTACGGGACGCCGACCGCAACCACTGGGGCCTGCTCGCATGCTGGTCCACGGCTGCGGCGGCCTCGGACTTCGAGGGCGGCCCGGTCGCACGGGCCTGGGGGCGGATCGCCGAGGAGCGCCTGCGAGTCGACCTGCGGCCGCTGACGAGCAGGGGAGCCTGGTCCGGCCGGGCCCCGTTCGGCGCTCCCGTGCCCTCCCCGTCGTACGCCGGGCCGGTGGCCGTCGTGACCCGCGCCCGGATCGCCACCCGCCGGACGCTCACGTTCTGGCGGGCCGTGCCGCCGGTGTCCACCGACCTCAGGAACGCGGAGGGCCTGAGGTTGACCCTCGGCATCGGCGAGGCCCCGGTAGGTCTGCAGGGCACGTTCAGCCTCTGGGACTCCCCCGGGCGCGGTCACCGAGTTCGCTCACCGCCGCGCCCCGCACCGGGAGGTGGTGCGCCGCACGGCCGAGGTCGGGTGGTACTCCGAGGAGCTGTTCGCCCGGTTCGCGGTGCTGGGCGTGGAGGGCACCTTCGACGGGCGGACGCCGTGACCGGTCTCGAAGGCCTGCTGCCGCTGGTCTTCACCTCCGGCTGGGCCAGTGGCGTCAACGCCTACGCGACGGTCCTGCTCCTGGGGCTGCTCGGCCGGTTCGCCGGGTGTGGACGACGTACCCGCCGGACTCGAGCGGACCGACGTCCTCGTGGCGGCCGGGGTGATGTTCCTGCTCGAGTTCGTCGCGGACAAGGTGCCCTACCTCGACTCCGCCTGGGACGCGGTGCACACCGTGGTCCGTCCTACCGTCGGCGCGGCCATCGGCCTGCTCGCCACCGGCGACGCCACCAGCCTGCAGGGAGCGGTCCTCGCGGCCACCGGGGGTGCGACCGCGCTGGCCTCGCACGCCGTGAAGGCCGGGCTCCGGCTCGCCGTGAACACCTCGCCGGAGCCTGCCTCGAACATCGTGGTCAGCCTGGTCGAGGACTTCTCGGTCGCCGGGGTCATCGCCCTGCTGCTCGCGGCGCCGTGGGTGGCCGCCGGCATCGCCGCCGCGCTGCTCCTGCTCGGCACGACGCTGGTCGTGCTGCTGGCCTCGAGGATCCGGCGGGCCCGGGCTCGGCGCGTTCCGGGCCGGTGACGCCGCGACGCCGACCTGACCCCGTAGGATCCGCCCGGTGGCAGCCCGCGACGTCGTCGTGGTCGGCAGCGGCCACAACGCCCTGGTCGCCGCCTGCTACCTGGCCCGCGAGGGCCTCGACGTCGAGGTGGTCGAGCGTGACACCGTGCCCGGCGGCGCGGTCTCGACGGTCGAGCGCTGGCCCGGCTACGCCGTCGACCGCGGCTCGAGCGCGCACATCATGGTCCGGCACACCGGCATCGTGGAGGACCTGCGCCTCGACGAGTGCGGCCTGCGCTACCTGGACATGGACCCGTGGGGGTTCGCGCCGTTCGGGACGCGCGGCGAGCAGCAGGCGCTGACCTTCCACGTCGACCTCGACGCGACCTGCGACTCGATCGCGGCGATGTGCGGCGACCGGGATGCCGACGCCTACCGCGCGTTCGTCACCGACTGGGGGGCCCGCAACGAGGCGGTGTTCGCGGCCTTCCAGGACGTGCCCACCGCCGGCCGGCTCGGGCCGCCACCTCTGGGGTGCCGGCAAGGCGACGGGTGTCGGCGGGCTGGAGATGTCCCGGCAGTTCCTGCAGCCCGGCGACCAGCTGCTCGACGAGCACTTCACTGACGAGCGGCTCAAGACCGCACTTCCTGGCTGGGCGCCCAGTCCGGGCCGCCCAGGCACGAGGTCGCCACCGCCGACCTGGTGGGCTGGAACGCGCTGATGCACCGGATGCCGCCGGGCCGCGCGGTGGGCGGGTCCGGGCCCTGACGGTCGCGCTGGCCGAGCGGCTGCGGCGGCTGGGCGGCAGCGTGCGGCTCGGTGACGGCGCCGCCGCGATCACCCGGTCCGGCGACCGGGTCACCGGCGTCACCACCGACTCCGGCGAGCACGTCGCCGCCCGCGCCGTGGTCGCCGGCTGCCATGTGCTGACCACCCTCGAGCTGCTCGGCGACCCGGCGCTGCTGGCCCGGGCGACCACCGCGGTGCGGGTCGGCAACGGGCTGGGGATGGTGGTGCGTCTGGGCACCAGCGACCTGCCGCGCTATCCGTCCGCGGCCGGCTCGTCGCCGTACTCCGCGATGCAGCTGCTGGCGCCGAGCCGCACCCACCTGCGCGCGGCCCACGGCGAGTTCGTGGCCGGCCGCCCACCGTCCGAGCCGGCGGTGCTGGTGATGACGTTCAGTGCGGTCGACCCGCTCGATCGCGCCGGCCGGCAAGCACAACGTCACGGCTGGGCGCAGTGGCACCCGTACGAGCTGGCGACCGGCGAGCAGTGGGACGACATCGCCGGCCGTGAGGCCGACAAGATCGTGGCCCAGGTGGAGGCGGCCGCACCCGGGTTCGCGAGCAGCATCGAGCAGGTGCACGTGCAGACACCGCTCGACCTCGAGCGCGAGCTGGGGCTGCGGCGCGGCAACGTGATGCACGTCGAGATGGGGCTGGACTCGATGTTCGCCTACCGGCCGCTGCCCGAGCTGGCGGGCTACCGTACGCCGGTGCGCGGCCTGTTCCTCACCGGCGCGTCGACCCACCCCGGAGGCGGGGTGTTCGGCGCGTCCGGCCGTACCGCCGCGCGGGTCGTGATGGCGGCGCGGCGGCGGTGGCGATGACGGCCATGGCGTACGCCGTGCGCAGCAGGGGCCGTCGGCCGGCTGGTGCCGCCGTCGGCCTCACCTGGCTGCTCGCGGCGACCACCGTCGGACTGCAGATCGCCTACCCGCTCGTCGGGGACCGGTGGCTGGACCGGGTGACGATCGCCACCGTGGTGGCGTTCGCCGCCACGTGCGTGCTGCACGCCCTGGTGCACCGCGGGCTCGGCTGGACCCTCGGCCTGGTCGCCGTCACGGCGGGCGGCGGGCTGGTCGCCGAGGCGGTGGGCGTCCGCACCGGGCTGCCGTTCGGGGACTACTCCTACGCTGGGACGCTCGGCCCCGAGGTCCTCGACGTTCCGCTGGTGGTCCCGCTGGCCTGGACGATGATGGCCTACCCGGTGCTGCTGGCCGCTCGCCGGCTGACCCGGCGCTGGGTGGTGCCGGCGGCGGCGGTTCGGGCTGGCCGCCTGGGACGTGTTCCTCGACCCGCAGATGGTCAGCGACGGCCACTGGACCTGGGCCGACCCGGACGCCGGCGCTGCCCGGTGTCTCCGGCATCCCGCTCACGAACTTCGCCGGCTGGCTGGTCGTCGGCACGCTGATGATGCTCGTGCTGGTCGTGGTCCTCCCCCGCGACCGGCGCATCGACCGGCCGACGAGTCGTGCCGGCCACGCTTCTGGTGTGGACCTGGCTCGGCTACGTGCTCGGCAACGTCTTCTGGTTCGGCACCGGGTCGGTCGCGCTGGTCGGTGGCGTGCTGCTCGGCCTGCTGGTGCTGCCCTATGCCTGGTCGCTGTGGCAGTCGCGGCCCTGACCCGCGGGCTGACCCGGCTCGGCGCCGGGCTGGCCGTGGCCGGCGCGGTGCACACCGCCTGGAACCTGCACCGGCTCCGGGTGCCGCCGGCCGAGCCGCCGCCGGTCGCCGAGCCGGTGGCCGTGCTGCTGCCGCTGCGCGACGAGGCGCACCGCGTCGAGCCGTGCCTTCGGTCGGTGCTCGCACAAGCAGGTGTCCGCGACCTGCAGGTGCTGGTGCTCGACGACGGGTCGACCGACGGCACCGCCGAGACGGTGCGCCGGGTGGCCGGCGCAGACCCGCGAGTGACGTGCTCGACGGCGCGGCCCTGCCCGAGGGCTGGTGGGGCAAGCCGTGGGCCTGCCACCAGCTGGCCGAGGCAGCGGCCGACGCGACCGTGCTGGTGTTCCTCGACGCCGACGTCGTCCTGGCGCCGCACGCAGTCGCGGCACGGTCGCGCTGCTGCGCTGGGGCGGTCTCGACCTCGTGTCGCCCTACCCGCGGCAGGTCGCCGTGACCGCCGCGGAGCGGCTGGTGCAGCCGCTGCTGCAGTGGTCGTGGCTCACGACGCTGCCGGTCCGGGTCGCCGAGCGCTCGAAGCGGGAGTCGCTGGCAGCCGCCAACGGTCAGCTCCTCGTCGTCGACACGGCGGCGTACCGGCGAGCCGGCGGGCACGCGGCGGTGCGGGCCGAGATGCTCGAGGACGTCGCGCTGCTGCGCGCCATCAAGCGCTGCGGTGGCAGGGGCACCGTGGTCGACGGCACCGACGTCGCGAGCTGCCGGATGTACGCCGGTTGGGCGGACCTGCGGGACGGCTACGCCAAGTCGCTGTGGTCGGCGTTCGGCTCCCCCGCGGGTGCTGCCGCTGTGGTCGGCGCGCTGGGCGTGGTCTACCTGCTGCCGCCGCTGGCTGCGCTACGCGGGTCGCGTGCCGGGCTGGTCGGCTACGCGGCAGGGGTGACCGGCCGGGTGCTGGCTGCCCGGCGTACCGGCTCGCGGGTCTGGCCGGACAGCCTCGCCCACCCGGCGTCGGTGGTGACGTTCGGCGCCCTGCTGGCCGAGTCGATGCGGCGTCACCGCGCCGGCACCCTCACCGCGCGCGGCCGCCCCTTGCCCACGTCCCGATCAGGTGTCCTACGGCGCCGACCTCCCTCTGACACCATCCACGCGTGACCGCCGAGACCATGCACCCCTCCACCCGTCCAGCGGCCAGGGACGACCCGTCTGCCGTCGTACGGCTGCTCCTCGCCAGCGGGCTGATGCTCTTCCTGGAGCTCGCGCTGATCCGCTGGCTCGGCGCCAACGTGGTGCACCTGTCCTACTTCTCCAACTTCGTGCTGCTCGGGTCGTTCCTCGGCATCGGCGCGGGCTTCCTGATAAGCCGCAAGGCGTGGTCGGTCTGGCCGGTGTCCCTGCCGCTGCTGACCGCGCTGGTGGTCTGGCGTCCTGCAGTTCCCGATCACGATCCAGCGCAGCGGCTCCGACGTCATCTACTTCACCTCGCTGGAGGTCAACGGTCCGCCCGCCGTGGCTGGCGCTGCCGGTGGTCTTCATCCTGGTCGCGCTGATCCTGGCCGGGCCGCCGAGGTGGTCGGGCGGTGCTTCGGCCTGCTGCCTCCGCTGTCGGCCTACCGCTACGACCTCGTCGGGTCGCTGCTCGGCATCACGGCCTTCACGACGCTGAGCTTCCTGCGCGCCCCGTCGGTGGTGTGGGGAGTGATCGCGTGCGTGCTCTACCTGCTGCTTGACCGGCCCCCGGAGCCGTCGTGTGGTGACGGTGCTCTGCTCGGCAGCGGTGATCGGGATGCTGCTCGCTCGAGTCGATGGCCACCGGCGTCAGCTGGTCGCCGTACTACAAGGTGACCACCGAGGCCGTCGGCGCCCCGGGGTTCCTGCTGATCAAGGCCAACGGGGTGCCCCACCAGCTGATGGCGCCGGCCCAGTGGAAGGTCGAGCAGGGCGAGCGGATCTACGAGACGCCGTACCTCCGACTCCCCGACAACAACCTCGGTGACGTGCTCGTCGTCGGCGCGGGCTCCGGCTCGGACGTCGCGATCGCGCTGCGCGAGGGAGCCCGGCGCGTCGACGCCGTGGACATCGACCCGCGGATCCTGGAGATCGGTGCCGGCGCAGAACATCGACAAGCCGTACGCAGACGCCGGCGTCACACGCACACCAACGACGGCCGGGCGTTCCTCGAGGGCACCGACCGGAAGTACGACCTGATGCTCTTCGCGCTGCCCGACTCGCTGACCCTGGTCAGCGGCGCCTCGCAGATCCGCCTGGAGCGCTTCCTGTTCACCGAGGAGGCGATGAGCTCGGTGCGTGAGCACCTAAGCCCGAGCGGCGCCTTCGCGATGTACAACTACTACCGCGAGAACTGGCTGATCGACCGGCTGGCCGGGACCGCGAAGCTCGGCTTCGGGCATGCGCCGTGCATCGACACCTTCGGCGGGGGCGCAGGCCGTGATCAGCGTCGGGATGACCGAGGCCGACCAGCAGTGCGAGCCACGTGGGCGCCGCCCGGACCGGTCGTCGGCGCCGGCGACCGACGACTGGCCGTTCCTGTACTTCAGGGGCGACTCGTTCCCGCCGCTCTACACCGTCACGCTGCTCGGCATCCTGCTCGCGTCGCTGGTCGCGGTCCGCGCGCTCGGCGGTCCGCTGCGTCGCATGCGGCCCTACGCCGACCTGTTCTTCATGGGCGCGGCGTTCCTGCTGCTGGAGACCAAGAACGTCGCCAGTTCGCACTGCTCTTCGGCACGACCTGGTTCGTCAACGCGCTGGTCTTCGCCGGCGTGCTGGTCGTGGTGCTGGCCGCGGTCGAGACCACCAGACGGTTCCGCACGCCACCGCTGCCGGCGGTCTTCGGCGGGATCGCCGCGTCCCTGGTCCTGGCCTGGGTGGTGCAGCCCGACTGGCTGCTGCCGCTGCCGTTCGCGCCCAGGTTGGTCGTCGCGACGCTGCTGGCGTTCCTGCCGATCTACCTGGCCAACGTGGCCTTCGCCAAGCGGTTCCAGGACTCCGCCGACTCGCAGTCGGCGTTCGCGATCAACCTGCTCGGCGCGATCGTCGGCGGCTGTCTGGAGTACGCCGCCCTGGTCACCGGCTACAACAACCTGCTGGTCGTCACCGGTCGTGCTCTACCTGGTGGCGTTCCTGCTGATCCCGCGCGGGGCCGTCCGGCTCGCCTGACCCGCGGCCACCGCACGTGAGCCCCGGTCGTCGGACCGGGGCTCACGTGGACGAGCTGATGGGTCACGCCTTCGGCATCAGGACCTGGTCGATGATGTAGACGGTGGCGTTGGCGGTCTGCACGTTGCCGCAGACGACCGTGGCGCTGCCGTCGACGGTGAAGTCCTCACCGCTGCCCTCGACGGTGACCTCGCCGCCCTGCAGGCTCGTGTGCGTGCCGGCGAGGTCCGCCGGGGCGATCTTGCCCTCGAGCACGTGGTAGGTCAGGACCGTCGTCAGCAGGCCCTTCGGGTCGCCCATGGCCTTGTCCAGCGTCGCCGGGTCCATGGCGTCGAACGCGTCGTTGGTCGGCGCGAAGCACGGTGATGTCCTCGGCGCTGTTCAGCGTGTCGACCAGGCCGGCCTCACCACGGCGGTGACCAGGGTGGACAGCAGCGGGTTGGCCGAGGCGGCCGTGGCGACGGGTCCTGGCCATGCCGTCGAAGCTGCCGGCACCGTCGGCCGGAACGGCCGCGCAGCCGGGGCCGAACGGCTCGGTCGCCGGTCATCGCGGTCGCGCTCTCCGTCGGCGCCGCTGCTCGCTGGAGTTCGAGCCGGCGGTAGTGGCGTTGCCGTCGTCGCTGCTGCATGCGGCGAGTGCGGCGCGGCAAGCATCAGGCCGGCAGCCGCGAGGGCCATCGAACGGGGGGAACGAACCTTCATGGTGGAGCTCCTGTCGGGTTGGGGTGTGGTTTCGCACCCGCACCGTGGCGGGGACGACGGGTGGAGCAGGGGTCAGGCGACCGTCACTGCGGTCGAGTGCCATCCGGTCGCGCCGGACGGGAAAGGCGTTCGACGTCTCTCCGGCTGGGTGTCGCCGGTGCTGTCGGTGGCGCGGACCTCGAGGGTGTGGCTGCCGGAGGTGGCATCCCACTCCCACACCCACTGCCGCCAGGTGTCGGTCGACGGCACCTCGGCGAGCCGGGCCTGTTGCCAGGCGCCACCGTCGACCCGCACCTCGACCTTGTCGACGCCGCGGTGCTGGGCCCACGCGACGCCGGCGACCGCGACCCGGCCGGGTTGCGGCTTGGCGAACGGCCGGGGCGTGTCGATCCGCGACATCGTCCGGATCGGCGCCTTCTCCGCCCACCCGCGGCTGGTCCAGTACGGCGTGGCGGCGTCGAAGCGGGTGAGCTCGAGGTCGGTCAACCACTTGGTGGCGGAGACGTAGCCGTAGAGGCCCGGGACGACCATCCGGACCGGGAAGCCGTGCTCCGCCGGCAGCGGCTCACCGTTCATCCCGACCGCGAGCAACGCGTCGCGACCGTCCATCACCACGGCGGTGGGGGTGCCGATCGTCATGCCGTCGGTCGAGGTGGAAAGGATCATGTCGGCCCGGGGGTCGACGCCGGCCTCCTCCAGCAGGTCCGCGAGCGGCGCCCCGAGCCAGCGAGCGTTGCCGGCGTACCTGCCGCCGACCTCGTTCGAGACGCAGGTCAGGGTGATGTCGCGCTCCACCAGGTCGCGCGCCAGCAGCTGGTCGAAGGTCAGCTCGATCTCCTTGTCGACCATGCCGTGCACCTTCAGCGACCACCCGGCGGTGTCGACCTGCGGCACGACCAGGGCGGTGTCGACCCGGTAGAAGTCCTTGTTGGGCGTCGTGAAGGGGCTGAGGTCCTTGATCTTCAGCTCGCTGCCCACCGGCAGCGGCGTGGCGGCGCTGCTGGGCACCGGCAGGTCGACCGCGGCGCGCGCCGCGGCGACGTCACCGCGCCGGCTGTTGACGAGGCGTCCCACGGTCCCGGCGGCGACAGCGGCCGCCCCGACGACGAGTGCGGTCACCAGGACCTGCCGACGACTCTCGTCGGTACCCGGCGCCGAACGTGCACCGACCGGACGCAGCAGCAGGACAAGCGCCATCGCGCCGATCACCGCGCCGGCGAGGGACGGGAAGGGGTCCAGCGCCTCGGCGGCCGGCCTGGTCGCAGCGGCTACCGCCCCGACCAGCCCGAGCACGGCGACCCCGGCCAGTCCGATCACGCGCCTGCGCACAGCGAGGGCGCCGGTGACCAGGGAGAGCAGCACGAGGACGACCAGGATCGAGCCGATCAGCACCGGCTTGTCGTTGGTGCCGAACTGGCGGATCGCAAACTCCTTGAGCCAGGTCGGTGTCGCGTCGATGACGCTGCCGCCGACCGCGACCACCGGCGAGGCCTCCGGCCGGACGAGGACGGCGGCGAGCTCGGCGGCAGCCAGCGCGGCAAGGGCCGCGAGCAGGCCGGCGAGCGCACCGAGCAGATTGCTCCTACGCACTGGGCCCGCCGTCTCGTCGCTCACACCGGGTGTTCTCCACCGACCGCCCCTTCGGATTGGCCGGATCGCCACCTTTCGTACTGTCCTCCTGTGGCGCGGGTCGTGGTGGTGGGTGCCGGCATGGCCGGTCTCGCGGTGTCCGCGCGCCTGGCCACGCTCGGTCACGACGTCGTCGTCTGCGAGCAGGCGCCCACCTGGGGCGGCAAGCTCGGCACGTTCAGCCGGGACGGGTTCACCTTCGACACCGGCCCCTCGATGCTCACCCTGCCCGCGGTCTACCGGGACCTGTTCGTCAAGACCGGCAAGCCGCTGGACGACAGCGTCGAGCTGGTACCCGTCGACCCGGTGACGCGCTACCGGTTCCCGGCGGTCGACGACAACGACGTCACCTGGCTGGACCAGCCCAACGCCTCACGGGCCCGGCTGCGCCGTGCGCTCGACGACGCGTTCGGCGGCGGGGCCGGCGCCGACTGGGACCGGTTCCTGGACCGCGCGCACGAGTGTGGCAGGTGACCCGGGGTCCGTTCCTCGAGTCGCCGCTGGCCGGCGGTCGGGACCTGCTGCGGCTGGCCCGCCGTACGTCGGACGTCCGCACCGTCGCGCCGTGGCAGACGCTGCGCGGCCTGGGCCGGAGCTATCTGCGCGACCCGCGGCTGCGGATGTTCCTGGACCGCTACGCGACCTATACCGGCTCCGACCCGCGACGGGCTCCCGCAGCGCTGTCGGTCGTGCCGTACGTCGAGCAGACGTTCGGCGCCTGGTACGTCCCCGGCGGGCTGCGCCGGCTGGGCGAGGCGGTGCACGACCGGGCGCTGCTGCGCGGCGTCCGCCTGCGGCTGGACACCGACGTGACCTCGGTGGTGGTCGAAGGCGGCCGGGTCGCCGGGGTGCAGCTCGCCGACGGCGAACGGCTCGGCGCCGACGTGGTCATCGCCGATGCCGACGCCGCCCACCTGTACGACGACCTGCTGCCCCGGGGGGTGGCCGGCGGCGCCCGCCGTCGGCTGCACCGCGCCACGCCGTCGCTGTCGGGCTTCGTCCTGCTACTGGCCCTCCGGGGTCGGACGCCCGGCCTCGCCCACCACACCGTGCTGTTCCCGGACGACTACGACGCCGAGTTCGACGGCGTCTTCGGCCGTCCCGGCCGGGACGCCCGCCCGGTCGACGACCCCACGGTCTACATCAGCGCACCCGACGACCCGGCCCTGCGCCCGGACAGTGACTCGGAGGCATGGTTCGTGCTCGTCAACGCGCCGCGGCACGGCACCGGTCCGGGCGCGGTCGACTGGACCGCCCCCGGGCTGGCGGCCGGCTACGCCGACCGGGTGCTGGACGTGATGGCCGGCCGGGGGCTCGACGTCCGTGACCGGGTGCGGTGGCGCGAGGTGCGCACCCCCGCCGACCTCGAGCAGTCCACCCGCTCCCCCGGCGGCGCGATCTACGGCACGTCGTCCAACGGTGCCCGCGCCGCGTTCCTGCGCCCGGCCAACGCCTCGCCGGTGCCCGGGCTGTTCCTCGTCGGCGGCTCGGCGCACCCCGGCGGGGGGCTGCCGCTGGTCGGGTTGTCGGCCGCGATCGTCGCCGGCCTGGTCGGCCCGGCCTGACGCTCTCAGCGCAGCCGCCGCCGTACGACGACCGCGAGCTGGGCGAAGCCGATCAGACCCAGCCCGGCCCAGGCCCACGCGCCGAGGGCCGGCCAGGGGTCGCCGAGGACGGCCGCCGCCGCGAGGAAGGTGGCGGTCACGATCACCCGGGTCGGCCGCTCCCACACGGTGACCACGCCGACCTCGGTCATGCCGGCGGCCACCGCCCGGGCCCGCAGGTACTCCTGCAGCAGCATCAGCGCTCCGCCGAGCGCGCAGGCCTGCCACGGTGCGCCGGCGGCGAGCAGCGCGCCGAGGAGGACCAGGTCGGCGACCCGGTCCACGACGTGGTCGAGAACCTGGCCGGCGGCCGTCGCCCGGCCGGTCAGCACCGCCACCGCCCCGTCGACGTTGTCCAGCAGCGCCGACAGCACGACGACGGCCGCGGCGAGCAGCAGCCACCAGCCGCCGGCCGCGGCCGGGACCAGCGCGGTGGCGCAGACCAGCAGGCCGGTCAGCGTCACCACGTCGGGAGCCACGCCGGCCGCCGCGACCGGCCGCGCCACGACGTACGCACCGGAGAGCCAGCCGCGCACCAGCGGGTTCGCCCGGGGGTCGTAGCCGCCGTGCAGCCGTTGCCACCCGTCCAGGTAGCCGTCGCGGTCCACCGGCGTCAGCGCGAGTCGCCGAGGCCGAGCTGTAGGTAGATCTCGCGGGTCGCGGTCGAGGTGTTGAGGGTGATGAAGTGCAGCCCCGGCACGCCCTCGTCCAGCAGCCGCTGGCACAGCTCGGTCGCGGCGTCGACGCCCACGCGGCGCATGGCGTCCTTGTCGTCCTCGACGGCGTGCAGCCGGTCGGCGAGCTCGGGCGGGAAGGCCGCGTTGGACAGCTGGGCGAAGCGCTCGATCTGCCGGACGTTGGTCGCCGGCATGATGCCCGGGATGATCGGCACCTCGCAGCCGGTCGCGGCCACCCGGTCGCGCAGCCGCAGGTAGTCGTCGGCGTAGAAGAACATCTGGGTGATCGCGTAGTCGGCCCCGGCGCGGCACTTCTGCACGAAGTACTTCGTGTCGGTGTCCCAGTCGGGCGACCGGGGGTGCCGCTCCGGGAAGGCCGCCACGCCGACGCAGAAGTCACCCGAGCCCTTGAGCAGCCGGACCAGGTCCTCGGCGTACTGCACGCCGTCGGGGTGGGAGGCCCACTCGGCCATCGGGTCGCCCGGCGGGTCACCGCGCAGGGCGAGCACGTTGCGCACTCCGGCGTTCGCGTACTGGCCGATGATCTGCCGCAGCTCGCTCACCGAGTGGTCGACGGCGGTGAAGTGACCCACCGGCATCAGGGTGGTGTTGCGGGCGATCTGCTCGGTCATGGCGACCGTGCGGTCGCGGGTCGAGCCGCCCGCGCCGTAGGTCACCGAGACGAACGTCGGCCGGAGGGACTCGAGCTGCCGCAGCACCGTCCAGAGGGCACGCTCGCCGTCGGGGGTCTTCGGCGGGAAGAACTCGAAGGAGTAGGAGTGCCGGCCCTCGCTCAGCAGCTCGGCGATCGACGGCGTGCGGCCGGGCATGACGCTCGCGCGCGACCATGGGTCGTGGGACGGCGCTGCTGTCATGTCCCCGAGGTTAGTCGAGGTCCGCATCCGACCCAGGCGGCCGACCGGAAGACGGGACATGCCCCTACGCTCGGATGTTGTGACTCCTGCCTCACCGCCGCACCCGCTGGACGCGGAGGACCTCCGGAGCCGGGTCGACAAGTCGGTCCACGACATGCTGGCGCGGCAGGCAGCGGTGCTCGACGAGGTCGGCGACGACCTGTCCCCGTTGATGGAGGCGCTCGCCGACCTGCTCCGTGGGGGCAAGCGGCTGCGCCCGGCCTTCTGCTACTGGGGCTGGCGGGGCGCCGGTGGCGCCGACCAGCCCGAGATCGTGACGGTGGCTGCCTCCCTCGAGCTGTTCCAGGCCGCCGCGCTGATCCACGACGACGTGATGGACGGCAGCGACACCCGTCGCGGCCGGCCCTCCGTGCACCGGCGGGTCGCCGCGCTGCACCGGCGGGACCGGTGGCTGGGCTCCTCGGAGTCCTTCGGGGTGGCCGGTGCGATCCTCGCGGGCGACCTCTGCCTGTCGTGGTGCGACGAGATGTACGCCGGCTCGGGCTTGCCGGCCGGGGACCTGCTGCGGGGGCGGGCGGTCTTCGACCGGATGCGCACCGAGCTGATGTGCGGGCAGTACCTCGACATGCTCGAGTCCACGCAGTCGACCACGACCGTCGAGCGGGCCCGGCACGTGATCCTCTACAAGTCGGCGAAGTACTCGGTCGCGCAGCCTCTGCTGCTCGGCGGTGCCCTGGCCGGGGCCGGCTCTGCGCTGCTCTCGACGTACGACGTGTACGGCCGCGCGCTGGGCGAGGCCTTCCAGCTCCGGGACGACGTGCTGGGGGTGTTCGGCGACCCGGCGACCACCGGGAAGCCGGCCGGGGACGACCTGCGCGAGGGAAAGCGCACGGTGCTGGTCGCGATGACCCTGGAGAGGTGCTCACCGGCTCAGGCCGCGCAGGTGCGGGCCGGCCTGGGTGACCCGCGGCTGGGCGCCGACGGGGTGGAGGCGCTGCGCGAGGTGATGGTCGAGTGCGGTGCGCTGGCCGCCGTCGAGGAGATGATCGCGGTCCAGTCGGCGACGGCGCGGGCGGCCCTTGCCGGCGTTGACGAGCCCGCGCAGTCGGTGCTGCACCAGTTGGTCTCCGCGGCCACCACCCGGACGAGCTGATGCGGCGGGTCAGCGGCCCGACCGACCACGTGGTCGTCGTGGGGGCTGGCCTGGGGGGGCTGTCGGCGGCACTGCGGCTGGCCGGCGCCGGCCGCCGGGTGACCGTGCTGGAACGCGAGCCGGTCCCGGGCGGGCGGGCCGGGCTGCTCACCGACCGGGGCTACGCGTTCGACACCGGGCCGACGGTGCTGACGATGCCGGAGCTGATCGCCGATGCGCTGGACTGCGTCGGCGAGCGGCTCTCGGACTGGCTGACCCTCGACCCGGTCGAGCCGCTGTACCGGGCGCGCTTCGCCGACGGGTCGTCGATGGACGTGCACGGCTCGGTCGACGCGATGGCCGACGAGGTGGCGGCGGTCTGCGGTCCGGCCGAGGCCGAGGGATACCGCCGTTACGTCGACTTCGTCTCCGCGCTGTACCGGCTGGAGATGCGCGACTTCATCGACCGCAACATCGACTCGCCGCTGTCGCTGCTGCGGCCGTCACTGGCCCGGCTGGCGGCGCTCGGCGGGTTCCGGCGGCTCGCGCCGAAGGTCTCGCAGTTCCTCAAGGACGACCGGACCCAGCGAGTGTTCTCGTTCCAGGCCATGTACGCCGGCCTCTCGCCCTACGACGCGCTCGCGATCTATGCGGTGATCGGCTACATGGACTCCGTGGCCGGCGTGTTCTTCCCCCGCGGCGGCATGCACGCCGTGCCGCGGGCGCTTGCCGGGGCGGCGGAGAAGCACGGCGTCGAGCTGCGCTACGGCGAGACGGTGACCCGCGTCGAGCTGCGCGGCGACCGTGCGGTGGCGGTTCACACGGCGGCCGGCGACCGGGTCACCTGCGACGCGGTCGTCCTGAACCCGGACCTCCCGGTGGCCCGTCGGCTGCTGGGGGCACCGGTGCGGCGGCGGCTGAGCTACTCGCCGTCCTGCTTCCTGCTGCTCGCCGGGTCGACCGCGCAGTACCCCGACGCCGCGCACCACACGATCTCGTTCGGCCGGGCCTGGCGCGAGGTGTTCGACGAGATCCTCGGCGGCCGGCTGATGAGCGACCCGTCGTTCCTCGTGACGTCGCCGACCGCGTCGGACCCCTCGCTGGCACCGGCCGGCCGGTCGTCGTACTACGTGCTGTTCCCGACGCCGAACCTGGACGGGCCGGTCGACTGGCGGTCCGAGCGGTCGCGGTACCTCGAGCAGGTGCTGGCCACCGTCGAGCAGCGCGGCTGGCCGGGCTTCGGCGACGGCATCGAGGTGTCGCACGTGACGACGCCGCTGGACTGGGAGGCGCGCGGGATGGAGCGCGGCACGCCGTTCGCTGCCGCGCACACCTTCGGGCAGACCGGACCGTTCCGGCCGCGGAACCTGTGGGGCGAGAACGTCGTGTTCGCCGGGTCGGGGACCCAGCCGGGCGTCGGGGTGCCGATGGTGCTGATCTCCGGCCGGCTGGCCGCCGAGCGGATCCTCGGCCCCGACCCGGCGTACCACTCCCGCGCCCGGCGCTGACCGTGGGACACAAACGGTGCTGAGGACGCCAGTGAGGCGATCGCGTCGGCTCAGCTGCACCCCTGGCACCGGTTGTGTCCGTGGGTCAGCGGCCGGCGGCGTGGACTGCCACGACCTGCGCCACGACATCGGCCAGCCGGAACATCACGTCCTCGTAGCTGAACCGCAGCACCCGGTATCCCTGAGCCACCAGGGCGTTGGTACGCCGTCGGTCCGTGCGGTACTGGTCCCGGTCTGCGTGGTACGCGAAGCCGTCGAGCTCGACGACGAGCCAGCCGTCGACGACCAGATCGACCCGGCCGACACCCGGCACCAGGATCTGGCAGTCGAGCGACAGCCCCGCCTGCCGCAACGCCAGCCGGGCAACCGTCTCGATGACCGAACCGGACCGAGCATCGGCGAGACCAAGACGACGCCGCGCCTCGACCGAGCCCGGTCCGCGAAGCCGCGTGTCGAGAGCGCTCCGGCGAACAGCCCGCTGCCGAAGCGCACTGTCGACGACAGCCACCGCCTCGAGGGTCTCGAGGCAGCGCAGCACGGCCACCAGCGCGGGCAGCACCGGAACGACCGGGCCGCTGCCCGGCACGGTCGCACGGTGCACAACCGCATCGTCGGACTCGACCGCGTGATTGCGAGGGAGCACGATGTGCGGCAGCCGTGGCTCGCGCAGCAGATCGAAGCCGTGTCGCTTCGCTGCGGAGCAACACGTCAACCGTCCCCGCAGCCGCGCAGCCACGACGGCGTCCGGCGCCGCGGTCGGCAACGCGTAGGTACCGCCGCCCAGTGCCAGCACCTGTCCACGACGGACAGCGCCGCGCAGGTCGCCGTCGGTCACACCGGCCCGGGTCAGAGCCCGCCACCACGAGGCGCCGAGCCGCCGGTCCAGCGCGGTCACCGGATCCATCCGTCGACGGTGCGGCAGTGCAGCCGGGCTGCGGCTGGTCCGATCGCGATCTGTGGACACCCAGGCGTCCTGTGGGCACAACCAGCAATGACCCCCGCACGCAAACGGTGCGTGAGTCGACTCGTGAGGCGCCGTGGTCGGCACTGGTGTCTCGGCGGCACCATTTGCGTCTCGGAGTCAGAGCGCGGACTGGACGGGGCCCCAGGGTGAGGAGGCGGGAGCTGGATGCAGCGGGGATCACCGATCCGGGGCTGCGCGACGCCTACGAGGCGTGCCGACGGCTGAACGCGACGCACGGCAGGACCTACTACCTGGCCACTCTGCTGCTGCCGCCGGCCAAGCGGCCGCACGTGCACGCGCTCTACGGCTTCGCGCGGTACGCCGACGAGCTGGTCGACGACCTGGACCACCCCGACCCGGCCACCCTGGTCAGCTGGGGCGACGGCTTCCTCGCCGACCTCGATCGGGGCGACAGCGACCACCCGGTCAGCCGGGCGGCGATCCACACGGCCCGCACCTGGGGCATCGGACGGGACACCTTCGAGGCGTTCCTGGCCAGCATGCGGATGGACATCGACGTCACCAGCTACCCGACGTACGCCGACCTCGAGAGGTACATGTACGGCTCGGCCGCGGTCATCGGGCTGCAGATGGTGCCGATCCTCGAGCCGCTCGACCCGAGAGCGGCCGGCCACGCCCGCACCCTCGGTGAGGCCTTCCAGATGTCGAACTTCATCCGGGACGTCGCCGAGGACCTGCGCCGCGGCCGGGTCTACCTGCCGGGTGAGGACCTCGACCGGTTCCGGGTGACCCGCACCGACCTGCGCCCGGGCCCGACCCCGCGGAACGTCCGCGACCTGCTCGCCTTCGAGGTCAGTCGCACCAGGGCGCTCTACGCCGAGGCCGAGCCCGGCATCGACCTGTTGCACCCGACCAGCCGCGACTGCATCCGCACCGCCTTCGAGCTGTACGGCGGCATCCTCGACGCGGTCGAGAAGGCCGGCTACCAGGTGCTCGACCGCCGGGTCGCCGTACCGCTGCCGCGCCGCCTGGCCGTCGCGCTGCCGGCCCTGCTCAGGGCGCGCCGGGCGAGGCGTTGAGCCGCCTGCCCCACCACACCCACCAGGCCAGCGTCTGCACCACCAGCGAGAAGCCGAACAGCAGGTCCTCGACCGGCGCGAACGCGACCCGGACGCCGAGGATCGCCGCGTCGTCGTAGGTCACGATGTCGCGCCCGGTCAGCCAGCCGTTGGTCAGCAGCTGGAAGGCGACGACGATCGCGTACGCCGTCCAGAACACCCGCCGGGTGAGCACCCGGGTGCGGAGCACCACCAGGTCGACCATCACGGCCGCCACGACACCGGCGACGGCCAGGGCGGTGTAGCTCACTCGTCCCCCGCCGGCCAGCCCTTGACCCGGCGTACCGCCTCGAACGCCAGCACCGCGCAGATCGGTACCACGACGAAGAACAGCAGCTCCTCGACCGGGACGCCGCCCGGCAGCACCAGGCCCACCGTCTGCGCCGGGTCGAACTCCCAGTGCCCGGCCGCGACGGCGTAGAGGTCCCAGGCCATGAAGACGGCCACGACCGGCAGCAGGGTGAGCAACAGCCGGCGCGGCCGTCGGTAGACCCGCACGCCCAGCCAGACCTCCAGCGGCAGGGTGCCCAGCAGGCAGAAGACCAGGACCGCGAGGTAGGCCAGATGACGCACCGGCTAGAAGCCCAGTGCCTGCGCGCGTCGCTTGACCTCGGTGCCGCGGTTCTCGACCAGGGCCTGCACCGGCGAGCCGGGCAGGTCGTCGTCGGTGTACAGCCAGCGCAGCGCCTCGTCGTCGGCGTAACGCGCGTCCTTGAGCAGGGTCAGCACTCCCGGCAGGCCCTTGAGCACCTTGCCGTCCTGCACGAAGTCGGCCGGCACCATCAGCGCGTTGTTCTCGCCGCGGCGCACGGCGATCAGCTGCCGGTCGCTGACGAGCTGGCGGATGCGGTTGGCGCTGACACCGAGCAGGTCCGCTGCCTCGGGCAGGGTCAGCCACGCGATGACGAGCAGCTCGTTGGCGTCGGCGTGGGCCTGGTCGGCGTCGGATCGTTGCTCGCTCACCCGGGAAAGCCTGCCACGCCCGCGGGCGGGTGCGGACAACAGGTTCTAGAGCGCGGCCGCCTTCACCGCGACCGAAGGGTCGGCCAGCAGGTCGTCATCGACGGCCGCATCCCGCTCCATCAGGTGCCGGGCCTGCACGAGGTCGCGTGGCCGGTCGACGGTCAACGCCGCGACCAGCCGGTCGCCGGACAGCCAGAAGCACGCCCAGCGCGCCCCTTCCTCGCGCCACACCACGCGCTCACCAGCGGGGTGGTGGCCGGCGTACTGCACCATCCGGCCCCACTGCTCGGACCAGAAGTAGGGCACCGGGTCCCAGACCTGGTCACCTCCGAGCACGCTCGCGGCGGCCACCGCGGGCGCCCGCAGCGCAGCGTCCCAGTGCTCGACGAGCATCCGGGTGCCGTACCGCGCCGACTCCCACGAGGCGCAGTCGCCGACGGCCCACACGCCGGGCAACGAGGTCCGCAGCCGTGGGTCGACGGCAGCCGCGCCGGCCGCGGTGAGAGCCGGCCCAAGCGGTACGACGGGCCGCGCGCCGACCGCGACGAGCACCACGTCGGCCGGTACCGAGCCGCCCCCGGCCAGGTGCACCTCACGGGGGTCGGCCGCCTCGACTGCCACGCCGAGCCGGAGGTCCACGCCCGCCCACCACGGCAGCATCCGCGACCCGATCTCGACGGGCAGCGCGGCCGCCAGCGGTGCCCCGAGCCCCTCGATCACCGTGACGTGCACTCCCGACGCCACCGCGGCGGTGGCGACCTCGGCCCCGATCCAGCCGGCCCCGACGATCGCCAGCCGGGCGCCGGGGCGCAGCGCCGACCGCAGCGCCACGGCGTCCGCCCGGGTGCGCAGGGTGGTGGCCGTCCCGGGCAGCCGGCTCGGCTCGGCGCCGGTCGCCAGGACGCAGCCCTCGAAGGCCACCTCGCCGGCATCGGTCTCCAGCCGCCGGTCGCCGACGGCGGCCACCCGCACCCCGAGCCGGAGGTCGACGCCCAGGGCCGCCCAGTCGGCCTCGAGGGTCGTCGACTCGGTCTCGCCCCGGAGCAGCTCCTTCGACAGCGGCGGCCGGTCGTACGGCGGCTCGTCCTCCGCGCCGAGCAGGCTGAGCGCACCGGCGTACCCCTGGTCCCGCAGCGCCACGACGGTCTGCAGCCCGGCCAGCCCGGCACCGACGACGACGATCACCCGGTTAGCCTCTCAGCCCATGTTCACCGACCGGACGACGCTCCAGACCCAGGCCTACGCCGGCCACGGCCCGCTCGCCGCGCGGCTGTCGATCTACGACTTCCAGCAGGACCGGGTCGACCTGCCCGGGCTCGCGGTGGCCGGCCTCAGCGACGTGCACGGGACGGTGCTCGACGCGGGCTGCGGCCTCGGCACCTACGTCGAGCGGCTGCGGTCCGACCGGCCCGACCTGCGGGTGCTGCCGCTCGACCTGTCGGCCGGCATGCGCCCCGAGGTCGTGGGCGACATCGCGGCACTGCCGCTGGCCGACGACGCGGTGGACGGTGCCCTGGCGATGCACATGCTCTACCACGTGCCCGACGTCGCGGCCGCGGTGCGCGAGCTCCGACGGGTGCTGCGACCGGGCGGGGTGCTGATGGTGAGCACCAACGGGGTGGACGACAAGCGCGAGGTGACCGAGCTGTTCGTGGGCGCCCTGGCAGACCTCACCGGCACCCGCATCGCGTTCCCGGACTTCGACGGCGGCTTCACCGTCGAGGACGCCGACCTGCTCCGGGCGGCGTTCGGCTCGGTGGACCTCGAGGTGTTCGAGCGCGAGACGCTGGTGCCCGAGGTCGAGCCGGTGATGGCGTTCCTCGACAGCATGCGGGGGCTGTCCGGCGACCTGCTGCCGGCGGACGTCGGGTGGGAGGCGTTCCTCGGCGCGGTGCGGGCCCGGGTGGCCGAGGAGATCTCGCGGCGCGGGGTCTTCCGGTTCGGCAGCCAGGTGGGCGTCCTCACCTGCCGCTGAAGGGCCCCGCACGCTGAATGACATCGGTGTAGTACCACAATGGGGTAACAAACGCCCCACAGGCCCCATTAGTCACACCAGTCACGGCAGTATCGACCGTCGCACGACCGGTGACCCCTTCCCCGACCGTGAGGACCGGCTCGATCATGACCGTCTCTGCACCGCCCCGCACCCCGTCCCGCTCCCCCGGCCGCCGCCGGGCCCTGCGCATCGCCCGCACCCTCGGCACCCCGCTGCTGCTCGCCGCGCTGGTTACGGCCGGCTCGCCGGGCTGGGGCCTCTACACGATCAAGCGGGGCGACACGCTGTCCGACATCGCCGCCCGCTACGACACCACGGTGGCCAGGCTGGTCGAGGTGAACCGGCTGCCGGGCAACGGCAACCTGATCATCGCCGGCCGCGCACTGAAGGTCCCCGGCGCCGGCGGCGGGTCCGCGAGCGGCGGCGGCAAGCGCTACCACCGGGTCGCGATCGGCGACACGCTGTCCGGCATCGCCGCGCGCTACGGCGTGTCCCAGGACGCCGTCGCACGGGCGAACCGGCTGCCCAGCTCGAACATCGTGCGCCTGGGCGCCAGCCTGGTGATCCCCGGCGGCGGCAGCAGCAGCAGCAGCAGCGGCGGCGGCAGCTCGAGCTCCAGCAGCAACACCTTCGCCGGGCGTACCTACTCGAGCTCGGTGGTCGGCGCCGCCGCCCGCAACCGCGCGGTGCTGGCCCGCCGCAACCTGCCGTCGCAGTCGGGGATGCGGGACATCATCGCCGGCAAGGCGCGCGCCAACGGGGTCGACCCGGCACTGGCGCTGGCCGTGAGCTACCAGGAGTCCGGCTGGAACATGCACGTGGTCTCGGTGGCCAACGCGGTCGGTGCCATGCAGGTGATCCCCACCACGACGGACTGGATCTCCGGGGTCGTCGGCCGGCGCCTCGACCCGCTCGACCCGCACGACAACGCCACCACCGGCGTGGTGCTGCTGAGGATCCTGCAGCAGTCGGCGAGCAGCGAGAGGCAGGCCATCGCGGGCTACTACCAGGGCCTGCGCTCGGTCCGCGAGCGCGGGATGTACCCGGACACGCGTCGGTACGTCAAGAACGTGCTCGCGCTCAAGGCCCGGTTCCGCTAGGCCGGCGCAGCGCGTCCCGGACCGGCCGCGAGCTCACTCCCCCTTAGACTCCCACCGTGGACACGACTGTCAGCGACCGCCTCGTCGGGCAGCTGCTCGACGGGCGCTACCACGTCGGTCCTCGGCTGGCGCGGGGCGGCATGGCGACGGTGTACGAGGCCCACGACAACCGTCTCGACCGCACGATCGCGCTCAAGGTGATGCACCCGAGCCTGGCCGACGACGAGGAGTTCGTCAGCCGGTTCATCCGTGAGGCGCACTCGGCGGCCCGCCTCTCCCACCCCAACGTCGTCGCCGTCTACGACCAGGGCGCCGACCAGGGCCACGTCTTCCTCGCGATGGAGCTCGTCCGCGGCCGCACCCTGCGCGACCTGATCCGGGACAACGGCCACCTCAGCCCCCGGCAGGCGCTCGAGGTGCTCGAGCCGGTGCTCGCCGCGCTCGGCGCCGCCCACCAGGCCGGCCTGATCCACCGCGACGTCAAGCCCGAGAACGTCCTGATCTCGGACGACGACCGGGTCAAGGTGGCCGACTTCGGCCTGGCCCGCGCGGTCTCCGGGGCCACCAGCCACACCACCGCCTCCGGGGTCCTGATGGGCACGGTCGCCTACCTGTCCCCCGAGCAGGTCACCCGAGGCGTCGCCGATCCCCGCTCGGACGTCTACGCGGCCGGCATCCTCCTCTACGAGATGCTCACGGGCAGCAAGCCCTACGACGGCGAGACCGCGATCCAGGTCGCCTACCGGCACGTGCACGACAACGTCCCTGCCCCGTCGACGCTGGTGCCCGGCCTGCCCGCCGAGCTCGACCAGCTGGTCGCCCGGGCCACCAACCGTGACCCCGACGGCCGACCGGCCGACGCGCGCCGGTTCCTCTCCGAGGTGGTCGCCGCCCGGCGCGCGATGTCCGACGGTGAGCTCGACACGCTCGGCCCGGCGATGGCCGCCCTGTCCACCCAGCCCGACCACACGCTGGTCGTCGACCTGACCGCCCGCACCGCCACCCCCGCCCGCCGTGGTGACACCGGCCCGCTGTCCGGCCCACCGGCCACCGGCCGGGCCCGCCGCCACCGCAGCCGTGGCCCGATGATGCTGCTGCTGGTTCTCGCCCTTGCCGTGGTGCTCTCGGGCCTGGCCTGGTTCGTCGCCGAGGGTCCGCTGAGCAAGACCACCACCCCCGGGCTGATCGACCTCACCCGCGCCGAGGCCGCCGACAAGGCCGCGAAGAGCGGCCTGAGCACCAAGGTCGCCGGCTACGGCTTCAGCGAGGTGGTGCCCAAGGGCCGGGTGCTCGAGACCGACCCGGACCGCGGCGCGGACGTCGACAAGAACGGCACCGTCGGACTGATCCTGTCGAAGGGGCCGGAGCGCTACGCCGTCCCCAACGTGGTGGGGCGTACCGAGGAGGTCGCCCGGTCGATGATCGAGGACGGCAATCTCACCGTTGGCGCCCCGGAGCGCAAGTACAGCAGCAAGGTCGACAAGGGCTCGGTCGTCTCCAGCGACCCGCCCGCCGGCGAGCAGCTCAAGCGCGACGAGGTGGTCCAGCTGGTCGTCAGCGACGGCCCACAGCCGGTCGCCGTACCGAACGTCGTCGGGATGCCGGTCGACCAGGCCAAGGTCGCGGTCACCGAGGCCAAGCTCCGGCCCGAGGTGACCGAGAAGTTCAACGACACCGTCCCCGCCGGCGTCGTGATCAGCCAGTCGCCCGTGCGCGGCACCGCGGACAAGAACTCCGTGCTCAAGCTCGTCGTGTCCAAGGGC
This sequence comes from uncultured Actinomycetota bacterium, assembly GCA_963723975.1. Classification (GTDB taxonomy): domain Bacteria; phylum Actinomycetota; class Actinomycetes; order JACCUZ01; family JACCUZ01; genus CAVRTI01. The sequence goes on from CAVRTI010000008.1 coordinate 76,705, forward strand.
CCGCCGCTGGTCGCAGTGCCGGACCTCGTGGGCGCCAACGTCGCCGACGCCCAGAACGCCCTGGCCGCGCTCGGTCTCGTGGCGTCCGTGCAGCAGATCCCGGCCGGCCCGGGCACCGTGCGCAGCCAGTCACCCGGCGACGGCGACAAGATCCCCAAGGGCTCCACGGTCACGCTCTACGTGTTCTAGGTCATTCCTGGTACTCGTACCGCTCGTCCTGCCAGGGGTCGGCCCGGTTGTGGTAGCCGCGCTCCTCCCAGAAGCCCCGCCGGTCCTCGACGAGGTACTCCACCGAGCGCAGCCACTTCGCCGACTTCCAGGCGTACAGCGACGGGCAGACCAGCCGCAGCGGGTACCCGTGCTCGGGCGTCAGCGGATGCCCGTCCGCGTGGGTCGCCAGCACCGTGTCGGGCGCGGCGAAGGCCGACAGGGGCAGGTTCGCCGAGTAGCCGTACTCGGCCCACACCATCACGTGCGCCACGTCGTCGGCCGGCGGAGCCAACCGCAGCAGCTCGGTGGCCGCCACTCCTGCCCACTCGACGTCCCGAAGCGTCCACTTGGTGACGCAGTGCAGGTCGGATCGGGTCGTGGTGACGGGCAGGGCCGCGAAGCCCGCCGCGTCGAGCGAGGTCTCCCGACCGGTCGCGGTGGCCCCGAACACCCGCAGGTCCCAGGTCTCGGGTCGCAGGCGTGGGACCGGGCCGTAGTGCACGACCGGCCACCCGCGCGAGGGACGCTGCGAGGGGGGCAGGCCGTGGTCCCCGTGGTCCCCGTCAGCCATCGCCTCATCCTGACAGACGGACATCTCCCGATCGGTTCCCGGCCCTCGCCGTACCCTCGACCCGTGGTCGTCGTCATGCAGCCAGGAGCCTCCGCCGAGGACGTCGCGGGTGTGGTCACCCGGGTCGAGGCTGCCGGCGGGGAGGCCTTCGTCAGCCGGGGCGTGACCCGCACCATCATCGGGCTGGTCGGCGACGTCGAGACCTTCGACGGCCTCAACCTCGGCGGTCTGCCCGGGGTCGCCGACGTGATGCGGGTGTCGGCGCCCTACAAGCTGGTCAGCCGCATCCACCATCCGCAGATGTCCACCGTGCTGGTGCGCGGCGTGCCGATCGGGCCGGACACCTTCACCCTGATCGCGGGCCCGTGCGCGGTCGAGACGCCGCAGCAGACCCTCGAGGCCGCCGAGATGGCCAAGGCGGCCGGCGCCACGCTGCTGCGTGGCGGTGCCTACAAGCCGCGCACCTCGCCGTACGCCTTCCAGGGGCTCGGCGAGGCCGGCCTGAAGATCCTCGCCGACGTGCGCGAGACGACCGGCCTGCCCGTCGTGACCGAGGTCGTCGACGCGCACGACGTCGACCTGGTGTCGCTCCTACGCCGACATGCTGCAGGTCGGCACCCGCAACATGGCAGAACTTCGCGCTGCTGCAGGCCGTCGGCCAGTCGCGGCAAGCCGGTGATGCTCAAGCGCGGCATGCAGGCCACCATCGAGGAGTGGCTGATGGCGGCGGAGTACATCGCGCAGCGCGGCAACCTCGACATCGTCCTGTGCGAGCGCGGCATCCGCACCTTCGAGACCGCGACCCGCAACACCCTGGACATCAGCGCGGTGCCGGTGGCGCACGCGCTCTCGCACCTGCCGGTGATCGTCGACCCGTCGCACTCCGGCGGCCGGCGGGACCTGGTCGTGCCGCTCTCGCGGGCGGCCATCGCGGTCGGCGCCGACGGCATCATCGTCGACGTCCACCCGCACCCGGAGCAGGCGCTGTGCGACGGGCCGCAGGCGCTCGTCGACGACGACCTGCGGGCGCTCGCCGCCGCCGTGCGCCAGCTCCCGCCGCTGCTCGGCCGCCGGCCGGCCAGCGCCCGACGACTGACGTCAGCGACGCAGCAACGCGTCACTGAGCACGACGCGGCCGTCGTCGATGTCGTCGTCGTCGACGTCGAGGTGGGTCGAGCAGCGCGCAGGTGCGCGCGCGGTCGAGCGCGCCGACCAGCACGCCCTGCCTCGCGGCAGCGACGCGACGACGCGCCGGTCGCGTCGGGCACCTCGAGCGACCACGATGTTGGTCTCGACCGTCGCCGGGTCGACGACGCCGGGCGCCGCGCCGTCGGCACGTCTCGGCCAGCCGGCGGGCGCGGGCGTGGTCGTCGGCCAGCCGCTCGACGTGGTGGTCGAGGGCGTGCAGGCCGGCCGCGGCGAGGATGCCGACCTGGCGCATCCCGCCGCCGAGCCGCTTGCGCCAGACCCGCGCCTCGGCGATCCGCTCGGCCGAGGACACCAGCACCGAGCCGACCGGCGCGCCGAGGCCCTTGGACAGGCAGACCGAGACGGTGTCGAAGAGCTCGCCGTACGCCGCCAGCGGGACCCCGGTGGCGACGTGGGCGTTCCAGAGCCGGGCGCCGTCGAGGTGCATCGCGCACCCCGGCCGTCGCGGGTGCAGCGTCGCGCAGCCGCCTGGATCGGTCCAGCGGCTGGACGGTGCCGCCGCCGAAGTTGTGCGTGTTCTCCACGACGACGGCGGCGGTCGAGACGAGGTGCGGGCCGGCGTCCGGGCGCATCAGCGCCGGCGACCGCGTCGGGGTCGAGCAGGCCGCGCCGCGCCGACCAGGTGCGGGTGGTGATGCCGCCGAACGCGGCCGCCGCGCCGAGCTCGGCCCGCACGACGTGCGCGTCGGCGTCGCAGAGCAGCTCCTGGCCGGGCTCGGACGAGCAGCCGGACGCCGATCTGGTTGGCCATCGTCCCGGTCGGCATGAACAGCGCCGGCCTCGTGGCCGAGCAGCTCGGCGACCCGTCGCTCGAGCGCGGCGACCGTCGGGTCCTCGCCTAGCACGTCGTCGCCGACCTCGGCCGTCGCCATCGCCGGGCGCATCGCGCGGCGTCGGGCGGGTGACGGTGTCGCTGCGCAGGTCGATCAGCCGGAGCACGTCAGCGGTCGGCGAGCATCTCGGCGACGAGAAAGGCCAGCTCCAGTGACTGCGAGTGGTTCAGCCGCGGGTCACACGCGGTCTGGTAGCGCATCGGCAGGTCGGCCTCGCCGATACCCCCGCGCCTCCGAGGCACTCGGTGACGTCGTCACCGGTGAGCTCCATGTGCAGCCCGCCCGGGTGGGTGCCCAGCGCCCGGTGCACCTCGAAGAAGCCGCGCACCTCGTCGATGACATCGTCGAAGCGTCGGGCTTGAGGCCGTCCGGTGCCTCGAACGTGTTGCCGTGCATCGGGTCGCAGACCCAGGCGACGGTCGCTCCACTGGCGGTGACCTTCTCGACGCCGGGCGGCAGCGCGTCACGCACCCGGTCGAAGCCCATCCGGGTACGAAGGAGAGCCGGACCGGCTCGTCCTCGGGGTTGAGCCGGTCGACCAGTGCGAGCGCGTCGTCGGGGGTCGTCGTCGGGCCGATCTTCACCGCGACCGGGTTGCGGATCGACGCCGCGAACTCCAGGTGCGCCCCGTCCAGGCTGCGGGTCCG
>CAVRTI010000009.1:0-264856 GCA_963723975.1 uncultured Actinomycetota bacterium
CTGCTGGCATCTGCAGGTTGAGTCGGGCCTCGACAACGGCAAAGAACCACAGGTGTCCGAAGGAGATCGAGATCGTTGTCGTGAACGACGACGCTAATGGTGTGCGTATGGCGTCCTCTTGCCCGTCGTCACGAACGAGGCATACGTTGTGGGCCATGGAGCTGCTCCCGTCGGCCCACGTCGACACGTTCTGCCGTGACCACCTCCCGCGGGCCGAGCAGTGGCCCGAGCTGACCTTCGACCTACCTGAGCTCCAGTACCCGGAGCGCCTGAACTGCGCCACCGCCTTGCTCGACGACGTCGCCGCGCGCCACGGGGCGGACCGGCCGTGCCTGCACCAGCCTGGTCTCCCGACGTGGTCATACGCCGACCTGATGGCGGCGGCGAATCGGGTCGCGCGGGTCCTCATCGAGGACCTCGGGATCGTGCCCGGGAACCGCGTGCTCCTGCGCGGCCCCAACAACCAGTGGCTGTCCGCCGCCTGGTTCGGCGTGCTCAAGGCCGGGGCCGTCCTGGTCACCACGATGCCGCTGTTGCGCACCGGCGAGCTGCAGACGATCCACCAGATCGCGCACCTGGACGCGGCGCTGGTCGACCACCGATTCATCGAAGCGGTCGAGCCGCTGGGTGTCCCCACGATCGCCTTCGGCGACGACGGCTGGGCCGACCGGGTGGCGTCCAAGGATCCGACCTTCGACGACGTCGCGACCTCGAGCGACGACGTCTGCATGCTCGCGTTCACCTCCGGCACCACCGGCCGGCCGAAGGCGACGATGCACTTCCACCGCGACGTGATGTCGATCTGCCAGACGTTCTCGCGGCACGTCTTGCAGCCATCGGCAAACGACGTCTTCACCGGGACGCCGCCGTACGCGTTCACCTTCGGCCTCGGCGGCGTCCTGTTGTTCCCGCTCCACGCTGGCGCGTCGACGCTCCTTGTCGAGAAGGCGACGCCCGTCGAGCTCGCCGACCTCATCGACGAGCATGGCGTGACGATCTGTTTCACCGCACCGACGGCCTACAAGGCGATGCTCGCGGCGGGGAAGACCGTCTCGTCGCTGACGAAGGCAGTGTCGGCGGGCGAGCACCTGCCGAAGGCGACGTGGGAGGCGTTCCGCGATGCGACGGGCGTCGAGATCATCGACGGCATCGGCGCCACCGAGATGCTCCACATCTTTATATCGGCCTCAGGAGCCGACATCCGGCCCGGCTCGACCGGACGCGCCGTGCCCGGGTACGCCGCGACGATCCTCGGCCCCGACGGCACCGAGCTGCCGCCGGGCCAGCCGGGCCAGCTCGCGGTCAGGGGTCCAACCGGGTGTCGCTACCTCGACGACCCCCGCCAGGCGGGGTACGTGCGCGACGGCTGGAACCTGACCGGAGACACGTTCTCGCGCGACGACGATCACTACTTCTGGTACCAGGCGCGCAGCGACGACATGATCATCAGCGCGGGCTACAACATCGCGGCCCCGGAGGTCGAGGAGGCGCTGCTCAAGCATGCGCTGGTCGCGGAGTGCGCCGTGGTCGGCATCCCTAACGAAGCGCGGGGCCACGTCGTGAAGGCGTACGTCGTGTGCGCCGGCGAGGTGACAGCCGAGGAGCTGAAGGACTTCGTCAAGGCCGAGATCGCGCCCTACAAGTGTCCGCGTGAGATCGAGTTCGTGGCCGAGCTGCCCAAGACGGCGACCGGGAAGCTGCAGCGCTTCCGGCTCCGCGATCGGTCGTCGGTCGAGCCCGCCGACGCGCCTGCGGCTGCCGCTGGTGGCTGACTCCCCGCGTCATCTGATCCTGTCGCTGTTCGGGCTGTATGCGCGTGACGGGGCGAACTGGTTGTCCGTGCGCTCCCTGATCGCGCTGATGACGGACCTCGACGTCGACGCGTCCGCGACCCGGTCGTCGGTGTCGCGGCTGAAGAAGCGCGGGGCGCTGGAGCCGGCGAAGGCCGACGGTCAGGCGGGCTACCGGTTGTCGGCGTCCGCGCTCGCGGTGCTCCGCGAGGGGGACGCGCGCATCTGGTCGCGGCCCCGGGCATCGGTCGGTGACGGGTGGCTGATGGTGGTCTTCTCGGTCCCCGAGGCCGAGCGCGGCAAGCGGCACGAGCTGCGGTTGCTGCTCACCCGGCTGGGGTTCGGCACCGCGGCCCCCGGCGTCTGGATCGCGCCCGGCACGGCGTACGACGAGACACTGGCCGCGCTCGACCGCGCCAAGCTCACGTCGTACACCGAGCTGTTCCGCGGCGCCTATCTCGGCTCCGGCCCGGCCGACGTACGCGTCGGCGAGTGGTGGGACCTGCCGGCGATCGCCGCGCTGTACGACGAGTTCGTCGCCGACCACAGCTCCCTGCCCTGGCTGAGCTCCCCGGACCCGGCCCGGGCGTTCACGGCGTACGTGCCGATGCTGACCGCCTGGCGACGTCTCCCTTACCTCGACCCCGGCATCCCGCTCGAGCTGCTCCCATCCGGCTGGCCCGGCGTCCGCGCCGGGGATCTATTCGCGAAGCTCGACGGGCGCCTGCGTGAACCGGCGGCGAAGCACGCACACGCGCGGTTGGAGGTGTGACGAGGGCGCCGCAGATGTTGCGCCGACTACAGGACGGCGAACCCCTGGATCTCCACCAGCGCCCCGGTGTCCCAGAGCCGCGGGACTCCGACGCCGGCCATGGCCGGGTAGTCGGTGCCGACCAGTCGTTTCCAGACCGCACCGATGTCGCGCGCGTGGGCGCGGTAGTCGTCCATGTCGACGATGTAGACCGTCAGCGCCGCGAGGCCATCGGGGCTGCCGCCGGCCGCACGCAGGGCCGCGAGCACGTTGGCCAGCGCCTGCTCGAACTGCGCGACCACCCCACCCGGGACGATGGCGCCGTGGGTATCCATCCCGGTCTGCCCGGCGAGGTGGATCGTGGTGCCACGGGCGATGACGGCGTGGGAGAAGCCGGAGGGCTTCGCCAGGGACGGCGGGTTGACGCGGACCAGATCGGCCATCAGCTCTGCACGCTCCCACCGTCGACGTTGATGCCCTGGCCGTTGATGGCGGCGTTGTCGACGCACAGCATCACGGTCGCCGCTACCTCTTCGACCGTCACCAGCCGGCCGATGGGTTGCATGTTGGCCAGCTTCTCCCGGGCCTCGTCCCGTGACCGGCCGGTGGCGGTGGCGATGTTCGCAACGGACTGGTCGGTCATGGGGGTGTCGACGTACCCGGGACAGACGGCGTTCACGGTCACGCCGCTCTTGGCGACCTCGGATGCCGCCGCGCGAACGAGTCCGAGCACGCCGTGCTTGCTCGCGGTGTACGCCGCGATCCGCGCCGAGCCGGCCTTTCCCGCGATCGACGCGATCACCACGACCCGTCCGACTCCGACCGCGGTCATCGAGGGAAGGGCCCGCCGGAGGCAACGGAACGGCGCGGTCAGGTTGAGGTCGAGCATCCGCTGCCAGTCCTCGTCGCTCGTCCGCACCAACGGCGCCGACATCGCGGCTCCGGCGTTCACGACCAGGATCTCGACGGGCCCCCACTGCTCCTCGACGCGGGCAAAGGCGGCGTCGATGGCAGCCGGGTCGAGCATGTCTGCGGGTACGACAAGGGATTCGCCGGGCAGCGTCCGCGCCATGTTCTGCAACGCCTCCTCGTCGCGGGAGACGAGAGCAACCCGGTGACCGGCCTTCGACAACGCGAACGCACACGCGGCGCCGATGCCCTTCGAGGCACCCGTGACCAGGGCGATCCGACTCATCCCGGCTCCAAGGTCCCGCGTCATCGGCCGGTCCAGTCGGGGGGACGTTTGGCGTTGAAGGCGGCGTGGAACTCCGCGTGGTCGTGGGTTGTCATCAGCAGCGCCTGGGTCATCGCGTCGAGCTCCATGGCGGGCCCGATCGGCATGTCCAGCTCCCGAGTGATCAGGGACTTCGTCTGCTGCAGCCCGAGCGTGGGCCCGTCCGCGAGCCGTCGCGCGAGGGCCGTACACGCACCGTCGAGATCGTCGGTCAGCTGGGTGACCAGGCCGTAGCGGTCGGCGGTCTTGGCGTCGATCGTGTCCCCGAGCATGAGCAGCTCGGTGGCACGGCCGTAGCCCACCAGGCGCGGCAGGAGGTACGCGGCCCCCATGTCACCGCCGGACAGCCCGACCTTGGTGAACAGGAAGGCGAACTTCGCCTGGGGCGTGCAGATGCGGAAGTCGGCCGCGATCGCGACCACACTCCCGGCGCCGGCGGCGATGCCCTGGATCCCGGCGATGATCGGGATCGGGCACTCGCGCATCGCCCGGATGACCTCGCCGGTCATCTTGGTGAACCCCATCAGGCCCGCGGCGTCCATCTGGATCAGCTCACCGATGATCTCGTTCACGTCACCGCCTCCGCAGAAACCCTTGCCCTCGCCGCGGATCACCAGCACCCGGGTGTCGCCACGGTGCGGGAGCTCGGCGAGCAGGTCGCGTAGGTCGGCGTACGACTCGAAGGTCAGCGCGTTCATCTTCTCGGGGCGGTTCAGGGTCACCGTGGCGACGCCCTCGGTCACCGACAAGTCGAAGTGCTGCCAGTCCTCGGTGATCCCCGCGCTGGCGCGGTATCTGCTCATTCCTTGGGATCCCTGCAGCGTTGTTCGCCGGAGGAGCCCAGCGGGGAAGGCGGACAACGTCGTGGGGTCTTCACTCCGTCCCTTTCATGAGTCCGCGGGCGATGATCGTCCGCTGCACCTCGGAGGCGCCCTCGTAGATCCGCGGCGCCCGCACCTCACGATAGAGCCGCTCGAGCAGGTGACCGCGCTGCAACCCGCGTGCACCGTGCAGCTGGACGGCCTGGTCGACGACCCACTGAGCGGTCTCGGTGGCGAAGAGCTTGGCCTGCGCGGCGGTCGTGGTGATCTGGAGCGCCGGGGCGCCAGCGTCGTAGGCCGCTGCCGCCCGGCGCACCAGAAGGCGGCCGGCCTCGATCCGCGTCGCCATCTCGGCCAGCGTGTGCTGGGTCGCCTGCAGGTCGATCAGCTTCCCGCCGAAGAGCTCGCGTTCCCTGGCCCAGGTCAGGCTGGCGTCGAGGGCGGCCTGACCCATGCCCACGGCGAAGGCGCCGACGCTGGGGCGGAACAGGTCCAGCGTCCGCATCGCGACTCCGAAGCCCCGGTCGACCTCGCCGAGCAGATCGTCCGTCGAGACGCGGACGCCGTCGAAGTGGAGCATGCCGATCGCATGGTGGGCGACCATGTCGAGACGCTCACCCGTGAGGCCCGCAGCGTTTCCCGCAACCGCGAATGCCGAGACGCCGCGGGCGCCGGTGCTCCCGGTGGTGCGGGCGAACACGGAGTAGACGTCGGCATCGGGCGCGTTGGAGATCCAGGTCTTGGTGCCGTGCAGCGTCCAGCCGTCACCGTCGGGCCGCGCCTCGAGCGAGAGCGCGGCGGCGTCCGAACCCGCGTCGGGCTCGGACAGGGCGAACGCCGGGACGACGTCACCGCTCGCGACACCCGGGATCCAGCGGTCACGGGTGAGGTCGTTCCCGGACTGGAGGATCGGGTAGGCCCCGAGTCCCTGGAGGGCGAGGGCGGTCTCCGCCTCGGTGTTGATCGTGGCGAGCATCTCGCGGAGAAGGCACAACTGCATGGCGGCCGCATCGCGAGGGGGCTCCTCGAGCGCTCCCCCGAAGAGCCCGCGCAGGAGCCCGGCCCGGCCCAATGCTTCGACCAGGGGCCGGTTGACGGCACCGTGCACGGGCTCGATGCCCTCGAGGCTGACCGCCTTCGACCGTACCCACGCGGCGTAATCCGTCTGCGCGGTGGTGAGCCCGAACGCCGCCACAGGTTCGACATCCGGGTTGACGGCGGGGTCGACCGGTCGGTCGGGCCAGCATCCGCTCACGCCGCCGGCCATACTGGACCGTATTGCGTCTTGACAACGCTCGTCAATAAGACGCAATGTTTGCCCCTCCCCGACGACGTGGTCGTGAACCGCCCGCCAGAACGACCATGAGTCAGGACCCATCCAGTCGAGTCGGAGCGCAGATGCGGATCGCGGTGATCGGAGGCGGCCCCGGCGGTCTCTACTTCTCGGCCCTCGCTCAACAGCTGGCAGCGTCCACCGGACAGCAGCACGACATCACGGTCTGGGAGCGGAACGCCGCGGACGACACTTTCGGGTTCGGCGTGGTGTTCAGCGACGAGACGCTCGGCGGCATCGAGCACGCCGACCCGGTGGTCTTCGAGCAGATGCAGCGCGAGTTCGCGATCTGGGACGACATCGACGTCCACTTCAGGGGCGAGGTCATCACCAGCGGCGGCCATGCGTTCGCCGCGATGAGCAGACGCCGGCTCCTGGAGCTCCTCCAAGAGCGCTGCCGCGAGCTCGACGTGACGCTGCACTTCCGGACCGAGGCCCCCGACGTCGACGAGCTCACCTCGACGCACGACCTGGTCGTGGCCGCCGACGGCCTGAACTCAAGCATCCGCCGTCGGTACGGCGACACCTTCCGGCCGAGCCTCGACGTACGTGACTGCTGCTACATCTGGCTGGGCACCGACCGGGTCTTCGAAGCGTTCAAGTTCTACATCCGCCAGACGCCGTTCGGCGTGATGCAGATCCATGGCTACCCGTTCGACGCGACCGGGTCGACGTTCATCGTGGAGATGACGAGCGAGGTTTGGCGTCGTGCTGGTTTCGCTGACTTCGCCGACCGGGAATGGTCGCCCGGTGAGTCCGACGAGAAGTCGATCGCCTTGATCCGCGAGCTCTTCGCCGACGTGCTCGACGGGCACGCCGTGATGGCCAACAACTCGCGCTGGATGTCGTTCACGACGGTGCGCAACGAGCGCTGGATCCACACCGAGGCCGGCAAGGCGAACGTCGTGATCCTCGGGGACGCCGCCCACACCGCCCACTTCTCGATCGGCTCCGGCACCAAGCTCGCGATGGAGGACGCCCTGGCCCTCGCCGCTTGCCTGCACGAGGAACCGACCACCGAGGCGGCGCTCGCGACGTACGAGGAGGAGCGGAAGGCAGTCGTGCTCTCCACCCAGCGGGCGGCGCAGGCGAGCCTCGAGTGGTTCGAGAACCTCGCACAGTACGTCCACCAGGAGCCGACCCAGTTCGCCTTCAACGCCATGACCCGCTCGCGGCGGGTCACCTACGACAACCTGCGCGTCCGCGACCCAGAGTTTGTGGACCGCTGCGAGGCCTGGTACGCAGTCGACTGCGGGGGCCGCCCCGACACCCCGCCGATGTTCCAGCCGGTCACGCTGCGCGCGCTCCAGGGTCCCGGGCTCACGCTCAACAACCGGGTGATCGTCTCCCCGATGGACATGTACGTCGCCGAGGACGGCGTCCCGACGGAGTTCCACCTCGTCCACCTCGGCGGCAAGGCGCTCGGCGGCGCGGGGCTCGTGATGACCGAGATGATCTGCCCGTCAGCGGTGGGACGCATCAGTCCCGGGTGCGGCGGGCTTTGGACCGACGAGCAGCGCGACGGCTGGAAGCGCGCGGTCGACTTCGTGCACGCGAACACCTCGGCTGCCATCGGCTGCCAGCTCGGCCACTCCGGCGCGAAGGGCTCGACGAAGCTGATGTGGGAGGGCATCGACGAGCCGCTGCCGACAGGCAACTGGGACGTCGTGGCCGCTTCGCCGGTCCCCTACTCGCCGCAGAACCAGACACCCCTCGAGCTCGACCGCGCCGGACTCGACGAGATCCGCGACGAGTTCGTCACTTCCGCCCGGCGCGCGGCCGAGGCGGCCTTCGACCTGCTCGAGCTGCACTGCGCGCACGGCTACCTGCTGTCGGGCTTCCTCTCGCCCGTGACCAACCGCCGCACGGACGAGTACGGCGGCGACGTCGCCGGACGACTGCGCTTCCCGCTCGAGGTGTGGCAGGCGATGCGTGAGGTGTGGCCCGCCACCAAGCCGATGACCGTGCGCATCTCCGCGACCGACTGGGTCGAGGACGGCCAGACGCTGGAGGACGCACTCGCCGTGGCCGCTGCTTTCGCGACGGCGGGCGCAGCAGCGATCGACGTCTCCACCGGGCAGGTGACCAAGTGCGAGCGGCCGGCGTTCGGCCGCAGCTACCAGACGCCGTACGCCGACGCGATCCGCAACCGGCTGGGCATCCCGACCATCGCGGTTGGCGTGATCTCGTCGTACGACGACGTGAACTCGATCCTGATGGCCGGCCGCGCCGACCTCTGTGCGCTCGGTCGGGCGCACCTCTACGACCCGAGCTGGACCCTGCACGCCGCCGTGGAGCAGGACTACGACGGACCCGGCGCGAACTGGCCCGACCCGTGGCGGGCGGGTCGCCGCAAGCCGCAGACCGGCCGCTCTGACGGGCCCAAGCCCCGGCTCGAGCTCATCCGGTCCGGCAAGACGGGGACGTCGCACCGACGGTGGCGCACCCACCGCTAGGACATCCGGTCAGGGGGTGCGCTGCTCGTTTCGCGTCGCTAGTGTCGGAGCGGCCCTTCGACGCACGCAGGGGAGTCGCCATGTCAGAGGTGCAGCAGCACAAGTTCCTCCTCGCGGAGAGCGAGATGCCGACCCGCTGGTACAACGTGCTGCACGACCTGCCGACGCCACCTCCGCCGGTGCTGCACCCGGGGACCGGGCAGCCGGTGGGTCCGGACGACCTGGCGCCCCTGTTCCCGATGGACCTGATCCTCCAGGAGGTCTCCACCGAGCGGTACATCGACATTCCCGAGGAGGTGCTCGACGTCTACCGGCTGTGGCGGCCGAGCCCGCTCTACCGTGCGCACCGGCTGGAGAAGGCGCTCGATACGCCGGCGCGGATCTACTACAAGTACGAAGGGGTCTCGCCGGCCGGCTCGCACAAGCCCAACACCGCGGTGCCGCAGGCGTTCTACAACGCCAAGGCCGGCATCAAGAAGCTCACGACCGAGACGGGAGCCGGACAGTGGGGCACGGCCCTGGCGTTCGCCTGCGCGCAGTACGGCCTGACCTGCGAGGTCTGGCAGGTGCGCGCCTCGTACGACCAGAAGCCCTACCGGCGCATGATGATCGAGACGTTCGGAGGCACGGTGCACCCCAGTCCCTCGGAGCTGACTGCGGCCGGGCGCGCCATCCTCGCCCAGCACCCTGACTCGACCGGGTCGCTCGGCATCGCGATCAGCGAGGCGATCGAGGTCGCGGCGCAGGACCCGACGACCAACTACGCGCTGGGCAGCGTGCTCAACCACGTGCTGATGCACCAGACGATCATCGGCGAGGAGGCGCTGCTGCAGCTCGCCCAGGCCGGCGAGACTCCCGACCTCCTGGTCGGCTGCACCGGCGGCGGCTCCAACTTCGGCGGGTTGATGTTCCCCTTCCTGCGCGAGAGGTGGGCGGGCCGGATGAGCCCGACCGTGCGTGCGGTCGAGCCGACCGCCTGTCCCTCGCTGACGCAGGGCACCTACGCGTACGACTTCGGCGACACCGCTGGTATGACGCCCCTGATGAAGATGCACACGCTTGGCCACGACTTCGTGCCGGACCCGATCCATGCCGGCGGACTGCGGTACCACGGGATGAGTCCGCTGATCAGCCACCTCTACGAGACCGGCGAGATCGAGGCGGTTGCCAAGCCGCAGATCGAGTGCTTCTCGGCCGGGGTCCTGTTCGCGCGCACCGAAGGCATCGTGCCCGCCCCCGAACCGACGCACGCGTTGGCGGTGACGGTCGAGGAGGCGGCCCGCTGCAAGGAGACCGGCGAGGAGAAGGTGATCCTCACCGCCCTGTGCGGGCACGGGCACCTCGACCTGCCCGCCTATGACGCCTACCTGTCGGGCCAGGTCCTCGACCACGCGTGGGAAGACGCCGACATCCAGGCCGCCGTGGCCCGCGCGCTCTCGCGGCTGCCGACGCTAGCCTGACGAGCAGCCGTTTCCCTCGGCGAGTCCCGTCCACGGCGATGACGCGCGAGCTTCGCGACACATCCGATCACCAATGCGCGCCGAAGGCGTCGGATAGACGCAGGTTCCTAGAGAGCGGATCGCGGCGGTTCAGGATGGCCGCGTAAGAACGCTAGGCGGCAGATGAGTGCGTTAGATCCGCGCGCGCGGCCGAGATTCAGGCGCTGCATGTCGCTGCTGACCGCCTCAGTCGGGTGGGCTTCGATTCAGTGGGACCGACGATCAGCCCGTTCTGGTCAGATGGTCCAGTCGGCACGGAGTTCGGGGACGAGAGTGGTCATGACTTCCTCGAAGACGGGGTCCTCGTGGGTCGCCTGCGTATCCCAGTTGCGTGGCCAATAGAGCACGAACTCGTCGATCCCGATCGCCTGATAGCGCTCGACCATCTCGCGGAAACCCGACACCGATGCCCATGGGGTCAGGGGTGGGTAACACACCAGCGAGTGCCGGATCGACCCCACGTCGCGCCCCCGTGCCTCACACAGCTCGGCGAGCAGCTCCGCGCGCTCGCGTGTCACCCGGTAGAACTGGTCCTCGGTGTCGATTCCGTTCCCGCCCCACGAGCTCCAGCCGTCGGCGAACTCGGCGGTGATCCCGAGCATCTTCGGCCCATGGGCCGCCACCGTGATCGGCGGCCGCGGGCGCTGCGGTGGGAGAGGGATCGTCTCCGCATCCGCACAGCGATAGAACTCACCCTCGTAGGTCGTGACCTCCTGACGCAGCAGCAAGTCGGTGAGCTGGACGAACTCACGGAACCGCCTCACCCGTTCCGCCGGAGACCAGTCGACGCCCGCCTGCGCCGCGCCAGCGGACGGGTCACCGACACCCAGGGCCAGCTCGACTCGACCATCCGACATGTGATCCACCGTCATCGTCGCCTTGGCCAACGTCACAGGGCTGCGAAAGTAGAGGCTCGAGACCAGCGTCCCCACCCGGATCATCGAAGTGCTCAAGGCAAGGTCCACCAGCGTCGCGGGACCGTCGAAGATCGGATGTCGCTCAAGATCCGGCTCGACCACCGTGTCGACGTTCCACATCACGTCGAAGCCCAACTCCTCGGCTCGTCTCCACCGCTCGCGTAACTCAACCAGCGGAAGGTGTTGGTACTGGTAGGCGCAGAAGCGGAGCTCAGCCACGGGAATGTCCTCCTCGCCAGGCGGCGTCTCCCCGACCACACCACGGTAGTGGCGACTAACACGCGGGCACGACGATGATCTCCTCGAGCACCGCTCAGGTTCCGGCCACCTTCACGCAAGGTTCATTACCGGAGCTGCGCCGTTCGGTCCAGCATGTTTCGCACGAGTCGCGGGCATACTGATCCATCGCCGAGCATGTGCCGTATCCCACGCCACCGCTGGACCGCCGTGATGAACCAGAGAGGCATGAGCGGACATCGCTAGGCGCCCAGAGGCGGCTACTAGAGGATTCCGTTAGGACCGGTGTCCGGCCAGACTCGGTCCAGGTGCTCGGCGGGACGCTCTCTTTGCGGCTGCCCACGGCTGATCCTGGGTGTGGCTCTATTCCGGTTTGCGTTCCCGCCGGGCGCCGTGGTGAGGCGTGGCCCAAGAAGGGGTCTGCCCAGCTCGCAGTAGCAATGCCCGCCTCGCCGTCCATCCCGGTTCGAGATCAGGCGCGAGGTCATGAGCCCATCGAAGCAGATCATCATCGGGGTCGATCCCCACAAGCTGTCGGCGACGATCGAGGTCGTCGATCATCACGAGAACGTTCTGGCTCGGGTCGGTTCGCCACCGACAAGGCCGGCTATGCCGCGATGCGCAAGCACGTCGCTGCGTGGGCCGAGCGGGTCTGGGCGGTCGAGGGCAGCAACGGCGCCGGCCGGTCGCTGGCGCAACGGCTCCTGGCCGACGGCGAGCACGTCGTCGACGTGCCCGCGAAGCTCGCAGCCCGGGCACGGATGCTCGACACCGGGCACGGCCGCAAGACCGACGCCCACGACGCGCACTCGGTCGCGGTGGCCGCGGTCCGCCCAAGGAGCTGCGGGTGCTTGCTGCCGACCCGGAGCTGGAGGCACTGCGGATGCTGGTCGACCGCCGCGAGGAACTCGCCCGGCAGCGAACCCAGACCGCCAACCGGCTCCAGCGTCTGCTCGGCGAACTCACGCCCGGCAAGGCGAAGAAGGACATCACCACCGGTCAGGCCAAGACGATCCTGGCCGGCGTTCGGCCGCGCGACCTGGTCGGCAAGACCCGCCGCCGGCTCGCGGCCGAGCAACTGGCCGACCTGGTCGCGGTCGAGAAGAAGATCAAGGACCTGACCAAAGAACTCAAGGCGATCCTCGCAGGCCAGCGGCACCGCGGCTGATGGACCTGCCCGGAGTCGGGCCGATCGTCGCGCCCGCGTCCTGGCCGACGTCGGTGACGTCACCCGGTTCGCGGACCGGAACCGGTTCGCGTCCTGGACCGGCACCGCCCCGATCGAGGCATCCTCCGGCGAGACCGTGCGCCACCGGCTCTCCCGGGCCGGGAACCGGCGGATGAACCACATGATCCACATCGCCGCGACCACCCAGATCCGACTCGACACCGAAGGCCGCGCCTACTACCGACGCAAACTCGCCGCCGGCAAGACCCGGATGGAAGCCATGCGCTGCCTCAAGACGGCGGATCTCCGACGCCATCTACCGCCAGCTCGTTGCCGACGCCCGAGCAAGCGTGACACGGGCCCGGGAGGGCACTGCGGGGCGTCACTCAAGAATCCAGCGCGGTCGACCTGCCCCCGCACATCGACACTTCGGATCAGCCACTTCCCGGACCCGCGAAACCGACGCTACAACCGCCAGTCGCCGACCCGGAAGACCACCAGCTCTCACGACCGGTTGACAACAGAGGGGAGCCGGAATGACGTGCCGATGTGACGTGGTGTTCTTCGACGAGGTATCTCCGCACCGCGTCGACGAGAACATCCCCGCGCCGTTTGTCCCATCGTTGCCATTTGACCCAACCGGAGTGAAGCGGGAAGCGCTTCACCGGCTCGTGCGATGATCCGCGAGTGACCGCACAGGTCCCAGAGATCGTCGCCGAGGGTCGCTCCGCGTTGCGTCGAGGCGACGCAGCGACCGCTCGGGCGATCTTCGAACGCGCACCGAGCGAACCAGCATCCGGTGAAGTGATCGAGGGGTTGGCCCGCGCGTCCTATCTCGAGCGCGACTATTCGCGGGCCATCGAGGAATGGGAGCGCGCGTACGCCGTCCACCGCGACGCCGACGACCTGCTCGGCACCGTGCGCGTTGCACGGACGCTCGCCTACATGTACGGCGCGATCCTCGGCGACGCCGCGGTCATGAGCGGGTGGCTGGCCCGCGCGACGACGTTGCTGGGGGACGGGGAGTCGCGCGAAGGAGGGTGGGTGGCGCTTCAACGCGGCATGTTCGAGCGTGACCGCGCCCGGAAGGAGGTCCTCTTCCGTGAGGCGCTCGGGACTGCTCGGCGCTTGGGCGACGCCGACCTGGAGTTCAACACGTTGGCCTACCTCGGGGCGAGCCTCGTCCATGCTGACCGGACCGAAGAGGGCATGTTGCTGCTCGACGAAGCGCTTGCGGCGGTGGCGGGCAGTGAGGTCGACGACTTCTGTGTCCTGGAGGAGATCTTCTGCCAGCTCTTCTCCGCTTGCGAGCGCGCGCACGACGTCACGCGTGCGGATCAGTGGATCCGCATCGGTGAGGCGATCGCCGAGCGGCGGAGGCTGCCGGCGGTCTCGGCGTTCTGCCGCACACACTACGGCGGGCTGCTGACGACAGCTGGTCGGTGGCCCGAGGCCGACGTCGCGCTGACCGAGGCCGTCCGGCTCTGGGGACTCGGTCAGCGCTACCTGCGTGGCGGAGCGCTCGCTCGGCTGGCCGACCTGCGCGTCCGGCAAGGGCGCTTCGAGGACGCCGAACAGCTGCTCGAGGGGATGCACGCCGACATCGAGGCCGCACGCCCACTAGCGGCCATCCACCTTGCCAGGGGAGAGGTCACTCTCGCCCGGGACGTCATCGAGCGCGCCCTGGACCAGTTCGACCCGCTGAGCACGGCAACCGCTCCGCTGGTGGCCCTGCTCGTCGACGTGTACCTGGCGGCAAACCTGCTCGATGAAGCCGGGACCGCGGTGGACCGGCTCGTGGTCTGCGTAGATCGCCACTCGACCCCCTATCTGCTCGCCCTGGCCGCACTTGCCCGCGGGCGGCTCAGTCTGGCGACGGGTGTCGGCGAACCCCAGGCGTGCCTGCGCGAAGCCCTCATCGGATTTGCCCAGGCCCAGATGCCGATGGAGCTCGCGCACTCCCGGCTCGAGCTCGCCAAGGCCTTGCTCACCGACCGTCCCGAGGTGGCCATGGCGGAAGCGCGGGCCGCGCTGGAAGCGTTCGACCGACTTCAGGCGGCCCGCGACGCGGACTCAGCCGCCGCGGTGTTGCGGTCGCTCGGCGTGCGGACAGCGTCGGCCAGGCAGGGTGGCGGATTGTTGACCAAGCGCGAAGCCGAGGTCCTCGACCTGCTCGGCCTCGGGCTGTCCAACCCGGAGATATCCGAGCGCCTCTTCATCAGCCGCAAGACCGTCGAGCACCATGTCGGCAACATCCTCGCCAAGCTCGGTCTGCGCAGCCGGGCCGCCGCCGCTGCCGCTGCTGCCGGCTACGCCGCCCGCTCGAAACAAGGCGCGGAATAGGGGAACTCCCCGATCCCGCTACGGCCTGCACCCGTCATCGTCGGACCACCGACGAGGTGGAGGACGAGACATGGACACGACCTACGACGTGATCGTTGTGGGAGCACGATGCGCCGGCGCACCAACCGCGATGCTGCTGGCCCGCCAGGGCCATCACGTGCTGCTGGTCGACCAGGCATCGTTTCCGAGCGACACCCTCTCGACGCACATGATCCACGCGCCGGGAGTCGCCGCCCTGAGCCGCTGGGGGCTGCTCGACCAGGTAGTTGCCTCCGGGTGCCCGCCGGTCGACACCTACTCGTTCGACTTCGGGCCGTTCACGATCAAGGGCACGCCGCGACCGCATGGCAGCATCTCCACGGCGTATGCGCCGCGCCGGACGATCCTCGACAAGATCCTCGTCGACGCTGCCGACCGCGCCGGGGTCGAGGTCCGCGAGCGCTTCACCGTCGACGAGGTCATCGTCGAAGACGGCGCGGTCGTCGGCGTCCGGGGCCACGGCGAGGGCGGCAAGCAGGTGACCGAGACGGCCCGCGTCGTGGTCGGCGCCGACGGGCGCAACTCCCACGTCGCGAAGGCCGTGGACATCGAGCAATACCACAACAAGCCGAAGCTGCAGTGGAGCTACTACACCTACTGGCGCGACCTGCCGGTCGACGGTTTCGAGATCTTCGTCCGTCCCGACCGGGGGTGGGCCGCGGTGTCGACGAACGACGGGGTGACCATGCTCGTCGTCGGGTGGCCGTTCGCCGAGTCGATGGCCTACAAGGCCGACATCGAGGCCAACTACCTCAAGACCCTCGAGCTCGCGCCCGAGTTCGCCGAGCGCGTCCGCGCCGCGACGCGGGTAGAGCAGTTCTACGGCGGCTCAGTCCCGAACTTCTTCCGCAAGCCCTTCGGCCCCGGATGGGCGCTGGTCGGTGACGCTGGCTACACCAAAGACCCCATCACCGCCCAGGGGATCAGCGACGCGTTCCGCGACGCGGAGCTCTGCTCCGCGGCCTTGGACGAGACGTTCACCGGCCGGCGCTCGTATGACGAGGCGATGGCCGACTACCAGCGGACCCGCGACGCCCACGTGCTGCCGGCCTACGAGTTCACGACGCAACTGGCGACGCTCGAGGCCCCGCCCGAGCAAATGCAGCAGCTGCTTGGCGCCGTGCACGGGAACCAGGACGCCATGGACGACTTCGTGAGCCTCACCGCCGGGACCGTGTCGCCGGTCGAGTTCTTCGATCCCGAGAACATCGGGCGAATCTTCGGCGCCGCCCAGGCGGCGTACGCGACCTGAAAGGGAGCAACAATGAGCTTGTTCGCCGGCCCGCTGGCCGGCAGCACGACCGCATCCGAGTGCCTCTGAACCTGGGCTTGGTCGCGTCGCCCCACACGCGCCAGACTGACCTCATGTCACAGCCGGGCACGGGCGGCGTCGCGGCGGTGGTGGACGCCATGCGGAGCCGCCTTGACGGCTTGACGTCAGGGCAGGAAGCCCGCCGCGAGTTCCTGGCAACGTACCAACGCACCACTGCGGCCGTGGGTGAGGCGATCGCGCGGGGCGTCTTCGAGGACGGCCCGTGGGTCGAGGCCTGGGACGTGGTGTTCGCCGACCTGTACCTGGAAGCACTCGACGCCGACCTGGCCGGAGTCGGACGGGTGCCCCGGCCCTGGCGGCTGGCCTTCGATGCTCCCGTCGACCTACCTGCGCTCAGGCATGTCCTGCTGGGGATCAATGCGCACATCAACTACGACCTGCCGCAGGCCCTCCTGGCGGTCATCAGCGACGACGAGTTTGACGACCCGGCCGTGCTGGCGCGACGGCGGCGCGACCACGAGCGGATCGACGGGTTGCTCTCGGGGCGCGTGGCTGCTGAGGACGACGAGCTGACCGCCCGGTCGGCGATGTCGCTGCTCGACCGCGTCCTGCAGCCGCTGAACCGGCGGGCCTCGAAGCGGTTCCTGCGCGAGGCGCGGCAGAAGGTCTGGCACAACACCGCGGCGCTCCAGGAGGCCCGGCGCGCCGGTCCGGAGACGTACGCCACCCGCCTCGCTGAACTTGAGGTGCTCAGCGCCGCGCGGATCGCCGACCTGCTCGCGCCCGGACAGGTGCTGTTGCGGCTCGCCGTCGCCGGCTTCGGCGTCGTCCTGCCGCCACCGGGCTGAACTCAGGCAGCTCGTGCGTGTCCCGTGGCGAGTAGCCAGGCCACCGGCCGCGGGTCAGTGTTCACCCGTCGCAGACATTTTCGACAAGGGGGGGCGCTGAGGGGCGTCCGCGCGAGACCCCCATGAGCAGCCCCGACGCGAGAAGGGTCAGGACGAACCCGACATAGATCCACGCCGCGGGCCGCTCCCAGGCGACCTCGCCCGGATAGCGGGCCACGGCGATCAACTGGAGGATCCCGAACAGCCCCAGCGTGACTCCCCCGATGCGCCCCCGCTCCAGATCGTGCTCGCCGAGGGCGTGGATCGCAGCCGTGGCCATCCCAAGCAGCCACGCGGCGACGGCCTGAGCCGTGAGGGGTGTCAACGCCCATGGCCAGTACGTGGCGCGGTCGGGCGCGAGGAAGAGCGCCGCGCCGACGAGCAGCAGCACGGTGCCCTGCGCACCGAGCATGACCAGGACCCAGAGCGGAATCGCTGCGGTGCGTGGTGGGTCGATACCCGGCGCGCGCGCCTGTCGGAGCAGGAGGACGACCATGAGCAGTGGCACGAGCGTGTAGATCGCGAGCCACGCCCAGGTCGTGAACGCCGCCATCGGGAAGCGGCTCCCGAAGTGGAACTTGTCCAGGTGATTCAACGTGGCCACCAGGGTCAGAACGGTGAACACCAGCACCGCCGGGACGGCGAACCTCGCGCGCGCCCACAGCTCCTCGCGGGCGGAGCGGAACTCCAGGTAGAACGCCGCGAGATAGCCCGCACCGAGAAAGGCCGCGGTCAGCTCCGACTGGATCGTCCAGGCGAAGAACCGTTCCGTGTGACTCGTCAGGACAAACAGATCCCCTGCCGCGAGAAGGACGAGCGCGCTGGCTACGTACAGCAGGATGCGCATGCCGGGCGTCAGCACGCGCCAAGGCCCTGCCGAGACGCTTGTCGCCGCCACGGGGTTCAGAGCTGGACGTAGACGTCGTCGCCCTCGATCATGACGTCGTACGTCGTCAGCGGCGATGGCTTCCTGCCGAGTGCAATCATTTTGCGCGACCAGCGGGGCATGTCCCGACCTGCGAAGCCGGGCGCCCAGTCGAGGTTGTCGCCCGTCGCGAGGTCGAAGCGGGAGTTGTGCCACGGGCAGACGACCTGGCCGTCGGCGTATTTCAGACCACCTGGCCCCTTGGTGAGGGATAGGCCCAGGTGTGGACAGCGATTGCGCGCCGCGCACAGCGAGTCCCCGGCGAAACCAACCACGACTGACGTGCCCGCAGCATCCACGGCGTGCAACTTCCCGTCGGCGAAGTCCGACACGCTACCGACCCTGACTCGACCTGGCATGTCACGTCTCCTCGTCCCGGGTGTTGTGTCTCCGTTCTACCAGCGCCCCACGCTTGCGTCAGTGTTGTTCGTGGCGCCAAGCCGGTCAACCAGAACGCGTTCGCGGCGAAATGACGCGCGTCCTTGAGCGCACGGATCGCGGCTGTGGACGTTTGGTGGCCGGCCGGTTCCCAGGCTTCTCCACGAGTGATTGACGGTGACCAGGGACGGGGGGATGCTCAGGTCAAGAGCCGATCGGACAAGCGATGATCCAGCCACCGCGCCTTCCCGTGGTCGGAGCTGTGTGCGCCATTTCCACGGTTGCGTGTTTCGTAGCAGGCGCCGTCTCCATGGGCTCCAGCGGCGTCGATCTGCTGATACCGGAGACCGGAGAGCCTGGCCTCGAATGGGTCGCAGACGTCGACGCGGCCAGCGGACTCTTCTTCGTCGGGGCCTGGCTCATCATCCTCATGGGTTTCCTCGGCATCGTGGCCTTCGTGGGGTTCTACGACGTACTGCGCGGGGCCGGGACGGTCATGGTGCTTGCGCCGGTCCTCGGAGTCGTCGGGCTGACGCTGGTGACCGTCTCACATCTGCTCCCCATCTCGATGGCCTACCAACTGGTGCCGGCCTACCTTGACGCCGATCCGGCCGGACAGGCCACTCTCGCCGCCACGTTCGACACCTTCGCCGCGACCGCGCTGGTGACAAACAGCGCTGGAAATTTCCTCGGCTGGGGCGTTGCGGTGCCCATGTTCGCGGCAGCGATACTCAGGACGCGGGCGCTGCCCCGATGGATCGGGTGGCTCGGGCTCGTCGTGGGGGTACTCGCTGGGTGGCTGGGACTCCTGAGCCCCGCCTCGGGCGTGATCGAGGGCATCTCCGGGATCGGCTTCATCGGATTCTTCGTGTTCATGGTGAGCATGGGCGTCGCGATCCTGCGCATGCCACGCACAGTCGAAGAGCGCACCGCGGCGGCGGTGCGCTAAGCCCAGGAACGGCGAGTCTCTCCTCCAGGTAGCCGCAACACTCGGCTCCCCCTCGTCAAGCCAGCCAAGCTGGCATCGGCTGACTTCCAGGGCCGCGGAGTCGTCAGGGCTTCGACACGGGGGACGAACAGAGCCGCTTCCCTTGTCGTCTTTACCAAATCGCGACTGTCGGCTTCCGTTGGCCAGGAGTACAACCGAAGGGGGCTGAGTCCCGGACGAGTGGAGGCGATCGGCATGGGAAGGCCGCTGTCACGGAAGAACATGAACCGCACGGCCGGCTGGCGGTACAGCACCGGCACCCTCCATGCCGCCTTCGACTACGCGGTGCCGATCCACACACCGGTGTTCGCGGTCCGCGCCGGCAAGATCTTGAAGGTTGTCGACAACATCCCCAACCTGGGGGTGGACGAAGACGGCGAATCGGGCGACCCGCCGAACTTCATCCTGCAGCGCATCAAGTACAAGGGCGCAAACGCGACCGTCACCTACGCCCACCTGTCGCCGCACGTCCTGGTGCATGAGGGAGACCACGTCGAGGAAGGGCAGCAGATCGCGCTGAGTGGACACAACGGCCACTCCGAGGGACCGCACCTGCACATCTCCGCGGTGACCGGTGACGCCACGCGCCCCTTCCGGGAGC
The DNA here is from genome assembly GCA_963723975.1 of uncultured Actinomycetota bacterium. GTDB lineage: Bacteria > Actinomycetota > Actinomycetes > JACCUZ01 > JACCUZ01 > CAVRTI01. The sequence goes on from CAVRTI010000009.1 coordinate 19,641, forward strand.
TTGACGGCCTGGCCGCGGCCACCGCTGCGCGGCCGACCGATGGGCTGGCGTCCAACGGCTTCACGATATACCCGCCGAGCCGGGTCTACGGGCGTGAGAAGTTCAACGAGCTCGACGCCGGCGACATCATCCTGGACGAGCTCAGGTTCGGGACTCAGGACTCCGACACTGTGCGCCGCCTCCAGCACCGACTCAACGGCATCCACCTCGAAGGGGGCGCCGAACTCCGTCTCAGCGGTGACTACAACAAGAAGACCCGCGACGAGGTCATCAAGTGGCAGATCCAGAAGCGGCACGCCGAGCCTGGTACCGCAGGGGCCAACGGTGACGTCAGTCCGGAGCAGGCAGCGATCCTGTTCAGGGGCCAGCGCTTCCGCATCAAGCATCCCTGAGCGACCGGCGCGGCCGAGCCGCGGCGTCGGCCCGTCAGGTGCCGGCGCCGAGGTCCAGCACGGCCCGGACGGCGACGAACGCGGCAACGGCGAGCACCAGCCACGCGAACCAGTGACGCAGCCGGTGTGCCGGCAGCCGCGTCGCGAACCGCGCGGCGAGCAACGACCCGGCCACGGCCGCACCGGTGAAGACGGCAGCAAGGCCGAAGTCGATGTCCGCTGTGCCGGCATGGGCAGTGAATCCTGCAGCCGAGTTCACCCCCACCACCAGCAGTGACGTACCGACGGCGACCGGCATGGCGAGCCCGAGCAGCAGCACCAGGGCCGGGACGATGAGGAACCCGCCACCGACACCGAACAGGCCGGTAAGGAACCCGACCGCGAGACCGGCCCCGACCGCCTTCGGCAGGCAGCCCCGCCAGTTCACTCCACCGCCGGGCAGCGCGCAGTCGCCACCGACCTCGGGCTGTTCCCGCAGCATCCGGATCGCGGCCACAACCATCACGACCGCGAACCCGAGCATGACGACCTGCGGGTCAAGAGCCCGGTTGACCGCGGTGCCGGCGAACGCGGCCGGGACGCCGGACCCACCGACGACGGCAGCGATGCGCCATTGCACCTGCCTTGCCCGGATACGTGGCACCACGGCCGCCACCGCGGACACACCAACGACGAGCAGAGAGGTCGGGACGGCCGAACTCAGCGGCTGCCCTGCGCCGTAGACCAGCGCGGGGACGGCGAGGATGCTGCCGCCGGCACCGAGCAGCCCGAGCAGAACCCCGATGACCAGGCCCAGTGCGGCGGCAACCCCCATCAGCTGACGGAAGCCGTTCGGGGTGCCTCGAGCCCGGCCTTCCGCGGCCGCCTCGTAGTCCTCGTTCACGAGCACGACACTGCGGCCGTCCGTGTCGAGCACGGACGCGGCGATGGATGCCCGGTAGCCGGACCCGCAGTACACCCACAGCTCGCCGTCCGGGACCTCGCTGATGCGGGCGAGCAGCTCATGGATGGGGATGTGCTGGGAGCCAGCCACATGGCCCTTGTGCCGTTCGTCGTCACGGCGGGCGTCCAGAACGTGCACCTGGCCGGCGGGCTCTGCGGCGAGGCGGGCGGCGAGGCCCGCGAAGTCCGAGACCGCGTAGGACCGCACCGGGTGGTCGTCGCCGAGGTCCTGGACGGGGCCGACGGCGGCGCCGGCCAGGACGTCGACGCCGATGCGGACCAGCTCGCGGCGGGCGTCAGCAACCTGCTCCGGGGTCTCGCCGACCAACGTCAGAGGCGCGCCCCAGGGCACGAGCCAGCCGAGGTAGGTGACGAAGTTCGTGCCCAGCTCGAAGCTGCGGCTGCCGGCGAGGTGCCCGGCGGCGAACGCCGTCCGCTCCCGCAGGTCGACGACCCACTCGCCTCGCCTCGAGCCGTGTGCGAAGCTCGGCCGCGTCGACCGGAACTGGGGGGGTCAGGTCGACAGGCGCTGGCCCCTGCAGGTTTGCCGGACCCATGTGCGCGTAGTAGGCGGGGAACGCGTCCAGCCCGGCGAGCAGTTGCTCGACGTAGGTCTGCTCGTCCTGGGTCAGTGCCGGGTTGGTGCCCCGCTGCTCGGCGACGGTGGAGGCGTCACCCGACGTGGGCGTGGCGGAGCAGAAGCTGCCGAAGCCGTGGGTCGGGAGCACCTTCGTGTCCTCGGGCAGGTCGGCGGCCAGCCGGCGGACCGACCGGTATTGGGCGCGGGTCAGTTCGTCGGTGTGCTCCGGGCCGACCAGGTCCGTCCGGCCGGTGGAGCCGAACAGCATCGACCCACCCGTGAGGACGACCTCGACGGGCCCGTCGCCGATCGCGACGGCGTATGCGACGTGGTGGTGGGTGTGGCCCGGGGTATGCAGGACGGCGACGCGCAGGTCGCCGACGTCGAAGGTGTCGCCGTCGCTGACCGGGCGGTGCGGGTACCGAGCGTCTATGTCTGCAGGCAGGACGTAGCTCGCGCTGGTGACCCGAGAGAGCTCGAGGCCGCCGGAGACGTAGTCGTTGTGGGCGTGCGTCTCGGCGACCGCTGCGATGCGGACCCCGAGGTCGCCGGCCAGGTCGAGGACCCGGTCGATGTCGCGTTGGGGGTCGACCACCAGCGCTTCGGCGCCCGAGGTGCCGTCGGTCAGCAGGTAGCTGCGGTCACCCAGGGAGGGGGTCTCGATGATGTGGAACGTCAGCTGCGTCATGTCGTCGCCTCCGGTGTCAGCTGCGGCGCGAGCCGGTGACGGTCGAGTGCCCGGCGCGGGTCCAGGCGGCTGTGCCGCCGGCGACAGAGCGGGCGTCCAAGCCGTTCTTGGCGAGCAGACCGGCGCCGGCCTTGCTGCGGTTGCCGGACGCGCAGATGACGTAGATGGGGGTGCCCATGTTGTCTCTGGACAGCGACGCGACCCGGGTGCCGAGCTGGCTCAGCGGGATGTTCACGGCTCCGGCGACGTGACCAAGGGCGTACTCGTCGGGCTCGCGGACATCGACGGTGAAGGCGCCCTCGGCGTGTGCGGCAGCGAACTCGGTGAGCGGGGTCTCGGCAGTGGCGGTCCGACGGAACACGGTAGCTCTCCTCAATATACGGGTGGGGGTATCGCTGGCGACGGTAGCAAGTCCCGGTGCGGTTTGGCGATCCGACGGTTGCGGGTGTGACTCAGCACATACCCCGGGAGCATTTGACGACACCCGAGCAGTGTGGGCAGGATACCCCTACCCGTATCTGGATCAGCCAATCTGAGGACGCTCTCGTGACCGCCGCTTCGCCCGCCAGGCCCGCCGCCGACCCGGACCCGAGCCGCCCGCGCCACAAGTCCACGCCGGCTGTCGGTCCCCTTGGTCGGCTCGGCCGATGGACTGTCGACCACTCCCGCGCCGTGTTCGTCATCTGGGCGCTCGTCGTGGTCGTCCTCGGGGCGTTCGCACCGCGTGTGGAGCACGCGCTGGCCGGAGCCGGCTGGGAATCGTCCGGCTCGGAGTCGGTGGCCGCTCGCGACATCGTCCAGCGAGAGTTCGCCGGCATGTCCAGCGCCGCGCTGCAGGTCGTCGTGCACGTCGACTCCGGCACCGTCACCAGCGGGCAGGGCAAGCAGGTCGTGGACCAGGCCGTGGGGTTGCTGCGCGCCGACGACCGCGTCTCGCAGGTCGTGCCACCGCAGCCGGGCACCTCGGTGTCCAGCGACGGGCAGACGGCGCTCATCCAGGCCGGCGCCGAGGACCCCAACACCAATGAGATGGTCCGCGCCGCCGACGACCTCAAGGACCCGCTGCGCGAGCTCGGCGGCCAGGGTGTCGAGGTGGCCCTCACCGGCTCGTCCGCGCTGTGGAGCGACTTCAACGCCGCGAACCTCGAGGCCATGATGAAGAGCGAGCTGCTCAGCTGGCCGGTGACCCTGGTCATCCTCGTCCTCGCGTTCGGCTCCCTGGTCGCCGCCGGACTGCCGCTGATGCTCACCATCGTCGGCCTCGTCGCCGCAGCCGGCTCGCTCTACCTGGGTACGCAGCTGGGGGACATCAGCATCTGGGCCATGAACTTCGCGATGATGTTCGCCCTCGCCCTGGGCATCGACTACGCCTTGTTCCTCGTCGTCCGGTTCCGTGCCGCGCGGTTCGGGCAGCACGAGGAAACGCGCGACGCGGTCGCGGAGACCATGGACACCGCCGGCAAGGCCGTGCTGTTCTCCGGCCTCACCGTCCTGGTCTCGCTCTCGGCGGTGATGCTCGTTCCGTCGCCGGCGTTCCGCTCGATGGCGCTGGGCATCATGCTCGCCGTGACCTTCGTTCTCGCCGCCACCCTCACCCTCCTGCCCGCGGTTCTCGGTCGGCTCGGGCACCGGGTAGACGCGCTCGCTCTGCCGTGGGTGCACGCCGGTGAGCACCGTTCACCCCGCTTCGAGCGGTGGGCCCAGCGACTGTGGCGCCGTCCCGTCGGCTACGGCCTGATCGCCGTCCTCGCGCTCGGCGTCCTCGCCGCCCCGGTACTCGGGCTGCGCACCGGTATGCCGTCCATCAAGGTCGTGCCCGACACCGACTCCAGCCGCGTCGGCTACGGCCTCGTCCAGGACGCGTTCGGCAGCCGGCGCCCCCGGCACCCTGCAGGTGGTCGCCCCCTCCGGGAAGGCCGACGCCGCGGCCGCTGTTCTCGGCGAGGACCCGGGCATCGCCGCCGTCATGCCCGCCACGGCCGGCAACCGGGGGAACGTGCTGCTGAACGCAGTCCCCACCGTCGGCCCGTCGGACGCCGCCCTCGGTGACACGGTCGACCGGCTCCGCGCCGACCTTCCCCGCGGCGTCCTCGTCGGTGGGCCGTCGGCGGAGAACCACGACCTCGAGCAGATGCTGGCCGACAAGACGCCGCTGGTCATCGGCGTCGTCCTGATCCTCGGCTTCCTGCTGCTACTCGTCGTGCTGCAGGCGCCGCTGATCGCGGCCCTCGGCACGCTGACGAACCTGCTCGCCACCGGTGCGGCGTTCGGCGTCGCCAAGCTCATCTTCCAGGACGGCCACGGGTCGGGCCTGCTCCGCTTCGAGCCCCAGGGCTTCCTCGACGCGTGGGCACCGGTGTTCTTCTTCGCGATGATCTTCGCCATCGGGATGGACTACACGGTGTTCCTGCTTGCCTCGGCCAAGGAGCACTGGGAGAAGTCGCACGACCCGCGCGAGGCCATGGTCGGTGGGCTCGCGCACTCCGGCCGGGTCATCTTCGCCGCTGCCGGCGTCATGGTCGCCGTGTTCTTCACCTTCGCCCTGTCCGGGCCGTTGCCGCCCAAGGAGATGGGTGTCGTCCTCGGCGTCGCCGTCCTGCTCGACGCCGCCCTCGTCCGGCTCCTGCTGCTGCCGGTCCTGCTCCGGCTCACCGGCCGGGCCGCCTGGGCCAGCCCCGCGTGGCTGCGCCGCGTCCTGCCGCCGGTCCGATTCAGCCACTGAGTCGCGGATACCCTCATCCGTATCGAAGGAGTGGAGTCGTTGTGGAGCTAGACCGCGAGACCGTCAGCCCGGTCGTGAACCGGCTCAAGCGCGCCCAAGGACAGCTTGCTGGCGTGCTTCGGATGTTGGAGGAGGAGCGCGACTGCGCTGACGTCGTCACCCAGCTCGCCGCCGTCTCCCGGGCCCTGGACAAGGCCGGGTTCGCGCTCATCTCGGCCGGCCTCGAGCAGTGCATCCGCGCCGGCGACGACGGCACCCTCGACCGGCAGAAGCTCGAAAGGGTCTTCATGTCGCTGGCCTGACCGACCAGACCGGGCGCTCGCGGACTGCCGCGCCGGCACCGTAATCGGCCGTCAGTCTCGTGAGCGTCGGACAACATGACCGATGGCCGGCGGACAGGGGACGAACGTCCCTATCGGACCGCGGGGAAGTAGAACCCCAAGGTGCTCGGCCGCTCGTGCCGGTGGTCGGCCGTGAGCACCGCGACGAGCGTCGGGTCGTCCTTGGGCAGGACCCGGACCCGCGGGTGCAGCCCCATCTGGCCGGCTGCTACTCGCAGATTGAAGAGCGCCGCGCCGCAGGACACGAGCAGGGCGCGGCCCGGCGCGTCGGCGCGTGGCAGGTGCCGGGACGGGTCGGCGTACACCTCGACGTGCGCATCATCGGCGTCGAAGGCCCACGGCTGCGTGTTGTGCAGGGACGGAGCACGAACCGCCGCGCGCAGCAGGCACTCGATGTCATCGGGGGCGAGAATCGATCCGGGGCCCTGTTCGATGTTGCGTCGTCGGCGACATGGTGGGCACCTCTCCTGCGACTAGGCGGAGGCAACCTCGATGCGCACGTCCGGCGTTCGTTCGAGCGAGTTGTGGACCGTACAGGCACGGGCCACGGCGAGCAGGGCGGGCAGCTGCTCGGGCGCCAGGGCACGTGGTGGCGTGATCTGCAGCGAGAGGCTGGCGACTCGGGCTGGCCGGTCCGGCGACATCTGCCAGGTGCTGTCCACTCGCAGTCCCTCGTGGCAGACGTGGTGGCGGGTGAGGTATCCACTGGCGTAGCTCCCAGCTGCCGCACCACCAGGGAGTTCATCACTTCCGCCTTTCGCGAGCGCCGGGGCTCAGATGAAGAGAATCTGCGCGCCGGCGGTCTTCTCGATGAAGTCCGCGGCGCTGATGATCGCCTCCACGCCTCCGTAGAGGTCGTCGATGGTCAGGTGGTTCATGTCGGCGGACATGCGGCAGGCCCACAGGTGCCCGCCGGAGTCGACGATCTGCTCGAGGAACTCCGGGACCTCCGGGACGCCGAGCTCGGCGATGGACTTCTTCAGCTTCCTGGTGGCGATGGAGGTCATCCACGGCAGTCCGCCGAGGCCCTGGGGCATGTGGGTCGCGGTGTTGCCGAGCATGGTGAACTTCAGGTCGCCCATGGTCTTCTTGTTGATCAGCTCGAAGCCCCAGAACGTGAAGAACAGATGGGTCTCGACGCCCTCGCCGAGGGCGGCGTTGGCCAGGATCAACCCGGGGTAGGCCATGTCCAGGTTGCCCTTGGAGCAGATGATGGCAAGCTTGCGGTCGGTCTGCACGTCGTCGAACGAGGGCACGACGGTGGCTGTCTGGGCGGTGGTCATCAGATCTCCTTCGACGGTGGGACGGGTTGTCGTCCGAGGTTCATACGCAGCCGTGTGGCTTGGGCAGCCCGGCGACGTAGGCCATCTTCTTGGCGGGCTTCTTGGGGAACAGTTCGAACAGTCGCTTGGTCGGAACGCCTCCGACGGTCGACACTCGGCGCAACGTGGCCGTCTCGCCCCGCTCCTGGAAGTCCTGGCGCAGGAACCTGATCACGAGCAGATGCTCCTCGGTCAGCGCGAGACCGATCTGGGTCGCCAGGGCACCGGCGAGGTCCTCGTCCCACTCGTCGTAGGTGGTGAGGAAACCTTCCTCGTCCACGTGGATGTCGTGTCCCGAGATCGTCGTCACAGGCATGTCAAACCTCCAGCATTTCGGGTTCATCCGAGGGCATCTTCTTGCCGGCCATCGACATGTGGGCCGGCAGGGGGATGGGGCGGCCGGGGAGGAGGAGGTGCCAGTACATCCACCGGAACGCGAGCTTGCCCCAGTGGTTGACCCGGGTCTCCTCCATCAGGTGGAACGGGCCGATGTAGGGCACGGGGTAAGTCCCGGGCAGCGGCTCGGTGTCGTAGTTGAAGTCGATCAGCAACGCCTTGCCGGCTCCAGCCTCGACGTAGCAGTTGGCGTGTCCATCGAAGCTTCCTGTCATCGGGCGGCCGTCGACATGGGCGAGGAAGTTCTCGACGAACACCTCGACGGAGAAGTGCGCGACCGAACCCGCCTTGGACGTGGGTATGTCGGATGCATCGCCGACGGCGAAGACGTTGTCGCGCTGGGTTGAGAGGAGGGTGCGCTTGTCGACCGGGACGTTGTTGAGCTCGTCGCCAAGGCCCGAGCGAGCGACGTAGTCGGCGCCCATGTTCAGCGGGACGGTGACAAGTAGGTCGAACGGCACTTCCCGCTCGTCGTAGGACACCAACGTTCGCCGGTCGGCATCGATGCGCTCGACGACGAAGTCCGGCTCGACCGCGATCTTCCGCTCGTCGAGCATCCCACCGAGTCGGGCGGCGGCGATTGGCTTGGTGAACGCACCGGGCAGCGGGGTCACATACACGAGCTCGACCCGGTCGCGCATCCCCCGGTCGCGGAAGAACGCGTCGGCCAGGAAGGCGAACTCCAGCGGAGCGACAGGGCACTTGATCGGCATCTCGACCACGTGCACGACGACACGGCCGCCGGTGAAGTCGCTCAGCTTCTCGCGCAGAGCGAGGGCTCCGTCGAAGGTGTAGAACTCGTGGACGCTCTCGCGCCACTGGCCGCCGTCAAGCATCCCCGGGGTCTGGTCGGGCCGTGGCTGCACGCCCGTCGCCACGACCAGGTAGTCGTAGGGCAGGCTGCGGCCGTCGGTCAACAGCACGAGGTTGTCGTCCGCGACGACCTTGTCGATCTCGCCGGTGACCAACTCGACGCCATTAGGGATGAACTGCCGGGTCGGCTTGACCACGTCTGCGGGGTCGTAAGAGCCGAACGGCAGGAACAGGAAGCCCGGCTGGTAGTGGTGCAGGTCGCTCTGCTCGACCACGGTGATCTGCCAGTCACCACCGAGCCTGCGGCGCAGCTTGTTGACCACCATCGTCCCCGCGGTCCCCGCACCCAGAACCAGCAGCCGTCTCATCGCTTCCACCTCTCATCGTCGGCAACTCCGACGCTAACCGGCAGCCCTGGGCAGGGGACCTGCCGTTGGTCCCGACGCATGAGGACGTACGGGCACGAAGTCAGGGCTGAGGAGGCACAGAGAGCGCTCCGGCGCACACCGTGCATCTCGTGACGCCACCTAAGCGGCGCCGGCCCCCTCCGCCTTGCTCGCCAGGTTCGGTGGGGCTCATGCGCTACGACAGCCGCGAACGGCCCGCGCCGCAGCCGCCGAGGCTGGCGGGGCGGTAGGCCGGTCACGGCAGTTCCAACTGGCGCCCGGTCACGGACTCCGGCAGCACCCGCACCCAGAAGATCTCGGTGTCGTCGCGCAGCCATGACGGGACACCGAGCGCCTCGTAGCGTGCGATGGCGTCGTCGTCGTACTCCCGGCCGCCTGCCCTTTGACCACGACGCTCCAGGCGTACCGGGATGGCAGGTTCACGTCGTCGGCCTCCAGCGCCACTAGGCCACCGACCGAGGCGGTGTCCAGCTTGCTGCCCCAGGTGCTGCGGAACACCGGGCTCGCGCCGTCCATCCCGAAGTTGACCGGCAGCACCTCGGGCTCACCACGGTGGACGAACCCCAGGCGGCCCACTGAGGCCTGGCGGAGCAGCAGCAGGCACTCGTCCATCGACAAGACCCGCAACCCTCGACGGTCGGTCGGTCCACTTGGTGTCACGGCAACCACCTCCGGTGTTTGTCTCGACCGGTATGTAGCGGACACGAGTGGAGGTCAGGGCCGATGGTCCTGCCCCGCGGAGCCATTGGGGCCGCCGCGCGTGCAGAAGGCCGGGACCTCGCGGTCCCGGCCTTGCCGTCGGCGGTGCTACTTCAGGATGCCGTGGCGCTGCACGATCGGCACCCGCTCCCACATCCGCCCGAGGCCGAGGGTCCGGCCGGCCGAGGTCAGCGCCAGCACGACCAGCACCAGCGCGTAGATGATGTGATCATCCATGAACGGGTTGTTCGCCGGAGGCAGGACGACGGTCCACATCATGACCATGAGTACGGCGCCGGCTGCCGCCGCGACGCGCATCCCGATGCCGAGAATCAGCGCGGTGCCGATGCCTAGGAGACCGAGCATGAACAGCCAGTTCGCCCAGCCGGCACCGGCAATGTCGTTGTAGAAGCCCTGGAACGGCCCGTCGGCTCCGAAGGCGAGGAAGCCCTCGGTCGGGTTGCCGCCATTGATCCACGCGGCGTCGCCGAAACGGTCGACCACGCCGGTCTCCGCATCCCTGCCGGTGGCGAAGCCCAGAGCGAACATCTTGTCGAGAAACGCCCACAGGAACACCCAGCCGAGCGACAGGCGAGTGACCGCGAGGGTGTACCGGTACGCCTTGTGGCGCGGGGTTTCCTCGTGGACAGGTTCGGCGAGAAAGGCGTCGTCGGTGCTCAGCACCGGGTGCGGGTCGTTGCGGCCGGTGGCGGTCATGGTCTCCTCCTGGATGGTGTGGCTCTCGAACTGTCACCTAGAGGATCTCCACACCGCACGTAGTCAACTAGGGACCAATGTCCTTTCGGCACGGTCCTTTCGTCGCAAGGTTCCAGGAGGCGGCGACCGAGGAACCGACCCACAACGGGTTCCGAGCGCCGGGGGGGAGGGAGGGAAGTGAGGGTCGTTCGGCCCGAGTTCGGGGGCCATCGGTACCTGCGCCGCCACACCTGGAGGCTCGACCCTGTCCCTACGCATCGCCCCGCGTTGATCTGCGGATCCATCGGGCGGTAGGCCTCACCGGATGACCGCGACCGGGCACCGTGCATGGTGCAGGACCGCTTGACTCACCGAGCCGAGCAGCGCCTCCGTCAAAGTCCCGCGCCCGCGTGACCCGACCACCAGCAGCGCCGCATGCTGGGACGCGACCGCGAGCAGGTGTCCGGGGTGCCCCGGGACTGCCTCAGCCAGCAGGCCCACACCCGGGTGCTTGTCCCGCCAGAGCTCCAGCTCTGCCTCGAGCCGCAGCCGCTCTGTCTCTTGCTGCATGGTGGCGTCCACCGGCAGCGGCAGGACGTTCCCGGCACCACTCAATGCAGCCGCTCGCCATGCGCGCAGCGCCGTCACGGCACCACCAGCCACCGCGGCCCGGCTCATGGCCCAGTCCATGGCCAGGTGCGCACCGGGCGACTCGTCGAACCCCACCACTGTCCGGGTCGCCCCCGCGTCGCTGGGCCGTCGCACGACGACGACCGGCCCCGCCGCGTGCCTTACCGCGTACTGGCTCACCGAACCGAGGAGCAGGCCGCCCAGCCGGGAGTGGCCGCGCGCACCGACCACCAGGAGGTCCTCCGGTCCCGCTGCCTCGACGATCGCCCCCCCGACGTCCAGGCCGACGGGCTCGACACGGCGAACCGTCGCCTCAACTGCCGGTGCGTGCGCCGTCCCGTCCAGGGCGTGGCGCAGCACCTGATCGACCTGCTCGCGTTGTTCAAGCAAGCTCGAAGGTTCGTCCACCAGCTCGCGCGGCACGCAGTGCACCAGGACGACGGGCAGCTGCCGGCTGCGTGCCTCGGCAACCGCCCACGCGACGGCGTGGTCGCTGTCCTGAGACCCGTCCACGGCAACCACAATTGCTTGCGAGTCAGTCATGAGTCCTCCTCAGTTTCCGGTGTGAACGCACTCAGCGCGCTCGGAGTAGATGTGCCAACCACGGCCTCAATGCTGCCCATGGACGACAGCCACCGGCACAGTCGCGCGGACCAGCACACCGTGGCTCACCGAGCCCAGGAGGACGCTGCGTACGGAGCCGCGACCACGGCAGCCGACCACGACCATCCGCGCGGCGTTGGAGGCGTTGACAAGCGTGGATGCCGGACGCCCGAACACGACCCGGTGGTGGACCTCGACGTCGGGGAACTTCTCCTGCCAGCCGGCCATCGACTCGGCCAACGACAGCCGCTCCTCCGCGAGGACTTCGGCGGGGTCGTACCCCAGCGGCATCATCCGGCCAGTGCCGGTGCGGGTCACGTCGTGCCAGGCGTGCAGAGCGGTAAGCGGTTCTCCGAGCTCCGCCGCAGCCTCGAACGCATAGCCGATTGCTCCCTCGGAGATCGCTGATCCGTCGACCCCCACGACGATGCCGTGGTGGAGGGCGGCGTCCTCGGCCGGGGCCGGCACGGCGACCACCGTGCAGCGGGCATGGGCCGCGACGTGGAGGGTGGTCGAACCGACGAGGAGGTCGGAGAACCCGCTTGTCCCTCGCGACCCGAGCACGATCGTGTGCGCCCTCTCGGACTCTTCCAAGAGCTTCTCGGTGGCGGAGCCGGGTTCGAGTCGGGTACGCACCTCCACTTCGGGATGGAGGGTGGACACCACGTCAACGGCGTCCGCCACCAGCCGGTTCGCGGCGTTACGAAGCACACCCTCTGTGTTGGGGGTCCAGTCGACGGTCGAGCGCACCACGTACTGCGAGGGCTCGTAGGCGTGCACCAGCAGAAGCGGCAGGTGCCCGCTCTCGGCGAGGGCGGCGCCATGCTCGAGTGCCGCGAAGGCCTGGGTCGACCGGTCCAGCCCCACCACGACCGGATGACTTGACGACGTGTCCATGTCAGCTCCTCTTGTCTGGTGTCTGGTCCAGGACACCGCGTCAGGCGCCGTCGGGTCAGAGCCGAACGACGTCATCAGGAAGGACCAACGTCCCGACAGCACAGGCGGACCAACGTCCTGTCTGGTCACTGCCCTGCGGCCCTGGGCAGGGTCGCTCGCGATACCTACGGTCGGGATGCGGGGCAGACCTGCCCGAGGAGGAGTCATGACGACAGGTCGATGGGAGCCGGACCCGGTGCTTGTCGGGGTCGACGGATCCGAGGAAGGGATCCGGGCGACCCGTTGGGCCGCCCGGGAGGCGGCGCTGCGGGAGACCGGCCTGCACATCGTCCACGCCTGGCTGTGGCCGCTGTTCCGCGTGCCGCTGGGCGGCTCACCGCTGGCACCGCCCGGGGCGGGACTGCGGGCCCAGGCAGACCAGGTGCTGGCAACGGCGGAAGCCGTCGCCCGATCGACCGCGCCCGGCATCGCCGTCGAGACGACGCTGGCGGTGGGCGACCCGGCGGAGGAACTGCTGAGCCGCGCCTCGGGGTCACAACTCGTCGTCGTCGGCAACCGCGGCCTCGGGGGGTTCACCGGCCTTCTCCTCGGCTCCACCGGGATCGCGCTGTCGGCCCACTCACCCCGCCCAGTGACAGTCGTCCGGGGAACCGAGACACCGAACGGTCCGGTCGTGGTGGGAATCGATGACTCTGCCGGCGCTGAGACGCTGATGCGCCTGGCCTGTCGTGAGGCGGGGCTTCGTGGTGTCGCGGTGGTGGCCGTGCATGCTTGGGGAATCCCACTCGACCTTGCGCCGGTCGCGGCCATCGGCTACGAGAAGGCCGAAGCGCAGGCGAGGACCGCCGGGCAGGAGCTCCTGGACAAGCTTGTCGTCACGGTGTCGAGCGATTTCCCCGACGTCCCCATCACGACTCGGGTACTGGACGGCTCGGCGGCGGCCGCGATCGTGAAGGCCACCCAGGGTGCGCAGCTAGTGGTCATCGGATCCAAGGACCTGGGATCACTGCGCGGCTTGCTGGCCGGTTCGACCACGCACGCCGTGATCCACCACTCCGCCTGCCCAGTGCTGATCGACCGCTGACCTCGCCGTGTCACTCCAGGAGGAATGACCATGAACACGAAGACCCTGCCGGTGGTGATCGGTGTCGACGGCTCTCCAGCCTCCCAGAACGCGGTGCGGTGGGGGGTCGCGCTTGCTGAGCGTCGAGAGTCGCCGGTCCAGCTGCTGCACGCCTACGACCCGGCGATCAACGAGACGCGGATCGGGGAACGGTTTCGGGAGAGCGTGCTGGCCGCGGTGTACCAGGGTGCCCGAGATCAGCTCGAGGCGGCCCGCGCCCAGGCAGTCGACATCCAGCCGGGACTGGCCCTGACCACTCGGCTGGTCGAGGATTCTGCCGCGACGGCGCTGATCAACGCGTCGTACGGTGCCGAGACCGTGGTGTTGGGTGCTCAAGGAGCTTCCGGCTTCAGCGCTCTCGTGGCCGGCTCGACGGCGATGCGCGTCGCCACTCATGCCGGCTGCCCGGTAGTGACCGTACCTTCGTCCGAGTCAGCAGCGCGCGGCGGCAGTGGAGTCGTGGTGGGCGTAGACGGCAGCGTGCTGTCCGACGCGGCGATCGGCTTCGCCTTCCGCGAGGCTGCGGAGACCGGCGGATCAATCACCGCGGTGCTGGCGTGGACCGAGCCTTGGACGTGGGCGGTCATTGCCGCTGCCCTGCCGACACACGAGCAGGCAACCGGTCGCCTGCAGCAGGCGCACGAGCAGCTGCTGACGTCGGTGCAGCCATGGAGTGAGAAGTATCCCGACGTCGTCGTCCACCGACACGTCGTCAACGAGCTGCCAGTGCGTGCTTTGGCCGCCGAATCTGAAGGCGCCCAGCTCCTCGTCGTGGGCTGCCGTGGACGGGGCGCGGTGAGCAGCATGATGCTCGGCTCGGTGAGTCACGGGGTGCTGCACCTCGCGACCTGCCCCGTTGCTGTGGTCCACACCCAGCGCTGACGTATCGGCTCAGCCGATGTCCCGCACCTGGAATCGCGCCAGCCCGAGTGCCACCGCGACCGCCGCTACTGCCAGAGGAAGCAACACCGCCTGCGCGATCAGCTCGCCGGTGAACCCGCCGGACAGCGGATCCGCGTCGAGGAACCAGAACCACGGGGACACCCACCGCAGCGGGGCAAGGGCCGGGACCAGCCCGGCGACGCCGTACACCACGTAGCTGCCGGCTGCGGCCGCTGACCCGCTTCCGATGGCGATACCGCGCGAGCCGGTTGCAGCACCGACAGCGTGGGTCACGCCCGCGAAGCACATCGCGAGCATCCAGGTGCACACACCAGCGGCTATCAAGGCGTCGTCGGGCAGGTCACCCAGTCCGAACGCTGGCGCCGTGGCGATCAGCGCGGCAGTGGTCACGGTGACGACGGCGAGACCGAGGATGGCGACACCTGCCAGACGTTCCAGTGCGACCCGCCTCCGCCCGATCGGGTTCGCCAGAAGCATCTCCAGCGTCCCGTCTCCTTCGGCGCCGGCCACCGACCAGGCGGCGGCGCCGATCGCCAGCACGATCACGAGGACGGGAAGCACGTTGGCGTAGAGCTGGGAGTTCAGGTAGCCGGCGGGCGTGCCGATGCCGGCGCTCGCCCCGAAGAGGTCCACCAAGCCCTGGGGGAGGGAGTCCATGTACGACTCGAGGTCGTCCGCAGAGTCGCGCACGGAGGGATACGCCGCCGCTAACGTCACGCACGTTGCGGTCACGGCGACGGTCCACCAGAGCAACGACCGACCGCGGTCGCGCAACATCTGCCGCAGCACCAGTGGCTGGGCCGTCATGACTCACGCTCGTCATGGTAGAAAGTTGAAGAAGACGTCCTCGAGTGCTTGTTCGTTCGACAGGATCCGCTGCACGTCGAGCGGTGCGATCGCACGGATCAGGTCGCTGACCGGCCCCTCGACGTCGATCATCAGCCGGTTGCCCTCGACAGTTCCAGGACGTCACACCGGGAACACCGTCAAGCACTCCGGCCGGCGGCGGCTGCGCCAGCACGAGTTCGAGGCGTTCGCGAGCCAGGCTGTGCAGATCCGCCACGGTGGTCTCGTGGACAACCCGCCCATGTCGCAGCATCGCGACTCGGTCGGCGATGTCCGAGACTTCAGGGAGCACGTGCGAGGAGAACAGCACGCCTGCCCCCGAAGCGCAGCGCTCGCGCACGATCGCGGCCGCCTCGCGCCGCACGAGCGGATCGAGGCCGCTGGTGGGCTCGTCGAGCACGAGGAGCTCCGGGTTGTGCATGACTGCCTGGACGAACCCGACCTTGCGGCGGTTGCCGGTCGAGAGCTCTCCGATTGTCCGGTCTTGGTCGACCCCCAGTCGCTCGCACAGTTCGTCGACGCGCTGCCGCGGGACGCCGCCCCGCAGGTCGCCGTACCAGCCGAGCAACTCTTCCACGGTGAGCCGACGGTCCAGCGATGCATCTGCCGGCAGGTACCCGACACGACGCCGCACATCGGGGTCCCGGGGCTGACCTCCGAGCACGCGGAGGCCGCCGGCAGTGGGACGGAGGTAGCCCATCAAGGTCCGGATGATCGTCGTCTTCCCGGCGCCGTTCGGTCCCAGCAGGCCGACCACCTCGCCGGGGCCAACGGTCAGGTCGATGCCGTCCACGGCCCGGACGTCGCCGAAGTGCTTGACCAGGGCTGTCGTCTGGGCTGCCGCTTGGGGCACCTTGGCCACGTCCTCTCCTCCGTCAAGCCGAATCCACCATGCCGCATCCACGGTCAATGGGCGTGCCAGCCCAGGCGCCGACCTGGTCTGGGCGCCAGCTGAGCGTGCAGATCGCAACTCGTGTGCCTCAGTTCTGACGCCGCAGTACCCGCTCTACTGTCACCGGGTCGACGACCACGATGTGGGAGGGCGAGTACAGCCGCGCGGTCATGACGGCGGCAAGTCCGATCGGTCCGGCCCCGACGATGACCACGGTGTCGCCGGGGCGCACGCCACCTGCCAGGACCCCGACCTCGTAGCTGGTCGGGAGGATGTCGGCGAGCATGACCGCAGCCTCGTCCGGCACAGTCGCCGGCAACCGGTGCAGCGACAGGTCGGCGTAGGGCACCCGGGCGTACTCCGCCTGCACGCCGTCGATGAGGTGACCCAGGACCCAGCCGCCGCCGCTCCGGCACTGGCCGTAGTGTCCTTCCCGGCACGGTGGGCAAGTCCCGCAGCCGTTGATGCACGAGATGAGGACTCGGTCCCCGGGTTGCACCGACCGCACTGCGGACCCGACCGCCTCGACCGTGCCTACTGCCTCGTGGCCGAGCACCCGGCCGGGCTCCACCTCAGGCACGTCGCCCTTGAGGATGTGGAGGTCCGTTCCGCAGATGGTGACGGCATCGATGCCGACGATGGCGTCGAAATCGTCCTGGATCCGCGGGTCGGGGACCTGGTCCCAGGACCGCTGACCGGAACCGTGATAGACGAGCGCGCGCATGACGTCCTCCTGGCTGGCTCGCGGCGAGCAGACGACTCGCCGCTCCTACTGGCGACGTTAGGAAGGCCAACCGGTTCCTGCGCAGAGCCAGCGGTCCCCTCTTTGAGGACTTTGGGCCCGACAAGTCGGTTCCTTGCGCCCTGCATCTCGGACTGCCGTACCGGGTGTGCTGGAGCCACAGCGACAGAGGAGCCCACCTTGACCGGGTCACGTTCAGCCCGTCGTCGTCGGTCTCGACTGGTCGGACGCCGCGCGGGCTGCCGTCGAGCACGCGGCCGAAGCCGCCGCTGCCCGGCGGCTGCCCCTTCGGCTGGTGCACGTCATCGAGCCGGCGCCCTACCCGGTGCGTCCCACGCTGGGCCGGATCCGCGACTTCGATCTCGTGCTGCGCAAGGCCGGGCAGCGGCTGCTCGAGGAAGCCGTGGACGTGCTCGGAATGGTCTACCCGGAGCTCTCCGTGAACAGTTGTCTGAAGCGTGGGCCGGCCGTCGAGATCCTCGTACAGGAGTCGCGAGATGCTGAACGCCTGGTCGTGGGCTCGCACGGTACGGGCGCCTTCACCGGACTGCTCCTCGGCTCGACGGCGCTGCAGGTGGTCTCGCTCGCCCGGTGCCCGGTGGTCGTCGTACCGGCTCCGGCCCCAGACGAGCTGCCCCGCAGCGGAGTCGTTGTCGGGGTCGACGGCTCAGCCAGGTCCGCGGCGGCCCTGAGGTTCGCCTTCGGGACGGCATCTGAGCTGAGCGAGCCGCTCGTGGCCGTGCATGCCTGGACCGACCCGGCGCTGTCGGCGCCGCACGTGCTGCTGCCACTGGTGTACGACCCGGCGCTTGTCGCGCACGAGGAGCGGCTGGTGTTGGCGGAGTCCATGGCCGGTCTGGCCGAGGACTTTCCCGAGGTGAAGGTGGAGGTGCGAGTGGTCCACGATCACGCGGTGCCCGCACTGAGCGCTGCCGCTGCCCTGGCCCGATTGCTTGTTGTGGGCAGCCGTGGCCGTGGCTCGCTCGGGGCCCTTTTCCTCGGTTCGGTGAGCCACGGGGTGCTGCACCACGCGAGGGGACCGGTGGCCGTGGTGCACGGGCATTGCGCGCGCGCGCCCGGCGGCTGACGTCGTGCCACCGGCGATCGAGCAGCTGGACAGCCTCGGTCTCACCGCCGAGGAGGCCGCGGTTCGCTTCACCGAGGAAGGGCCCAACAGCGTCCCCTCGCCGCCGCCGCGCGGCGTTCTGTGGCGCGCCTTGAGACAGCTCGCCGACCCGATGCTGATGCTGCTGGCCGCGGCGGCGGTGCTCACCACCTGGCAGGGCGATGTCGCCGACACGGCCGTCATCACCTTGGTCATCCTGCTCAACACCGCCGTCGGGGTCGGCCAGGAGCTGCGCGCCGAGCGTGCCGTCGCGGCGCTACGGCAGATGGCGTCGCCCCGGGCCAGAGTTGTGCGGGACGGGTCCTCGACCGTCGTGCCCGCACCTGACGTCGTCCGTGGTGACCTTCTCATCCTCGAGGCCGGCGACGTGGTGCCCGCCGACGCCGATCTGGTCGAGACCCACCAGCTCACGGCCGATGAGTCCGCAGTGACCGGGGAGTCCCTCGGTGTCGCCAAGCATCCCGGCGACGTCCTGCGTGCGGGAACCACCCTCACCCGCGGCCGGGGGAGGGCGCTGGTCACCGCGACCGGGGCGCACAGCACTCTCGGCCGCATCGCTGCCCTCGTGGCCTCGGCGCGGCCGGGTCCGACCCCGATGCAGCGACGACTCGCTCACCTCGGGCGACAGCTCACGGCGGCAGCCGTGGCGGCCTCAGCAGTGGTCGTGGCCCTGAGCCTGGCACGCGGCCTCCCCTGGGAGGACGCGGCCCTCCAGGGCGCCAGCCTCGCCGTGGCGGCGGTTCCCGAGTCGCTGCCTGCCGTTCTCACCCTCTCGCTGGCCCTGGGTGCCCGCCGGATGGCGCGGCACGCGGCGATCGCCCGCGAGCTGCGCGCCGTCGAGACGCTCGGTTCGGTCACCTTGCTCGCCACGGACAAGACAGGAACCCTCACGGCCAACAGGATGGTCGTGGTGGCGGCGTGGACGCCGGACCAGGAGTACGAGGTGACCGGGCAGGGCTACGCGCCCACCGGAACCGTGTGCGGCCGATCCGGTCGCTCTCCCGGCGGCGACATGCAAGCGCTGGCTCGAGACGCCGCGCTGTGCAGCGACGCCGAGCTGGAGCACCGAGGTGCTGACTGGCTGCCGCTCGGCGACCCGACGGAGGCCGCTCTGGTCGCCTTCGCCGCCCGAGCCGGGGTCGACGCCGCCACCGTTCGGCGGGACTACGTCCGGTACGACGAGGTGCCCTTCGACAGTGACCGCGGCTGGATGCTGACCGAGCATGTCGATGCTGACCGGCACTGTCTCATCGTGGTGAAGGGCGGTCCTGAACGGCTGCTCGGAGACGCTGAACCCGACAGCGACGCGGACCGTGCCCGAGCTTGGTGCCGTGGGCAGGCCGCCGCCGGGCACAGGGTGCTCGCTGTGGCGGAGGCGCCTTTCGGGCGCGATGCCAATGACGCACTTCCGTCGTCGCTTCGAGTGGTGGGAGCGGTCGCGATGACCGACCCGCCTCGCGAGGGCATAGCCGAGGTCGTCACCGCCCTTGCCGAGGCCGGTATCCGCCTGGCCGTCATGACAGGTGACCAGCCCGCGACGGCCGCCACGATCGCCCGCCAGGTGGGGTTGTCCGGCGAGGTGCTCGACGTCGGGAGGGCGGCGGCTGCGGACGTGACCAGCCCGCGACGGCCGCCACGATCGCCCGCCAGGTGGGCTTGTCCGGCGAGGTGCTCGACGTGGGCGACGGGCTGGCGGCCGCCGGACATGGCGAGGTGGCCATCTACGCGCGGGTGCGCCCGGAGGACAAGCTGGCTCTCGTCCGCCGCTGGCAAGCGGCCGGCGAGGTGGTGGCCGTGACCGGTGACGGCGTCAACGACGGCCCGGCCCTCCGACGCGCTGACATCGGAGTCGCGATGGGGCGTGGCGGCACCGAGGTCGCCCGTCAGGCGGCCGACCTGGTGCTGACCGATGACCGGCTCGAGACCGTGGTCCATGCGGTAGAGGAGGGCCGGCGGATCCACGACAACCTCCGGCGTTTCCTCGGCTACGCGCTCAGCGGCGGGCTCGCGGAGGTCGCCTACGTCCTGGTCGCACCCTTCTTCGGGTTCGTCGTGCCGCTGCTGCCGGGGCAGATCCTCTGGATCAACATGCTTACCCACGGTCTCCCCGGCGTCGCGATGGGCGCCGAACCAGCCGCGCCGCACGTGCTCCGCAGAGCGCCGATCGCGCCGGGGACGCCGGTGCTCGACCGTCGTCTCCTGCTCCGGATCGCTGCGATGGGGACCTTGATCGCCGTGATCACTCTGCTGTCGGCCGTGCTGGCTCGACGGGCGGGTGACGACGGACGGACCGCAGCCTTCCTTGTGCTCGGTCTGGCCCAGCTGGGCGTCGCCCTCGCGTCCCGGGACCGCGGGTCGACCCGACGAGGGGCGTTTCTCACCGTGGCGGTGGGTTGCGCGGCGGGGCTGCAGGTCGCGGCCGCCCTGTGGCTGCCGCTCCAGAACCTGCTGCGCACCAGCCCGTTGAGTCCCGGGACCTGGGTGATGGTCGCTGCGCTGTCCGTTGTCCCGGGTCTGGCGTTGCGCATCGCCCGGAGTGCGCGCTTTCGGCACCGACGCACCCAGGCACGGCTAGCGATGATGCCCGTTCCGTCAACGGGGAGGCGCCGCCGCGCGCCCGCGGGCGGCTTGGCATGCTGGGGCCGGGTCCCGCACCCGTCTCACGGGAGCGGGACCAAGGCCTCGGTCGGTGCTCGCTACACCGGCCGAGGCCGCCTGGGCTCAGCTCGCCTGAGTCGCGCCACGCAGGTCGGCGTACGACGTCGCGTTCTCCAGCCGGACTCGCAGGGCGCCGCGCGGCGGGGGAGCCGGAGCCGCCCCGAACGTCCAGCCGCCGTAGAGGCCGAGGTGGACGTGCAGCCAGAGGTCACCGGCGAACCCGAGGAACAGGTGCTTGCCGTAGGCGTCCGACTGCTCGAGGACCCGACCATCGAGCAGGCTGCACCATCGGCGAACCGGCCCTGCGGGCTGGTCAGGTGGACCGGCGCACCGACGAACCGCGTGTGGTGCTCGCGGGCCTGGCGGCGGATGGCGGACCTCGGCACGGCTCCAGCCTGTCAGATGGAGCCGTGGCCGCAGTCAGTGCTGCGGTGGCTCCCACCAGCGGTCCTCGGGCTCGCCCTCGGCCTCGAGGATCTCGGCCGATGCCGGGCCCCCGGGCTCGGTGAGGTCGCAGAGCAGCGCCAGCGGAACGTGGTCCTGCAGCAGCGACATCACGCGGACGTCGTCGTCCAGCGGTGCGGCCGGGCCTGTCATGGTCTTCATCATCGACACACTCCCTGTTTCGGTCGATGCACCCCGAGTGCCGTAGGCCCGATCAGGTGAACAGCCAGCGAGCTGGTCATTTCGGACTACCTGTTACCTATCGTCAGGGCCAGGTCACTGCCTTGAGGCCATGTCGGCAAAGGACCGGTAAAGACGAGCGCCCCGACCCGAAGGGGTCGGGGCGCTCGGCGCGGAGCGGGTGAGTCAGACCGGGCGGACCGCGTCGGCCTGCGGGCCGCGCTGGCCCTGCGTGACCTCGAACTCCACCCGCTGGTTCTCGTCCAGCGAGCGGTAGCCGTCGGCCTGGATGGCCGAGAAGTGCACGAAGACGTCGGGGCCGCCGCCGTCCTGGGCGATGAAGCCGAAGCCCTTCTCGGCGTTGAACCACTTGACGGTTCCCTGAGCCACTGTCTCTCCTTTGCGAGGAAACGAGTTCGGGAGCCGCACCCTGCGGCGCCCGGGTCGTCGATCGCGCGTTCCCTCGCCGGTCCTGACACGTCAGGGCCCGGAAAGCAGGAACGCCCGAACTGATGGTCAGCGCGGGCGTTCGAGTCGTTCGAGGCACTGCAACTTCCAACCAGGAACAACGCTAGGACATGTCTCGCCCGGATGTCCACGTCACCCTCACCAGCTGTGGACCCCCCACTCCAGGGAGTGCTCCTCCCCGGGGTCGAGCACCACGAGATCGTCTCCGGAGGCGAATGCGCCGGGCGGGCAGGACATCGGCTCGACGGCGACGCTGCGGCGCTGCCGGTCCGCTGCGAGGGTGTCGCCGGTGAACAGCTGCAGCCATCGGGTGGCCGGCCCGGCCCACAGCTCGACGCCGCCACCGTCCGGTCGCTGCAGCCGAACCCGCACCCGTCCGTCGTCGCCGGGGATCAGGTCGGTGTACGCCGTGTCCAGCACCATGTCGCCGATCGGGCGGGCGACCCGGAAGTCGTACGGCGAGCCGTCGACGTCCTCGCGACCCGCCGGGTTGCCCCGCTCGTCGGTGAGCAGGCGGGTCCGGGCCGGCACCGTGAGCACGGTGCTGTCGACCAGGTCGGTGCCGGCGGTGAGGTAGGGGTGCTGGCCCACGCCGTACGGCGCCGGCCGGCCGCCCTCGTTGCGGGCGCGCAGCAGCGCGGTCAGCCCGTCGTCGTCCAGGCGGTAGGTCGCGGTCATCGAGAGCAGGAACGGGTAGCCCGGGCTCGGCCACACGGTGGTCGCCATCGTGACCGCGTCATCGGCGCGCTCGGCGAGGGCCCAGCCGACCCAGCGGACCAGTCCGTGGATGGCGTTGTGCTTGGCGGCCTCCGACAGCGCCAGCTGCAGCTCCTTGCCGCCCCAGGTCCAGCGGCCGTCGGCAACCCGGTTCGGCCACGGAGCCAGCACCTGCCCGCGGCCGCCGTCGGCCATCGCCGGCTCGTCGTAGCCGGCCAGGACCGGGCGGCCGCCGACGTCGTAGCGCCGCAACGTGCCACCGACCTCGGTGACGACGGCAACCTGGTCCGCGTGCCGGATCTCGTGCTGGGCGCCGCTCGGCGGTCGCGGCTGCTGCTCGGGCATGAGCGCGACGGTACTCACCTGGACGCCGGTGCCGGCGACCGCTCCGGGTCGCGGAAGTGTGCGACACCGGGAACCAGGAAGACGGCGTACGTCGTCACGAGGAGCACTGCGGCGGCGAACCAACCCACCGTGGCGATGCCGACGGTGTTGGCGACGGCGGGTGCGAGCGCTAGTCCGACCGGGTCCAGCGCGAAGGTGGCCAGCGACTCGACGGAGAACACCCGGCCCTGGATCGACAGCGGGTAGGTCAGCTGCAGCGAGCTGAACCAGAACACTGCGAAGATCGAGATTCCGGCCCAGGCGACCACCATCACGACGGCGAAGACGTAGATCGGTACGTCAACGGCGAGGCAGGCCATCGCGGCGGCCATCGGTGCCACGGCGTGCATCGCGGCCAGACCTTCGCGACGCGGTCGCAGGCGCATCGCCACCAACGAGCCGAGGATCATCCCCGCGGGGATGCAGGCCATCAGTACGCCGTACGCGCCGTCGCCGTACCGCTGCTGGGCGACCACCGGCATCAGGACCTTCATCGGCGCGAACGCGAAGAGCACCTGGACGGTGCCCTGGATCATCACCACGGTGACCCAGGGCCGGCGCAGCACGACCTGGATGCCCTCACGGGCCTCGTGCAACGCCGCTTTGAGACCGGTCGGCGCCTGCCCGGCCACCGCCGGGAGCCGCAGCAGGAGCAGCGTCGCGAGGCTCAGGCCGTAGGTCGCGGCGTCGAGGAGCAGCGCCGGGCGGGAGCCGACCGTTGCCACCAGGACCCCGCCGGCCGCCGATCCGAGCAGCAGCCCGCCCCGGTTGGTGAGCTGGACGACGGCGTTGACCTCGCGCAGCCGTGCGGCCGGTACCACCTGGGGCAGCACGGCACGCCAGGCCGGTTGGAACAACGCGACCCCGACGCCCTCGAGCACTGCGAAGCAGACGAGCAGGGTGACGGGGGAGGAGGCAGGTGCCAGCGCGTAACCGAGGACGGCGACGGCGCGTGCGACGTCCGAGCAGGCCATCACCGCGGTGCGCGAGTAGCGGTCGGCGACCACGCCACCGGCGAGCAGCGTGAGACCCATCGCAGCCGAGTCGGCGGCGAGGACGACGCCGAGGGTGCCGACCCCATGGGTCTTCACCAGCAGGGTGGCCAGGGCGACGATGGTCAGGCCGTGGCCGACGGTGTTCACGGCCTGGCCGAACCACAGGAGTGCGAACCGCCGGTCCCGCATCAGCTCGCGCACGCCGGTCATGATGACGAGCACGGCGCCGGCATGTCACGGCTTTTCGCAGCGCAGGGTACGACGTGGGGTGAGTGACGGGACTTGAACCCGCGGCCACCTGGACCACAACCAGGTGCTCTACCAGCTGAGCTACACCCACCATGTGCACCGCTTCCGCGGCTGGTGAATCATACAGGGACCGGTCAGGCCTCCGGTGCCAGCACGAACTGTGCCGCCAGCGCCTTCACGGCGTCGGAGTCCGGGCCCGGCTGCGGCACGAAGATCGCCTGCCGGTAGAACTTCAGCTCCTCGATGCTCTCCCGGATGTCGGCGAGGGCCCGGTGGCCGCCGTGCTTGGCGGGGGAGTTGAAGTAGACCCGCGGGAACCAGCGGCGGACCAGCTCCTTGATCGAGGACACGTCGACCAGCCGGTAGTGCAGGTGGTCGTCCAGGGTGCGCATGTCGCGGTTGAGGAAGCCGCGGTCGACGTAGACCGTGTTGCCGGCCAGCGGTGCCTTGCGCGCCACCGGGACGAACTCGCGCACGTACGCCAGCACCTGCTCCTCGGCCTCGGCCAGCGTGATGCCGGTCTCCAGCTCGGTCAGCAGGCCCGAGCTGGTGTGCATGTCGCGCACCACCTCGGGCATCTGGTCCAGCGCCTCCTGCGGCGGCTTGATGACGACGTCCACCCCGGTGCCGAGGATGTTGAGCTCGGAGTCGGTGACGAGGGCGGCCACCTCGACCAGAGCGTCCCGGCCGAGGTCGAGGCCGGTCATCTCACAGTCGATCCAGACCAGCTTGTCGTTGCGCTCCGTCATGGCGGTCACCCTAGAGGCCGGGGCAGACGGGCCGTCCCAGTGCCTGTTCACCGTGGCCTGAATTCAGCCGCGGATGTATGGTCGATCGGTGAGCTCGTCCCCGTCGTACGCCGACACGCTGGCCGTCCTGGACCGGGTGGGTCGTGCGCTCTCCGACGGCACCCGGCGCCGGATCCTGCTCCGGCTCGCCGAGGCGCCGGCGTACCCCGCCGACCTTGCCGCGCACCTCGGGGCGAGCCGACCGGCGGTGTCCAACCACCTCGCCTGCCTGCGTGACTGCGGCCTGGTCATCGCCGACGCCGAGGGCCGGCGGATGCGCTACCGGCTGGCTGACGACCGGCTGGCCCATGCGCTCATCGACCTGGCCGGGCTGCGCCTGCATCCCGCGCCGGGACACCGCGCGGCGGTCGACGGCGCGACGGCGTTGGCGGGATGAGTCTCCGTACGCCGGCCCCGGCCAGGTCCCTGGACCGGCCACAGGCGCTGCGCCGGGCCCGACTGCTGAACCGGTTGACCATCGGGTGGAACGTCGTCGAGGGGGCGGTAGCGCTCGCTGCCGGTGTCGCGGCCGGCTCCCTCGGGCTGATCGCGTTCGGCCTGGACTCCGGTGTCGAGGTGTCCGGCGCGCTGGTGCTTGCCTGGCGACTGGCTCGCGAGCAGCGCACCGGCTGCACGCAGCCGGACGACCGCCGGGCCACCCGGGCGCTCGCGGTCTGCTTCTTCGCGCTCGCCGGCTGGGTGTCGGTCAGCGCGGTCCGGGACCTGGTGGGCGGGCAGGAGCCGGAGGTCAGCGCCGTCGGCATCGCGCTCACCTCGCTGTCGCTGGTCACGATGCCCGCGCTCGCCCGGGCAAAGCGCCGGCTCGCGCCGGCGCTGGGGTCGCGGGCGCAGGAGCGCGAGGCAAGCCAGACCCGGCTCTGCGCGGTGCTGTCCGCGGTGGTTCTCGGCGGGCTGCTGCTCAACGCGACGCTCGGCTGGTGGTGGGCCGACCCGATGGCCGCCCTGGTCGTCGCGATGCTCGCTGCCGTCGAGGGCCTGCGCAGCTGGCGGGCCGAGTCGCTGGCCGACACCTGCTGCGCGTGACGCCCCGGCCGCGTGCGTGAGCCCGGTGGGGCCAGTGTTACAGCCAGTGACAAGTTATTACCTGATCGTGACTGAGCGCAGCGGGTCATCGGCTCTCCCGAGGAGCACCATGGGGGAGCCGGGACCGCGATCGATCGGGGATCGAGATGGCCGCACGGGTCCGCAAGGACCGCCTCGAGGTGCAGACAGGGTTCCGCACCCGAGGTCGTGCAGCACGACGTCGCCGGCGGCACCCGCAGACAGCACCGACCTGCCGTACGTCGAGCCCGAGGACTACGGGCTCCGGGTGAACTGGCAGTCCGAGGCGGTCCGGATCGAGGCCGCCGAGTTCCTGGTGGCCACCCGGGTGCAGGAGTCTTCCCGGCGGCGGCTGGCCCGGGTGATGGACCGGATGCGCGACCAGAGGCGTGCCGACCGCAAGACCTGACGACGCTTCGGTGCGAACCGCAGCGGTGCGCCCGGCAGGGATCGAACCTGCGACCAACTGCTTAGAAGGCAGTCGCTCTATCCGCTGAGCTACGGGCGCGGGGTATCCGTACTTCCGTCGGGACGCTTCCCCGGACTTCGATCCGGAGAACCGCTCAGCGCACGGATCCGTCGGGTCAACACCGTACTGGTGCGGTGACGTCGCGGGGTCGAATCGCCCTTGGACCCGCGGCGCCGCTATTTCATCGCGGCAGGGCTGCACGGCTGCCGGGTTCGCATCCCGGCCTCCGCGGACCGCCGGCACCCACGACCCAACCACTTCCGCGCCTTCGCGCAGACCGGTGTCCGACCGCGCTGTGGTCGCGTTTCCGTCCTGACGTGTCCGCCAGATCCCCGAAAGGCGCCATGCCTCCCGCAACGTCCACCGACACGCCCGGCGGCACCCTCACCGCGTCGCTGCGCGGTATGCGTCCCGGCCGACCTGCCTGGCTCTCGCCCCGCGTCGCGCGGACCGAGGTTCTCGCCGGTCTTGTCGTAGCTCTGGCCCTCATCCCCGAGGCGATCTCATTCTCCATCCTGGCCGGGGTCGACCCCCGCGTCGGGCTGTTCGCCTCGTTCACCATGGCCGTGGTCATCGCGGTGACCGGCGGCCGGCCAGCCATGATCTCCGCCGCGACGGGCGCCATCGCCCTGGTCATCGCGCCGCTGGTCCGGGAGCACGGCCTGGACTACTTGATCGCCGCGGTCGTCCTCGGCGGCATGATCCAGGTCGCCCTCGCCGCGCTCGGGGTCGCGAAGCTCATGCGGTTCGTCCCGCGCAGCGTCATGGTCGGCTTCGTCAACGCGCTGGCCATTCTCATCTTCCTCGCCCAGATGCCGCACTTGTTGGCCGTGCCGTGGTTGGTGTACCCGCTCGTCGCACTCGCGCTGGGCATCATCGTCGGCCTGCCCAAGCTGATGAAGGCCGTGCCGGCGCCACTGGTCGCCATCGTGGTGCTCACGGTCCTCACGACCGCCGCGGCCGTCGCCGTCCCGAACGTCGGGGACGAGGGCAAGCTGCCCAACTCGCTGCCGTCGTTCGGCCTGCCCGAGGTGCCGTACACCCTGGCGACGCTGCGCATCCTGCTGCCGTACGCACTCGCTCTCGCGCTGGTCGGGCTGATGGAGTCGCTGATGACTGCCAAGATCGTCGACGACATCACCGACACCCACTCGTCCAAGACCCGCGAGTCCTGGGGGCAGGGCGTCGCCAACGTGGTCACCGGTCTCTTCGGCGGGATGGGCGGTTGCGCGATGATCGGCCAGACGATGATCAACGTGAAGACCTCCGGCGCCCGAACCCGGCTGTCGACGTTCCTCGCCGGCGTGTTCCTGCTGGTCCTCGTCGTCGCCCTCGGCCCTGTGGTCGCGGCCATTCCGATGGCCGCCCTCGTCGCGATCATGATCGTGGTCGCCGGGCTCACCTTCGACTGGCACTCGGTGGCCCCCGCGACCCTGCGCCGGATGCCCAAGAGCGAGACCGCTGTCATGGTCATCACGGTTGTCGTCGTGGTCATCACCCACAACCTGGCGTACGGGGTGATCGCCGGCACGCTGACCGCGATGGTGCTCTTCGCCCGCCGGGTGGCGCACCTGGTCGAGGTCACCTCGGTCACCGACCCGGAGGGGGCCGAGGTCATCTACTCGGTGCAGGGGGCGCTGTTCTTCGCGTCCAGCAATGACCTTGTCACCCAGTTCGACTACGCCCACGACCCCGACCGGGTCGTGATCGACCTCTCCCACTCGCATGTGTGGGACGCATCCTCTGTCGCCGCGCTCGACGCGGTCACCCACAAGTACGCCAGCCGCGGCAAGACCGTTCGCATCCTCGGGCTCAACCAGGCCAGCGACCACATGCACAACCGGCTGTCCGGCCAGCTGCCCAGCCACTGACCGGCGCGGGAAGCGCTCCGGGCCCGGCGGCGCGCCGGTGATCGTCACTAGTGCCCGGGGAAGCCCGCGCTGGGCGAGGATTGGACACGTGGCCCCCGGCGCCGGACCTGCAGCGCTGCTTGTCGCCCTCGAAGGGCTCGGCGAGCAGGTCGCTGAGCTGCGCCTGCCGTTGCCCGTCGCCGGAGCCGAGCCGGCCCGCCGGCTGCGTCGCGAGATCGCCGACCAGCTCGACGACTACGTGCTCCCACGGTTGCGCCGACTGGACGCCCCGCTGCTCGCCGTCGTCGGCGGTCCGACCGGCGCCGGCAAGTCCACCCTGGTCAACAGCCTGGTCGGCATGCGGGTCAGCGCCTCCGGGGTGCTCCGCCCCACGACCCGGTCCGCGGTGCTGGCCTACCACCCGGGGGACAACGAGTGGTTCGAGCAGCCGCGGGTCCTGCCGAGCCTCACCCGCACCACCCTCGCGTCGGCCGATCCCACGACCCTGCAGCTGGTGCCCAGCGACGGCATCCCGGCCGGGCTGGCGGTGCTCGACGCCCCGGACATCGACTCCGTCGTCACCCGCAACCGCGAGCTGGCCACCCAGCTGCTTGCGGCCGCGGACATGTGGCTGTTCGTCACGACCGCCGCGCGCTACGCCGACGCCGTGCCGTGGGAGTTCCTGCGGTCGGCTGTCACCCGGGGAACAGCGGTGGCGGTCGTCCTCGACCGGGTGCCGCCGGAGGCGACAACGGAGGTGCGCGCCCACCTGGCCGGCATGCTGACCGAGCACGGTCTCGGGGACGCACCGCTGTTCGTCGTCCCGGAGACCACGGCGTACGACGCGATGCTGCCACCGGAGGTGGTCGACCCGATCCGCAGCTGGCTGCACGCGATCGCCGGTGACAGCGGGGTGCGGGGTGCTGTGGTCCGGCACACCCTTGACGGAGCGGTGCGTTCGTTGGCCGCCCGGGTGTTCGTGCTGGCCGCGGCTGCTGACGCCCAGGCCGAGGCCGTGGTCCGCCTCCAGCGTGAGGTCGACACGGCCTACGACGCGGCACTGGCGCACGTCGACGACGCCAGCAGCGACGGGTCCTTGCTGCGCGGCGAGGTGCTCGCCCGGTGGCAGGAGTTCGTCGGCACCGGCGAGATGATGCGCGCCCTGGAGTCCAAGGTTGCCCGGCTGCGCGACCGCGTGACCGCGGCGGTGCAGGGCAAGCCGGCCCCCGGCCAGGACCTCGCCGAGGCGCTGGAGTCCGGCGTCGAGGCACTGGTGCGCTCGGCCGCCGACACCGCAGCCGAGCAGGCCGGGACGGCCTGGGCCGCCGACCCGGCGGGCGCGCAGCTGCTCGGTCAGGACGACCTGCGCCGAAGCTCGCCCGGGCTCGCGGAAGCCACCGAGCGGGCCGTGCGCGACTGGCAGGCCGGCGTGCTCGAGATGGTGCGCACCCAGGGGCAGAGCAAGCGCACGACCGCTCGCTACCTGGCACTGGGTGTCAACGGGCTCGGCCTGATGGTGATGATCGTGGTCTTCGCGCACACCGGCGGCCTGGTGGCCGGTGAGGTGGCGGTCGCGGGTGGTGCGTCGGCGGTGAGCCAGAAGATCCTCGAAGCGATGCTCGGCGACCAGGCCGTGCGGTCGCTCGCCGAGCAGGCGCGGCGCGACCTGCACCGCCGGGTCGCCGAGCTGCTCGAGGCCGAGCGCCGCCGCTTCACCGACCGGCTGGTGCCGGTCGGTGTGCACGAGTCCGCTGGTGCCTCATTGCGCGCCGCCGTCGAGGACGTCGAGGCGGCGAGGTGAGTCCACGGCTGCGTGGGCGGCACCGTCGAGCAGACCTGCCCGGGATGCTCGCCGCGCTCGACGAGGCGGTCGAGGCGCTGGACGGCAGGGTCGCCGAGCCGGCGCTGCTCGACCGGGCCCGCGCGGTCTCGACCCGAGCCGGTGAGCGGCTCCGGCTCTCCGGCGAGCACACGGTGGTGGCTCTCGCCGGGTCCACCGGCAGCGGCAAGTCCTCGCTGTTCAACGTGCTGTCCGGTGAGGAGTTCTCGCCGGTCGGCGTCCGCCGACCCACGACGTCCAAGGCCTACGCGAGCGTCTGGGGCTCCGAGGGAGCCGCACCGCTGGTCCAGTGGCTCGGCGTGCCGCGACGGCAGACCACGTGGCGGCACGGGCCGGGGCTGCGCGAGGAGGAGATCGGCGAGCTCGACGGTCTCGTGCTGCTCGACCTTCCCGACCACGACTCGAACGTCGTCGAGCACCAGCACGAGGTCGACCGTCTGGTCGAGCTGGTCGACCTGCTGGTCTGGGTCGTCGACCCGCAGAAGTACGCCGACCAGGTGCTGCACGAGCGCTACCTTCGGCGGCTCGCCGGCCACCAGTCGGTCACCGTGGTCGTCCTCAACCAGGTCGACACGGTGAACCCCTTCGCGGCGGCCGAGTGTGCTGAGGACCTGCGGCGGCTGCTCGACGAGGACGGGCTCCGCAGGTCACCGGTCCTCACCTCCTCGGCGCGCACCGGCGCCGGCATCGACGGGCTGCGCGCGCTGCTCGCCGACGCGGTCTCGGCGCGGCGGGCGCGCAACGACCGCCTGGTCGCCGACATCGAGGAGGTCGTCGAGTCGCTGATGCCCGCTGTCTCGGCCGACGAGCCGACGGGGGTCGCCTCGGGCGAGCGCGGACGGTTGGTCGAGGCGCTGTCCACCTCCGCCGGCGTCCCGGTCATCGGTGCGGCTGTCGAGGAGTCCTGGCGGCTGCGGGCCGGGGGACTGCTCGGCTGGCCGCCCACCCGGTGGGCTCAGCGGCTGCGACCCGATCCGCTGCGCAGGCTGCACCTCAAGGGCGACGACAAGCGTCAGGTGCGTTCGGTCATGGTCCGCTCGTCGGTCCCCGAGCCCACCCCGGTGCAGCGCGCCCAGGTCGACACCGCTCTGCGGCGGGCCTGCGACGCGGTGTCTAGCGACCTGCCCGCCCCGTGGCAGCGTGCCGTGCGCGGCGCCGCGGACGGTCGGTCGGCGGACGTGCGTGACCGGCTGGACCAGGCCGTCGTCGGCACCGACCTGGGCATCGACCGGGTGCCCCTGTGGTGGCGCTCCGGCGCGGCGCTGCAGTGGCTGCTCACCGGCGCCGCGGTCGTCGGTGGGCTGTGGCTGGCGGCGCTGGCCTTCGGTTCCTACCTGCGGCTGCCCGACCCGCCGACTCCCGACCTGGCCGGCTTCGCGGTGCCGACCCTGCTGTTCGGAGGTGGCGTGCTGCTGGGGCTGCTGCTCGCCGCGGCGGGCCGGCTGCTCGTGCGCGGGGGTGCCGTTGCCCGGCGGAAGCGGGCCGAGTCCCGGCTCCGGGCGGCCATCGAGAAGGTCGCCGACGAGCTGATGCTGCAGCCCGTGGCAGCCGAGCTGGACCGGCACGCCCGGGCCCGGGTCGCGCTGGACCGGGCACGAACCGGCTGAAGGGCTGTACCCCGCCTGCGTTCTCCACAGCCGGCGGCCTCGGGCTGGCCGTCCCCAGAAGACGTGGGACCTCTGGTGGTGCCGGACCCGGCACCACATCGTCGTCGTACGAGCGGCGGGTGGCCGCGCTGGGACGCCTGAGGAGTGCGTGATGAACGAGACGGTGCTGACGGTGGTGGGGAACGTCGCGAGCGACCCGCAGCTGCGGGTGACGACGAGCGGCGCGCGGGTGGGCAGCTTCCGGCTCGCCTCGACGGAGCGGCGCTACGACAAGGCCCTGTCGGCCTGGCGCGACGGCGACACCACCTTCTGGAGCGTGTCGTGCTGGCGGTCAGCAGCCGAGAACGTCGTCGACTCGCTGGAGAAGGGTCAGCCGGTCGTGGTCCACGGCCGGTTCAGGCACCGGAGCTTCGAGCAGGACGGCGTGCAGCGCTGTGCCCTCGAGATCGACGCGTTCACGGTGGGCCACGACCTCACCCGGGGCGTCGGCAAGTTCACCAGGGCGACCGGCGCGCAGCGCGAGGAGATCGTCGAGCCGGACCGACCGGCGATGGCGCTGGGCGTCACCGGCGACCAGCCGGCCGCCCAGGGTGAGCCGGACGAGGACAGCACGGCTGCCTGAGGCATGCGGTCCAGGTGTGTTCCTGGTCACTGGCCGGTCGACGTACACCCGCCGACGCGAACTGGCTGATCGACAGCATCACGTACTCCGGCACGCGGAGCGGCAACCTGTGTGACCAGCTCGCGCTGACCAACACGCGTCGGGAGCATCGCCGCACGCCGACTAGGCTTGAGCGTATGGCGGAGTTCATCTACACGATGCGCAAGGCGCGAAAAGCGCACGGCGACAAGGTCATCCTCGATGACGTCACCCTCTCGTTCCTGCCCGGAGCGAAGATCGGTGTCGTCGGGCCCAACGGTGCCGGCAAGTCGACCGTCCTGAAGATCATGGCCGGGCTCGACCAGCCGTCCAACGGTGACGTATTCCTGTCGCCCGGCTACTCCGTCGGGATCCTCGAGCAGGAGCCCAAGCTCAACGAGGACAAGGACGTCCTGGGCAACGTCGAGGAGGGCCTCGGCGAGATCAAGCACAAGCTGGACCGCTACAACGAGATCGCCGAGAAGATGGCGGTCGAGTACAGCGACGAGCTGATGACCGAGATGTCCACGCTGCAGGAGGACATCGAGCACGCCAACGCCTGGGACCTCGACTCGCAGCTCGAGCAGGCCATGGACGCCCTGCGCTGCCCGCCGCCGGACGCCGACGTCTCGGTGCTCTCCGGCGGTGAGAAGCGGCGCGTCGCGCTGTGCAAGCTGCTGCTCAGCCAACCCGACCTGCTGCTGCTCGATGAGCCCACCAACCACCTGGACGCCGAGAGCGTGCAGTGGCTGGAGAGCCACCTGGAGAAGTACGCCGGCACCGTCGTCGCGGTGACCCACGACCGGTACTTCCTGGACAACGTGGCCCAGTGGATCCTCGAGCTCGACCGCGGCCGGGCGTACCCGTACGAGGGCAACTACTCGACGTACCTGGAGACCAAGCAGTCGCGGCTGAAGGTGGAGGGCCGCAAGGACGAGAAGCGCGCCAAGCGGCTCAAGGAGGAGCTGGAGTGGGTGCGCTCCAACGCCAAAGGTCGTCAGGCCAAGAGCAAGGCCCGCCTCGAGCGGTACGAGGAGATGGCAGCCGAGGCCGAGAAGACCCGCAAGCTGGACTTCGAGGAGATCCAGATCCCGCCCGGCCCGCGGCTGGGCAGCGTCGTGGTCGAGGTCGACGGGTTGAGCAAGGGCTTCGACGACCGGGTGCTGATCGACAACCTGTCCTTCACGCTGCCGCGCAACGGCATCGTCGGTGTGATCGGTCCCAACGGCGCCGGCAAGACGACGCTGTTCAAGATGATCCTCGGTGAGGAGCAGCCGGACAGCGGCTCCCTCAAGATCGGCGAGACGGTCCAGATCGCCTACGTCGACCAGAGCCGGGCCGGCATCGACCCGCAGAAGTCGCTGTGGGAGGTCGTGTCGGACGGGCTCGACTACATCAAGGTCGGCCAGGTCGAGGTGCCGTCCCGCGCCTACGTCTCGGCGTTCGGATTCAAGGGTCCCGACCAGCAGAAGGCGGCCGGCGTGCTGTCCGGCGGCGAGCGCAACCGGCTGAACCTGGCCCTGACACTCAAGCAGGGTGGCAACCTGCTGCTGCTCGACGAGCCGACCAACGACCTCGACGTCGAGACGCTGTCGTCGCTGGAGAACGCGCTGCTCGAGTTCCCCGGCTGCGCGGTGGTCGTCTCCCACGACCGCTGGTTCCTGGACCGGGTGGCGACGCACATCCTGGCCTGGGAAGGCGACTCGCAGTGGTTCTGGTTCGAGGGCAACTTCGAGTCCTACGAGAAGAACAAGGTCGAGCGGCTCGGGATCGACGCCACCAGGCCGCACCGCGCGACCTACCGCAAGCTGACCCGGGACTGACGGGGGGTCGCGTCATGAGGCACCGGTACCGGTGTGCGATGCGCTGGTCGGACATGGACGCCTACGGCCACGTCAACAACGTCGTCTACCTCACCTACCTCGAGGAGGCGCGGGTCGACATGCTGTTCGCGCTCAGCGCCGACCACGGCGTCAAGGCGCTGTCCGAAGGCGTACTCGTGGCGCATCACGAGATCGACTACAAGAGGCCGCTGGTCTATCACCCCCGCGGCGTCGACATCGAGATGTGGGTCGGAGCCATCAAGGGCGCGTCCTTCGAGATTCGCTACGAGGTCCGCGACGAGGTGACGGTCTTCGCCACCGCGGCGTCGGTGCTGGTGCCCTACGACCTGGTCGCGGCCCGCCCGCGGCGGGTGAGCCCGGAGGAGCGCGCGTTCCTCGAGCAGTACCTGGTGTCCGCGGACTGAGGGGTGCCTCTTGCGCCGGTTCGGGTCGCAGCCGGGCTCCTGACGGCGCTGGCCGCGCTCACCGTGGCGGTGCTCGCCGTCGACCCGCTTCCCGGAGAGACCGACCTCCTGCGCGCCGCACGCGTCGACCCGGACGCCACCGGCCGATGGCAGGCGCTCTCCGATGCCACCGACCTGCTGCCGGTCGCGCTCCTCGCCGGCGGCGCGTCGCTGCTGCTGTTCGCAGCCGGACGCCGTGCCGCGGCCCTCCTCGTGGTGGCGGCGCCGCTCGGTGCCGCTCTGGCGAACGGGCTGGTCAAGGCTCTCGTTCGCCGGGACCGCCCGGAGCTGATGCTCTCGACGGACGCCTCGGTCTTCGCCTTCCCCAGTGGGCACGCTGCCCACAGCACGGCGGTCGTCGCTGCGATGGCCGTCGTCCTGCTGTCGGTGCTCGGCCGTCGCGGCGCCGCAGTCACCGTCGTGCTGGCGGCGGCCGCCGCCGCCCTGGGCCTGGTCGCGGCCACCCAGCTCGCCCTCGCGCGGCACTACCCGAGCGACCTGCTGGCCGGCGCACTGCTCGGTGCAGCCTGGGTTGCGCTGCTGGTGGCAGCAGGTGACCGGCTCCGTCGTCGAGCGCAGCCGCGGGACGGCCAGGCGTGAGGCCGACCCGCGCGGTCAGTCGTCGGCGCCGACCAGCTCGCGCTCGGGTCGGCGGGGCTCGGGGATCGCGGCGTGCGGCTGGACCCGCAACGGCCTCGCGGCCCAGGACGGGATCCACCAGTTCCACCGGCCGAACAGCGACACCAGGGCCGGCACCAGCAGCGCCCGCACGACCGTGGCGTCCAGCAGGATGCCGATCCCGAGGGCTGTCGCGAACACCTTGATGTCGGTGCCGGGCGACGAGGCCAGCGCGAGGAAAGCCAGGAACAGGATCATCGCGGCGCCGGTGACGAGGCGCCCGGTGCGGGCCAGGCCGGCGACGACCGCCTGGTCGGTGTCACCGGTCTTGTCGTACTCCTCGCGCATCCGGGCCAGGATGAAGACCTCGTAGTCCATCGACAGCCCGAACAGGAACGCGAAGATCAGGACGGGCAGCCAGAACGTGACCGCCCCGGTCGGGGCGATGCCGAAGATCTGCTCCGAGCCGTGGCCCTCCTGCCAGAACAGCACGGTCGCGCCGAAGGTGGCGGCCACCGAGACGACATTGAGCAGCACCGCCTTCACCGGCAGCAGGATCGACCGGAAGGTACGCACCAGCAGCACGAACGTGACCAGCGCGATCAGGCCCAGGCTGTAGGGGAACTTCTTGTAGACGGCGCTGATGTAGTCGAGCACGGTCGGGCCGACACCGGCGATCCCCACCACGCCGGGGACGTCGTCGATGGCCGCACTCACGTCGTCGACGACGTGCGCCTTGGTGGAGTCGACGGTCTCCTCGGTCGGGATGACTCCGACGACCGCCGCGCCGTCGGTGCGCCACTGGTCGTCGTCCGGGGCGAAGGCCATCGCCACGCCGTCCACGCCGCGGGACCTTTCGGCCACGGCGTCGGCGGACGCACCGGGGTCTGCACCCTCGACCAGGACCTCCATCGGCGACACGATGCCGCTCGGCACGCCACCCGTCCGCAAGCGTCTGCAGCTGTTCGTAGGCCGGGCCACCGCTGGCCAGCGAGTCGGTCTGGGCCTGCCCGATCTTGATCCCGAAGATCGGGATGATCAGCGCGCCGAGGATCAGCAGCGCGGTGCCGACGGAGACCCAGCGCCACCGCACGACCAGTCGGGCCCATGCCGTCCAGCCCCGGGACGCCTTGCCCTCGTGGCGGATCCGGGGCCAGTCGACCCGCGGGCCGATGCTGCCCAGCAGGGCCGGCAGGAGGGTGAGGATGACCGCCGTGCTGACCAGCGGGATGAGCATGCCGCCGATGCCCATGCTGCGCAGCAGCGGGACGGGGATCACCAGCAGGGCACACAGGCTGATGGCCACCGTGCCCGCGCTGGCGACCACGGCGTGCCCGGCGTACTCCATCGCGACCACCACGGCGTCGTGGTTGTCGCGGCCGTGCGCGCGTTCCTCGCGCCAGCGGTTGACGACGAGCAGCGAGTAGTCGACCGCGACGCCGAGGCCGACCAGCGCGATCAGGAACTGCACGACGAAGCTGATGTCGGTCACGTAGGTGCCCAGCAGCACGATCGTGAACGTCGTGAGGATCGACACGACGGCGATCAGCAGCGGCACGAGGGCCAGGAACGACGCGAACAGGAAAGCGAGAACCGCCAGCGCGCCCAGACCGCCGAGCAGGGTATCGACGAGCAGGCTCGGTGCCTCGGGGTCCTCGCTGCCCTGGGCGAGCAGGTTGTAGCCGGTGACGCCGAAGTCGAACCCGGTGTCGGCGCTCGCCTTCTCCAGGATGGGTCGCATCGCGACGTCCGGGCCCTCGTCGGTGAAGCTCTCGAACGGCTCCGGGTAGACCAGCGCGAAGGTCGTCCGGCCGTCCTCGGTGAGGAACTTCGGGTCCTGCGTGTCGGCGTAGGCGACCATCCGGGTGCCGGGGAGCGCCTTCTTGATCGTGTCGAACACCGGGGTGATCGTGTCCAGCTCGGCCTGGACCGTGGTGCCCGCGGGCACAGTGACGACCGCGATGGTGGGCGGGTTGGACCCGCCGTTGTGGAACGTCTCGAGGAGCTGCTTCTCGGTCTCGTAGCCCGGCTGGCCGGGCAGCGAGAAGTCGACGACCAGCCGCTTGCCCGTCTGACCGGACGCGAAGACACCGACGCCGAGCATCGCGAACCAGAACAGCACGACGAGCAGCCGGTGCCGGAGGACGAAACCGGCGAGACGAACCATCGGGAACTCCCTGGGAGTGCGGAAGGGCCGGGACTGACGCTAGGACAGACCACCGACAGCCGGTGAACTCGTCGCCAGATGTCTCAGGACAGTCGGAGCCAGACCGCGGCGTCGCCGGGGAGCCGGTCGCCGTCAAGCGGCTGGCTGGCGAGCAGCACCTCGTCGTACGCCGGCAGGTCCACCGGTTCGGAGCCGAGGTTCACCACGCACCCGAGCACCGTGCCGTCGGCGGCCCGGCGCCGGAACGAGCAGGGCGGCCGGTGCCGAGTCGACCCACTCCAGGTCCTCGCCCGGCAGCGCGCGGCGCAGCCGCAGCGCCGCTCGGTAGAGCTCCAGCGTCGAGCCCTCGACGCCGTCCTGCGCCTCCACCGACAGCTCGGCCCAGGAGGCCGGCTGGGGAAGCCACGGCTCGCCGGTGCCGAAGCCGAACGAGGGACCGGACCGGGTCCACGGGATCGGCACCCGGCTGCCGTCGCGGCCGCGCACCCGGTGTCCGGACCGCTCCCAGATCGGGTCGGCGAGCACCTCCTCGGGCAGGTCGACGACCTCGGGCAGCCCGACCTCCTCGCCCTGGTAGACGTAGGCCGACCCGGGCAGGGCCAGCATCAGCAGCACTGCCGCTCTGGCCCGGCGCAGTCCCAGGGCAGGGTCGAGGGGCGTGTCCGGGCCGACCCGCTCGTCGTCGGCCACGCCGCCGCCGGTGAAGTCCAGCCGTCCGTACCGCGTGGCGTGCCGGGCGACGTCGTGGTTGGACAGCACCCAGGTCGTCGGAGCCCCGACCGAGCCGGCTGCTGCCCGGCTGCCGTCGATGGTCGAGCGGAGCTCGGTGGCGTCCCAGGCGGCACGGACGAAGTTGAAGTTGAACGCCGTGTGCAGCTCGTCCGGGCGGGTGTAGGCGGCCAGTCGCTCCGGGGAGTCGACCCAGGCCTCGGCGACGAAGGCGCGGTCACCGTCGTAGGAGTCGCTGACCTTGCGCCAGCCGCGGTAGACCTCGTGCACCTCGTCGCGGTCCCAGAACGGGTGGTCCGGGCCCTCGTGCGGGACGAGGACGCCCTGTTCGTCCCGGCCGAGGTCGGGGAACGACTGGTCCTTCTTCAGTGCGTTGGCCACGTCGATCCGGAAACCGTCGACGCCGCGGTCCAGCCAGAAGCGCAGGATGTCCTGGAACTCCTCGACGACCTCGGGGTTCTCCCAGTCGAAGTCCGGCTGCTGGGGAGCGAACAGGTGCAGGTACCACTCACCGTCCGGCAGCCGGGTCCAGGCCGAGCCGCCGAAGGTGGAGTCCCAGTCGGTCGGAGGCAGTGAGCCGTCCGGCCCGCGTCCCGGCCGGAAGACGTACCGCGCGCGCTCGGGGCTCCCCGGCCCGGCCGCCAGTGCGGCCTGGAACCACCGGTGCTGGTCCGAGGAGTGGTTCGGCACGATGTCGACGATCACCCGGAGGCCGAGCTCGTGCGCCTCACGGATCAGGTCGTCCGCGTCGCCGAGCGAGCCGAACAGCGGCTCGATGTCGCGGTAGTCGGCGACGTCGTACCCGCCGTCGGCCATCGGCGACGGGTAGAACGGCGTGATCCAGATCGCGTCGACCCCGAGGTCGCGCAGGTAGGGCAGCCGGGACCGGATGCCTGCCAGGTCGCCGACGCCGTCACCGTCACCGTCGGCGAAGCTGCGGATGTATACCTGGTAGATGACGGCGGAGCGCCACCAGGGAGCTGCGGTCTCGGGGCTGCCGGCGGTCGTCTCGTCGCTCACCCGCACAATCCTGCCGAACGCTGGTCGCGTGCCGTGGCGGCGACCCGTCATCCGGGATGGTTGACCATGCTGTGCGCGGCCATCTCCAGGTAGTCCCACAGCGGCACCTCGAGGCTCGGCGGCAGCTCGAGCTCGGCGATCGACTCCCGCATGTGGTGCAGCCAGGCGTCCCGCTCGGCCGGACCGACCTTGAACGGGACGTGGCGCATCCGCAGGCGCGGGTGCCCGCGCTGCTCCTGGTAGGTCCGCGGTCCGCCCCAGTACTGCACGAGGAACATCCGCAGCCGGTCCTCGGCGCCGGCGAGGTCCTGCTCGGGGTAGAGCGGGCGCAGCACCGGGTCGTCGGCGACGCCCTGGTAGAACCGGTGCACCAGCCGCCGGAACGTCTCCTCGCCGCCCACCGATTCGTAGAAGGTCGGCGCCACCTCCGGAATATCCACGTCTGCCATGGTGTCAGACGGGTAGGGACGGATTCGTCCCCTGCTCGCCCCCGCCGTCGTACCCAGGAAGGACTTGCGCATGGCCACCACCCGCACCGCCAACGCCCACTGGGAGGGCTCGCTGCTGGAGGGCAAGGGTCGCGTCTCGCTCGACTCCTCCGGGGTCGGGTCGTACGACGTGAGCTGGCCGGCCCGCACCGAGGAGCCCAACGGGCTGACCAGTCCCGAGGAGCTCATCGCCGCCGCGCACTCGTCGTGCTTCTCGATGGCCTTCTCGAACGAGCTGTCGAAGGCGGGTCACACCGTCGAGTCGATCGACACCAAGGCCGAGGTGACCTTCCAGCCCGGCCAGGGGATCACCGGCAGCCACCTGACCACCCGCGCCTCGGTGCCGGGGATCTCGGCCGAGGAGTTCGCCACCATCGCCGCGATGGCCAAGACCAACTGCCCGGTCAGCGCCGCCCTCACCGGCACCACCATCACCCTCGACGCATCCCTCGCCTGACTCCTGCGTTCCCTGACTCCAGCGCTTCGCGGAGTCGACCACCGGCGGGGTCCCCGCCCCGGACCGCAAATGATCACGCTGGCGTGGTCATTGGTTGCTGGGTGCGGTCAACACGCCGCACCCAGCAACAAGTGATCACGCTGGCGTGATCAACTTCGCGGCGCTGGTGGCTCGCGTGGGTGGCTGGTGGGCGGGTGGCGGGTGGCGGGTGGCGAGGTGCGTGGACGCGGATGTCAGCGCTGACCGGGGGAGCCGGCTGGGCCCACGGCGCCGGGGGCGTCGGGGTACAGCGGCGGGGGCACCCGGATGCCCTCGCGGTCGAAGGCCCCCTTGATGCGCTCCCGCAGCTCGCGCTGCACGCCGAAGTGCTCGTTGGGCGCGCACTTCACCACGACCCGGATCGTCACTGAGGTTCCGGTCACCGATTCCACGCCGGCGACAGTGGGCGGGTCGAGGATCTTGTCCTTCCAGTCGTCCTCCTCGGCCATCGCCGCGGAGGTCTCGCCGATCAGCCGCTGCACGCCGGGGATGTCCTCGGTGTAGGCGACCGCCACGTCGACGATGCCGGTCGACCAGCCCTGGCTGTGGTTGCCCACCTTCAGGATCTCGCCGTTGCGCACGTACCAGACCACCCCGCTGCCGTCGCGCATCCGGGTCACTCGCAGGCCGACCGCCTCGATGGTCCCGACGGTGCCCATGCCGGTGTCGACCAGGTCACCGACGCCGTACTGGTCCTCGAGGATCAGGAAGATGCCGGACAGGAAGTCCTTCACCAGCGACTGCGCACCGAAGCCGACCGCGACGCCGACGATGCCGGCGCTGGCGAGCAACGGCCCGATCGGCAGCCCGACCACGTCGAGCACCATCAGCGCGGTGACGCTCGCGATCACTCCGGTGGTCAGGCTGCGCAGCACCGAGGACATCGTCTCGGCGCGCTGCCTGCGCCGCTCGGAGAGCAGCGGGTTGCCCAACAGCTTGCCGGCGTGACCCTTGGCGAGCACACCCGGCACGGTGCCCTCGGCCGCGCCCGCGGCGACACGTCGGATCACCCGGTGCACCAGGAACCGGAGCAGCGCGGCGAGCAGCAGGATGATCACGATCGACAACGGCTTGGCGAGCAGCCAGTCCGAGGACTCGGCGAGCCACTTGTTGTCGGTCGTGTCGTAGACCCAGTCGCAGAAGGTGCCGGTCTGCTGGTCGTCGACGCAGCTGCGGAACCGGATCAGCTCGCTCGGCGAGACGGACAGGATGGCCGCGAACGGCACGGTGGAGCCTCCAAAGGACAGACGTTCGGGTACGCCGTCCGAGGCTAGGTGATCGGCGGTCTCCTCATGGCGCGGGCCTGCAGCTCAGCCGAGGTCGAGAGAGGTCCAGCGGGCCGCGAACGCGAGCGTGTCCGCGGTCAGGGCCACCGAGCGGCTCAGCGCGCGAGCGCCGTGACCGACGTCACCCTCGCGGCGCAACAGCACCGGGCGTGTCCCGACGGTCGCGTGCTGCAGTGCGGCGCACATCTTGCGCGCGTGCAAAGGGTCGACCCGGGTGTCGCCGTCGAACACGGTGAACAGGACCGCCGGGTAGTCGACGCCCTCGTGCACGTGGTGGTACGGCGAGTACGACAGCAGCCACTCGAGCTCTTCGGCGACCTCGGCGCTGCCGAACTCGTCGCTCCAGCTCGCGCCGAGGCCGAACCGCTCGTACCGCACCATGTCCAGCAGCGGCGCCGAGCAGATCACAGCCGCGTACAGGTCGGGCCGCTGGATCAGTGCCGCGCCGACGAGCAGGCCGCCGTTCGAGCCGCCGGAGATCGCCAGCTGCTCGGGTGTCGTCCAGCCGTCGGCCACCAGCCGCTCGGCGGCCGCGTGGAAGTCGTCGAAGACGTTCTGCTTCTTCTCGCGCATCCCGTCGCGGTGCCACTGCTCGCCCTCCTCGGAGCCGCCGCGCAGCTGGGCGACCGCGTAGACGCCGCCGGCCTCCACCCACGCGAGCAGCCCCGCGGAGTAGCCCGGGGTCATCGGGATGCTGAAGCCGCCGTAGCCGTACAGCACGGTCGGTCGGGGCTGGTCGGGCTCCTTGGTGGGCGAGAGCACCAGCATCCGGACGGCTGTCCCGTCGGCCGAGGCGTACTCGACCTGGCGCGCGTGCACCTCCGGCACCTCGACCGTGCCGGGTGCGGTCGCCCACAGCGACGTCTGTCCGGAGTGTGCGTCGTAGCGGTAGACCGACGCCGGCACCACATGGTCGGTGTATCCGAACCACGCCTCGTGACCGCCCTCGGGGCGTTCGGCGAGACCGGTGACCGAGCCGAGCCCGGGCAGCGGGACGGTGCCCTTCTTCGCTCCGGTGCGCAGGGCGTGGGCGCTGATCTCGCCCATCGCGTGCCGGGTCCAGGCGCACAGCAGTGTGCCGCCGTCCTCCGGGTCCCCGCCGTCCGGACCGGGACCGTCCAGGATCGCCCAGC
Source organism: uncultured Actinomycetota bacterium (assembly GCA_963723975.1). Lineage (GTDB taxonomy): Bacteria > Actinomycetota > Actinomycetes > JACCUZ01 > JACCUZ01 > CAVRTI01. The sequence continues at coordinate 61,976 of CAVRTI010000009.1, forward strand.
TCTCGAGAACCGCCTCGTCGTCCTCGGGCACCAGGTCGGTCCAGGTCTCGTAGGTCGGGTTCTCGGGTGTGGTGACCGCCAGCCGGCCGCGGGGCGCGTCCCGGTCGGTGAAGACGTAGACCCGACCGTCCCGCCCGACGTGCAGCGTCGTGCTGGCGTCCACGCCCTCCTGCACGACCCGCAGGGTGGGGGACTCCAGCTGCCCGTCCGAGAGGTCGGCCAGCCAGAGGTCGTTGCGCGGCGCGGTGCCGGCCGAGGCTCCGATGACCAGCCAGCGGCCGTCCATCGAGACCGTGACGCCGTAGTAGTTGGTCTTGTCCAGTCCGGCACCGAGGATCTCGACGTCGGTGTCCGGGTCGGTACCGACCCGGTGCAGCCAGACCCGGCGGTGGTACTGCTCCTCGCCCTCGGGGATCAGCTCGGGCCGCGCCTGGCGCACGTAGTAGAACGCCCCGCCGCCCGGCATCCAGGCCACCGGGGAGTACCGCGCACGGTCCACCGGTCCCTCGACCGGCGCACCCGTCGCGACGTCCATGACGTGCAGCACCGACTCCTCGGTGCCGCCGGCCGAGAGCTGGTAGGCGAGCAGGTGGCCCTCCTTGGAGGGCTGCCAGGCGTCGAGGGTGGTGGCCCCGCTGGGGTCCACGGCGACCGGGTCCACCAGCACCCGCTCGGTGCCGTCGGGGTCGACGGTGAGCAGCGTGGCGTGCTCCTGCTCGGCGGTGCGCCGCATGAAGAACTGCCGGTCGCCGCGCCAGGCCGGCGTACCGACCGTGCCCGCGCCGAGCAGCTCGGCGACCCGTTCGGCGAGCCGGTCACGGCCCGGCAGGTCGCCGTTCTGCGACCGCAGCAGGTCGTCCTGTGCCAGCGACCACGCGACGGTCTCGGGGTCGTCGGGATCCTCCAGCCAGCGGTAGGGGTCGGCAACGACGGAGCCGTGCAGGGTGTCGGCGTCGTCCGACCGGCGGGCCTCGGGATAGGCGGGGCGCGTCATGGCGGTCACTGTAGGCGGGAGTGTCCCTGGTGGCGGTCAGCGGCTCGGCACGTCACACTGGCCGGAGCCGACCCGGCGCGAGCCACGTGCCGGGCCCCGGACCGGGAGGCGCGGATGGGTCACGCTCTGGTGCTCAACGCGACGTACGAGCCGCTGTGCGTCGTGCCGGCACGGCGCGCGCTGCTCCTCGTGCTGATGCGCAAGGCGGTGGCCGTCGAGGAGTCGGACGTCGTCCTGCACAGCGTCGCTCTTCAGGTCCGCGCACCCGCCGTGGTGCGGCTCACCCGGTACGTGCGCATCCCCTACCGCGGACCTGTCCCGCTCACCCGGCGCGCGGTCTTCGCCCGCGACGGGGGGCGCTGCGTCTACTGCGGCGTGCCGGCGACGAGCATCGACCACGTGGTCCCGCGCAGCCGCGGCGGGCGCCACGAGTGGAACAACGTCGTGTCGGCCTGCCGGCGCTGCAACCACGTGAAGGCCGACCGCACGGTGGCCGACCTCGGCTGGCGGCTGCACCCGCCGCAGGAGCCCACCGGAACGGCCTGGCGCATCCTCGGCACCGGCCGGTCCGACCCGAGCTGGGCGCCCTACCTCGAGGCGTACGGCGGCCAGCGCGTCGCCCGCGTCGTCTCCGCCTGACCGTCGCCTCAGGAGGCCGGGCAGCGCGCCGCTCGGCGTGGGGCACACTCTTCCCTCGATGACCGAGCACCTGCCTGCCGCCGGGCCCGACCCCGGCGCCCACTCGCCCGAGCTGGACCAGCTCGCGGCCGCGCACGGCGTCGCCACCGACTTCTGGGACTGGCGCGGGCAGCACGTCGTCGTCCCGCGGGACTCGATCGAGGCGGTGCTCGCCGCCCTCGGTGTCGCCGCGCACACCGAGGAGTCGGTACGTGCCTCGCTCGACGAGGTGCGGGACGCGCCGTGGCGGCGGACGCTGCCCGCGTGCGTGGTGGTGCGGTCCGGCCGCCCGGCCGACGTCGCCGTGCACGTCCCGGACGGGGAGGCGGTGCGGCTGCACGCCGAGCTCGAGGTGGGCGGCCGCGTCGACCTGGCGCAGACCGACCGGTGGGTCGAGCCGCGCACGGTCGCCGGCCGGCGGATCGGCGAGGCGACCTTCAGCCTTCCCGGCGACCTCCCGCTGGGCTGGCACGAGCTGGTCGCGTCGGTCGGTGCCGGGTTCCCCGAGAGCGCGCGGGTGCCGCTCGTCGTGACGCCCGACCGGCTCGAGCTGCCGCCCGCGGTCGCCGACGGGCCGGCCACCTGGGGGCTGATGACCCAGCTCTACTCGGTCCGGTCCCGCCGGTCCTGGGGCCACGGCGACCTCGACGACCTGGCCGAGCTGGCCCGCTGGAGCGGCGAGGAGCTGGGTGCCGGCTTCGTGCTCATCAACCCGCTGCACGCCCCGTCCCCGACCGTGCCCGTCGAGCCGTCGCCGTACCTGCCGGTGACCCGCCGGTTCGCCAGCCCGCTCTACGTGCGGGTCGAGCAGGTGCCGGAGCACGCCTACCTGACCGGTGCGGTACGGGCCGAGATCGAGCGCACCGCGCTGATGCAGCGCGCGATGAGCGCCTCGTCGACCCAGATCGACCGGGACGCCGTCTGGGAGGCCAAGCGCTCTGCCCTGACCCTGGTGCACGCGGTGGTTCGCAGTCCCGCACGGGAGGCCGACTACCAGCGGTTCCTCGATCGGGAGGGCCGCGGTCTGGTCGACTTCGCGACCTGGTGCGCGCTGGCCGAGGTGCACGGCGACGTGTGGAGCGCCTGGCCGGACCAGCTGCAGGACCCAGGGTCGGCCGCGGTGGTGACGGCCCGCGGAGGAGCTCGCGGCGCGGGTCGACTTCTTCTGCTGGCTGCAGTGGGTGCTCGACGAGCAGCTCGGTGCCGCTCAGCGCCGGGCCCGGGCATCCGGGATGGCGCTGGGAGTCGTCCACGACCTCGCGGTCGGCGTGCATCCGGACGGCGCCGACACCTGGGCGCTGCAGGACGTGATGGCCCGCGGGGTCAGCGTCGGCGCGCCGCCGGACGCCTTCAACCAGGTCGGGCAGGACTGGTCGCAGCCGCCGTGGCGCCCGGACCGGCTCGCGGACGCCGGCTACGGTCCCTACCGCGACATGCTGCGGACGGTGCTCCGGCACGCAGGGGGCGTGCGGGTCGACCACATCCTGGGCCTGTTCCGGCTGTGGTGGGTGCCCGAGGGCCGGACCGCGGCCGAGGGCACGTACGTCCGGTTCGACCACGAGGCGCTGGTCGGGATCCTCGCCCTGGAGGCCTGGCGGGCCGGCGCGGTGGTCGTCGGTGAGGACCTCGGCACCGTCGAGCCATGGGTCCGCGACTACCTCGCCGACCGCGGCCTGCTGGGCACCTCGATCCTGTGGTTCGAGCGGGACGAGCACGGCGACCCGCGACCTCCCGAGACCTGGCGACGGCTGTGCCTGGCCTCGGCGACCACCCACGACCTCCCGCCGACGGCCGGCTACCTGGCCGGGGAGCACATCCGGATCCGCGACGACCTGGGCCTGCTCACCCGGCCGGTCGAGGAGGAACGCCGGATCGACGAGGCCGACCGCGCGTCCTGGCTGGCTCTGCTCGTCGAGCGCGGCTGGCTCGAGGCCGGCGCCCAGCACGACGTACCCGCCGTCACGGTCGCGCTGCACCGGGCGCTCGCGGCGACGCCGAGCCGGTTGCTGGGCGTCGCCCTCACCGACGTCGTCGGCGAGGTGCGCGCCATGAACCAGCCGGGGACCCATGCGGAGTACCCGAACTGGCAGCTCCCGCTGGCCGACGGCGACGGGGCTGCGGTGCTGCTGGACGACCTGGTCGGGTCACCCTTCGCAGCCGAGCTGGCTGCCGCGGTCCGCGGCCGGGGCTCCGCCTAGTACGGTTTCCCCGTGACCGCTCGAACCGCCCTGCGCAGCGCCACGGTCGCCGTCACGACGGCGCTGGTCCTGCTCCCGTCCACGCCGGCGTTCGCCGCCGCGAATCCCGACGACGGTGGTGAGAGCGGAGCGGGTCTCAGCGTGCTCGAGACGTTGCTCGTCTTCGTCGGCATCCCGGGCGCGCTGTTCCTCGCGGTCGTCGTGCTGGTGTCGGCTCCGTCCCGCGCCCGCGGACCGCGCTACCGTCCGGGACTGGGCTGGTGGGCGGCCCCGGTGTGGTTCAACGGTCCCGACGACGCCGACGCCGCAGTGCGCAAGGCCGCCGCGACCGCAGGGGGAGGTGGCGCAAGTGCCCGCTGGTGAGGCGTTCTCGGCCCGGCAGCAGGACGACGTGGTGCGGGCGATCCGGCTCGCCCGGCAGCAGTCGCAGCTGCCCGTGTCGGTCTACGTCGGCACCCTCGACGGTGACAGCCGCGCGACTGCCCTGCAGCTGCACGGCGCTCTCGGCGAGGAGGCCGCCCGTTCGGTGCTGGTCGCGGTCGACCCCGGTGCCCGCCGGGTCGAGGTCGTGACCGGTCCGGAGGTCCGCCGACGGCTGGACGACCGGGCGGCCGGGCTCGCGGCCATGACGATGACCTCGGCCTTCCAGGCCGGCGACCTGGCCGGTGGCATCACCTCCGGCGTGCTGGCGCTGGCCGAGCAGGCCCAGACCGCGCGGTCGCTGCACACCGACACCCCGTAGGGCTCGGGCGTGCCCGGTCGGCCGGGTCAGCCGCGGGCGTCGCGGGCCTGGGCTCGCAGGGCGCGCGCCACGCCGTCCCGGGACTCGCCGACGAGCCGCCGCAGCGCCGGGGCCGCGTCGAGGTGTGCGGCCAGCCACCGGTCGGCCGCCCCCACCGTGGACGGCTCGGCCAGCAGCGTCGGGAACAGCCCGATGACGACGTTCTGGGCGGTCTCGTTGGTGCGCTCGTCCCACACCCGGGTCAGCGACTCGAAGTACGGCGCGACGTAGGGCCGCAGCAGGTCCAGCTGGCCCGCCTGGGAGAAGCCGCCGATGACCGCTGTCTGGATCGAGTTGGGTAGCTCGTCCTCCTCCACCACCGAGGTCCATGCCTCGACCTTGGCGGCCGCCGTCGGTCGGGCTGCCAGCGCGGCAGCAGCCTGCCGGCGCCCGGTCGCGGTGTCGTCGGAGTCCAGCTCGCGCTCGACCTCGGGCTCGTCGGCCAGGCCGGCCGCGACCAGCTGGTGCAGCAGGTGCCAGCGCAGGTCGGTGTCGATGCTCAGGCCGGGCAGGCGCTCGGAGCCGTCCAGCAGGTCGCGCACGACCGCGAGGTGCGTGTCGGTGACCGCGGCCGAGGAGAAGGCCCGGGCCAGCTGCAGCTGGGCGTCGCTGCCGGGCTCGGCGGTGCGCACCAGGTCGAGCAGGCCGTCGGCCAGCCGCCGCCGGGTCTCGTCCCGCCGGGCCGGGTCGGTGTAGAGGACGGCAGCGGTCTCGGCCTGGCGCAGCAGGGTGCGCATCACCGAGCTGTCCGTCTCGCGGCCGACGCCGCGGAGCACCAGCGTGAGGTAGGCCTGCGTCGACATCTCGGCGTCGCGGGTCATGTCCCAGGCCGCCGACCAGCACAGCGAGCGCGGCAGGGTGTCCGCGAAGTCGCCGATCGACTCGGTCAGCGTCGCGAGCGACCGCTCGTCCAGCCGGATCTTGGCGTAGGTGAGGTCGTTGTCGTTGACGAGCACGAGGTCCGGCTGGGCCACCCCGACCAGTTCGGGCAGCTCGGTCCGGGCGCCGGTGACGTCGAGCTCGATCCGGTCGCGGAGCGTCAGCCCGCCGTCGGTGCGGTCGTAGAGGCCGACCGCGAGGCGGTGCGATCGCAGGGTCGGCCACTGCTCGGGGGCGGTCTGCACCACGGTGAACGACGAGAAGCGTCCGTCGTCGTCGACCGCGAACTCCGGGTGCACCGTGTTCACGCCGGCTGTCTCGAGCCACTCGGCCGACCATGCCTTGAGGTCGCGGCCGGAGGTCTCCTCGAGCTTGCCGAGCAGGTCCGCCAGCGTCGTGTTGCCCCACGCGAAGGCGCGGAAGTACTGCCGGATGCCGGCGAGGAACTCGTCGCGGCCCACCCAGGCGGCGAGCAGCTTGAGCACCGAGGCGCCCTTGGCGTAGGTGATGCCGTCGAAGTTGACCTCGACGTCCTCGAGGTCGTAGATCTCGGCAGCGATCGGGTGGGTCGACGGCAGCTGGTCCTGGCGGTAGGCCCAGGTCTTGTCGGTGTTGGCGAAGGTGGTCCACGCCGAGGTCCAGCGGGTCGCCTCGGCCGCCGCGAGCGTGCTCGCCCACTCCGCGAACGACTCGTTGAGCCAGAGGTCGTCCCACCAGGTCATCGTCACCAGGTCGCCGAACCACATGTGCGCCATCTCGTGCAGGATCGTGACGGCCCGGCGCTCGTAGGACACCTGCGGCACCCGCGAGCGGAACACGTAGTCCTCGTTGTGCGTGACGCAGCCGGCGTTCTCCATCGCCCCCGAGTTGAACTCCGGGACGAACAGCTGGTCGTACTTCGCGAACGGGTACGCCATGTCGAAGATGCGCTCGAAGAACTCGAAGCCCTGCCGGGTCTCCTCGAAGATCACGTCGGAGTCCAGGTGCGGGGCAAGTGACGCACGGCAGTACAGGCCGAGCGGGATGACCCGGTCGCCCGCCCGGTACTCGCCGTCGATGCGGGTGTACGGCCCGGCGACCAGCGCGGTGATGTACGACGACAGCCGCTCGGTCGGGGCGAACCGCCAGGTCGCGTTGCCCAGCCCTACCGGCTCCGGCTCCGGCGTCGGCTGGTTGGAGACGACCTGCCAGTCCGCCGGGGCGGTGACCGTGAACGCGAAGGTGGCCTTGAGGTCGGGCTGCTCGAAGACGGTGAACATCCGGCGGGAGTCCGCGACCTCGAACTGCGTGTAGAGGTAGACGGACTTGTCGACCGGGTCCACGAACCGGTGCAGGCCCTCGCCGGTGTGCATGTAGCGGCACAGCGCACGCACCCGCAGCTCGTTGTCGGCGGTCAGGTCGTCGAGCGCGATCCTGGTGCCGTCGTACACCTGACCCGGGTGCAGCGGCCGGCCGTTGAGCGTGATCTCGTCGACCCGGTCGGCGACGAGGTCGATGAACGTCCGGGCGCCTGGCTCGGTGCAACGGAACCTGACGGTCGTGTCCGACCCGAAGGTCACCTCGCCCTCGGTCAGGTCGAGGGCGACGTCGTACGACTCGACCTCGATCAGCCGCGCGCGGGACCGGGCCTCGTCGCGGGTCACGTTCATGCGGGCGGCAGCGCTGAGCACGGACAGTCTCTTTCGTCAGAGGAAGTCCAGGAATCCTCCCACGCGGGCCGCGGGCTCGCGGACGGGGAATGCCCCCCGGTGGCCCGAGGTTGTCGCGATCGTGACCTCCCGTGCGACGACTCTGTCCGATCCACCCGAGAACGCCCCAGCCACCGCCGACTTCTGGTTCGACCCGATCTGCCCCTGGGCCTGGATCGCGTCCCGCTGGATGCTCGAGGTCGAGAAGGTCCGCGACGTCGAGCTCCGCTGGCACGTGATGTCGCTCTCCTACCTCAACGAGGGCCGGGACCTGCCGGAGAAGTACCGCGCGATGATGGACGAGTCCTGGGGTCCGGTTCGCGTCGTGGTGGCAGCCGTCGCGGCCCACGGCGACGAGGTCGCCCTCCCGCTGTACACCGCGTTGGGCACCCGGTTCCACCTCGGGGGCCGCCCGAAGGACCGTGCCACGATCGAGGATGCCCTGGCCGAGGTCGGGCTCCCGCTCGAGCTGGCCGACGCGATGGACACCGACGCGCACGACGAGGCGCTGCGCAAGTCGCACCACGCCGGGATGGACCAGGTCGGTTTCGAGGTGGGCACCCCGGTCATCTCGGTCGAGGGCGTCGCGTTCTTCGGCCCGGTGGTGTCCCCGGTGCCCCGCGGCGAGGCCGCCGGTCGGCTCTGGGACGGCGTCCGGCTGGTCGCCGGCACCGACGGCTTCTTCGAGCTCAAGCGCTCCCGGACCCGCGACCCGATCTTCGACTGACGTCGCCCGGGGACATACCGCTGACAGCGGGCCCGTCGCAGGAGCATGCTGGTCCCGTCGAGAGGGTGAGACCAGTGATCAACGCGCGACCCGGCTACTGGGACGTCGACCGCTGCTCGTGGGTGGGGGTCGACCCGGTCTACGTGGTGCCGCCGCTGCGGCACGCGGACCATCCGCACGACCGGGCCACCGGCACGACCGAGGTGCCCGAACCCCGCTCGGGCGACACAGCACCGGTGAGCGTCGACCTCGAGCCCGGCGCTGCCGCGCCGGCCTGAACCCGCTCGGCCCTCAGGTCACGATCCGCATCGGGCGGCCGATCTCGTCGTACGCCGGGTGCTCGGGCAGCGTGCGGGCCCGACCGGCCAGCCAACGCGCGCCGGACCACGCCGCCGCCAGCGCGTCGAGGCCATCGTCGCCGCCCGGCAGGTCGCCGAGGTCGGGCAGCCAGCCGGTCAGCAAGGACACCCGCGCGGCCCTCCCGGCAGCGGTCTTCTTCGACGGCAGCGGGCCGGTGCCGGCCAGCTCGGCCAGGCTGAGCTCGGGGTGCACCTCGACCAGGCGCGGGTCGTCGGCAACCGCGTCGACCTCGCGGATCTTCGGCACCAGGTGCCAGGTCTGCACCGACAGGCCGAGGCCACCGGTCAGCTCGCGGTGCAGCCGGCCGGCATCGGCGTAGCTGCCGGCCGCCAGCACGCCGCGCGGGGGTGCCAGGAACACCCGGGAGTGGGCACGGCCGAGCACGGCTTTCGCGAGCAGGTCACAGTCCCGCCGACCGTACGCCGGCAGGCCCACCGGCATGTCGACGGCCACCACGTCGGCCGGCACCGCGAGGGCCGCGGTGATGTCGGGCAAGCGGTGCCAGGTCACCCGGTCACCCTCGACGAGTGCTCCGACCCAGCCAGCACGGCAGCCGTCCACCCCGAGCACGCGCGTCATGCCGCCTCCCTGCCAGACTGCCCGCCATGCGCGTGCATCTCGGCTCCGACCACGCCGGCTTCGAGCTCAAGGCCCACCTGGCCCTTCGACTGCAGGAGCTCGGCTACGAGGTCGTCGACCACGGGCCGGTCGAGTACGACCCGGTCGACGACTACCCGCCGTACGTGCTGCGGGCGGCGACTGCGGTCGCGAACGACGCGGGCAGCCTCGGTGTGGTGATCGGCGGCTCCGGCAACGGCGAGCAGATCGCCGCCAACAAGGTCCCCGGCGTGCGGGCGGCGTTGGCGTGGAACGACGACACGGCCGGGCTCAGCCGGGAGCACAACGACGCCAACGTGGTGGGCCTCGGTGCCCGGATGCACACTCCTGACGAGGCCACCCGGCTGGTCGAGCGGTTCCTCACCACCCCGTTCAGCGGCGACGTCCGGCATGCCCGGCGGATCGAGATGATCGCGCACTACGAGCAGACGTCGAGGCTTCCGGAGCTGCCCGCGCCCCAGCAGCTCGAGTAGCCGGGCCGTGGCACTAGAAGACCACCGGGCACCACGGCGCCGGGCTGTGTGCGAAGGCGGTGGTCGCTGCGTTAGCGCCTGAGGTGAGCCGGTGACCCGGCCGGCGTCCGCCAGCTCGGTCAGCGACGTCCCGCCGAGGTAGGCCGCCCCGAGCTCGCGCACGTCGAGCGTCAGGTCGGCGTCGTCCTCGGTGCGCGTGCAGGTGGCTCCCGCGGTTCCTGCGGTCAGCCGCCAGCGGCCGGCGTTCCACGGGCAGCGCGCATCGACCACCTCCAGCACGAGGTCGACGTCGGACGAGTAGGTGCGGGCGGCGAGTGCCCCCGCCAGGTCGACGAGCCGGACGTAGAGCGCGTCGCCGCCCTCCGGCTTCGCTCGGCGCGGGTTCTGCAGCCAGTGCAGCAGCGGGTCGTCGACCGGCACGTTCCACAGGTCCGTGCTGCCCATCAGGTCCAGGTCGAACAGGTAACGGTAGAGGGTCGCGAGGGCGGCCGGGTCGACCGCCATCACCTCGCGCACCGAGACCTTGCCCAGGCCGAAGTCCGCGCCGAAGGACTGCCTGGTCGCGTAGCGCGCGTAGCCGCGGACCTCGGTGCCGTCCTCGACCACGACGCAGCGCAGCTCCGACCTCCCGTCGCGCTCCACCGGCAGGTCGAGCACGGCCCGCCGCCACCAGCGCTCGTCGCGGGCGAACATGCCCGGACGTCGGGCCGCGACCGTGTCGTAGACACCGGCGGTCAGCGTCCAGTCGCCCGGCGGCACGAGCCGGAGCCGCAGGTCGGCGTCGTGGGGGGCGTCCGGGGCCAGTGCGGCGGGGCTGCGCTGGACGGTGAGCGACCAGTGCCGGGAGGCCAGCCCGTAGCCGTAGCGGCCGTAGATCGGTGGCTCGGACGCCCACAGGACAGCGACGGGCTCGCGGCCCGCCTCGTGCACCGAGCCGAGCTGGTGGTCCATCAGGGCGCTGAGCACCCCGCGCCGCCGGTGGGTCGGCAGCACGCCGACCCAGCTCACCCCGGCGGCGGGAACGGTGCGCCCGGGCACCGTGAGGTCGAAGGAGTACGCCGTGGCGATGCCGACCAGCTGGTCGCCGTCCTCGGCGCCGATGTCCCTTCCCGGCTCGTGCGTCTCGCGCTCCGGCTCGAGCAGCTCCGGGGGAGGAGTGCTGCCGAAGGCGTGCGAGTCCAGCTCCAGGAAGGCCGGCCGGTCGGCCTCGCCGAGGGTGCGCACGGGCCAGGGCGGGCGGTCGCTGCTCATGCGACGTGCCTAGCAGATGCGGGTCGGCGCGAGCCACCGCAGTGGTTCGCGCCTTCTGACCGTGACCCTCCGTCACGGTCGCTACTGTCGTCGCCATGACAGCCACCACGTCGACCCGCCGCGTCCGGCGGGCCATCCGGTGGCGTGCGCGTGCGTGGACCCGCCGGTACCTGATGGGCTCGGACGCGTTCGCGCTGGTGGCTCTCAGCCTGTGCGCCGCGGGGCTCGGCGCGCTGTTCCTGGTCAACCGCACCTGGTTCCCGCTCTCCTCGCTGGCCGTGGTGGTGCTGGCCGGCGGCTTCCTGCTCTCGGTACGCAGCCTCGTCCTGCTGGACCTCGTGGTCGCGGCTGTCGTACTGCTGGAGATGGACCGCGGTCGTGACCCCAACGTCTCGCCGGGAGCGGTGCTGGTCGTCGCGGCGACGGCCGCCATCGTGCACCTGATGGCCCGCTCGCGTGGCCGGCTGGGCGTGCAGGGCACTCGCGGCGAGTCGATGCTGGTGGACCTCCGGGACCGGCTGACCGCCCAGGGCGAGATGCCGGAGCTGCCCGAGGGCTGGTCCGCCGAGGTGGTGCTGCGGTCGGCCGGCGGCGCCTCGTTCTCCGGCGACTTCCTCGTGGCCACCCGGTCCGACGACGGCAGCGCCCTCGAGGTCGCCCTCGTCGACGTGTCGGGCAAGGGTGTGGACGCCGGCACCCGTGCCCTCCTGCTCTCCGGCGCCTTCGGGGGGCTGCTCGGCTCGGTGCCGCACGAGGACTTCCTGCCGGCGACCAACCGCTACCTCATCCGGCAGCACTGGGACGAGGGCTTCGCGACGGTTGCCCACGTCATGATCGACCTCGGCTCCGGTGAGTACGAGGTCTCGGTCGCGGGTCACCCGCCGGCCGTCCAGTTCGCGGCCGGGTCAGGGCGCTGGCGGATGAGCGAGGCCAGCGAGGGCCCGCTGCTGGGCATCTTCCCGGACGCGAAGTTCGTCTCCGAACGCGGCCGGCTGGACCGTGGGGACGCCCTGCTGCTCTTCACCGACGGGCTGATCGAGAAGCCCGGTCAGGACATCTCGGTCGGCATCGACAAGCTTCTCGGCGAGGCCGAGCGGCTGGTCACCAAGGGTTTCCGGCACGGTGCCCGCAAGCTCATCGACCGGGTCGCGGCAGCCCGCAACGACGACCGGGCCGTGATCCTGATCTGGCGCGAATAGTCGTCCCGACCGGTGAGTCGCTGCTTCAGGCGGCCGCGAGCGTGACCGATGATCCCCGTGACGCGAGGGAGTCAGGGTGATCGAGGCTGCGCAGAGGCGGGTGCGCCGTTCCGCGCTGTCCGCCGGCCGCCCGGCCGAGGTCTGGACGATGGCCGTCCTCTACGCCGCGGGGTCGGTCGGCTGCGTGATCGCCGCCGCCTTCCCGCTGTCCGACCAGGCTCCGCTGCCCCTCTTCTGGGTCGTCGCGGCGGTCTCCGCCGTGGTGGCGGCCGCGCTGTGGCTGTTCGGGGCGGCAGCGAAACGGCCTGTCCTGCACCTGGGAGTGGCTGGCTGCACGGTCCTCAAGAGCCTGCTCATCGCCTTCGCGGTGACGCCCCAGGGGGAGCTCGTCACGGCGTTCGGCTACCTCTGGGTCGCGGTGTACGCGGCCCACTTCTTCGGCCGCCGTGAGGCGTGGCGGCACACCGCGTTGATCACCGTCGGCTTCGGCGTCGCCGTCTGGCTCAATGACGCCCCCATCGCGCCGTCGGCGTACGTCATCGTCGTGTCCACCATCTGGGTGGCCGTCACGGTGCTGGCCAACCTCACCACCCGGCTGCGGGTGCATGCTGCGACCGACCAGCTCACCGGCCTGCTCAACCGCTCCGGGTTCCGCGCGGCCGCCGAGCGTGAGCATGCCCTGTCCCTGCGCACCGAGGTCCCGTTGTCGCTGGTCGTCATCGACCTCGACGACTTCAAGGCCGTCAACGACTGGGGGGGCCACGCGGCGGGTGACCAGATGCTCGTCGAGCTGGCCCAGATGTGGCGGCTGCAGCTCCGCCGCTGCGACGTGATCGGGCGGCACGGCGGCGACGAGTTCGTCCTGCTGCTGCCGGCGACCGACCATGGCCAGGCGACCCTCGTGCTCGCGCGGCTGCGGGACGGCAGCCCGATCGGCTGGTCGGCCGGGGTGGCCGAGTGGCGCCGGGAGGAGTCCTTCGAGACCTGCCTGTCGCGGGCCGACACCAATCTCTACCTGGCCAAGCCCGACCGCGCGGTCCCCGTGCAGCGGTCGACAGACCCCGGCGTCCGGGTCGGTCAGGTCACCGGGAACTGAGCCCGGAGCCGAGCCTGGAGCGGGTGACGGGAATCGCTTCGTCTGACAAGTCCTAGCTTCGGGCGGCAGCTTGATACTTGACGACCGCCTGGGTGCGGTTGGTCGCGTCGAGCTTGGTCAGGATCGAACTCACGTGGTTCCGCACGGTGATCGGCGAGATGAACAGCTCAGCGGCGATCTCGGCGTTCGTCATCCCCTTCGCGACATGCTGCATGATCTCGTTCTCCCGGCGCGTCAAGTTCGACAACGATGCCGAGGTGTTCGCGCCCCAGCCGACAGCCGACGCGGGCGACACAGGCTGGTCGGCATCGGCGCGGTAGATGATGCGCCGCAATAGGGACTGGGCAAACCGCCTGGCTGGCAACAGCGCGAGGGCGGCTACCGCGGTGCCCACGCCAGCGAACCGGTCGCCCAGCCCGATGCCTGCGGCCAGAGCCACGAGTCCCACGTAGACCGCAGCGACGACCACGGTGAACGCCCCGTACAAGAGAGCCCTGGAAACGGCGACCTCGATCTGTTCGAAGTTCCCGCGCAGAACCGCGACCAGAATCGCTCCGGCCAAAATCGCGACGGCAGCGATGTGGAACCACGTGGCTGCCCGTGGCCATGCAACGTCGGGGACGGTGACCAGAAGGACGAACAAGACCACGCTGGCTAGGACGCCCGCTACTCGAGGCCGCTCCTCGGTGTCTGCGTTGCGAAGTCGGCTCAGCACCGCCGGTATGCCGAGCAGGAACGGCACGGTGAGTACTGGCCCGATCGCCGTGTCGATGAAGGTGTTCCACGTCTCAGGTAGGACGCCCAGGGGGTTGGTCTTGCCACCGGCTCCAGCAACCGACGTATCAAGCGCGGCCGGGCCCCGGGTCAAGCTCGCAACCAGGAGCAGGGACACCTGCCCCAGGACGACGCATGTGACAGGAATACGCCACCTTGGGCTTGGGAGCCGCCCGGTCGGCAGCAGTAGGACGAGCAACAGCGTGGCCGGCACGAGCGAGGCACCGCCGCCACGGCCGACCCACCAAGCCCACCACTCCGCACCGGAACCGGCGCCAGCCGCGAGGTACTGAACGGCGACGGTGTTAGCGGCGAAACTCGCTCCGACGAAGAGCATCAACCAGCCGATGGGGTTGCGTCGCGCTCGGGTCGCAATCAGCGCGCCAGGCACACCGAACATCAGCGGGAACAGCGCGGTGTCCCACTGCACATCGTCATGTGGCCCGATGAACACAGCCGTCAACCCGATCAGCGTCGACCCGGCGGCGATCACGCAAGCGGCGAATGCCGCCGGGTGGTCGCCAGACCCAGGAGGTGGCGCAGTCACACCTGAAGTATGGCCGCACCGTGGCGGGCGTCAGTCGATCTCGCCCACCCACCTCTGGGGCGAAAGGCGGGCCACCGCAACGCCTAACCAGACTCCAGCGAAAAGGAGCAGCAGGTCTCCCGAGAACGGGCCCACAGGGCCCGGACCAAGGAAGTCCCACAGCGGCCATAGAGCAAGAGCCACGATCGGCGCTTTCGGCAGACCCGAGCGCCAGCAGGCGGCCGCCAGCATGAGCACACCGAAGAACATCCCGGCAATGACCGGCACGAGGACGACTGCGATCATGCCGGGGTCCTTCAGGTAGCCGTCGGCGATCAGGCGCTCCGCGCCGCTCGCCCCAAAGACATCGGCGGCAACGACTTGGGCGGTGTAGGTGGCGACGTCGCTGAAGATCTGGCCGGTCATGCCCCAGGTGAGGACGATTGCGCCGATGACCGTGAGCTTCGGGGTGTTCCAGCGCGTGAGCTGCCACAACCCCAAGAAGCCGAGTAGAAGCAGAAAACTACCGACCATCCCGGCTGCCCACTCGGCTCGGTAGAAGCCCTGGTGGGTCAGGCCCCATGCGATTTGCTCCTTTCGCTCGAGATCACCCGCCCAGAGGTACTCGAGGTACTGCGGGACCGCGACGAGTGCGGACCCCAGGATCAAACTCAGGGCCACTGCGAGTTGCGTGACGCGCGAGAGTCGAGGCGTCGTCAGGGTGGTGCTTGGCGCGAAAGTCCTTGCATCAGTCATGGCTCCACCGTCGGCCGCAAGCCAGGGGCGGCGCATGGTGCAGATGTCCCAAAGCTCGCTGCTTTCGGACATGGCTCAATCCTGCCGGGAGTCCCTCGGGGACCTAGGGAATCCGCCTGGAGCGGGTGACGGGAATCGAACCCGCATGACCAGCTTGGAAGGCTGGAGCTCTGCCATTGAGCTACACCCGCGTGCCCGCCTGGTGCGTCCGCGACGGGCCTGCGCAGGCGCCGGTTAGCCCCTGGCAGGCATCGGCTCTAGGATGCCATGAGCGCTGCGGGGCGTAGCGTAGTGGCTAGCGCGCCTGCTTTGGGGGCAGGAGATCGGGAGTTCGAGTCTCCCCGCCCCGACCACGTCATGGCCCGCTGGCGCCCGCTGTGCGAGCCCCGCACCCGCTGCCCGCCCATCCGCACGTCCGTCATGCCCCATCCGGTGATCCACGAGGAGCCCCCGACCGTGAAGAGCGAGCTCGAGACCCTGAACCCGACCCGGGTCAAGCTGACCGTCGAGGTCCCGTTCGAGGAGCTCGCGCCGAGCCTCGACGCGGCCTACAAGAAGATCGGCGGCCAGGTGACCATCCCCGGGCTTCCGCAAGGGCAAGGTCCCGCCGCGGGTGATCGACCAGCGGTTCGGCCGGGGCACCGTGCTGGAGGAGGCGGTCAACGAGGCGCTGCCGCGGTTCTACGGCGAGGCCGTCGAGAGCAACGACCTGAAGGTCCTCGGGCAGCCCGAGGTCGACGTCACCGAGTTCGAGGACGGCCAGCACCTGCGGTTCACCGCCGAGGTCGACGTCCGGCCGGAGTTCGACCTGCCGGACTACGACGGCCTCGAGGTCACCGTGGACGACGCGGAGGTCAGCGACGCCGACATCGACGAGCAGCTGGAGGGCCTGCGCGAGCGGTTCGCCACCCTCACCGGCGTCGACCGGGCGGCCGCCGACGGCGACTTCGTCTCCCTCGACCTGTCCGCCGCGGTCGACGGTTCGGCCATCGACGACCTCACCGCGAAGGGCCTGAGCTACCGGGTCGGCGAGGGTTCGCTGCTGGAGGGCCTGGACGACGCCGTCACCGGGCTGGCCGCGGGGGAGTCCGCCGAGTTCGCCACCACGCTGGTCGGCGGCGACCACGCCGGCCAGGAGGCGACCGTCACCGCCGAGGTGAAGTCGGTCAAGGAGCGCGAGCTGCCCGAGCTGGACGACGAGTTCGCCCAGACCGCGAGCGAGTTCGACACCCTCGACGAGCTGCGTGCCGACGTCCGGACCCGGGTGGACGGCATGAAGAAGGTGCAGCAGGGCGTCCAGGCCCGCGACCGCGTGCTGGAGGCGCTGCTCGCCAAGGTCGAGCTGCCGCTGCCGGAGGGCGTCGTCAAGGCCGAGATCGATGCGCGCAACCACAACCTGGCCCACCAGCTCGAGGCGGCCGGCATGACCAGGACGGACTTCCTCGCCGCCGAGGGGCAGTCGGAGGAGGAGTTCGACGCCGACATCGACAAGCGCACCCGCGAGGCGATGGCCGCCCAGTTCGTCCTCGACAAGGTCGTCGAGAAGGAGCAGCTGTCGGTCAACGAGCAGGAGCTCACCGAGCACATCATCCGGAGCGCGTCGCGCTACGGCATGGGACCCGACCAGTTCGCCCAGCAGATCGTGCAGGGCGGCCAGGTGCCGGTGCTCGTCAGCGAGGTCGTGCGCGGCAAGGCGCTGGCCCTGGTGCTCGAGCGGGCGAAGGTCGTCGACGAGTCCGGCCGCGAGGTCGACCTCGAGGCGCTGCGCGAGGACGCGCCGGCCGACCAGCTGGTCGAGGCGGCCGACGACGACCACGAGGGTCACGACCACGAGGGTCACGACCACGGCTGACCGTCGTACCCGCCGTACCTCGCGAAGGGCTCCTGCCGCGCGTCGGCCGGGGCCCTTCGCTCGTCCGGGTGAGGCGCGTGCGCCGACAGCGAACACCCGCCCGGCGGGGAGTTCTGTGTCCAGGCCCCGCGTTAGTGTCGGCACCAGTGATCGGCGGGAGACGCCGGTCAGACACGACAGACACATCGTCACGACGCGAGACAGGTGACCCGAGTGAGCGAGCTGATCACCCCCGGCCTCGAGACCCCCCAGGGGCGCTCGCCCCAGCCGCAGGGGATGGGCCTCGACGACCAGGTCTACAACCGGCTGCTGCGCGAGCGCATCATCTTCCTCGGCTCCGTGGTCGAGGACTCCAACGCCAACGCCATCTGCGCGCAGCTGCTGCTGCTGGCGGCGGACGACCCCGACAAGGACATCTGGCTGTACATCAACTCGCCGGGCGGCTCGGTGTCCGCCGGCATGGCGATCTACGACACCATGCAGTGGGTCAAGAACGACATCGCGACGGTGTCGATGGGCCTGGCTGCCTCGATGGGGCAGTTCCTGCTCTGCGCCGGCACGCCCGGCAAGCGCTACGCCCTGCCGCACTCGCGGATCATGATGCACCAGCCCTCCGGTGGGCTCGGCGGCACCGCCTCCGACATCCGGATCCAGGCCGAGCAGATGCTCTACACCAAGCAGAAGATGGCCGAGCTGATCGCCCAGCACACCGGCCAGACGGTCGAGACCATCGAGCGCGACTCGGACCGCGACCGCTGGTTCACCGCCGAGGACGCCAGGGACTACGGCCTGGTCGACCAGGTGGTCGCCAGCGCCGGCCAGGTCGCCGGCTCGGGCGGCACGGCATGAACGACACCTTCCCCCCACCCGTCGGCGGCCCGCGAGGAGACCGAGCCCAGATGAGCGACCTGTACCAGCCGAGCTCCCGCTACTACCTGCCGCAGATGGAGGAGCGCACGTCGTACGGCTGGCGGCGCACCGACCCCTACGCGAAGCTGTTCGAGGAGCGGATCATCTTCCTCGGCCAGGCGATCGACGACACCATCGCCAACGACGTGATGGCCCAGCTGCTGACCCTGGAGTCGGCCGACCCTGACCGCGACATCTCGATCTACATCAACTCGCCGGGGGGCTCGTTCACCGCTCTGACGGCGATCTACGACACCATGCAGTTCGTCCGGCCGGACATCCAGACCACCTGTCTCGGGCAGGCGGCCTCGGCGGCGGCGATCGTGCTGGCGGCCGGCACACCGGGGAAGCGCTTCGCGCTGGCGAACTCCCGGATCCTCATCCACCAGCCCTCCACCGAGGGCGGCGGCCAGGCCAGCGACATCGAGATCCAGGCCCGCGAGGTGCTGCGCATGCGCAAGCAGCTCGAGGCGATGCTTGCGCAGCACAGCAACCGCACGCTGGAGCAGGTCGAGCGCGACATCGAGCGCGACAAGATCCTCACCGCCGAGGAGGCCGTGGAGTACGGCCTGGTCGACCGGGTGCTCACCACCCGGGGCAACTGACAGCCGCCCCGCGGGCCGGCTCCGGCCGGTTCGCGGCGCGACGCGCCCGTCCAGGCCGCTCAGGCCCGGAATAGCGGCGCAGACGGCCCCGCCGGGGTACCGTCGTGGCACGTACGGCCCGGTCATCGACCGGTCAGTGAGAGTCGGCAGAGGGAGAGGCTTCCGCGTGGCGCGCATCGGTGACGGTGGTGACCTGCTCAAGTGCTCCTTCTGCGGGAAGAGCCAGAAGCAGGTCAAGAAGCTGATCGCCGGCCCCGGCGTGTACATCTGCGACGAGTGCATCGACCTCTGCAACGAGATCATCGAGGAGGAGCTCTCCGAGAGCTCCGACCTCAAGTGGGACGAACTTCCCAAGCCGGTCGAGATCTGCGAGTTCCTCGACTCGTACGTCGTCGGCCAGGACGTCGCGAAGAAGGCCCTCGCGGTCGCGGTCTACAACCACTACAAGCGGGTGCAGGCGGGTGAGTCCGGCAAGCCCGGCCGCGACGACCACGTCGAGCTGGCGAAGTCGAACATCCTGCTGATCGGTCCGACCGGCTGCGGCAAGACGCACCTCGCGCAGACCCTGGCCCGGATGCTCAACGTCCCCTTCGCGATCGCCGACGCCACGGCGCTCACCGAGGCCGGCTACGTCGGCGAGGACGTCGAGAACATCCTGCTCAAGCTGATCCAGGCCGCCGACTACGACGTCAAGAAGGCCGAGACCGGCATCATCTACATCGACGAGGTCGACAAGATCGCCCGCAAGAGCGAGAACCCGTCGATCACCCGTGACGTCTCCGGCGAGGGCGTGCAGCAGGCACTGCTGAAGATCCTGGAGGGCACCACCGCGTCGGTGCCGCCGCAGGGCGGCCGCAAGCACCCGCACCAGGAGTTCATCCAGATCGACACGACGAACGTGCTGTTCATCGTGGGCGGGGCCTTCTCCGGTCTCGAGAAGATCATCGAGGGCCGGATCGGCCGCAAGGGCCTCGGCTTCGGTGCCACCCTGCACACCAAGGCCGACCGCGACAACGCCGACGTGTTCGGCGAGGTCCTGCCCGAGGACCTGCTGAAGTTCGGCATGATCCCGGAGTTCGTCGGCCGGCTGCCGGTCATCACCAACGTGCGCAACCTCGACCAGGAGGCGCTGGTGCGCATCCTCACCGAGCCGCGCAACGCCCTCGTCAAGCAGTACGAGCGGCTGTTCGACCTCGACGGCGTCGAGCTGGAGTTCACCGAGGACGCCCTCGAGTCGGTCGCCGACCAGGCGATCCTGCGGGGCACCGGCGCCCGCGGCCTGCGGGCGATCATGGAAGAGGTCCTGCTCTCCGTGATGTACGAGGTGCCCTCACGCAAGGACGTCGCCAAGGTCGTCATCACCCGCGAGGTCGTGCTGGAGCACGTCAACCCGACGCTGGTCCCGCGCGAGACCCCCAAGCGCGAGCGCCGCGAGAAGTCCGCCTGACCTACCGCTGCGCCCCGGCCGATCTTGAGCCCTCAGCCCGCCGGGTCGCCGGTCACAGCGTGACGGTCGCGGCCAGCGGACCGTCGTCGGCCCGGAAGACCAGCTCGCCGACCCGGCCGGTGGCCTGCAGGTCGGCGGTGGCCTCGGCGACCCGGTCCAGCGCCGCCTGCGCTCCGGTGACGGTCGCCGCGCTCACCTCGGTGCGCATCGAGGTCTTCGCCTCGGACTTGGCCTTGCGCACGGCGCCGAGCACCACCGAGGTGTCGCGCAGGACGGCCGCGTCGGCGCCCGGCGCCAGGGCCGCCACCTCGTCCGCGACCGGCCAGGCGGACCGGTGCACCGAGCCCGGCTGCCACCAGGACCAGACCTCTTCGGTCACGAACGGCAGGAACGGGGCGAACAGTCGCAGCTGCACGGACAGCGCTGCGGCCAGGGTCGCCTTCGCCGAACCGGCGCCGGCCTCGCCGCGGGTGCCGTAGGCCCGGTCCTTGACCAGCTCGACGTAGTCGTCGCAGAACGTCCAGAAGAACGACTCGGTCACCTCGAGCGCGCGGGTGTACTCGTAGGCGTCCAGCGCCTCGGTGGCCTCCCGCACGACACCCGCCAGCGTCGCGAGCAGCGCGCGGTCCAGCGGGTCGCTGACAGCGTCGGGTGCCTCGACGGCGCCCGAGCTGAAGGGTGAACTTGCTGGCGTTGAGGATCTTGATCGCGAGGCGTCGGCCGATCTTCATCTGCGCCTCGTCGAACGGGCTGTCGGTGCCGGGGCGAGCACCGGCTGCCCTCCAGCGCACGGCGTCCGGGCCGTAGGTCTCGAGGATCGCCAGCGGGTCGACCACGTTGCCCTTGGACTTCGACATCTTGACCCGTTTGGGGTCGGCGACGATCCCGGAGATCGCCGCGGTCCGCCACGGCAGCGTCCCGACCTCGTAGTGCGCGCGCACGATCGTCGAGAACAGCCAGGTGCGGATGATCTCGTGGGCCTGCGGCCGCATGTCCATCGGGAAGGTGCGGGCGAACAGGTCCGGGTCGCGCTCCCAGCCGCAGACGATCAGCGGCGACAGCGACGAGGTCGCCCAGGTGTCCATCACGTCGGGGTCGCGGGTGAACCCGCCCGGCTGGTCGCGCTGGTCCTCGGTGTAGCCGTCCGGCGCCTGGGACGCCGGGTCGACCGGCAGCTGGTCCTCGGCGGGCAGCAGCGGTCGGGAGTGGTCGACCTCGCCGTCCGCGTCGAGCGGGTACCAGACCGGGAACGGCACGCCGGAGAACCGCTGCCGGCTGATCAGCCAGTCGCCGTTGAGCCCACCGACCCAGTTCTCGTAGCGCTGCCGCATGTACGACGGCACCCACTCGAGCTCGCGGCCGCGCTCGAGGAACAGCTCGCGCAGCGCCTCGTCCCGGCCACCGTTGCGGATGTACCACTGCCGGCTGGTGACGATCTCCAGCGGCTTGTCGCCGTTCTCGTAGAAGTTGGCCATCCGCTGGGTCGGCGTGGGTTCGCCGTCGAGGTCGCCTGCGGCACGCAGCAGGTCGACCATCGCGGTGCGCGCCGAGAAGGTCGTCTTGCCGGCCAGCTCGGCGTACGCCGTGGAGCCGGGCTCGTCGGCCAGCCAGGGCGGCGTGTCGCGCACCAGCCGGCCGTCGCGGCCGACCACCGAGCGCACCGGCAGGTCCAGCTCGCGCCACCAGAGCACGTCGGTCAGGTCACCGAAGGTGCAGACCATCGCGACCCCGGCGCCCTTGTCCGGCTCGGCCGCATGGTGGGCCAGCACCGGCACCTCGACGCCGAAGACCGGGGAGCGGACCGTCGTCCCGAACAAGGCCTGGTACCGCTCGTCGTCCGGGTGCGCCACCAGCGCCACGACAGCGGGGACGAGCTCGGGCCGCGTCGTCTCGACGTAGATTCGCTGAGGAGCGCCGCCGATATCGCTGGTCAGACCGTGGAACGCGATCCGGTGGAAGTGACCGGGGTACTCGCGCGCCTGCAGCTCGGCCTGCGCGACCGCGGTCTGGTACGTCACGTCCCACAGCCCGGGCGCCTCGGCCTGGTAGGCCTCGCCGCGGGCCAGGTTGCGCAGAAACGCTCGCTGGGCGGCGGTGATCGAGACGGGGCTGATGGTCGTGTACTTCTGGGTCCAGTCGACCGAGAGCCCGAGCCGGCGCCAGAGCGACTCGTAGATCTTCTCGGTCTCGTCGGACCACCGCTCGCACAGCTCGACGAAGTTGCGCCGCGAGATCGGCACCTGCTTCTTGGCGTCCGGCTTCGCCGGCGGGCTGAAGTCGGGGTCGTAGGGCATTGCCGGGTCGACCCGCACGCCGAAGTCGATCTGCACCCGGCGCTCGGTGGGCAGGCCGTTGTCGTCCCACCCCATCGGGTAGAACACCTCGCGGCCGCGCATCCGCTGGAACCGCGCGATCACGTCGGTGTGCGTGTAGGAGAAGACGTGCCCGACGTGCAGCGTGCCGCTCACGGTGGGCGGCGGGGTGTCGATCGAGAAGACCTGCTCGCGGGACTTGGTCCGGTCGAAGAGGTAGGTGCCCTCGTCCTGCCATACCTGGGCCCAGCGGTCCTCGAGCCCGTCGACGGTCGGCTTCTCGGGAACCCGCGCGTCGCGGGCTCCCGCGGAGGCCGCGGGGGGTTCGGTCGTCTGCTGTCCCATGGGCCCGAATCCTACGTTCGGCCGCTGCCTAGACTCCGGGGGTGACCGAGACGGGAGACCTCAGCCGCCTGCGCGAGGTGGAGCGCGCCATCCTGGCGCGCGCCCCCGAGCACGACCTCACGCCCTCGCTGGACCGGATCCGCGAGGTGCTCGACCTGCTCGGTTCGCCCCAGGACGCCGCCCCGGTGGTGCACGTCGCCGGCACCAACGGCAAGACGTCCACCACCAGGATGGTCGAGGCGCTGCTGCGCGAGTTCGGCCTGCGCACCGGACGGTTCACCAGTCCGCACCTGCACTCGGTCCGCGAGCGCATCAGCTTCGACGGACAGCCCATCGACCCGGAGCGGTTCATCGCGACCTACGACGACGTGGCGCCGTACCTGGGCCTCGTCGACTCGCGGCACGACGTCGCGCTCTCGTTCTTCGAGGTGCTGACAGCGATGGCCTACGCCGCGTTCGCCGACGCCCCGGTCGACGTCGCGGTGGTCGAGGTCGGGATGGGTGGCGCGTGGGACGCCACCAACGTCGCGAACGCCCAGGTCGCGGTGGTCACCCCGATCGCGATCGACCACACCGACTTCCTCGGCTCGACGATCACCGAGATCGCCGGCGAGAAGGCGGGGATCCTCAAGCCCGGGTCGTACGGAGTGCTGGCCGAGCAGCCGGTGGAGGCCGCCGAGGTGCTGCTGCGCCGCTCGGTCGAGGTCGACGCCATCGTGGCCCGGGAGGGGCTGGAGTTCGGCGTGGCGAGCCGCACCCTGGCCGTCGGCGGCCAGCTGATCTCGCTGCGCGGGCTGGCCGGGGAGTACGACGACGTGTTCCTGCCGCTGCTCGGTGCCCACCAGGCTCACAACGCGGCCTGCGCGCTGGCCGCGGTCGAGGCCTTCCTGGGCGGCGCGCACGCCGAGCGGGGCCAGCTGGACGTCGACCTGGTGCGGGCGGCGTTCGCCGGCGTCAGTTCGCCGGGCCGGCTGGAGACGGTCCGGAGCTCCCCGACGGTCGTGCTGGATGCGGCCCACAACCCGGCCGGCGCGCGGGCCACGGCCGAGGCGGTGGGGGAGTCCTTCGGGTTCAACCGGCTGGTCGGCGTCTTCGCCGCGATGGCCGACAAGGACGTGCGCGGCATGCTCGAGGCGCTGGAGCCGGTGCTGGCCGAGGTCGTGATCACCGAGTCGACGTCCGGCCGGGCGATGCCGGCCGACGAGCTCGCGGTGATCGCGGTCGAGGTCTTCGGCGCCGACCGGGTCGAGGTCACCCCCCGGCTGGACGACGCCATCGACTCGGCGGTCACGCTCGCCGAGGAGGAGGGGCACTTCGGCGGCTCCGGTGTCCTCGTGACCGGGTCGATCGTCACGGTCGCCGAGGCGCGCACGCTGCTGGGCGGGAGCTGACGTGCGCGGCATCTGCGCCGCGGTGCTGGTCTTCGAGGGGATGGTGATCCTCTTCGCCACCCTGGTGGCCCTCGACCTCTCCGACGTGAGCGACGGCACGGCGTGGTCGGTCGGTGGCGCCGGCAGCGTGCTCGCCCTGCTCATCGCGGGGCTGCTGCGCTGGCGCTGGGCATACGTCGCGGGCTCGGTGCTCCAGGTGGCCCTGGTGGCGGCCGGGCTCGTCGTCCCGGTGATGTTCTTCCTGGGCCTGGTCTTCGCCGGGCTGTGGTTCCTGGCCCTGCACCTCGGCCGCAAGGTGGAGCGGATCCAGGCCGCCCGGGTCGCCGGCGAGCCGGGTCAGTAGCCTTGCCGACCGTGACCGAGCGAACCCTGGTGCTGATCAAGCCCGACGCCGTCCGCCGCGGCCTGGTGGGCGAGGTGCTGGGCCGCTTCGAGCGCAAAGGACTCTCGATCCTCACGCTGGACCAGCGCACCATCGACGGCGAGACCGCCGACCGGCACTACGCCGAGCACGTGCAGCGCGACTTCTACCCGCCGCTGCGGGAGTTCATCACCTCCGGCCCGCTGGTGGCGATGGTGCTCGAGGGCGACCAGGCGATCGCCGTGGTGCGGGCCCTCAACGGGGCCACCGACGGCCGGGTCGCGGCCCCGGGGACGATCCGTGGCGACCTGTCCCTGTCGAACCGTGAGAACCTGGTGCATGCCTCGGACTCAGCCGAGTCGGCCGCCCGCGAGATAGCGATCTTCTTCCCCGAACTTTGACCCGGCACGCTCGTGTGCCATCAGGTCGGGGCGCTCCCGCGCCGATACGATGACGACGTCGTAGCCGCTTTCGGGCGGTTCCTCCACCGCGGCCGGATGCGCCGCACGATCCACCGCTCACGTCACTCGGGAAGGCCCCCCGCTCATGGGTAACAAGTTGTCGTTCATCGGCCGGGACATGGCCGTCGACCTCGGGACGGCCAACACGCTCGTCTACGTCCGCGGCAAGGGGATCGTGCTCAACGAGCCCTCGGTCGTGGCGATCAACACCAACACCGGCGGCATCCTCGCCGTCGGGGCCGAGGCCAAGAAGATGATCGGCCGTACGCCGGGCAACATCGTGGCGATCCGGCCGCTGAAGGACGGCGTCATCGCCGACTTCGACACCACCGAGCGGATGCTGCGCTACTTCATCCAGAAGGTGCACAAGCGCCGGCACCTGGCCAAGCCGCGGATCGTCGTCTGCGTCCCGAGCGGCATCACCGGGGTCGAGCAGCGCGCGGTCAAGGACGCCGGCTACGCGGCCGGGGCGCGCAAGGTCTACATCATCGAGGAGCCGATGGCCGCCGCGATCGGCGCCGGGCTGCCCGTGCACGAGCCGACCGGCAACATGGTCGTGGACATCGGCGGCGGCACCACCGAGGTCGCCGTGATCTCGCTCGGCGGCATCGTCACCAGCCAGTCGATCCGCACCGGCGGCGACGAGCTGGACCAGGCGATCATCACCTACGTGAAGAAGGAGTACTCGCTCATGCTGGGCGAGCGCACCGCGGAGGAGATCAAGATGGCGATCGGGTCGGCGTTCCCGTCGCCCGAGGAGCCGCACGCCGAGATCCGCGGCCGAGACCTGGTCTCCGGGCTGCCCAAGACGATCGTCGTGAGCGCCGAGGAGATCCGCAAGGCCATCGAGGAGCCGGTCAACTCGATCATCGACGCGGTCAAGACCACCCTCGACAAGTGCCCGCCCGAGCTGTCCGGCGACGTCATGGACCGCGGCATCGTCATCACCGGCGGCGGTGCCCTGCTCAAGGGCCTGGACGAACGGCTGCGGCACGAGACCGGCATGCCGATCCACATCACCGACCGCCCCCTGGACTCGGTGGCCATGGGCTCCGGCAAGTGCGTCGAGGAGTTCGAGGCGCTGCAGCAGGTGCTGATCTCCGAGCCGCGGCACTAGCCGTCCCCCGTCGGCGACGCCGGACGAGATGAACAGGGACACGCGTCGCACGCGGGTGCTGCTCGCGCTGCTCCTCGTCACCTCGATCAGCCTGATCACCATCGACTACCGCGGCGGTGAGCGCTCAGCGCTGGACGGCGTGCGGTCGCTGGCGGCGGCGGTGTTCGGCCCGGTGGAGCGGGTGGCCGCCGCCATCGCCGCTCCGGTCAGCGATGCGGTCGACAGCGTCGGCCGGCTCGGCGACGGCCGCGACGAGGCCGACCGGCTGGCGAAGGAGAACCAGGAGCTCAAGCGCCGGCTGCGCACCAGCGGGGTCGACCGGAACCGGGTCCAGGAGCTCGACGACCTGCTGCACCTCGCCGGGGCCGGGCGCTACCGGGTGCTGCCGGCCCAGGTGATCGCGATCGGGACGGCGCAGACCTTCTCCTGGACCGTCACCCTCGACGCCGGCAGCAGGGACGGCATCCGGCCGGACATGACGGTGCTCAACGGCGATGGTCTGGTCGGCCGGGTGAAGACGGTCGGCCCGTCGACCGCGACCGTGCTGCTCGCCGTGGACCCCGAGTCGTCGGTGGGGGTTCGGCTCGAGGGCTCGATGGAGGTCGGCTTCACCACCGGCCAGGGCATCGGCGACGACGGCGCCCTGGACCTGCGGCTGCTCGACGGCCAGTCCACCGTCGAGCGCGGCGACCGGCTGGTGACCTTCGGCTCCCAGGGCGCCACGCCCTACGTCCCCGGTGTCCCGGTGGGCGAGGTCGTCTCCGTCCAGGGCACGCCGGGATCCCAGACCCGCGCCGCCGTCGTCGCCCCCTACGTCGACTTCAGCTCCCTCGACCTGGTGGGCGTCGTGATCGAGCCGCCGCGCCGTGACCCGCGGGACGCCGTGCTGCCGCCACAGCCGAGTGCGACACCGACACCGACGGTCACGGTCACCGTGACCCCGAGCCCGACGGCGAGGGGCTGACGTGCCGTCCGCCCGCGTCGTGCTCGCGGTGGCTCTGGTCACGGTCGCTCTGGCCCTGCAGGTGACGCTGCTGTCGCGGCTGCCGCTGCCCGGAGCGACGCCCGACCTGCTGCTGCTCGTCGTGGTGTCGCTGGCTCTGGCGCACGGCTCCGGGTTCGGGCTGGCCTGCGGCTTCGCGGCCGGCCTGGCCGCGGACCTGGTGCCGCCGGCCGACCACGAGGTCGGCCGCTGGGCGCTCGTCCTCACCCTGGTCGGGTACCTCGCCGGGCTGGCACGCGCCGAGACCCGCCGCTCCGCCTTCGTCCCGCTGGTGGTCGTCGCGGTCGCCGGTGGCGGGTCGGTGCTGCTGTACGCCGGGCTCGGAGCGCTGATGGACGACCCGAACATCACCTGGCAGGCCGTCCGGGCCGTGCTGCCCACCGCGGTCGTCTACGACGTGGTGCTGAGCACCTTCGTCGTTCCCGGCGTGCTCGCGCTGGCCGGCCGCGCGGAGCCCGAGCACATGGTCTACGCATGAGCGAGCGGAGCAGGCTGCGGCTGGTGGTGCTGCAGGTCCTGGTGCTCTCGCTGCTCGCCACCCTGCTCGGCCGGCTCTGGTACGTGCAGGTGGTGGCGGCGGAGAACTACAAGACCGCCGCGGCCGAGAACGGGACCCGGGAGATCATCACACCGGCCGCGCGGGGGATGATCCTCGGACTCCCGGGGCCGGCCGCTGGCCCGCAACCGCACCGCGCTGGTGGTCTCGATCAGCCGCACCGCGCTGCTGCGCCAGCGGGACGGCGGCCGCGAGCTGGTCGCCAAGGTCGCTGCCGTCATCGGTGAGCCGTTCGAGGACGTGTGGGACAAGACCCGGCTCTGCGGGTCATCCGGTGCGCCGCCCGCGCCGCGCTGCTTCAACGGCTCGCCGTACCAGCCGATCCCGGTCACCGACGAGGCCAGCACCGCGATGGCGCTGCAGATCATGGAGCGTCGCGAGGACTTCCCCGGCGTCTCCGCCGAGCTCACCGCCGTCCGCGAGTACCCGCAGCCGCTGGCGGCCAACGCCGCCCACGAGCTGGGCTACCTCGGCCCGGTCACCGACGACGAGCTGGCCGCCCGGGCTCAGGACAACTCCCGGCGCGGCGCCAAGAACGAGACCGTCCTGCAGCGCACCGACCTGATCGGCCGGGCCGGGCTCGAGCGCCAGTACGACGACGACCTGCGGGGACGCCCCGGGGTCAAGACCCTCGCGGTCGACCACCAGGGCGGGGTCAGCGGGGTGCTGGCCGAGACGCAGCCCACGCCCGGCAACTACCTCGTCACGACGATCGACGCGAAGGTGCAGGCGGAGGCCGAGAAGCAGCTGAAGGCCGCGATCATGCGGGCCCGGAACACCGGTGACATCAACAAGGGCTACGCCACCAAGCTCAAGGCCGACTCCGGTGCCGTGGTCGTGATGGACGTCCGGACCGGCGGCATCGTCGCGATGGCCAGCTGGCCGACGTACGACCCGAACATCTGGGTCGGCGGGATCAGCAGCAAGGACTACAGGTCGATCACCAGCAAGAAGCACAACTACCCGAACCAGTCGCGGGCGTTCCAGGGGGAGTTCGCGCCGGCCTCGACGTTCAAGGCGGTCACCCTGCCGGCCGCCGTGAAGGCCGGCTACTCGGTGAACGGGTCCTACAACTGCCCGTCGTCGTACTCCATCGGCGGGACCCCGAAGCGCAACTACGAGTCGCAGGGCTACGGCGTCATCTCGATGTACCGCGCGGTCCAGGTGTCCTGCGACACGGTGTTCTACAAGTTCGCCTACGAGACCTGGCTGCGGATGGGCGGCCTCAAGGCGAAGAAGAACGCGAAGGACCCGTTCACCGAGATGGCCAAGGCCTTCGGGCTCGGTCGTCCCACCGGTCTGGACCTGCCCAGCGAGTCGGACGGACGGATCGCCGACCGGGCCTGGAAGCGGGCGTACTGGAAGGCGACCAAGGACTTCTACTGCGCCAAGGCGAAGACCGGCTACCCGGAGGTCGCGAGCAAGGACCCGCAGCGGGCGGCCTACCTGCTGCAGCTGTCGAAGGAGAACTGCGTCGACGGGTGGGCCTACCGCGGCGGCGACGCGGCCAACTTCGCGATCGGGCAGGGCGACACCACGACCACGCCGCTGCAGATGGCGCGGGTCTACGCCGCGGTGGCCAACGGCGGCACCCTGGTGACGCCGCACATCGGCCGGGCCGTGGTCACCCCGGAGGGCAAGCTGGTCCGCCGGATCGAGCCCGAGGCCGCGGGGCGGATCCCGGTGAGCCAGGCGACGCTGAGCTGGCTGCGGCGCGCCCTGCGCGGGGTGACCGAGGGTGGCACCGGCTACGGACCGTTCTCGCGTGCCGCGTTCCCGCTGGCGAAGGTTCCGGTGGCGACCAAGACCGGGACCGGTGAGGTCTACGGCAAGCAGACGACCTCGTGGTTCGCCTCCTACGCGCCTGCGCAGAAGCCGCAGTACGCCGTCGTGATGATGGTCAGCCAGGGCGGTACCGGCTCCGGCGTGTCCGGACCGTCGGTCGCCGAGCTCTACAAGACGCTGTTCGGCATCACCGGGCAGAAGGTCGACCTCGCCAAGGCGCAGCCCCCCGGCGGGCACCCCACGACCGAGCTTCCGGTCGTCCGCCCCGACGGCACCGTGCTGTCGCCGGAGAGCCGAGCGCCGGCCGCCGACCGGGTGCCCGACCTGCCTGGTCCCGAGCTGCGGGCCTACCGGCGCGACGAGGGCGGCGGCTGATGGCCGTCGGCTACCGACCCACTCCCTACACCGTTCCGCCGGAGCGGCGCAGCGCCCGCCTGCTGCGCCGCGACTCGGCGCTGCGGCGGATCGACTGGACCCTGCTGCTCGCCGTCCTCGCGCTGTGCGCGCTCGGCGGGGCGCTGGTGTGGTCGGCGACCCGGCAGGCTGCCCTCGACTCGGGCGGCGACCCGACCGCGTTCCTCAAGAAGCACATCCTCAACGTGGCGATCGGCCTCGGCCTGGGCGTGGTCGCCTCGGTGTTCGACTACCGGATGCTGCGCGCGTACGCGCCGGTGCTCTACCTGCTCTCGATCGCCGGCCTGGTCGCGGTGCTCTCACCGCTCGGATCGACGATCAACGGCTCGCACTCCTGGATCGTGCTGCCGGCCGGCTTCTCCATCCAGCCGTCGGAGCTGGCGAAGGTGGCGCTGGTCGTCGGCATGGCGATGCTGCTGTCCGAGAAGCGCGACGCCGAGGACACTCCGCGCGACGTCGACGTCGTGCTCGCCCTGGCCTTCGCCGCCGTACCGCTGGCACTGATCATGCTGCAGCCCGACCTCGGAACCGCGCTCGTCGTCGCTGCGGTCGTACTCGGTGTGGTCGCCGTCTCCGGCGCACCGCTGCGCTGGGTCGTCGGCCTGGTCGTCGGGGCAGTCCTGGTCGCGTTCGTCGCGGTGCAGACCGGGGTGCTCAAGGACTACCAGCTGGACCGGTTCCGGGCCTTCTACGACCCCAGCGCCGACCCCAAGGGCGCCGGCTACAACGTCCGTCAGGCGCAGATCGCGATCGGGTCCGGCGGGGTTGACGGTCAGGGGCTGTTCCAGGGTGGGCAGACGCAGGGCAAGTTCGTCCCGGCGCAGCAGACCGACTTCATCTTCACCGTCGCAGGGGAGGAGCTCGGTTTCGTGGGGGCCGCCCTCGTGGTGCTGCTGCTCGGCCTGGTGCTGTGGCGGGCGGCCCGGATCGCCCTGCACGCCGAGGACCTGTTCGGCCGGCTGGTGGCCACCGGGATCCTCTGCTGGTTCGCGTTCCAGTCCTTCGAGAACATCGGGATGACACTGGGCATCATGCCGGTGACCGGCGTACCCCTGCCGTTCGTCTCCTACGGCGGATCCTCGATGTTCGCGAACATGCTGGCCGTCGGCCTGCTCCAGAACGTGCACATGCGCCGCTACACCTGACGCTCCCGCACCCGCGCTGTTGATCACGCTGGCGTGATCACTGGTTGCTGACAACGGTGAGTTCACCGCACCCAGCGGCGGTTGATCACGCTGGCGTGATCATTTGGCGACGAGGGGGGGCGGGGGTGGTGGAAGGGGCGGGTGGGCAGCGGGCCGGGTTACCCTGGGTGGTCCTCCACGTCCCCCTCGGAAGTAGGTCTGCCGCCATGCCTGTCGAGTCGCTGTTCCCGCGACTGGAGCCGCTGCTGCCCAAGGTCAGCAAGCCGATCCAGTACGTCGGCGGAGAGCTCAACTCCACGGTCAAGGACTGGGACTCCTGCGACGTCCGATGGGCGCTGGAGTATCCCGACGCCTACGAGGTCGGGGTGCCCAACCAGGGCGTCATGATCCTCTACGAGGTCCTCAACGAGGCCGAGGGAGTCCTGGCCGAGCGCACGTACGCCGTGTGGCCGGACATGGAGGCCCTGATGCGCGAGCACGGGGTACCCGCCTTCACCGTCGACGCCCACCGGCCGGTCGGCGCGTTCGACGTCCTGGGGATCTCGTTCGCCACCGAGCTCGGCTACACGAACATGCTGCAGACCCTGGACCTGGCCGGCATCCCGCGCCGTGCGGTGGACCGCACCGAGGATCACCCGATCGTGATCGCCGGCGGCCACTCCGCCTTCAACCCCGAGCCGGTCGCCGACTTCATCGACGCCGCGGTGCTCGGCGACGGTGAGCAGGCGGTGCTCGAGATCAGCGGGGTCATCCGGTCCTGGAAGGCCGACGGTCGCCACCTGGAGAACGGTGGGCGGCGAGAGCTGCTCCTGCGACTGGCGCGCACCGGCGGCGTGTACGTGCCGTCCTTGTACGACGTCGAGTACCTGCCGGACGGCCGGATCAAGCGGGTCGCACCCAACACCACCGGGGTGCCGTGGCGGGTCGGCAAGCACACCGTGATGGACCTCGACGAGTGGCCGTACCCCAAGACCCCGCTGGTGCCGCTGGCGGAGTCGGTGCACGAGCGCGCCTCGGTCGAGATCTTCCGGGGCTGCACCCGCGGCTGCCGGTTCTGCCAGGCCGGCATGATCACCCGTCCGGTCGCGAGAGCGGTCGATCACCGGCGTGGGCGAGATGGTCGAGCAGGCCCTGGTCGGCCACCGGCTTCGAGGAGGTCGGGCTGCTGTCGCTGTCCAGCGCCGATCACAGCGAGATCGCGCCCATGACCAAGGGCCTCGCCGACCGCTACGAGGGCACCCAGACGTCCCTGTCGCTGCCGTCGACCCGGGTCGACGCGTTCAACATCGACCTCGCCAACGAGCTGACCCGCAACGGCCGCCGGACCGGGCTGACCTTCGCCCCCGAGGGCGGCAGCGAGCGGATCCGCAAGGTCATCAACAAGATGGTCACCGAGGAGGACCTGATCCGCACGGTGACCGCCGCCTACTCGGCCGGCTGGCGCCAGGTGAAGCTCTACTTCATGTGCGGCCTGCCCACCGAGACCGACGAGGACGTGCTGCAGATCGCCGACCTCGCCAAGAAGGTCATCGCCACCGGGCGGGAGGTCACCGGCACCCGCGACATCCGGTGCACCGTCTCCATCGGCGGGTTCGTTCCCAAGCCGCACACCCCGTTCCAGTGGGTCGGCCAGCTGGGCCACGAGGACACCGACCGCCGGCTTGGCAAGCTGCGCGAGGCCATCCGGTCGGACAGGCAGTTCGCCAAGGCGATCGGCTTCCGCTACCACGACGGCAAGCCAGGCATCGTCGAGGGACTGCTCTCCCGCGGTGACCGGAGGGTCGGGAAGGTCATCGAGGCCGTCTACGAGGACGGCGGCCGCTTCGACGGCTGGAGCGAGTACTTCTCGTTCGACCGCTGGATGGCCGCGGCCGAGACCGCGCTGGCCGGCGAGCCGGTGGACGTCGACTGGTACACCGTGCGGGAGCGGGAGTACGCCGAGGTGCTCCCGTGGGACCACCTCGACTCCGGGCTGGACCGCGACTGGCTCTGGGAGGACTGGCAGGACGCCGTCACCGGCACCGAGGTCGAGGACTGCCGGTGGACCCCCTGCTTCGACTGCGGGGTCTGCCCGCAGATGGGCACCGACATCCAGCAGGGCCCGACCGGCGCCACCCTGATCCCGCTGACGGTGCTCAACTCGGCTCGCGACCAGGTGCTGGCCGCGAGCCCGGCCGAGTGACCGGCACCCCGGACACCATCCACCAGCGCGGCCGGGCGGCCCTGCTCGCCGGCCGGGAGGTCCTCGACGTCCCGCCCGCCCCGGGTGGCGCGCGCTGGGGGCTCTCGCTGGTGATCCGTCCTGACCAGGTGGCCGAGGACCGGCTGAGCGAGCTGACCGACCAGGTGGGCGCCCTCGCCGGCCCGGGCCAGTGGAGCACCGGGAGCCGTGGCGCCGCGCACCTGACCGTGACCTACCTGGAGGCGACCCACCGGCACGTCGAGGCGGACGACCCCGCGGTACGGCGGTTCGCCGGCGTCGTGTCCGACGTCGCCGCCGGGACGCCACCGCTGCGCTGGCAGCTCACCGGCCTCGCCCTGGCCGAACGCGGGGTGCTCGCGCTGGCCGAGCCGGTGGACGACGCCGCGGACGAGTTCCGGGCGGCCGTGCTGGCCGACCTGGGCGACCTGGGCCGGCGGGAGGCGAGCTACCGGCGCGGGACCTGGTGGTCGACGCTGCTGCACTTCGCCGCGCCGGTCGCCGACCGCTGCGGGCTCGCGGACTGGGTGGAGGACAGGGTCCGGACCCCGCTCGGGCAGCTGAGCGCCTCGGCGGCCGACATCGTCCGGTACGAGCACGACCGGGAGCGGGTCGTGCCGGTCACCCTGGCCTCGGCCGCGCTGCCCGCCGTACCGGGAGAGGCCTGACGTGGCGCGCAAGCCTGAGGGCCCGCCGCCGCCGCCGACCGTGCAGCGGCTCCGGGTCCACTACACCAAGCGCGGCCGGCTGCGGTTCTCCAGCCACCGGGACTTCCAGCGGGCCTTCGAGCGCGCGCTGCGCCGGGCCGCGGTGCCGATGGCCTACTCGGCCGGGTTCTCGCCGCATCCCAAGGTGAGCTACGCCGGCGCAGCGCCGACCGGCGTCGCCAGCGAGGCCGAGTACCTCGAGATCGGCCTGGCGCAGCGCTGCGACCCGCAGCGGCTGCGGGCCGCCCTGGACGCCTCGCTGCCCGACGACCTCGACGTGATCGAGCTGGTCGAGGTCGCGCCGCCCCCGGAGAACGTCAAGGCCGCGAGCCTCGCCGACCGGCTGGAGGCCTCGGTGTGGGAGGTGCTGCTGCCCGGTGTGGAGCCGGCCGCCGCCCAGGCCGCCGTGGCCGCCTTCCTCGCTGTCGAGCGCGCCGAGGTGTCGCGGATGACCAAGAACGGGGTCCGGACCTTCGATGCCCGGCAGGCCGTCGTCGCACTCGAGGCCGCGCCCGACTCGCGCGCCGCAGCCCCCGGGACGGGTCCGTGTGCGATACTGCGACTGGTCGTACGCCACGTCACACCGGCTGTCCGACCCGACGATGTCCTCGCCGGACTCGCCACGATCGGCGACCTGGCGCCGCCCTCGACCCCCGCGGTCACCCGGCTGGCGCAAGGCCCCCTCGACGAGTCGGCCGGCACGGTGTCCGATCCACTGGCACCGGACCGGGACGCCGCCGGCTCCTGAAGCGCCTCTGCGCCGTCCTGGCAGCGAGGCGCGAGGGCGCACCACCAGACTTCGCAGGACGTCTGCCCGCGCTGCGGGCGGACCCACACGACAGCCCCCGCGCGGCGCTGCGGGGGGCCGACCGGTCCCTACCGGACGGCCCCAGCCTTCGCACCCGGCGCCCGGGAGCGTGACGGGAGAACACCCGGATGCTCGAGACCGAGCCCACCGGCGCCGGCCCGACCGACGCCACCACGACCAGCACCGACCCGACCGGCGAGGAGAGCGGCGCCACGCCGCCCCGCCGCAGGCGCCGAGCGGCCAGCCGACCGGCCGGCCCGCCCAGTGCGGGCGGTGCAGCCGACGCTGCGGCCGGCCCGGACGGGGAGGCCGCGGCCCCCGCCGAGACCGCCCCCACGGCCAAGAAGGCCACCCGCAAGCGTGCGGCCAAGAAGACCGCCGGTGCCGACGCGGCGCCGGCCGGCGCCGCCGAGGAGCACCCGGCATACCGACGCGCCGTCCGCGCAGGCCCCGCCGGCCCGGAAGACCACCCGCAAGCGCACCACCAAGAAGTCGGCCACCCCCGAGCCGGCCGCGGACGACGCGAACGAGGCTGCCGAGGAGACCGTGGCCGGGCCGCCCGGCCTGCTCTTCCAGCCCCCGCAGGCAACGGCAGCGCCGGCCCGGCGCCGGGCGGCCGCCAAGGCTGCCGCCCCGGCGCCCGACGCCGAGGATGACGAGCTCGACCCCGAGGCGGCGACGGCCGCCTCCGACGAGGCCGCCGACGAGGAGGGCACTGCCCGCCGGCGCCGCCGGGGCGGCCGCGGCCGCCGCGGCCGCGGCCGGGGCGCGGCCGGCGAGGACGCGCCGACCGAGGACACCGAGGACACCGAGGACCAGGACGAGCCGGCCGCCGGTGCCACCGAGACCGACGACGCCGGCGACACCGTCGAGGGCGAGACCGGCACCCGCCGCCGTCGCCGTCGCCGCCGCCGGGGCGGCTCCGACGACGCGGGCGAGGAGGTCACCTCCGACGACCCGCCGAACACCGTCGTGCAGGTCCGCGAGCCGCGCAAGAGCAGCCGGTCCCGCGCCGACCGGTCCGACCGTGGCGACCGCGAGGACGACGACGGCGTCCGGTCGGTCAAGGGCTCGACCCGGCTGGAGGCCAAGAAGCAGCGCCGCCGCGAGGGTCGCGAGGCCGGTCGGCGCCGTCCGTCGGTGATCACCGAGGCCGAGTTCCTGGCCCGCCGCGAGTCCGTCGACCGGGTCATGACCGTCCGGCAGGCCGGCGAGCGCACCCAGATCGCCGTCCTCGAGGACGGTGTGCTGGTCGAGCACTACGTGAGCACCGCCAGCAGCTCGGGCCTGGTCGGGAACGTCTACCTCGGCAAGGTCCAGAACGTCCTGCCCTCGATGGAGGCGGCCTTCGTCGACATCGGCAAGGGTCGCAACGCGGTCCTGTACGCCGGCGAGGTCAACTGGGACGCGGCCGGGCTGGAGGGCCAGCCCCGGCGGATCGAGCTGGCGATGAAGTCCGGCGACCCCGTGCTCGTGCAGGTGACCAAGGACCCGATCGGCCACAAGGGCGCCCGGCTCACCAGCCAGGTCTCCCTCGCCGGCCGCTACCTCGTCCTGGTGCCGGGCGGCTCGATGACCGGCATCAGCCGCAAGCTCCCGGATACCGAGCGGTCGCGCCTCAAGGCGATCCTCAAGAAGGTCGTTCCCGAAGGCGCTGGTGTCATCGTGCGCACCGCCGCCGAGGGCGCCAGCGAGGAGGAGCTCTCCCGCGACGTCGCCCGTCTCACGGCGCAGTGGGACGACATCGAGAAGAAGGCCGCCAAGGGCTCCTCGGCGCCGACGCTGCTCTACGCCGAGCCGGACATGACCATCCGGGTGGTCCGGGACATCTTCAACGAGGACTTCAACTCCCTCGTGGTCTCCGGCGACGACGCCTGGGACATGCTCGAGGCGTACGTCGGGCACGTCGCCCCCGACCTGCGCGACCGGATGTCCCGCTGGACCGGCGAGCAGGACGTGTTCACCGCCAACCGGGTCGACGAGCAGCTCGCCAAGGCGCTGGACCGCAAGGTCTGGCTGCCGAGCGGCGGCTACCTGGTCATCGACCGCACCGAGGCGATGATCGTCGTCGATGTCAACACCGGGAAGTTCACCGGAGCTGGTGGCAACCTCGAGGAGACCGTCACCAAGAACAACCTGGAGTCTGCCGAGGAGATCGTCCGCCAGCTCCGGTTGCGCGACCTCGGCGGCATCATCGTCATCGACTTCATCGACATGGTGCTCGAGAGCAACCGGGACCTGGTGCTGCGTCGGCTGCTGGAGTGCCTGGGCCGCGACCGCACCAAGCATCAGGTGGCGGAGGTGACCTCGCTGGGTCTGGTCCAGATGACCCGCAAGCGGGTCGGCCAGGGCCTGCACGAGGTCTTCGCCGAGACCTGCGAGGCCTGCAACGGCCGCGGCTACCACATCCACACCGAGCCGATCGAGAAGAACAACGGCAACGGCGGCGGCGAGCGCAAGTCCGCTCGCGGCGGCCGCAGCCGCGGCTCGTCGAAGGGCACGCCGTCGGGCGGCGCTTCCGCCGCCGAGGGGACCGAGGTCGAGGCGTCCCCGGTGGCCGTCGAGGACCCGGTCGAGCCCCCGGTCCAGTCGCCCACGCGGGGTCCCGAGCCGGTCGACGACGCGCCCGCCGAGGCGGCGACCAAGGCCCCGCGGCGCCGCCGCAAGGCCAGCAGCCCGGTCACGACCCTCTAGGCCCGTGGGTCGGCGGGGGCCGCCGGTTTGACCCGGCGGCTCCCGCGTTCGTACCCTTGACCGTCCCACCGACTGGCGCCGAGCGGCGCCGTCGTGCTCGCGTGCCCGTTCCCAGGCACCCGAGGTCCACGAGAACGCAGAGAGTGAGCCGAGTCCGCGATGGTGTACGCGATCGTCCGAGCCGGTGGCCGCCAGGAGAAGGTTGCCGTCGGCGACGTCCTCGAGATCGACCGGCTGCAGGCCGAGCCGGGCGCCACCGTCGAGCTGCCCGTCCTGCTCCTGGTCGACGGCGCGTCGGTCACCACCGACAAGGCCGAGCTGGCCAAGGCCACGGTCACGGTCGAGGTCGTGGCGGCCACCAAGGGCCCCAAGATCGACATCCTGAAGTACAAGAACAAGACCGGCTACCGCAAGCGGCAGGGTCACCGCCAGAAGCACACCCAGGTCAAGGTCACCGGCATCGAGACCGGCTCGAAGAAGAAGTAGCCCGACCCGCTCCCCGCGTACTCGCACACGTAGTCGAAAGGTAGTCCGATGGCTCACAAGAAGGGCGCGTCGTCCACGCGCAACGGGCGTGACTCCAACGCGCAGCGGCTGGGCGTCAAGCGCTTCGGCGGCCAGGTCGTCAACGCCGGCGAGATCATCGTTCGCCAGCGCGGCACCCACTTCCACCCCGGCCTCAACGTCGGCCGTGGCGGCGACGACACGCTGTTCGCGCTGGCCGCCGGTGCCGTCGAGTTCGGCAGCCGCCGGGGCCGTCGGGTCGTCAACATCGTCCCGACCGAGCTGGCCGACGCCACCAGCTGACCAACCGGGGCCCGGGGTACCGGGTCTCGACTCGAGATGGGGACCCGGCCTCGGCCGCGGTCCCCTCTTGCGCTTCATCCGAGACCGAATCGAGCACACCATGACCACGTTCGTGGACCGCGTGGCCCTGCACGTCGCCGGCGGCGACGGCGGGCACGGGTGCAGCTCGGTGCACCGGGAGAAGTTCAAGCCGCTGGGCGGGCCGGACGGCGGCACCGGTGGCCGGGGCGGCGACGTGCTGCTGCGGGTCGACGCGAGCACGACCACGCTGCTCGACTACCACCACGCGCCGCACCGGTCCGCCACCAGCGGCAAGCCGGGCCAGGGTGGTCACCGCAGCGGGGCCGACGGGCAGGACCTCGTGCTGCCGGTGCCCAACGGCACCGTCGTGAAGCGGGGCTCCACCGGCGAGGTGCTCGCCGACCTGGTGGGCGCCGGCACGACGTACGTCGCGGCCCAGGGCGGGCGTGGCGGGCTCGGTAACGCGGCGCTGGCCTCTGCCCGGCGGAAGGCACCCGGGTTCGCCCTGCTCGGTGAGCCCGGCGACTCCGACGACATCGTCCTCGAGCTCAAGACGGTGGCCGACGTGGCGCTGGTCGGGTTCCCCAGTGCCGGCAAGTCCAGCCTGGTCGCCGCGATCTCGGCCGCCCGGCCGAAGATCGCCGACTACCCGTTCACCACCCTGGTCCCCAACCTCGGCGTGGTCGAGGCGGGGGAGGTGCGTTACACCGTCGCCGACGTGCCGGGCCTGATCCCCGGCGCCAGCCAGGGCAAGGGCCTGGGCCTGGAGTTCCTGCGGCACGTCGAGCGTTGCAGCGCCCTCGTGCACGTCATCGACATGGCCACCATCGAGCCGGGCCGCGATCCGCTGAGCGACCTGGACGCGATCGAGCACGAGCTCTCGCAGTACGGCGGTCTCGACGACCGGCCGCGGATCGTGGCGCTGAACAAGGTCGACGTGCCGGACGGCCAGGAGCTCGCCGAGATGGTGACCGCCGACCTCGAGGCTCGCGGCCTGAAGGTCTTCCAGGTCAGCGCTGCCACCCACAGCGGGCTGCGCCAGCTGTCGTTCGCGATGGCCGATCTGGTCACCCGGGCCCGGGCGGCGGCGCCGGACCTGGAGGCTGCCCGCATCGTGCTGCGCCCCACCGCCGTCGACGACTCCGGCTTCACCGTCGTCAGCGACGGCGAGCGGTACGTCGTCACCGGGGCCAAGCCGGCCCGCTGGGTGCGGCAGACCGACTTCGCCAACGACGAGGCCGTCGGCTACCTCGCCGACCGGCTGGCCCGGCTCGGCGTCGAGGAGGCCCTGGTCAAGGCCGGCGCCCAGGCCGGCGACACGGTCGTCATCGGCGAGGGCGAGCGCGCGGTGCTCTTCGACTGGGAGCCGACCATGCAGGCCGGTGCCGAGCTGCTGCACGGCCGGCGCGGTCACGACCTGCGCCTCGAAGGACGATGAGCCGCGCGACCACCGGGGCCGGCCCCGGCCGGGTCGTGGTCAAGGTCGGCTCCTCGTCGCTGACCGGACCGGACAGCGGGCTGGATGCCGCGAAGGTGGACGCGCTGGTCGACTCGCTCGCTGCGGCACACGCCGCCGGCCGGGAGGTCGTCCTGGTGTCCTCAGGTGCGATCGCCTCCGGTCTGGGTCCGCTGGGCCTGTCCCGGCGGCCCCGCGACCTGGCCACCCAGCAGGCCGCGGCCAGCGTCGGCCAGGGCTTGCTGGTGCACCGCTACACCGACTCGTTCGCCCGGCACGGCATCACCGTGGGCCAGGTGCTGCTGACGACCGACGACGTGGTCCGTCGCGGCCACTACCGCAACGCCCAGCGGACCCTCTACCGGCTGCTCGAGCTGGGTGTGCTGCCGGTCGTGAACGAGAACGACACGGTCGCAACCGACGAGATCAGGTTCGGCGACAACGACCGGCTTGCCGCGCTGGTCGCGCACCTGGTCCGGGCTGAGCTGCTGGTCCTGCTCTCCGACGTGGACGGCATCTACGAGGGTGATCCTCGCCGGAGGACGACTCGCAAGATCGTCGAGGTGGCGGGCGACGCGGACCTGGCCGGCGTCCGGCTGGGCCGGGGCAGCGGCACCGGTGTGGGGACCGGCGGGATGGCCAGCAAGGTGGCCGCGGCCCGGATCGCCGCCGCGGCGGGGGTACGCGCCGTGGTCGCTGCCGCCGACGCGGCGGGCGAGGTGCTCGACGGGGCGACGGTCGGCACGTCCTTCGCGCCGGCCACCACCCGGCTGCCCACCCGGATGCTGTGGCTCGCGTACGCCACCACCGCCCGTGGCCGCCTGCGGCTGGATGCCGGCGCCGTCCGCGCGGTCGTGGACCGGCGGCTCTCCCTGCTCGCGGCCGGCGTGACCGGGGTCGAGGGGGACTTCGTGGCCGGGGACCCGGTGGACCTCCTTGACGAAAACGACCACGCGGTCGCTCGCGGACTGGTCAACTTTGACGTGTCAGAACTGCCCGGGTTGCTGGGTCGGTCGACCCCGGACCTCGCCCGGGAACTCGGGCCGGCCTTCGGCCGCGAGGTCGTCCACCGCGACGACATCGTGCTGCTGGGCAGGTGAGCGAGCCGGCGAGCACGGAGGGTGGGCAACGCACGTGGCGGACCAGGCCGTGGCACCCCGCCGCATCCCGCCGCCGGACGCCCGGCCGATGTGGCACGTCACGCTCACCGTGGTCGGCGAGGCGGTGGACGTCGCCGAGGTGCGGTCGGCCCTGGAGCGGCTCACCCACGAGCGTCCGTTCCTGTTGTCCGCCCGGTACGCCGCCGACCGGGCGGAGCTGCGCTACTGGGAGGAGGCCCGAGACCTGGAGGACGCCGCGGCCCTCGCCCTGCGACTCTGGGGGGAGCACCGCAGCACCGCAGGCCTGCCGCCGTGGCGGGTCGCCGGCCTCGAGGTGGTCGACCGGGCCACCTTCCAGCGCCGCGCGATGGACAGCCCGGCTCCCGCGCTGATGCCCGCCGGCGGCGTCCGGCCGTTCTGACGGCACGCCCGCGGCGCCCTTCTCACGGCGTGGCCACCGGCCGTGGGAGACTGCGGCCACGCGTGACCCGCCGACACCACCCGCGAGGAGTGCCCCCGTCATGACCGCTGCCGCCGTCCGACTGCTCGCCGTCGAGGGCGAGGCCTCAGGCCGCGACCTGCCCCTCGAGCCGTGGGCCATCGGCCTGGGCGCATTCGTGCTGCTGTGCGTGCTGCTCGCCGTCACAATGACCTTCGGCAAGGACCGCTGAGCCGGACCCGCGAGGAAGTCGAGGTCCCCGAGCCCGTGCCGACCGCAGACCCGGCCCCGTCGTCCCGCCTCGGGGTCATGGGCGGGACCTTCGACCCGATCCACCACGGGCACCTCGTCGCTGCCAGCGAGGTCGCTGCCCAGTTCGCCCTCGACGAGGTGGTCTTCGTCCCGACCGGCACGCCGTGGCAGAAGCAGGCGCGGGACGTCACGACGGCCGAGCACCGCTACCTGATGGCGGTGATCGCGACCGCGTCGAACCCGCGGTTCACGGTGAGCCGGGTCGACATCGACCGACCGGGCGTGACCTACACGGTCGACACCCTCACCGACCTGCGCGCCCAGCGCGGTGCCGGCGTCGAGCTGTTCTTCATCACCGGTGCTGATGCCCTCGCCCAGATCCTCACCTGGAAGGACACCGAGGAGCTCTTCGCGCTGGCGCACTTCATCGGCGTCACCCGGCCCGGGCACACGCTCACCGACGACGGCCTGCCGGCCGACCGGGTCAGCCTGCTCGAGGTGCCCGCGATGGCCATCTCGTCGACGGACTGCCGCGAGCGGGTCACCCGCGGCGAGCCGGTCTGGTACCTCGTGCCCGACGGCGTCGTGCAGTACGTCGCCAAGCACCGCCTGTACCCGGTGCGGCGATGAGCGGCCGGCACCGCCGGCCGGAACCCGACCCGCTGGCCGACGTCGACGTCGCAAAGCGGCTGGCGGCCGGGCCGGCGCTCCGGACCGCGCCGGCCGCGCCCGGGCCGACGGTCGTGGCCCGGCGCGACCGGGCGGCCGAGCGGTCCGCCCGCCGGCGCGCTGCCCGCCTGCGGTGGCTGCTCGGCTGCCGGCGGGCTCGTGGTCGTCGCCCTGGTGGTCGGCGTCGGCTGGGTGCTGCTCCGCGGCGGCGACGGTGGCGAGTCCCGGACGACGGCTGACCCGGCGGCCCGGCAGCGGACCACCCTGATCCAGGTCACCGGGACGGACGGCACCGCCGCCGCGA
Organism: uncultured Actinomycetota bacterium; assembly: GCA_963723975.1. Classification (GTDB taxonomy): domain Bacteria; phylum Actinomycetota; class Actinomycetes; order JACCUZ01; family JACCUZ01; genus CAVRTI01. The sequence continues at coordinate 104,134 of CAVRTI010000009.1, forward strand.
GCGCACTCGTCGGCACCACCGAGGCTGACGGTGACGCGGTGTCGCTGCTGGTGCCCTCCCGGCTGCTGGTGGACGTCGCCGGCGCCGGTGACATGCCGTTCGGTGAGGCGGTCACCCTCGACGAGCCGACGGCGTCGGCCGCAGCGCTCACCGATCTGCTCGCCGTGTCCGTCAAGGACAGCTGGGTGCTCACGACGGCCGGCCTGGCCGAGCTGGTGGACGAGCTCCGCGGGGTCCAGGCGGCCGTCGACCGCGACGTCGTGACGACCGACGCCAAGGGCAACCAGACGTTGGTGGTCCCGGCCGGCAACCAGAAGCTGGACGGCCCCTCGGCGGCGGAGTACGCGACGTTCCTCGCCGAGGGGGAGCCCGAGCAGGCGCGGCTCGCCCGGTTCGACGACGTGCTCACCGCTCTGGCCGCCGCCCTGCCCGAGGACCGGGCCGCGGTGGTCACGGTGCTGGCGGGTCTGGGCGCCGGCTCCAGGTCGACCCTGGACTCCACGGCGCTCGCGGACCGGCTCCTCGTGCTGCGTTCGGCGGCCGCGGACGGCATGGTCGTCTCCGACGTCCTGCCGGTCAAGGAGCTCGACACCGGTGGGATCGTGACGGACTTCGCGGTGGACACCGGTCAGGCAGCCGCCGCCATGCGCTCGATGTTCCCCGGCTCGCTGCAGAAGGACGCCGCGGGCGAGTCCCTGCGCGTGCTGGTCGAGAACGGCGTCGGCACGCCCGGCCTGGTCGAGCAGGCCCGGGCGAAGCTGGTCGAGGACGGCTTCCGGTTCGTCAACGGCGGCAACGCCTCGGAGTTCGGCCTCGCCGAGAGCGTCGTGCTGGTGCCCGACGGCACCTCGCAGAGCACGGCACGCGGACGACGAGTGGCCGACTCGCTGGGCCTGACGGCCGGAGCAGTGGTGCCCTCGGACCGCGGTCAGACCGTGGCTGATGTGATCGTGATCCTGGGCAAGGACTTCGCCCCGTGAGCGCCGGGCCGACCGCGTGAGAAACTGGCGCCCGTGACCGTCTCACCCCGCGCCCACGAGCTCGCGGTCGCTGCCGCCGAGGCAGCCGCCGACAAGCTCGCCGACGACATCCTGGCCTTCGATGTCGGCGACCTGCTGGTGATCACCGACGTCTTCGTGCTCTGCTCCGCATCCAACGACCGCCAGGTCCGCGCGGTCGTCGAGGGGATCGAGGAGCGGCTGCGCGCGCTGGGCGCCAAGCCGGTGCGCCGCGAGGGCGAGCGCGAGGGCAGGTGGGTGCTTCTCGACTTCGTCGACATCATCGTCCACGTGCAACACGCCGAGGAACGCGTCTACTACTCCCTCGAGCGGATCTGGAAGGACTGCCCGACCGTCGAGCTGCCGGAGGAGGTCCGCCGCGGCCGCACCCGGGTTGCCTCCGACCGGCGCGACGACGTGACCGGGGCGGCGTCCTGAGCGCACCGGAGGGCGCCCGCCGGGTGGTCCTCTGGCGGCACGGCCAGACGGCCTGGAACCTGGAGGACCGGTTCCAGGGCGACACCGACGTCGAGCTGGACGAGGAGGGTCGCGGCCAGGCCGACCGGGCGGCCCGCCTGCTGGCCTCGCTGGCCCCGGCCGCGGTGGTGTCCTCCGACCTTGCCCGGGCCCGCGCGACCGCCGAGTCGCTGGCCCGGCTGGTCGGGCTCGACGTCCGGCTGGACGAGCGGCTGCGGGAGACCTTCGGCGGCAGCTGGCAGGGCCGGACAGTCACGGAAATGCTGGAGCTGGACCGCGACGCCTACCTGCTCTGGCGGTCCGGTGCCGACGTACCGGCGGGGGGCGGGGAACGGCGCAGCGACGTGGCGGCCCGGGTGGTCCCGGCGATCGCCGACACGGTGGCCGAGGCGCCGCCGGGCGGGACGGTCGTCGTCGTCACCCATGGCGGCTCGGCGCGGGCAGCAATCGGCGCCATGCTGGATCTGCCGCTGGACCGCTGGGCGGCCGTGGGCGGGCTGGCGAACTGCTGCTGGTCGGTGCTCGAGGAGGCTGGCCCGGGGTGGCGGCTGGTCGAGCACAACGCCGGCAGCCTGCCCGAGCCGGTGATGGGCGACGAGGAGTGAGCCGGCACTGCCGGGCGCCGGGGCGATTCGTGCCGCGCCTGGCGAACCGTTAGACTGGCTCGGCCCGCACGGCGGGTGCACGACATGCGTGTCCTGGGGCTGTGGCGCAGCTGGTAGCGCACCACACTGGCAGTGTGGGGGTCAGGGGTTCGAGTCCCCTCAGCTCCACCCAGATCTGGCCGTTTCCCCCCTCGGGGAGGCGGCCAGTCTCATCCGTGGGGACCTCTGACGGTGACCAGTGGGCATCTGGCCTGCGCCGTCAACGTCGGGTGGCGGTGGTCAGCTGGACCTCGGAGCGGTCGAGAAACTCCTCCGGTGCGAGCCGGGAGAGCCGGGCGGCGGCGCGCTGACGAACCTGGGCCTGCGCCGCCGGGGTCAGCCGTCCGTAACGCCAGCCGAGATTTCCCGACCCCGTGCGCATGGCGAGCGCGGATGCGGCGTCGAACTGCGCGTCCAGCGGACGAGCAGTGGTGCGGACGTCGGCGAAGCCCGCCGGCTCCAGCAGCGCCCGCATCCGGTCGGGGCTGTCGGTGAGCTCGTCCGAGCGGGGCAGGTCGGGGCCGGGGGGTGCGCCGGCCGCGTCGACCTCCTCGCGGACGACGTCGTCGGCAGCGGTGTCCAGTTGGCTGCCCCACGTCGCGGCCAGCAGCCGGCCGCCCGGTCGGAGCACGCGCGCGGCCTCGGCGACCGCGGCCCGGGCGTCCCTCAGCAGGAACAGCACGAACGCGTACACGGCGACGTCCGCGCAGCCGTCGTGCAGGGGCAGCGCGGCGGCGTCCGACCGGATGCGTGGCACGGTCGGGTCGGCGAGCGCGAGCATGCCGGCCGAGTAGTCCAGTGCGACGAGGCGTCCGCCCGCCTGCGGGTCGCCGGCCACTGGCCGCAGGTCGGCCAGCAGGGTGCCGGCGCCGGCCGCGACGTCGAGGACGGTGCGGCCCTGCCCCGCCTGCGGCGGTGGGACGCCGGCTACGAGGTCGCGGGCGTGCCGGTGCAGGGCGGGCGCCCAGTGTGTGGCGTAGGAGGCGGCGCCCGCGTCGTACACGTCGGCGATGGTCGGCCGCGGGGCGAAGTCCGAGATCACGTCCGGAAGGCTAGACGCCGGGTCGAGGCGGCTGGGCACCTTCGGTCGCTCGTCGGATGTCGTGGTCGAGGGTCTGTCGCGGGCCGGGCACCCGCCGCAGCCATGCCTGGTAGCCGCCCGCCAGGTCGGTGGCGCGGCGCATCCCGAGGCGGCGCAGGGTGGCGGCGGCGAGGCTGGAGCTGAAGCCTTCGTTGCACACGACGATGACGCGCCGGTCCGCGTCGCATGCATCCGGGATGTGGTGCGGGCTGGTCGGGTCGAGGCGCCATTCGAGGACGTTGCGATCGATGACGACGGCGCCCGGGAGCTCGCCGTCCCGGCGACGCTGTTCCTCGGGGCGGGTGTCGACGACGAGGGCCCCGGCGGCCATCTCGGCGGCCAGGTCGGCGGGTGCCACCCGGTCGAGGTCGGCCCGGGCGTCGGCGAGCAGGTCGTCGATGCGGCTGCGGTGCTCGACCTCGCCCATGGCGCCTCCCGCCCAGAAGGTACGCCGACCGGCTCGCGACGTCAGCCGGTCGACCCGGCTGGTGGTGCGGCTGGCGGCCGGTGCAGGGTCTCGTACATCCGCAGCGGCGACCACCAGGCCGGACGCGGCGGTGAGCGCCGCGACGACCCAGACGGCGGCCCGGATGCCGAAGGCGTCGGCGAGCACGCCGGCGAGCAGCGCGCCGACGGCGAACCCGCCGTCGCGCCACAGCCGGTAGACGCCGACGGCGCGCGCCCGCCAGGCCGGGTGCGCGACGTCGCCGACCGCGGCGAGCAGGGTCGGGTACACCATGGCGGTGCCGACGCCGAGCAGCATCGCCGCGACCGCCCACAGTCGCGAACGTGTCGGCCGCAGGCGACGAGAGCGAGAGCCAGCGCCTGGGTGAGCATGCCGGTGACGATGAGCGGCTTGCGACCGATCCGGTCCGACCAGGCGCCGGTGACGAGCTGCCCGACCCCCCACACCGCCGGGTAGAGGGCGGCGAGCATGCCGATGCGCGTCGACGGACAGGCCGGCGGCCGCGAAGAGGACGGGAAACAGGCCCCAGGCGAGGCCGTCGTTGAGGTTGTTCACCAGGCCGGCCTGGCTGGCCGCGGACAGCGCCGGTTCGCGCAAGCTGGTCTGGGCGAACACCTGCCGGTCGGTGAGCTCTGCATGGAGGTGCTCGTGCCGGCCGTCCGCTCGGGGGATGTGGGCGCCTGCTTCAAGGCGGGCGTGGTCGCGGGTCTCGCGGACGGCGAGGGTCGACAGCCCGAGACCGAGGGCGGCGAAGGCGATGCCGAGGTAGAACGGCTCCGGTCGCAGCCCGTAGCGCGCGGCGAGGTAGCCGGTAGCGAGCGCGGTCGCGGCGACGGCGCCGTAGCCCGCGGCCTCGTTGAGGCCCATCGCGAGCCCGCGTCGGGCCGGTCCGACCAGGTCGATCTTCATGATGACGGTGGTGGACCAGGTGAGGCCCTGGCTGATGCCGAGCAGCACGTTCGCAGCGATGACCCATCCCCAGCTGGGTGCCCAGATGAGCAGCAACGGGACCGGGAGCGCGACGAGCCAGCCGGCGACGAGAACCGGCTTGCGGCCGTAGCGGTCCGACCAGGTGCCGGCCAGGTAGTTCGTGGCGGCCTTGGCGAGCCCGAACGCGAGGATGAAGGTGAGCGCCGCGGTGTACGCGGCGAGGCTGGAAGGTGCGCGTCGCGAGCAGCGGCAGCACGGTGCGTTCCTGGCCGAGCATGCCGCCGACCAGGGCGTTGACGGCGACCAGCAGCGTGAACTGTGCGGCGTTGGCCCGCAGCCCCAGGGTCAGCGGTCGGCCGCCGCCGGTCGTCGCGGGGGAGGGTGCCGTCATGGGCCGGAGGTCAGCGGGGTGCCGTGCGCTTCGGCCCACTCGTCGGGGCCACCGACGAGCACTGCCACATCTGCGCGGCCGGCGCGCTCGAGCAGGCTGCCGGCGGTCATCGCGCGCTCCCCGTGCCCGCACATCACCACGGTTGCCTCGGTGAGGACGTCGCGCGGCGCGGGCCGAAAGCTCGCCGAGCTCGACGTGGCCCGCCGCGGGAACGTGCCCGGCGTCGAACTCCGAGGACTGCCGCACGTCCATCAAGGCGGCGCCGGCGACTTCGCCGGGATGCACCAACCGTGTGCTCGCGACGCGGAGTCCAGCCATGACAGCGGCGGCGATGCCGCCGACCAGGTCGCCGACGAGGTTGTCGTAGCCGATCTTCGCTGCCTGCCACGCGACCTCGGCGGGGTCCTGGTCCTCGTCGCGTACGACGACGAGCGGGCGGTCGGGCGGGGCGACCCAGCCGAGCCAGGTGGCGAACGCGTCCCGCAGCGGGATCGACAGGGATCCGGCGATGTGCGCCGCTGCGAAGGCAACGACGGGTCGCACGTCGAGGAAGACCCCGCCCCGGTCCACCAGCTCGCGGGCCGCGGCCGGGCTGACCGGCTCCAGGTAGGGCGCCGAACCGAGAAGGGCGGGCCCGCGGCGGTTCCGCTCGCCGAGGTGGTCGAAGTAGCGGGGATAGGTGCCCAACGAGGCGAGCAGCGCGGCGACGAACGCGTCCTCGTCAGCGGCCCTCAGCAGCGGGTTGGTCGCCCTTTCCTGGCCGATGCTGCTGGTCCGCTCGGCCCCGGGTGGTGCGGAGCAGAACGAGCCGGCGCCGTGGGTGGGCCACAACGCGACGTGGTCGGGCAGGGTGAGCAGGCGCTGCACCGAGCCGTACTGGCCGCGGGCCAGCTCCTCGGTGCGGGCCGGGTCGACCAGGTCGGTGCGGGCGGCGGCGCCGACGATGAGGGACCCGCCGGAGAACACCCCGACCGGTGCGTCGCCGTCGAGGAGCAGGTAGGCGAGGTGCTCGTCGGTGTGGCCGGGGGTGGTGAGGGCGCGCAGTCGGAGCCCGCCGAGGTCGACCTCGTCGCCGTCGCCCAGCCCGACGTGGTCGAACTCGCGGCCGCCGGCGGCGGAGGCGAGGACGGTCGCGCCGTCGGAGGCGGCGAGGTCGAGGGCGCCGGAGAGGAAGTCGGCGTGCAGGTGGGTCTCGGCCGCGAACGCGACGCCGAGACCGGCCGTGGCGGCCACCTGCCGGAGGCCGCGCAGGTCGCGGCTGGCGTCGACGGCCAGCGCCCGGCCGTCGCCGAGGTCGACCAGGTAGGCGCTGTTCCCGAGCCCCTCGTCGACCACGGGGATCAGGGTCGGTCCACCCACGGCCCTTCCACCTCTCACAGTTCAAGGAGACGTTTGAATAGTGCGCCAGTCCGGTTAGGCTGGTCAAGCGAACGTTTGAACAGGTGATGCTCGACCCGGGACGCGTGGGAGGCCGGCATGGGTGACCGGGTAGCGAAGGACGCGTTGTTCCAGGGGCTGGCGGGGGTCGCGAAGGCGCTCGGCAACGGGCGCCGCGCCGAGCTGGTCGATGTCATCGCCCAGGGCGAGCGGTCCGTCGAGGAGCTGGCGGCCGAGCTCGACCAGAGCATCGCCAACACCTCCCATCACCTGCAGGTGCTGCTGCGCCACGGAATCGTCGGGAGCCGCCGCGACGGGAACCGCATCTACTATGCGCTGGCCGGCCCCCGTGTCGCACGACTGTGGGCCGCCGTGCGCGACGTCGCCGCTGCGCACGTCGCCGACCTCGACGAGCTGGCCGCCGCGTACCTCGGGGACCGCTCCACCCTGGACACGGTGACCCGTGACGAGCTGGCCGGCAGGCTCAGGGACGGTGACGTCGTCGTTCTCGACGTCCGTCCCGAGCCTGAGTACCGGGCCGGACACCTCGCCGACGCGGTGTCGCTGCCCGTTGCCGAGCTGACGCGTCGGCTGCGAGAGGTGCCGAAGGACCGCGACATCGTGGCGTACTGCCGCGGTCCGTACTGCGTGTACGCCGACGACGCCGTGCGGGCGCTCCGCAGCCGCGGCTACCGGGCGGTGCGGCTCGAGGACGGCTACCCCGAGTGGGTCGCCGCCGGACTCCCGGTAGGGGCCACGCAGGGCTGAGTCGTCGGCGGCTGCGCCAGCCGAGGCCCAGCACTGCGTCATTTGTCCTGCCCAACCCCCTGCCGAGCGGCTGTCGCTCGCCGTACGGTGTCAAGGTGGCGATCGGTCGTGTCGAGAGTGTCGGAGTGTCGCTGACGCCCGACGAGACGTACGACGCGGCGGTGACGGCTGCTCTCCCGGGCCTCGCGGCCGGCCTTGCCGCGCTCTTCGCCGCCTTCATCCCGCTGCATGCCCTGCTGCTCGACGGCACGGCCCGGCTGGCCATGATCGCCGGTGCCGCAACCAGCGCCCTGGCCCTCGGCGCCTTCGCGCTCGCCGTGCGCCGCCGAAGGCTGCCCGACCACCTGTCGCAGCCGGCCACGGCCGGACTGGTGCTGGTCGCCATCGGCAACGCGGTCGCCCACCTGGTGCTCACCGAGGCGCCCCGGCAGACCAGCACCGTGATGTTGGTGATCGTCGTGTCCGGCGCGGTCCTGCTCTCGCTGCGCTGGCTGGCGGCCTCGCTCTACCTGGCGTGGGGTGCCTGGGGGGTCGGCGCCTTCCTCGTCGGGGCGCACCAGCAGTGGCCGCACTACGTGATCGGCATGTCCGCCGCGACGTTGTTGGCGGTGTTCGTCAACCATCTGCGCCGGACCAGCGTCCGGGAGGTCGCCGACCTTCGGGCCGCCGCCGAGGCCGCCGCGGTCCGGGACCACCTCACCGGCGTGGCGAACAGGCGCGGGCTGGCCATGGTCGGCGCCCAGATGGTCGAGCACGCCCGCCGGCAGGGCGACGCCGTGCACTGCATCTTCGTCGACATCGACGGGCTCAAGCGGGTCAACGATGCCCTCGGCCACGCGATCGGCGACGAGGTGATCGTTGCCGTCGCGGAGGCACTGCGCAGCGCCACCCGGGGCACCGACATCGTGGCCCGGTGGGGCGGCGACGAGTTCTGCGTCGTCGGCCCCGGATCCGGCATGGCTCCGCTCGAGCTGGAGCGCCGGGTGCGCGACGGCGTGGTGCTCGCCTCGGAGGTGCCGGCCGAGGTCTGGCCGGTCCGGGTCAGCGCCGGGGGAGCGATGCTCGCGCCGTGGGACTCCGGCACCCTCGAGACGCTGCTCGCCAAGGCCGACCAGGAGATGTACCTGCGGCGTTCGCTGCGCAAGGAGGCCGGCGCTCTCCCGCACCGCCGGGCCGCCGCCGAGTCACCCCCCGCAGGCGACACCAGCAGCTGACCCGGGCGCGCCACCCGAGCGGTCCGTTATGGTGCTGGGGTGCAGATGACCCGACTGCTCCTTACCGGGCCGCGCTGACCTCCCAGCACCACGTCAGCGCGGCGGCCCCTCCTGTGCGAGGGGCCTCTTCATGTCCGGAGCAGGTCGAGACCAGCAGAAGGCGCGAGCGATGACCGACACAGCCCGACCCGACGGCCCGAGCGGCGAGCGCGAGGCGCCCTACCGCTACACGGCCGAGCTGGCCGCGGAGATCGAGTCCCGGTGGCAGGACCGGTGGGAGGCCGAGGGCACTTTCGAGGCGCCGAACCCGGCCGGCCCGATGGCCGAGCCGGACAAGGTCGCCGGCCGGCCGAAGAAGTACGTGCTGGACATGTTCCCGTACCCCTCGGGAATCGGCCTGCACGTCGGCCACCCGCTGGGCTACATCGCCACCGACGTCTACGGCCGGTTCAAGCGGATGACCGGCCACAACGTTCTGCACGCGCTGGGCTACGACGCGTTCGGGCTGCCCGCCGAGCAGTACGCCGTGCAGACCGGCCAGCACCCGCGGATCACCACCGAGGCGAACATCGCGACCATGCGCGCGCAGCTGCGGCGGCTGGGCCTGGCGCACGACCAGCGCCGCAGCGTCTCCACGATCGACCCGGAGTTCTACCGCTGGACGCAGTGGATCTTCCTGCAGATCTACAACAGCTGGTACGACGACGAGGTCCAGCGAGCCCGGCCGATCTCCGAGCTGGAGACGTTGCTGGCCTCGGGCGACCGGCCGGTTCCGCCCGACGTACCGGGCGTCGACACGGGGGCTGCCTGGGCCGACCTGGACGAGCTGGCCCGCCGCCGGGTCGTCGACGCGTACCGGTTGGCCTACCTGTCCGACTCGCCGGTCAACTGGTGCCCGGGACTGGGCACCGTGCTGGCCAACGAGGAGGTGACCGCGGACGGTCGCAGCGACCGCGGCAACTTCCCGGTCTTCAAGCGCAACCTGCGCCAGTGGATGATGCGGATCACCGCGTACGCGCCGAGGCTGCTGAGAGACCTGGACCGGCTGGACTGGCCGGACTCGATCAAGCTGCAGCAGCGCAACTGGATCGGCCGCTCGGAGGGCGCGCGGGTCCAGTTCCCCAGCGAGGCGGGGGCGATCGAGGTCTTCACGACCCGTCCGGACACGCTGTTCGGCGCCACCTTCATGGTGGTGGCGCCGGAGCACCCGGTCGTCGACACGCTGGCCACCGGCGCCTGGGCGACCGACATACCCAGCGCCTGGACGGCTGGAGCGGCCACCCCGCGGGACGCCGTGCAGAGCTACCGCCGCGCCACCGAGCTGCGCACCGACCTGGAGCGGCAGACCGAGGGCCGCGACAAGACCGGCGTCTTCACCGGAGGGTTCGCGACGAACCCGGTCACCGGCGAGGCCATCCCGGTCTTCGTCGCCGACTACGTGCTGATGGGCTACGGCACCGGCGCCATCATGGCCGTGCCCGGCCAGGACGAGCGCGACTGGGAGTTCGCCAAGAAGTTCGGCCTGCCGATCGTGCGCACTGTCGCCCCGCCTGAGGGCTGGGAGGGCGAGGCGTACGTCGGTGAAGGGCCGGCCATCAACTCGGCCAACGTCGAGGTCAGCCTGGACGGGCTCGAGGTCGGCGACGCGAAGGCGCGGATCATCGACTGGCTGGAGTCGAAGGGCACCGGCCGGCGGACCGTCACGTACAAGCTGCGCGACTGGCTGTTCAGCCGGCAGCGGTACTGGGGCGAACCGTTCCCGGTCGTCTACGACGAGCATGACCTGCCGGTGCCGCTGCCCGAGTCGATGCTGCCCGTCGAGCTGCCCGAGGTCGACGACTACTCGCCGCGGACCTTCGCCGAGGACGACAACCACTCCGAGCCAGAGCCCCCGCTGGCCCGGAAGCGTGACTGGGTCGAGGTGACGCTGGACCTGGGTGACGGTCCGAGGCAGTACCGCCGCGAGACCAACACCATGCCGCAGTGGGCAGGCTCCTGCTGGTACGAGCTGCGCTACCTGGACCCGACCAACACCGAGCGTTTCGTCGACCCCGAGGTCGAGCGGTACTGGATGGGACCGCAGGGACCTGAGCACACCGGCGGCGTCGACCTGTACGTCGGCGGGGCAGAGCACGCGGTGCTGCACCTGCTGTACGCCCGGTTCTGGCACAAGGTGCTGTTCGACCTGGGCCAGGTATCCAGCGAGGAGCCGTTCCACCGCCTGTTCAACCAGGGGATGATCCAGGCCTACGCGTACACCGACGAGCGCGGCTCGTACGTCCCCGCCGAGGAGGTGGAGGAGGATGGCCACGGCGCGTTCACCTGGCGGGGGAAGCCGGTCAACCGTGAGCACGGGAAGATGGGCAAGAGCCTGAAGAACATGGTGACGCCGGACGACATGTGCAACACCTACGGTGCCGACACCTTCCGGTTGTACGAGATGTCGATGGGTCCGCTCGACGTGTCGCGGCCGTGGGAGACCCGCGCGGTCGTCGGCTCGCAACGCTTCCTGCAGCGGTTGTGGCGCAACGTGGTCGACGAGGAGACCGGCGAGCTGCGGGTCGTCGACGGGCCGCCGGACGACGAGACGCGACGGATGCTGCACCGCACCATCGACACGGTGCGCAGGGACATGGACGAGCTGCGGGCCAACACGTCCATAGCGCGGCTGACCGAGCTGAACAACCACGTGGTCAAGTCCGGTGTGATGCACCGCGAGGTGGCCGAGGCGCTGGTGCTCATGGTGGCGCCGCTCGCGCCGCACCTGGCCGAGGAGCTGTGGTCGAGGCTGGGCCACGCCGAGACGGTGACCTACGTCGACTTCCCGGCTGCCGACCCGGCGCTGCTGGTGGTCGAGCAGGTCACGGCGGTCCTGCAGGTGGCCGGCAAGGTTCGCGACCGCATCGAGGTGTCGCCGTCGATCACCGAGGATGAGCTGCGGGAGCGGGCGCTGGCGTCGGAGGCGGTGCAGAAGGCGCTGGACGGCCGGGACGTGCGCACCGTGGTGGTGCGCGCGCCGAAGCTGGTCAACGTCGTGCCGGCGTAGCGGTCGGGCTCGGGGTCGGTAGCCTCCTGCCATGTCCCCGGACGCCCGCGTCGCCGTCGTCACCGACTCGACGAGCTACCTGCCGGCCGAACTGGTCAGCGAGCACGCCATCGACGTGGTGCCGCTGCAGGTCGTCATCGGTGGCACGTCGTACGACGAAGGGTCGGGCGCGTCGGCAGCCTCGGTCGCCGACGCGTTGCGTTCCTGGCAGCCGGTCACCACGTCCCGGCCGGCGCCCGCGACGTTGCTGCAGGCCTATGAGGCGGCCGCCGAGCGTGGCTGCGACGCGGTGGTGTCCGTGCACCTGTCGTCGCAGATGTCCGGCACGGTCGAGTCGGCCCGGCTGGCGGCCAAGGACTCACCGGTGCCGGTCGAGGTCGTCGACTCGGGATCGCTCGGGATGGGCCTCGGCTTCGCCGTCGTGTCGGCAGCGATGGCGGCCGCCGAGGGACGTCCCGCCGACGAGGTCGCGCGGGTGGCCCGTGAACGGGCCGACGCCTCCACCGCCGTGTTCTACGTCGACACCCTGGAGTACCTGCGGCGTGGGGGCCGGATCGGCGCGGCAGCCGCCATGCTCGGATCGGCGCTGGCCGTGAAGCCGCTGCTGCACCTGGTCGACGGGCACATCGAGCCGTTGGAGAAGGTGCGCACCTCGGCCAAGGCGATCGCCCGGCTCGAGGACGTCGCGATCGGTCATGCCGGGACGAGGTCGGTGGACGTCGCGGTCCACCACCTGGCGAGTGCGGAGCGCGCGCAGGCGTTGGCCGAGCGGCTCCGGGGCCGGCTGCCCGGGCTGGCAGGCCTGCACGTGAGCGAGGTCGGCGCGGTGGTCGGCGCGCACGTCGGACCCGGCATGCTCGCGGTCGTCGTCGCGCCGCGCTGAGCCGGGCCGTCCTCCACAGGTCGACCCGGAAGGCTCCTCGTCCACCGATCTCGGCCGCCTGACCCGCGTGGGTGCATCGCGTTCCTAACGTCGAGGGGTGAGCACGCGACCTGCGCGGCACCGCCGGCCCGGCCCGCCCGACGACGCCGCAGTCCGGCTGCTCGGCCGGCTCGGTGCCTCCCCGGGCCGAGCCGGGCCGGCCACCGGTACCGGCGGTGGCTGGGTGCCGCAGCGGCCGCGAGTGGCAGCCGAGAGGGTCGGGGTCCGGTGGGCGCCGGCGCGCCGGGCCGTCATCGGGCTGGCCGTCGTGCTGGTGGTCGCCGTGCTGGTCGCGGTGCTCCTGGTCTGGCGGGCACAGCCCTCCGCCGAGGCAGCGCCGGTGGTGCGACGCAGCCCCGCCACCACCTCGGCGGCGACAGCGCCGGTGGCGACAGCAGCTGTAGCGACAGCACCTGTGGCGGCGTCCCAGGACACGGCCGGAGCGCGCGCCCCGGCCGAGGTCGTGGTCCACGTGGTGGGTGCCGTGCACCGGCCAGGCGTTGTGCACCTCCCGGTCGGGTCCCGGGTCGCCGACGCGGTCTCGGCGGCCGGTGGCACGACCGCCGGCGCCCGCACGGCGAGCGTCAACCTGGCCCGGCTGCTCGTCGACGGCGAGCAGCTGATGGTGCAGCGTCGCGGTCGTCCGCCGCTCGTGGCCGCACCCGGTGCCGCCGCACCCGACCTCGCATCCGGGGCCGGCGACCGCGCCGACCGGCCCGGTCGACCTCAACAGCGCGACGCTGGAGGCGCTGGACGCCCTGCCCGGAATCGGGCCGGTGCTGGCCCAGCGGATCCTCGACTGGCGCACCGCGAACGGCCGGTTCAGCGCGGTGGACGAGCTGGGGGAGGTCTCCGGCATCGGTGAGGCGACCCTGGCCGACCTGCGACCGGTCGTGACGGTGTGAGCCGGGCCGCGGCCGGCGAGCCGCCCAACGCTCCAACGATCTGCGGCGCGAGCGGCTGGACGCCCGCCTGGTCGGCCCGGCTGCCGCGACGTGGGCGGGTGCCTTCGTCGCCACCGGCTCGACGCCCGGCCGCACACCGGGATGGCTGGCGGTGGGAGCGCTCGGCGTGCTCGCCGCGGCTGCCGGCGGGCGCAGCCTGACCCGGGGCCGGCCGCCGGCAGTGGCTGCCGCGGTGCTGTTCGTCCTGTGCCTCGGGACCGGTTGCGCCGTCGGCGCGGTGCACCGTGCGGCCGTTCGCGGCAGCGGGTTGGCCGGGTTCGCGGCCGACGGAGCGACGGTCCGCGCGGCCGGCACCCTGACTGCCGACCCGGCCCGCCATCCCGCTGCCGTTCAGGGGGAGCGGCGCGGCGCGGACCTGGTGGTGGTTCCGGTCCGGCTGGAGCGGCTCGAGGTTCGTGGTCGCACACTGCGCACCCGTGCACCGACGATCGTCCTGGCGCACGACCGGCGCTGGCTCGGCCTGCTCCCCGGGCAGCATGTGGTCCTGACTGGTCGGCTCGGACCGGCCCGGGCCGGCGGGCCGGTCGCTGCCGTGGTGACCGTCCGCGGTCCACCCGGGCTGGTCGGCGACCCGCCGGTGGTGCAGCGGGCGGCGGGCGACCTACGGGCCGGTCTTCGGCGAGCTGCGGCAGTGCTGCCTCCGGCCGAGCGGGGTCTGCTGCCCGGCCTGGTGCTCGGTGACACGTCCCGGATGCCGGTGGAGCTGGTCGATGAGTTCCGCACCGCCGGGCTGACCCATCTCACTGCCGTCAGCGGCGCCAACCTCGCGATCGTCATCACCTTCGTGCTGCTCATCGGGCGCTGGGCAGGACTGCGGGGGCGGTGGCTGCCCGCTGCCGCGGCGTTGGCGATGGTGGCGTTCGTCGTGCTGGCCCGACCGCAGCCCTCGGTGCTGCGAGCCGCCGTGATGGGTTCCGTCGCCCTGCTCGCCATGAGCTCCGGCCGCCGCCGGCGCAGCCTCTCCGCCCTCGGTACGGCGGTGCTCGGGCTGCTGCTCGCCGACCCGTGGTTGGCGCGCTCGTACGGGTTCGCGCTGTCCGTCGTGGCGACCGGCGGTCTCGTGCTGCTGGCACCGGGATGGGCGCGGGCCTGGACCGCCCGCGGAATGCCCCGGCCGCTGGCCGAAGCCGTCGCGGTGCCGGTCGCCGCCCAGCTCGTGTGTGCTCCCCTCCTGGTGCTGCTCAGCGGTCAGGTCAGCCTGGTCGCCGTGCTGGCGAACCTCCTCGCGGGCCCGGCAGTTGCGCCGGCGACGGTGCTGGGCGTGCTCACGACGGCGGTCGCGCCGGTGAGCGACCGCGCTGCCGCGCTGCTCGCCACCGGCGCGGGGGTGCCGGTGTGGTGGCTGGTCCGGGTGGCCCGCCGGGCGGCAGCGGCTCCCGGCGCGGCGGTCGACTGGCCGGGGTCGGTCGCGGGCGCCGCCGGGCTCGCCCTCGTGGTTGCCGTGGTCGTCGCGGTCATCCGGGTGCTGGCCGCCCGCGGCCCGCTGCCGGCGTCGGGCGCGGCCGTGGTCCTGGCGGTGGCGCTGGTCGTCCCGGCGACGTCGCCGGGCTGGCCTCCGGAGGGCTGGGTGCTCGCGGTCTGTGACGTCGGGCAGGGCGACGCCCTGGTCCTCGCTGTCACGGCCGGCACCGCCGTGGTCGTCGACGCCGGTCCGGACCCGCCTGCGGTCGACCGCTGCCTGCGTCGGCTGGGGGTCCGCCGGGTGCCACTGGTGCTGCTGACCCACCTGCACGCCGACCATGTCGAGGGCCTGCCGGGTGTGCTGCGCGGTCGCCGGGTCGGCGAGGTGGTCGTCGGCGGGTACGGCGAGCCGGCCGGCGAGCTGGTCCGGGTGCGGCACTGGGCGGCCGATGCCGGGGTGCCGGTGACCGGGGTCGCCGCAGGAGCGCGGATGGCGGTCGGACCGGTGTCCTGGCGGGTGCTCTGGCCGGCCCGGGTGATCGACGAGGAGTCGGTGCCCAACAACGCCAGTGTCGTGCTGCTGGTGCGGTCGCACGGGCTCCGGATGCTGCTCACCGGCGACATCGAGCCGCCGGCGCAGCGGGCCCTGCTGGGCCAGGTGCAGCTGCCCGTCATCGACGTGCTCAAGGTCGCCCACCACGGCTCGGCGTACCAGGAGCCGCGGCTGCTGTCCGTCCTCCGTCCCCGGCTGGCTCTGGTCAGTGTGGGAGCGGGCAACGACTACGGGCACCCGGCGCCGTCGACCCTGCGGGACCTGCGTCGCAGCGGCGCACTCGTGGGCCGCACCGACACGGACGGAACGCTGGCGGTCGTCGGGACCCCGCGAGGGCTCCGACTCGTCCGGGCGGCCGGGTAGCGTGGCCGCGATGCCTGCCGCCCCCGGCCCCGCGCCGCTGACCCTCGTCACCGGCCCCGAGGCACTGCTCCGCGACCGCGCCGTGGCCACTGCTGTCGCGGCGGTCCGTGCCCTCGACACCGAGGCCGAGGTCAACGACCTCTCCGCCGTCGGGCTGGAGCCAGGCCGGCTCAACGCGCTGGCCAGCCCCTCGCTGTTCGGCGGCGCCACGGTGATAGTCGTGCGCGATGTCGGCGACGCGGCCGAGGCGATCGCCGACGAGCTCAAGGCGGTGATGGCCGTGCCGTCCGAGGACGTCGTGCTCGTCCTGGTGCACTCGGGTGGTGTCAAGGGGAAGTCGCTGCTCGACGCTGCGCGCAAGGCCGACGCGGTGGTGGTCGAGTGCAAGGCGGTGAAGTGGGACAGCGACAAGGTGTCGTTCGTGCAGGGCGAGTTCAAGGCGGCCGGACGCCGGGTGGCACCCGATGCGGCGGTGGCGCTGGTCGACGCGCTCGGCAGCGACCTGCGGGAGCTCGCGAACGCCTGTGCACAGCTGGTCGCGGACACCGCCGGCACCGTCGACCGTGCCGTGGTCGAGCGATACCACGCCGGCCGGGTCGAGGTGACCGGCTTCAAGGTCGCCGACGCGGCGGTCGAGGGCCGCTACGAGGAGGCGCTGCGGCTGCTCCGGCACGCGCTCGCCACCGGCGCCGACCCGGTGCCGGTCAACGCGGCGTTCGCCGCCGGGCTGCGGACCCTGGCCAAGGTGGCCGGCGCGTCCCGCTCGGCGCGGCCGGACGACGTGGCGCGTGACCTGGGGCTGGCGCCGTTCCAGGTGCGCAAGGCGCGTGGCCAGCTGGGCGGCTGGACCCCTGAGGGTGTGTCCGAGGCGATCGTCGCGGTGGCCCGGGCGGACGAGCAGATCAAGGGCGGGGGCACTGACCCGGTCTACGCCCTGGAGCGGGCGGTCGTCGCGATCGTCGAGGCTCGGTCCCACGGCTGAGCTCTCGACGGGTCCGGGGACGACGAAGGGCGCCACCCTCGTCGGGTGACGCCCTCGTGCGACGCCGCGGTGACGGCGGGGACGTGCTTAGAGCGAGGCGGCGCGCTTGGCCATCGCCGACTTGCGGTTCGCGGCCTGGTTGGTGTGGATGACACCCTTGCTGGCGGCCTTGTCGAGCTGGCGCGAGGCGACCTGCAGCGCCTCGAGGGCGGTGTCGCGCTCGCCGGCCGCCGCGGCCTCGCGGAACTTGCGGACCGAGGTCTTGAGCGAGGACTTGACCGCCTTGTTGCGCAGCCGTGCCTTCTCGTTCGTCTTGATCCGCTTGAGCTGGGACTTGATGTTCGCCACGAAGAAGCCTCGAGAGGTTGTCGGTTAGAAGATGAGGTCGCGCGGCCGGAGACCGGACGACCCAAGTTCGCGCACGTCGAGCGTGCGACAGGACAGACTAGCAACAGGTCGGCCGGGGGGCCAAACCGGCGAGCAGGGCACCGTCTGGGCTCGATGGCACCGCTCCGCTGACGACCGGCTTCCCTCGGCGGACGCGCCTCCGCCAATCGCGTAATAATCGGGCAATTTCTGTGCGGTCAACCTTTCCAGATCGGCTGAGTAGCGGGTTACGTTGCAGCGCCCGAACGGGTGACGCGTGTCACACCGGTTGCGGGCACCCGTCAAATCACCGACTAAGGGGTCACACTTGTCCGGACCATCGAAGCGGCGGCGAGCGCACGGAGCGCTGGCCACCCTCGCGGTCGGAAGCCTGCTCGTCGCAGGCCTTTCCGCTGCCACAACCAGCACCGCGGTTGCTCTTCCCATAGCGGATTCGGCAGACCTGCAGGAGTCCTACATCAACTATGTCGCTCCACGTGTCGAGCAGGAACGCGGCCAGGAGAAGGTCAACAAGAAGGCGGTGAAGGAAGCGCGGGAGCTGGACCGCAAGCACGCGTCCGGCAACCCCGTCACCGCCCGCCAGCTCGCGAAGCTGGAGCGGAAGGCCATCAAGACCGGGAAGAACCCGCGCGCGATCAAGCAGGCGCCCACCACCCAGACGGCGCAACTGCTGACGATCCTCGTCGAATTCGACCCCACCAAGACGTACAACTGGGACGGCGTCATGGTTCCGAAGACGGTCTTCGGCGACCGAACCTGCGTACCGGCGACCAACATGCCCAACGGCCCGCTGCACAACAACATCCCGAACCCCGCGAACTTCGCGACGACCCCGGGCTCCGCTCCCGACAACAACAGCTTCTGGGTCAACGACTTCAGCCCCGCTGCACTTCAACAAGATGCTCTTCAGCAAGACGGGCATCACCGAGCGGGTGCGCCCCGACCTCACCGGTCCGGACGGCAAGGCGGGCATCGACGTCTCCGGCTACACCATGAAGAACATGTACGAGGAGATGTCCAAGAACGCCTACACGGTTGACGGCGCGGCGACCAACTGGATCAAGGTCCCCAACTCGGAGGCCTACTACGCGGCGGACACCTGCTTCAGGAACGCCGAGGGCGAGTGGGAAGCCGGCCGTGTGCAGGACATGAACGGTCACCCGTCCAACCCGAGGGGCGCTGGGCAGCTGGCGATCGACTCCGTCGAGGCGTTGGCCCAGCAGCAGCCCGACTTCCCGTTCGCCGACTACGACATCGAGGACCAGGGCGACCTGGACGGTGACAACAACTTCTTCGAGCCCGACGGCGTGATCGACCACGTCGTGCTCGTGCACGCCGGCGAGGACAAGTCCGGCGGCGGCGGCGCCGAAGGCACCAATGCGATCTGGGCGCACAGCAGCTCGGTCCCCGGCGGTGCCACCATCCCCGGGACCACGCTGAAGCTGTCCAACTACATCGTGCAGCCGGAGGACTCGGGCGTGGGTGTGTTCGCTCACGAGTACGGCCACGACCTCGGCCTTCCGGACCTGTACGACACCTCCAGCGGTGGCGATTCCGACATCGACTTCTGGGACCTGATGAGCTCCGGATCGCACTCCGGCCCGATCTTCCAGTCGATTCCGACGCACATGGGCATCTGGGACAAGTGGGTGCTCGGCTGGGCCGACCCGCGCGTGTTCGAACCCGGTGACGCCGCCGCGACCGTGCAGCTCGGTCAGACATCACGGACCCCGCGCGGCTCGGCCGACGGCATCAAGGTCAACCTGCCCACCAAGGTCCTCACCCTGGCCGAGCCGCACAGCGGCGCGAACATGTGGTGGTCCGGCAACGACCAGGACTGGGCGGACAACCGGCTGACCCGCACCGTTACCGTGCCCACCGGCGCCGACGTCCGCTTCTCGATGTGGAACGACTACGTCATCGAGGAAGACTGGGACTACGGCTTCGTCGAGGTCTCGACCGACGGCGGCACCACGTGGGCCGAGCAGAAGGTCTACAACGCCGCGGGCGAGGAGGTCAGCACGCCGGACACCTACGGCGACCCGAACGGCCGGCTTGCTGACTTCGGCAACAAGAAGTACGGCCTCACCGGCCACACCGACGGCATGGAGCAGCAGCACATCAAGCTCACGCCGTTCGCCGGCCAGACCATCCAGGTCCGGCTCCGCTATGCGACCGACGAGGCCTTCCTCGAGCGCGGCTGGTTCGCGGATGACTTCGCGGTCACCAACGATGCGACCACGGTGTGGAGCGACGACGTCGAGGGTGGAATCAAGGACTGGACCGCCACGATCGGCACCTTCATCCCGGGCACGCCGCTCGGCGCCGGCTGGCGGATAGACACCGGTACGTCCAGCGCCAACCAGTACTACCTGGCCGAGTGGCGGAACTACGACGGGTTCGACGAGGGCCTCAAGTACGCCTACGACACGACCTACTCGAGCTCCGGCCCGTGGAAGGTCGAGAAGATCAAGTACAACGCACCCGGCATGCTGGTCTGGTACCGGGACACGTCCTACGGCAACGCGAACCCGGTGCTTGCGACGACCTATGACCTGCCCAGTACGGGCAGCAAGGGTGGTCTGCTCCTGGTCGACTCGCACTTCGACCCGCTGCGCCGTGCCGGCGTGGCGGCGGACAAGGACCCGTCGACCCTGAACAACCTCGCGTCGCGTCCGCAGTCGAGCAACGTGGCGTTCGGCGCGGCGACGTACCCGTTCAAGGAGTGCCTTGCCGAAGTTCCCGGCGAGGACTGGCGCAACGAGTACTGCACGTCGTTCGGCTCAGAGCCCGCGGTGAACACCTTCACCGATGCCAAGGGCTGGTACCCGGGTATCGAAATCCGTGGGAACTCGCTGTTCTTCCGGGACATCGACGCCTCCACGGTGCTGCCGAACGGTGACAACGAGGCGTACTCCGTGCGTGTGGTCGACGCGAACGGCAACCCGCTGCCCCAGTACTACGGCCTGGACATCGGCCTCGGCGTCCCACTCGGGACCGGCAACCCGACAAAGCCGTTCGGCGTCCAGCTGACCGTGCAGAAGTCGAAGCAGGGCAACACGATCGGCCAGATCAGGGTGCAGCCCGCGAAGTAGGCGAGCCGCCCCAGCAGTGACGAGGAGGGCCCCGCCGGACAGTGTCCGGCGGGGCCCTTCTGTGTCCTGGTCTCAGCTGCGTCGCAGCTCCAGCCAGGACAGCGCGGCGGTGCCGAAGTATGCCCGGTGCGCGCCCAGCCAGGGCGAGGCGAAGGCCGGCGTCTCGTCGCCGGCCTGCCCGCACATGAAGGCAGCGATCAGGGCCAGCCAGGCGTCGACCGCGTCGGTGTCGACCCCGTCGAGCAACCACGAGCTTCGCAGTACCGCCTCGGCGTCCCCACCGCCTCCGTGGACCGTGACGAGCAGCCCTACAAGGTCGGTCCACCGGGCGCCGAGGGAGAGCCAGTTCCAGTCGCAGAGCCAGACCTTGCCGGCGCGGTCCACGATCATGTTGTCCGGCCGCAGGTCACCGTGACAGGCGGCGTCGCCGTCGATGGCAGCCGGCGCCGTCTGCAGCAGCGCGTGCAGGTCGGGCAGCGCCGACCGTGCCCATGGGCTGAGGAGGTCGGTCCGCCGGTTGCCGCGCGCCACGTCGAGGTACCAGCGCTCCAGGGCTCGTCGCCGCCAAGGTCGTCGGCAAGTCGGGTGAGCTCGAGGCGGGCCGGTGCCGGTTCCAGTGCGACCGCTGCCGCCTCGCAGGCCCGGGTGGCGCCGGCGACGTCGTCCGCGGTCCACGGCAGGCCGGGCATCCGGCCGCGGACCGGGTCGATCCCGACGACGACCCAGCCCTCGACCTCGTCGGTCCACCTCAGCCGCGGGGCCGGGACCGCCGACGGGAGGCAGCGCAGGACCCGTGCCTCGGCGCGGTAGGACGTGGCGGCCACCGGTCCTACCTCCGAGGAGGCGGCCTTGACGAACACCTCGGTGCCGTCGGCAGTGTGAGCAGCCCGGCGAAGCCACGGGTGAAGCCGCCACCCGCGGGCTCCGCGCCGACGACCGGCGCTCCGGCGAGCTCGGCGATCCGTACCCGCACGCCGGCCGGCAGCGCAGCCCAGGCTGGCCGCTCCGCGGTCCGGTCGTAGGGCGGTCGAGCGGTCACCGCCACAGCCCGCCGGTGTCCAACCAGTCCAGCGCGGCGGCCCCGCAGTGCGCCTGCCAGGCGCGGACCGTCGGCAGCCCGGGCGGGGGCGGCAGCCGGGCACGTTCGTGCCAGACCCCGACCATGCCTGCGACCACCGAGGCGAGGTGCTGCGGCGGGACGTCGCGGGTGATCGGCGAAGCGGTCAGGAAGATGTCCGGGTCGGGCCCACCCTGGATCCGGAAGTCCATCGCCAGCAGCAGGCTGTCCAGCCAGGGCGCGCCGCGACAGGCCCAGGCCCAGTCCAGCAGCACCGCCTCGTCGGTGCGCAGCAGCACGTTGTCGGCCCTCGCGTCCCAGTGGACCAGTTGCGGCCCGGCGCTGACCTCCCTGGCCTCGTCCTGGCGGGCCAGGAACTCCGGCAGCCGCTCCAGCAGGTGCCCGGGCACGCCGTCGGGGGCGGCTGCCACCTGGTCCCAGGCCGTCAGGACGCTGTTGGCCGCGGCGAAGGTCGGCAGAGCCGCCGGCCCAGGCGTTGCCGCAACCCGCTCGAGGGAGCGGGACATCACGGCCACGTCATCGTCCTGCCATGGCAGGACCGGGCGCCGCCCCTCGACGTCCTCCAGGACCAGCGCCACCCAGACCCCGTCGTCGTACGCCGAGATCAGCCGCGCGTGCGGCACCTCCGAGGGCAGCAGCTCGAGCGCCCGGATCTCGGCCCGGTTGAGGTCCGGGGTGTCCGGGTTGAGGGTCGAGCCGCACGCCTTGACGAACGCCCGGGTGCCGTCGGCGCAGTTCACCCGGGCGGCCGCACCGGGGGAGAAGCCGCCGTTCTGGGTCACCGCCGTCCGGACCGGGCTGCCCAGCGCTTCCTCCACCGCGGCCCGCACCCGGCCGGGCACCTCGGACCAGTCGATCCGGGTCCCGGCGGCGACCGGGGCGGGCGAGGACATGACCGATGATCCCGGCCGACGCACCGCAGGACCACCGAGTTGCGTGCTGCTGCCCGCTCGCGGCCGTTCATGGCCCCGCCGCATGGGAGGATAGGTGGCGCTTCCCCGCCGTACCACCGATGCATTGGATCTTGCGTGCCCGTCAGCCCCCCGAACGCCGCTCAGGTGCCGCACCTCACCGATCCCTCGGTGATCCGCAACTTCTGCATCATCGCCCACATCGACCACGGCAAGTCCACCCTGGCCGACCGGATGCTGCAGGCGACCGGTGTCGTCGACGACCGGACGATGCGGGCGCAGTACCTGGACCGGATGGACATCGAGCGCGAGCGCGGCATCACCATCAAGAGCCAGGCCGTCCGGCTGCCCTACACCGCGCACGACGGGCGCACCTACGCGCTCAACATGATCGACACCCCGGGGCACGTCGACTTCACCTACGAGGTCTCCCGGTCTCTTGCCGCGTGCGAAGGCTGCGTGCTGCTGGTCGACGCGGCACAGGGCATCGAGGCGCAGACGCTGGCCAACCTCTACCTCGCGCTCGAGAACGACCTGCAGATCATCCCGGTCCTCAACAAGATCGACCTGCCGTCGGCCCAGCCCGAGAAGTACGCCGCGGAGCTCGCGCACATCATCGGCTGCGACCCGTCCGACGTGCTGCGGGTCAGTGCGAAGACCGGTGAGGGCGTCGGGGAGCTGCTCGACGAGATCGTCCGGGTGGTGCCGCACCCGATCGGCGACCCGGACGCCCCGGCCCGCGCGATGATCTTCGACAGCGTGTACGACGCCTACCGCGGCGTCATCACCTACGTCCGGGTCATCGACGGCAACCTGTCGTCGCGCGAGCGCATCCTGATGCTCTCGACCAAGGCGCAGCACGAGATGCTCGAGATCGGGGTCATCTCCCCGGAGCCGGTCCCATCGAGCGGGCTCGGCGTGGGCGAGGTCGGCTACCTGATCACCGGTGTGAAGGACGTCCGCCAGTCGCGGGTCGGTGACACCGTCACGAACGCCGTCAAGCCGGCGTCGACGCCGCTCGGCGGCTACAAGGACCCGAAGCCGATGGTGTTCTCCGGGCTCTACCCGGTCGACGGTGACGACTACCCGGACCTGCGGGACGCCCTGGAGCGCCTGCAGCTCAACGACGCAGCTCTGGTGTGGGAGCCGGAGACCTCCGCCGCCCTCGGCTTCGGCTTCCGGTGCGGGTTCCTCGGGCTGCTGCACCTGGAGATCGTGCGCGAACGGCTGGAGCGAGAGTTCGGACTGAACCTGATCGCGACGGCGCCCAACGTCGTCTACCGGGTGGTGATGGACGACGGCTCCGAGCGCGTCGTCACCAACCCGAGCGAGTTCCCCGACGGCAAGATCGCCGAGGTGCACGAGCCGGTCGTGCGCGCCACGGTCCTCGCGCCCAGCGACTACATCGGCGCGATCATGGACCTCTGCCAGACCCGGCGCGGCACGCTGCTCGGCATGGACTACTTGTCCGAGGAGCGCGTCGAGCTGCGCTACACGCTGCCGCTCGCCGAGATCATCTTCGACTTCTTCGACAACCTGAAGTCCCGGACCCGCGGGTACGCCTCGCTCGACTACGAGGTCGAGGGCGAGCAGGCGTCCGCGCTGGTCAAGGTCGACATCCTGCTCCAGGGAGAGGGCGTCGACGCCTTCTCCTCGATCGTGCACAAGGACAAGGCCTACGCCTACGGCGTCCAGATGACCCAGCGGCTTCGCGAGCTGATCCCGCGCCAGCAGTTCGAGGTGCCGATCCAGGCGGCCATCGGGTCCCGGGTGATCGCCCGCGAGAGCATCCGGGCGATCCGGAAGGACGTGCTCGCGAAGTGCTACGGCGGTGACATCACCCGCAAGCGCAAGCTGCTGGAGAAGCAGAAGGAAGGAAAGAAGCGGATGAAGATGGTCGGCCGGGTGGAGGTCCCGCAGGAGGCTTTCATCGCTGCACTGTCCACCGACTCCATCGGCGAGAAGGCCAAGAAGTAGGTGGTGGCCGCAGGTAGCGTCGAGCAGGTGCTCGCACGCATCGCCGCCGTCAACGTCGTCCAAGCCCTGGTGCCCGATCTCCGCGGGGACCTCGACGAGACCGCCATCGACAAGCGCCCGGTCGCCGAGCGCGTGGCCGTCCGCGCACCCGGTCCGGCCGGCGTGGGGCTGGCCGGCGACCAGGTCGTCGACACCCGGCACCACGGCGGGCGGGACCAGGCGGTGTACGCCTATGCCGTCGAGGATCGGGACTGGTGGGCCGGCGAGCTGGGCCGGGACCTGGCCCCTGGGTCGTTCGGGCAGAACCTCGACACCGAGGGGCTCGACGTCACCGGTGCGGTCATCGGCGAGCGCTGGCAGGTCGGAGATGACGGCCTGCTGCTCGAGGTGACCAGCCCGCGCATCCCGTGCGCCACGTTCCAGGGGTTCATGAACGAGCCGCGGTGGGTGAAGCGGTTCACCGATCACGGTGCACCGGGTGCCTACCTCCGCGTCGTGGGCGAGGGATCCGTCGGAGCGGACGACGGCGTGACGGTGACCGAACGGCCGCCGCACGGCGTGACGGTCGGCGACGTGTTCCGGATCCGCCGGGTGGCCACGCCACGGCTGCTGCGGATGCTCGACGAGCTGCCCGACATCGCGCCCGACCTCGACGACGCCGTCCGCCGCGACCTCGCCGCCCGCACCCGCTGACCGCTCCAGCCGGCCGGCGAGACGGGCCCGCCCGGAGCCGGTGAGGCTCGAGGCACGGGCGACGCGCCACCAGCTCTGCATCCGGCGGGGGTCGTGCCGGAGCCCGCGAGCGTCCTCGGCGTCCCGGATCACGATCTCGGGGCGCCAGGCGAGCTCCGCTGTCGTGTAGCCGTAGCGCTCGAGCCCGAGCCTTGCCATCGACTTGGCGCGGCGAAGGTCCTGGGCATGCCGGTCGCGGTCGCGGTGCTCGCCGCCGTCGCACTCGGGGTAGCGCCTGGTCCCCACCAGGTGCAGGTCGGCCCTCGCGACGAAGCGGCCGTCGGCCCAGATCTCGGGCTGACACTGGACCGGACCGAGACCGGTCACCACGTGCTGCAGCCTCAGGATCGACTCCCACCACGACTCGCTGCGGCCGTCGGCCAGCGCAAGCGCCCGACGCAGAGTGACCGCACCCCGGGACCGACCGGTGACGGCGGCCCGGATCTGCTCGACGGTCACGCCGGACTGCAGAGCGCAGTCGACCATGGGCACCAGGTCGACGAGGGCGAGGTCCCGTGCGAGCTCGACCAGCGCGTGGGCTCCTGTCACACAACGGATCCCCTCGACCTCCTCGAACTCCGCCACCCGGGACCGACGTACGTAGAGACCCGCCCGCTGCACGTGGACCCCGCTACGGGTCGTGGCGAGAAGTACGTGCGGTCCCAGCCGGTTCGGCGTCCACCACCCGCGCAGCGCCGCCGCGGTGAGGTGACCGAAGCCGCTGCCACTCCACCCGACGCAGTGGGCTCGGTGTGGCGCCTCGACCGGTCTGCTTCGCCGCCCCGCCTGTGGAACCCGACCAGTGGCGCGTTCCGACAGGTTCTCGGTCGTCATTCCTGCGTGAACGCGCCACTGGAGGCGTTACGGTCGGGGCCATGACGCGGAGCAGTGCTGACGCCCTGGCCGACCGTCCGCCCTCGGTGGGGCGGATGTTCCTCGACCGCGTCGCCTCGACCCCGGACCGGGAGGCCTACCGACGGCCGGTCGGCGACGGGTGGGAGTCGACCACCTGGCGGCAGACCGGTGAGCGGGTCGAGTCCATCGCGGCCGGCCTGCTCGACCTCGGCGTCCGGCCCGAGGAGCGGGTCGCGCTGATCTCCTCCACCCGGGTCGACTGGGCGCTGGCCGACTTCGCCGTGCTCTGCGCGGGCGCGGCGACCACGACGGTCTACCCGACCACGAACCCCGATGACGTGGCGTACATCCTCGCGGACTCTGGTGCGGTGGTCGCGTTCGCGGAGGACGACAGCCAGATCGCCAAGCTGCGCGAGCACCGCGCCGACCTGCCACGCCTGGGCACCGTCGTCACCTTCGACGGGACGCCGGACGGCGACTGGGTGATGAGCCTGGACGAGCTCGCGGCCGTCGGGCAGCAGCGACTGGCGGACGACCCGGACCTGGTCCGCCGTACCGTCGAGACCATCCGGCCCGAGCACCTCGCGACGCTGATCTACACCAGCGGCACCACAGGCCGCCCCAAGGGCGTGAGGCTCAGCCAGGACTGCTGGGTCTACGAGGGTGTCGCCGTCGACGCCGAGGGCCTGCTCACCGAGGACGACGTGCAGTACCTCTGGCTGCCGCTGTCGCACTCGTTCGGCAAGGTGCTGCTCGCCGCGCAGGTCGCCACCGGCTCGGCGGCCGCGGTCGACGGCCGGGTCGAGCGGATCATCGACAACCTCGCGGTGGTCTCGCCGACGTTCATGGCCGCGGCGCCGCGCATCTTCGAGAAGGTCCGCGGCCGGGTCGTCACGATGGCCCAGGACGAGGGCGGCCCGCGCCTGAAGGTCTTCACCTGGGCGATGGGCGTCGGCCGCGAGGTGAGCCGGCTGCGGCTCGCCGGCGAGACGCCCGGCCCGGTACTGGCGGCCAAGCACGCGCTGGCCGACAAGCTGGTGTTCACCAAGCTGCGCGCCCGGTTCGGTGGCCGCCTGCGCTTCCTCGTCTCGGGCAGCGCGGCCCTCTCCCAGGACGTGGCGGAGTTCTTCCACGCCGCCGGCATCCTCATCCTCGAGGGGTACGGCCTGACCGAGACCAGCGCGGGCACCTTCGTCAACCGGCCGCAGAACTACCGCCTGGGCACGGTCGGCCTCGCGTTCCCCGGCACCGAGGTGCGCATCGCCGACGACGGCGAGATCATGCTGCGGGGTCCCGGTCTGATGCAGGGCTACCACGGCCTGCCGGAGCAGACGGCCGAGGCGCTGGAGCCCGACGGCTGGTTCCACACCGGCGACATCGGGGAGCTCGACGACGAGGGGTTCCTGCGCATCACGGACCGCAAGAAGGACCTGATCAAGACCTCGGGCGGCAAGTACGTCGCGCCGCAGGCCATCGAGGTTCTCTTCAAGGGTGCGTGCGCACTCGCCAGCCAGATCGTCGTGCACGGCGACGGGCGCAACTACATCACCGCACTGGTCACCCTGGACGAGGATGCGCTGACCGCCTGGGCGGCGCACCGCGGTGTCACGGCGAGCTACGCCGACCTCACCCGGCACCCGGACGTTCAGGCCGAGGTCAGCGCAGCCGTCGACGGCGTCAACGCCAAGCTCAATCGGTGGGAGACCGTCAAGGCGTTCCGCATCCTCGACCGCGACCTCACCATCGAGGACGGCGAGATCACCCCGAGCATGAAGGTCAAGCGCAAGGTGGTCGAGCAGCGGTACGTCGAGGTCATCGAGGCGATGTACGCCGCCGGCTGACGGCGCCGCGGCGGGCTGCGGCCCGCCGGGGGAGGATGGGGAGATGCCGTCCGCGCTGCCCGAGGGGGAGGCCGTCCCGCGGGACGGGTCGTTGCCCGCCTCGGCGTACGCCGGGCTCGGCACCCGGCCGTTCGGCGTCTACCTGCACGTGCCGTTCTGCGCGACGCGCTGCGGCTACTGCGACTTCAACACCTACACGGCCACCGAGCTCGGCGGCGGCGCGTCGCAGGCGTCCTACGCCGGCACCGCCATCGCCGAGGTACGGCTGGCACGCCGGGTGCTGGGCCACGTCGACGTCCCCGCCGCGACGGTGTTCCTCGGCGGCGGAACGCCGACCTTGCTCCCGCCCCACGACCTTGCTCGGCTGCTGGACGCCGTCCGCGACGAGCTCGGCATCCTGCCGGGAGCCGAGGTCACGACCGAGGCAAACCCGGACAGCGTCGATGCGGCATCCCTGGCAGCACTGCGGGAGGCCGGCTTCACCCGGGTGTCGTTCGGCATGCAGTCGGCGGTCCCGCACGTGCTGGCCACCCTGGATCGCACCCACGACCCCGACCGGGTCCCGCAGGTCGTCCGATGGGCGCGAGCGGCCGGCTTCGAGGGCATCAGCCTCGACCTGATCTACGGCACGCCCGGCGAGAGCCAGGACGACTGGCGCGAGAGCCTCGAGGCAGCTCTCGACACCAGGCCCGACCACGTGAGCGCCTACGCCCTGGTGGTGGAGGAGGGCACTCGGATGGCGGCCCAGGTCCGCCGCGGCGAGATCGCTGCGCCGGACGACGACGAGCTCGCCGACCGCTACCTGCTCGCCGACGAGGTGCTCGCCGCGGCCGGCTTCGACTGGTACGAGGTGAGCAACTGGACCCGCGGTGAGGCACAGCGCGCCCGGCACAACGAGGGCTACTGGCGCGGGCACGACTGGTGGGGCGTCGGCCCGGGCGCGCACAGCCACGTGGGCGGCACCCGGTGGTGGAACGTGCGCCACCCCACGGCGTACGCCGGTCGGCTGGCCGCCGGGGACAGCC
This sequence comes from uncultured Actinomycetota bacterium, assembly GCA_963723975.1. Lineage (GTDB taxonomy): Bacteria > Actinomycetota > Actinomycetes > JACCUZ01 > JACCUZ01 > CAVRTI01. The sequence goes on from CAVRTI010000009.1 coordinate 132,613, forward strand.
CCGCGCACGCCCGGGAGGTGCTCACCTCGGACCAGCAGCGCGTCGAGCGGGTCCTGCTCGGGATCCGGCTGCGCGAGGGTCACCCGCTCGCGGACCTTCGTCCGGCCGGCCTGCGGGCGGCGGCGCGGGCGGTGTCGGACGGGCTGCTGGACCCGGCCGCGAACGCCGACGGCCGCGCAGCGCTGACGCTGCGCGGCCGCCTGCTGGCCGATGCCGTCGTGCGGGACCTGGTCTGAGCTACTCGCGAAGGGGTCGACCCGACGCGTCCGTCGTCCAGCCGTTGGCGCCGACCAGGTAGAGGATCCCCTCGACGAACCCCCACAGGCTGCCGATGCCGCAGGTGAAGATCGTCACCACGATCTGGATGATGCCGATCTTGGTGAAGCCCAGGTAGAACCGGTGCACGCCGAAGCCGCCCAGGAAGATGCCCAGCAGGCCGGCCGCGATCTTGGACTTGGCCTGCGGGTCGGTGTACGGCGCGGGATACCCGGGCTGGCCGTAGGCCGGCTGGCCGTACTGCGGCTGCTGCTGGTAGCCCGGCGGGTAGCCGGGTGGCTGCTGGTAGCCGGGCGGCGGGGCGCCGTACCCGGGCTGCTGCTGGTAGCCGGGCGGCGGAGCGCCGTATCCCGGCTGCTGCGGGTAGTCCGGGGGCGGCGGAGTGCCGTACGACCCTGGATCGGTCGCGTCGGGCGGTGGCTCCGAGGGGTCCGGCGTCGACCAGTCCGGGTCCGGGGGTTCGGGTGGCTGGGTCATCGGATCGTCCCGGTCACGCCGACACGACGATCGTCTTCAGGACCTTGTCGGCGAAGGTCTGCCGCTTGGCATCCCACAGCGGCCACAGGAAGCCGAGGTAGCAGGGGATGCTGTCGATGACGTGCACGAAGTACCGGCCGATGCCCATCGCGCCGCCGATCGGTTGACCGGTGGCCTCGGACACCAGGCGGGTGCCGGCGATCTGCTTGCCGTACGACTGGCCGGTCTGTCCGCCCAGGTAGGCGTTGTAGAGCGCCCAGCCCAGCGCGGCCAGGTAGGCCACGAAGCCGAGTCCGCTGCTGATCCGGGAGAGGATCAAGGCAGCGATGAACGGCGCGACGAAGTCGATCACGCCGGACAGGGCACGCTTGGGCCAGTCCGCGTACGCACCGGCGGGCGCCGGGGCCGCGCCGGCCGGGTATCCCATCGGCTGGCCGCCGGGTGGCGGCGCGCCGTAGCCGGCGGGCGGCGGGGTCCCGTAGCCGGCCGCTGGCGGCGGCGGGTAGCCACCGCCGGGCGGGGGCGGCGGGGCAGGCGGCTCCGTCGAGCCACCGGGTGCGCTGGGCGGGGCCGGCGGGCGGTCGTCGTCGGGCGGCTCGGGCGGGGTGGTGGTCATGGGGTCTCCTATCAGGATCGGCGCCCAGGCTAGGGGTGGACGCCAGGGCCGGTGACGAAATCGATGAGTTCCTCGACCCGGCCCAGCAGGCTCGGCTCGAGGTCGGCGTAGGTCGTGACCGCGCCGAGGATCCGGCGCCAGGCCGCGGGGGTGTCGACCGGCCAGCCGAGACCGGCGCAGACCCCCTCCTTCCACGGGGTGCCGTGCGGGACCTCCGGCCAGGCAGCGATGCCCAGGACGGCCGGCCGGACGGCCTGCCAGACGTCGACATAGGGGTGCCCGACGACCCGTACGTGCGGCGAGTCCACCTGCGCGGCCAGGCGGGACTCCTTGCTGCCTGGGACCAGGTGGTCGACCAGCACACCCAGCCGGCGGTCGGGTGCCGGCGCGAACCCGCGCACGACGGCAGGCAGGTCGTCGATGCCGCCGAGGTGCTCCACCACGACGCCCTCGACGCGCAGGTCGTCGCCCCACACCTTCTCGACCAGCTCGGCGTCGTGCCTGCCCTCGACGTAGATGCGGCTGCCCCGGGCGACCCGGGCGCGGGCGCCGTGCACCGCGACGGAGCCCGAGGCCGTACGCCGGGGTGGCGGAGCTGGCGGCCACGGCGGGACGCACCAGCGCGACCGGATTCCCGTCGACCAGGAAGCCCGGACCGAGTGGGAAGACCCGGTGTCGACCGCGGCGGTCCTCGAGGGTCACCGTCCGGCCGCCGGCCGTCTTCTCGCACCGCACCACCGCGCCGCAGAAGCCGGTCTCGGCGTCCTCGACGACCAGGCCGCGCTCGGCCTCGACCTGGGTGGGCGCAGGCGGCCGCCGCTGCCGGTCGGCGGCGAGCACGTCGCCTGCGTACCTGTCCACGGACCCCAGCCTTTCGGTCCCGGCGCCAACCGTGGCGCAGGCGCGCCGCCGCGGACCGTCGGGCATGGAGTCCCCACCACGGTGCACGCTCGACGTACACTTGGCACTCGGCTCATCGGAGTGCCAGTCCGTCCAGGGGTGCGCCGCCGAGCATTCGTCGAGGGAGGTGTGCGTGCTCGAGGACCGCAAGCTCGACGTGCTCCGCGCCATCGTCGAGGACTACGTCTCCACGCACGAGCCGGTGGGCTCCAAGGCCCTGGTCGAACGGCACAACCTGGGCGTCTCGCCGGCCACGATCCGCAACGACATGGCCGCGCTGGAGGACGAGGGCTACATCGCCCAGCCGCACACCAGCGCCGGACGCATCCCCACCGACAAGGGCTACCGGCTCTTCGTCGACCGGCTCTCCTCCGTCAAGCCGCTCTCGACGGCCGAGCGCAGGGCGATCCAGTCCTTCCTGGACGGCGCCCTCGACCTCGACGACATCGTCGCCCGGACCGTGCGGCTGCTGGCCACCCTGACCCGCCAGGTCGCGGTCGTGCAGTACCCCTCGCTGTCCCGCTCGAGCGTGCGCCACGTCGAGCTGGTGCCCCTGAGCGCCAGCCGGCTGCTCGTCGTCCTCATCACGAGCACCGGCCGGGTCGAGCAGCGGGTGGTCGAAGCGGGCAGCGAGGTGCCGGACACCCTGCTGGCCGAGCTGCGCGCCCAGCTCAACGCCTCGACGGTCGGCGTCCGGCTGCCCGACGCCGCCGGCCGGCTCGCCGACCTGCCGGACCGCTTCACCGAGGACCAGCGGGCCACCGTCGCCGGTGTCCTCTCCGCGCTGCTCGAGAGCCTGGTCGAGGAGCACGAGGACCGAGTGGTGCTGGGCGGCACGGCCAACCTCGCCCGGTTCGGGCCCGACTTCCCGCAGACGATCCACCCGGTGCTCGAAGCGCTCGAGGAGCAGATGGTCCTGCTTAGGCTGCTCGGCGAGGCCACCGACCCGGCGGTGCTGCAGGTGCGGATCGGCCACGAGAACCCCCACGAAGGCCTGACCAGCACGTCGGTCGTGAGCGTCGGCTACGGCGCCGAGGGCGAGATGCTCGCCAAGCTCGGCGTCCTCGGCCCGACCCGGATGGACTACCCCGGAACGATGGGAGCGGTACGCGCAGTGGCCCGGTACGTCGGCAAGATCGTCGGTGAGGCATAGATGGCCGGCCAGCAGACCGACTTCTATGCAGTCCTCGGCGTCACCCGCGACGCCTCCCCGGAGGAGATCAAGAAGGCGTACCGCCGCCTCGCCCGACAGCTGCACCCGGACGTCAACCCGGCCGAGGAGGAGCGCTTCAAGGAGGTCACCAAGGCCTACGAGGTGCTCTCCGACCCGAAGAAGCGCGAGCTGCACGACCTCGGCGGCGACCCGTTCTCGACCGGCGGCGGCTTCGGGTCCGGCTTCGGCTTCTCCGACATCATGGACGCGTTCTTCGGCGCCGGTGGCGGTGCCACGCGTGGCCCGCGACCGCGGCAGCGCCGGGGCCAGGACGCCTTGATCCGGGTCGACCTCGAGCTGGCCGACGCGACCTTCGGCGTCACCCGCGACCTGCAGGTCGACACCGCCGTCACCTGCCCCACCTGCACCGGGGCAGGCGCTCGTCCGGGCACCTCGCCGCGCACCTGCGACGTGTGCCGCGGCCGGGGCGAGGTGCAGCAGGTCACCCGCAGCTTCCTCGGCCAGGTGATGACCTCGCGGCCGTGCGCGGCCTGCCAGGGCTTCGGCAGCGTGATCCCGGACCCGTGCCACGAGTGCGGGGGAGACGGACGGGTCCGCAGCCGGCGCCCCCTCAAGGTCAAGATCCCGCCCGGCGTCGACACCGGCACCCGCATCCAGCTGACCGGCGAGGGCGAGGCGGGTCCCGGTGGTGGACCGGCCGGCGACCTTTTCGTCGAGATCGTGGAGCGTCAGCACCCGCTGTTCCGCCGGCAGGGCGACGACCTGCACTGCACGGTGCAGGTGCCGATGACGGCCGCCGCGCTGGGGACCTCGATGACGCTGGAGACCCTTGACGGTCCACGCCCGCTCGAGCTGCGCCCCGGCGTCCAGTCCGGTCAGACAGAGGTGCTCGCCGACCTCGGCGTGACCCACCTGCGCTCGCCCGGCCGCGGCGAGCTCGTCGTGCACGTGGAGGTCGTGACGCCGACCCGGCTGGACCCCGAGCAGGAGGAGCTGCTGCGCAAGCTGGCGGCCCTGCGCGGCGAGGACGGGCCCGACGTCGGTCAGGTCACCGGCCAGCAGCAGAGCTTCTTCAACCGCCTCCGCGACGCGTTCAACCAACGCTGAGCCGACCGTGAGCCCACCGGTGTTCGTGGTCCCGACCGCGCGGCTGGTGGTCGGGCGGGTCGTCGTCGACGGAGCCGAAGGTCGCCATGCCGCGACCGTCGTGCGGCTCCGGGCCGGCGAGGCCGTCGAGCTGGTCGACGGGCGCGGTCGCCGGGCGGGCGGCGCGGTGACCGCGGTGAACGGCAAGGACCTGGTCGAGGTCGATGTGACCTCGGTCGTCGACGAGCCCGCGCCGTCACCGCGGCTGGTGGTCGTGCAGGCTCTGCCCAAGGGTGACCGCGGTGAGGTCGCCGTCGAGACCATGACCGAGGCCGGCGTCGACGAGATCGTGCCGTGGGCTGCATCGCGATGCGTCACCCGGTGGCGCGAGGGACGCGGCGAGAAGGCGCTGGCCCGATGGCGTGCGACGGCACTGGCGGCCGCCAAGCAGTCGCGCCGGGCCAGGTTCCCGGTCGTCACCGAGCCGGCCGGCACCCTCGACGTGGTCGACCGGCTGCGCCGGGCGGCGGCCGGCGTCGTGCTGCACGAGGAGGCTGGTCAGGCTCTCGGGGGCTTCCAGCCGCCGGCCGCCGGCGAGGTGGTGCTCGTCGTCGGCCCCGAGGGCGGGCTGAGCGACGAGGAGCTGGCCGTCCTGGTGGAGGCCGCCGGCACGTCGTACCGCCTTGGCCCGACCGTGCTGCGCACCTCGACCGCCGGAACCGTCGCGCTGGCAGTCGTGCTCTCCCGCACCGCCCGCTGGCGCTGAGCCCGCCACTCGACGGCTACTCGACGGTGAAGGTCTTGGTGTCGGGGTGCAGCGGGGAGCCGTCCTCGGCCGAGGACTCGAACGCGCGCATCTCGTAGGTGCCGGGCTCCAGCTCGACGGTGTCGGCGAACTCGCCGAACTCACCGTTGGCGCCGCCCTGGGTGAACCCCTCGGCGACCTTCGCGCCGTCGCGGTAGACCTGCCAGCTGATCGTCGCCTCGAACGCCGTGCCGTAGCCGGCAATCTGCACCGGCGACGACACGGTGGCGCCCTCGGTCGGCGTCAGAAGCCAGATCAGGCCCTGTACGTCGAGCATCGGTGCCCGTGCGACCGGCTGCGACCAGTCGCTGTGCCCGGATGCCGGTGGCTGCCCCTTCACCAGGAGCCGCACCTTCTTCACCGACTTGTCGTTCGCGGTGACCGTGTAGACCAGCTGCTGCATGGCAGCCGTCTCGAACTCCGCACCGACCTGGACGAAGCGCGAGAGGTCGACGGTTGCGGTGTCGCCGGCGACCGAGAAGTCGCGGATCGCGGTGTTCGGCTCCCAGGCCGAGCTGTAGTCGGAGTCGAGCGGCGGTTCGGAGAGCATCGTGGACAGGGCTGCTGTCACGGGGTCCATGCCCGGGTTCGGCCGCTGCTCGCGGTAGAGGCGTGGCCCCTGGCCGTCGTCCATCACGTAGTAGACGTAGACGTCGCCCTCGACCGGGATCGGCGTGGACGTCTCGGAGGTCGGGGAGTCGCTCGGCGACCCGGTCCCGGCCGACCCGGTGGGGCTGTCCGACGGTCCCGCCACGACGTTTCCCTTCTCGTCCCCGCCGAGGAACGCGACGCCGGCACCGACGGCCGCGCCGAGGACCACGGCTGCTGCCACGGCCAGCACCGCCGGGTGTTGCCACCACGGCCGGTCCGCCTGGGAGATCCCGTCGCGGATCTGCTGCATTCCGTCGTCCGAGGGCTGGACCATCGAGGCCTCCGAGCTCAGGGCGTCGCGCAGCCGCGCCGCCAGCGGGTCCTGGGAGTCGTCGCCAGGGAAGTGGGTCGTCACGGGGACGCCTCCAGTGCAGTGCGCAGGGCGGCCATGCCGCGGGACGCGTGGCTCTTGACGGCGCCGCGGCTGATGCCGAGCGCGTCGGCGATGTCGGCCTCGGAGAGGTCGACGTAGTAGCGGAGCACCAGGACCTCGCGCTGGCGCACCGGCAGGGTGCGCAGCGCTGCCAGGACCTCGGCGTGCTCGAGGGCGAGCATCGCGCCGTGCTCGGCGCTGGCGACGTCGGGCATCGACGCCGGGGCGTGCCGCTGGGCGACGCCCCGGTGCCTCAGGGCAGAGCGGGCCCCGTTGACCACCGACCGACGCAGGTAGGCCAGCGCCCGGTCCGGGTCGTCCAGCCGCCGCCAGGCTCCGTGCATCGAGATGAACGCCTCCTGCACGACCTCCTCGGCAGTGGCCGTCTCGCGCAGCAACAGTGCCGCGAGGCGCACCAGCCCCCGGTAGTGGGCGGCGTACAGGTGGGTGACCGCGTCGTCGGCGCCCCAAGCCGGCACCGCGGTGCTGCTCATGGATCCCCTCGCCGTCACGGGTGCCGGCGGTGCCGCCGCTGCCAGAAGTCGAGCCACACGCCTAGGACGTGCAGCGCTCCCGTCCGGTTTACACGGTGGCGCGCCCGCAACGGCAGACCGACGCGCGGCGGTGAGCGGGCTCGATAAAGTCATGGCCATGTCGGACGACTGCCTGTTCTGCAAGGTGGTGGCCGGGGAGATCCCCGCGGACATCGTCCACCGTGGCGACACGGTGGTCGCCTTCCGCGACATCAACCCGCAGGCCCCCACGCACGTGCTCGTGGTGCCGGTGAGCCATCACCCCCAGGTCGCGGCGCTGGCCGAGGCCGACCCGGCCGCGCTGGCCGAGCTCGTCACGGTCGGACGGCAGGTGGCGACCGCAGAGGGCCATGACGACTACCGGCTGGTGTTCAACACCGGGCCGCAGGCGGGCCAGTCGGTGTTCCACGTGCACGGCCACGTGCTCGCCGGCCGCGACCTCGGCTGGCCGCCAGGGTGAGCCGGCCGCTGCCGGAGGCGACCGTCGCCAGGTTCGACCGGCTCTGCTGGGCCGGCGCCGGACCGATCGCCTAGCATGGACGCCCAGCAGGTGCAGCGGACGCACCGGCCGAGACGGAAGCAGGGCGATCAGGCCGACCACGGCCGGACCATGACCGAGTCACCCCAGACCCGGACGACCGTCGTCGTCCCCGCCAGCCAGCCGATGGTGGCCGTGCTCGGTGCGCGGGACGAGCTCCTCCGGGTCGTCGAGCAGGCCTTCCCGACAACCGACATCTCGGTGCGCGGCAACGAGATCACCGTCGCCGGTGCTCCCGGCGAGGTAGCCCTCGTCGAGCGGTTCTACGACGAGCTGGTGACCGTGCTGCGCACCGGCCAGGGCGTCACCGCGGAGGCGGTCGAGCGGATGGTGGCCATGCTGCGCTCCGAGACGGGTGAGGGGCCGGCGGAGGTGCTGACCCTGAACATCCTGTCCAACCGCGGTCGGACCATCCGACCGAAGACGCTCAACCAGAAGCGCTACGTCGACGCCATCGACCGCAACACGATCACCTTCGGGATCGGACCGGCCGGTACCGGCAAGACCTACCTCGCCGTCGCCAAGGCCGTGCAGGCGCTGCAGGCCAAGCAGGTCAACCGGATCATCCTCACCCGCCCGGCGGTCGAGGCCGGCGAGCGGCTGGGGTTCCTGCCCGGCACCCTCTACGAGAAGATCGACCCCTACCTGCGGCCGCTGTACGACGCGCTGCACGACATGATCGATCCCGAGTCGATCCCACGGTTGATGACCGCCGGCACCATCGAGGTCGCCCCACTCGCCTACATGCGTGGCCGCTCCCTGAACGACGCGTTCATCATCCTGGACGAGGCGCAGAACACCTCGCCGGAGCAGATGAAGATGTTCCTGACCCGGCTCGGCTTCGGCTCGAGGATGGTGGTCACCGGCGATGTCACCCAGGTCGACCTGCCGGGCGGCACATCCAGCGGGTTGCGGGTCGTGCAGGAGATCCTCGACCACACCCAGGACGTCGAGTTCTGCCGGCTGTCAGCGCAGGACGTGGTGCGGCACCGGCTGGTGAGCGACATCGTCGAGGCCTACGGTCGCTGGGACGAGATCCAGCAGGACGCCGGCTCGCGGCGCAGCCAGGGCGGCTCGAACCGCCGTCGGCGGTGACGTCATGAGCATCGAGGTGAACGACGAGTCCGGCGAGGGCGTCGACGGAGAACGGATCGCCGCCCTCGCACGGTTCGTGCTCGACCGCCTCCGCGTGCATCCGCAAGCGGAGCTGTCGGTCCTCGCGGTCGACGTCTCCGCGATGTCCTCGCTGCACGTGCAGTGGATGGACGAGGAGGGCCCGACCGACGTCCTGTCCTTCCCGATGGACGAGCTGCGCCCCGGCAAGGACGACGAGGAGCCGGAGCCCGGCCTGCTCGGTGACGTCGTGCTCTGCCCCGCGGTGGCCGCCCAGCAGGCGAAGGCGGCGGGCCACTCGACCGAAGAGGAGCTCGACCTGCTCACCGCCCACGGCGTCCTGCACCTGCTCGGCTATGACCACGCCGAGCCCGACGAGGAGCGCGAGATGTTCGGCCTGCAGACCGAGCTGCTGCGCCGCTGGGCCGAGTCGCGTCCCGGGACCCCGCGATGACGGCGGTCCTGCTCGTCGTCGCGGCCCTGCTGGTCGTGCTCGGCGGGCTGTCGGCGGGTGCCGAGGCGGCGCTGTCGCGGGTCTCGCGGGTTGCCGCCGAGGAGCTGCAGCGCGAAGGTCGGCGCGGTTCCACCCGGCTCCAGCAGGTGCTCCAGGACCCGGCCCGCTACCTGAACCTGCTCACCCTGCTGCGGGTGTCTGCCGAGCTCGTCGCAACGGTGCTGGTCACCGTGGCACTGCTGGACGTGTTCGAGACCACCTGGCAGGCGGTGCTCGTCGCGTCGGGATCGATGATCGTGGTCTCCTACATCGCGATCGGCGTCTCGCCGCGCACCCTGGGCCGGCAGCACCCGGCTCCGGTGGCGCTGGCCGCGGCCAGGTTCGTGCACCCGCTGGCACGCGTGCTGGGTCCCCTGCCGCAGCTGCTGATCCTGGTCGGCAACGCCCTGACACCCGGCAAGGGCCTGCGCGAAGGACCGTTCGCCTCCGAGGCCGAGCTCCGCGAGCTGGTCGACCTGGCGGAGGAGAACCAGCTGATCGAGGACCGCGAGCGGGTGATGATCCACTCGGTGTTCGAGCTGGGCGACACGATCGTGCGCGAGGTCATGGTGCCCCGCACCGACGTCGTCTTCATCGAGCGCGACAAGACGCTGCGCCAGGCGCTCTCGCTCGCTCTGCGCAGCGGCTTCAGCCGGATCCCGGTGATCGGCAACGGCACCGACGACGTCGTCGGCGTGGCCTACCTCAAGGACATCGTCCGTCGCACCTACGTGCACCGCGAGGGCGAGTCGGTCGAGAAGGTCGAGTCGGTGATGAGGCCGGCGGTGTTCGTGCCCGAGAGCAAGCCGGTGGACGAGCTGCTGCGCGAGATGCAGGCTCAGCAGACCCATGTCGCGATCGTCGTGGACGAGTACGGCGGCACGGCGGGGCTGGTCACCATCGAGGACGTCCTCGAGGAGATCGTCGGGGAGATCACCGACGAGTACGACGTCGAGACGCCGATGATCGAGGAGCTGCCGGACGGCGCCCTTCGGGTCAGCACCCGGCTGCACCTCGACGAGCTCTCCGAGCGGCTCGGCGTCGAGCTGGAGGACGACGACGTCGACACGGTCGGTGGTCTGCTGGCCAAGCACCTCGGTCGGGTGCCCATCCCCGGCGCCCAGGTCTCGGTGCACGGCGTCGAGCTCACCGCCGAGAGCGCGCACGGCCGACGCAACCGGATCGGGACCGTGCTGGTCCGCCGGGTCAGCGACGAGACCGACGAGCCTGCCCTGGAGGCAGTGGATGTCCGGGACGCCTGACGACCCCGCGCTGGCGGCCGAGGATGCGAAGCTGCTGACCCTGGCGCGGTCCTCCCGGGCCCGCTCCGGAGCCGCCGAGGGGGCCGCGGTCCGCGACGACATGGGCCGCACCTATGCCGCCTCCTCGGTCGCGCTGCCCTCGTTGCGACTGACGGCGCTGCAAGCGGCGGTGGCCGCGGCCGTCTCCAGCGGTGCCGACCGGCTCGAGGCGGCGTTCGTGGTCAGTGACTCGGACGCTCTTGGTGATGCCGACCGGGCGCTGCTCGCCGATCTCGGGGTCGCCACCGTGCTGCTCGCGGCTCCCGACGGCAGGCTTCGTGCCCGGTGACGGCTACCGTCGTCGCATGATTCGCCGAACGCGCCGCGAGCCGGTCAATGTGCCGGCGCCCGTTCCGACGCCACCCGGACCGCCGGACGGCATCGAGACGCCTTTCGTGCTGCGGTTCGCCGCGGCCTGGGCGTGGCGGCTGCTGCTCGTGGTCGCGGCGGTCTGGGTCCTGCTCCAGCTCTTCTCGCTGCTGTCGGTGGTACTGGTCCCCGTCATCATCGGCCTGCTGCTGACGGCCGCCGCGTCACCGGCCGCGGACCGGCTCGAGGGGTGGGGGCTGCCGCGCGGGGTCGCGACTGTGCTCGTCGTACTGACCGGCCTCGCGCTGATCGCGGCGCTGGTGACCCTGGTCGCCCAGCAGTTCTCCTCCGGCTTCGCCGACCTGCGTGACCAGTTCGACCGGAGCCTCGGCGAGCTCGAGCGCTACCTCGCCGACCTCGGGCTGAGCCGCAACCAGCTGCAGAGCTTCTTCGACCGGATCCGCGACGGCGTCGGATCCGGGCAGGACAACCTCGGCGGAACCGTGGTGAAGACCGCCACCACCGCCGGCCACCTGGTCGCCGGGCTGTTCATCGTGCTGTTCTCGACCATCTTCTTCATCTACGACGGCCGCGGCATCTGGCGCTGGATCGTCGGCCTCTTCCCGGCCCGGGCCAGGGGCCGGGTGCAGGGCAGCGGGGAGCGGGCATGGGCGGTGCTGACCGCCTACGTCCGCGCGACTGCGGTGATCGCCGCCGTCGACGCCCTCGGCATCGCCCTCGTGGCGTGGATCCTCGGGCTCCCCTTGGTGGTCCCGCTGGCCGTCCTGGTCTTTCTCGGCTCGTTCATCCCGGTCGTCGGTGCGACGATCAGCGGCACGGTTGCGGTCGCGGTCGCGCTGGTCTCCCAGGGTCCGGTGCAGGCGCTGATCATGCTGGCCGGTGTGGTGGGTGTGCAGCAGCTCGAAGGCCACGTGCTGCAGCCGTTCCTCATGGGCCGGCTGGTGCGGGTGCACCCGCTGGCGGTGGTCGTCGTGATCGCCATCGGCGGCTTCGTGGCCGGGATCTTCGGCGCGCTGATCGCCGTACCGCTGACCGCGATCATCAACGTGGTCGCGACCCATCTGGCGGGCGAGCGCCGGCAGCGCGCCGACGTGGAGTCCGGCGCGCTCGCCGACCCCGCGGTGACGTCGTGAGCACGACCGGCGAAGGTGCAGCGCCGCGGCCGCACCGGGCCGGGTTCGTCGCGTTCGTCGGGCGTCCGAACGCCGGGAAGTCGACCCTCACCAACGCCCTGGTGGGGGAGAAGGTCGTCATCACCTCGAGCAAGCCGCAGACGACCCGGCGGGTCGTCCGCGGGATCGTGCACCGGCCGGACGCGCAGCTGGTGGTGCTCGACACCCCGGGGCTGCACCGGCCACGGACCCTGCTGGGCGAGCGGCTCAACGACGAGGTGCGGGCCGCCTGGTCCCAGGTCGACGTCGTGGGCTTCTGCCTGCCGGCCGACGAGAAGACCGGCCCGGGCGACCGGTTCATCGCCCGTGAGCTCGCCGCGCTCGGCCGGGTGCCGAAGGTCGCCGTCGTCACCAAGACCGACCGGGTGAGCCGGGACCGGCGTTGCCGAGGCGCTGATGGCCGCCGCCGAGCTGGGTCGGGAGGAAGGCGTCGACTGGGCCGAGGTGGTGCCGGTCTCGGCGGTCGCCGGCGACCAGGTCGACCTGCTCGCCGGGCTGCTCGCCGCCCTGATGCCGGAGTCGCCGCCGCTGTACCAGGACGGCGAGCTCACCGACGAGCCGGAGCTGGTGCTCGTCGCCGAGCTCGTCCGGGAGGCCGCCCTGGAGGGCGTCCGGGACGAGCTGCCGCACTCGATCGCGGTCGTCGTCGAGGAGATGCTGCCCCGCGAGGGTCGGCCGGCGGACCGGCCGCTGCTCGACGTGCACGCCTACCTCTACGTCGAGCGAGACAGCCAGAAGGGCATCATCATCGGCCCGCAGGGGACCCGGCTGCGTGACATCGGCAGCCGGGCCCGGCCGCAGATCGAGGCGCTGCTCGGGACACCGGTCTTCCTCGACCTGCACGTCACCGTGGCGAAGGACTGGCAGCGGGACCCCCGGCAGCTGCGCAAGCTCGGATTCTGAGCCTGGCGTGATCACCGCGTCCGACGGGGAGTGAATCGTCCACGTCCGGGCAGGGGATCACTGGAGGGTTCAGCAGCGAGCCCGCCGGTCAGGAGCATGTGCCGATGTGCCGAGTGGTCAACCGCGAGCTCGCGCTCGCCCCGTCCGCGGTCGCCGAGGCCCGCACCTTCGTGGTGAACGCCCTGCGCCGCTGGGAGCTCGAGTCGCTGGTTCCCGACGCCGAGCTGCTGACCAGCGAGTTGGTCACCAACTCCCTGCTGCACGCCCGCACCGAGGTGAAGGTCACCGTCGCGGTGGCCGATGGCGTCGCGGAGGTCGGGGTGGCCGACGGGTCCGCCTCGCCGCCCCAGTCGCGCCCACCCGTCGTCACCGGCGAGAGCGGCCGTGGCCTGCACCTCGTCGAGCAGGTGGCTGAGGAGTGGGGGGTGGTACCGACGTCCCACGGCAAGCAGGTCTGGTTCCGGCTCGACGTGGGCAGCGACTGGCCGCACCGCACCGACTGCCCGTGCGACGAGGAGGAGCTGGACAGGGTGCGCCTGGAGACAGGAAGGTACGCCGTCGCAGCACCGGGGCCGTGGGACGAGGACTGAACCGGTTCCTGCGCTAGTGCCGAGCTCCTCAGGTCGTCGACCGTCACGGTGCTCACGCACGGCAGGTCCAGCCGCCAGCACGACTCACGCTGTGCGACGACGAAGCCCATCGCCTCGTTGATCGAGATCATGTAGGTGTTCTCGTCGGCGTTCCAGGTGTGCACCCGTCGGGCGTCCGGCGCCTCGTCGCGCAGCCGCTCGAGGTTGGCGACCTTGACCAGGGCGCCCAGCCGGTGGCCGCGGTGCTCCTTGACCACCAGCGTGTCCCACTGGAAGGCGTTCGACAGGTCGTGCGTGGTGGTGACGATGTCGGTGTAGGCGACCAGCGGTCCGTCACTTCCCCAGCCGGGCGGCGGTGGCCACCTGCACGTCGGCCCTGGGCGGCCATCACCTGGTCACGCTCCCTGATCCGGGCCGCGTCCCAGTGCTCCGGCTCGATGTCCAGGCCGCCCATCGGTGCATCGGTACTCATCCGCGCGACGAGCGCCGCGTAGCCGTCGACCAGCTCGTCGGGGCAGGGCCCGGTCCAGGCCACGAGCTGGTAGCCCTCGGCGGCGCGCTCGGCCTCGTCCCGAAGGGCGGCCAGCCGGCCCTGGTCGAGCCCCCGCAGGTCCAGGGTGCGGCGCATCTCGCCGAGCGACCTGCTGGCGCCCGCGGCGGCGGCGAACCGCATCGGGCGGTTCTGCGACCCGTCGGCCGGCTCGTTCACGCTGCCGATGACCTGGTGCCGGCCGAGCTCCGCGATCCGCTGGAGCGCGTGGTCCAGCAGGACCCTGCCATGGCCCCGGTGCTGGTGCTCGGGGGCCACCGCGAGCGAGAGGTCGACCAGGTCGATGTTGTCCGCCAGCGGCAGCTCGAGCTCGTAGACGCCGATCGGCTCACCGCCGTCCCGCAGCAGCCAGTACTCGTGACGCGCGGAGATCTCGGGGCCGTGGGCACGGGCGAGGACCTCGGGAGCCGTGGGCAGCGGGTCGTCAGGGAACTCCTCGGTGTACGCGGCGCGCCAGATCGAGTAGGCGGCGGACATCGCCTCGTCGTCGTGCACGTCGAGCCGCTCGACCTGGTCGACCCGCACCGCCCCGTCACCCATGCGGGTCAGCCTGACGCGCCCCGGCCGGTGCCGCCACCTGGTTTCCGCACGTCCATCATGCGGACCGGGCCGGCCGAGGGGGGAGACGTGGCCTGGCCGACCGGCGTACGCTTCTCGGCATGCGGCTCGGCCTGCTCCTTCTCGGCTGCCGCGGCGAGGCACTCTCCTAGAGGCCGGTCACCTCGCCGCGGAGTGCTCGCCTGTTCCGGTCACCGCCCGAGCGAGACCCGAGAGTGGCCCACGATGACCCAGCACGAGCGCAACCCCCAGCAGCCGTCCGGCATGCCGATCCACCGCTACCCCGCCTTCGCCCCCGTCGACCTCGCCGAGCGCGGCTGGCCGGGGCGCGTCGCGGCCGAGGCGCCCACGCTGGTGCGCGGTCGACCTGCGCGACGGCAACCAGGCCCTGATCGACCCGATGAGCCCGGCCCGGAAGAAGCGGATGTTCGAGCTGCTCGTCCGGATGGGCTACAAGGAGATCGAGGTCGGCTTCCCGTCGGCGAGCCAGACCGACTTCGACTTCGTCCGCCAGCTGATCGAGGAAGACCTGATCCCGGACGACGTCGTGATCCAGGTGCTGACCCAGGCCCGTGACGTGCTGATCGAGCGGACCTTCGAGTCGATCCGCGGCGCCAAGCAGGCGATCATGCACCTGTACAACTCGACGTCGACGCTTCAGCGCCGTGTCGTATTCGGACTACCTAAAGAAGGAATCACGGACATCGCCGTGCAGGGCGCGCGGCTGTGCCGCAAGCTGGGGGAGAAGCACGAGAGCGACACACCGGAGTCCGTCGTCCTGTTCGAGTACTCGCCGGAGTCCTACACCGGCACCGAGCTGGAGTTCGCGGTCGAGGTCTGCAACGCGGTCAACGACGTGTGGCAGCCGCGCCCGGACCGGAAGACGATCGTCAACCTGCCGGCCACCGTCGAGATGGCGACGCCGAACATCTATGCCGACTCGATCGAGTGGATGCACCGCCACCTCGCGCACCGCGACTCGGTGGTCCTGTCGCTGCACCCGCACAACGACCGGGGCACGGCGGTCGCCGCCGCCGAGCTCGGCTACCTCGCCGGCGCCGACCGGATCGAGGGCTGCCTGTTCGGCAACGGCGAGCGCACCGGCAACGTCTGCCTGGTCACGCTCGGGCTGAACCTGTTCTCGCAGGGCATCGACCCGCAGATCGACTTCTCCGACATCGACGAGATCCGCCGCACGGTCGAGTACTGCAACCAGCTGCCGGTGCACGAGCGGCACCCCTACGGCGGCGACCTCGTCTACACCGCCTTCTCCGGCTCGCACCAGGACGCCATCAAGAAGGGGCTGGACTGGATGGAACGCGACGCCGCCACGGCCGGCGTCCCGGTCGACGAGTTCCGCTGGGCGGTCCCGTACCTGCCGATCGACCCGAAGGACGTCGGCCGCTCCTACGAGGCGGTCATCCGGGTCAACTCGCAGTCCGGCAAGGGCGGCGTCGCCTACATCATGCGTACCGAGCACCACCTCGACCTGCCGCGCCGGCTGCAGATCGAGTTCAGCCAGGTCATCCAGGCCCGTACCGAGGCGGACGGCGGCGAGGTCTCGCCGGCCCAGATGTGGGAGGCGTTCGAGGCCGAGTACCTGGCCCGGCGTACGCCGGTCGCCCTGGACAGCCACCACACGTCCTCCGCCGCGGGGACCGACGACGAGCTCGAGGTGAACGTCTACCTGGACGGCGAGAAGCGGACCCTGCGCGGCATCGGCAACGGCCCGATCGCCGCGTTCGTCCAGGCCCTCTCCGGTATCGGGCACGACGTGCGGGTCCTGGACTACGCCGAGCACGCGTTGTCCTCCGGTGGGGACGCGCGGGCCGCGGCCTACGTCGAGTGCGCCATCGGCGAGCGGATCGTCTGGGGAGTCGGCATCGACGCGAACATCGTCACAGCCTCGCTCAAGGCCGTCGTGTCGGCCGTGAACCGGGCGGCCTCCGCGGGCTGACTGACTCCCGCCCGACGGTCGGCGCGTTGATCACGCTGGCGTGATCAACGGTTGCTGGGTGCGGTGAGCACGCCGCACCCAGCAGCCGGACGCCGCACCCGGCGGCCGCCCTGCCCGGTCAGCGCAGCAGCTCGCGCTGCACCGTGGTGCGCGCGACCGTGCTGCCGCGGAACCACACCTGCCGGGGCGGGTCCTGCAGCCGCAGGACCTCCGGCCAGCTTGCGGCGGCGTAGAGCTGGAGGTCGGCCCGGGCGCCGGGCTGCACGCCGTACGCCGGACCGAGCCGCCAGGCCGTGGCGGGGACGGTCGTCACCGCTGCCAGGGCCTGCAGCTGTTCCTCGGCGGTGGTGAGGTGCGCGGCGTGCGCCGACACCAGTGCCACCTCGAGCATGTCGCCGCGACCGAACGGGTAGAAGCCGTCCTTCACGCAGTCCTGGCCGAAAGCAACGCCGACCCCGGCGGCGAGCAGCTCCCGGACCCGGGTGCTGCCGCGGCGCACCAGGCCGCGGTCACCCCGGCCCTGCAGCACCAGGTTCGTCACCGGGTTGGCCACCACGGTGACCCCGTTGCGCGCGCAGCCGTCGACGACCCGCGCGGAGTACTCCTCGTCGGCAGCCGACAGGGCGCAGACATGGCCGACGGTGACCCGCCCCTGCCAGCCGGTTCGCTCGGTCTCCTCGAGCACCATCGCCAGCGTCCGCACCGATCCGTCGTCGGTCTCGTCGACGTGCATGTCCACGTCGCTGTCGAACCGGCGGGCCAGCTCGAAGCAGAACCGGACATGCGCCCGCTGGTCGTCCTCGCCCTGCTCCCAGTGCGGCATGCCGCCGACGACGTCCGCACCGGCCACCATCGCCGCCACCATCAGGTCGTCGGCGCCGGGGTCGCGCAGGATGCCTTCCTGCGGGAACGCGATGGTGCGCACCTCGGCGATCCGTTCACAGTCCCGGGCGGCAGCCAGCACACCTTCCAGCGGTACCAGGCCGCCGATCGTGTCGACGTCGACGTGCGACCGCAGCCGGGTCGCGCCGGTGAGCACCGAGCTCTCGATCACGGCCGTGGCGCGGCGCCGGACGTCCGCGACGGTGTAGGTCCGCTTGGCGGCGTGGATCGCCTCGATGGCGCCGCGCAGGGTGCCGTCGTGCTCGACCAGCTGGTCGCGGATCATGACCTTGTCCAGGTGCACGTGGGTGTCGATGTACGCCGGCAGGAGCAGCCCGCCGGACGCCTCGACCCGGTCCGCCACCTCCGCGCCGATCCCGGGGCCGACGCCGAGCACCCGATCGTCCTCGAGGACGACGTCGACCCTGTCCCCGCCGAGGAGGGTCACGTCGACGATCGCCTGCCGCGTCATGCGGCCATCAGACCATCGATCGACCACAATGGGGTGGTGACCCTCTACCGGGACGAAGGTGTCGTGCTTCGTACCCAGAAGCTCGGTGAGGCCGACCGCATCATCACCCTGCTGACCCGCTCGCACGGCCGGGTCCGCGCCGTCGGCAAGGGCGTCCGGCGCACCCGCTCGAAGTTCGGGGCGCGGCTGGAGCCGTTCACCCACGTCGACCTGCAGGTCTACGAGGGGCGCTCGCTCGACGTGGTGCAGCAGGCGGAGACGATCGCGTCGTACGGCGACCGGATCGCCGACGACTACGCGCGGTACACCACCGGCACGGTGATGCTCGAGACCGCTGAGCGGCTCACGGCGGAGGAGAAGGAGCCCGCCACCCAGCAGTTCCTGCTGCTCGTCGGCGGGCTGCGGACCCTCGCCGACGCCGCGCACGCGCCCGGCCTGGTGCTGGACGCGTTCCTGCTCCGCTCGCTGGCCGTCGCGGGGTACGGCGCGTCCTTCGACGACTGCGCGCGGTGCGCGCGCCCCGGTCCGCACCCGTTCTTCAACGTCTCTGCGGGGGGCTCGGTGTGCGGGTCCTGCCGGGTGTCCGGCTCGGTGTCGCCGGCCCGCGGCACGCTGGACCTGCTGGCGGCGCTGCTCACCGGCGACTGGGCGGCCGCCGATGCCAGCGACCCGCGGCACCGGCGCGAGGGCAGCGGTCTGGTCGCTGCGTACCTGCAGTGGCACCTGGAGCGCGGCCTGCGCTCGTTGCCGATGGTCGAGCGCACGTGAGGCTCGCAGGGTCGCGGACGTGGCACGACGGGCGGCGAAGGGCGAGCGGGCGCCTCGACGAGACCCCCACCGACGCCGCACCCGTCCGGGGCCCGGCCGCCGCAGCTGCCGCCGAGCTGGTGCCCGGGCACGTGGCGATCGTCATGGACGGCAACGGGCGGTGGGCCAAGGAGCGCGGCCTGCCGCGGACCCAGGGTCACGAGGCCGGTGAGGCGGCGCTGCTCGACGTGATCCACGGCGCGGTGGAGATCGGCGTCAAGCACCTGTCGGCCTACGCCTTCTCGACCGAGAACTGGAAGCGATCGCCGGACGAGGTCCGCTTCCTGATGGGCTTCAACAGGGAGGTCATCCACCGCCGCCGGGACGAGCTGGACGCCATCGGGGTGCGGGTGCGCTGGGCGGGTCGGCGCCGCCGGCTGTGGCGCAGCGTGATCGGCGAGCTCGAGGAGGCCGAGGAGCGCACCCGGCTCAACGACGTGCTGACCCTGCAGTTCTGCGTCAACTACGGCGGTCGCGCCGAGATCGCCGACGCCGCGGCGGCGATCGCCCGCGAGGTCGCCGCCGGTCGGCTGGACCCGGACAAGGTCGACGAGCGGACCATCGCCCGGCACCTCGACGAGCCAGACATCCCCGACGTCGACCTGTTCGTGCGCTCGTCGGGGGAGCAGCGCACCTCGAACTTCCTGCTCTGGCAGTCGGCATACGCCGAGATGGTCTTCCTGGACACGCTGTGGCCGGACTTCGACCGCCGGCACCTGTGGCAGGCGATCGAGACCTACGCGCACCGGGACCGGAGGTACGGCGGCGCGCTGCCGAACGCGGTCACACCGGACGCCAGGCCCCCCGGCGGCTGATCGGCTCAGCGGCAGCGCTGGCGCGCCCAGGCAAGGTAGCTCGCCGGCCGGTTGGTCAGCGTCGCGTCCGCCTTGTCGTAGGCCATCCGTCGCCAACCCCCCACAGTGTCGACCGTCCACGGTCGCACCGCGATGCCGGCCCGGCGCCACCTCGCCGACCGCTCGACGGTCAGGGAATCGGCGTTGACGAGGTACGTTCTGCCGAACTGCAGCACCGACTCCGGCGATCGGTAGCGGGGCCAGTCGATGATCCCGGTCCGGAGGCTCGGCGCGGCGGCCTGCACGGCGGCGATGGCCTCCTCGATGAAGCTGATGACCGTGACACCCGATGCCATCGACGACCACCTGATGCGGTCGAGGAGCTGGGTCATCTGGGTCGGCGTCGGAGTCGTCTTCAGCTCGACCAGGACGCTGGCGTCCTTCCTCCTCGCAAGCTTCAGCGCCTCGTAGAGCGTGGGGACCTTGGTGCCGCGGTACTTCCGGGAGAACCACGCCCCCGCCTCCAAGCGCCCGGAGCTGCGCCAGCGACAGGCTGACACCGACGCCGGTTGCCATCGGTCGTCCGGTCGACCGTCGGGTCGTGCATCAGCACCGGCACGTCGCTCGCGGTGAACCGGACGTCCAGCTCGACCCGGCGCACACCGAGAGCGAAAGCCTTGCGGAACGCCGGCAGGGTGTTCTCCGGGGCCCGCGCCGAGTCACCGCGGTGCGCCACCGGTGGGGGGACGCACGAGGTGCCGGCCTGGGCCGGGGCGGCGGGAACGAGAACGCCGGACAGGACGGTGGCGGCTGCCAGCAGCAGGCCGAGAGCAGGTCGAGCGGGCACGAACGGAGACCCCCCGGGTCAGTGGTGCGGTGCTCCTCGACGCTATTGCGGTAGCCGCTCGAGGGCAAAGCCGGCGGTCAGCTCACCGGTTCCCCGCCCGCGCACCGGGCGCAGACCCCGAAGACCTCGACGGTGTGCGCGATGTCCACGAAGCCGTGCTCGACGGCGACCCGGTCGGCCCAGGTCTCGACCGCCTTGCCCTCGACCTCCACCGTGGTGCCGCAGGTGCGGCACACGAGGTGGTGGTGGTGCCCGGCGGAGCAGGCCCGGTAGGTCGACTCGCCGTCGTCGTTGCGCAGGACATCGACCTCGTCAGCCTCCGCCAGGCTCTGCAGGGCCCGGTAGACCGTGGTCAGGCCGATCCGGTGACCGGCGCCGCGCAGGCTGGCGTGGATGTCCTGCGCGCTGCGGAAGCCGGGGTCGCGGGACAGCTCGTCGCGGACCGCGCTGCGCTGGCGGCTCATCGGGCGGGAATGGAGGAGCGAGGAGGGGGGGTCCGGCCGCCACGACGAACCACATCAGGCCGACGCCGCCGAGCGTGCTCACCAGGGTGAGCCGGGACGGGTGCCGGGCGTGCGCCTCGGGCAGGATGTCGGCGGTGGCGAGGTAGAGCAGGAACCCTGCGAAGGCACCGAGGTACAGCGCGAGGACGTTGTCACCGACGCTGAAGAACAGCGTCGAAAGGGCGCCGGCCACCGGCGCCACCGCGTCGATCGCGAGCAGCGTGACCTGGCGCCGCTGCGAGTTGCCCGTGGCGCGCATGATCGTGACGGTGTTGAGCCCGTCGGCGAAGTCGTGGGCGATCACGGCCAGGGCGACGGCGTACCCGACCTTGTCGTCGACCTGGAACGCCAGCCCGATGCCGACTCCGTCGAGGAACGAGTGCGCCGCCAGGGCACCGGCCGACGCGAGTCCGACGGTGGGGGCGTTGTGGTGGTGCGCGCCGTACTCACTCTCGTGCGCCCCGTGCATCGCCACCGAGCGCTCGACGAAGTGCAGCAGCAGGAAGCCGGCCGCGAAGGCCACCATCACGGCCGGGACGCCGAAGAAGGTCGCGTCGGAGAGCTCGAACAGCTCGGGGAGCAGGTCGAAAGCCACCAGCCCGAGCATCACCCCGGCCGCGAAGCCGAGGACCAGGTGCAGCCGGTCCCGGCTGCGCAGGGCGACCACGCCACCGAGGGCGGTGGACAGCACGGCGGTCAGGGCGAAGAGCACGGGCATGTCGACGACAGTACAGCAAAACGACAACCATTTTCATTCTCGGGCTCGCTACGGTGGTCGTCGTGCTGGTCATGACGCGGTTCCGGGTGCCCGAGGCCGACTCCGCCGCGTTCCGGACGGCCGCCGACGACCTGCTGCGGCTGCTCTCCGTGCTGCCCGGCTTCGACCACGGCTCGCTGGGGCGGGCACCGGACGACCAGGACCTGTGGGTGCTCGCCACCGCGTGGCAGGGCGTCGGGGCCTACCGCCGGGCGCTCTCGGCGTACGACGTGAAGATGACCGCTCCCGCCGTGATGGCGTACGCCGTGCACGAGCCCAGCGCCTTCGAGGTGCTGACGACCTCGGCTGCGCCCGGACAACCGGTGTGACCGCCTCGTCGGCCGCCCGGTAGCCTCGCCCCTTCACCCGCCGACAACCAGCCGGATGGAGGCCATCGTGGCCAAGGGCAGCAACAGCTCGGGAAACGACAACCGCAACGACCAGATCGTCAGCCTCAGCAAGCGCCGGGGCTTCGTCTACCCGAGCAGCGAGATCTACGGTGGCACCCGCTCCGCCTGGGACTACGGTCCGCTGGGCGTCGAGCTCAAGGAGAACGTTCGCCGCCAGTGGTGGAAGTCCATGGTGCAGACCCGCGAGGACGTCGTCGGGCTCGACTCCGCGGTGATCCTGGCACGCGACGTGTGGGTCGCTTCCGGCCACGTCGACACCTTCAACGACCCGCTGGTCGAGTGTCAGTCCTGCCACAAGCGGTTCCGGGCCGACCACCTCGAGGAGGCGTACGAGGCGAAGAAGGGCTCGCCGCCGCCGAACGGTCTGAAGGACATCAACTGCCCCAACTGCGGTACCAAGGGCGCGTTCACCGAGCCGCGCCAGTTCTCCGGCCTGCTCAAGACCTACCTCGGCCCGGTGGAGAGCGAGGAGGGCCTGCACTACTTGCGGCCCGAGACCGCGCAGGGCATCTTCGTCAACTTCCTCAACGTGATGACGTCCGCGCGCAAGAAGCCGCCGTTCGGCATCGCACAGACCGGGAAGTCGTTCCGCAACGAGATCACGCCGGGCAACTTCATCTTCCGCACCCGCGAGTTCGAGCAGATGGAGATGGAGTACTTCGTCGAGCCGGGCACCGACGAGGAGTGGTTCGAGTACTGGCTGCAGCACCGGTGGGACTGGTTCACCGGTCTCGGTGTGCGCGAGGAGAACATGCGGTTCCACGAGCACCCTCAGGAGAAGCTGTCGCACTACTCCAAGCGCACTGTCGACATCGAGTACCGCTTCAACTTCGGCGGCAAGGAGTTCGACGAGCTCGAGGGCATCGCCAACCGCACCGACTTCGACCTGACGGCGCACTCCAAGCACTCCGGCACCGACCTGTCGTACTTCGACCAGGAGAAGGGCGAGCGCTGGACGCCGTACGTCGTGGAGCCCGCCCTCGGCCTGACCCGCGCGACGCTCGCGTTCATGCTCGACGCCTACACCGAGGACGAGGCGCCGAACTCGAAGGGCGTGATGGAGAAGCGCACCGTGATGCGCCTCGACCCGCGGCTGGCGCCGGTCAAGGTGGCGGTCCTGCCGCTGTCGCGCAACGCCGACCTCACGCCGAAGGCGAAAGACCTCGCGGCGACCCTGCGGCAGAGCTGGAACGTGGAGTTCGACGACGCGGGCGCGATCGGCCGCCGCTACCGCCGGCAGGACGAGATCGGCACGCCGTTCTGCGTCACGGTCGACTTCGACACCCTGGACGACCAGGCCGTGACGGTTCGCGAGCGGGACAGCATGAAGCAGGAGCGGGTCGGGCTGGACGCGGTCCCCGGCTGGCTGGCGCAGCGCCTCCTCGGCTGCTGACCCGTCGGTGCCCGTTCTCCAGCGGCCGCCTCGGCAGGTGAGCCTGCTGCTGTGCGACGGCACCGGGCAGCTGCTCGGAACACTGCCGCCCTTCGAGGTCGCCGTGCCGTGGTGGCAGGAGGTGGCGGACGTGGTGTCCGGCGCCAGGGAGCTGCACGGCGCCGACGTGACCGTGCTGCGCCTGATCGGGTGGGGCGACGTCGAGAACGCCGCCGGCGGTCCCGTCACCTACCTCGCGGAGGCCCACGGCCCGGCGCCGGGCGGGCTCCGGCCGTGGCCGGCCGCCGCGCCGGACCCGCTCGTCGAGCACCCGCTGCGGCTGCCGTACGCCAGGCCGGGTGGCCCTGCTCTGGACCTGGCCTGGGCCGAGGGTCGGCTGTCCGCTGCGGGCCGGCCGCTGACCGGGCCTGCCGTGCAGATGCGGACCTGGAACCTCTCGAGCATCTGGCGGCTGCCCACCGCGGCCGGACCAGCCTGGCTCAAGGTGGTGCCGCCGTTCTTCGGTCACGAGGGAGCGATGCTCCGTCGTCTCGACCCCGCGGCGGTGCCGCCGCTGATCGCGGCTGACGGGCCGCGCGTGCTGATGGACGACGTGCCCGGCGAGGACCACTGGGGCGGCTCGCTGCCCGTGCTGCTCCGCGTCCTCGCCATGCTCGTCGACCTGCAGCGGGGCTGGGTCGAGCGGGTCGACGAGCTCGAGCAGGTCGGGGCTCCGGACTGGCGGTCCGGGCCGTTCGTCGGGGCTGCGGAGCAGCTGGTGAGTCGTGGGTCGCCGGAGCTGGACCACGCGACCGCAGCCGCAGTGCGCCGGTTGACAGACGGGCTCCCGGACCGCTTCGCGGAGCTCGCCAGCTGCGGCGTCCCGGACACCCTGGTGCACGGCGACTTCCATCCCGGCAACACCAGGGGGACGTCCGCCGCCGACGGCCGCAGCGTGCTGCTGGACTGGGGCGACTGCGGCATCGGCAACCCGCTCCTCGACCAGGCAGCCTTCCTCGAGCGGCTCGACCACGACCAGCGGGAGCCTGTCCGGGCGGCGTGGTCGGCGCTCTGGCGGGACGCCGTGCCCGGCTGCGACCCGGACCGCGCCGCCGAGCTGCTGGCACCGGTTGCGGCACTGCGCCAGGCACTGATCTACCGGCTCTTCCTGGACAACATCGAGCCGGACGAGCGGGTCTATCACGCCGGCGACCCGGCCGTGTGGCTCAGACGAGCCGCCGACTCGCTGCACGACAGGACCGGACGAGGAGTGACGAGTGAGCGAGAACGTGATGGTCCGCGCGGCCGACGGCCGGGACCTCGAGGTGGTCGTCAGCGGCCCGGCCGACGCTGTGCCCGTGGTGTTCCATTCAGGGACGCCGAGCGGCCCCGTGCTCGACCTGCCGATGGCCCGCGCCGCGGCAGCACTTGGTCTGCGCCTGGTGACCTACGGGCGGCCCGGCTACGGCCGTTCGACCCGCAGCCGGGGCGGACCGTTGCCGACGCGGCGAGCGACACGGCGGCGGTGCTCGACCGGCTGGGAGCCGGCGAGTTCATCACGATGGGGCACTCGGGCGGCGGTCCGCACGCACTCGCCTGCGCGCGGCTGCTGCCCGAGCGGTGCCGTGCTGCGGCGTCGGTCGCGGGAATCGCACCGTGGGATGCCGCCGGCCTCGATGTCATGGCTGGCATGGGTCCAGAGAACGTCGAGGAGTTCGGCCTAGCAGTTCAGGGGTCGACGGCTCTCACCGTGTACCTCGAGGAACAGGGCGATCAGCTGCGCTCCATATCGGGCCCCGACGTCGCCGACGCTCTCGGCGGACTGGTCCGGACGTGGACAAGCGGGTGCTCACCGGCGAGCTGGCCGAGCACTACGCGGCTGCGTTCCGCAAGGCTCTGGAGAACGGCATCGCCGGGTGGCACGACGACGATCTGGCGTTCGTCCGGCCCTGGGGCTTCCATCTCGCCGACATCACGGTGCCGGTCAGCATCTGGCAGGGCGCCCAAGACCTGATGGTGCCCTTCGCGCACGGCTCGTGGCTCGCCGCGCACATACCTGGGGCAGGCGCTCATCTCTTCGAGGAGCACGGACATCTCTCCCTGACCGTGGAGCACATGCCGGCGATCCTGATGGACCTCGTCCGGGCTGCCCGCCTGCCCACGGGCGGACCGTCGGCATGACGGCTGCCTTCCGAGGCCCGGACGCCGCCCGCGCCAGGCGTCCGGCGCGGCGCACCAACGCTGCGCAGTGGCTCGGTTACCCTCTGATCTCCTACGCAGACGGCACGAAGCAGGCGGGAGAACGGATGGCGCGCGGGTGGAGCGTGGCCGGGGCGACGGCCGGCTCGGTCGCTGTGGCGGCGCTGGTGGTGGGCCTGGTCAGCAGCACCCCGGCGTACAGCTCGCCCTCGGTGGTGACCGGTCCGACCGGGACCCCGACGCCGACGCCGACCTCGACCGACACCCCGACTCCCAGCGCCTACAGCCTACACCCACAGCCACCCCGAGCGAGGGCATGCTGCTGCCCGACGTGGTGTCGCTGCGGGCCCAGCACCTGGCCATCTCGGTTCTCAGCAGCGGGCGCCGGCTGCGGTTCACGTCCTCGCTCGGCAACGTCGGGGCCGGTCCGCTGGAGATCCGGCCGAACCGGAACCGTCCGTGCCCGGCCGGGCAGCACAACTCGACGCAGATCATCTACCGCGACGCGAACGGCAACGGGAAGTACAACCCGAAGCGGGACACCGGAATCGCCCGGCGCCAGGCCGGCTGCATGGTCTACCACCCGTTCCACGACCACTGGCACTTCAAGGCGTCCGCGCGCTACACCCTGCTCGACCCGGGCACAGCCGAACCGGTCGTGGTCTCGGTGCGCCGCAAGGTGAGCTTCTGCCTGCGCGACACCGCCCGCGTCCCGGCCTGGATGGGCCAGTGGTCCTACCCGCTGACGTACGGGGCGTGCTCCCGGCGCGACCCCGCAGGGCATCTCGGTAGGCTGGATGGACACCTACCAGAGCTTCCTCGCCGGCCAGTACCTCCCGCTGCCCAAGAAGCTCGACGACGGCATCTACTGCCTGCACACCGTGGTGGACCCGCTGGACCAGATCACCGAGGCCGACAACGACAACAACAGCAGCATGCGGGAGCTCGCGATCAGGGGCAACCGCGTCGTGCAGCGCCCGAACACGCACTGCGGCTGACGGAGAGGACGACATGGCCAGCATCGATCGCCGGACCCTGCTGAAGGCCGGGCTCGCGACGTCCGGAGGGTTCGCCCTCGCGGTCGGCAGCGGTGCCGGCTCGCCGGCAGCCGCAGCCCCCCGGGTCGGCCGGACGCTGGCCAGCCGCCTCGCCGTGCCGTGGGGGATGGCGTTCCTGCCCAACGGCAACGCGCTGGTGGGCGAGCGCGACAGCGGCGACGTGCACGTCGTCCGGCGCGGTGGGGGACGCCGCCGGGTGGGCAACATCGACGTCCACAGCCAGCTCTCCCGCGCCGGCGAGGGCGGCCTGCTCGGCCTGGCGCTGCACCCGGGCTTCGCGCGCAACCGGCTGGTCTACGCCTACCTGTCGACCAGCAACGACAACCGGATCGTGCGGATGCGCTTCGCGGGCGGCAAGCTGGGCTCCCGGCAGGTGGTGCTGGCGGACATCCCGATGAACGTGCACCACAACGGCGGCGGCCTGGTCTTCGGCCCGGACGGCCTGCTCTACGCCAGCACCGGCGACGGTGAGGTCGGCGACCGGGCCCAGAGCCGTACCTCGCTCGGCGGCAAGGTGCTGCGGCTCACCCCGGACGGCGAGGTGCCCGCGGGCAACCCGTTCGGCAACTACACCTGGTCGATGGGTCACCGCAACGTCGAGGGCATCACCTTCGACGCCCGCGGCACGCTGTGGGCCAGCGAGTTCGGCGAGAAGGAGGCTGACGAGCTCAACCGGATCGAGCCCGGCGCCAACTACGGCTGGCCGAGGGTCGAGGGCAGCGACGGCGCCGGCGGGTTCCGGGACCCCCTCGCGCAATGGTCGCCGACGTCGATCTGCTCGCCGGCCGGCGTCGCCGTGGCGAACAGCCGGGCCTGGCTCGGGGCGCTGCGAGGGCAGTGCCTGTACTCCGTGACGCTGCGCGGCCCGGACTCCGGCGTGAAACGCCGGCACTTCCGCGGCCGGTTCGGCCGGATCCGACAGGTCATGACGGCACCCGACGGCTCGCTGTGGATCACGACATCCAACCGTGACGGCCGCGGCGCGCCCGGTGCGAAGGACGACAAGGTCATCCGGATCACGCTGCCCTGAGACAATGGCGGCATGACCACCGTGGCGGCCCAGGCGCAGCCGTTGCGCATCGGACCTCATGTCGTCACGCCCCCCGTCGTGCTGGCGCCGATGGCCGGCATCACCAACCAGCCGTTCCGCACCCTGTGCCGCGAGTACGGCGGCGGGCTCTACGTCAGCGAGATGATCACGACCCGGGCGTTGGTGGAGCGCGACCCGGAGACGATGCGGCTGATCGAGTTCGGCCCGCAGGAGACCCCGCGGAGCCTGCAGCTGTACGGCGTCGACCCGGCCGTCGTGCGCGAGGCGGTGACGATGATCGTCGCCGAGAACCGCGCCGACCACATCGACCTCAACTTCGGCTGCCCGGTGCCCAAGGTGACCCGCCGGGGCGGGGGAGCGGCGCTGCCCTGGAAGCGGGACCTGCTGCGTGCCGTGCTGAGGGCGGCCGTCCGGGCGGCCGGCCCGGTGCCGGTCACGATGAAGATGCGCAAGGGCATCGACGACGACCACCTCACCTTTCTCGACGCCGGCCGCACCGCCGAGGACGAGGGCGTGACCGCCATCGCGCTGCACGGCCGAACCGCCGCGCAGGCGTATTCCGGCCAGGCCGACTGGCCGGCGGTCGCCCAACTCAAGGAGCACGTCACCTCGATCCCGGTGCTGGGCAACGGGGACGTGTGGGAGGCAGCAGACGCGCTGCGGATGATGCGTGAGACGGGTTGCGACGGCGTGGTGGTCGGCCGCGGCTGCCTCGGCCGGCCGTGGCTGTTCCGGTCGCTCGATCGAGCCTTTGCCGGGCTGCCCGACGACGCCCAGCCCAGCCTCGGCGAGGTCGCTGCCGTCATGCGCCGGCACGCCGGGCTGATGGCTGGGTGGCTGGGCGAGGACAAGGGCTGCCGGGAGTTCCGCAAGCACGTGTCCTGGTACCTCAAGGGGTTCGGCGTCGGCGGCGACACCAGGAACCGGCTCGCGCTGGTCTCCACCCTCGCCGAGCTCGACGACCTGCTCGCCACCCTGGCGCACGACGAGCCGTTCCCCTCGGTGTCGGTCGGCGCCCCGCGGGGCCGGGCCGGCTCGCCGCGCCGGGTGGTGCTGCCGGAGGGGTGGCTGGCCGCGCGCTCGGGCGGCTTCGTGGACGCCGACGCCGAGCTCGCCGTCTCGGGCGGCTGACCCGACGGGACGGTCATCCGTCCGGCGGGGTCGTGCCCACCACGTCGCCGCCGAGTCCGAGGCGGTCCAGCGTGACCGCGTGAAGGAAGGCCTCGTGCGCCCAGGCGTCGTACCGCCCGGCCGGGCCGGTATGCGCGGCGCCGCCCATCGCCGTACGCAGCAGCAGCGGTGCATCCCGCTCGGCAGGAGCCTTCTCCTCCTCGAGCCCGCAGCCGCGCGACCCACTTGGCCGGCTCGTGCACCGAGACCCGAGGGTCGTTGCGGCTGGCGGTCACCAGCAGCGCCGGGCGCCGTGGATCCGGGCAGGTTGTCGTACGGCGAGTAGCCGCGCAGGTAGGCGTAGTGCTCCGGGATCCGCGGGTCGCCCCACTCATCCCACTCGGCGACGGTGAGCGGCAACGTGTCGTCGAGCATCGTCGTCGACGACGTCGACGAACGGCACCTCGGCGACGATCAGCGCGAAGTCCTCGGGAGCCAGGTGCGCGACGGCCCCCATGCAGCAGCCCGCCGGCGCTCAGGCCGCGCGCAGCGAGCCGGTCGGCGGTGGTTACCCCGCGTCGCCACCAGGTGCCGCGCACAGGCGACGAAGTCGGTGAACGTCGTCCGCTTGCGGCAGCAGGCGTCCCTGCTGCCACCAGTCGCGGCCGCAGCTCGCCGCCGCCGCGCACGTGCGCGAAGGCGAGCGCCACGCCACGGTCCGAGCAAGGGCAGCATCTCCGGCCAGAACTCGGGGTCCAGGCTCGACTCGTAGGCGCCGTAGCCGTAGAGCAGGCAGGGTCGCCGGACCGGTCGGCAGCGTCGCCGCGCCGGACCACCGTGATCGGCACCGCTGACGCCGTCGTCGGCGACCGCGTGCGACGATCTCGCAGCGGTAGCCGTCCAGCGACCGGCGCACGGCCTGCTCGTGCACGAGCGTCTCGCGCGCCGGTCGCGAGGTCGTGGTCGACGGTCGGCCGGAGGGCGCACCCAGCCCTCGCGCACCAGCCGGACCGATCGCGAGGTCCTGCTCGTCGTTGCGACCGAGGCGCACCACCTCGCCCGACCGCATCCGGCTCGCACCACGACGTCGCGGTCGGAGCCCGCACGGTCGAGCACCCGGATCCGCAGCGCGCCCGTCGTGGCGCTCGGACACCAGGACGTGCTCGCCGAACACGTCGGCTCCCTCGACCCGCACCGCCGGGTCGTGCGGCAGCAGCTCGGTCCACTGGCGCCGGCACCACCGGCGCCGACAGCGGCGCCGTCACGACGCGGTACTCGGGGGCGTCGAGGTCGGTCAGGAGCACCAACCGGCCGCCGTCCGGACCGGGCTGGTGGTCGACGAAGTACTCGCGCCCCGGCACCCGCGGCTCGACCAGCGAGCGGCGTCGCGTCCGGCGCGGTCGCAGGAACCAGGCGCACCTCGGAGGTGTCCCGGCTGCGCGCGACGAGCACGGACGCAACTCACCGCTGCGCGTCGCGCTCGACCTCCAGCTCGAAGCGCCGGTCCTCCTCGTGCCAGACGAGGACGTCGTCGGCCTGCGACGTGCCGAGGACGTGCCGGCACACCCGGTCCGGCCGGTAGCGCGTCGTCGAGCGTCGTGTAGAGGAAGCTCGCAGCCGTCCGCCGCCCAGCGCCAACGCCGTAGTAGGTGCCGGCGAGCTCGTCCGGCAGGTCGCGTCGCCGGTCGTCAGGTCGCGCACGCGCAGCCGGTAGACCTCGCTGCCGTCGTGGTCGACCGAGTAGGCGAGCAGCCGCACCGTCCGGGCTGGCCTCGCAGACGCCGAGCTCGAGGAAGTCGTGCCCCTCGGCGAGCGCGTTCTCGTCGAGCAGAACCTCGCTACGGCGTGCGTCCGAGCCGGCCGGCCGTCGCACGAGGACGCGCGTACTGGTCGCCGGCCGGGCGGCGGATGCGGTACTCCCAGCCGCCGCGACGCCACGGCGCGGAGCAGGTCGTCGTCCGGCAGCGCGGCCGCCAGCTCGGCGCGAGGCTCGTCGCCGGAGGTCGGCCAGGTGCGCGGTCCGCTGCGTCGTACCAGTGCGTTCTCGGCGCTCAGGTAGGCCAGCAGAGCCGGGTCGTCGGTGCTGCCGCATCCAGGCGTAGTCGTCGACGACCGTGCTCGCCGTGCAGGACCCGGTGCGCCGGCCGGCGGGGCGCGCGGGCGGCGGCCGCGGAGGCGGCGGGCACGGGCAGCACCGTAGCGCCTGCACCGATCGTTACTGACTCGTGACTCAGCAGAAGGCGTGACAAACGGATTCGGTACGCCAGCATGATGCGGCCGACGACGGAAAACCGCTGCCCGCGCGCCTCTCGGAGGCGCGATATCCGCAGCCCGACGGTGGAGGTCCCATGCGCGGTCGACGGATCCTCGGGCGCGGGCGCACGGCGGTGCTCCTGCTGGCCGCGGCGGCCGTGCTCGGGCACGGCGGTCACTGCCGGCGCCGGCGACCAAGGCGGCCGCCGGCGACAAGGTCACCTTCACCGTCGGGCTCACCCAGGACGTCGACTCGCTGAACCCGTTCACCGGCATCGTGTCCGTCGGCCTACGAGATCTACCAGCTGCAAGTACGAGACCCTCACCGACTACGGGCCAAGGACTTCGCCGCCCACGCCGGCGCTGGCCGAGAGCTGGGACGTCTCCGACGACGGGCTCACCTGGACCTACCACCTGCGCGACGGCCTCACCTGGTCCGACGGGGAGCCGCTGACCGCGCAACGACGTCGCCTACACGTTCAACCGGGTGCGCAACGGCAAGTACGAGCAGACCAACTTCGGCAACTACGTCGAGCGGCATCACCGTCGGTCGAGGCACCCGACGACCGGACCGTCGTCATGAAGGTCAAGAAGCCGACGCCGATCATGCTGCACCTGTACGTCTACATCCTGCCCGAGCACATCTGGAAGGACATCGACGAGAAGGAGGTCAAGAGCTACGCGAACGAGCCCGGGCCGGACGGCACCGTCGGCTCCGGCCCGTTCATCGTGACGGAGCACAAGAAGGGCCAGTTCATCCGGCTGGAGGCCAACAAGAACTATACAAGCGGCGCGCCGAAGATCGACGAGCTGGTCTTCCGGGTCTTCCAGAACAAGGACTCGCTGGCCCAGGCGCTGCGCAGCGGCGAGATCGACTTCGCCGACGACCTCGACGTCCAACGTCTTCAACAGCCTGCAGGACGCCGAGGGCATGACGACCTACCCGGCGAAGTACTCCGGCTTCAACGAGATCGCCTTCAACACCGGCGCCGCGCTCGACGACGGCACGCCGATCGGCGACGGCCACCCGGCGCTGAAGGACGCAAGCTGCGGCAGGCGCTATCCCACGCGATCGACACCAAGACGCTGGTCGACCGGGTGCTCGGCGGCCACGGCAGCCCGGCAGCAGCGTCATCCCGCCGCTCTACGAGACGCTGCACTACGACCCGGGCGACGACGGCCTACACGTTCGACCTCGGAGAAGGCCAAGACGCTGCTCGACGAGGCCGGCTACACCGAAGGGGCCGGACGGCATCCGCACGATGCCGGACGGCGGCCAGAAGCTGTCGTTCCGGCTGTTCGGCCGGCAGCAACTCGCAGACCAGCCAGCAGACGGTGCAGTTCGTGGCCGGGCTGGCTGGAGGACATCGGCATCGAGGTCAAAGCCGAAGATCGTGTCCGAGGACGCCCTGACCGAGATCATCGGCGAGGGCAACTTCGACATGTTCGAGTGGGGCTGGGTGGTCGAGCCCGACCCGAACTACCAGCTGTCGACGTTCACCTGCGCCAACCGCTCCGTACAAGGACGGCGGCAGCGTCTACGCCAACCTGTCCGACTCGTTCTACTGCGACAAGGAGTACGACGCGCTCTACGCCAAGCAGGCCGAGCAGATCGACCCGGACGAGCGCGCGGAGACCGTCAAGGCAGATGCAGAAGATGCTGTACGACGACGCGCCGTACATCGTGACGTTCTACTACGACAACCTGCAGGCCTACCGGTCCGACCGGTTCACCGAACTTCCAGCCGCAGCCGGCAGCCGAACGGGTCGCTGCTGTTCCAGTACGGCACCTACAGCTACCAGAGCATCGGGCCGGTGACCGAGGAGGCACGAAGAAGCCGGCGGCGGCCGACGGACGCCGAGCTCGAACGACGGCGGCATCGTCGGTGGCGTCGGTCGGTCGGCGGTCGCGGTGCTGCTCGGCGGCGTCGGTGTTCCTGGCTTGCGCAGCCGGCGCCGGCCGGAGCCCGATGTCGAGTAGTCCGAGGGACGCCGTGACTGGCGCCGAGCAGCGTCGCGCCCGCCGCCGGACCCGTCGCGGGCACGGGCGGGCCGCGGCGGTCCGGCGGCCTGGCCGGCTACGCCGTGCGCCGGCTGCTCACCGGCGGTCGGCACGTTGGTCTTCGTCCTCGTCTTCAACTTCTTCCTGTTCCGGCTGCTGCCCGGCGACCCCATCGCGCTCTACACCCGCGGCCGCAACATGGACCGCGAGCAGCTGCGCGAGCTGCGCCGCCAGCTCAACCAGCCGATCGGCGAGCCAGTTCGTCGACTACCTGAAGCAACCCGTTCTCGACCGGCGTCGACTCGACCCAGTTCTCCCGGCCGGTGTGGGACGTGATCGGTGACTACGTCTGGCCGACGCTGGTGCTGCTCGGCACCGTCGACCGTGCTCTCCGCCGTCATCGGCATCGCGATCGGCATCAAGGGCGGCTGGAAGCGCGGCAGCACGTTCGACCGGACGTCAGCACCGGCGATCACCCTGACCCTCTACGCGATGCCGGAGTTCTGGCTCGGCATGGTGCTGCTCATCCTGTTCAGCACCGGCGTCGGGATCTTCCCCGGCATCTTCCCGAGCGGCGGCACCATCACGCCGGGCCTGGACCCGTGGTCCTCGACGGGCATCCGCGACCAGGCCTGGCACCTCGTGCCTGCCCGTGCGCTGACCCTCACCCTGGCCTACCTCGCGGAGTACGCGCTGGTGATGCGGTCGTCGCTGGTCGACGAGCTCGGCCAGGACTACCTGCACGACGGCGCGCGCCAAGGGGATGATGGACAAGCTGGTACGCCGCCGGCACGCGGTGCCCGAACGCGCTGCTGCCGACCATCACGCTGGTCTTCCTCAACATCGGCTTCGTCGTCTCCGGCGCGATCACGGTCGAGACGGTGTTCTCCTGGCCGGGCCTCGGACTGCTCAGCCTACCAGGCGCTCCGCGGCCCCGACGTCCCGCTGCTGCAGGCGATCTTCCTGCTGTTCTCGCTCGCCGTGGTCGTCGCGAACATCGTGGCCGACATCGTGGTCGCCGCCGTCGACCCGCGGGTGCGCACATGAGCACCGCCGGCGACCGGTCGACCGCCGTCAGGCCGCGAGCCGTGCGTACGGCCGCGGCGGCGGGCGCGCGGTCGCGCCGGTTCCTGGCCGCGTTCCGCAGGGAGCGCGGCGGCATGGCCGGCCTCGCTGATCCTCGGCGTCTTCGTCCTGCTGGCGCTCGCTCGCGCCGCTGCTGTTCTCCGCGGACGAGCTGAAGGTCACCGAGGCGACCGGTGACGTGCTGCGACGGGCCGACCAGCGGCAGTACCCGCTCGGCACCGACGAGTCGGGTCGCTCGGTGCTGGCCCTCGTGGTGTGGGGCAGCCGGGTCTCGCTGCTGGTCGGGATCGCCGCGACGGTCATCTCGATCGTCATCGGGACCCTGGTCGGCATCGCGTCCGGCCACTTCGGCGGTCCGGCGGGGTCGGTCCTGGAGCGGCTCACCGACTGGTTCCTGGTGATCCCGTTCCTGCCGCTGGCCATCGTGCTGGCGACCGTGCTCGGGTCGTCGCTGCTCAACATGATCATCGTGATCGGGGTGACGTCCTGGCCGGGCACGGCCCGGCTGGTGCGGGCGCAGACCCTGTCGGTGGAGGCCCGGCCGTACCTCGAACGGGCCCGGGTGCTCGGCGGCGGGCACTGGCACCAGATGTCCCGGCACGTGCTGCCCAACGTGATGCCGCTGGTGCTCGCCAACACGACGCTGACCGTCGCGATCGCGATCCTGTCCGAGACGACGCTGTCGTTCCTCGGCCTCGGCGACCCGTTCCGGGTGTCCTGGGGCTCGATGCTGGACAACGCGTTCTCGGCCGGGGCGATCAGCTCCGGCGCCTGGTGGTACCTGCTGCCGCCCGGGCTCTGCGTGGTCGCCGTCGTGCTGGCCTTCACCCTGGTCGGGCCGGGCGCTGGAGAACGTGCTCGACCCCCGGCGAGCGCTGAGATGACGCTGCTCCGGATCGAGGACCTGTCGGTGACCTACCGCACGCGCCGACGGGCCCGGTCCCGGCCGTCCGCGGCGTGACGCTCGACGGTCGACGCCGGGACGACCTCGGCGTGGCCGGCGAGTCCGGCTCCGGCAAGTCGACGCTGGCAGCACCGTGCTGCGGCTGAACCCGGCGTCCGCCAACGGTCGACCGGCAAGGTGCTGCTCGACGGCGAGGACGTGCTGACGATGTCGTTCGGCCGGCTGCGCGCCGTGCGCTGGGCGGAGGCGTCGATCGTCTTCCAGGGCGCCCTGCACTCGCTGAACCCGTTGCAGCGGGTCGGCCAGCAGGTCGCCGAGCCGATGCTGCTGCACGGTCATGGCGGCCAGCCGCCGCGGACGCCGACGCGCGGGTCGACGAGCTCCTCGGCACAGGTCGGCCTGCCGCCCCGACTCGCCGCGTCGTACCCGCACCAGCTCTCCGGCGGGCAGAAGCAGCGGGTGATGATCGCGATGGCGCTGGCCTGCGAGCCCCGGCTGATCATCGCCGACGAGCCGACCACCGCGCTGGACGTGATGGTGCAGGCCAGGTGCTCGACCTGCTCACCGGGCTGGTCCGCGACCTCGGCGTCGGGCTGGTGGTCATCAGCCACGACCTGTCGGTGCTCGGCACGACCTGCGACCGGTTGGCCGTGATGTACGCCGGGCGGGTGGTCGAGGAGGGGCCGTCGGCCGAGGTGCTCGACCGGGCCCGGCACCCGTACACCCGGGCGCTGTCGGCGGCGTTCCCCACCATCGGCGACGCCGTCGGCGCGGTTCGCGCCGCAGCGGCCTGCCGGGTGACCCGCCGTGGCCCGGTGACCTGCCGACCGGCTGCCCGTTCCACCCGCGCTGCCCGGACGCGGTCGACGCCTGCCCGGTCGACGACGTCGCGGCTCAGGCTGGCCGCACCCGGGCACGCGGCCGCCTGCGTGCACGTGCGGTCGGAGGCTGGCGCCGTGAGCAGCGATCGTCCGGTGCTCGAGGCGGCCGGGCTGTCACACCACGTTCCGCGCACGCGGTGGCCGGTCCGCCGCGCGCGCCGTCGACGGCGTCGACCTCGAGCTCGGCCACGGCGAGATCGTCGCGCTGGTCGGGGAGTCCGGCTGCGGGAAGACGACGCTGGCGCGCACCCTGCTCGGGCTGGAGCGGCCCTCTGCCGGGCAGGTCGTCGTCGACGGTCACCCCCTCCGAGTACGACGGCCGGTCGCTCAAGGCCTACCGCCGCCGGGTGCAGCTGGTGCTGCAGGACCCGACCGGATCGCTGAACCCGCGGCACACCGTCTACGAGGCGGTGGCCGAGGGGCTGCGGGTGCACCGCGTCGGCGGGCGACGAGCAGGAGCTCGTCGCGCAGGCGCTGTCGCGGGTCGGGCTGCGGCCCGCCGAGCGGTACTTCCTGCGCTACCCGCACGAGCTGTCCGGCGGTCAGCGCAGCGTGTGGTCATCGCCGGCGCCCTCGTGCTGGAGCCGCAGGTGCTCGTCGCGGACGAGCCGGTGTCGTCGCTGGACGCCTCGGTGCGCGGCGAGATCCTCGCGCTGCTGCTGCGGCTGCGCGACGAGCTCGGCCTCTCGGTGCTCGTGGTGACCCACGACCTCGGGCTGGCCTGGAACATCGCCGACCGGATCGCCGTGATGTACCTCGGGCGGATCGTCGAGAGCGGCCCGACCGAGGAGGTGCTGGCCGCGCCGTCAGCACCCGTACACCCAGGCGCTGCTCTCGGTGGTCCCGGAGAGCCGGCACCTGGAGCCCGTGGTGCTGGCCGGGGAGCCGCCGGACCCGACCCGGGTGCCGGACGGCTGCCGGTTCCACCCGCGCTGCCCAGCGCTCGCCTCGGGCGCGGCGGACGAGGCGGGGGTCGGCTGACGCCTGCCGGTACGCAGCTCCTGCCGGTGCTGCCCGCCGCGCAGGAACATGCCTGCGCCTGCTTCCTCTCAGCGGCCCGACAGGGCATGCTTACTGACTGATGAGTCAGTAGAGGGAGGTGGTCGGGACGGTGACGCAGTACGACGCAGTGGTCGTCGGTGGTGGTCACAACGGGCTGGTGGCCGCGGCGTACCTCGCCCGGTCCGGCCTGCGGACGGTCGTCTGCGAGGCGCGCGACGTCGTCGGCGGTGCCGCCGTCACCGAGCAGCCGTTCGGCCCCGACTACACGGGTCACGTCGCTGTCCTACGTGGTGAGCCTGCTGCCGCCGTCGCTGGTCGCCGACCTGTCGCTGGACCGGCACGGCTACCACGTCTACCCGCAAGGCCCGTACTTCGCGCCGCACTCCGACGGCCGCTACCTCGCGCTGCCGGACGACCCTGCCGCGCGACGCGAGCAGGTGGCCAAGTTCTCCGACAAGGACGCCGACGCCATCGAGGTCTGGGACGACGTGGCTCGGACGAGCTGGCCTCGATGCTGGCGCCGCTGCTCGCCGTCGTACCGCCCAAGGTCGGTTCGCTGCGACCCACCGACCTGCTCGGCCAGCTCGGCCTGCTGCGGCACGCTCGCGGGATGTCGGCGCAGGCGCGCCGTCGAGGTGACCCGGCTGTTCTCGATGTCGATCGCCGACCTGCTCGACGACTACTTCGAGTCCGACGCGATGAAGGCGCTCCTGTCGGTGAGCGGCGTGATCGGCAGCTGGGCCGGGCCGCGGTCGGCCGGGACCGCCTACGTGATGGCCCACCACCACATCGGCGGCGTCGACGGTGCCACCGGCGTCTGGGGCTTCCCGCGCGGCGGGATGGGCGGGGTCACCCAGGCGATGGCTGCGGCGGCGCGGACCTTCGGTGTGGAGATCCGCACCGCCGCACCGGTGGCGAAGATCACCACGCGCGGCGGCGCCGTGACCGGTGTCGCTGCTGGAGAACGGCGAGCAGCTCGCCGCGCCGACAGTCGTGACCACCGCGCACCCGGCGATCTCGTTCCTCCGGCTGCTCGACCGCGCCGACCTGCCGGCCGGAGTTCGTCACCGACATCGAGCGGTGGCGCTCGCGCAGCGGCGTGGTCAAGGTGAACCTCGCGGTCGACCGGCTGCCGGAGTTCACCGCGAAGCCCGGCTTCGACCCCGCCGTGCACGGCGGCACCATCGTCCTGGCCGAGTCGCTGGACGAGATCGAGGGCGGCTTCCAGGACGCCGTCAACGGTCGTGCCTCGCGGCGGCCGTTCGCCGACATCTGCATCCCCTCGGTGTTCGACGACTCGCTGGCGCCGGCGGGTCATCACGTCGTGTCGATGTTCACCCAGTGGGTGCCCCACGAGTGGTCGGCCGCCCCGCACCGCGCCGAGATCGAGGCGCACGCCGACGCGGTGGTCGCGCGGATGGAGGAGGTGGCGCCCGGCTTCACGTCCTCGGTGCTGCACCGGCAGGTGATCGGGCCGCACGAGATGGAGACCGAGTACGGCCTGGTGGGCGGCAACATCTTCCACGGCGAGCTGTCGCCGTCGCAGCTGTTCCACGCCCGTCCGGCGGCGGGCTACGCCGACCTGCGGACGCCGGTGCGCGGCCTCTACCAGGCCGGCTCCGGCACCCACGGCGGCGGTGGCGTCACCGGCATCCCGGGCCGAAACGCCGTGCGCCAGGTGCTGCACGACCTGCGCCGCGACCGGCTGCGTCGTCCCAGGCGTCCCGGGCGGTGAGCCGTGGCGACGCTGCAGGCCGCGCTCCCGGCGCCGTACTACGTCGACGAGGCCCACTGGCGTCGTGAGCGCGAGCAGGTCCTGCACCGCGAGTGGTTCTGCGCCGGGCGGCTCTCCGAGCTCGGGCTCGGCCCGGGAGGCCGGCAGCGGCTCGCCGTGGTCGACGTGGCGGGCGAGAGCGTGCTGGTGACCCAGGACCTTGAGGGAGGGCTGCACGGGTTCTACAACGTCTGCCGCCACCGCGGCTCCCAGGTCGTGCCGGTCGACCCGGAGGTCGAGCCGCCGGC
Source organism: uncultured Actinomycetota bacterium (assembly GCA_963723975.1). GTDB lineage: Bacteria > Actinomycetota > Actinomycetes > JACCUZ01 > JACCUZ01 > CAVRTI01. Next base: position 171,421 of record CAVRTI010000009.1, read on the forward strand.
CCCCTGCGCCGCCGGCTCGCTGCGCTGCCCGTACCACTCGTGGACCTACGACCTCGCCGGGCGACTGCTGCGGGCACCGCACACCGACGACGTCGACGACTTCGACCCGGCCGCCTTCGGGCTGCACCCGGTGGCCGCCGGGACGTGGGGAGGCTTCCTCTTCCTGCACCTCACCCCGGCGCGGCGCCGCCGCTGCTCGAGTCGCTAGGCGCAGTCCCCGGGCGCCTGCAGCGCTACCCACTGGAGTCGTTGGTGGTCGGACGTCGCCTCACCTACGACGTCGCCGCCAACTACAAGGTGGTCCTGGAGAACTACAACGAGTGCTACCACTGCGCCGGTGTGCACCCCGAGCTGGTCCGGCTGGTGCCGGCGTTCGGCCGCGGCGGCATCGACCTCGACTGGGAGGCCGGGATCCCGCACCGCGACGGGCGCCTGGACGTTCACGGCGTCCGGCACGTCGACCGCGCGCCGTTCGCCGGGCTGGACGACGACGAGCGGGTGCGGCACAAGGGTGAGCTGCTCTACCCGAACCTGATGCTCAGCCTGTCCGCCGACCACGTGGCGGCGTTCACGCTGTGGCCGACCGCAGCCGACCGCACCCGGATCGAGTGCGACCTGCTGTTCGCGCCGGACGAGGTCGAGCGGGACACCTTCGACCCCACCGACGCGGCCGAGTTCTGGGACACCGTCAACCGGCAGGACTGGGCGGTCTGCGCGTCGTCCAGCGCGGCATGTCGTCGCGCGCGTACACCCAGGGCTGGTTCGCGCCGATGGAGGACGCCAGCCTGGACATCCGCCGCTGGTTGTTGCCGCGGCTGGAGCAGCCGTGAGCGCGCCGCGCGCGGAGGAAGTCGACACCGTGGTCGTCGGGCTCGGCGGGCTCGGGTCAGCGACCGCCTGGCAGCTCGCGCGCCGCGGCTGCGACGTCGTCGGCCTCGAGCAGTTCGAGCTCGGGCACCTGCGCGGCGCGTCGCACGACACGTCGCGGATCCTGCGCCGCAGCTACCACACGCCGGCGTACGTCCGGCTGGCCGGCGAGGCGTACGACGACTGGGCGCGAGCTGGAACGGGCCAGCGGCGAGGACGCTGGTGACCACGACGGGCGGCGTCGACCTGTTCCCCGCCGGTGCGGCCATCCCGGTGACCGACTACGTGGCCAGCATGAAGGCGGAAGGCGTGCCGTTCGAGCAGCTCGACGCGGCCGGGATCTCGGCCCGCTGGCCGGCGCTGCGGGTTCCCGAGGGGACCGTCGGCATGCACCAGGCCGACACGGCGATCGTGCCGGCCGGCCGCGCGACGGCCACGATGGCGCGGCTCGCCCGCGAGGCCGGCGCCCGGCTGCACGACCGGTCACCGGTGACGTCGCTCGACCGTCGAGGACGACGGGCAGCGTGAGGGTGGTCGCGGGCGGCTCCGCTGACCGCGCGTTCCTGCGCCCGCCGGGTGGTGCTCACCGCCGATGCCTGGACCAACGAGCTGCTCGCGCACCTCGGCACCTCGCTGCCGCTGACCGTCACCCGGGAGCAGGTCACCTACTTCGCGCCGGCCGACCCGGCGGCGTTCGCGCCCGGCCCGCCTGCCGGTGTGGATCTGGATGGACGACCCGTCGTTCTACGGCTTCCCGACGTACGACGAGGGCGGCAACGGTGCGCTGGTGAAGGCCGCGCAGGACTGCGGCGGCGCCCGGACCACGGCCCGCAGGCGGTCCTTCGACGCTGGACCCTGCGGCGCTGGAACTGCTCGCGGAGTTCGCCGGCGGCCTGCTGCCCGGGCTCGGCGCCCCCGCGCGCACCGTCACCTGCCTCTACACCCTGACGCCGGACCGCGACTTCGTCGTCGGACCGCTGCCCGGCCACCCGGCGGTGCTGGTGGGGCTCGGCGCCGGGCACGCGCTTCAAGTTCGCGCCGACGTTCGGCCGGGTGCTCGCCGACCTGGTGCTCGACGGCGCCACCACCAGCGACATCAGCTGCCTTCGCGCCCGGACCGCCGGCGCTGGTCGAGGCCGGCCACCCGGTGAGCTGGTTGGTATGAGCCGGCTACGCGCGCAGCGCCGACGGGTCGATGCCGAGCTCGGCGGCCGCCGTCCGGCGTACCCAGGTCGTCACCTGGCGCCGGCTGACCACGCCCGCGTGCACGGTGGCCTGCACCGCGAGCCCGTCGAGCATCGCGGTGATGCGCCAGGCGGCCCCCGCCGGGTCGTCGCAGGTCAGCTCACCGCGCTCGACGCCCTGGGCGATGACGGCGGCGACGGTGTCCTTCCACCGCACGTCCAGCTGCCGGGAGACCTCGGCCATCTCGGGGCTGCGCAGGGCGGTCGACCACGCGTCGATCCACAGCGGCCAGCCGGCGCCGGTGTCCTCCGGGCCGTACATCGTGAGGATCCGGGCCAGCCGGCGCGCCGTGCTGCCGCGCGCCGCTGACGGCCTTGTCGAGACGCTCGAGGTCGCGCTCCGCGGCGTACGCGAAGGCGTCCGACAGCAACGCGTCCTTGGAGGCGAAGTGGTAGAAGACCAGGCCGGTGCTGATGCCGAGAGCGGCCGCGACGTCGGCCACCCGGGTGTGCGCGAAGCCGCGCTTGACCACCTCGTCGACCGTCGCGCGGAGGATCTCCTCGCGGCGGACCTCGACCGTGCGTCGGGCCATGCCCGGACCCTATGCGCTGCGCCCTGAAGGAGGAGTGACATGACCGCTGCGCCGGTGTCGGCCGAGTCGCTGGCCCAGGCCCTGCTGCCGTTCGGCGAGGGCACCATGCTGCCGGCCTCGGCGTACACGTCGGAGGCGGTGCTGGCCTGGGAGCGGCGGAACCTGTTCGCGGCGTCGTGGACCTGCGTCGGCCGGGTCGAGGCGGTGTTCGCCGACGGTGCCACCCAGGTCGCGACCACGGTGGGCGACATCCCCGTCGTGCTCGCGCGCGACCCGTCCGGCGTCAGTCGCGGCGATGGCGAACACCTGCCGGCACCGCGGCCACGAGCTGCTGCCCGGACGGGGCCACCTCGACCAGGCGGGCCCTGGTCTGCCCGTACCACGCGTGGAGCTACGACCTGTCCGGGTCGCTGATCGCGGCGCCGGGGTTCCGGGAGGTCGCGTCGTTCGACCCGGCTGCGCACGGGCTGGTCCGGCTGCCGGTCGAGGTGTGGCACGGCTGGGTGTTCGTCAACGCGCTCGGCGGCGCGGCTCCGTTGGCCGACCACGTCGGTGGCCTGGTGGACCTGGTGGCGCCGTACCGGCCGGAGGCGCTGGTCCGGCGGGAGCGCCACGAGTACGTCGTGCGCGCGAACTGGAAGGTGATCACCGAGAACTACCACGAGTGCTACCACTGCCCGCTGATCCACCCCGAGCTCTGCGAGGTCTCGCCGCCCACCAGCGGCGAGAACTTCGACCTGCCCGGCACCTGGGTCGGCGGCTCGATGGACCTGCGGGAGAACGCCGAGACCATGTCGTTCGACGGCCGGAGCAACGGCCGGACCGCTCGACGGGGTCGACCCGCGCAAGGTGCTCTACCTCGGGCTGCTGCCGAACCTGCTGCTCTCGATGCACCCCGACTACGTCATGACCCACCGGATGGTGCCGCTCGCGCCGGGGGAGACCTGGGTGGAGTGCGCCTGGTACTTCGCCGACGAGGACGTCGACCCGTCGTACGCCGTGGAGTTCTGGGACACGACCAACCGTCAGGACTGGGCTGCCTGCGAGTCGGTGCAGCGTGGGCTGAGCCTCACCGCACTTCAGCCCCGGCCCGCTCGCACCCAACGAGGACGCCGTTCACCAGTTCGTCACGACCGTCGCTCGCGCCTACCGCGACGGCGGACTGCATGCCTGACCGATGATTTCTGTTGCGTCCGGGGGTCTCAGTGTCCAAGGCTCGACCGAGCACGCCGCGACGCTCGAGGAGAAGCCATGTCGACCTCGACCGACCGCCAGACGTCGACCTGCCAGACCTCGAAGTCCCGGATCCGGGGCCGGGTCGTGGGGCCGGAGGACGACGGAGTACGACGACGTCCGGACGACCATGTACGGCGATCCCGACGCGCGGCCGGTCGTCGTCGTCCGGCCGGTCGACGACGCGGACGTCGTGCAGGTCGTCGACGCTGGCCCGGGAGACCGGGCTGCCGCTCGCCGTCCGCAGCGGCGGCCACAGCGCGCGGGGCACAGCAGCTCGACGGCGGGATCGTCCTGGACCTCCGGGACCTGACCGCGGTCGAGATCGACGCCGACGGCCGCACGGTGTGGGCCGGGACCGGCCTGACCGCAGGCCAGCTCACGCCGCGACCGCCGAGCACGGCCTCGCCGTGGGCTTCGGCGACACCGGGTCGGTCGGCATCGGCGGCATCACGCTCGGTGGCGGCGTCGGCTACCTGGCCCGCAAGCACGGCCTGACCATCGACAACCTGCTCGCTGCCGACGTGGTCACCGCCGACGGCGAGGTGCGGCGGGTCGACGCCGAGTCGGACCCGGAGCTGTTCTGGGCGATCCGTGGCGGCGGCGGCAACCTCGGCGTGGCCACCCGGTTCCAGTTCCGGCTGCACGAGGTCGATCAGGTGCTCGGCGGCATGCTGGTCCTGCCGGCGACGGCCGAGACGGTGGCCGGCTTCGTCGCGGCGGCCGAGGCGGCGCCAGACGAGCTGACCACGATCGCGAATGTCATGAACTGCCCGCCGATGCCGTTCGTGCCCGAGGCGCACCACGGCAGCATCGTGATCCTTGCGATGGTCTGCTGGGCAGGCGACCTGGAGACCGGCACCGCGGCGATGGCGCCGTTCCGGGCGCTGGCTGTGCCGCTCGCCGACCTGGTCCGGCCGATCCGCGTACCCGGAGATGTATCCGCCCGAGGATGCCGACTACCACCCGACCGCGGTGTCCCGGACGATGTTCACGAGCACCGTCGATCTCGACACCGCCGCACGGATCGTCGACCAGCTGGTCGCGTCGGACGCACCACTCCGTGCGGTGCAGATCCGGGCGCTCGGCGGGGCGGTCGCGCGGGTGCCTGCCGACGCGACGGCGTACGCCCACCGAACCAGCCGGCTGATGGTCAACGTGGCCGCGTTCTACGACGGCGCCGACGACCGACCGGCCAAGGAGGCCTGGGTGAGCGGTCTCGCCGGCGCCCTGCACCAGGGCGACGGCGGCGCCTACGTCAACTTTCTCGGCGACGAGGGGGCGGACCGGGTCCGCGCGGCGTACCCGGGCGCCACCTGGAACCGGCTGATGGCAGCCAAGGCGGCCTATGACCCCGACAACCTCTTCCGGCTCAACCAGAACGTTCAGCTCACTCGGTGACGACGGCCCGCAGCACGTCGACCTTGGCCGCCGAACGGGAGGGGCCGATCGCGGCGAGTACGCCGGCGACAGCGGCCGCCAGGACGTAGAGGGCGATCTGCAGTGCCGGCACCGAGACGGCCTTGATGCCCTCGTCCTTCAGTGCTTGCGCAGCCGCGACCACTCGACAGTGCGCCGGGGCCGCGGAGGCCGCAAGAGGCGCCAGCTGCTCTACCGAGTTGGCCGACCCCAGGGAAGGATCCGGGTCCGACGCGGTGTTTGAGTGGGTATGCCACTGACCGGAGAGTACGAACCCAGCACGTCCGACCGCACCCGCACGCAGGTCGAGCTCTACGAGGAGTCCGGCGGCACCAAGGGCACCACGTTGCGCGGGATGCCGGTCGTCATCCTGACCTCGGTGGGGGCCAGGAGCGGCAAGATGCGCAAGAACGCGTTGATGCGGGTGGCGCACGACGGCGAGTACGCCGTGGTGGCCTCGCTGGGTGGCGCCCCACGGCACCCGGTCTGGTACTACAACCTCAAGGCCAACCCGCTCGTGGAGCTGCAGGACGGTCCGGACCGCGGCGACTACGTCGCCCGTGAGGTGACGGGTGCGGAGAAGGCTGTCTGGTGGGAGCGTTCGGTCGCCGCCTACCCGGACTACGCCGACTACCAGGAGCGCACCGAGCGGAAGATCCCCGTCTTCGTGCTGACGCCGGTGGCCGCCTAGCCCAGGTCTCGGGCGATGCTCCGGTGCCACTGCCGGCTCACGAACGGCTCGCCGTCCTGCCGGGTGCTCACGGCGACAGTCACGTCGTACGACGACGGGCCTGCCTCGAGGGTGACCTCGGCCCGGGCGGCGACCGTCGTGTCCGCCCAGGTCACCTCGAACTCCGCCGTGGCCTCGGCGCGCTGACCGAACGTCCGGGTGTCGACCTCGACGGAGCCGGTGTAGTGCTCGCGCACCGCGCCCAGCTCGACGTCGTACGCCGAGCCGTGGTCGACCCGGCACGACGTCCGCCGTCCGAGCACGTCGCGCTCGACCCGCCAGGTCACCCCGACGCCAGGGTCGTCGGCGGCTGCAGCCGGTGCCGCGGGCCACGCTGGTGCGGGCGCCGACTCACCGGCCAACGGCAGCACGAGGGTGGACGCCGCCCGGTCGACCCGCAGCGTCACCGGCTCCGGCGGCGCGACAGTGTTCGGCCAGTCGGCGCCGGCCACCGACAGCCGCAGCCGGTGCCCGGGCGCCGGCGTCCAGGACATCGCCTCCAGCTCGACCTCGACGTCCACCCATTCGCCCACGGGCAGCGGCTGCGGGTCGGTCGAGGACGAGCGGTGCGTCAGGTTGAGCAGCCCGCGGCTCAGCAGCGACGAAGTCCCGTCCGGGAAGACGTCGCACAGCTTCGCCGACAGGGTCGCGACCGGGGTCGACGACGACAGCCGCACCCGCAGCCGTGGGTGGCCGAGCAGCTCGAGCCCCTCCGCCGGCCACTCCCAGGTCAGCGACGCAGCGTCGTCGTACTCTGGTCGGTCGGCTGCCCCCACGGGAGCGAGCCCGCGCAGCTGTTCCAGGCCGCGGTGCCGAGGTCCGGCAGCACCACGTACGACACCTCCCCGTCGCCCAAGTCGCGTTCCACCTCCTGCGCACCGGCGAGCGGCCACTGCGGCGCGGTCCGCCACTCGCCGTCGACCACCGCCCGGTCGGGGGATGGCCGCGTCGACGCCTGCTGGAACCAGGTCAGGGCCGGCTCGTCGTCATACCCGTCGTCGATGCCGCGCAGCCACCGGTCCCACCAGCGGGCCATCACCGGCACTAGGTCGACGTGCGGCCCGGGAAGCGACGAGGCGGTGGACATGTGGCTCCACGGCCCGAGCAGCAGTCGGTGCGGCGTGCCGTTCTCGCGCAGCGCCTGCACGGTGCGGAAGGTGTTGTTGCGGTAGCCGTCGGCCCAGCCGCCGACCAGCATCGTCGCGCACTCGATCCGTTCGTACGCCGGTCGCACCGAACCGTGCCGCCAGTACGCCGAGTCGCGCTGCTCCTCCAGCCAGCGCAGCAACCACGGTTCGTGCTGCTCCACCCGGCGCCGCCAGTCGTCCCGCCAGCCGTCGCCGACCAGCGAGGGAACCGGCGGCAGGGCGTTCATGGCGGCCATGTACGCCGGGTAGTCGACCAGGTCCAGCAATCGCAGCGAGCCGCCCATCGTGTGCACGTCGTCGGTGAAGCGGTCGTCGGTCGCGTAGATGGCGATGATGGCCTTCAACGCCGGCGGCCGTTCGCACGCGACCTGCAGGGAGTTGAACCCGGAGTACGACGTGCCGTACATCCCCACCGCGCCGGTGCACCACGGCTGCTCGGCCAGCCAGGCGATGACGTCGCATAGGTCGCGCTGCTCCTGCTCGGGGTACTCGTCGGTGGCCAGCCCGTCGGAGGAACCGGTGCCGCGGACGTCCACCCGGACGACGGCGTAGCCGTGCTCGTCACGCAGCCGCACGTACTCCGGCCGGTAGGTCGCCGTCAGGTCGTCCTTGCGGTAGGGCAAGGCCTCCAGAACGCAGGGCACGGGTCCCTCGGTGGCCGGGAGGAACAGCGTGGTCGCGAGCCGGGTGCCGTCCGGCATGGTGATGAAGATCCGCTCGACGGTCCCGACCCCGCCTGCGGGGTCAGCCACCGTGGGCCCGTGCGACCAGCCGGGCCACCTCGTCGAACGGCAGCCCCTCGGATCTGTGCCCGGCGACGCCGACCGTCGTGGTCGCCTGGAACAGCGCGTTGAGCACCGCTTCCTCGGTGGCCTCGACGACGGCGGCGAAGAACGGGTCCAGGCCGCGGCCGGACAGCGGCGTAGCGTGGGACGACTTGCCTCGCGGAGCGCGCAGCCCGGTCGCCAGCGCCAGGAAGATCTCGCCGCTCGCGTGGTGACCGGTGCTGCCGGTCCGACCCAGCCCGAGGCCGGCCCGGCGGGCGAGACGCTGGCAGGCCGCGGCGTCCAGCGGACCGTCGGTGACGACCACCACGACGCACGATCCGGCCGGTCCCGCCTCGGCACCCTCCGGCGGCCGCAGCCGGGCGCCGACCGGTACCCCGGCCACCGTCAGCCGCTCGGAGTCGCCGAAGTTCGCCAGCACTACGACGCCGACCACATGCCCGGACGGCACCAGCCGCGATGCCGTCCCCATGCCGCCCTTCCAGTCGAAACACGACATCCCGGCACCGGCGCCGATCGCGCCCTCGTCGGGCGGCAGGACGGTGCCCACCGAGGCGCGGGCCGCAGACAAGGCCTCACGGACGTCGTCACGGGTGACCTGCATCCGCCGCGCGTCGTTGAGGAACGAGTCGTCGCACTCCGCGACCAGCGGGATGACGACGTCCTCCACGCCGATCGCCGGCTCCTCCTCCGCGAGCAGCTCGCACGCGGCGTCGTACACCCGGCCGACCTGCATGGTCGAGGTCAGGAACACCGGTGTCTCGGCCAGCCCCCACTCCTGCATCGCCAGGAAACCGGTGCACTCGCCGGCGCCGTTCAGGACCGCGCCGCCGGCGGGCACGGGAGACCGGAAACAGTTCCCGCCCGGGTCGAGCACCGTCACACCGGTGCGCGCGACCCCACGACCGTGCGGCGGCGCCGGCTCGTCGCGCCAGACCGTCAGGTGCCCGACACCCACGCCCGGGACGTCGAGCACCGACGACGTGGGACCGGGAGGGAGCAGCCCGATCCTGACTGGCAGATCAGCAGCGCGAGGCACGCGTGACAGCATGCACCACATGGGCTCGCTGCCACCCGTGGTCTGGTCGCCCGACGTGTTGCGTCACGAGCCCGGCGCCGAGATCTGGTTGGGGGTGAGCACGCCGGGCACCGAGGTGCCGGGCCGCGCGCAGGTCCTGCTCGACGCGGTCACGGCAGCCGGGGCCGAGGTGGTCACGTCCCGCGCGCACGACGATGCGCTGCTCCGTCGGGTGCACGACCCCGAGATGCTCCGGCACCTCGAGACCGTCGCCGACGACTGGGCGGCGGGGGAGTACAAAACCCTCGTCGGGCAGGACCGCGTGGTTCCTTACTTCTTCCCGACCGAGGGCATGCTGGACGGGATGCCCGGCACGCTGCCGACCGCCGCGCATGCGCGGGCCGGTGTCTGGTGCTACGACACGATGACCCTCGTCGGGCCAGGCACCTGGCTGGCGGCCAGGGCGGCCGTCGACGTCGCCCTCACGGCGGCCGACCTCGTCGCAGCCGGAGCGCCCGCGGCATACGCCCTGGTCCGCCCGCCGGGGCACCACGCGACCCGCCGCGCGTTCGGCGGTTCCTGCTACCTCAACAACGCGGCGGTCGCGGCCGAGGCGCTGCGCGATCACGGCCACGACCGGGTCGTCATGGTCGACATCGACGCCCACCACGGCAACGGCACCCAGGCAGTCTTCTGGGAGCGCGCCGACGTGTTCTACGGCTCGCTGCACGTCGACCCGGGGGCCGGCTGGTTCCCGCACGTCGTGGGACACGCGCACGAGACCGGCGAGGGCCTGGGTGCCGGTACGACGTACAACCGGCCGCTAGCACCGGGCACCGCGGACGACGGCTGGCTGGCCGCGCTCGGAGACATCTGCGATCGGGCCGCAGCCCACGGCGCGCAGGCTCTGGTCGTGTCGCTCGGCGTGGACGCGGCGGGCGCAGACCCGGAGAGCCCGCTCGAGGTCAGCACCGACGGCTTCCGCCGTGCGGGACAGCTGCTCGCCGGCCTGGGGCTGCCCACCGTGCTGGTCCACGAGGGCGGCTACGACCTGGGACGGCTCGGTCCGGACACGGTCGCGGTGCTGTCCGGGTTCGGGTCCTGAGCCGTCAGGCCGGCGGGTAGGTCAGCCCGATCTGCCGACGTACTTCGTCCATCGTCCGCATGATCGCGACCGACTCGTCCAGCGGCATCACGTCGCTCTCCAGCCGGCCGTCGCGCACGCAGGCCATCACCTCCGCTGCCTCGTGCCGCAGGCCGAGGCCCTGGTGCGGCTGCGCGAACCTCTCGACCGACCCGTCCCGCCGGGTCAGGGTGAACGTCGTCGGCGCGTAGAACACCGAGTCGATCTCCAGCCGTGCCTCGGTGCCGACCACGGCCGCGCGGTTGGGCCCGACCGCGGAGAGCGTGGTGGTGAGCACGGCCTGCGCCCCGCCGTCGTGCTGCATCAGCATCGAGGTCGTGGCGTCGACACCGGTGAAGGCGGCGCTGCTCACCGCGGTGACCGCGGCCGGTTCGCCGAGCACCATCGAGGCGAACGAGACGGGGTAGATGCCCAGGTCCAGCAGCGCGCCGCCGCCGAGGTCGGGTGCGAGCAGCCGGTGGGTCGGGTCGTCGGGGAACCACTGGCAGTGGTCGGCGACGACCAGCCGGACCTCTCCCAGTGCGCCGGTCGCGAGCAGCTCGCGAACCCGCACCATGTGCGGGATGAACCGGGCCCACATCGCCTCCATCAGGAACACGCCGCGGGCCCGCGCCGCGTCGACCAGCGACTGGGCCTGGGCGGCATCCATCGTGAACGGCTTCTCCACGAGCACCGCCTTGCCCGCCTCGATCGCGAGCTCCGCGGCGTCATGGTGGCTCGGATGGATCGTGGACACGTAGACGACGTCGACATCCTCGTCGGCGACGAGCTCGGCGTACGACGGGTGGGCCTTCGGCACGTCGTGCTCCCGCGCGAACGCCTCGGCACTGGGTGCCTGTCGCGATCCCACCGCCACAACCTCGGCGTCGGGCAGGAGCCGGAGGTCGGCGACGAACGCCGAGGCGATCCCCCCGGTGCCGATCACGCCCCAGCGGATGCTGCTCACGATCTCCTCCTCGAACCCCAGGCGACCAGCAGTGGCCACATCGCTTGAGCACCTGCGGCCATCCGCTCCGACAGCCCGACCCGGCCGTCGTCTGCGACCAACTCGGTGAAGAACCATCCCACCAGCCCGAGCAGCACCGCGCCGGCCGCCACCGACGCGGCCGGCCGCAGCGGCCACGCCGCCGACCCCGGTCGTCCGGCAACAAGCGGCCACGCGCCCAGGGACACGAAGGCCACTCCGGCGGCAACGGTGTGCGCAGCCGAGGAGCCGCCGCCGGCCGGCTGCGGGAACGCCGCCACCAGCACGGTCGCCACCCCGCCGACCCCGAGCACGACCCGGCCCGGCGTCGCGCCGGAGCGCAGCGCCAACGCCGTTGTCAGGTGGCAGGCCCCGAGCCCGGCCAGGGCGGTCGTCATCAGCCACCGGTCGTCGGCGCCGTGCGCAGCCAGGGCGCTGATCGTCTCGACCGCCGGGTCGAAGCCGCCACGCTGCCGGCTCGCTGCCCAGGTCCAGCCGCCGACGAGCAGCACCGGCGCCGCCGCCGCCGACAGCAGTCCCCACCAGGGGGTAGGGCGGCTCGGCACGGGCCGCATCCTCGCACGGCGGGCGGCCCGGTCGCGGGGCTGGGTAGGCTCCGCTGAGAGGCCTGCCGGATCGCCGACGATCATGCAAGGGGTGCCACCGTGACGAAGTACGTCTACGACTTCACCGAGGGCAGCAGGGACATGAAGGACCTGCTCGGCGGCAAGGGCGCGAACTTGGCCGAGATGACCAACCTCGGCCTGCCGGTGCCGCCCGGGTTCACGATCACCACCGAAGCCTGCAAGACCTACCTGGACAGCGGCGAGGAGCCGGCCGAGCTGCGCGACGAGGTGAGCAGCCACCTCGCGGCGCTCGAGCAGGAGATGCGCCGTCGGCTCGGGGACGCAGACGACCCGTTGCTGGTGTCGGTGCGCTCGGGAGCGAAGTTCTCGATGCCCGGCATGATGGAGACCGTCCTCAACATCGGGCTCAACGACGAGTCGGTGCAGGGCCTGGCCAAGCAGACCGGCAGCGAGCGGTTCGCCTGGGACTCCTACCGGCGGCTGATCCAGATGTTCGGAAAGACGGTGCTCGACATCGACGGCGAGCACTTCGAGGACGCCATCGCCTCCGCCAAGAAGGCCCGCGGCAGCGACAACGACCTCGACCTCGACGAGCACGACCTGCGCGGCATCGTCGACACGTTCAAGGGCATCGTGCGTGAGCACGCCGGCCGCGAGTTCCCGACCGACCCGCGTGAGCAGATGGACCTCGCCGTGCGCGCGGTCTTCGAGTCGTGGAACGCGCCGCGCGCGATCCTCTACCGGCGCCAGGAGCGGATCCCGGCCGACCTTGGTACGGCGGTCAACGTGATGTCCATGGTGTTCGGCAACCTCGGCATGGACTCCGGCACCGGAGTCGCCTTCACCCGCGACCCCGGGTCGGGCCAGCAGGGCATCTACGGCGACTACCTGCAGAACGCGCAGGGCGAGGACGTCGTCGCCGGCATCCGCAACACCCTGCCGCTGCAGGACCTCGAAGGCATCGACAAGCCGGCGTACGACCAGCTGCTCGAGATCATGGAGACGCTGGAGAACCACTACCGCGACCTGTGCGACATCGAGTTCACCATCGAGCGCAACAAGCTGTGGATGCTGCAGACCCGGGTCGGCAAGCGCACCGCCGGTGCGGCGTTCCGGATCGCCACCCAGCTCGTCGACCAGGGCCTGATCGACCTCGACGAGGCCCTGCAGCGCGTCACCGGTGACCAGCTCGCCCAGCTGATGTTCCCGCGGTTCGACGAGAGTGCGGCCACCCGGCAGATCGCCAAGGGGATGAACGCCTCGCCCGGCGCGGCCGTCGGGAAGGCCGTGTTCGACTCCTACACCGCGGTCAAGTGGTCGCGATCCGGCGAGAAGGTCATCCTGGTGCGCCGCGAGACCAACCCCGACGACCTCGAGGGCATGATCGCGGCGCAGGGCATCCTCACCAGCCGGGGCGGCAAGACCAGCCACGCCGCAGTCGTCGCCCGTGGCATGGGCAAGACCTGCGTCTGCGGCGCCGAGCAGCTCGACGTCGACACCAAGGGTCGCCAGATGAAGGTCGGCGGCGAGGTGATCAAGGAGGGTGACGTCCTGTCGATCGACGGAACGTCCGGCAAGGTCTACCTCGGCGAGATCCCGGTCATGGCCTCGCCGGTCGTGGAGTACTTCGAGGGCAACCTGGACCCCGACAACCTCGACGAGAGCGACCCCCACACCGACCTGGTCAAGGCCGTGCACCGGCTGATGCAGCACGCGGACGCCGCCCGTCGGCTAGGGGTGCGGGCCAACTCGGACACCCCGGAGGACTCCGAGCGGGCCCGCCGCTTCGGCGCCGAGGGCATCGGGCTGTGCCGGACCGAGCACATGTTCCTGGGCGACCGCCGCAAGCACGTCGAGCGGCTGATCCTGGCCGACGGCGACAAGGAGCGCGAGGAGGCGCTGGCCGCGCTGCTCCCGCTGCAGCGGGAGGACTTCATCGGCATCTTCGAGGCGATGGACGGCCTGCCCGTGACGGTGCGGCTGCTGGACCCGCCGCTGCACGAGTTCCTGCCGGACTTCACCGAGCTCTCGGTCCGGGTGGCCGTCGCGGAGTCCCGAGGCGAGGACAACGAGAACGAGCTGCGGCTGCTGCAGGCGGTGCATCGGCTGCACGAGCAGAACCCGATGCTCGGGCTGCGCGGCGTCCGGCTGGGCATCGTCGTCCCGGGGCTGTTCGCCATGCAGGTGCGGGCGATCATCGAGGCGGCGGCCGAGCGCAAGAAGTCCGGGGGCGACCCCCGGGTCGAGATCATGATCCCGCTGGTCGACGCGGTGCAGGAGCTCGAGCTGGTGCGCGAGGAGGCCGTTCAGATCGCCGCCGAGGTCTGCGCCCGCGAGGGCGTCGAGGTGGCTCACCACATCGGCACGATGATCGAGCTGCCGCGGGCGGCCATCACGGCCGGCCAGATCGCCGAGGCCGCCGACTTCTTCTCCTTCGGGACCAACGACCTCACCCAGACCACCTGGGGCTTCTCGCGAGACGACGTCGAGGCCGCCTTCTTCTCGGCCTACCTCGAGAAGGGGATCTTCGGGGTGTCGCCGTTCGAGTCGATCGACGTCGACGGAGTCGGTGCCCTGGTGCGGATCGCCTGCGAACAGGGCCGGGTGACCAAGCCCGACCTCAAGCTGGGTGTCTGTGGTGAGCACGGCGGCGACCCGGCGTCGGTGCACTTCTTCCATGAGGTGGGGCTGGACTACGTGTCCTGCTCGCCGTTCCGGGTCCCCGTGGCCCGGCTCGAGGCCGGCCGGGCGGCACTGTCGACGGAAGGCAGCGACAGCAGGTGACCGCTCGGTGATCCTGTTTCGACTCGCCGTCAAAGCTCTGGCGGCGTTGCTGGTGCTCGCCCTGGTCGTCGTGCTCGGTACGGCCGGCCGGGTCTGGTGGTTCGCCCGCCAGGACGACCGCCGTGTTTCCGACGCCATCGTCGTGCTCGGAGCCGCCCAGTTCGACGGCCGGCCGTCCTCGGTGTTCACCGCACGCCTGGTGCACGCCCGGGACCTGTGGCGCGACGACGTCGCGCCGCGCATCATCACGGTCGGCGGCAACCGCGCGGGCGACCGCTTCACCGAGGCTTCGGCCGGCAAGCGCTGGCTGGTCGATCACGGTGTACCCGCCGGTCGGGTCGTCACGGTGCCGACGGGCGGCGACACCCTCGAGAGCGTCGACGCGGTCGAGACCCGGATGCGGGCCCGCGGGTGGTCGACGGCCGTGGTGGTCACCGACCCGTGGCACGCCTTGCGGACCCGGGCGATGGCCACCGACCAGGGCATCGACGCGGTCATGTCACCCACCCGGCAGGGCCCCGCCGTCCGGCAGCGGTCGACCCAGCTGCGCTACATCACCCGCGAGACCGGGGCGTACCTGTTCTACAAGGTGTTCGGCAGCAGCGCGGACCTCGGGTCCCACGCGGTATGAGCCCAGACGACGGGCTCGCGGCGGCCGAGGAACGCTGGGTCGAGGAACCGCCCAAGCGGCCCGGCCGCACCGCGTACGAGCGGGACCGCGCCCGGGTGCTGCACTCCTCGGCGCTACGTCGGCTCGCGGCCAAGACCCAGGTCGTGGTCCCGGGGGAGAGCGACTTCCCGCGCACCCGGCTCACGCACTCGCTGGAGTGCGCCCAGATCGGCCGTGAGCTGGGCAAGGCCCTGGGCGCGGACCCCGACCTGGTCGAGGCGGCCTGCCTGGCCCACGACCTGGGGCACCCGCCGTTCGGCCACACCGGCGAGTCGGCGCTCGAGGAGGTGGCCCGCGAGGCCGGCGGCTTCGAGGGCAACGCGCAGAGCCTGCGCATCCTGACCCGGCTGGAGGCCAAGACCTTCTCGCCGCAAGGCCGCAGCGTGGGGCTGAACCTCACCCGCGCCGCCCTCGACGCCGCCTGCAAGTACCCGTGGCCGCGCCAGGAGGGCAGCCGCAAGTACGGCGTCTACGACGACGACCTGGAGGTCTTCGACTGGCTGCGGCGCGGCACGGAAGGGCACCGGCGCTGCCTCGAGGCCCAGGTCATGGACTGGTCGGACGACATCGCCTACTCGGTGCACGACCTCGAGGACGCCGTGGTCGCCGGGCACCTCCGGCTGGACATGCTGCGCGACCCGGAGGAGCGGTCGCTGCTGACGGCGCTGACCTCGGAACGGGCCGCCGGCACCGCCGGGGCCGAGGCGGAGGAGGCGCTGGACCGGTTGCTCGCGCTGCCGTTCTGGCCGTCGTCGTACGACGGGAGCCACCGGAGCCTGGCCGCGCTGAAGAACACGACCAGCCAGCTGATCGGCCGGTTCTGCCAGTCCGCCGAGCACGCCACCCACGAGGTCTTCGGCGACCGGCCGCTGCGCCGCTACGACGCCGACCTGGTCGTGCCGCGGGAGGCCCGGCTGGAGGTCGAGGTGCTCAAGGCGGTGGCCGACCGGTACGTGATGTCCCGGGACGAGGCGGCTCGCCGGTACGTCGACCAGCGCGCCCTGGTCCACGAGCTGGTCGAGGCCCTGCTCCGCGGTGCGCCCGCCGGTCTCGAGCCGCTGCTGCGCGACGACTTCCTCGCCGCCCCCGACGACGCCGGACGGCTGCGCGTGGTGATCGACCAGGTCGCCCAGCTCACCGACACCTCGGCATTCGCCCTGCACGGCCACCTCACTGCCTGACCCGCGGCCCAGGGCGGGGTGTGGGTGGTGGACCGGTGGACCGGCGCCGCGCACGTAGACTCCCGTCCCGTGGCAGGCCGGATCCGGGACGAGGACGTCGTCCTCGTCAAGGAGCGCGCCGACATCGCCGAGGTGGTCGGCGACGTGGTCACCCTCAAGCCCGCGGGCGGCGGCAACTTCAAGGGCCTGTGCCCCTTCCACGACGAGAAGAGCCCGTCGTTCTCGGTACGGCCGTCGGTGGGGTCATTCCACTGTTTCGGGTGCGGGGAAGGCGGCGACGTCATCTCGTTCGTGATGAAGACCGACCACATGTCGTTCGCCGAGACCGTGGAGCGGCTCGCGGGTCGCTACGGCATCCAGCTCCGGTACGACGAGGGCGGGCCGGCCACCAACCGCCAGCCTGGCCAGCGCACCCGGCTCGTCGACGCGCACAACATCGCCGCGCAGTTCTACCTCGAGCAGCTGGCAACCCCGGCTGCCGCTGCCGGCCGGCAGTTCCTTTCCGAGCGCGGCTTCGACCAGGCGGCCGCCGAGACCTTCGGTGTCGGCTTCGCGCCGCGCGACTGGGACAAGTTGACCCAGCACCTGCTCGGTCGTGGCTTCACCACCGCGGAGCTCGTCACCGCGGGCCTGGCGCGCGAGGGTCAGCGCGGCCCGATCGACCGGTTCATGGCCCGGCTGCTCTGGCCGATCCGCGACATCGGCGGGGACGTCGTCGGCTTCGGGGCCCGCCGGCTCTTCGACGACGACCGGATCGAGGCGAAGTACGTCAACACGCCCGAGACCCCGATCTACAAGAAGTCGATGCTGCTCTACGGCCTCGACCTGGCCAAGCGCGACATCGCCCGCCGCCTGCAGGCCGTCGTCGTCGAGGGTTACACGGACGTGATGGCCTGCCACCTCGCCGGCGTACCGACCGCCATCGCCACCTGCGGCACCGCGTTCGGCGACGAGCACATCAAGATCCTGCGCCGGCTGCTGATGGACCAGGCCGAGTTCCGCGGTGAGGTCGTCTTCACCTTCGACGGCGACTCGGCCGGGCAGAAGGCCGCGCTCAAGGCGTTCCAGGACGACCAGAAGTTCGTCACCCAGACCTTCGTCGCCGTCGAGCCCAGCGGCATGGACCCCTGCGAGCTGCGCCAGCACAAGGGCGACACCGGCGGTCCGTGACCTGGTCGCCCGGCGCGTTCCGCTGTTCGAGTTCGCGATCCGCACCAGCATCGGCACCTTCGACCTGGACACCGCCGAGGGCCGCACCCAGGCGACCCGGGCCGGGATGGAGGTCGTCCGGCGGATCCGGGACGTCTCGCTGCGGGCCAACTACGCCCGATTGCTGGCCGGTTGGGTGGGTCTGGCCGACCCGGACGAGCTGGTGCGGGCTGCGCGGGGCGACGTGGCCGACGTCGGCCGTCGGGCGCCCGAGCCGCGGATGCCGTCCGACCAGGGTCCCGACCCGCGTGACCCGGCGTTCCGCTACGAGCGCGACGTGCTCAAGGTCGTGCTGCAGGCACCTGCCCTGGCAACGGGGTTCGACGAGCTGGACGCCGCCGTCTTCACGGCGCCCGCCTACGCGGCGCTGCACGACGCCGTGCAGGCGGCCGGCGGCG
The DNA here is from genome assembly GCA_963723975.1 of uncultured Actinomycetota bacterium. Lineage (GTDB taxonomy): Bacteria > Actinomycetota > Actinomycetes > JACCUZ01 > JACCUZ01 > CAVRTI01. Next base: position 189,335 of record CAVRTI010000009.1, read on the forward strand.
TGGCGGGCGCGGGGGAAGGTGGCCAGGAGTGGGTCACCAAGGTCGACGAGGCGGCCGCGGAGGACGCGGTACGCCGGCTGGTCCGCGAGCTGGCGGTCGAGCCGTTGCCCTCCGACGACCAGGCCCTCACGCGGTACGCCACCGAGGTGCTCGCCCGTCTCGAAGAGCTGGCCGCCACCCGTCGGATCGCCGAGGTCAAGTCGCGGCTGCAACGGATCAATCCGGTCGAGCACAGCGGTGAGTACAACCGCCTGTTCGGCGAGCTGGTCGCGCTCGAGGCGCATCGACGCGCGCTCCGCGAGCGTTCCATCGGCACGCTGTAATGATCACGATTCGGACAGAGACACACGAACCGTAGATCCACTTCCTAATCGGCTGCGGTCGACCCCGTCGAGGGGCAGACTGACCGATGTGGGCGAGGTTGTGATCCTTCCGGATCCCGTCGACGAGGTGGTGACCCGGCTCCGCGCCAAGGGCGATGGAGCGGGTCTCCTTCCCGCGCAGGTCGTCGCCTCCGCGGCGATGGAGTCCGGGCTCGCACCCGAGAGCGTCGACGAGATCGTGCGCAGCCTGGCCGCGGCCGGCGTCGAGGTCGTCGCCGACGAGCCGTCGGTGGAGGAGCTCAAGGCCGAAGCGGTCGAGGAGGTCGAGCAGCCCTCGCTCGACGACGTCGGGCCGTCCGCCTCGGCCGACCTGGTGCGCGTGTACCTCCGCGAGATCGGCCGGGTGGCGCTGCTCACCGCGGCCGAGGAGGTCGACCTGGCGAAGCGGGTGGAGGCCGGCGTGTTCGGCGCGGAGGCCCTCGCCGAGCTGGAGGCCACGAACAGCCTCGACCTCGATCTCCGCCGCGACCTGCTCGCCGTGGTGGGCGACGGCCAGCGCGCCAAGCAGCGGCTCATCGAGTCGAACCTGCGGCTGGTCGTCTCGATCGCCAAGCGGTACGCCGGTCGCGGGCTGCCGTTCCTCGACCTGATCCAGGAGGGCAACCTCGGCCTGATCCGGGCGGTGGAGAAGTTCGACTACACCCGCGGCTTCAAGTTCTCGACCTACGCCTCGTGGTGGATCCGGCAGGCGGTCTCCCGGGCGGTCGCGGACCAGGCTCGCACCATCCGGATCCCGGTCCACATGGTCGAGACCGTGAACCGGATCTTGCGCGCGCAACGGATGCTGGTGCAGACCCTCGGCCGCGACCCCAGCGCCGCCGAGATCGCAGTCCAGGTCGACATGCCCACCGCGCGGGTCGAGGAGATCAAGCGGCTGGCGATGGAGCCGGTGTCGTTGCACTCCCCGGTCGGCGAGGAGGAAGGGTCCGAGCTGGGCGACCTCATCGAGGACTCCGAGTCGGTGCCTCCCGCCGAGCTGGTCTCGGCCGGTCTGCTGGCCAGCCACGTCGAGGCCGTCCTCACCCACCTCGGCGACCGCGAGCGCGAGGTCGTCCGGATGCGCTACGGGCTCACCGATGGCGAGCCGCGGACCCTCGAAGAGGTCGGCCGCGCGTTCGGGGTCACCCGCGAACGGGTTCGTCAGATCGAGGCCAAGAGCCTCGCGAAGCTGCGCCACCCGCACCTGTCGGCACAGCTGCGCGACTACCTCGGCACCTGACCTGCGACCACGCGACGTAGCCTCTTCGGGTGAGGTTCCGACGCGCTGGCCGGTTGCCCGACGATGTGCGCGCCGCGCTTGCCCGTGCGGCCGGGGGAGCGGGTCATCGCCGCGGCACGTGACGGCGCCGAGGGCTGGGTGGTGGCCACCGACCGTGCCCTGCTCGCGCAGGACCGGCGTACGCCGTGGACCGACGTCGTGCACGCGCAGTGGTACGACGAGGAGCAGGTGCTCACCATGGACCTCGCTCCCGGTGCGGGCCCGGCGCTGCACGTCCCGCTCACCGAGCCCGGTCGGGTGCCTGAGACCGTGCACGAGCGGGTGATGGCCAGCATCGTGCTCAGCAGGCGGGTGCCGCTGCCCGGCGGCGGGGCTCGCATCGTGGCTCGCCGAGACGCCGACGAGACGCTCTGGCAGGTGGTGCCCGACGCGGGCACCGACCTGGCAGATCCCGCGGTACGTGCGCAGGTCGACGCGGTGCTCGCCGAGCTGCGGTCCGAGCTGGACTGACGGGGTCAGGCGGCCTTCGCCGGCGAGCTGGGACGCCGCCGGCTGGAGGCCCTCGCCGGCCGCCGCAACAGCCGCAGGACCGCGGCCTCGACCATGCCGTGAGTGGCCGGCTGACCGAAGTCGGCCTCCGCCCCGAGGCGCTCGAGCGAGGACGCGACCGTGACACCGTCGTCGTACAGGTCGATGACCCGGGGGTCGATGTAGGACGAGCGGCAGACAGCGGGGGTGTTGCCGAGGTACTCGGACACCTCCTTGACGACCCGGTTCACCGCCCGCTTGCGGGCGCTCTCCGAGGTCGGCGCCTGGGTCGAGACAGCCAGTCCGACCGCCATCAGCACCGTGGCGTGCCAGGTGCGGAAGTCCTTCGCGCTCACCTCCGCGCCCATCACCTCACGCAGGTAGGAGTTGATGTCGGAGCTGGTGATGTCGTGCCAGCCGGTCCGGTCCCTGTAGGCCAGCAGCTCCTTGCTGGGGTCGTCCCGCTTGAGCAGCGCGACCACCACCTTGCGCACGCTGTCGTCGACGACCGACTGAACGCGGTGCTTGCCGCTCTTCGCGATGTAGTCGAAGACGACCAGGTCGCCGGCGACGGACACGTGCTTGCGCCGCATGGTGGCCAGGCCGAAGGTGCCGTTCTCCTCGGCGTAGGACTCGCCCCCGACCCGGAAGAAGCCGAGGTCGAGCAGCCGGAAGGCAGCGGCCAGCACGCGCTGCTTCGTCAGGCCGCGCTGGTCGAGGTGTGCGGTGACCTTCAGCCGGGCGGTGGGCAGGCGCCTGGCGAAGGTGAGCACCCGCTGGTGCTTCTCCGCGTCGCGCTGCACCCGCCACTCGTCGTGGTAGCGGTACTGCCTTCGCCCGGCCGCGTCGGTGCCGGTGGCCTGGATGTGCCCGCGGGGGTGGGCGCAGATCCAGACGTCGTTCCAGGCGGGCGGGATCACCAGGTCGGCGATGCGTTGCAGCACTGCCGGGTCGTCGACCTTGCGGCCGTCTGACCACTGGTAGGAGAAGCCGCGACCGCGACGTACCCGGGCGATGCCCGGTCCGGCGCAGTCGACCCGGCGAAGCCGCGCCACGTCGCCCTCCCCCCGTGACCCGGGTCAGGCCCGGAGGCCGTTGGTGGCGCCTGCGCCGTTGGTGCTGTGCTCGCTCCCGGTGCCGAGCCAGGACGGCTTCTTCTCGCCCAGCTTCTCGCCCAGGGTGCCAGCGGCCTTGTCCTTGGCAGTTGTCAGTGCGTCGCCGGCCTGGTGCTGCAGCGTCGACGCGGTCGACTGGACCGTCGGGTTGGCCATGAAGGACCGGGCGGCCTGGCGGATCTGCTCGTAGCGTGCCCGGCCGGCCCGCGAGCCGAGCACGTAGCCGGTGGCGAAGCCGGCGAGGAAGGTGGCCTTGCTGCGCATGGGTGCTCCGGGAATCTGCGTCGGTGGCGGTCGCTCCGCCCCCTACCCTGGCACGTGCACCCAACACCTTGCGATAACCTGTCCGAGGTCGGTCGGACGTGGTCCGGCCCCTTCCCGCATAGCTCAATTGGCAGAGCGGCCGGCTGTTAACCGGCAGGTTTCTGGTTCGAGTCCAGATGCGGGAGCTTCCCGCCCGGGGTGGTAGCTCAGCCGGTTAGAGCAGGGGACTCATAATCCCTGGGTCGCGGGTTCGAGTCCCGCCCACCCCACCACCGCAATGTCCGATCTCGGCTGATGGTTGACAGCTGCTCCGGCTGATTCTTGACACTCCCCGCAGGTGAGGGAGTTGAGCATGGCTGGGCAGCGGGATCGGGCGGTCCTCGAAGTGCTCGCCGTGGGCAGCTGCCTCGAGACTCAGCCGTTCGGCCCGGCGGACTGCAGCCACGCGATCACCGCCTGGACGCGCCGGTGCGCGTCTGGAGAGTCGACCAGGCCGAGCTTGGTAAAGATCCTCCCGGTGGCTGCTTCGACGGTCTTCTCGGTGACGAACAGGGCTGCCGCGACGGACTTGTTCGATCTGCCTTCGGCGAGCAGCGCGAGCACCTCGCGCTCGCGGGGGCTCAGAGTCGTGAGCCTCGTGTCGTCACGGCGGCGCTTGAGGAGGTGTTCGACGACGGTGGGGTCGATGGCCGAGCCGCCTGCGGAAACGCGCCGGAGCGCGTCGACGAGCTCGGCCGGACCTAGGACACGGTCCTTGAGCAGGTACCCGACGCCTCGACCCCCGTCGGCGAGCAGGTCGAGCGCATAGCGAGCTTCCACGTGGTGGGACAGGACAAGGATGCCGATCGCCGGTCCGTGCTCGGCTCGGATGGCGTGCGCGGCTTCGAGGCCTTCGGTGGTGTGAGTGGGCGGCATGCGCACGTCGACAAGGACCGCATCGGGGTGGGTCGCGCGCACGAGCTCGAGCAGCGCGGTGGCGTCGGCCGCTTCGCCGACGACGTCGACCTGCTCTCGACGGAGCAGCTCGGCCAAGCCGGCGCGCAGCAGGCCGTTGTCCTCGGCGAGTACTACGCGCACGGTAACCACACCGTGACCGTTGTCCCGCGCCCGGGCGGGCTGTCCAGGGTGAGCGTCCCGCCGATGGCGGCGACCCTGTCGACCAACCCGGCCAGGCCAGAACGTGCGCCTGGTTGGGCGCCACCGCCACCCTGGTCGGCGATCGTGACTCGAAGACCGTGGTCGGTCTGTCGCACGGTCACCCGTGCGCTGGGCGCATGGGCGTGCTTGACGACGTTGGTCAACGACTCTGCGACGACGTAGTACGCCGCGGTCGCGACGTCGGCGGGTGGCTCTCGAAACGGCGGCGCGTCCAGGTCGACGGGTAGTGGTGACCGGTCGCACAGTGACTCGAGCGCGACCGCGAGGCCGGACTCGGACAACACGGCGGGGTGGATGCCGCGGGCCAGGTCGCGCAGCTCGTCGACCGCTTCGCCCAGGTCCTTGACGGCCTGCGAGAGCGCCTGCCGAGTCGCGGGGTCGGTGGTGTGCCCTGACGTGCGGGTTTCGGCCAGCCGCAGGGCGAGGGCGATCGTGTGGGAAAGCACGGTGCCGAACCTGCGCCCCCACCTGCTGCCCGCCCCGTTCGCCGACGCGTTCGACCGGGGCGAACTCCAGATGCGCGACGTCGTGGTGACCGCCACCGTCACCCCCGAGCGCGGCAAGGGCGCGATCGGCGTGTTCTGCCGCGAGATTCACGACACCGACGCCGACTTCCAGTGGTACGAGTTCGTCGCCCGTGACGGGTACGCCGCCATCCGCCGCGCCGACTCGGCCGGTCACCTTGACGTCCTCGCCAAGACCACGAAGGTCGGCCTGCCCCTCGGCGAGCAGGCCGAGCTGCAAGCTGCCTGCGTCGACGACGACGACAACCAAGCGCAGTTGTGGCTCACCCTCAACGGCAAGACGGTGCTTTTCGCGCGGGACCCGAAGCCGCTGGGCAACGGTGCTCCCGGCCTGCAAGCGTACGACGCGCCGTCCGACGGCTCGCAGGCTCGGCTCCTGCTCCGCTGGCACGACTTCACCGTCGGCCAGCCCGGCGGCTGAACCAATGACGGCCCCCACGAGCCCACGAATCCAGCCTCGAATCCGCCACGAGTGATTGTTGTGGCCCGGTCGGCCCTGCTGCCCCCACGCCTCATCCTGCTGCCCCTGCTCAGGTGCTCGTGAGGATCACGAGCTGCTGGGTCGCCCGGGTCATCGCGACGTAGCGGTCGACCGCTCCTTCGATGCCCACGCCGAACGCCTCTGGGTCGATGAGGACGACCAGGTCGAACTCGAGCCCCTTCGACAGCTCCGGGGTCAGCCACCGGACGCGGGAGGTCGCCTGGAACGTGCCGGCCCCGAGGTCACCAGTGCCGATGACGCAGGCGATCCCCTCGGCATGCGCGGCGAGCCAGGTGTCGAGGATCGAGCCCAGATCCGACGCAGGTGCGTGGACGACGGGGACGCCGTTGCTGCGGATGGAGGTCGGCACGTTGGCGTCCGGGAGCACCGCCCGGATGACCGGTTCGGCTTCGGCCATCACCTCTTCCGGCGTCCGGTAGTTGATGGTCAGAGAAGCCAGGTCGATCCGGTCGAGCCCGACCCGCTCGAGCCGTTCCTGCCACGACTCGGTGAACCCGTGCCGGGCCTGGGCGCGGTCACCCACGACGGTGAAGCTGCGGGACGGGCAGCGGAGCAGCAGCATCTGCCACTCCGCGTCGGTCAGCTCCTGAGCCTCGTCCACGACGATGTGCGCGAACGGGCCGGCCAGCCGGTCCGGGTCCGTGGTGGACAGCGCGGCCTCGTCGACCAGGGCGTCCTGGAAGTCCTCGCCGCGCAGCATCGTCACCAGGCCTGAGCCGTACTCGTCGTCGGCGACCGCTATCAGGTCGTCCACCACCTGAGCCATGCGTTCGCGTTCGGCCGCGACGGCGGCGTCGTGCCGGTGCTTGCGACGGGACGTCTCCGGGTCGCCGAGCCGTTGCCGTGCGGCGTCCAGCAGCGGCAGGTCGGACACCGTCCAGGCCTGGGCGTCGACGCGCTGCAGCTGCCGTACCTCCTCGGCGCTGAGCCAGGGAGCGCACTTCCGCAGGTAGGCGGGAACCGACCACAGGTCTCCGACGAGGTCAGCCGCCTGGATCAGCGGCCACGCGCTGTTGAGAGTCGTGAGCAGCTCCTCGTTCTGCAGCAACGACTTCCGCAGCAGACCAGCCGGGATGTCGCTCGTCCTGCTTGTCCATCAGGATCGAGACCAGCTCCTCCCAGATCTGGTCTCGCGCCTCGTTGTGCGGGGCACCGGCTGCTGCGTCGAACGCCTCGGTCCAGTCCTCGACGCTGAGCCAGATGTCGGACCAGTCGGTCGTGACCGTCAGCCCGGCCGTGGGCGGCTCCTCGTAGAACCTGACCGCCGCCTCGATCGCCTTCACCAGCGTCCGCGGACGACTTCAGCAGGGCCACGTGCGGGTCGGTCTCGCTCGCTGCTTCGGCTCCCTCGGGCACGAGGTCCCGCAGGGTGCAGGTCTGCACGCCCTCCTCTCCGAGGCTGGGGAGGACATCGGAGACGTAGGCAAGGTACGGCTGGTGCGGACCGACGAAGAGCACGCCGCCGCGGTGGTGACCGAGGCGCGGGTCGGAGTAGAGGAGGTAGGCGGAGCGGTGCAGAGCGACGACGGTCTTACCCGGTCCCCGGACCGCCGTCGACGACAAGAGTGCCGCGGGATCCCGCGCGGATGATGGCGTCCTGGTCGGCCGCGATGGTGCCGAGGACGTCGCGCATCCGGGCCGAGCGGCTGCTGCCCAGGCTGGCGATGAAGGCGGACTGGTCGTCGAGCGCGGCGGCGTGCCCGTCGAAGCCCTCCGCGTCGAACACCTCGTCCCAGTAGTCGCTGATCCGCCCGCAGGTCCAGCGGTACCTGCGGCGGCTGGCCAGACCCATCGGGTTGGCGTGGGTCGCCCCGAAGAACGGCTCAGCCGCGGGGGAACGCCAGTCGAGCAGCAGCCGACGACCGGCACTGTCCGTGAGGCCGAGCCGTCCGACGTACAACGGCTCGGGGTCGTCCGTGCCGACCATGTTTCCGAGGCACAGGTCAAGTCCGTAGCGGCGCAGGGTGCGCAGGCGAGAGGTCAGTCGGTGGACCTCCATGTCCCGGTCCATCGCCTCCTGGCCGATGCCGCCGGGCGCCTTGCGCTCGGCTTCGAGGCGGTCGGGACAGGTCGGCGATCGACTGCTCCAGGCTCTCCGCGATGGCCGCGAAGTGCCGCTCGTCGCCGGCAATCAGCGCCGGGTCTGCCTTGGGGTGAGGTGGTCGGGAAGGTCAAACGCGCTGGTAGTCAGGGGGTTCACGTCATCAGCTCCGCTCCGTGCCGAGTGCCCGCAGTTGCACCGCAACTGCACCGCGACTGCCAGGGTCTGGCCTCGGCCGGCGATTCTGCGGCACGACCGGGGTCTTGCCGCAAGCCCCCCGGTGCGCTATACGGTGAGAATGGAAGGAGTGGTGCACACTCTTTCCCCTGATCGTCCGATGCCGCCGAAGGGTGAGGCGGTCCCTGTCGGCGTGACCTCTCGCGAGAGTGCTCGTTCGCCGTGTGGACAGCGGCTCGGACGGCCGCCGGCACGAGAGCGGGTCGGGACATGGCGCGTGCGCAGAGCCTCGAGACCTGGAGGCAGATCTTCTCCCTCGTGGAGACCGCCGCGGAGCACCACGCGGCGGCGGCCCGGCTGGAGCGCCTGGCAGCGTCGTGTGATGCCGACGTCCGTCGGGGTCTCGTGTCCCGGGCGCGGGTGCAGCGACGGCTCGGAGACGAGGCCGATGCCACGGCCGAGCAGCTCAGGCGCCAACGGTATGACGGGGCCTGACCGTCGAGCCGCAGCGGTGGTTCAGACGGCTCGGCCGGTCTCCAGGTCGGCGGCCAGCCGGAGCCACGCCGCCGGCTGCCTTGGTCGTGCCACGTCGTTCGAGATAGACCGCGACGCGGGACAGGGTGAAGTTCACCCCGATGTACAGCGCCGCGGTGACGATGAACAACGAGAAGATGTACCGGCTGCCGAAGAAGTCGCGCAGCTCGCGGTTCACCCGCAGCAGCTCGAAGTAGCTGACGATGTAGCCGAGCGACGTGTCCTTGAGCAGGACGACCAGCTGGCTGACCAGCGACGGTGCCATCCGCCGGACCGCCTGCGGCAGCAGGACGAGCCGCATGGTCTGTCCCGGGGTCAGTCCGATCGCCAGCGCGGCCTCGCGCTGACCGGCCGGGAGCGACTGCAGCCCGGCGCGCAGGATCTCGGCGATGACGGCGGTGTTGTAGAGGGACAGGCCCACCACGACGGCGCGGAACGGCGTGAAGTCCAGCGCCAGCAGGGCGAAGAACATCAGCAGGATGACCGGCAGCCCGCGGAACAGCTCGATCCAGACCGCGGCGGGCGCCCGCAGCCACCGGTGCTGCGACATGCGGGCGGTGGCGAGCAGGGCGCCGGCCACGAGTGAGATGGCGCGCCGCGACGGCCGCGGCCCGCAGCGTCGCGCCCAGACCGCGCCGGACCAGTGCCTCCCACGTCTCGGTGTCCTCGGTGAAGATGTCCCACCGCTCGGCGTCGAAGATGCCCCGGATCGACCAGCCGCAGAACGCCAGCACCAGCGAGTGCGAGCAGGACGACGCCGGCGACGACCGACCAGACGAGGGTGCGCCGGCGGGCCCGCGGACCAGGGGTGTCGAAGAGGACGCTGCTCATCGGGCGAACGCCACCCTGCGCTCCAGGCGACCGGCCAGGATCCCGGCCGGGATGGTGATGATCAGGTAGCAGACGGCGATCCCCATCAGGATGATGACGACGTCGGCCGCGTTGCGGCTGGCCAGCCGGATGCCGACGGCCATCAGCTCGGTGACGAAGAAGCCGACCGCGATCGAGGTGTTCTTCGTCAGCGCGATGAAGATGTTGATCAGCGGTGGAACGACGGTGCGTAGCGCCTGCGGGAGGACGACCTGGCGCATGGTCTGGGTGAACGTGAGCCCGATCGGCTCGGGCGGCCTCGGCCTGCCCGACCCCGACGCTGTTGACGCCGGACCGCACCGCCTCGCAGACGAACGCCGCCGTGTAGAGGGAGAGCGCCACAGCGCGGACATGTCGAAGGGCAGCTTGATGTCTACCTGCGGTGCGACGAAGACGAAGAAGAAGAAGACCAGCGTCAGCGGGGTGTTGCGCAGGAGCTCGACGTAGACCGTGCCGAACCACCGCAGGGTCGGCACCGGGGACACCCGGCAGGCGCCGAGCACCGTGCCGAGCACGAGGGCGAACGCGGCCGAGATCAGCGTGAGTCGCAAGGTGGTCAGGAAGCCGTCCCGGATCAGCGGCAGGTTGTCCAGCAGCGCGTCCACGGGGTCACCTCCGGCGCCCTCGTCATGGTCCACGCGCGGGTGGGCCGCTGCGTCAGCGGCCCACCCGTCGCCGGTGGCGTGCGTCAGTAGCGGTCGACCGCGGGCGGCTCCGGCGTGTCCAGCACCACGCCGGCGGTGTCCTCCCAGGCCTTCTGCCCACGAGCCGTCCTCGTAGGACTCCTCGAGCACGTCGTTGATGAAGGTGCGGAAGGCCGTGTCGCCCTTCTTCAGCCCGATGCCGTACGGCTCCTCGGTGAACGGCTCGCCGACGAGCTTGAACTCGCCCTCGTTCTGGTCGACGAAGCCGGCGAGGATCACGTTGTCGGTGGTGATGGCGTCGACCTGGTCGTTGCGCAGCGGCTCGAGGCAGTTGCTGTAGGCGTCGGTGAGCTCGAGCTTGGCGTCGGGGTAGTTCGTCCTCGATGTTCGCGGCCGGGGTGGAGCCCTCGACGCTGCAGACAGTCTTGCCGGCGAGGTCGTCCGGCCCGTTGATGTCGGTGTTCGCCTCCTTCACCAGGATCGTCTGGCCGGCCTGGAAGTACGGCCCGGCGAAGTCGACGACCTGCTTGCGGTCGTCGTTGATCGTGTAGGTCGCCACCACGATGTCGACCTTGCCGGCCTCGATGAACGGCTCGCGGTTGGCCGACACCGCCTCGACCCACTTGATCTTGTCGGGCTCGATGCCGAGCTTCGCCGCGACGAGCTTGCCGATCTCGACGTCGAAGCCCTCCGGCTCGCCGCTCGGGCCGCGCAGGCCGAAGAGCGGCTGGTCGAACTTGGTGCCGATCGTGATGCGGCCCTTGTCGGCGAGCTTCGCCATCGTGGTGCCGGCCTTGAAGTCGGTGTCGCCGGCGACGTCGGTGGAGGCGTCGTCGTCACCGCCGCAGGCGGCTAGGCCGAGGGTGAGGGCGGCCGCGGTGGCGAGCGCTCCCAGTCGTCGTGCGGACATGGTGAGTCCTTTCCCATTGGTCAGTGGCTGAGGATCTTTGACAGGAAGTCCTTGCCGCGTTCGCTCTGCGGCGAGGTGAAGAACGTCTCGGGGTCGGCCTCCTCGACGATCGCGCCGAGGTCCATGAAGACCACCCGGTCGGCGGCCCGGCGGGCGAACCCCATCTCGTGTGTGACGACGACCATCGTCATGCCGTCCTGGGCGAGGCTGGTCATGACCTCGAGCACCTCGTTGATCATCTCGGGGTCGAGGGCCGAGGTCGGCTCGTCGAACAGCATGACCTTGGGGTCCATGGCGAGCGCCCGGGCGATGGCGACCCGCTGCTGCTGGCCGCCGGAGAGCTGGGCCGGCATCTTGTCGGCCTGCTCGCCGATCCCGACCCGGTCGAGCAGCTCGCGGCCACGTTTCTCGGCGCTCGCCTTGTCGATGCCGCGGACCTTGACGGGCCCGAGCGTGACGTTCTGCAGCACCGTCTTGTGGGCGAAGAGGTTGAACGCCTGGAACACCATGCCGACGTCCGAGCGCAGCCGCGCCAGATCCTTGCCCTCGGCCGGGAGCGGCTGGCCGTCGAGCGTGATGCTGCCGGAGTCGATGGTCTCGAGCCGGTTGATGGTGCGGCACAGCGTCGACTTGCCGGACCCGGACGGGCCGAGCACGACCACGACCTCGCCGCGGTGGACGGTCAGGTCCACGTCCCGGAGCACGTGCAGGGCACCGAAGTGCTTGTTGACCTTGTCCATCACGACCAGCGGCGCGCCGTCGCCGGCAGGGTCCGGCCGGCTGGGCGGCTCGCCGGCTCCGGCCTCGTTGGTCATACGTCAGCAACCTACCGGGGCCGGGTGGACAAAGCCATCCTTGTCGACTCGAACCGTTGGATCATGACGGTCGATCGGTCGTCACGGTGGGCGAGGCCACCTTCGAGGCCGAATCGCCGGAACCGTCGCGCCGCCATCTTCCGCCCGGAGTCCGACCGGGCTACCCTCGGGGCGGCGCTGAAGCAGATGGCGACCAGTTCCGCGCCGTACGACCCCCGTGGTGGACAGATGATCACGCTTCTCGAGCCGCAGCGCGTCGGCCCGCACACCGTCGTCGGAGTGACCGGCGAGCTTGACGTCGCCACCGCCCCGACCATGCGCGACCTCCTGCTCGGTCAGCTGAACCGCGGCGTCGAGAGCCTCGTGGTCGACCTTCGGGGCGTGACCTTCATCGACTCCACCGGGGTCGGAAGCCTCCTGCGCATCCATCACCGGCAGGGGCTGCTGGGCGGGCACCTGCATTTCGTGGCCGACCAGCCGGCCGTGCTGCGAGTCCTCGACCTGATGCACCTGACCCGTCGCCTGCACGTCACCGCGACGGTGGCGGACATCGCGACCTGCTGCCCCCCGACCGCCGTCGCCGACCTGCGGCCGAGTGTCGCCTCCCGGTGAACCGGCTGCGCAGGGTGACCGCCGGGAGCGGGAGAACCTCCCGATTTCGCTGATCCGCCACGGAGAGTCACGTCTTCGCCCTAGCCTGGGGGCCGCCCAGCCGCCAGGAGAGGGAGCATGGACACGAAGGACACCCGGGGACCGCAGCTCGAGCGGATGCCCGAGATCGTGGTCACGAGCGCCCCGGCCGAGCCTGTCGACGACCGGCCGGTCATCGGGCAGGTGCCGCCCCCGACCGCCCCGGTCCCGGTTCCGGCTGCGCCGCGCCGTGCAGCTCGGTGTGGCGCTCGGCCTGGTGCTCGCCGTGGCGGGTGGCGGCTGGCTGGCACTGCGCGGCGACCAGGCCGCCGACGTGGTGGCCACCGACCGCGGCGGCCGGGCGGCCGGGCCGGCCGGTCCCGGGCCGCTCACGCTGGAGGTCGACGTCCCGGCGGTTGCGCAGGCCGGGCGGGCGGCCCAGCTCACGGTGCGCTACGAGGACGGCGACGGGATCTTCAGCGGGTCCACCGAGGACTGGGGGGACGGCGTCGGGACCAGTTCGCTCGCCCAGGGCCGCTGCGCGCCCTCCGGCACACCTGCCGCGCCGGCCAGCGGTTCCTACGTGGCCGCGCACACCTGGTCCGAGCCGGGCAGCTACACGGTGACCGTCGGGGTGTCGTCGTACACCTGCGTGGACGGCGCGCCGGTCGAGGAGCAGGCGACGACGACGGTCCGGGTCGAGGTCGCGGCTCGCTGAGGCTGCCGGGACGGGCCCCGCGCTAGAAGCGGAAGGGCTTCGGCGGAGCGCCGAGGGTGGCCCGCGGGCAGCCGGCCAGGTCGAGGTTGCCGAACCCGAGGGCCTCGTCGCACAGCGAGGTGACGGTCCAGCCCTGGTCGGTGCCGAACCGGGTGACGGTGACCCGGTAGATCGTGATCTCGTAGCGGGTGGGCGTCCCGTAGGCCACCTGGACGGTGCCGATGAGCTCGGCGCCCGCCGGGGGCGCCGTAGCCCTCCCAGGACCGGTCGTAGCGGCTCCAGAGCGAGGGCTCGGACTGCCAGACGCCACCGTTCTGGACGTCGCGCAGCGCCAGCTCGACCAGCACGGCGCGGGCCGACTCCTCCGGGATGATCGCCGCGGGGCGGATCACCTCCGAGACGACACCCTCGTCGTACGCCTCTGCCATGAGCAGCTCGGGGTTGTGCACGGAACGCCCTTCGTCGCGGCCGGGTGCCTGCAGGGGTTCTATCGGCGCGACCCGGGTCGGACTTCAGGACGAGGGGGGATCGACCTTCCGGGCAATCCGACCGGCCCGTTCGGGAGCCTCCTGGTGCGCGAGTGACGCCTGTGGCATCATCGTGGGCAGAACGCCGTGCGGGACCCGTCCCGCTCGCTCGAGGCCGCTGGGGAAGGCGCACCTCGCGTCGAGCAAGGGAGGTACCGGTGGCGACCCGTGGCGTTGTCTACGTCCATTCCGCACCGCCTGCGTTGTGCCCGCACATCGAGTGGGCCGTCGGCGGTGTCCTCGGCGTCCGCGTGACCCTGGAGTGGACCCCCCAGCCCGCCGCACCCGGCACCGTGCGCGGCGAGCTCTCCTGGCAGGCCGAGGCCGGCACCGGAGCCCAGCTGGCCTCCGCGCTGCGCGACTGGATGCACCTGCGGTTCGAGGTCACCGAGGAGCCCAGCGCCGGAGCCGAGGGGGAGCGCTGGTCCGCCACGCCCACCCTGGGCCTGTTCCACGCCACTACCGGCGTGCACGGCGACATCCTGGTGCGCGAGGACCGGTTGCGCGCCGCCCTGGCCCGGGCGGCCACCGACCCCGCCACCAGCGTGGTCGAGGAGATGCAGGCCCTGCTCGGCAAGGCGTGGGACGACGAGCTGGAGACCTTCCGGTACGCCGGTGACGGCGCCCCCGTCCGCTGGCTCCACCAGGTCGTCTGAGCCGCCTTCGCGAGGGTCCAGGCGCTGGTGTCAGCCCTTAGAGCGGGATGTTGCCGTGGTCGCCGCGTATGGCCGGCGCGGCGGCGATCGCGGCGGCCAGCGCTGACCGGGTCCGCGTCGGCTCGACGATCTCGTCCACCACGCCGATCTCCTGAGCGCGGGCGAGGCCGCCGGCCAGCTTGTCGTGCTCGACCGCGAGCTCCTGCTCGACCTCGCCGCGGACGTCGGCCGGCACCTCTGCCAGCCGGCGGCGGTGCAGGATCCGCACCGCCGCGACCGCGCCCATCACGGCAACCTCGGCACCCGGCCAGGCGAACACCCGGGTGGCACCCAGCGAGCGGGAGTTCATCGCGATGTACGCCCCGCCGTAGGCCTTGCGGGTCACCAGCGTCACCCGGGGCACGGTGGCCTCGGCGAACGCGTGCAGCAGCTTGGCGCCGCGGCGGACCACGCCGTCCCACTCCTGGCCGACCCCGGGCAGGTACCCCGGTACGTCGACCACGACGACGAGCGGGACGCCGAACGCGTCGCACATCCGGACGAACCGCGCGGCCTTCTCCGCCGAGGACGAGTCCAGGCAGCCGCCGAGCCGCAGCGGGTTGTTCGCGATGACACCGACGGTGCGCTCCCCGAGGCGGCCGAGCGTCGTGGTGACGTTCGGCGCCCACTTCGGGTGCAGCTCGAGCGAGGTGCCCTCGTCGAGCAGGTGCTCGATGATCGGGTGCACGTCGTAGGCGCGCTTCGGCGACTCCGGCAGGAACTCCGCCAGGTCGGTGTCCTCGACCGCCCCCACCTCGCGCTGGTCGCCGAGCAGGGCAGCGAGCCGTCGTGCCTCGCCGTACGCGTCCTCCTGGGTGTGGGCCACCACGTGCACCACGCCCGAGCGCCGTCCGTGCGGCTCGGGGCCACCGAGCCGCAGGGCGTCGACGTCCTCGCCGGTGACCGAACGGACGACGTCCGGTCCGGTGACGAAGACCCGTCCCTCGGGCCCGAGGATGACCACGTCAGTCAGCGCCGGGCCGTACGCCGCGCCGCCGGCCGCCGGGCCCAGCACGACCGAGATCTGCGGCACCTTGCCCGATGCGCGGGTCATGATCGCGAACACCTCGCCCACCGCGTGCAGCGACACGACGCCCTCGCGCAGCCGGGCGCCGCCGGAGTGCCAGAGGCCGATCACCGGGCAGCCCTCGAGCAGGGCGCGCTGGTAGGCGACGAGGATGGCCTGGCAGCCGGCCTCGCCCATCGCCCCGCCCTGGATCGTCGCGTCGGAGCAGAACGCCACCGAGGTGGCGCCCTCGATCCGGCCGATCGCCGCGAGCATCCCCGAGTCGTCCTCCGGGGTGATCAGCTCGACGGTGCCGGGGTCGAAGAGCTGCCCGAGCCGGGTCAGCGGGTTGCGCGGGTCGTCGGCCTTGGCGACCACGACCTTGGCCGGGTCGGACGCGGTGGCGGTCATCTACACGCTCCTGATGGCGAGGGCGACGTTGTGGCCGCCGAAGCCGAACGAGTTGTTGAGGGCGAGCAGGTCGCCGGCGGGCAGGTCGCGGGGAGCCCCGTTGACGACGTCGAGGTGCACGTCGTCGTCGGGGTCCTCGAGGTTGGTCGTCGGGGGGGCCTTCCGATCGCGCAGGGCAAGGATGGTCGCGATCGTCTCCACGGCGCCGGCGGCGCCGAGCAGGTGACCGGTCATCGACTTGGTGCCGGAGACGCACAGCCCGTCGGTCGCGTCGCCGAGCGCCTTGCGGATCGCCTCTGCCTCGGCCAGGTCGCCGACCGGCGTGGAGGTGGCGTGCGCGTTGATGTGCACCACGTCGGACGGCGTCGCGCCGGCCGCCTCGATCGCCTTGGCCATGGCGCGGGCCGCGCCCGCGCCGACCGGGTCCGGCTGGGCGATGTGGTGGGCGTCGGCGCTGATCCCGCTGCCGGCGATCTCGCCGTAGATCGTGGCGCCGCGGGCCTTGGCGTGCTCGAGCGTCTCGAGCACGATCACGCCGGCTCCCTCGCCGAGCACGAAGCCGTCGCGACCCTTGTCGTAGGGGCGGGAGGCCCGCTCGGGCTCGTCGTTGCGGGTCGACAGGGCATGCATGGCGGCGAAGCCGGCCAGCGGCAGCGGGTGGATGGCCGCCTCGGTGCCGCCGGCAGCCACGATGTCGGCCCGGCCGCCGCGGATCATGTCGACGGCGTAGGAGATTGCCTCGGCGCCGCTGGAGCAGGCGCTGACCGGCGTGTGGACGCCGGCGCGGGCCGTCAGCTCCAGCCCCACCTGCGCGGCCGGCCCGTTGGGCATCAGCATCGGCACGGTCATCGGCAGCACCCGGCGGGCGCCCTTGTCCTTGAGCGTGTCGTAGGCCGCCAGCAGGGTCGTGACGCCGCCGATGCCGGAGGCGATCACGACGCCGATCCGCTCCGGGTCGACCTCGGGGGAGCCTGCGTCCGCCCAGGCCTCGCGCGCCGCGATCAGGGCGAACTGCCCGGACCGGTCGGTGCGCTTGATCATCGGGACCGGCAGCACCTCGGACGGTTCGACCGCCACCCGCGCGGCGATGTGCACGGGCAGCGTGTCGACCCAGTCCTCGGTCAGGACCTTCACCCCGGACTGGCCGGCCAGCATGGCAGCCCAGGTCGACGCCACGTCGCCACCGAGTGGCGTCGTCGCACCCAGCCCGGTCACCACCACGCGCTGGGAGTCGGTCAGTTCGGAGTCAGTCATCAGATCAGGCCTTCTGTCGGGGTCCCCGCGGAATCGTGAGGAACGAGCGATGTCGTGGGGGTCAGGCACTCGCCTTCGCGATGTAGGAGACGGCGTCGCCCACGGTGCTGAGCCCCTTGACGTCGTCGTCGGGGATCCGGACGCCGAACTTCTCCTCGGCGTTCACGACGATGGTCATCATCGACAGCGAGTCGATGTCGAGGTCGTCGGTGAAGGACTTGTCCGGCTGCACGTCGCCGGTGGGGAGGCCCGTCTCCTCGTTCACGATCTCGGCGAGACCCTCGAGGATCTCCTGCTCGCTTGCGGCCATGTGGTTCCAGCTCCCTCTGCTCGTTGGGTGATGCGGTAGGTGGGGCGTGCGCCCGCGCGGCTGCGCGGGAGGTCTGTGGTTCAGGGCAGGACGACGACCTGCGACGCGTAGACGAGACCGGCGCCGAAGCCGATGAGCAGCGCCGTGCCCCCGCTCTTCACCTCGCCGCTCTCGAGCATGCGCTCCATCGCCAGCGGGATCGACGCGGCCGAGGTGTTGCCGGTCTCGCGGATGTCCCGCGCCACCGGCACGTGGGCCGGCAGCTTCATCGTCTTGATCATCGAGTCGGTGATGCGCATGTTGGCCTGGTGCGGGATGAACGCGTCCAGGTCGTCCGGCGTGACGCCGGCGGCCTCGAGCGCGCGGAGCGCGACCGGTGCCATCTGCCACACCGCCCAGCGGAAGACCGCCTGGCCCTTCATGGTGAGGTTCGGGAAGTCGACGTTGTGGTCGCGTACGTCGATCCAGGACGCCTTCTGGGTGATCGCGTCGTACTGCGAGCCGTCGGACCCCCAGATCGTCGGGCCGATGCCCGGCTCGTCGGACGGGCCGATGACCACTGCCCCGGCGCCGTCGCCGAAGATGAACGCCGTCGACCGGTCGTAGGAGTCGGTGAAGTCCGAGAGCTTCTCGCAGCCGATGACCAGGACGTACTCGGCGCTGCCGCCGCGGACCATGTCATTTGCCAGCGAGACGCCGTAGCAGAACCCTGCGCAGGCGGCCGAGAGGTCGGTGGCGGCGGCGTCCGTGGCACCCAGCCGCTCGGCGACGGCCGCAGCGGCCGACGGCGTCTGCAGCGGGTGGGTGACGGTCGCGACCAGGATGGCGCCGACCTGCTCCGGACGGATGCCGGCCTGGGCGATCGCCTTGCCGGCGGCCGCCACGCTCATGTCGATGACGCTCTCGTCCGGCGCCGCCCAGCGCCGGCTCTCGATGCCGGAGCGCTCCCGGATCCACTCGTCGGACGAGTCGATGCGTTCGCAGATCTCGGCGTTGGTCACGACCCGGGACGGCCGGTAGCCACCGACGCCGAGGATGCGGGCGTGCTCGGCACCCTTGGGGGCGCGGATGGCGGCCATCAGTGCATCGCCTCGTTGGACTCGGGGTGCAGCCGGATGATGGGTTGCCCGGGGGCGACCGGGTCGCCGTCCTCGACGAGCCACTCGACCACGGTGCCGCCGTACGGCGCCACCACCGGCTGCTCGTCGCGAGAGGTCACCAGGGTGCCTACCGCGGTGCCCGGCTCGATCATGGTGCCCTCCGGCAGGTCGACGATCCGGATGGTGCCCTTGCTGGGCGAGACCAGCATCCGCCACGACGGGGACCCGTCCTGCGGCGCGGCGCTGCCGTGCCGGGCGGCGAGGTCGCGGGCCGCCTCGAGGTCGGCCGGGGTCTTGAGGGCCACCGTCTCGACGCCGGGCAGGGCCCGCTTGATCAGGCCGGTCAGCGTGCCGGCCGGCGGCACCTCGATGACCCCGGTGACGCCGAGCTCGCCCATGGTGCGCATGCACAGG
Organism: uncultured Actinomycetota bacterium; assembly: GCA_963723975.1. Classification (GTDB taxonomy): domain Bacteria; phylum Actinomycetota; class Actinomycetes; order JACCUZ01; family JACCUZ01; genus CAVRTI01. The sequence goes on from CAVRTI010000009.1 coordinate 208,084, forward strand.
TCCCAGCGCACCGGGTTGCTCACCTGGGTGACGATCCGCGCCAACGTGTCACGGCCCTGCTGGACGACCGAACCGTCCCGGTTGGAGATCAGCCGGGTGCGCGGGTCGTGCACGCTGACGGCCTTCGCGTAGGACGCGAGCGTCTCGACCGCGGGGGCCATGTGCTCGGTGTGGAACGCGCCAGCCACCGAGAGCGGGACGAGCCGCGCTTTGGCGGGCGGGTCGGCCTTGAACGCCTCCAGCTGCTCGACGGTGCCGGCAGCGACGACCTGACCGGAGCCGTTGTTGTTGGCGGCGGTGAGGCCGTGCCGCTCGAGTGCGGCGGCCACCTCCTCGGGGTCGCCGCCGACCACGGCGGTCATGCCGGTCGGCTTGCGGGCGGCAGCGTCGGCCATCGCCCGGCCGCGCTCCCGGACCAGCACCATGGCCTGCTCCGCGGAGATGACACCGGTACCGGCGGCAGCGGTGATCTCACCGACGCTGTGCCCTGCGGCGGCGCCCACGACGTGGAAGGCGTCGGAGGGATGCGGGAAGATCTCCAGCGCGGCGACCAGCCCGGCGGCGACCAGCAGGGGCTGCGCGACGGCGGTGTCGCGGATGGTCTCCGCGTCGGCCTCGGTGCCGTAGTGCACCAGGTCCAGGCCGGCGCAGGCGGACAGCCAGCGCAGCCGGTCCTCGAAGTGCGGCAGCTCGAGCCAGGGCGCGAGGAATCCGGGCGCCTGGGCGCCTTGACCGGGAGCAACAATGACCAGCACCAGCCCAGCCTTTCGGACGCAGCGTGACCCGAGGGGTGCGGAGGCGGACGAAAGTATGGCCGGGTCTTTGTAGGGTTCCTACAAAGACGTGTCGGGAGCGCGGGCATCGGCCAGCCGACCCAGGGCGAGTGCCATCCGCAGGGCCAGGGCCTGCCGCGGGTCCGCCGGCGCGTACCCGCAGACCTCGGTGACCCGGCGCAGCCGGTACCGCACGGTGTTGGGGTGCACGAACAGCGCTCGTGCGGTGGCCTCCAGCGACGACGTCTGCTCGAGGAAGGCGGCCAGGGTCTCGACCAGTGCGGTCCCCGTCGACTGCAGCGGTCGGTAGATCTCCCGCACCAGCCGCTCCCGGGCCAGCTCGTCGCCGGCGATGGCCCGCTCGGGCAGCAGGTCGTCGGCCTGCACCGGGCGGGGTGCGTCCGGCCAGGCCGGGGCGGCCAGCAGCCCGGCCACGGCCGCCGCCGCGCTCTCGCCGGCCGCGAGCAGGTCGGGGACGGCCGGGCCGACCACGACCGGGCCGGGTCCGAACTGCGCGACCAGCAGCCGGGTGGTCCGGACCGGGTCGACGTGGCCGCCGAGGATGGCGACCAGGCGGTCGCCCTGCACGCCGGTGAGGACGTCGAGGTGGGCTGCGCGGGCCACCCGACGGATCTCGTCGACCACGGTTTCCGGCTCGGCGTCAGGCGTGTTGCCGACCACGACGACCACCGAGTCGTGGCTGCCCCAGCCCAGGGCGGCCGCCCGGGACCGCAGCGAGTCGTCGGCCTCGCCGCGCAGCAGGGCGTCGACGACCAGGGACTCCAGCCGGGCGTCCCAGGCGCCGCGGGCCTCGGCCGCCTCGGCGTAGACCTGGGCGGCGGCGAAGGCGATCTCGCGCGAGTACCTCAGCACCGCCTCCCGGACGACGTCCTCGTCGCCGGGGGCGATCTGCTCGATCTGCTCCTCGACCACGGCGATCACGACGCGGACCAGCTCGACGGTCTGCTGCAGGGTCACCGAGCGGGTCAGCTCGCGGGGCGCGGTGCCGAAGACGTCGGCGCTGATGGCCTGCGGAGCGTCCGGCTGGCGGAACCACTCGACGAAGGCGGCCACGCCGGCCTGCGCCACCAGGTTCACCCAGGACCGGTTCTCCGCCGGCATCGCGCGGTACCAGGGCAGCACCTCGTCCATGCGCGCGATCGCGGCGGTGGCGAGCGCGCCCATGCTGGCCTCGAGGCGGCGCACCGTGACTGCCGAGCGCTTGGGCACCTGATCAGCCTAGTTGTCCAAGGGCGACAACCCCGGTCACGCCGTACGCCGGCCGGCGCGGTGTCGTCTACGGTCGTGCCGTGGCCCGAGTCGACCCCGTGGACGCCCTGCGCCGGATCGCTTTCCTGCTCGAGCGCGCCCGGGAGGAGACCTACCGGGTGAAGGCCTACCGGGGGGCGGCGGACGCGCTGGCAGCCCTGCCGGCCGACGAGGTCGACCAGCGGGCCCGGTCGGGCACTCTCACCGAGCTCAAGGGCGTGGGCCCCAAGACCGCCCAGGTGGCGGTGCAGGCCGTGCAGGGCGTCGGTCCCGGAGTACCTCGCGACCCTCGAGGCGGCGGCCGACGGCCCGGTGACCGGCGGCGGAGCGGCGTTGCGGGCGATGCTGCGCGGTGACCTGCACACGCACTCCGACTGGTCCGACGGCGGCAGCCCGGTCGAGGAGATGGCCCGGACGGCGCGCGACCTCGGCCACGAGTACGTCGTGCTCACCGACCACTCGCCGCGGCTGACCGTGGCCAACGGCCTGTCGCCCGAACGGCTGCGGCGCCAGCTGGACCTGGTCGCCGAGGTCAACGAGACGCTGGCCCCGTTCCGGCTGCTCACCGGGATCGAGGTCGACATCCTGGACGACGGCTCGCTGGACCAGGAGGACGAGCTGCTCGGCCGCCTCGACGTCGTGGTGGCCTCGGTGCACTCCAAGCTGAAGATGGACGCCGAGGCCATGACGCGGCGGATGGTCACGGCTGCCGCGAACCCGCACACCGACGTGCTGGGTCACTGCACCGGCCGGCTGGTGACCGGTGGGCGGGGGACCCGGGGGGAGTCCTCGTTCGACGCCGAGCTGGTCTTCGCGGCCTGCGAGCGGTTCGGGGTCGCGGTCGAGATCAACTCCCGGCCGGAGCGGCTCGACCCGCCCCGGCGGCTGCTGAGCCTGGCGGTCGAGACCGGCTGCCTGTTCTCGATCGACACCGATGCGCACGCCCCCGGGCAGCTGGACTGGCAGCCCTACGGCTGCGAGCGGGCCGAGGAGTGCGGCGTGCCGCCCGAGCGGGTGGTGAACACCCGGCCGGTCGACGAGCTGCTCGCCTGGGCCGGCCGGCACGGCTGACCGGAACAGAGCAGGGCGAGTAGTTGTTGCGTGGGCAACTATATCGTCCGGAAGGATGTATCCCATGGCGCTGCTGACACCCTCGGTCGACGTACGCCGGTCGAGCGACCGGTTCGCCACCGACCTCGGCTGGCTGGACTCCAAGCACTCGTTCTCGTTCGGCCAGCACTACGACGCCGGCAACACCCACTTCGGCCTGCTGCTGGTGAACAACGACGACGTCGTGTCCCCGGGCAGCGGCTTCGAGACCCACCCGCACCGGGACATGGAGATCGTCACCTGGGTGCTGCGCGGACAGCTGGTGCATCAGGACTCGCAGGGGCACAACGGCCTGATCTATCCCGGCCTCGCCCAGCGGATGAGCGCGGGTACCGGCATCCTGCACTCGGAGAAGAACGACAGCTGGCGGCTGACCGGCGGTGACGAGCACAAGGACCCGGTGCACTTCGTGCAGATGTGGGTCGTGCCGGACGCCAAGGGCAGCAAGCCCGGCTACGAGCAGCTGGAGATCGACGACGCCGCGCTGCGCGGCGGACTGGTCCCGGTCGCCAGCGGCCGCCCCGAGCACCAGGGAGAGGCAGCCATCTCGATCGGTCAGGAGCACGCCGCGCTGCTCGCCGCCCGGATCGGCCCCGGAGGCGTCCGTGATCATCCCCGACGCGCCGTTCGTGCACCTGTTCGTCGCCGACGGGTCGGTCGAGCTGGAGGGCACCGGGTCGCTGGGTACCGGCGACGCGGCGCGCATCACCGGCGGCGCCGGCCAGCGGGTCACCGCCGGCCCCGCGGGCGCCGAGGTCCTGGTCTGGGAGATGCACGCCCGCCTCGCGGGCTGAGTCTCCGGTGGATCAGGAGGACGGGCGGCCGATCAGGCAGAACGGGTGCCCGGCCGGGTCGGTGTAGACCCGGAAGCCGCCGTTCTCCGAGGGCTGGTGCTCGTGCACCGCCGCCCCGGCGGTCAGCACGGCCGGCTCCAGCGCGTCGATGTCGCCGGCCCACAGGTCGAGGTGGAACTGCTGCGGGTGCGCCCCGCCGGGCCAGGTGGGCGTGACGAAGTCGTCGATGCGCTGGAAGGCCAGTGTGGGCCGGCCGCCCGGGTTGTCGGGCGTCAGGCCGCCACCGGGCGGGACCAGCGTGGCCCAGTCCCGGTCGGAGCCGTCCTCGAGCGGCCAGCCGAGCACTGCGCCGTAGAACTGCGCGAGCGCCAACGCGTCCGGGCAGTCCAGGATGATCAGGTCGAGCAGAGGCTTCTCGGGTGTCGTGTCGTCGGTCATGGCGCCACGCTAGGACGCCCCACTGACGAACTCGATGGGGTGGGCGGCTACTCGGCGCCGCCCTCGGCCTCGGCGGTCGGCGCCGCGGTGACGTCGGCCAGCCGGTAGCGGTCGATCGCCTCGCGCATCGCCTCCGGCTTGACCTCGCCGCGCTTCGCCAGCTCGCCGAGCACCTTCACCACGATCGACGCGGCGTCCACCTTGAAGTGCCGCCGCAGCGCGCCCCGGGTGTCGGACAGGCCGAACCCGTCGGTGCCCAGCGACGAGAACTCGCCCGGCACCCAGGGTGCGATCTGGTCCTGCACCGCCCGCATGAAGTCCGACACCGCGACGAACGGGCCGGCGGCACCGTCGAGGGCCTTGGTCACGTAGGGCACCCGCAGCTCGCCGTCGGGGTTCATGAAGTTGTGCTCGTCGGTGGCCAGGCCGTCGCGGCGCAGCTCGTTCCACGACGTCACCGACCAGACGTCGGCCTGGACGTTCCAGTCGGCCTGCAGCAGCCGCTGCGCCTCCAGGGCCCACTGCACCGAGACGCCGGACGCCAGCAGCTGCGCCTTGGGTCCGTCGCCCTCGGCAGCGGGGGAGTACCGGTGGATGCCACGCAGGATGCCCTCGACGTCCGCGTCCTCCGCCTCGGCCGGCTGGGCGTACGGCTCGTTGTAGACCGTGAGGTAGTAGAAGATCTCCTCCGGCTTGTCGCCGTACATCCGGCGCAGCGCGTCCCTGACGATGTGCGCGACCTCGAACCCGAACGCCGGGTCGTAGGACACGCACGCCGGGTTGGTGGATGCGAGCAGTGGCGAGTGGCCGTCCTCGTGCTGGAGACCCTCGCCGTTCAGCGTCGTCCGGCCGGCGGTGGCGCCGAGCACGAAGCCGCGCACCATCTGGTCACCGGCGGCCCAGAAGGCGTCACCGGTCCGCTGGAACCCGAACATCGAGTAGAAGATGTAGATCGGGATCATCGGGATGCCGTGGGTGGCGTACGACGAGCCGACCGCCGTCCAGGACGCCGTCGACCCCGCCTCGTTGATGCCCTCGTGCAGGATCACGCCGGCCTTGTCCTCCTTGTAGGACAGCACCAGCTCGCGGTCGACCGACGTGTAGTTCTGTCCGTGCGGCGAGTAGATCTTCGCTGTCGGGAACAGCGAGTCCATGCCGAAGGTGCGCGCCTCGTCGGGGATGACCGGTACCAGCCGCCAGCCGATCTCCTTGTCCTTCATCAGCTCCTTGAGCAGCCGGACGAAGGCCATCGTGGTGGCGACCTTCTGCTTGCCCGAGCCGCGCTTCATGACGTCGTAGACCGGGTCGCCCGGGAGCACCAGCGGCGTCGAGGCCGACCGCCGCGACGGGAGGTAGCCGCCGAGCGCGAGCCGCCGCTCGTGCATGTATTCCATCTCCGGCGAGTCCTTGCCGGGGTGGTAGTACGGCGGCAGCGTCTCGTCCAGCGCCTCGTCCGGGATGTCGAGGTAGAGCCGGTCGCGGAAGCCGATCAGGTCGTCCTTCTTCAGCTTCTTCATCTGGTGCGTCGAGTTGCGGCCCTCGAAGTGCGACCCGAGCGTCCAGCCCTTCACCGTCTTGGCCAGGATCACGGTCGGCTGTCCGGTGTGCTCGGTCGCGGCCTTGTAGGCGGCGTACATCTTCCGGTAGTCGTGCCCACCGCGGCTGAGGCCCCAGATCTCCTTGTCGGACATGTGCTCGACCATGGCCCGGGTCCGCGGGTCGCGGCCGAAGAAGTGCTCCCGGACGAAGGCGCCGTCCTCTGCCTTGTAGGTCTGGTAGTCGCCATCGTTCGTGGTGTTCATCAGGTTGACCAGCGCGCCGTCGTTGTCCTTGGCGAGCAGCTCGTCCCAGCCGCGGCCCCAGATCACCTTGATGACGTTCCAGCCGGCGCCGCGGAAGAACGACTCCAGCTCCTGGATGATCTTGCCGTTGCCGCGGACCGGCCCGTCCAGCCGCTGCAGGTTGCAGTTGATGACGAACGTGAGGTTGTCGAGCTCCTCGCGGGCCGCCAGGCCGATCGCACCCAGCGACTCCGGCTCGTCCATCTCGCCGTCGCCGAGGTAGGCCCACACGTGCTGCTGGCTGGTGTCCTTGATCCCGCGGTTGTGCAGGTAGCGGTTGAACCGCGCCTGGTAGATCGCGTTGATCGGGCCCAGGCCCATCGAGACGGTCGGGAACTCCCAGAAGTCGGGCATCAGCCGCGGGTGCGGGTAGGACGACAGGCCGCCGCCGGGGTGCGAGAGCTCCTGCCGGAACCCGTCGAGCTGCTGCTCGCTCAGCCGGCCCTCGAGGAACGCCCGCGCGTACATGCCCGGCGAGGCGTGGCCCTGGTAGAAGATCTGGTCGCCGCCGCCGGGGTGGTCCTTGCCGCGGAAGAAGTGGTTGAAGCCGACCTCGTACAGGCTCGCCGACGAGGCGTACGTCGAGATGTGACCGCCGACCTCGACCCCGGGTCGCTGCGCCCGGTGCACCATGATCGCCGCGTTCCACCGGGTGTAGGCCCGGATCCGCCGCTCGACATGCTCGTCGCCCGGGAACCACGGCTCGCTCTCCGGCGGGATCGTGTTGATGTAGTCGGTGCTGCGCAGGCTGGGCACCCCGACCTGCTTCTCCCGGGCCCGCTGCAGCAGGCTCAGCATCAGATACCGCGCCCGGTTGCGCCCCGCGTGGTCGACGACCGCGTCCAGCGACTCGAGCCACTCCGCGGTCTCGGCCGGGTCGATGTCGGGAAGCTGGCTCGGCAAACCGTCGCTGATGATCGCGGGGCGCTCCTGCGGTGACGTCATGTGACCATCGTCCTACCTGCGCGCGGCCGACGCATCCCTACCCCCCGGTAACCCCTTCCCCTCGGACGCCGACAGGGCGACTCTGAAGGGGACGGGAACACGCGCCGGACTCATTCTGAGGAGGTCGCCCATGCGGGCATCGGCCGGAGATCACCTGCACGTCCACGCTCGGATCGTGGGCCAGCAGGACCAGATCGGCGAGATCGTCGAGGTCCGTGGACCCGAGGGAGCGCCGCCCTACCTGGTGCGCTACCCGGACGGCCACGAGACCTTGATGTACCCCGGGCCGGACGCCGTCGTGGAGCCCGTGCGGCACGGTTGATCGCCGTCTACCAGACTGCACGGATGGACAGCCGTGTGGTCGAGGTCAGGACAGGGGCTCGCGAGGTGGTGCTCGACATCTCCCGGGAGTGCGAGCAGTTCCTGGACGCCGTCGACGCGGGGGAGGGGCTGCTGCACGTCTGGGTGCCGCACGCCACCGCCGGCCTCGCTGTCCTCGAGACCGGCGCGGGCAGCGACGAGGACCTGCTGGCGGCCCTGCGCGAGATGCTTCCCGCGGACGACCGGTGGCGGCACCGGCACGGGTCGTCTGGGCACGGGCGCGACCACGTGCTGCCGGCGCTGTGCCCGCCGTACGCCTCGGTGCCCGTCGTCGAGGGCCGGATGGCGCTCGGCACCTGGCAGTCGGTGTGCCTGGTCGACCTCAACGTGGACAACCCGGTCCGGCAGGTCCGGCTGTCCTTCCTGGCCGGTTGACGGCGCGTCCCGCCGGAACGGCTTGCGCCGCGGCCCGGGGACGTGTGGACTACCCGCCAGGAACCCGGCCGCGCGGCGGTCGGGCACGGCACGGCGACGAGGGAGGCACCGGGTGACTGCGACCGCGGACAACGCGGGAGGGGATCGCCTGGCCGGACGGCTGGGGCTGAGCCCCGGCCAGGTCGTGCAGGAGCTCGGCTACGACGACGACTGCGACGAGTCGCTCCGGACGGCCGTCGCGGCCCACACCGGCAACGCGATGGTCGACGAGGACCACGAGGACGTCGTCGACGTCGTGCTGTTGTGGTGGCGGGAGGACGACGGCGACCTGGTCGACGCGCTGGTCGACTCGCTGATCTCCCTCGACGACGGCGGCGTGGTCTGGCTGCTCACCCCGAAGGCGGGTCGGCCGGGGCACGTCGAGCCGGGCGACATCGGGGACGCCGCGCCCACCGCCGGGCTGCACCAGACGAGCAGCATCTCGGCCGCCTCGGACTGGTCCGGCACCCGCCTGGTGACCCGCCGGTCGGGTCGCTAGCCGTCGTCCGGTGCGGTCAGCCCGGTACGCCGGGCAGCCGCCGTACCAGCCGGCTCACCCCGCGCAGGTTGCGCACGGCCGACCTGAGCGCGCTGCCGCCCGGCAGGCCGGGCACCGCCTCGACGATCGGTGCCAGCGCGAGCAGCCCGGTCACGTGGTGCAGCCGCAGGTCGCGGCGGGCCAGCAGCGGCGGCACCGCACGCCGCCCGGCGGAGGCGTCGAGCAGGTCGGCGGCCCGACCCTGGACGGCGGGCCAGGACGGCGGGACGGCGGGCAGCTCGAGCGTGGTCCAGGCACCCTTCGCCGCGGAAAAGGCCCAGCCGCCCTCCGGAGAGACGCAGCCCGCCCCGGCCGTGATGCCGTACCGGGCGGCCAGGCCACCGGTCGTGTCGACGAGGGCTGCCAGGCCGGCGGACAGCAGGGTCGGCGAGGGTGGCCGGGCCCCGGCCGGCGCGAGGTCCAGCGTGTGCACCGCCAGCTCGTAGGCGCCGGCCGCGACGAGGGTGCCCAGCGGCAGCGGTCCGAGGACCGAACGGACCCGTCGGCGCCCGAGCACCACGGCGTCCGGGCTGGCGAAGAACTCAGCGACGTCCTCCCGCGAGGTCTGCAGCGCGGCCAGCACCTCGGCACGCGGGGCGCCGGGGCGGGCCTCGAGCACCGCCTCGTTGTGCGCGTCCTGGTCGAAGGTCGAGGCGCGGTGGTCGGCCCACTCGGCGGCGTCGGCCAGGTCGTCCTGCTCGGCCTCGTCGCGCATCCGGTGCAGCGACCGGCTGCCCGGCCAGGATCCGAGGTGCACGCAGACCTGCCGGGCCTGCCAGCCGTCGAGACGGGTGGGGCCGTCCAGGTCCAGCTCGGCGGCGATCGCGAGGAACTCGTCCCAGGCCGGGAGCACCAGGTCGGCGAGGTCCGCGGGCTCCCACGAGGCCAGGCCGAGCTCGCCCTCGGAGGGCACCAGCGGAGCCGTCGGTCCTGACACACTGGACATCCTGCCAGCGTGGACGGAGACCTGATGGCCCTGACGATCGGAGACCTGGCGCCGGACTTCGAGCTCAACGACCAGCACGGCCAGTCGGTCCGGCTCTCGTCGCTGCGCGGCAGGAAGGCCGCCCTGGTCGTCTTCTACCCGTGGGCGTTCACCGGCGTCTGCGTCGGTGAGCTGCAGGCCCTCGAGGAGCAGCAGGACGAGATCCTCGGCGAGGACGTCGTGCTGCTGAGCATTTCGACCGACCCGATGTACGCGCTGCGGGCGTTCGCCGACCAGCACGGATTCACCTTCCCGCTGCTGTCGGACTTCTGGCCGCACGGCGCGGTCGCCTCGGCGTACGGGGTGCTCAGCCCGGAGCTCGGAACTGCGTTGCGCGGCACCTTCCTCGTCGACCTCGACGGCGTGCTGCGCTGGTCGGTCGTCAACGACATCCCGGACGCCCGCGACATCGACGACTACAGGAAGGCGATCGCGGGCCTCTAGGCTTCTCCGACGAGGGCGCATAGCTCAGCTGGTCAGAGCACCTGCCTTACAAGCAGGGAGTCGGCGGTTCGAGTCCGTCTGCGCCCACCGAAGATGGGACTCGGTTGGTATCGGCCGGATAGCGGCGTAACGTCCCCTCGCAGTGCTTCCTCAGACCCCGGGAGCGCTGGCTCGACACTGCGGGCCGCAGTTGACCCTGGTGGATCGTCCGGCGGGTCGGGACGACCGAAGGTTCCGTGCGGCATGGCAGACAGAACGAGGCAGCCCCTCGACCCCCCTGTCCGGGCGGCGGTCCGAGACCTCTGGACCTCCGGTGGGGCGGATCCCATCCTTCCCTCGGCCCTCGGGCGCCGTGTCCGGGCTCGCTCGGTGGGTCACGTCGTGGTCCTGGACGTCGCCGGTCGTCTGAGCGACGTCGTGGACGACGTCGATCGCGCGGCCCGGTTCGCGCTGGCAGGGCAGCCGCGCGGAGTGGTCTGCGACCTCTCCAGGGTGACCGATGTCAGTGCCGCGGGCGCTCTCCGGGGGCTGGCGTTGAACGGTCGGCACCCTCGGGACTGGCCGGGTGTCCCGCTGGCGATAGCCGGCCTCAGCCAGCGAGGAGGTGCCGCTCTGAGCCTCAAGCCCCTGGGTGGTCACCTGATGGTGACCGCGTCCGTCCGGCAGGCGCTGTCCATGGTCTTGCAGGCCAGCCTGCCGGCTGTTCAGTCGCTGCGGCTCGCTCCGCACCCGACAGCACCGCGGGCCGCCCGCGACTTCGTCAGCCGAACACTGCTGGACTGGAGGATGAGCCGACACCTGTCCGCCGCCTGCCTCGTTGTCAGCGAGCTGGTCACCAACGCCATGACACACGCCGGCACTGACATCGACCTGACGGTGTCCGAGCACCGGAGGGACATCCGCGTCGCCGTCCGGGACGGCAGCCCCGACCTGCCGGTCGAGCGGATCAGCGCGTCCGGCGAAGCATGGGCTGGGGCTGGCCATCGTGGCCAGCCTGTGCAGCACCTGGGGGGTGCTCTCCCAGACCGATAGGGGGCAAGGTCGTCTGGGCGGTGATCGACGCTCCGTCCCGGACGGCGGCGGCTCCCGGGTGACCCCTAGTCCGACTCGGGCGTTACGGGCGGTACCGGTTCGGGTTCGCGCTTTTCCAGCATCCCCACGAGCTCCGCGCGGTCGATTGCGGCCGCGTCACGGTCTCGGCCCGCCCAGTCGCGATCGACTCTTGCCTGACCGTCCCCGGACCGCCGGGCCGCCGATCAGCCCGCCTGTCACGCCGCTCCGCCGCCTGATCACGGACATCACCGCGGGTCAGGATGGCGTCCAGGCGATCATCTCGGTCGGCCGCCTCGATCGCATCGTCGCCGGAGGCGAGGTGCAGGCTCGAGGTGCCGGTTCCGGGTTTGCTCGGCTCCGTCTCGGGACCGGCTTGCCTGGGAATCTGCTCGGTCATGATGGACCCTCCGATCTCCCGTGAAGCGGGGCCCTTCGCGGAACCGGGTCCGGGGCGAAACGAGGGGTGCGCCACCAACCTACGCCTCCGACCACCATGGTCGCAGTCGCTCGGGGTGATGGAGGGCGGGTGATTCGGTCGCCGGTCAGGTCGGGTCGCTCACGGTCAGGCAGAACGGGTGCCCGGCCGGGTCGACGAACACCCGGAACCCCGGGCCGTCGGCGTCCAGCCGCGACGCCCCTAGCTCGACGGCGCGCGCCTGGCCGGCGTCGAGGTCGTCGACCAGGACGTCGAGGTGTGCCTGCTGCGGGTGAGCCGGGTCCGGCCACCGCGGCGGGTTGTAGGCGCTGATCTGCTGGAACATCAGGCTCTTACCGCCACCGGAGATCAGTGCGCCCTCGGGGCCGTCGTAGGTGACCTCCATGCCCATCAGGTCGGCGTAGAAGGTGGCCAGCGCGGATGCGTCGGGCGCGTCGATCGTCACCGCGAACAGGCCCATCACCGGGCCGACGCCGTCCTTCTGGCACAGGTCGAACGGGTGGCCGGCCGGGTCGGCCAGCGTGATCCAGTTCGCGCCGTCGGCCAGCCGGGTGGCGCCGAGCCCGACCGCGCGCTCGGCGGCCGCCTCGGTGTCGTCGACCTGCAGGTCGAGGTGGAACTGCTGCGGGTGCTCCTGACCGGGCCACTGCGGCGCGACGTGGTCGGGAGCCAGCTGGAACGCGATCTCCCGCCCGTCGCTGGTCTGCAGCACGATCCAGTCGGGCTCCTTGCGGGTGATCTCCCAGCCGGTCAGCTCGGCGTAGAACGCGGCGAGCGTGGCGATGTCCGGCGCGTCGAACGCGACCATTTCCAGCTGTCCTGTCGTCGTCATGCCCGCCATCCTGCCGCGGCCCTCCGACAGCCCCGTCGGGCGCAGGTCCGCGCCCTACCTTGACCCCCCGGCAGGGCGCGGACCGTCCCCCCCAACTGCGGACCGCGGCAAACGCTCGAAGCGAGCCTCTGCTGTCTTGTCCCCTCCGCTGGAGCGACCGTCCCAGCGTGGCCCGCGGGCGAAGGCCGGGGTATCGGTCGAACGGACCTCGTCGCGTCCCGGAACGGACGACCCGGTCGCACCGCGCGCATCACGAGAGCAGCGGGCTCTGACGGCAGGTCAGTCGGCGAGCGAGACGACGACCCAGATGACGGCCATCGTCAGAACGATCGCCGAAAGGATGATGACCACGGTGCGGTCCGGCGCGATCGACTGGTGGGCCTCGGGCAGATGCTTCATGTCCCCTGTGGTACGCCGGTCGGCGGGTGTCCGTCAATGGCCCGGACGAGGGGCCCGGTTCCGGCGCAGCACATAGGGTCGGCGCCATGCGCGTCACGATGCTGCTGGCCGATGCGGCGCAAGAGGTCAACGGGAAGCTGTACGTCCTTGGCGGCGGCTGGTCCGTCACCGGCCCGGACCTTCCCCCGATGGCCATCGCCATCAAGCTCGACGTGCCGTGGAGCGCCGCCGGCTCGCAGCACACCTTCGTCCTCGAGCTGGTCGACCAGGACGGCAGGGCGGTGCCGGCCGGTGACAGCGGCGGCGTAAGAGCCGAGGGCACCTTCGAGGTCGGCCGCCCGGTCGGGCTACCGGCCGGCAGCGACATCGACTTCGCCTTCGTGGTGTCGATCCCGCCGTTCCCGATCAGCCCCGGCCGGTTCACCTGGAAGCTGTCGATCGACGGCGACAGCCACGAGGACTGGGTCCGGCCGTTCCAGGTGCGGGCCGCCGAGTGACCCACGCGCTGACCCTCGCCGACGCGGTCGGCGTGCTCGACGGGCTCTACGACCCGCGCTGGGCCGAGGAATGGGACGCCGTCGGTCTGGTCACCGGCGATCCCGGGCAGCCGGTACGCCGGGTGCTGCTGGCCGTCGACCCGGTGCAGGCCGTCATCGACGAGGCCGTCGACTGGGGGGCCGACCTGCTGGTGACCCATCACCCGCTCCTGCTGCGCGGCGTGCACTCGGTCGCCGGCACGCATCCCAAGGGCCGCGCGGTGTCGGCGCTGGTCCGAGCCGGTGTGGCGCTGCACGTCGCGCACACCAACGCCGACGTGGCCGACCCGGGTGTGTCCGACGCGCTGGCCGGTGCGCTCGGTCTCACCGACCTCAGCCCGCTGGAGCCGTCGGCGGCCGAGGCGCTGGACAAGCTGGTGACGTTCGTGCCCGAGGCTGCTGCCGAGCGGGTCGTCGACTCGTTGGCCGCGGCCGGCGCCGGCCGGCTGGGTGACTACGAGCGCTGTGCCTTCACCTCGCCGGGCACCGGGACGTTCACCCCGCTCGGCGGCGCCAGCCCTGCGGTAGGCGAAGTCGGCGCCCGGGCGCAGGTGGCCGAGACCCGGATCGAGATGGTGCTCGGACGCGCCCGGCGTACCGCTGTGGTGGCCGCACTGCGGGCGGCGCATCCCTACGAGGAGCCGGCGTTCGACCTCCTCGAGCTGGCAGCTCTGCCGGGCCGTCGCGGGATCGGGCGGGTCGGCCGCTGGCCGGCCGCCGGGACGCTGGGTGAGCTCGCAGAGCACGTCGCGCGGGCCCTGCCGGCGACCCCGGGCGGGGTGCGGGTCGGCGGTGACCTGGACCGCGAGGTGCGCACGGTGGCGGTCTGCGGCGGAGCGGGCGACGACCTGTTCGACGCCGTGCGGGCGGCCGGCGCCGACGCCTACGTGACCGCTGACCTGCGGCACCACCCGGCGTCCGAGGCGCTCGAGCACGGGGCTCCGGGCCTGGTCGACGTCAGCCACTGGGCCAGCGAGTGGCCGTGGCTGGCCGACTGCGAACGCCTGCTCCGCCTCGGGCTCGGCGACCGGGCGGATACGGTGGAGACGCGGGTGTCTCGGCTCGTCACCGACCCGTGGGCCACCCGTACCGCCGTCCCCAGCTAGGAGTCCCCGCTGAAAGCCGCCGCCTCCGACCAGCAGCGCCTGCTCGACGTGCAGGCACTGGACACCCGGATCGACCAGCTCGCCCACCGGCGTCGCACCCTGCCGGAGCACGCCGCGCTGGCCGAGCTCGAGGAGCAGCTCGCGGTGCTGCGCGACCAGCTGGTCGGTGCCGAGACCGAGCAGAGCGACCTCGGCCGCGAGCTGACCAAGGCCGAGGGCGACGTCGACCAGGTCCGGGCCCGCGCGGAGCGGGACCAGAAGCGGCTGGACGCCGGCCAGGTCTCCTCGCCCAAGGAGCTGGAGAGCCTGCAGCACGAGATCGCCACGCTGGCCAACCGCCAGGGCGACCTCGAGGAGGTCGTGCTCGAGATCATGGAGCGGCTGGAGTCGTCGCAGAGCCGCAGCGCCGAGCTGGCATCCCAGCAGTCGGCCGCCGTGGCCCGGGTGGCCGAGCTCACGGCCTCGCGTGACACCACGACCGGCGAGATCGACGCCGAGGTCGAGCAGCTCCAGGCGCAGCGCGCCACCCAGGCCGGGTCGCTCGACGCGGCGATGGTGACGTTGTACGAGAAGATCCGCGAGCAGCAGGGCGGGGTGGGCGCCGCCGAGCTGCGCCAGCGCCGGTGCGGCGGCTGCCGGCTCGAGCTGAACAACGTCGAGATCAACCAGCTGCGCGACTCCGACGCCGACGAGGTCATGCGCTGCGAGGAGTGCCGCCGGATCCTCGTGCGCACCGCCGAGTCCGGGCTGTGAGCCGGTTCGTCGTCGAGGCCGACGGCGGGTCGCGCGGGAACCCGGGGCCGGCCGCGTACGGCACCGTCGTCAAGGACGCCGAGTCCGGCGCGGTGCTGCGCGAGCTGGCCGAGCACATCGGTACCGCGAGCAACAACGTCGCGGAGTACCGCGGCCTGATCGCCGGTCTGGAGGCGGTCCGCGAGCTGGATCCCAGCGCGACGGTCGAGGCCCGGCTGGACTCCAAGCTCGTCGTCGAGCAGCTGTCCGGCCGCTGGAAGATCAAGCACCCGGACATGCGGGTGCTCGCGCTGCGGGCCCGTGAGGTGCTGCCGCCGGCGCAGGTGACCTACACCTGGGTGCCGCGGGAGCAGAACAAACACGCCGACCGGCTGGCCAACGAGGCTCTCGACGCGGCGGCCCGTGGCGAGGGGTGGTCACCGGCCGACAGCACGGCCGAGCAGCGCAGTCAGGACGCGACGCGCACGGGCCGACGCCGTGCCGGAGGCACCGCGGGCCCGGCTGGTCGGCTGGGACGCCGGGCTGGGGACGCCGACCACCACGGTTCTGCTGCGGCACGGCGAGACTCCGCACACGGCAGAGAAGAGGTTCAGCGGGGCGGGCGGGCAGGACCCGGAGCTGTCCGAGGCGGGGCTTCGTCAGGCGGCGGCTGTCGCCGACCGGCTCGCGGCCACCGGCGGCGTGGACGTCGTCCTCGCCTCGCCGATGCGGCGCACCCGGCAGACCGCCGACGCGGTCGCCTCGGCCCTGGGCGCGGACGTCCGCGAGGTCGACGCGTTCCGCGAGTGCGCGTTCGGCGAGTGGGAGGGGCTGACGTTCGACGAGGTCCGGGAGGGCTGGCCTGCGGCGCTCGGCGCCTGGATGGGCGACCCGAAGGCCACGCCGCCCGGTGGTGAGTCGTTCACCGACGTACGGCGCAGGGTGCTCCGGGGCCGCGACCAGCTGCTGGCGCGCTACCCGCGGCAGACGGTGCTGGTCGTGACCCACGTGACGCCGACCAAGGTGCTGGTGGCCGACGCGCTGGACGCCCCGCTGTCGGCGCTGTACCGGATGGAGCTGTCCCCGGCGACGCTGACCGAGGTGCAGTGGTACCAGGGCGGCCAGGCGTCGCTACGCCGCTTCAACGACGCCGCCCACCTTCTCTAGCCGAGCCACTGGGCGAGCACCTCGTCGGTGTGCTCGCCGGACGCCGGGGGAGGTCCGTCGAGAGTCGCGGCGGTCCGCGAGAAGCGTGGTGCCGGGGCGGGCTGCACGACGCCGTCACGTTCGACGAACGTCGAGCGGGCAACCAGGTGCGGGTCCCGGGTCGCGTCGCCGAGGCCGAGCACCGGGGCGACGCACGCGTCGCTGCCGGCGAAGGCCCGGGTCCACTCGTCGCGGGTCCGGGTGGCGAAGGTGTCGGCGATCCGTCGGCGCAGCGCCGGCCAGGCCGACGGGTCGCTGCGGTCACCCTCGTCGGGGTCGATGCCGAGGCCCGCGAGCAGCTCGTCGTAGAAGGCGGGCTCCAAGGCACCGACGGCCATCCAGCCGCCGTCGGACGTCCGGTAGGTGCCGTAGAACGGCGCGCCGCCGTCGAGCAGGTTGCTGCCCGGTCGGTCCTGCCAGGCGCCGGACGCGAGCAGCCCGTGGAACATCGTGGACAGGTGCGCGGTGCTGTCGACCATCGCCGCGTCGACCACCTGCCCGACGCCGGACATCCGGGCCTCGTGCAGCGCGGCCAGCAGCCCGACCACCAGATAGGTGCCGCCGGCGAAGTCGCCGAGCAGGTTGAGCGGCGGCATCGGCGGCTCCGACGGCGGCGCGCTCGCACCGAGGGCTCCGGTGACGGCCACATAGGTGATGTCGTGCCCGGCCGTCCCGGCGTAGGGGCCGTCCTGCCCCCAGCCGGTCATCCGGCCGTAGACGAGCTGAGGGTTGCGCGCGAGGCACGAGTCAGGCCCCACACCCAGCCGTTCGGCGACGCCGGGCCGCATGCCCTCCAGCAGCAGGTCCGTGTGGGCGACGAGGTCGAGCACCCGGCGTACGTCGTCGGGGTCCTTGAGGTCGAGTGCGACCGACCGCTTGCCGCGGCCGAGCAGGTCGCGCTCGGGCGGTACGACGGCCAACGCCGGCCCGCCGGGACGGTCGATGCGCGCGACGTCAGCGCCGAGGTCGGCCAGCAGCATCCCGGCGAACGGCGCCGGGCCGATGCCGGCGAGCTCGACGACCCGCAGCCCGGCGAGCGGCCCGGTCACGACCTCACCGCACCAGCTTGGGCAGCACGTCGCGGCCGAAGACCTCGATCCACTCCGCCTGGTTGCGTCCGACGTTGTGCAGGTAGACCCGGTCGAAGCCGAGGTCGACGAACTTCTGGATGTGCGCGCGGTGCACGTCGGGGTCGGCGCTGATCACCATCCGGCCCTCGAAGTCCTCAGGCCGGACCAGTGCCGCCATCGCGGCGAAGTCGTGCGGGGAGCGGATGTCGGCCTTGGCGAACTTCATCCCGCCGTTGGGCCACTCGGTCATGGCGTTGGCCAGCGCCTGCTCGTCGGTCTCGGCCCAGGACAGGTGCAGCTGCAGGACGCGAGGCATGGTGTCGGGGTCCTTGCCGGCCTCCCGGGCGCCCTCGGCGAACTTGTCGAACAGCCCGCCGATCTTCTCCAGCGGCGCACCGACGGTGATGATCCCGTCCGCGTGCTTGCCGGTGCGCTTGGCGTTGACCGGGCCAGCGGTCGCGACCAGCACCGGTGGTGGCTTCTCGGGCATCGTCCAGAGCCGGGTGGTCTCGAGGGTGAAGAACCGGCCGCGGTGCTTGACGTCCTTGCCGGCGACGGAGGCGTCGAACAGCTTCTTGATGACCTCGATGGCCTCGAACATCCGCAGCGAACGCTCGGCGGCCTCCGGCCAGTAGCCACCGATCACGTGCTCGTTGAGCGCCTCGCCGGCGCCGACCCCCAGCCAGTGCCGACCGGGGTACATGGCCTCCAGCGTGGCGCTGGCCTGCGCCACCACGGCCGGGTGGAACCGGAAGGAAGGGCAGGTGACCCCAGGGCCGAGGTCGCCGGTGGTGCGCTCGCCGACAGCGGCGAGGACGTTCCAGACGAACGACGACTGGCCCTGCGCCGGAACCCACGGTTGGAAGTGGTCGGCTGCCATGCAGCCGGAGAAGCCGTGCTGCTCGGCCAGCGCGGTCAGCTCGACGGCTTCGCGGGGGCCGAACTGCTCGAGCATCGCGGCGTAGCCCACCGTCAGGTCTGCCATGCCGACGAGCGTAGTGACCGTGGGTCAGACTGGCTGGCAGGTGCCGTCCAGGGCGGCGTGCCGGCCGGTGCCGTCCTCGTTCGGGTACGCAAGGGATAGGCCGCGCCGTCCAGGGTGTACTGGACGCCGTCTGAGGTGCGGGTGGCCCGCAGGATGCTCAGCGGGTCGTCGGTGGGCGGAGGCATCGTGGGCTGGTGACCTCGCCGTCCCGCTCGGTTACCGGATGACCGGTGGCGACGACTGAGACAAGATCGAGACATGCGCGTCGCCGTCTTCGCCGACATCCACGGCAACCTGCCCGCTCTGGAGGCAGTGCTGGCCGAGCCCGACGTTGTCGCCGCGGATCGCATCGTGCTGCTGGGTGACATCGCGCTCGGTCCGTTGCCGGCTGAGTCGCTGGACCTGCTCGCCTCGCTGGGGGAGAGAGCGGTGTGGGTGCACGGCAACTGCGAGCGCGAGGTCGTGACGGCGTACGACGGGAAGTCGGTGCCCGGCCCGAACGCGGACGATGCGCGGGCCACCGCGGCCTTGCTGGACCGGCGTCATCGAGACCTGCTCGACGGGCTCCCGCTGACGGTCACGCTGGAGGTCGAGGGTCTCGGGTCGGCGCTGTTCTGTCACGCGACACCACGCCGGGATGACGAGGTCGTGCTGGTCGACAGCCCGGTTACCGTGTGGAGACGTGCGTTGTCCGGCGTCGGGGGCGTCGGGGGCGTCGGCGTCGTTGTCGTCGGTCATACGCACATGCCGTTCGACCGGCTCGTCGACGGCCGCCGAGTCGTGAACCCGGGCAGCGTCGGCATGTCGTACGGCGCCGCGGGCGCGTGCTGGGCGCTGCTCGGCCCCACGGTTCAACTGCGTCGCACCACGTACGACGTGGAGGTTGCCGCCGCCCGGATCACTGCGGGCAGCCTCCCGGATGCCGCGGCGTGGGCGCAGGAGTACGTCGTCGCGCCACCGAGCGACACCGAGGCGCTCGAGGTCTTCAGCAAGCTGGTGGACCCGCTTTAGCCCAGCATTGCGGTGCCTCGGCATCCCTTGTGGACAAAGGGCTTCCGGGCGGGGGTTGTGTCTGACCCTGTCTCTAGATTTGGCCCATGCATTCAGCGGTCGAGGTCGGGTTGGGCGCGGAGATGGTGCGCCTGGTCGCCGACGGCCCGACCGATCTGGGCGCGGTGGTGTGGCTGGACCGGATCGACCCCCGGCTGCTGGACGCGGGGTCCCGGGTGGACCTGATCCGCGCCTGGGAGCGGGTCGCGGCGATGGTCGCCGGCCGGCAGCAGACCGCGTTGGCGGCGGTGGTCGAGGCGACCGAGGCGACCGGGCTGGACGGCGACGACGCCCGGCACGAAGTCGGTGCCGCGTTGCGACTCTCGCCCCAGACCGCCTGGTCCCGGACC
Source organism: uncultured Actinomycetota bacterium (assembly GCA_963723975.1). Lineage (GTDB taxonomy): Bacteria > Actinomycetota > Actinomycetes > JACCUZ01 > JACCUZ01 > CAVRTI01. The sequence goes on from CAVRTI010000009.1 coordinate 227,771, forward strand.
CGGCAGGCCGCGGACCTGGTGCACCGGCTGCCGGAGGCGTTGCGTGCGTTGGAGGCCGGTGACATCTGTTACCGGCAGGCCGCCCACCTCGCCGACGCCGTCGCCGACCTGCCCGATGAGCTGGCCGCCACAGTGCAGGCCCGGGTGCTGGGCCGGGCGCCGGGCCAGACGGTGGCCGAGTTCAAGCGGGCCACCGCCCGGGCGGTCGCGGCCGCGGACCCGCAGTCAGCCGCCGAGCGGCACCGGCGCGCCAACGCCGCGCGCACGATGGAGCGGATGGCGCAGCCGGACGGGATGGAGTCGCTGTGGGCCACCATGCCGGCCTCCGTCTCCAACCACGTGTGGGACACCCTGACCGACCGCGCCAAGGCCACCCAGGCTGAGTTGCGGGCCGGTGCCGGTGACGACCCCGGGCTGGACGCGCTGCGGGTCGATGCCCTGGTCGACGCCATCCTCGGCCCGGCGACGCATCTGCCACCACAACCGGCGGCACCACCGGTCCGGACACCCGGCGCCGGCTGCCGCGGTGCAGCTGCGGCGGCGGGCAGACCGCCGCCGTCGTCCTCGACCTGCCCACCGCCCTCGGCCTGGCGGACCGCCCGGGTGAGATCCCCGGCTACGGCCCGGTCCCGGCACCGGTCGCCCGGGCGATGGCCGGCGACCGGGAGTGGGTCCGCTGGACCACCGACCCCCAGACCGGCCAGCTGCTCGACCGCGGCGCCGCCCGCTACCGGCCGTCTGACCCGCTGCGCGCCTTCATCGCCGCCCGGGACCGGACCTGCGGCTTCCCCGGCTGCAACCGGCCCGAGCCGAACAGTGCGACTGCGACCACGTGGTCACCTTCGCCCACCACGGCCAGACCATCCGCATCAACCTCGGACCGCTGTGCCGGCAACACCACAACGCCAAGACCCACGGCCTCTGGCAACTCAGCTACGACCCCGCCACCGGCATCAAGACCTGGACCAGCCCCCTGGGCAAGACCTATACCAAGAGCACCGACCCACCACTGACCTGAGCACGGTCAGCTTCATCGATGCGTTGGGCGACCGCCTGCGGGAGTGGCTGCCACGCCCGACCGAGCCGCCATGTTGCGTAGTCTGCCGGGATGCCGCGTCGCCACCTCGCCCTGCGCGTCAAGGATGCGCCCGCCGGCCGTGAGCTCCGGGCCGGTTTCGCCCGGGTCCGGGACGAGCTCGGGCTGCCTTCCGAGTTCCCGGCGGAGGTGCTCGCCGAGGCCGAGCAGGCGGCGAAGAACCCCGAGCTGCCGACGTACGACCTCACCGACCTGCCGTTCCTGACCATCGACCCGCCCGGTTCCACCGACCTCGACCAGGCAATGCACCTGGAGCGGCGCAACGGCGGCTACCGGGTTCGTTACGCGATCGCCGACGTCGGCGCGTTCGTGCGGCCCGGGGGAGCCATCGACTCCGAGGCGCATCGACGAGGCGAGACCCTCTACAGCCCGGACACCCGCACGCCGCTGCACCCGCCGACCCTGTCGGAAGGAGCGGCCTCGCTGCTGCCCGACCAGGTCGCTCCCGCCGTGCTCTGGACCCTCGACCTCGACTCCGACGGCGAGGAGACCGCGGTCGACGTCCGACGTGCGATGGTGCGTTCGCGCGACCGGCTCGACTACGTCGGCGTCCAGCAGCTCGTCGACTCAGGGCGCGCCGACGAGCGACTGCAGCTGCTGGCGGAGGTCGGCAAGTTGCGGATGGCGCTGGAGGTCGAGCGTGGCGGTGTGAGCCTGCCCATCCCCGAGCAGGAGGTGGTGGAGAACGGTGGGTCGTTCAGCCTCGCCTATCGCACCACGGTCCCGGTCGAGTCATGGAACGAGCAGATCTCGTTGATGACGGGGATGGCGGCCGCCGACCTGATGCTGCACGGCGAGGTCGGCGTGCTGCGCACGCTGCCCAAGGCGCCGGACGGTGCCCTGGAGCGGCTCAGACGGGCTGCTCACGCACTCGGGATCCCGTGGCCGGCCGACCTGTCGTACGCCGAGGTCGTCCACGGCCTCGACCCCTCGAACCCCCGCCACGCGGCGCTGCTCGAGGACGCGACGTCGCTGCTCCGGGGAGCGGGCTACACCGCCTTCGACGGCGGAGTGCCGGACCAGGCGACCCACGCCGCGGTTGCCGCGGAGTACGCACACGCAACCGCGCCGCTGCGCCGACTCGTCGACCGGTACGTCGGGGCGGTCTGTCTCGCCCTGTGCGCGGGGGAGGAGGTGCCGGGATGGACCCTCAAGGCGCTACCCCGGCTGCCGGAGGAGATGGCGGCGGCGGACCGGTTGGCGCGCGAGCTGGAGCGGGAGTGCGTCGCCCTGATGGAGGCAGCCGTTCTGCACGGGCACGAGGGCCAGGAGTTCGACGCGGTCGTGGTCGACCTGGACGCGAAACGCGGCGGCGGCACCGTGCAGCTCGTCGACCCCGCCGTGCGCGCGACCTGCGATGGTGTGCTGCCGCTGGGCGAGGCGGTCCGGGTCCGGCTGGTCGAGGCCGACGTGAACCGGCGATCGGTGCGTTTCGCCGTCGTCTGAACCTCGCTAGGCTGGTGGGTACGGCGGACGAGCCGGCCGGACGGCCGCGTCGGGACCTTCGGGTCCCGCCGAGGAAAGTCCGGGCTCCACAGGGCACGGTGGTGGGTAACTCCCACCCGGGGTGACCCGCGGGAAAGTGCCACAGAGAGAAGACCGCCGCCGATCCGCCTTCGGACGGGCCGGCGGTAAGGGTGAAACGGCGGTGTAAGAGACCACCAGCGCCCGGGGTGACCCGGGCGGCTCGGCAAACCCCACCTGGAGCAAGGTCAGACAGGGAGCGTTCGAGGGCTGCCCGCCCGAGCTCCCGGGTAGGCCGCACGAGGCTGTCGGCAACGGCAGCCCTAGATGGATGGCCGTCCGTGCACCCTCGGGTGCACGACAGAACCCGGCTTACAGGCCGACTCGTCCGCCGCCTGTGGTCCATCAGTCGTGCGACGGCCGACGGCAGTCACAGGTAGGTCTCCGGCACCGGCCCGAGCACGAGCATGTCGTGTCTCGTGGCTATGGCGTCCAACAGTTCCGGAGTGGCAGTTCCGGCAGCTTCGGCTGCTCCGAGCTCCTCGAAGAACCCGAGCATCGCAGCGGGCGAGAAGAGATTCAGCTTCTTGCCGGGCCCGGCGGAGACCACCTTGAAGGTGTGCGGTGTGTCTCGGGGGACGTAGACGAATGTGCCAGGCGGGCACAGCTGTTGGCGATCCTCGACGTACATGAGGTACTCGCCTTCCAGGACGAAGAACGCCTCGGCGGAATCGCGGTGGATGTGCAGAGGCGGGCCGAAGTCGGGCGGCTCGTTCTGCGTCTGGAGCAGGGTGAACTCACCTGAGGTCTGCGCAGCCGTGGCGAGAACGACCGCTTGGAAGTTGCCCAGGTCCAGCAGTCGCCCCTCAGTGGGCTCAACGATGAACGCCTCACTCATGGACAAGAGCGTGCCCGTCACCTGGCGGGGTCCACAAGTGGGCTGACCGGCGAACAGGTGCGGCGCGGGCCGTCCGTGGGGTCGCGCCGGGCAGCGAGCCCACAGGATCCCGGTCGCCGTGGCAGGGTGGGGACATGCGTGGTGCACAGTTTCGTGGGGCCGCCGCGGCGGTCATGGGTGTGGTTCTTGCCGGATGCTCGGTCGCGAGCGGGGCCGAGGACCGCAGGACGCTGGACGCGGCGGTGGCCGGGGTGAACGTCGGCGGGCGTTCGGTGACCGTCGTCGCGGCCGGCGACATCGCTCGTGAACCCGACGACGGACGGGGCACGGCCAGGCTGATCGCCTCGATCGGCCCCGACGCGGTCCTCACGCTGGGCGACAACGCCTACGAGGACGGCAGGTACGAGGAGTACCAGCGCAACTACCACCCGACCTGGGGCCGGTTCAGGTCGACCACGCGCCCGGTGCCCGGGAATCATGAGTACAGGGACCAGGACGCCGCCGGCTACCAACGGTACTTCCGGAACCAGATCGGCGGTCGCGAGTACTACGCGTGGACCGCAGGCTCCTGGCGGATGTACGCCCTCAACTGCGAGATCGACTGCGGCAAGGGGTCCGCGCAGCTGGCGTGGCTGCGTCGCGATCTCACGCGGCACCCGCGGATGCCGGCACTGGCCTACCTCCATAAGCCGAGGTTCACCTGTTCGACGGTCCACCCGCCCGAGACCGAGGTCAGTGCGATCTGGGTCGCGCTGCAACGGGCGAAGGGTCGCATCATGCTGGCCGGCCACAACCATGCGTACGAGCGCTTCGCCAAGCAGGACGCGTCGGGTCACCGCGCCGCCGACGGAATCCGCCAGTTCGTCGTCGGGACCGGCGGCGTGGGTCTCTACCCGTTGCAGTCATCCTGCCGTAACCGGCTCGCGGGCCAGGACGACAAGGCCGGCGTCCTCAAGCTCCGGCTCCGACCCGACAGCTTCTCCTGGCAGTTCGTCGCCGTCGGCGGTCGGATTCTCGACAGTGGCCGCGCGCCGGTGTGAGCAGCGCCTCGAGCACGCTCGTACAAGCGGTGAGCCGCCGCTGTTTCGACCGGGCCCTGGGCGAGTAATGTCAGGATATGACCAGACACGGGAAGGTCGAGTCGGTCGCCGAGGACCTGGCGTCGGTGGCCCGCCAGCTGGAGTGCGAGACGACGCCTGTCGAGACGTGGCAGCGGATCGTCGATCTCGCGGTCGACAAGCTCGACGGCTGCGAGATGGCGGCGATCTCCCTGGTCCACAGCTGCGCGCGGATCGACACCCCCGTCTACACCGACCCGCTCGCCCTGCGGGTCGACGAGATCCAGTACGAGACCGGGCAGGGCCCGTGCGTCGACTCGATCCGCGACCACGAGGTGGTCGAGACTCCCGACCTGCTTGCTGACGGCCGGTGGCCGCAGTTCGGCCGGCGGGCCTCCGAGGCGACCGGCATCCGCAGCATGGTCGGCTTTCGGCTGTTCGTCCGGGAGGACACCCTCGGCGCGTTGAACCTGTACTCGACCCGGGTGGCGGCGTTCGACGACGATGCCCGTCAGATCGGTGCTTTGTTCGCCGCGCACGCTGCGCTCGCGATGGCCAGTGCCGCGGAGCACGAGCACGGCGAGCACCTCGAGAACGCCCTGGAGTCCAGCCGGGTCATCGGCGTCGCGATCGGCATCCTGATGGAGCAGTCGTCGGTGTCCCGGGGCGCGGCCTTCCGGATCCTGTCGCTTGCCTCGCAGCGGAGCAACGTCAAGCTGCGCGACCTTGCCGAGCGGATCGTCGCAGACGTCGAGAGCCGCGCCGAGCGCGCGACCCGCGCCGCTCCGTGCCTCCAGCGGGGACTGATCAGCCCACCGACGTGAGGATCTCCGGCTCGCCCTCGGTGACCAGCAGCGTGTGCTCGAACTGCGCCGACCGCTTCCTGTCCCGCGTCACCACGGTCCAGCCGTCGTCCCACATCTCCCACTGGTGGGTGCCGAGGTTGAGCATCGGCTCGATGGTGAACGTCATCCCCGCCTCGATGACCGTGTCGTTCGACGGGTCGTCGTAGTGGGGCACCACCAGGCCGGAGTGGAAGCTGCTGCCGATGCCGTGCCCGGTGAACTCGCGCACGACGCCGTAGCCGAACCGTCGCGCGTATGACTCGATGACCCGACCGATCACGCTGATCGGGCGGCCGGGACGCACTGCCTTGATGGCCCGCCGGAGCGCCTCCTCGGTGCGTTCGACGAGCAGCCGGTCCTCTTCGGCGACGTCGCCCACGAGAAACGTGGCGTCCGTGTCGCCGTGCACGCCGCCGATGTACGCCGTGATGTCGACGTTGACGATGTCGCCGTCGTGCAGCTCGGTGCTGTCCGGGATGCCGTGGCAGACAACCTCGTTGACCGAGGTGCACAGCGACTTCGGGAACCCCTTGTAGCCCAGGGTCGACGGGTAGGCACCGTGCTCGATCAGGAACTCGTGGCCGACCCGGTCGAGCTCGTCCGTGGTGATCCCGGGAGAGACGTGCCGGCCAACCTCGGCCAGCGCCTGCGCGGCGATCCGGCCCGCTACCCGCATCCGGTCGATCGTGTCGGCGTCCTTGACCTCCGGACCGGTGTACCGGGACGGCCTGGGCTGGCCGACGTACTCGGGGCGCTGGATCGCCGTGGGGACGGGACGCAGCGGAGAGACCCGGCCGGGAGTCAGGGTGGGCATGGTGCAGAAGTCTAGTTTGCGGGCACGATGCGGTCATGAGCGACGACGACGAGCAGTGGTACTACTGCCTGAAGCACCAGACAGTCGAGCAGGGCCAGTCCTGCGCCAACTCCGAGCGGATGGGGCCGTACGCCACCCGGGAAGAGGCCCAGGGCGCCATCACGCACGCGGCTGAGCGCACCGAGGCCTGGGACAACGACCCGCGCTGGAAGGACGACTGACCCCACGCACGTCAAAGGGGACCGACCTGGACGTTCCCGGTCGGCCCCCTTCGACGAGGTGCTGCGGTTAGCGCCTGCGCGCTGACTTCTTCGCCGCGGCCTTGCGGGTCGCGGTCTTCCTCGCGACGGTCTTTGCGGCCTTCTTGGCGGCCGTCTTGCGGGTCGCGGTCTTCTTCGCGACGGTCTTGGCGGCCTTCTTGGCGGCCGCCTTGCGGGTGGTCTTCTTCGCGGTCGACTTGCGGGCGGTGGTCTTCTTCGCCGCAGTCTTCTTCGTCGTGCGCTTCGCCGCGGCCTTCTTGGTGGTGCGCTTGGCTGCGGTCTTCTTCGCCGTGGACTTGCGCGCCGTCGACTTCTTGGCGGCGCTCTTGCGTGCGGTGGTCTTCTTCGCCGCAGCCTTCTTGGTGGTGCGCTTGGCCGCGGTCTTCTTCGCGGTCGACTTCTTCGCGGTCTTCTTGGCCGCGCTGGTGCGCTTCGCCGGTGACTTCTTCGCCGCCTTCTTGGCAGTTCTGGCCGTCGTCGTCTTCCGGGTCGAGCTTGTCGCCGCTGCTGTCACCTTCGCGGTGTTCTCTTCCTCTGTGGCCGGCACACGTGCCTCCTGCTCTCGTACGTCGTCCCGTTGGATGACGTGTTCAACGAAAAAGATCGCACTACGACGCGCGTGTTACCAGCATTTCGTCGTCATGAGTTTCGCGCCGCATCTTCGTCGCGTGTCGACGATTCGTCGCTGACGGCGACACAACTGACATGCGCGAACCGTGAAAGGCGTTGTGCAGAAAGGGGAGTCGATCACCTGTCGTGTGCGCTGAGACGACGTCAACGGGGTGCAGGAGGCCCACTGACCCGTTCAAGAAATCGTGCCAGTCGATCGCGCATTCCGGCCCGAGAACTGGTTTCACCGGCCGCGACGCTGACGAGATGCTGCGCGAGCTCCATGTCCATGGACGTCGGCAACGACCGCGCAACGACGAGTGATTCGTTCTCGGACGGCACCACCAGACGTTCGTGCGCCATCGATCCGAGCTCGTCGTCACCGTCGTCGATCGAGAGGATCGTTGCACCGATGCGTCGTGCATCCGCGACACGTTCCAGCAGCTGCTCCGGTGCTGCATCGGGGGCGACGACGAACACCGTCTCGTTCCGGCCGGCGGCCTCCAACCGTGCCAGCGTCACCGACAGGTGGGGTGGCGCCTGCGGAGGAGGCGCCCAGCGCACCAGCGTCGGCGACAGCCCGGGGACACCGGCGAAGCGCGACTCGTCGTCGAGGTGCGCGGCGAGGTGCCACGGCTCCTCGGTCGGCGTCCCGACGAGCAGCAGGCCGCCGGGAGTCGTGCTCGACCGGCGCAGGGTCGAGGCGAACGCACGGGTGCGTTCGACCCACCCGCTGGTTCCCAGCAGTTCACGCAGCGCGTGCACGCGGTCGGAGTCCACGGGCCCATGCTGCCCCTGCGGGGGCCCCGCCGGCGCCCCGACGCGCGCAGCGTCAGTGGTAGGTGTGGTCCTCGCCCGGATAGGCGCGGGCAGCGACCTCGCCGGCGAACGCCCGGGCGGCGCCGTCCAGGGCTGTGCGCAGGTCGGCGTACTGCTTCACGAACTTCGGCATCGGCCCTGCTCGCAGGCCTGCCATGTCCTGCCAGACGAGCACCTGGCCGTCGCAGTCGACGCCCGCGCCGATGCCGATCGTGGGGATCGTGAGCTCGGCCGTCACCCGCTTGGCGACGTCCGCGGGGACCATCTCCAGGACGACGGCGAACGCGCCGGCCTCCTGCAGCGCGAGGGCGTCCAGGACCATCCGGTCGCCGTGCTCGCCGCGTCCCTGCACCCGGTACCCGCCCAGCCCGTGCTCGCTCTGCGGCGTGAACCCGACGTGGGCCATCACCGGGATCCCGGCCGTGACGAGTGCGCTCACCTGCGGCGCGACGGGAGCCCCACCCTCGAGCTTCACGGCGTGCGCCCCGCCCTCCTTCATGAACCGCACCGCCGTGGCCAGCGCCTGCTCCGGCGACGACTGGTAGGACCCGAACGGCAGGTCGGCCACGACCATCGCGTGCTGAGCGCTGCGGCTCACGGCCCGCACGAGGGGCAACAGCTCGTCCACGGTCACGGGCAGGGTGGTCGCGTACCCGAGAACGTTGTTGGCGGCCGAGTCGCCGACGAGCAGCAGCGGGATGCCGGCCTGGTCGAAGATCTCGGCCGTGAGCTGGTCGTAGGACGTCAGCATCGCGAACCGCTCGCCGCGCTCCTTCATCGCCCGCAGGTGGTGCACCCGGACCCGCTTCGGCGGCGTCGCCGCGGCCGCGGGCCCTGAGCCGTAGGGGGCGGACGCCTCGGCAGAGCGCTCGGACGGGGCCTCGGTCATCGGAACCTCCGGAAGGTGTGCCTCGAGGCTCCCTGAGCGGAGTCCCCGGACCCGGCCAATCGTGCCACGCCGCCGTCAGGGGTGCGGAGCGTGCTCCCGCCAACGGTTGGTGATGGGCAGTCTCCGGTCGCGACCGAACGCCTTGAACGAGATCTTCGGGCCTGGCGGGTACTGGCGGCGCTTGAACTCCGCCCGGTCGACCAGGCGCAGCACCTTCTCGACCAGCTCCTGGTCGAAGCCGGCCGCGAGCAGCTCGCCGGAGCCACGGTCCTGCTCCACGTAGTCGTCCAGGATGTCGTCCAGCACGTCGTACGGCGGCAGCGAGTCGGTGTCGAGCTGTCCCGGCCGCAGCTCGGCCGACGGCTCCTTGCTGATCGACGCCGCCGGGATCGGGGCCTTCTCGCCACGCGCCTCGGCATCCGCGTTGCGCCACCGCGCCAGGCGCCACACCCACGTCTTGGGCAGGTCCTTGATCGGCGCGAAGCCGCCCACCGCGTCCCCGTAGATCGTGGAGTAGCCCACGGCCAGCTCGCTCTTGTTGCCGGGGGCGAGCACCAGGTGGCCGTGCTCGTTGGACAAGCCCATCAGGGTGACGCCGCGGACCCTGGCCTGCAGGTTCTCCTCGGCGAGCCCGGTCAGCTCCAGCGAACCGAGGAACGACTCGACCATCGGCGCGATCGGCACGGTCTGGAAGACCAGCCCGGTGCGCTCGGCCAGGTCGGCGGCGTCGGACCTGGAGTGCTCGGAGGAGTAGCTGCTCGGCATCGAGACGCCGTGAACGTTCGCCGCACCGATCGCGTCGCAGGCGATCGCCGCCGTCAGCGCGGAGTCGATGCCGCCCGAGAGGCCGAGCACCACGGTCGAGAACCCGTTCTTGGCCACGTAGTCGCGCAGGGCGAGGACGAGAGCGGAGTAGACCTCGGCCTCGTCCACGATCCGCTCCGCGACCGTGGCGACCTCCGGCTCCCAGCGCGGCAGCGCCTCGGCCGACAGGACCACCCGCTCGATGGTCGTCGCCGTCCCGTCCGGTGCCTCGACGTGGCTCGGCGCGTCGGTCACCGGAGCGGTGGCGTCGGGCAGGTCGAGGTCGACGACCAGCAGCTCGGTCGCGAACTGCCGCGCCCGGGCGAGCAGCCCGCCGTCCGCGTCGACGACCAGCGAGTCGCCGTCGAACACCAGCTCGTCCTGGCCGCCGACCATGTTGACGTAGGCGAGCGCGCAGCCCGCGCCAGCCGCGCGGCGGCGGACCAGGTCCAGCCGGGTGTCGTCCTTGTTCCGCTCGTACGGCGAGCCGTTGATGACCAGCAGCAGCCCGGCCCCGGCCTCCCGGCTGACCGCGACCGGCCCGCCTTCCTGCCAGATGTCCTCGCAGATCGCGACGGCGACGTCGACGCCGTGCACCCGCGCCACCGTGAGCGAGCTACCCGGCACGAAGTACCGGTACTCGTCGAAGACGCCGTAGTTGGGCAAGTGGTGCTTGGCGTACCGCCCGGCGATCCGACCGCGGTGCACGATCGCCGCGGCGTTCTGCGGCGCACCCTTCGGCGTGCCGAGCACCGGTACGGCGTCCGGCGCGCCGTCCAGGAAACCCACGACGACCACCAGGTCGCCGAGCCCCTCGGCTGCGAGCCGTTCGGCGAGGTGCTCCATCGCCTGCCGGGACGCGTCGACGAACGACCCGCGCAGCGCGAGGTCCTCGACGGGGTAGCCGGTCAGCGCCATCTCGGGGAAGGCCACCAGGTGCGCGCCACGCCCGGCGGCCTGCCTCGACCTCTCGACGACCTGGTCCGCGTTGCCCTCGAGGTCGCCGACGACGGGGTCGATCTGGGCGAGGGCGAGACGCAGCTGGGCCACGCCCGGAGCCTAGTTGGGCAGGCTCAGACCCGCCTGATGTGGCGTACGTCGGGCGGACTGCCGGCACCCGTGGCCCCCAGCGCTGGCTCGCCGACCGGCTGGATCGCCTCCGAACGGAGCCGGGTCGCGTAGGCGGCGAAGTGTTCGGCCAGCCAGGCGGTCATCGCCTCGGCGGGCATCGGCCGGGCCAGGAAGTAGCCCTGCACCAGGTCGCACTCGAAACTCTCGAGCAGACGCCAGCTGGCCTCGTCCTCGACGCCTTCGGCGACCACTCGCAGCCCCAGGTCGTGACCGAGGCCGATCACAGCCCGGACGATGGCCCGGTCGTCGGCGCGCTCCGCGAGGTGCCGGACGAAGGAACGGTCGATCTTCACCTCGTGGACCGGCAGGCTGCGCAGCCGGGTGAGCGAGGAGTAGCCGGTGCCGAAGTCGTCGACCGACACGAGCAGACCGAGGTCGACCAGCCGGTCGAGGGCGTGCACCGCGCGCTCAGGGTCGGAGACGATGGCGCTCTCCGTGACCTCGAGCTTCAGCAGGCCCGCGGGCAGCCCGGCCTGCACCAGCATCCGGGCCACCGTGTCGGCCAGCTCGGGCTCGAGCAGGTTGCGCATCGAGATGTTGACCGCCATCAGGACCGGGGTCCCGGCGTCGCGCCAGGCGACGCACTGCCGCACCGCCGTCTCGAGGACGAACCGGGTCAGCGGCTTGATCAGCCCGGTGTGCTCGGCCAGCGGGATGAACTCGTCCGGCGGGACGTTGCCCCACAGCGGGTGGTTCCAGCGCAACAACGCCTCTACGCCGGTCACCTGGCCGCTGACGGGGTCCGCCTGCGGCTGGTAGTGCAGCTCGAGCGTGCTTTCCTCGACGGCCCGCGCAAGGTCGCCGATCAGCGACAGCCGGCGCGAGCTGTAGGGGTCGCGGTCCGCGGCATAGCGCGCCACCCCGGTCAGGCCGCGCTTGGCGTCGTACATCGCGACCTCGGCCCGGCGCAGCAGCAACGCCGCCGAGGACCCGTCCCGGGGGGTGGACGCGATGCCGATCGATGCCATCACGTCGAGGGTGACCTCGCCCAGGTCGAACGGCCGTGACATGTCGCGGGTGATCCGGGCCACCATGCCCTCGATGTGCACGTCGTCGCCGCCGAGCAGGACGGCGAACTCGTCGCCGCCGAGCCGGGCGACGACTGTCTCTCCGCGCTCGACCTGACGAAGCCGTCGCCCCACCTCGCGCAGCAGCCGGTCACCCACGTCGTGGCCGAGGGTGTCGTTGACCTCCTTGAAGCGGTCGACGTCCATCAGCAGCACCGCCGCCGACCCGTCGTTGAGCAGCCGCTTCTCGAGTCGCTGCTGGAAGTGCAAGCGGTTGGGCAGGCCGGTCAGGGGGTCGTGCAGCGAGAGGTGCTCGGTCTCCTGCGCGGCAGCGCGCACCCGGGCGACCAGGCCCGAGTTGGTCAGGGCGACGCTGGCGTGCCCGGCGAGAGCCTCGAACAGCTTGAGGTCGTCGCGGTCGAAGGTGCTCATGTCGTCGAGCCGGCCGCTCACCAGGAACACGCCGGTGATCTCCCCGCCGTCGCGCAGCGGTGCGGCAAGACCGTCGGCCCGGCCCTCGGCGCGCAGCAGGTCGTGCTCGGGGCTCTCGCCGCCGCGGGCCAGCAGCACCGACTTCCCCTGGCAGGCCGCGGACCACCAGGCGACGGCGTTGGGCTGGCAGAGCACCACCGACGCGCTGCGGGCCCGGAGCAGCTCGCAGGCTTCGGCGCGGACCGTCTCCATCACCGATTCGCTCGCCAGGGCCCGGTCGACCGAGCGGGTGAACTGGTAGAGCAGCTCGAGGCGGCTGTAGCGCAACCGCTGGACGTGGTAGCCGCGGTAGAGCAGGAAGCTGAGAACGGCGAGCACGGCCAGCAGGGCCAGTGCGCCGGGCTCGTCGCGCATCAGCAGCACGGTGACCAGGGCCAGGTCGGTGACCACGACCGTGCCGATGGCTGCGGTGCCAAGGGTGCGGGCCAGCTCCGCGAGGTTCCAGCTGCCCAGCCGCAGGCTGATGATGACGAACAGCGCGACGTTGGCCACGACGTCGGCGGTCAGCGTGGCGGCTAGCGCGGCCAGCCAGGTCGCGGGGGAGAAGTTGCTGGCGGGCTCGCCGAGCAGCGAGGTCGTCCCCACGAACACCAGGGCGGCGACCATCAGCTGCGCGAACGCCGACGCCATGTTGAACGCGAGCTTGATCGGCGGGTTGCGCCGGACGACGAGCTGGACGAAGCCGAGGCCGACCAGGCCCGCGAGCACGAAGTCGTCGGTGGTGAGCAGGAACAGCCCGAGCACGACCGGCGCCTGGCTGAGGGTCAGGCTGTGGTTGTCCCGGCCGAACGGCAGGTGCACGGCGGAGACCGTGGTGACGGCGAACAGTGCGGCGACCACCGGCCACCACAGCCGGGGCTCCAGGTGCGGAAGCTGCGGTGCGTACCACCACAGCGAGGCCCCCGCCGCAGCCAGCAGCGCGCTGACCAGCCAGATCAGGCGGTCAGGTGTCGCTCTCGGCCGGGGCACCACACGCCGATTGTGCGGCATGGTTCAACGCGGCGTGACGAAATGACTCCGGCACGCTGGGAACAGGACCCGTTCGGGTGAAGCGTCAGTTCCAGACGGCACCGTGGGAAGTCGCGCCGACCTTGTTCCAGACCGCGCCGGCCTGGGTGTTGGTCTTGTTCCACACCGCCCCGCGGACTTGTTCACACCGGCCTTGTCGCTGCCGGCGGTGGTCAGCATGCCGGCGAGGACGGCGGCGGCGACGAGCGCGAGAGCAGCGACGAAGGCGACGAAGGGGGACAGGGTGCGGGCCGTGAAGGCGTGGGTCATGGGGGAGCTCCTGAGCTAGGCCCGGGCAGGGCAGGGTTGTCATCCGGATCATCGGCGTTGCTCGTTCATGGAAGTTCCATGAGACGCCGTTGACTCGGCAAAGGATGTTGGTCGGCCGATGAAGCGCTGGTGAACCGCCTACCGGCCAGGCTCGACCGGGCAGCCGAGGCGCCCCGGCCGTAACACGCCGGTAACACCGGGACGGCACCATCGCAGGCATGGACAAGCAGCAGGAGTTCGTCCTCCGCACCCTCGAGGAGCGCGACATCCGCTTCGTGCGGCTGTGGTTCACCGACGTGCTCGGGTTCCTCAAGTCGGTCGCGGTCGCCCCGGCCGAGCTCGAAGGGGCCTTCGATGAAGGCATCGGCTTCGACGGGTCGGCCATCGAGGGCTTCGCCCGGGTCGCCGAGTCCGACATGCTCGCCAGGCCCGACCCGGGCACTTTCCAGATCTTGCCCTGGCGCTCCGAGTCGCCGGGCACCGCGCGGATGTTCTGCGACATCGTGCTGCCGGACGGCACGCCGTCGTACGCCGACCCGCGCCAGGTGCTCAAGCGCACCCTGGCCAAGGCCGCCGATCTGGGCTTCGCCTTCTACACCCACCCCGAGATCGAGTTCTTCCTCTTCCGGGACCAGCCCGGCGACAAGCCGCCCACCCCGGTCGACCAGGGCGGCTACTTCGACCACATCGCGCACGGGATCGGTCACGACTTCCGCCGCGACGCCATCACGATGCTCGAGTCGATGGGCATCTCGGTGGAGTTCAGCCACCACGAGGGCGCACCCGGCCAGCAGGAGATCGACCTTCGCTACGCCGACGCGCTCTCCACGGCCGACAACATCATGACGTTCCGGCACGTGATGAAGCAGGTGGCGCTGAGCCAGGACGTGTACGCGTCCTTCATGCCCAAGCCGCTCACCGAGCACCCCGGCTCGGGGATGCACACCCACCTGTCGCTGTTCGAGGGCGAGCGCAACGCCTTCTTCGAGGCCGGCGCCGAGTTCCAGCTGTCCAAGGTGGCCCGGTCGTTCATCGCCGGGCTGCTCCACCACGCCGGGGAGATCGCGGCCGTCACGAACCAGTGGGTCAACTCCTACAAGAGGCTGCTGGGCGGGGGCGAGGCACCGGCGTACGTCTGCTGGGGTCACAACAACCGCTCGGCGATGGTGCGCGTCCCGATGTACAAGCCCGCCAAGGGGCAGTCGACCCGGGTCGAGCTGCGGACCCCGGACTCGGCGTGCAACCCCTACCTCGCCTTCGCCGTGATCCTCGGGGCCGGCCTCAAGGGCATCGAGCAGGGCTACGACCTGCCGGAGGGCGCCGAGGACGACGTGTGGGCGTTGACCGACGCCGAGCGCCAGGCGCTGGGCATCGAGCCGCTGCCGACCAACCTGTCCGAGGCGATCCGCCGGATGGAGTCCAGCGAGCTCGTCGCCGAGATCCTCGGGGAGCACGTCTTCGACTTCTTCCTGCGCAACAAGCGCGCGGAGTGGCTCGACTACCGGCGCGAGGTCACGCCGTTCGAGCTCACCCGCTACCTCTCGGTGCTCTGATCTGCTCTGATCACGTCATGACCGAGCCACGCGTGCTGGTGGTGCAGCACGAGTCGGACACCGGGCCGGGCTGGTTCGGCGACTGGCTCAGCGCCGCGGGTCTGGCCCTCGACGTGCGGCACCCGTACGCCGGAGACGGGCTTCCTGCGCTGACGGAGTACGACGGGCTGCTGGTCCTGGGCGGCGCGATGGCCCCGGCCGACGACGAGGCCTGCCCGTGGCTGCCGGCGACCCGCGCGCTGCTCGCCGAGGCGGTGACCTCCGCGGTGCCGGCCTTCGGCATCTGCCTGGGCGCCGAGCTGCTCGCGCTGGGCTGCGGCGGGCAGGTGCGCCGAGGGCTGTCCGGCCCCGAGCTGGGAGTTCTCGGCGTCGACCTCGACCCGGCCGCGGCCGACGACCGGGTGTTCGGCGCGCTGCGCGGGCCCTCGCGGGTCGTCCAGTGGCACTGGGAGGAGATCGCGAGCCTGCCCGAGGGTTCGGTGCGGCTGGCGTCCTCCCCGGCGTACCCCCACCAGGCGTTCCGGGTCGGCGAGGCGGCCTGGGGGGTCCAGGGCCATCCCGAGGTGACCGGCGACATCGCCGCCGCCTGGGCCCGCGAGGACAGCCCGCTGCTGGTGGCCGAGGGCCGCACGGCGGACGACCTGGTGGCCGAGGTGCGTGGCGCCGAGAGCGAGCTGGCCGGCACCTGGCGACCGTTGGCCGAGGCGTTCGCCGTCGTGGTCCGGGACTTCGCGGCTGCCGGGAGCACGCCGGCGCCTCGATAGCGTGAGGCCGTGACCACCCTCGGCCGCGGCACCAGTGCGAGCGGGCGGCTCGTGCGCTTGGGCTTCACCGACCCGACTCGTTCGGCTGCGCTGCTCGAGGGCGGCATCCTCGGATCGCTGCTCGACGACGACCAAGCGCTGCACGACCTCGCCGGGACCGCCGATCCCGACGAGGCGCTGCGCGGGCTGGCCCGGTTGCTCGACGCGGACGCCGGCAACGCCGCCCTGCTCGTCACCGAGCTGGGCACCGACGAAGTGCTCCGGCACCGGCTGTTCTCCGTCCTCGGCGCCAGCCGTGAGCTCAGTGACTTCCTCGTCCGCCACCCAGAGCACTGGCACCAACTGCGGTCCTCCGACGACGTCCGGCCGACCGCGGCCGGGCTGCGACGATCGATGCTGCGCAGCGTCGACGCGGACCCGGAGCTGCCGGCACCGGCCGGACGTGGTCCGGTGGCGGCCGCCACCGACCAGCTGCGGATCGCCTACTCCAGCGAGCTGCTCCGGCTCGCGGCTCGCGACGTCGCCGACGGCGCGGACGTCGCCGACGTCGCCGCCGAGCTGGCCGACCTTGCCGGGGCCACCCTCGAGGCGGCGCTGGCCATCGCCCGCACGGAGGTCGGCGAGGCGGCGGCACTCTGCCGGCTGGGCGTGATCGCGATGGGCAAGTGCGGTGGCCGCGAGCTGAACTACGTGAGCGACGTCGACGTCGTGTTCGTCGCCGAGGCGGCCGACGGGGCGGACGAGGCGGACGAGGTGGCTGCACTCAGGGCCGCCACCGCGCTGGCGTCGACGATGATGCGGATCTGCTCGGCGACCACCGGCGAGGGCACGATCTGGCCGGTCGACGCCGCGCTGCGTCCCGAGGGCAAGGCAGGTCCGCTGGTGCGCACCCTGGCGAGCCACGTCGCGTACTACCAGCGGTGGGCCAAGACCTGGGAGTTCCAGGCACTGCTCAAGGCCCGGCCGGTAGCCGGCGACCTGGCCCTCGGCGCGGCCTACGTCGACGGTGTCGCGCCGATGGTCTGGCAGGCGGCCGACCGTCCCGACTTCGTCGCCGACGTGCAGCAGATGCGCCGCCGGGTCGAGGAGACGCTGCCGACCGCGGCGAGCCATCGCGAGCTGAAGCTGGGTCCGGGCGGACTGCGGGACGTCGAGTTCGCGGTGCAGCTGCTCCAGCTCGTGCACGGCCGCAGCGACGACACGTTGCGGAGCCCCAACACCCTGGAGGCCCTGGAAGCCCTGTCGACCTACGGATACGTCGGGCGGGACGACGCCGCCGACCTGGACCGCGCCTACCGGTTCCTGCGCACCGTCGAGCACCGGCTGCAGCTGCACCGGATGCGACGCACCCATGTGATGCCCGAGGACGAGGCCGAGCTGCGGCGGATCGGCCGGTCGATCGGGCTGCGCCAGGACCCGGTCGTCGAGCTCGACCGCGAGTGGCGCCGGCACGCCCGCGAGGTGCGCCGGCTGCACGAGAAGCTCTTCTACCGGCCGCTGCTGTCCTCGGTCGCCCGGCTCGCCTCCGACGAGGCCCGGCTCACCCCCGAGGCGGCGCGGACCCGGCTGGAGGCTCTCGGCTACCAGGACCCGGCCGGGGCGCTGCGCCACCTCGAGGCGTTGACGGCCGGGGTGAGCCGACGGGCCGCCATCCAGCGCACCCTCCTGCCGGTGCTGCTCGGCTGGTTCGCCGACGCGCCGGACCCCGACGGCGGGCTGCTGGCCTTCCGGCGGCTCAGCGACGCCCTCGGCACCACCCACTGGTACCTCCGGCTGCTGCGCGACGAGGGGACCGTCGCCCACCGGCTCGCGCTGCTGCTTGCGAGCAGCCGGTACGCCGTGGACCTGCTCGGCCGCGCACCGGAGGCTGTCCGGCTGCTCGCCGACGACGCCGAGCTGGTGCCACGAGGCCGCGCCGAGCTCGGCTCCGAGGTCGACGCAGCGGTGCGCCGGCACGACGACCCGGCGACCGCCGTAGGAGTGGCCCGGGCGGTACGCCGTCGCGAGCTGTTCCGCGTCGCCGCTGCCGACCTGCTCGGCATCGCGACCGTCGAGCAGGTCGAGGAGGCGCTGACCGACGTCGCCGCAGTGACCGTGCAGGCCGCCCTCGACGTTGCCGTGCGCTCGCTGTCGGCCGCGCGGGGCGGCGAGCTGCCGACCCGCATCGCGGTCGTCGCCATGGGCCGCTTCGGCGGTCACGAGCTCGGCTACGCCAGCGACGCCGACGTGCTGTTCGTCCACGACCCGCACGAGGGCGCCGACGAGCGCGACGCCTCAGAGGCCGCGCACGCCGTGGTGGGGGAGCTGCGACGGCTGCTCGCCGTACCGTCGCCCGACCCGCCGTTGGTGGTCGACGCCGACCTGCGCCCCGAGGGACGACAGGGCCCGCTCGTGCGCACCCTCGCCTCATACGCCGCCTACTACGAGCGCTGGTCGCTGGTGTGGGAGAGCCAGGCACTGTTGCGTGCCGAGCCGATCGCCGGCGACCAGGACCTCGGCAGGGAGTTCGTCGGCCTGGTCGACCCGATGCGCTACCGCGAGGGTGGCCTGACCGACGCGGACGCGCGCGAGATCCGCCGGATCAAGGCGCGGGTCGAGGCCGAGCGGCTGCCGCGCGGCACCGACCCGCAGCGGCACACCAAGCTCGGACCGGGCGGCTTGGCGGACGTCGAGTGGACGGTGCAGATGTTGCAGCTCAGGCATGCGGGCCGGGTGCCGGCGCTGCGGACGACGCGCACTCTCGCCGCGCTGCGAGCGGCGCAGGACGCCGAGCTGCTCGATCCCGGGCAGACCCGCGTCCTCGCGCATGCGTGGCGCACTGCGAGCCGGGTGCGCAACGCGACCCTGCTGGTGCGCGGCAGGCCCGGCGACAACCTGCCCAGCGACCTGCGCGAGCTCACCGGAGTCGCGCGCGTCCTGGGCTACCCTCCGGGCGCGGCAGGAACGCTGGTCGACGACTACCGGCGCGCGACCCGGCGTGCCAGGACGGTGGTGGAGCAGGTGTTCTACCGGTGACCGGGTCTGCGCGCGTGATCCGCGGCGGGACCGCACCGACGTACCGCGACGTACTGCGCTCCCGGGAGTTCCGCGGCCTCGCGGCCGCCCAGATGTTCAGCGAGTGGGGCGACAACATCGCCCGCGTCGCGTTGGCATCGCTGGTGCTCGCCCGCACCGACAGCGCGTTCTTCGCCGTCCTCGCATTCGTCGTGAGCTTCGCTCCCGCCGTGTTCGGCTCGGCGCTGCTGGGAACGGCCGCGGACCGGCTGCCCCGCAAGGTGGTGCTGATCGCCTGCGACCTGGCTCGCGCCGTGATCGTCGGCGTGCTCGCGCTGATGGCGGTCGACGGGACCCCGGTGTGGCTGCTGCTCCTGCTGCTGCTCGTCGCCGAGACCTTCACCGCACCGTTCGAGGCAGCCCACCGGGCGGTCGTGCCCGACGTGCTGCCCGACCCTCGCCACTGCCTCGTCGGAACCGGCCTGCTCCGAGTGCTCCACCAGGTCGACCAGGTGGCCGGCATCCTCGCGGCCGGTGTCGTCATCGTGCTGGTCGGCGAGCGAGCCGGGCTGATGCTCGACGTCGTGAGCTTCCTGGTGTCGGCGATAGTGCTGGGCGTGTCGCTGGGGTGGCGGCCGGCCAGCCGCAAGCCCGGCGAGCACACGAGCCTGATCGGCGACTTCCGGGCCGGCTGGCGGCTGGTCTTCGACGACCCGTCGATGCGCGCGCTGGTGCTGCTCGGCTGGAGCGCCGCGGTGTTCCTCGTCGCGCCGGAAGCGGTGGCTCTGGCCTATGCCCGCGACCAGGGGGCGGAGCCGGTGGTCGGTGCGGCCCTGATGGCCAGCCTGCCGGCCGGTGCCGCGATAGGCGCCTGGCTGGTCGGGCGGCTGGAGCCGCTGCGCCAGGTGCGCGCGATGGTGCCGCTCGCCGTCATCACCTGCCTGCCGCTGATGGTGACCAGCCTGGCGCCGCCCTGGCAGGTCGTGCTGCCCCTGTGGTTCCTCTCCGGAACCGCCCAAGGGTTCATGGTCCCGCTGATGACCACGGTGAACCTGGTGTCGCCGCCGGCGATGCGTGGCCGGATCAACGGTCTCGCGGGTGCCGGGTTCTCGACCGTCAGCGCGGCGGCGTTCCTGCTCTCCGGAGCCGTCGCGGACCTCGCCACGCCCGCGGTCGCCGTCACCGCGGCGGCCGTGCTCGGTCTCGCCCTCGTCGGTGTCGCCCACCGCAGCTGGCCGGACGCGGAGCTACGGCGGACCGCGACCCGGGTCTACCGGCTGGACGCCTGACCGGCCTGCCGGGGACACGCACGGATCGGACATTCGCCCCCATTTGCCTGCAACGCCCCCCGGGCGTACGGCACACTGGTCGCGGCCCGCCCACCTCCCGGACCCGAGGAAGTTCCCGACCCATGCGCACTGCCCGCCGTACCCTCCGACCACTGCTGGCCGCCGCTGTCGCCGGCGTTCTGGTGGTGACGGTCACGCCGGCCTCGCCGGCTGTCGCCACGTCCGTGACGATCGACAAGCGCCTGTTCGGGGTGCATGACTCCTCGCTCGGGTCCCTCGGCCACGGCGCCGTCGGGTCCCTGCGACTGTGGGACACCGGCACCACGTGGCGTGAGATCGAGACGTCGCCGAACGCCTACGACTTCTCCCGGCTGGACACGATCGTCACCGCAGCACAGGCGAAGAACGTCGAGGTGACGCTCGTCCTCGGGATGACGCCCGACTTCCACTCGCCGGGCGGCGCGCGGGCCATGCCCCCCGACATCAACACCTTCACCCGGTACGTGAAGGCGGTAGTGAGCCGGTACAGGAGCTGGAACGGGCGGCGCGGCATCGCGGCCTACCAGGTGTGGAACGAGGCCAACGTCACGAACTTCTGGACTGGCACCCCCCTTCAGATGGCCCAGCTGACCAAGGCCACGTGGAACGCGGTGAAGTCGGTCGACAAGGGCGCACTGGTCGTCAGCCCAGCCTTCGCCGCCCGCATCAATGAGCAGATCCGCGGCATCACGCGGTTCGCCTTCGCCCGCGTCGACGGCGTCCCGGCGTGGAAGTTCGTTGACGTCGTGTCCCTCAACCTCTATCCCCTCGACAGGTACGGCAGCACGCTCGGCACGCCGGAGAAGTCCATGGAGCTGCTGGCCAAGGCGCGCAGGCTGCTCGGCTTCGGCGGGCTCCCGGCCTCGAAGCCGATCTGGAACACCGAGGTCAACTACGGCATGCGCACCGGTGCCTACGGCGGCACGAGGGCCGTCTCGATCTCGGCCGAGCGCCAGGCCGCATACGTCATCCGGACGTACCTGCTCAACGCGTCCCGGGGCGTCAAGCGGGTGCACTGGTACAGCTGGGACATGGGGTACCTGTCGTCCGGCGGCACACTGGGCAACACGCTGCTGACCAGCCCGACCGACCGTGCGACGCCGACGCTGGCAGGCAAGTCCTTCGCCCTGGTGCGGAGCTGGATGCTCGGCGGAAAGCTCCTCGGGGCGAGCAGGAGCGCCATGCCGTGCGCCAAGGACAGCAGGGGGACCTACACCTGCGTCATCAAGTACAGCCGCGGCGTGAAGCGCGTCTACTGGAACCCGACCAAGAAGGCCACCGTCACCGCGGCCAAGGGGGCGTCGTACAAGGTGGGCGTATCCGGTGTCCGCGCCCGCGTCAAGCCGGGCGCCAAGGTCGTCGTCGACTACCGTCCGGTGATGGTGCGTTCCAGGTTCTGACGTGAGGTCATGATCTAATCGGGAGGAACCGGACAGTGAGTCCGGGCGTCCTCGTTGGTGACCTAGTTCGCGGAACCCCGCCGCCACCAGACACGAGTAGTCCCTTTCGAACACGAGGTTTCCATTTATGACACGTTCTCGCACCGTCCTGCTGGCACGCATGACCGCCGCGGCCATCTCGATCGGGCTCGCGACGAGCTTGCTGCCTGCACCGACGGCTGTCGCGGCAACGCCGCGCGTGAAGTCGGCGTTCTTCGGTATGACCGACCACGATCCGACCTCGTGGCCGACACAGCCCGTTGGCGCAGTTCGTCTATGGGACACCGGCACGACGTGGCGGGAGATCGAGACCAGCAAGGGGGTGTTCGACTTCTCCCGGCTGGACGCCCAGGTTGCCTCGGCGCGCAGCCATGGCGCGCGGGTTCTGCTGGTCCTGGGTCAGACGCCTCGCTTCCACGCCGTCCGTCCCAGGACCTCGTCCTACTACGGCCCTGGAGCGGCTTCCGCGCCGAGGATGACAGCCTGGAAGCAGTACGTGTCCAAGGTGGTCCGCCGCTACAAGGGACGCGGCGTCGACTACCAGGTCTGGAACGAGGCGAATGTTCTCGGCTTCTGGGCGGGGGGCCCGGCCAAGATGGCCCAGCTGACAAGGGTCGCTTCGAAGGTCGTCAACCGCAACGATGCCCGCGCGAAGGTGGTCAGTCCTGCCCTTGCCACCAGGCTCTCGGGTCAGCGCAAGTGGCTTCGCGCGTTCTACGCGCAGCGGACCGGGGGGTCGCCGGTCGCGCGCTGGATCGATGTCGTGTCGCTGAACCTCTACCCGGGGGCAAAGGAGCGGCCTGAGCACTCGATGGCGCTCCTCGCCGCATCTCGCAGCATGCTCAGCGCTGCCCGGGTTCGCAAGCCCATCTGGAACACCGAGATCAACTACGGGCTGCAGAGCGGCGGTGGCGGAACGGCGGCGCGGATCTCGGGGAAGCGCCAAGCCTCCTACGTCGCGCGCACCTACATCCTGAACGCGTCCAACGGTGTCCAGAAGGTGTTCTGGTACTCCTGGGAACTCCAGCGCCTCGCCAACACGCGGCTGACGTACGCGAGCGGCTCCCTCACCCCGGCCGGTCGGGCCTACGGCACCGCGCGTAGCTGGCTGGTACGCGGTCGAGTCCCGTCCTGCGCCAGGGACGGCCGTGGCACCTACCACTGTGTGGCGAAGTACTCCGGCGGCGTGCGGCACATCTTCTGGAACCCGACCAGGAGGGTGTCCGTCAAGACCCCTGCCACGACCACCAGCTGGACCAGCCTCGGGGGAGTGACCACGAGGATCAGGTCGAACAAGTCGCTGTCGGTGAACTTCGCGCCGAAGATGGTGCGTTCCCGGCGCTAGCTCGCTGCGACCGTTCGCTGGGTCGGCCACCGTCATTTGGTCAACGTGTCGCCATGGCGGTGGGCGACCCTCCACTCGCCGGATTCGCGGCGGTACACCTGGGTGGCCCGCAACGTGTAGATGCGCGGCTGACCGTCGACCGAAGCCGAGGTGTGTTCCAGCCCGGCCGTGTAGGCCATGGCGCCCACCACGTCGTAGGCCTGCACGTCGAAGGAATATGAAGTGCAGTCGGAGAAGCTGTTCGCGAGGGTGGTGAAGAGCTCGTCGATCTCCTGCTGGCCAAAGGCGTTGCGCCAGGCACCCAGGACGCTCACGGGCTCGTTGCGGGACCAGAGCGCCCGCCGGGGGGCGGAGTCGCCGTTGTGTATCGCGAGCTCCGCCTCGTACAACGTCGTGCTGACCCAGGCAAGGAACTCGTCGCGATCGGTCATGCCGTCAGCATGCACCTGGTTCGGCAGTTGCAGATGGAGACCAGGTGGCCGGCGGAGCCCGACCGACCGCGTTTCCCCAGGTCAGGGGTCCACAGGCCTCGAGGTCGTAGTAGACCCCGGCAGCACTCCTACATCAACGGACGTAATGCCGCTGCATGTTGCGCACCAGAGGCAACGGGCACATGGTGCAACGACGGTCTCCGAGACTGACCACGCCGCCGCGAACCCCCCTCGGGCGGCGTGGGCAGCTCGGAACCCAACGCTGTTCGGAGGGGGGCGAAATGAGCAGACATGCGCGTGCGCCGATCGAAGCCTTCGTGCTCGCGAACGAAGGCGCCATGAAGTATTCAGCCCCCCTCCTGCCTGATGGCCACGCTCGTGAGGCGCACCGGCTAGGGCTCGACCTTCAGCTGGCGGCCGCGGTGCTCGACCGCGCGCACTCCTACGACTACCGCCTTGGCCGGCAGATCATCCGCATGCAGCACATCATCTGGTGCCTGGTCTTGCTCGCTGCTTTCCTCTTCATGATCACTTGGGTACCGCTGGGTGACTGGTGGCAGGCGATGAAGGACCTGGCCTACGCGAGGACCGAGACCGGTCCCTGAGCCGATTGCTCCCGAAGCCCCAGCGCCTTGCCTCGGCCCCGGGAACTAGCGCATCCTCGTCTGACAACCGCTACCAGGAGGCGAGGCGATCCCCGTGAAGGAACTTGTGTGCCGCGACGCAGGCTTCGACTGCGACGCCGTGGTCCAGGGTGGGTCCACCGACGAGGTGATGGCCCAGGTCGCCCCCCACGCGAAGGAAGTCCACGGGGTCGAGGTCACTTCGGAGCTGCAGGCCCAGCTGGTGGGGCTGGTGAGAGATCGCTAGCCCGACACCTCTGGCCCATGCCGGAGGCGAGGAGCGATGAGCCGTTTCTACCGCTTCGCGTATGCCATTGGCTTCACCCCTTGGGAGCAGGACGCCGAGAGCGTTGCTCCGCAGCTGCGCTCGCTTCTCACCCGTGAGGAGGCCGATCGTGATCCGCCGTACGGGTCGGCACTTGATCTCGGCTGCGGCAGCGGGCGCTGGTCCGTCGAACTTGCCCGGCGCGGTTGGGATGTCACAGGCATCGATCTGATACCCAAGGCAGTGCTAGGAGCACGACGCCGTGCTGAGCAAGCGGGCATCGACGCGCGCTTCGTCGAGGGGAGCGTCACGGCACTGCAGGCGGCTGAGGTCGGAACAGGCTTTCGACTCATAGTCGATGTTGAGTGTTCAATCACCTCCGCGACGAGCAGCGCGCGACGGTGGGCAAGGAGGTCGATGCCGTCGCCGGACCGGACGCGGCCATCCTTCTGCTCGTGTGGGCGCGCGCCCACCGGGGACCGGCCCCTCCTGGAGCAACGAGCGGGGACGTCGCGTCTGCGTTTGTCGGGTGGCACATCGTCAACGAGGAGCCCTACCAAGGCACACTGCCGCGCCCGCTGCGGGGCATCAGTCCGCGGTGGTACCGCCTGGTCCGCTGAAAGGGTCATCCCGCTGAGGCCCGGCGCCGGAGCCGGGGGTTGCGTTGTGCGGCGAGAACCTGGCGGGGTGGGAAGACTGAGTATGCCGACTCAGGCACTCCGGTTCCATGGCGAGCAGAGTTCAGGGGTCCGAAGGTCGACCTTCCAGTGGAAGGACCTGCCGTGGTGGCCGTCGCGGAACGTCTCTCCTTGCGGAACCTGTATCTGTACCTCGTGTGCCTGATCGCGCTGGTCGTGTCGCTCTTCGCTGCGGTGTCCCTCGTCCGGTCGGTGGTGGAGCTCCTCTATCCAGACCCTGGCTACTACTACTCCGAGCCGGCCGTCATCGATGGCAAGGGCGGCGACATCAGCGAGCAGGAGCGCCAGCGCCAGAAGGAGCTCGCCGAGGATCAGTCACGTCGGCAGGCGGTCCTGGGGATCGTGGGTGCCGGGACGACCTTGCTCATCGCAGGACCGCTCTACATCTACCACTGGCGCCGCGTGCAGAACGAGCTCCCCGCCCGTCAGGACCAGACCACGGCCTCACACTAGAAGCCCGCGCGTCACCTACCGCCCACCTGTGTGTGTCCCCACGCAGACGGACTAGCGGGACCTCCGGCGCGAAGAACCCTTCAGGTCAGAGCCCCGCCAGGCCTAGATGTCGTAGTAGAGCTCGATTGGCCGAGGAGTTGTCGGCTGACCTGCGTCGATGTAGGTGCGGGACTGGTTCGGCGCACGGCCGCCACGCCGACCCCAAGCGCGGGCGGTAACCGAACAGATCCGGCACTCTGGTGCTCCAGAGACGCCAACCGGTTTAGCCGGTGCCCGCTGACTCCCCGACACAAGCGTTGCCCTGGTGACTCGTGGGGCGAGGTCGACGGAACGCCCGTCCCACGAGACACAGTTGTGTCAGACGGTCAGCGGATGACCCTTCGGCGAGACCGTTTCGACCGCACGCGGTGTGTGCCGGTCCCGAGCGAACAGATCCGGCATTCGCGCTCGCATACGCGGGACGATCGCGGGGTGTCCATGCCCTGCGTACGTACCTCGCCTCCTTCCCGGTCCTTCGGCGGTGTGGGCGAGGCGAGGCAGGGCGGTGCGCGTTGAGCTAGAACGCCGGGGTGGGGCGTTTCGTGGACAACCGGGGGGTCGGTCCACTACACAAACCACAGCGCGACCATAGGGAGGAGCGTCAATGCTGGGCGAAGCGGTTCATGATCTTCGCGGCTGCACGCGCGGTGAGGTCCTCGAGCCCGCCGACCTGGGGTACGAGGCGGCACGTGAGGCGTACAACGCGATGGCGACCGGGCGTCCGACGACCATCTTCCGGCCAGCCGACCTGCCCGACATCGTCGCTGCGGTGAGGTGGGCGGCGGGGTCGGGTCTCGCGATCGGTGTCCGCGGCGGTGGCCACAGCGTCGCCGGCCACTCCTCCCCGGACGGGGCGCTCCTCATCGACTTGTCGCGGTGGCGCGGAGCGACCGTCGACCCGGCTGCGAGAACGGTGGACGCCCTCGCCGGGTGCCGGTTGATGGACCTCGACGCGGCTACCTTCGCCCACGGCCTGGCTGCGCCGTCCGGGACGTTCATCGATACCGGGATCGGTGGCCTGACCCTGAGCGGCGGGATCAGCTGGCTCCTGTCGTCGGAGGGGTTCGCGTGCGACGCGCTGATCGGCGCCCAACTCGTGACGGCGGACGGCGACGTCCTCGAGGTCGACGGGATGCGTGAGCCCGAGCTGCTGTGGGGCCTTCGAGGCGGTGGCGGCAACTTCGGAGTCGTGACCCGCCTGCGGTACGCGCTGACCGAGGTTCCCGCGATGTTTGGCGGGCGCCTCCGCTTCCGCGGCAGCGCCCTCCGTGACGCCATCCTCCGGACGTTCGAGGTCGAGGCCTCGGCGCCTGACGAGCTCGTCCTGGCGATGGTCGCGTGGCGCGACGAGGACGGCTCGCCGGCCATCTCGGTGAACGTCGGCTGGCGCGGCCACCCGGAGGGTGGCATGGCTGCGGTCCGCGCGCTCACAACGCATCCGGCCTGCTACGAGACCGATCTCAAGCCGATGAACTGGCTCCAGCAGCAATCCCTGTACCAGCCGATCCCCTTCGGGCTCCGGCAGTACTGGAAGGGCCATCTCATCGGGCGGCTGGACGAATCCCTGGCTGATGCCTTGATCTCATCCGCCTCGGAGGCGACGGATGAGTCGTTTGCGCTCCTCGAGCTCATCCACGGCAAGGCTCATCGCTTTCCCGAGACGCACGCCGCGTTCGGAGGTCGGAGCGCCGTCGCGAATGTGACGGCCCTCGCGATCTGGGAGAACTCGGCCGACGACGAGGCCGAGATAGCCTGGGCACGCCGGTTCGCCGATCGGGTTTCGCCGCTCTCAATCCGAGGCGGCGGTT
Source organism: uncultured Actinomycetota bacterium (assembly GCA_963723975.1). GTDB lineage: Bacteria > Actinomycetota > Actinomycetes > JACCUZ01 > JACCUZ01 > CAVRTI01. The sequence continues at coordinate 254,975 of CAVRTI010000009.1, forward strand.
ACCTGAACTATGCCGAGCTCGACCAGTCAGCAGCACGCGTGACGGCCGCCTTTGCGCCGGACTCGTGGGATCGCCTTCAGCAACTTAAGCGCCGCCTCGATCCCACGAATCGATTCCGGTTCAATGCGAACATACCGCCGAGGATGCCTGAGGATGCGTCCTTCCAAGCAGGGCGACTCAAGCTCCTGGACGAGCTCTGATCGAGAGGCCTGTTGCCGACGCGGTGCCTCCGTTCTGGCGTTTCATGATGGAGAAGTTCGGTGTGTACCCAGCGCTTCCGCCGGGATCAGGGGGGCAGCAGTAGAGCCCCCGCGACCGCCCCGAAGTGCCGCTACCTCGCACCTGGCCGCCCGTCCTGGTGAACAACCAGTCCTCACTACGACCCCGCCGGGCGGTAGCAGACGACGACCGACGTTTCCGCAGGTCAGGCCGCGGAAACGTCGGTCGTCGCAAGTCCGGGAACTGCCCGGATCAGATGTCGTAGTAGAGCTCGAACTCGTGGGGGTGCGGGCGCAGCCGGATCGGGTCGATCTCGTGGGTGCGCTTGTACTCGATCCAGGTCTCGATGAGGTCCTCCGTGAAGACCCCGCCCTCCATCAGGTAGGCGCTGTCCTCCTCGAGCGACTTCAGCACCTCGGGCAGCGACGACGGGACCTGGGCGATCTCGGCGTGCTCGTCCGGGGGCAGCTCGTAGAGGTCCTTGTCCACCGGCTGGTCGGGCTCGATCTTGTTGCGGATGCCGTCCAGGCCGGCCATCAGCATGGCCGAGAACGCGAGGTACGGGTTCGACGACGGATCCGGCACCCGGAACTCGATCCGCTTGGCCTTCGGGTTCGCACCGGTGATCGGGATCCGGATGCACGCCGAGCGGTTGCGCTGCGAGTAGACCAGGTTGACGGGTGCCTCGAAGCCTGGCACCAGGCGGTGGTAGCTGTTCATCGTCGGGTTGGTGAAGGCCAGGAGCGACGGCGCGTGCTTGAGCAGACCGCCGATGTAGTAGCGCGCCATGTCCGACAGTCCGGCGTAGCCGAGCTCGTCGTAGAACAGCGGGTTGCCGTCCTTCCACAGCGACTGGTGGCAATGCATGCCGGACCCGTTGTCGCCGAAGAGCGGCTTGGGCATGAACGTGGCCGTCTTGCCGGCCGCCCATGCGACATTCTTGATGATGTACTTGAACAGCATCAGCTGGTCGCCGGCGTGCAGCAGGGTGTCGAACTTGTAGTTGATCTCGGCCTGGCCGGCGGTGCCCACCTCGTGGTGCGCGCGCTCCACCTGGATGCCCGCGCGGCCCAGCTCGATCGACATCTGGTCGCGCAGGTCGGAGTAGTGGTCGACCGGAGGGACCGGGAAGTAGCCGCCCTTGTAGCGCGTCTTGTAGCCGCGGTTGCCGCCCTCCTCGACGCGCCCGGAGTTCCAGGCACCCTCGATGGAGTCGATGTAGTAGTAGCCGGCGTTCGCCTTGGTTTCGAACCGGACGTCGTCGAAGACGTAGAACTCGGCCTCCGGGCCGAAGTAGACGGTGTCGGCGATGCCCGAGCCGGCCAGGTAGGCCTCGGCCTTGGCAGCGATGTTGCGCGGGTCCCGGCTGTACGGCTCGTCGGTGAACGGGTCGACGATGGAGAAGTTCAGCGCGAGCGTCTTCTCCTTGCGGAACGGGTCCAGGTACGCCGTCGCAGGGTCCGGGATCAGCTTCATGTCCGACTCGTGGATGGCCTGGAATCCGCGGATCGACGACCCGTCGAACATCTGGCCGTTGGTGAAGAAGTCCGCGTCGACCGACTGGGCGGGGACGTTGAAGTGCTGCATCACCCCCGGCAGGTCGCAGAAGCGCACATCGACGAACTGCACGTCCTCGTCCTTGATGAACCGCAGGACCTCGTCCGCGTTGCTGAACATCCATCCTCCTCGTAACCGGGCGGCCGGCTGCCGTCTGCACGGACGCTAAGGGGAGGGGGTTTCCCTCCGGTGACCCTCGTGTTTCCGTCGTGTTACGGCTCCGCACAGACTGCCGTGGGGCCAAAGTACGCTGCCCGGGTGGTGGAGAGGCGAGACGTCGCGACCTGGCTGGAGGGCCCGGGAGGGCGCCGTGGGGCTCCTGGGCAGTACGCCGGGGCACGGCTGGGCCTGCCCGAGCACGGCCGGGGCTCGGTCGCGGGGTTCGGCCCGCGGCTGGTCGCCTTCTTGGTCGACGCGGTGATGTGCGCCCTGATCGCCGCGGGCATCCCGCGGGACCAGGCCTTCACCACCCCGATCTTCGCCCTCGAGGTCCTGGTGCTCACCTGGCTCGCAGGAGGCTCGGCCGGCCAGCTGATCCGCCGGCTGCGGGTGGTTCGGCTCGACGGCCGCCCGATCGGGCTCCCTCGGGCCGCCCTGCGCACCCTCCTGCTCTGCCTGCTGATCCCCGCGCTGATCTGGGACCGCGACGGCCGCGGCCTGCACGACAAGGCCGCCGGCACCGTCGTGGTCCGGGCACGCTGAGGCTCAGGTCCGGCCGGCCTCCTGACGCATCCCCGACGTCGCCCGCGGGCCTGGCAGCGTGATGCTGCGGTCCGGCTCGATGTTCTGGTTGACCCGGAAGAAGTTGTCCGGGTCGTAGGCCGCCTTGATGGCTGCCAGCCTCGGGTAGTGGTCGCGGTACGTCGCCCGCACCCGGTCCTGGCCCTCGGCCATCATGAAGTTCACGTACCCTCCGCCGGCCGAGAACCGGTGCTGGGCCTCCCAGTAGTCCACGCACCAGTCCCGCAGCGCCGGCAGTGCCGCCCGGTCCGGGTCGACGCCGGCGATGACCGTCGAGCACATGACGTCCCGGTAGGCGAACGCCGTCTCGTCCGGGCCGACGTCCTGGACCGCGCCGTCGACCGAGTAGAGGTGCATGGTCGACTTCCAGGTCGGCAGCTTCTCGCCGAACTCGGCGTGCACCGAGACCGCCTCGTCGGGGATCTCGCGGGCGAAGTCTCCCCGCCAGTACCACTGGTCACCGGGCCCGTAGAGCTCGTCGAAGGCGCTGTTCCACATCGGGTAGGGCATCTCGGCAACGTCGTCGACCAGTGGGCCGAGGGCCCGGACCTCGGCCAGGTGGCGGTCCGCGCCGCCTCGCTCCCCGGCCCAGCACCACGCGACGCCGCAGACCTTCTTCAGCTGCAGCTCCTTCGGGAAGGGGTCCTCCGGCGGCACCGACATGGTGGCGAAGAACGCGCCCATCTCCCGGGGCAGGGTGGGCAGGAACTCCCGGTACCAGGTCAGGATCTCCGCGGTCCGCTCGATCGGGAACAGGGTCGGTCCAGCGGCCACGATGCCGACCGGGTGCAGTCGGAAGGTGAACTCGGTGACGATGCCGAAGTTGCCGCCGCCGCCGCGCAAGGCCCAGAACAGGTCCGGTTCACGACCGGGGTCCGCGCTGACGAACGAGCCGTCGGCGAGCACCACGTCGGCCGAGAGCAGGCTGTCGATCGTCAGGCCGTACTTCCGGGTGAGGTGGCCGTGACCCCCGCCCAGGGTGAGCCCGCCGATGCCCGTCGTGCCGATGATGCCGGCCGGCAGGCCCAGACCGAAGGCGTGGGCGGCGTGGTCGAGGGCGGCGACGGTCGCGCCGCCGCCGACGTAGGCGAGCCGGGCAGCGGGGTCGATCCGGATGTTCGCGATCAGGCCGAGGTCGATGACCAGGCCGTCGGAGGAGCCGAGCCCGGCGCCGTTGTGGCCGCCGCCGCGTACCGCTACCGCGACGCCGTCCAGGCCACGGGCGAACGCGACGGTTGCCATCACGTCAGCCGCGTCGACGCAACGGGCGATGACCTGAGGACGCGTCGTGATCGACCCGTTGTGGACCGGCGCCACCTCGTCGTACGACGGATCACCCGGTACCAGGACGGGACCGCGGAGGCTCCCGCGGAGCTCTGCTACTGCGGTGGAGGAGATGGCTGCACTTTTCATGAGAAACCCCTTCGCCGCACCGGTCTCCGTCGAGGGGCCGGTACGTCGCCGGCGGGGTCACCCGAGGACACGACCTGGCGCGGTCGTCCGTCACGCTAGACCGGTGGGCCGGGCCCGACCAGACGGAGAAATCGGACGGTCAGCTGCGGGGGCCCCGCGGCATCCGCGCGCTGCGCGGCATCGGACCCTTCGGGATCGGCAGGTTCATCGTGCCCAGCGCCTTGAGCCGTCGGTTGACCTCGGTCACCTGCGGCGTCTTGAGGTTGCGCGGCAGCTTCATCAGGTGGTTGTTGAGCTTGCGCAGCGAGACCTGCCCGGCTTCGTTGCCCGCCTGGACGTCGTAGATCGGGATGTCCGGGACGAAGCGGGCGACCTTCTTCTTCTCGGCCGCGAGCAGGGCCGAGACCCGGGCAGGAGCCCCTTCACCGATGAGCACGACCCCCGCGCGCCCCACCGCGCGGTGCACGATGTCCTGGTTCCGGGTCACCGCGACGGCGGGGGTGACCGTCCACCCTCGGCGGAGCATGTTCAGCGCCGCGGCGGCCGCGCCGGGCTGGCCATCGACGGAGGAGAACGCGGCCTTCTCGGCGCGCTTGCCGAAGACGACGGTGGCCGCGAGGACCGCGAGCATCAGCCCGACGAACCCGAGGTAGATCGGGTGGCCGATCAGGAACCCGATCGCGACGGCCACGGCCAGCGTGAGGAACCCGGCGGCCGCCGTGACCCAGCCGACCATCGGGTCGACCTTGCGGGTCATCGAGTAGGCGGCCCGGATCTGGGCGGCGCGGCCCTGCTTCTTCGGCTTCTCGGCCGGTGTGTCCTTGCGTGCCATGGCCGGAAGGATACGTGGCCGGTCAGAGGTCGGCGCGAGACGCAGGCCGGTGGCCCCCGGGTTCAGGCCGTGGAGCGCTGCCGGGGCGGCACCGCAGGGATCTCGGGGGGCCGGGGTCGCAGGGCGGCGACGACCTCGAAGCCCTGGCGGGTCACGTCGTAGCGGACCTCGAGAGCCTCGCGGGCGTTTCGCCGCGAGCCCTCCACGAGGTGGAGGGTGGCGGCTCGTACGGCGGTGTTGACGAGCTGGGAGAAGGACGCCATCGGCGGCAGTGCGCTTGTCATGGCTCCACTGGACCCGAGCACCGTTACGGGGGTGTGTCAGGGGTGGAAAGTCCAGCGAAAACTTCTCAGGCGGGCGCGGCGGCCGTGTTCGCACGGGCCTCGACGGCCTGCCGGTACAGCCGTCCGGCGCGGTAGGACGACCGGACCAGCGGGCCGGACATGACCCCGGCGAAGCCGATCTGCTCGGCCTCGGCCTGCAGCTCGACGAACTCCTCGGGCTTGACCCACCGCTCGACCGGGTGGTGCCGTGGCGAGGGACGCAGGTACTGGGTGATCGTGATCAGCTCGCAGCCGGCGGCGTGCAGGTCACGCAGCGCCTGGCTGACCTCCGCCCGCTCCTCGCCCATGCCCAGGATGAGGTTGGACTTGGTCACCAGCCCGAAGTCGCGAGCCTGGGTGAGGACGTCCAGGGACCGCTCGTAGGTGAAAGCCGGGCGGATGCGGCGGAAGATCCGCGGGACCGTCTCGACGTTGTGCGCCAGCACCTCGGGCCGGGACTCGAAGACCTCGGTCAGCAGGTCGGGCGTGCCGTTGAAGTCGGGGATCAGGTTCTCGACGCCCATGCCCGGGTTGGGCGCGTGGATCTGCCGACCGTCTCGGCGTACAGCCACGCGCCGCCGTCGGGCAGGTCGTCGCGGGCGACTCCGGTGATGGTGGCGTAGCGCAGCCCCATCGCCTGCACCGACTCGGCCACCCGGCGCGGCTCGTCGCGGTCGAGCGGCTCGGGCTTGCCGGTGTCGATCTGGCAGAAGTCGCACCGGCGGGTGCACTGGTCACCGCCGATGAGGAAGGTCGCCTCGCGGTCTTCCCAGCACTCGTAGATGTTGGGGCAGCCGGCCTCCTCGCACACCGTGTGCAGGCCCTCGCGCTTCACCAGCGACTTCAGCTCGGTGTACTCCGGTCCCATCGTCGCCCTGGTCTTGATCCACGGCGGCTTCTTCTCGATCGGGGTCTCGGCGTTGCGGACCTCGAGGCGCAGCAGCTTGCGGCCCTCCGGAGCGATCGTCACGCCGTCCAGGGTACGTCGTCGTGCTCAGCCGGCGCGGAGAACCTCGATCAGCCGCTTCTCGACGTACGGCGTGGCGTCGGCGACCGTGATGTCGCGGCCGGTCTCCTGGCTCAGGGAGGTGACGGTCGCGTCGGTCAGCCCGCACGGCACGATGCGGTCGAACCAGCCGAGGTCGCAGTCGCAGTTGAGGGCGAAGCCGTGCATCGTCGCGCCCTGCGAGACCCGGATGCCGATCGCTGCCACCTTGCGGTCCTGGGCACCGTCGACGCCGAGACCCAGACCCCGGAGCGGCCCTCGACCCGGGTCGCCTGCACGCCGAGGTCGGCGCAGGCCAGGATGAGCGCCTCCTCGACGCGCCGCACGTGCGCGACCACGTCCACCGGGTCGGGCAGCGACAGGATCGGGTAGCCGACGAGCTGCCCGGGGCCGTGCCAGGTGATCTTGCCGCCGCGGTCCACCTCGACCACCGGGGTGCCGTCGGTGGGCCGGTCGAAGGGCGAGGTGCGCTTGCCGGCGGTGTAGACGGGCGGGTGCTCCAGCAGCAGCACGGTGTCCGGCTCGGAGCCGGCCACGACCGCGGCATGGACGCGTCGCTGCTCCGCCCAGGCTCGCTCGTAGGGCACCAGCCCGGCGTGCACCATCCGAAGCTCGCTCACCCGGCCAGCGTACGCAAGACTCCTGCAATGAGTGACCTGCGCGTTGCCCTGGTCGGCTACGGCATGGCCGGCCACGACTTCCATGCCCCGCTGCTCCGCGAGGTCGACGGGATGCGGGTCAGCCACGTCGTCACCGGCAACCCCGAACGGGCCGAGGCTGCCGGGGCCGACAACCCCGGCGTGCGCATCCTGCCGACGGTCGAGGAGCTCTGGCCACACGCGGCGGAGGTCGACCTCGTCGTTCTGGCCTCGCCGACCAACGTGCACGCAGCGCAGGCCGGTGCGGCGCTCGGGCGCGACCTGCCTGTCGTCGTCGACAAGCCGCTGGCGGTCACCGCCGCGGACGCGCGCGAGCTGGCCGCGCTGGCCGAGGCCCGCGGTGTGCTGCTCACCGTGTTCCACAACCGGCGCTGGGACCGAGAGCACCCCACCGCCCGGGCGGTGCTGGCGTCCGGCGTGCTGGGCGAGGTCATCCGCTACGAGGCTCGCTACGAACGGTGGCGGCCGGTGCCCAAGACCCGCTGGCGCGAGCAGTCCAGCAGCGTGGACGGCGGTGGCGTCCTGATGGACCTGCAGCCGCATCTCGTGGACGGCGCGCTGGACCTCTTCGGACCGGCCGAGTCGGTCTACGCCGAGCTGGCCGCCGTCACGACGGTGGGGGACGACCTCGCCTTCCTCTCGCTGCGACACGTCTCGGGCGTGACCAGCCACCTCGGCGCGACGTCGCTGGCCGGAGCGCCCGGCCCACGGATGCGGCTGATGGGGCGGCAGGCGACCTTCCTGGTCGCCGACGTCGACGGCGACCCCACGGCATACTCCGCCTGGGCGGACCCAGACGCCGAGCACCGCGGCTGGCTGGTTCGCGGCGAGGAGGCCGAGCCGGTACGGCGGGAACCGGGGGAGCCGGCCGACTTCTACGCCGGCGTGCGCGACGCGCTGCTCACCGGGGCGCCGCCGCCGGTGACCGCGGCCGAGGGCGTCGCCGTCATCGAGGTGCTCGATCGGCGCGCCGGTCAGCCGCCGAGAACGCTGTGGTGACCCTGCCCTGATCATGAAAGGTCGTGCCCGCACTTGCGGGGCAGAAGCTTCATGATCACGGTGGGCGGCGCGCCAGGTTCCGCCCCCGGTCATCTGGCTCAGGCCGGGAGCAGGCGCGGCTCGATGCGGGTCTCGATCGCTGACCCGTCCGGGCCGCGCTCGACGACGAGGCCGCGGCCCCGGGCCGGTCGGCGACCGCCTCGACCAGCTCGGTGCCGTCGTACACCAGGCCGACCCCGTCGTCGGTGGCGTGCGAGGTCGGCAGCACCTGCTCGGCGACCAGCCGGTGCAGCAGCGGGCGGCGCTGCTCCTCGCTGTCGTAGTGCACGCCGTTGCCGTAGGGAAGCAGGGCAAGGCCGTCCAGCACCGGACGCAGGTCGTGGCCGAAGCTGTCGGTGGGGCCACCGACGTACCAGCAGATCGAACCTGCGGACACACCTTCCGAGCACGACGCCCTCCCTCCCAGCACTCGCGCATCCACCTCGTCGAGCCCGTGGGTGCGCCAGACGGCGAGCAGGTTGGCGACCGAGCCACCACCGACCCAGATGACGTCCTGGGCCAGCAGGTGGCCCCGGATGTCGGGGACGTTGGGCATCGAGAACAGCTCGAGATGGGTGGCCCGCACGTCCGACCCGGCGAAGGCCCGGTAGAAGCCGGTGGTGCCGTTGAGGCCGTCACCGGACGCGGTGCCCAGGTAGCAGAACCGGGGCCGGTCGGGGTCGCCGGCGAGCCGGATCGCGTGCTCGATCAGCGGGCCGCGCCGCCACTGGAACGGCCCGAACGGCGTGGGCAGGAAACCGCCGAGGTCGCGAGGATCTTCACCCGGGCGAGCCTACGGGGCTCGGCCTGTGGACAATCGGGCCGGCGCAGTGGGCCGCTGCGGCACGCTCGCAGACATGACTGAGGGGCCGCTGTCCGGGTTCGACACCGTCGAGCTGCTCGGGTACGGGTCCGGCGGCGAGGTCTGGCTCGCCCGGGAACGGGCCACCGGGCTGCCGGTGGCGCTGAAACGGCTGCGCGCCGGCGCCGACCTCGCCGCGCGCGACCGGCTACGCCGCGAGGCGGCGGTGCTGGCCGGGGTCGACCACCCGCACGTGGTGCGGCTGCGCGCGGTGCACGGCGACGGCGACGACCTGGTCCTGGTGCTCGACCTCGCGGCCGGCGGCAGCCTGGCCCGGCTGCTCGCGACCCGGCGCGTGCTGCCCGGTGGCCGAGGTGGTGACGGTCGCGGTGCCGCTGGCGCAGGCGCTGGCGTCGGTCCACGCCCAGGGCCTGGTCCACGGTGACGTGACCCCGGCCAACGTGCTGTTCGCGGCCGACGGCCGGCCGATGCTCAGCGACCTCGGCATCTCCCGGCTGCTCGGCTCACCGGCGGCCGAGGTCGGGGGTACCGGCGGCTACCTCGACCCGGCGGTGGTGGCCGGCGCGGCACCGGGCCCGGCCTCCGACGTGCACGGGCTTGGCGGCGACCTGCCTGGGCTGCTCTCACCGGCCTGTCACCGTACGACGGGCATGGCCGAGGGTTCCGGTCCCCATCGGCGTCGACCGTGACCCTGCTGGACGTCCTCGAGCCGGCACTCGCGCCCGACCCTGCCGACCGGCCGCCGGCCGAGCAGCTCGCGGTCGCGGTCTTCGACGCCGTCCCCGCCGAGCCGGTCCGCCTCGGGCCGTCGGCGCGGATGCTGGGCGGCACCGGGCCGCGCACCGGGCAGGCCGTCGTGCCGGCCACCCACCAGGTCGCCGACCGCAGGCCCGCAGCCGAGCCGGAGTCCGCCGTCCGGGTCGCTCGCCGGGCCGCTCGCCGGGTCGTTGGGCCGGGTCCGTCGACGGGGCCGCGCGTTGGCCGGCGCCGGGCTGGCCGCCGTGGCGCTGGCGCTCGCCGTGGTCTCCGGCCTCACCTGGGCGGCCGCCGACGACGTCTCACCCGCGGCCGGCACCAGCCGCCGCGCCGCCGCGGCTGAGGTCGCCGCAGGCTCCGGGTGGACGAACACCCTGGCCGCCCTGGACGCGGACCGGTCCCGGGCGTTCGCCGCCGGCTACCTGGGCTCGGCTTCTCGAGGTTCACGCCGCCGACGGCCCGGCCCTTCGCCGGGACGTCGCCGTGCTGGGCCGGCTGACCGCGGCCGGTCTGCG
>CAVRTI010000010.1:0-108489 GCA_963723975.1 uncultured Actinomycetota bacterium
GCCAGCGCGGCGCTGACCAGCTCGTCGCACTTCTCGACCGCCGCGTCGTTGACCAGAGGCCCGACCTGGGTGCCATCCGCGGTGCCGGGGCCGATCCCTCGAGGGCGTCCATTCTCGGCAAGCCTGGTCGAGAACTCCTCCGGCGACCGACTCCTCGACCTAGAACCTGTTGGCGGCGGTGCAGGCTTCGCCGCCGTTGCGCATCTTCGCGATCATCGCGCCCTCGCAGCGCGGCGTCCAGGTCGGCGTCGGCGAAGACGAGGAACGGTGCGTGCCGCCGAGCATCTCCAGGGCGAAGACCATGCCGGCCTTCGTGCAGCCCGAGCCCGAGACCGTGGGCGAAATGCAGCCCGAGGCCCGAATCTTGCTTCCGAAGCCGAAGTCCTCGGCCCTCGGGCAGCAGTGCCGCGATCTCGTCCGAGCCGACGCGGGGCCTGATGCCGGCGAGTCCCCCGTCCATCCACTCCCGCGCCTGCTTGTACGCGTCGCGCTGGGACTGGGTGGCGCTGCCGACCGCGAAGGTGCTGTTGTAGCAGGTCCGGAAGCCGTTGAACGAGTGGAGATGTCGAAGAACGCCTGGTCGCATCGGCACCGGTGGCGCGGATCGACACGTCATCCGGCCGGTCGTCCGCGGTGTAGCTCGCATCCGGTCGACGGATCGGCGCCCCGTCACGCGGTGGTGTCGTCGGCGCACCCTTGCGACCGTGCCGTGGATGCTCACCTCCGAGCCGCAGGCCGGCCCCGGCACCGCCGACGGCCTGCGGGCGGAGCTCGAGGCCTTCGAGCGCGGTAAGCCGGACGCCCGCGACCGTGGCTACTGCTCGTCGCCTCGTCCGTCGTCGACTCCGACCGCGCCCCGGTCGGCGGCGGAACATTCAAGATTCTCACCACCGTCCCGCACACCCGCTCCGACGGCCGTAGCTGGGACGGCGCCGGCCCTGAGCACGGCCGGTCGCTGATGGACCTCACCGGCAGCACCGCCCACCCCGGCGCTCCGTGGTGGCCCCCCCGGCCGCAACGCCGGCCGCCTGCTACTCGCCGACCTGGGCTGACAGACGCACGGCATCGCAGCAGATCAGCGCGTTCGAGCCGTCGCGTAGGGACGGCTCTGTTCGTCCGTTCATCGTCAACGAGAGCGCTCGTGTGGGCCGCGGTAGGCGACCACGAGCCGCGTCACTCCGCCCAGAAGGACGTGCCGGCGTCGCGAATCCACGCGGTCTCGATCCGTCTAGCGAGTGCGTGGGAATCGCGGCAATTTGGCTAGACGAACCGGCCCGCCTTCGTGCGGCGGCAGCGCAACAGACGTGCGAAGCGGTCGAACCAACGTCGGCCTAGACTGCGGCCGTGCACGTCGAAGTCGGCGGGCTGGCTATCGCCTACGAGCGAGCCGGGAGCGGGCCACCGGTGGTGCTGGCGCACGGCTTCGTAGGTGACGGGCGCTCGACGTGGGGCAGCCAGATCGACGCGCTGGCCGACGAGTTCACCGTGGTCGCCTGGGACGCGCCGGGGGCAGGAGGGTCGCCTGACCCGCCGGAAAACTTTGGCATGGACGACTATGCCGACTGTTTCGCGGCGTTCCTTCGGGCACTGCGGATCGAGCCAGCCCACTTGGTCGGGCTCTCCTTCGGTGGAGCGTTGGTGCTGGCCACATTCCACCGGCATCGCGGCCTCGCATCGTCGCTGGCACTCGTGAGCGGGTACGCCGGCTGGAGTGGCTCGCTTGGGTCCGCAGCCGCGCGGCAGCGGCTGACTCGGTCGCTGGAGATGTCGGAGCTGCCGCCCGACGAGTTCGCTGCCGCGATGGTGCCGTCAATGTTTTCGCCGTCGGTCGAGGGCGAGGTCGTGGCGAAGTTCCTCGACAGTGTCCGCGCGTTCCGCCCGGGCGGCTTCCGAGCGATGGCCCGGGCCAGCTTTGAGGACCAGCGTCTTGTGCTGCCCGAAGTCGACGTACCGACGCTTCTGCTCTACGCCGACCATGACGTACGAGCCCCCGTCGCGGTCGGCGAGGCCATGCACGCCCTGGTGCGGGGGTCCAACCTCGTCGTGCTCCGCGGGCCAGGCCATGTCAGTAGCTTGGAGGCCCCCAACGAAGTCACCCGCGAGCTGCGTCGCTTCCTGCGCTCGATCAAGCAATCGGAGGATAGAGGGCGAACCCGCCCTTCGTGATCAGCGCGACGGAAGCCGTCTGAGACCGACACCGGGCTGCGTCATTGCGCCGCATTCGCTCGCCTGCACTGTTGACCGCGCCTCGTGGTTGTCGCCGTCATGGACCTCGTTCGTGGAACCTCGGTGCGCGCTTGAACGTCTCATCGACGTGCGCATAGGTGGAGTACTCACCGTTGCCCTTGCCGTGTTGTTTCTCGCCGGTTGCGGCGACCAGGGCCCTGGGACGACTCGCGACCAGTCGGGCGTTGCTGGCCGGGTCCACCTGGGGCCTCAGTGTCCCGTCGAGACCGAGCCTGAGCCATGCGAGGACGAGCCGGCCGCAGGCTCGAGGGTCACCGTTGCCAAGCAGCTGCCCGGCGACTCGTATGCCGGTGGGGAGGTGGTCGCGCGCACCACGACCGACGCAGACGGCAGCTACCGCGCCGCCGTGGCACCGGGAAAGTACGTCGTCACAGCCGACGCCGGCATGTCGTGCGAGCTGATGGACGCGCGAGTCGAGGCCGGCGCGTATTCGAAGGTCGACATTCCCTGCGACACAGGGATTCGCTGACCGTCGGGTGAGTATCAGCCGATCGACCTTGAGCACCGGCGGAGCAAGTCACTGAGGTTCGTCGTTGGGCAGCGTGAGCGCAGCACCCACATCTGCATCGTCGATGACGATGGACTCACGTCTCTCCTCGCCGGCCGAGCGCCTGATGGCGCGATCTGTGGGGAGGTTGTCGTAGACGACATGCCATCCCGGCGGCACGGTGGAGCCATGCAGTCTCGCGCAGTCACCTTCGTGATCTTCGATGGCTTCGACGCTCTCGATGTGGCCGGCCCGTTCGAGGTGTTCGGTGAAGCCGGATACGAGCTCACGGTCGTGGCCCCGAAGGCGGGTCCGGTCCGCTCGGACACGGGGCTGACGATCCACGCGCAAAGCTCGGTGGCGAGCCTGGATCCGAGCCGTGCCGGGACGCTGCTGGTCGTGGGTGGTGAGGGCGTGGATGCGGCGAGGTCCGACCGCAGCCTGGTCGACTGGGTGGCCGCAGCCGCCACCAAGACCGACCGGGTCGCGTCTGTCTGTTGCGGCGCGTTCATCCTCGCCGAGGCCGGGCTGCTCGACGGGCGTCGCGTGACCACTCACTGGAGGGAAGCGGACCGGCTGGCGCGGGAGTATGCCGCAGTCATCGTCGACAGCGACCCCATCTTCATCCAGGACGGGCCAATCTGGACCTCCGCAGGCGTGGCAGCGGGCATGGACTTGGCGCTTGCGCTGGTCGAGGCAGACCTCGGACCCCAGACTGCCCTCGGCGTCGCCCGGGAGCTGGTGCTGTTCCTGCGCCGACCGGGGAACCAATCGCAGTTCAGTGTCCCATTGTGGTCCGCACAGCCCGCAAGTGATGTGATGCGCGAAGTCGTCGAAGCCATCCACCTCGATCCCGGTGCGCGACACGGGATCGACGACTTGGCGTCGCTCGCCGGGCTGAGTCCACGACATCTACAGCGGCGATTCACCCAGGAGACAGGTCTGCCACCAACCGTGTACGTCGAACGGGTCCGCGTCGAGGCGGCGCAACGGGCCCTCGCAGAACGCGACGACCCAGTGGAAACCATCGCGCGACGCTACGGCTTCGGCACCGCCGAGACACTGCGCAGGACATTCCACCGACTCGTAGGAATCGCACCCTCAGAGTATCGAGACCGATTTCGCACGACTCACGCCAGCGCGGCGTTGCACGAAGCCTCAGAAGTGTCACGACCGGCGCAGCCGGTCCACCTCTAGGGAGTCAGTTCATGAACTACGCAATTCAAGGTACGGCTCCGCAGCTCAAGCCTGGGCGCGAGGAGCCCCTGAAGCGCTCTGGCGGGATCCCGATGCGACCGGAAGCAGGCGGGCCATCGATCGCATCCCAGACCCGACGTCACTCACTATCCAGACTCCGGGCGGCCTTGTCACACCGTCGCCGTACGGGCGGCCTGCCGGGCCCAGACTCGTGGGAATCCGCCGGCAGCGGCGTCAGCCCGATCGCCAGCGGAGCGTCGCGTGGCGTCGCCCTCCTGATCAGCCGATGAGCCATACAGCCACGCCGTGCCTGCTCCTACCTTGTCCCACCTGAACTCTGCACCTCGGTCCACGAGGAGACGGTCAGCCACGCCCAACTCGATCGGCAGCAACCCTTCCGAGACTGACCCCGGCTGCCGCGATGCGTCATTCCGCCGCCTGTCGCCCGTGGGCAGGGCGCGGTTCTAGCTTCGGTGTCGTTCGAGTGCCTCGCCGTGTTTGCGGCGAGCAGGGCGCGGCCTCGCCGGGGTCGTCGCGTGAGGTGTCGCATGTCCACGACGTCGCGGCTGCTGCCGTTCCAGCCGATGTCGATGACCACCGCCCAGCTGGCGGCGGTCTCGTTCCTGGCCCGCTACGCCGGGCACACCCACGAGCTGTACGCCTACCAGCTGCGCCGCTGGTTCGAGTGGTGCGAGGCCAACGGGCTCGACCCGCTGGTCGGGATCCAGCGCGCCCACGTCGAGCTGTACATCCGCGGCCTCGGCGAGGCCGGGCTCATGGCCTCCTCGACCAACACGATGATGCACGGGGTCCGCGGGTTCTTCCGGTTCGCCCACATCGACGGCCTGATCCCCGCCGACCCCGCCGTCTACGCCCGGCTGCCCAAGGTCCACTAGCGACGAGTCCCGAACCCAAGGCCTCGACCGGCTCGAGCTGATCCGCTTCCTGCAGGTCGCCCAGACCATCACCGTCCACCACGGCGCCCTGGCCTACCTGCTGGGCATCAACGCCCTCCGCGCCTCCGAGGCGGCCGCGGTCCGGATCGAGGACTACGCCGAGACCCTGCGCGGCCACCGCGTCCTGCACCTGGTCGGCAAGGGCGACAAGCCCGCGACCATGCCGCTGACCGTCCCGGTCCTGCGCGTTCTGGAGGCCTGCCGCGGCGAACGGACCACCGGGCCGCTGATCCTGCGGCCGATGTCGGGCAAGCCGATCGACCGCCGCGACGCCTACCGGATGGTCGCCCGGGTCGCGAAGGCCGCCGGAATCCCTCGCCACATCAGCCCGCACTCGCTGCGTCACGCCGCGATCACCAACGCGCTCGACGCCGGCGTCCCGCTCCGCGACGCCCAGATCCTCGCCCGTCACGCCGACCCCAGAACCACCGAGCACTACGACCGCGCCCGCGGCAACCTCGACCGCCACGGCGTCCACTTCCTCACCGCCTACGTCGCCGGCGTCTAACCGACTCGGCGGCGGGTGCGTCAACTCCGCCCAGAAAAAGCTCCTCGGCTTCTGGACAGTGGAAGTGTCACGCGGCTGGCAACTCTGCTGGCTGCCCCCCCCCCCCCCCGACTGGTGGCTGGGAGCTCAGGGACCTGCTACACGGCGCTGGAGCAGCGAGGCGAGGACAGGAGACGTCCGAACATGCGTATCGTGGGACAGTGTTCGACCGTACGGCGCAGGGCAAGGACCAGGTCCGCACGGCTGAGGTTGTTGCGGCGCTCTCCCTCGCGACGGACCTGGGAATGGGTTTGCCGCTCGAGCACGGCTTGCGCAGCGCTCTCATCGCAACGCGGCTGGGCGAGATTCTGGGAGTCGACCCGGAGACGCGAGCCGAGGCGTTCTACACCTCGCTGCTGTTCTACATCGGTTGCACCGCTAGCGCCAGAACAGCGTCGGAGGTCTTCGCGGAGGACCATGCGCTGACGACGTATGCCGTTCCATTCAGGTTCGGATCCCAGCCGCAGATGGCGGCGGGCATGAGCCGCGCGGTCGCGCCTCCGGGCCGACCGCCAATCGTGCGTGCCATGCAGCTCGCCCGGGGCGTACCAGTCCTGGCCCGCGAGTTCCTGGAGGTGGTGGGCGCCGACTGCGATGTCGCGCAGATGCTCACCGGACGGCTCGGACTCGCGTCCGCTGTGTCCGCTGTGTTCGTCCATGCGAACGATCGGTGGGACGGAAAGGGCTGGCCTGCGCACACCAGGGGCGAGGCGATCCCGTTGCCGATGCGAGTCGCTCACGTCGCCCGGGACGCCGAGTTCCAGCGCATGTTGGGGGGGGGACCAGTTCGCCGCCCAGGTGGTCCGGGGCCGTGCAGGGCACGCATTCGATCCGGATGTCGCCGAGCCCTTCGCAGACCGTGCTGCGGAGATCCTGCTCTTCGACCCGCAGTCTTCTGCTTGGGCGGAGACCTTGGCATGTGAGCCGGCGCCGAACCTCATGCTCGAAGGGGAGGCGATCGACCGCGCTCTGGGCGCGATCGGCGACTTCGCCGACCTGGTCTCGCCGTACCTGGTGGGTCATTCGGCCGGCGTCGCCGAGCTGGCGACCGAGGCTGGCCCGGGATGCGGGGCTCGGCGACGAGGAGTTACAGGAACTGCGGCGTGGAGCGCTGGTTCACGACATAGGGCGGGTGGCCGTGCCGGCGCGCATCTGGCAACAGCCCGGGGCGCTGTTCGCCGACGACTGGGAGCGGGTCAGGCTGCATCCGTACCACACCGAACGCATCCTCAGCCGATCGCCGTTCCTCGCCTCACTCGCCCCGATCGCGGCCTTCCACCACGAACGTCTGGACGGATCCGGCTATCACCGGGGAAGCATGGCTGCAGCACTCTCGACGCCCGCACGCGTGCTCGCGGCTGCCGACACGTATCACACCATGACGGAGCCACGGCCCCACCGAGGTGCGCAGCGGCCGCAACAGGCAGCGGGCAGGCTGGGCGGCGAGGTGCGCGCCGGGCGCTTGGATCCCGACGCCGTCGGCGCCGTGCTCGCGGCGGCGGGTCAACACGTCCCGCGCATCAGCCGTCCCGGCGGCTCTGACCGACCGGGAAAGCGAGGTCGTCGGCCTGATAGCCCGTGGCCTGCAGACCAAGCAGGTCGCCCGAACCCTCGGGATCTCGGTCAAGACCGCCGACCGTCACATCCAGAACGCGTATCGGAAGATGGGAGTCTCCACCCGGGCCGGGGGCGGCGTTGTTTGCAATGCAGCACGGGCTCGCGACATGGGGAGAACTCCCGATGGGGCTCAGCGGCGATCGAACCTAGGGTCGGAAGCATCCTGAACGAACGGTGCGACCAAGTGATCGATCATGGCGAACCTGACCCATACCTCCGGTGAGCTCGCCCGCGAGTTGCTCATCGCCGGGCTTCCAGTCACCGAGCGAAAACTGGACGTGCACGGCGTGGGCACCGCCGTCCTCGAGGGCGGTCACGGCCGCCCGATCGTCCTGCTGCAGCCCGAGTTCGGAGCGGTCTGGATGCAGGTGATTCCCGAACTGGTGGTGACCCACCGCGTCATCACGCCCGATCTTCCCGGTCTCGGTGCCTCGGAGATCTCGAACGGGCGCATCGACGCCTGTGGGGTGATTTCGTGGCTCGGCGAGCTCATCGACCGAACCTGTGAGAGTCCGCCGGTGCTGGTGGGCAAAGGTGCGGCCGGTGCCCTCGCGGCTCGCTTCGCCGTGGAGCATGCAGGCAGTGTCGACCGGCTCGTTCTGGTGGACTCCCACGGCCTCGGCCGGTTCCGACCACCCCTCGGAATGATGCTCGGGTTCCTCGGCGTGATCCTGCACCCGACCGCGCAAGGGCTGGACCGGAACTTCCGGAAGTACTGCTTCGTGGATGCAGACCACGTAGCTGGCGTGCTGGGTGAGCGCTACGAGTGGATGACCACCTACGCGCTGGACCGCTTCCACAGCCCCAGTGTTCGGAGCACGATGCGGCGCCTGATGCCCTGGCTCTCCTCGCCGATCCCACCCGCCTATCTGGACCAGATCACCGTTCCGGTGACGCTGATCTGGGGACGCCACGACGTGGGAGTGCCGCTGCAGGTTGCTGAGTCGGCCAGTGCCCGGTACAGGTGGCCGCTGCACGTGATCGAGGACGCTCGTGACGACCCGGGACTCGAGCAGCCCGACGCGTTCCTGGCCGCGCTCCGCGTGGCGCTCACTCGCTGACCGGATCACCAGACAGGAGGCGCGCAATGTCTACGCAGACCGGACCCGCACTCCGCGTAGGTGTCGTGGTGATCGCGCCAGTGATCTGGCTCGCAGCCCTCAGCTATCACCCGTACCTACCAGGCCGTCAGCCCAACCTCGAGGCACTAGCAGAGGCGGTCGAGTCCGACCCGACGCGCTGGGGTACTGCACACCTGGCGACCGGCGTTGCGTCCGCGCTGCTCATCCTTGCCTTTGTCGCGATCCGGACTCACCTCCACGAGGCGGGCGAAGACCGCTGGAGCGCTGCTGCGCTGCCCTTCCTCGTCATCGGCTGCACGCTCTACGCGATGCTGCCGGGGATGGAGTTCGCGCCGCTCGCAGCGTTCGAGACGGGTGGCGACGTCGAGGCGGCCCAGGAGGCGCTGCTTCCCTGGTTCATTCCACTGCTGGTGGCCGGGGGGATCACCTTCGCCATCGGAACGTTCGGCTTTGCCGTTGCTGTGTTCCGCAGCGGCCTGCTGGGCCCTGGGCTCACCAGGGTCATCGCAGCGGCGCTAGTCGTCATGGCCCTGTCGCGCCTCGTCCCGCTGTCCGCGGTCCAGTTCTACCTGCAGGGTGTCGCCGGACTCGTGGCGCTGCTGCCGCTGGCGCACAGCATGTGGAAGCATCCGAGAGCCGCGTTCCCGGCGCAGCGCCTCCAGTCGCAGACGACATGACCAGTCTGGCCCGGTCGTGGACGTAGCAAGGAGTGATATGCAGAAGACACGGATCGGAAGGCTACGGCTCGGCAGGCTCTCACCGGGGCGCCCGAGGTCGGCGGCTCGTGGGCATCGCCGCAGCGATATGCGCGCCGAGATGCCACCCGAGCGGTTGATCCTCAGGAACAGCCGACAAACGATCTGCTCCCGGGCAACAGGCAGCGTACTGGAGGTCGGCATAGATACCGGCCTCAACCTGCGCCGCTATCCCGAGCACGTCGCCCTGACCGCGCTCGACCTCGACCAAGAACTGCCCTCGCCGGCCCGCAGACCGGCGGCTGTCTTTCACCACGCGTTGCTGCTGCAGGGAGACGCCGCACAATTGCCGTTCCCATGGGCAGTTTCCCCGCCCGCCCGCTCGCCGCGACTCAAGCAGTGCCGATGACCGCAGACGCTCGGGAGGCGCAGCGGTGACGACCGCCCGTGCGAGGTTCCAGGCGGCCGCGGACCACATCCCGCTGCCGCCGGAGATACTCACCGGCGTCGTGGCAGCCCTGCTGGCGCAACAGGTGCGGCCGCTGCGGTTCCCGGCATGGTCCCGTCCGGCCGGCTTGGTGCTCGCCGGCGGCGGGCTCGCGGTGGTGGTGGCCGCATGGCGGGAGCGGGGGCCGAGCTCGCTCGAGGAGCCGGATGCCCTGGTCACCACGGGACTGCACGGGATGTCCCGCAACCCGATCTACCTCGGCTGCACGGCGGTCCATCTCGGCCTCGCCGGTGCGACCCGCAATGGCTGGATGCTTGCCACCTGCCCGGTGAGCGCGGCGCTGGTGCATCGGTGGGTGTTGCGCGAGGAACGGTGGCTGCGTGAGAGGTTCGGAGACGAGTACGACGCCTACCGCGACCGGGTCCCCCGCTACCTGTGACGCCTCCCGGCGTGACCCAACCCGGGGGGCTGTCGAGTCGGTGCGCCACGGTCAGACACTGAGTTGCGACACTGAGCTGCGGCTCGGTCAATGGCGGCATCCTGCCGTGTGCGCCTCGCACAGTCTTCGGCAATCCGCGCGGATAGCGGCCTGCCGCACCCGCCGATGACCGCGTCTTTTCGCCGCCTGTCGGCGCGCGGCCACGACCGGTTCTCCCGATGAGCGGATGTCGCACAGCTGGCACTACCGATCGGATCCCGTCAGCCAGCAGCTTCCGACGGATCGATCACTCCGATGTGTCACGGCGAATGCGTCAGCAGCAGCAACAGCCAACAAGATCCAGGTGAAAGCGGGCTACTCGTCCCGCGCGGCCTCGATCTGCGGCGATGTCTGAACGCAATCATCTGGCCGGCCCGCTCAATCATGTCAGTAGCCAAACGCTCGCTGAAGCCAGCTGCGAAGCCGACGATCGCGAAGAAGCCGAAGGATGCCGCCGACGTCTTGAGCGTCCCCTGCGTGGCGAACAGCCCTGCGACGAATCCGAATTGGATGACGACACCGAACACGGCCCCTACGAAAGGTCGGAGACCACCAAGCAATCGCTTCTGCCAATCTGACGCACGATAGTCCAGCACCAGGGAGCCGGTTGACATGCGTTAAAGAACGACACTCACTCCTGCGCCGATTGTCCCAAATATTGCCGCTGCAGCGAACGAACTGGGAGACAGTGAACTCGCCCACCAACGATCAATCGCTGCCACTAGGAGGGCGACCAAGCCGAGGGTCACAGGGGTGCCAACGAGAACCCCCACGAAGTACTGAAAGCGCGCCTGACGCTGAATCAGCGCCATGACACGTCGGTAGACCATCTCCACTTCGGCAACCGCGGAGGCGAAGCTCTTCCGCCTGCCAGTCGGGCTGACGGTCTTGTTCTCCGCGTCGTCAGCCGCGCTGCTTCAATAACACGCGTCAACGCAGAGAACACGTGGTCGCTTGCTTCGTCCAGCTCTGCCTTGTTCTTTTGTCGCCATAGGACCGCCAAGGAGTCGCGCCAACACCTTGCATCTCACTTCGAGCCCCACGAGAGCGACCTCATCGCTGTTCAGGATCGAGTGCACCTGACCGGAGGCCATGACGGCACACCCGGCCGTCACAAGTCGCGGGTAATAGTCCTTCCGGATCGCGCCCTCAAGTGCCTCGAAGTTCTTGATCCGAGGCAGAAGCCACGCGGCGACTGCGGCGGCGTCGGAACGGCGCGGGTTAGGTTGTTGCAGCAGGCTCCGCGCTTCCACGATGTGCCTGAAGGTCGTCGGCCCCGACGTGGCGGCCTCGAACAGGTCAGGATACTTTCGCGCATCCGCTGGTGGTTCTGAGTCGCGGATGGGTGCGGTGGCATCTGCATCCGCGCCAGTAGGTCTTTCCGTTGCGCCGGCGACCCCTTCCTGGCGAACCGGCTTCTCCGGAACCATCTCAGCCATGGCCACTACCCCCGTTCACGGAGCGACGGTAGTCCGGAAAACGACGAACCTGTCTCGAAGCGATGATCTGCCATCTTGGTCCCGTCCATGGCGAGTCCGGGACAGAGTCGTAGCCGCGCGGACACCATGCATCACGGACTGGTGCGCGAGCACAAGCGGGAACGAGATCCGGCACTTGTCAGATGGTTCAGCCGTGATCGGAAGAACTCAAGTCCAATGCGCCCGTGCCGGTTATTGCAGACGAAAGGCACTGTCACTCACGACTGGCATGACCGATTCGGTTCTCCGGAATGACTCGCTAGGGCTTGTCTGCTGGCGGACTTGGAGCCGGAATCCACACTCGCCCTGCTCCGATCACCAACGCCCGTCAGAGCTGAGCTGCGGGGGCGCCGGCGGCGTGGCGAAGATCGCGCCAGGCCCGAGATCTGTTGCACACCGTATGGGTTCGGTGCGACGTGCGTGTTGGCAGCCAAGGCGACGTTCCCGTAGTTCGCATAGCCGCGCTGCATTGCCTGGTACTTGCTGCGAGCGACGAGGTAGCAAGGAAATGCGACGATCCACAACAGGAGGCAGCAGACGACCCACGACGCGATTGACATGTCAAGGGCGCTGCCTGGGAGGCGTCCACGTCGCACTCCGAGGTTGTTTGCATCAATTCCCACCAGATCGTGGTGCCGACCACGACGAGCAGCACGATTCCACCCAAGGCAGCTCCAACCCTCAGAAGTTAGTTAGACCTGCATCGGCCCGGGTGGGTCTTGCCTGAACCAGGATTTGGAAGAACGCTCGGCCGCCAATTTGCGGGCACTCCCCCTGGCCATGTTGCGAGCGGCCACAAACGCAGGGGCTCGGGCTAGAGGAGCCCCGGTTGCCCAAGCTCTGCAGAGCATCGAACGCGATGCTGGAAGTCCGCGGCTCCGCAGTGGGCACCACCGCTCGGTTTCGGCAACTGGTCTGCTACAACCGCGCGCCCTTTCGCCAGACAACCAGGACCAGTTTCGCCCACCCAACGTTGCCGCAAACCGACCATCACCCAAGAACCGATGCACGCGCTGACAAAAACCGACGCGACACCCGAAGGCCAAGGGTGGCGCCGGAGGTAGGTCTGCGACCAGCTCCTTGGTCCACGTTGAGTTCGTGCACCGCGTCGGTATCGCGGCCGAGGGCGGGTGGCCGGTCGACGCTGCCCGGCACGTCGGCGTAGAGACGGGTCGGCGGCCGGGCACGCAACTGTCAGGCGACGACGGCGTTCTGCATCGCCCACAGGGCAGCCGCTGCTCGGGTCGATACCCCGATCTTGCCGTAGACGTGCTGGATGTGGTGGTCGGCCGTCTTCGGGGAGATGAACAGGCGGTCGGCGATGGCTTGGGTCGTCAGGCCCTTCGCCGCCAGGTGCAAGACCTCGACCTCGCGGCCGGTCAGTCCACCGGGCAGCGCGGGCCGCTGCGCCGTCGACGACTGCGCTTTCGCGTGTCCCGCCGCCGTGAGGACGGCGTCGGCGCTGTCGCGCGTCAGCACGCCCTCTGCCGCCAGCCGGCGAACCTCACCGGCAGCATGGTCGGCCGAGAACGCCGGGCGGTCGGCCCGCTCGGTGGTCAGTCCCACGTATACGTCCGCGGCGGCGAGGACAGTCGCTCCCGGGTTGGACTCGTCGGCGCGGTGGCGCTTGTGATAACCGGATCCGTCGGCGCGTTCGTGGTGGGTCGACGCGACCGGGTTGAGCGCCGAGAGAGCAGGAGAACGCCGGAGCATCTGTTCGGTGAGCATCGGGTGCCGCTCGACCCGGTCGAACTCCGCCCGGGTGAGACTCGCGGGCTTGTCCCAGATCGAGTTGGGCACGGCGGTGGTGCCGAACTCGTGGACGAGGGCGGCCCGACGCAAGGTCGTCGTCTCCCTGTCGGTGAGATCCAGCACGCGGGCGGCGGCGGTGCTGAGCTCGGCGCAGCGTCGGCTGTGCCCGGCCATGTACGGCGACTTCAGGTCGATGAAGTCGGCGGCCACCGTGAGGGCGTCGTCGATCGCGACGCCGGTGAGTGTGCGATGCGGCTCCGGCTCGAGGGCGAGCACCGCATCCCAGGGCTCGACCTTGCCCAGCGCGTCGAGCCAGCGTTCCCCGTGGGTGGCGAACAGGTCGGCGAGGTCGGGGTCGTACGTGCGGCCACGACGCTCGCGGGTGGTCTCGATCGCCTGCGCCGGGGAGAACAGTCGAGCGATTGCCTCCATGTCGTGCGTGAGATGCACGATCCGCATCGGGAGCGGGATCTGCTCGCCACTCGCGCCGGCCGGGAACCCTTTGCCGTTCCACCGCTCGAACGTGAAGGCCAACGCCTCGCGGACGTCAGTGCCGATGTCGAGGCGTCGTACGAGCGTGTCCGCGACTTCGCACCCCGAACCGAAGTTGTGCACGGCCCAGTCGTGCGCGCCTTCCCGCAAGGCCTGCGCCATCGCCTCGCGTTCCGCGGGTGGATGACCCGCCGTCGCGTAGGCCACCACGTCGCGCATCACCTCGGCCGGGTTGGCCGCGTCGTGCACCAGGGTCTGTGCGCGGATCGCGATCTCGTCTCCGAAGACGGTGGCCACCTCGTGCGCGTGCCCGGTGCACCCGATGTACCGCAGCAGGGCCACCCAGTAGGTCGTCTCATGCACGTCGGTGGCGATACCCGCTTCGTCGCACAGCGACATGGCCAGCAAGCAGGACCGCAACTGTGACTCCAGCGGCTGGCCGAAGGCGTTGTCCTGGGCGAGCGCGAAGGTCGCGACAAGCTCCCCGAGGCGCAACGTCTGCTCAGAAATAGGGAGACCTCCCGATGCCGCGTCACGGAATTGCGCGAACGATCGAGGCTACTGCGGTCGTCGTTCCCCGCGTCAGGAGAACGCGGAGAAGACGGGAGGTCAGCGAGGGCCGCAGGCGTCCGAAACATCGGCAACCAGGACGAATTGTGTCCTAGCAGTGGACAGGAGTAACCATGAAGAACTCAACAATCCGGGTCGGCGTCATCGCGGACCAGACCGGTCCGATCTCGTTCATGGGTGTCGCCAATGCCAACATCGCTCGGATGGTCGTCGACGACATGAATGCCGGGGGTGGCCTGTTGGGTAGGGAGCTCGAGCTCTGCCTCGAGGACGGTGCAGCCGACGACAGCGTCGCCGCGGCCGCCGCCGCCAAGCTCGTCAAGCACGACGACGTCCATGTCGTCCTCGGCGGCATCTACAGCTCGACGCGGCAGGCCATCAAGGGCCCGGCCGTCGACGACGGCGGGAGGCTGTACATCTATCCCGAGCAGTACGAGGGGCAGGAGTCCCACCCGCTCATCTTCTGCACCGGCCCGGTGCCCGCGCAGCAGGTCGAGCCACTGATGCCGTGGCTTATGCGGAAGACAGGCGCGACGAAGGTCTACCTGCCCTCCGCCGACTACATCTGGCCGCACGTGCTCAACGAGAAGGTCCGCGAAGTCGTCACCGCCAACGGCGGCACGATCGTCGGCGAGGAGTACTTCCCGCTTGACCACGCCGACTACGACGCTACCGTCGCCAACATCAGGTCAAGCGGCGCCGACATCGTCTTCAACACGATCGTCCCGCCGGGGCTGACGCCGTTCCTCGACCAGCTGTACGCGTCCGGCTTCGCCAAGCGCGGCGGCCAGCTCGTGTGCACGTACTTTGACGAGAACTTTCTCAACCTCGTTCCGGCCGAGCAAGTAGAGGGTCTCTACAGCTGCCTCGACTGGTACCAGGGCGTCGACGATCCGTTCAGCAAAAGCCTGCTGAACCGGTACGACGCGCGCCACCCGGGAAGCGCGAAGTTCACCGCCGGCAGCGCGTGCTCGGGCATGTACCGCGGCCTGAAGCTCTGGCAGGCAGCCGTCGAAGAGGCCCGCTCGCTCGACCAGGACGCCGTCATCGCCGCGCTCGATCACGCGCGGATCGCCAACGGGCCGGGAGGCGCCGCCGAGATGGTGCCCGGCCAGCACCACCTGCGCCTGAACATGTACATAGCTCAGGCCCGCAAGGGCAACTTTGACGTCGTCGAGAACCTCGGCGTCATCGAACCCAAGGAACGCGTGCTCGTTTGAGCCCGAACGCGTCCCACAGGCGAACGACTGCAAAGGAGAAGGCAATGCTGCTGGCAACCACGAAAGTAGAGGACTTCGACCGGTTCCTGACGGTCTTCTCGACCAAGGGCGCCGACAAGCGCCGCCACCATGGATCGAAGGGGGCGACGGTCTACCGCGACCCGAACGAGACCGACCGCGTCTGGGTGCTGTTCGACTGGGACGTCGAGGGCTTCCAGAGCTTCCTCACCGATCCAGACGTGCCGGCGATCATCCAGGAGGCCGGCCACAAGGGCAAGCCGCAGGCAGCTGAACTCGGTGGTACGTACGACGCCTAGCTCAACGCCACCTCGACCGCCAGCCGTCGATCCAAGCGAGTTTCGTCGGCTGGCGGTACCGATGCGGACTTCGACGTCCTCGACCGAACAGAGCCGTCACTACACACACCGGCGTAGACGCGCTGTGGCGCCTAGGACGAGCCACGGGGACATGAGGTCGTCGCCGCGACTGGGGTCGCTGCTCAACGCGCGTCGAGCCGGGCGACGAGTGCCTTGGGGGCCACCGCCCGGTAAGCCTCTTCGATCACCGCCACGACCTCGGCCCAATCCGGCCGGCCGTCGAGCCGGACGCCGAGCCAGCCCCGGTGCCCGACGTACGGCGGGCGGAAGAACCGGTCCGGGTCCTGGCCGATCATCTCTTCCTGCGCACCCGGCGGTGCGGCGCACCACAGCGCCAGCCGGCCGTCGGCGTGGTGGTCGTCCATGAACATCACAAAGGTCTTCTTCTCCCGCACGAAGAAGGACGGCGCGCCGTGACTGAGCCGCTCGGTCACCTCGGGGAGCGCCATACACGCAGCGCGAACCCGGTCCAGCGGCGTCAGTGCCATCCCGTCACCCCCGCTTCACGGCGGTCACCCAGAGGAACTCCACCGTGCGGCCTTCGCCCTCGTCCTCGCCGACCACCTCGGCTAGCTCGACGGTCATCCCGGCGGCCTCGACCGCAGCCAGCGTCGCCTCTGCACCGATGCCGCCGAAGGGCATCCGGACACCCAGCCAGTCGTCGTCCACTGCGTCCCCCGGGGTCAGCGGCGCGCTCGTGAGCAGCAACCCTGCGGGACGAAGCCAGCCGCCGATCCGGGTGATCAGCGGGACGTGCAGCTCGCTGGCCAGGTGCCCGAGGGCGTAGAACGACACCACGGCATCGACTGACGACTGTCGCAGCGACAGGTCAGCGAGGTCGGCCTGCACCAGCGCGGCCCGCGGAGCCAACCGTCGGGCGACGCGGAGCTGGCCCTCGGACAGGTCCACCCCGACCACGTGGTGCTGCTCGCTGAGCAACCGGGTCGCCGGGTCGCCCGGTCCGCAGCCGAGGTCGACCACGGTGCTACCGGATGGCAGCCGCTCGAGGACCCGATCCACGAAGCCGATCCGGACCGCGCTCGCGTGTGACCACGCGTGATAGCGCTCACCGATCGCGTCGTAGCCGGCCCTGACCACGTCACGGTGGCGAACCGCACTTCCCCCGGCGCCGGACATGCCCCCAGCATCTCTGCCCGCCCGACTGCTGTCACCCGACTGCTGTCACCCGACTGCTAACCAGCGAGCTGGCGGATCCTGGCTGCCAGGCGAGCGGCATGGTCGGCGGCCGCACGCAGGTTCCCGGCGTCGTTGGCCGCGCGGAGAGCCGACAGCCTGGTGTCGACCTCTTGCAGCGCCGCCTCGTCGAGTGATCCCGTCAGCCGGTCGCGGACCCACTCGAGGACGGCGACATCTCCGGTCACCCCGAAGCGGTCGCGGGCCGCCGCGTGGACCCGGAGCTGCTGGGTCCACAGCACGAAACGCTCGGTGTCGACGGCCGCCGGGCTCTGGTAGCGCAGGTGCAGGTCCAGGACGGACTGAGCCAGCGTCACGGCCGCCTGCGCCGTGAGCGCGGGTCTGCGGTCCCGCACCGCTGACCTGAGAGCTGCCAGATCGCGTTCGAGCCGGCTCGCCACCATCCGGGGCTGTCCGGCGGCACGGACGGCGACCCAGGAGTGGCGCAGGACCCGCAACGCGGACCGAGCGCCGGCCCACTGCCGGAGACGTGAAGCCTCGAGGATGCCGGTACTGGCCGTCGCCATCCGGGCGAGCCGCCGAGGCATCGGTGCGGACGACGCGTCGGTAGTGACCGCCATCGCCACGGCCTCCAGGTCGCCGCCCCCGGAGGTGCGGAACTCGCCGTACCCCGGCGCGAAGACCTTCGCCTCGCGGCTGCCGTCGCTGTGCAGCTCCGACACGACGATGGCTCCGGCAACCGGTCCGAGCGGCCCCGAGACGTTTCGCCCGGTCCGCACGACGGTCACCTCCTCGAAGACCACTCCCGGCACGTTCTCGGCCCGGTAGACGTCGCCGACCTTCGGGGCGGCCGGCATGATCATCGCCGCCGGTCCGTCGCGGCCGGCGAGCCAGGATCCCTCGGTCACCGACACCGAGCCCCGCCGATAGTCGAAGACGTCCTCGCCGAGGTACCAGACGGAGCCGTCGTCGGCCTGGGCGTAGCGGTCGATGGCCACCTCCTCCAGGCGACCACCGCGATACGCCATGTACTGCGACAGCAGCACGGGCACCCGTCGCCCGTCGATCGTGACCGACCCCGCGCCGGGGAGCAGCGTCGTCTCGGTCCGGAACCGCTTGCCCTCGACATGCCCCAGCAGCAGCGCCGAGTGCAGCCGGCCGATCGGGAACAGCGGGTTCGTGATGTCCGTGGGGTGCGAGAAGACAGGTG
This sequence comes from uncultured Actinomycetota bacterium, assembly GCA_963723975.1. GTDB lineage: Bacteria > Actinomycetota > Actinomycetes > JACCUZ01 > JACCUZ01 > CAVRTI01. The sequence continues at coordinate 18,009 of CAVRTI010000010.1, forward strand.
CTGCCAGGTCGACCCGGGCGCTTCTCGGGGCGCAGCCGCGGCCGTTGTACGTGCCGCAGGGGTCCGCGGCGGACGCAGCGTGTGCGACGGGTGCCCCGGCGAACGGGATGCCTGCCAGGGCCGTCGACACGACCAGGCCGAGGACGACGGAAGCAGTGCGTGGATGCGTGGTCATGGTCGAGAGCCTGCTCCGCCGATCCTGAAGACCCGCTGAGCGCTACAGGTCCTTGCCGAGCAGAGTGCACAGGTCCTCGACGACGACTGTGCTGCCGTCGTCGGCCTCGTACCTCCACCGGTCGACCTCGGAGCCGCACGCGACGTAACCGAGCCGCTCGTACAGGGCGCGGGCCCGCGGGTTGTCCTCCCCCACGCCGAGGTCCACCCGGGCCAGGCCGCGCTCGCGGACCCGGTCCTCCAGCGCGCCGATGAGCAGCGTCCCCAGCCCGCAGGACTGCAGCTCCGGCAGCACCGCGAGCTGGTACAGCCGGCCGGTGCCGGCTTGGCGCACGAGGTCGGCGCCGCCGACGGCGATCGGCAGCCCGGCCGGACCGCACAGCGCGAGGTACACGACCTCGCCCAGGCGCACGCGGTCCAGCTGGTCCGACACGTTGCGCAGGTGAGACGGCGGCCCGCACCAGCCCAGGTCGGCCAGGTCGGCGTGCACCAGGTCGCGCACGGTGACGGGAACGGTCACCGGCCTGTTCACAGCCCGACGGCCCGGTACAGCGCCCCGATCTCCTGCTGGCTGAGCTTGCGCTGCTTGCCGGGCTTGAGGTTGCCCAGCGAGATCGGCCCGACGTCGGTGCGCACCAGCCGCGACACCGGGTGCCCCACCTCGGCAAGCATCCGGCGTACGACGTGCTTGCGACCCTCGTGCAGCGAGAGCTCCACCATCACCCGCGACCCGACCTGGCTCACCAGCCGGAACGAGTCGGCCTGCACCAGCCCGTCCTCGAGCTCCACACCGTGCTTGAGCCGCTTGCCCACGTCCCGGGCCACCGGTCCGGTCACCTCGGCGAGGTAGGTCTTCGGGACCCCGAAGGACGGGTGCGACAGCCGGTGCGCGAGGTCGCCGTCGTTGGTGAGCAGGATCAGTCCCTCGGTGTCGACGTCCAGCCGGCCGACGTGGAACAGCCGGGCGTTCCGGTCGCCGACGTACTCCTGCAGCGACGGCCGGCCCTCGGGGTCGCTCATGGTGCTGACGACGCCGGTGGGCTTGTTCAGCACGATGTAGACGTTGTCCGGCGCGGTCGCGATGCGCATGCCGTCGACCTTGATGACCGCGGACACCGGGTCGACCCGCATGCCCTGCACCCGGACCTGCTTGCCGTCGACCTCGACCCGGCCTTCCTCGATCAGCTCCTCGCAGGCGCGCCGGCTGCCCAGGCCGGCGGCGGCCAGCACCCGCTGCAGCCGGATGCCGGACGGCTCCTCGACACTCACGTCGGGTTCCCGGCCATGTCGTCCAGGGCGTCCATCGCCGGCAGGTACGGCGCCAGGTCGGGCAGCTCGTCGATGCCGCGCAGGCCGAGCCGCTCCAGGAAGTACGACGTCGTGCGGTAGAGCGTCGAGCCGGCCTCGCCCTCCTCACCCGAGTCCTCGACCAGACCCCGGGCCATCAGCGTGCGCATCACGCCGTCGACGTTGACCCCACGCACGGCCGAGACCCGGGCCCGGCTCACCGGCTGCCGGTAGGCCACCACGGCCAGCGTCTCCAGGGCGGCCTGGGTCAGCCGGGCCTGCTGCCCGTCCAGCACGAACCGCTCGACGTACGCCGCCGCGACCGCGCGGGTGTAGAACCGCCAGCCACCGGCCACCTGGCGCAGCTCGAAGCCGCGGCCCTGCTCGTCGTACTCCGCCGCGAGGGCGTGCAGCTCGCGCACGACCTCCTCGGTCGGCCGCTCGGCCACCTGGGCGAGCGTCACCTCGCCGACCGGCTCGTCGACCACCATGAGGATGGCCTCGAGCGCGGTGCGCAGCGGGACGCCGTCGCCCTCGTGGTCGACCGGCTGCTCGTCAGGCGTGGTCATCGGTGTTCGTCTCCCGCAGGTCGATCGTGGTGGCGTCCGGTACGTCGGTGGGCTCGTCGTCGGTCATCAGAGTCAGGGACGACGTCCTCGTCGAACTCGTCGGGGACCTCGACGTCGCCCTCGTCGGAGCCGGTCCAGCGGATGTGCAGCTCACCGAGCGGGTCGACCTGCTCGAAGACCACCGCACCCTCGCGGTAGAGCTCGAGCAGCGCGAGGAAGCGCGCGACGACGACGAGGGTGCCCTCGCAGTCGGCGGTGAGCGTCCGGAAGGTGGCCGTCCGCGACCGCCGCAGCGCGGTGACCAGTACCGCCGCCTGCTCCCGGACGCTGACCGCGGGCGTGTGCAGGTGGTCGACGGAGATCATCGGCACCGGCCGGGGCGTGAACACCCGGGCGGCCAGCGCGGCGAACTCCTGCGGGCCCAGGCCGAGCAGCACCTCGGGCAGCAGCCCGGCCAGCTGCGGCTCCAGGGTCACCGCCCGGGCGTACCGGCCGGCCTCGTCGGCCATCCGGCCGGCGAAGACCGCGGCGACCTGCTTGTACGCGCGGTACTGCAGCAGCCGGGCGAAGAGCAGGTCGCGCGCCTCGAGCAGCGCGAGGTCCTCCTCGTCCTCGACCTCGCCGCTGGGCAGCAGCCGGGCCGCCTTGAGGTCGAGCAGCGTCGCGGCTACGACGAGGAACTCGGTGGCCTGGCCAAGATCCCAGACCGGGCCCTTGCCCTTGATGTGCGCGATGAACTCGTCGGTGACCTTGGACAGCGCGATCTCGGTGACGTCCAGCTTGTGCTTGGAGATCAGCCCGAGCAGCAGGTCGAACGGGCCCTCGAACAGCTCGCCCAGGTCGACCCGGAACGCCCCGGTCCCGCCGGCGTCCTCCGCCGCGACGGGCAGAGCGGTCTCCTCGCTCACGTCCGCACGGTAGTCGAGCACCGGCGCCAGCCGGAAATCGCTGGAGTAGTCGATCACGCCGGTCAGGACGACGGGCGCAGCCGGTTCACCACGACGCTGGCCTCGCCGTGGGCCTCCAGGTCGATGAGCATCTCGGCCACCGCCTCGCGCACCAGGCGGCCGCGGTCGACGGCCACCCCGTGCTCGGCCCGCAGCACCAGCCGGGCCTGCTCGAGGGCGACCAGCTCGTCCTGGGAGACGTAGACGGTGATCTTCTCGTCGTGCCGCTCGCGGCCCGAGGTGCGGGCTGCCGCCGGTCGGAGCCGGCGGACCCGGGCCCCGGTCGCGTCCTCGGGCTCCCCCGGCTGGCCCGCCTCCCCCGGCTCGCCCGCCTCGGCGACGCCGGTCACGTGCCCGGGCACCGTGCGAGCACCTCCTTGGCCAGCTGCCGGTAGGAGTAGGCCCCGCCGGAGGAGGTCGCGAAGGTGGTGATCGGCTCACCCGCCACGGTCGTCTCGGGGAACCGGACGGTGCGTGCGACCGCGGTGTGGAACACCTTCTCCTCGAAGGCCTCCACCAGGCGGGCGAGCACCTCGCGGCTGTGCACCGTGCGCGAGTCGAACATGGTGGCGACCAGGCCGTCGATCTCCAGGCCCGGGTTGAGCCGGTCCTGCACCTTCTGGATCGTCTCGACCAGCATCGCGACACCGCGCAGCGCGAAGAACTCGGCCTCCATCGGCACGATCACCCCGTCGGCCGCGGTGAGCGCGTTGACGGTGAGCAGCCCCAGCGACGGCTGGCAGTCGATGATGACGAAGTCGTAGTCGGCCACCGCCGGCGCCAGTGCGCCCTTGAGGATCTGCTCGCGGGCCACCTCGGTGACCAGCTGCACCTCGGCGGCGGACAGGTCGATGTTGCTCGGGATGATGTCCAGCCCTGGCACGTTGCTCTTGATCACGACGTCGCCGAGCGTGACGTCCCGGTCCATGATCAGGTCGTAGACGCTCTTGTCGATGTCGTACGGGTTGACGCCCAGGCCGACCGACAGCGACCCCTGCGGGTCGAAGTCGACCAGCAGCACCTTGCGGCCGTACTCCGCCAGCGCCGCACCGAGGTTGATCGTGGTGGTGGTCTTGCCGACACCGCCCTTCTGGTTGCACATGGCGATGATCCGGGCCGGCCCGGGGTGCTCCTTGGGGGTCGGCTCCGGGAAGTTCGGCATCGGCCTCCCGGTGGGACCGATCGGCCGGTTCGCGGTGGGGTCCGCGACCGGCGGGGCCGCGGCCGCGGCCACCGGCGAGTCCAGCTGCACCGCCGGGATGTGCGGGGCCACGTGGTCCCGGCCCTCCGGCGGGTCGGCCGCGTCCAGCGGGACTCCGGTGGGCTCGTCCGGGGGCATCAGCGGTTGGGTGCTCACGGTGCCGTCCTCATTTGTCGACTCGTCGGCCTGTCGCCGTACCGACCTCGAGAGCGACAGTAGGCAGCCGGGGCGCCGCGATCACGCCGCCACGCCGGGCGAAGGCAGATCGTCGAGAAGGCTCAGCGCGCTCGGGGGTGCGAGGTGGCGTAGACCTCGCGCAGCTGGTCGACGGTCACCAGCGTGTACACCTGGGTGGTGGTCACGCTGGCGTGCCCGAGCAGCTCCTGCACCACCCGCACGTCGGCGCCGCCGTCGAGCAGGTGGGTGGCGAACGAGTGCCGCAGCGTGTGCGGGGACACCTCCCGCCGTACGCCGGCCCGCTCGGCCGCCGCCCGCAGCACCGTCCAGGCGCTCTGCCGGGACAGCCGGCCGCCGCGGGCGTTGAGGAACAGCGCCGGCGAGCCGGTGCCGGTGCGCGGCGAGCGTCGGGCGGCCGCGCACCAGGTAGGCCGACACGGCCTCGCGGGCGTAGGAGCCGACCGGCACCACCCGCTCCTTGCTGCCCTTGCCGACCAGCCGGACCGTGCCGGACTCCATGTCGATCTCGTCGACGTCGAGCCCGACCGCCTCCGAGATCCGCGCGCCGCAGCCGTACAGCAGCTCGAGCAGGGCCCGGTCGCGCAGGGCGCGCGGCGTGTCGTCGGCCCCTGCGGCGGCCAGCAGCGCCTCGACCTCCTCGACCGAGATGGCCTTGGGCAGCCGCTTCGCCGGCGTCGGCGGCCGGACCCCGCGCGCGGCGTCGACGGTGACCAGGCCCTCGCGCAGCAGGAACCGGTGGAAGCCGCGCACCGCCACCACCGCCCGGGCCGCCGAGTTCGCGGCCAGCGGCGGGTGCTCCTCGTCGCCCTCGCGCAGGGCGACCAGGAACGAGCTGACGTCGGCCTCGACCACCCGCTCCGCAGCGATGACCTCCCGGGACCCCAGGTGGGTGAGGTACCGGCGCAGGTCGCGTCGGTAGGACGCCAGGGTGTTGCGGGCCAGACCCCGCTCGACGGCCAGGTGGTCGAGGTAGGTCTGCAGCGCCGGCCGCAGCGTCCCCGGAGCGCTCAGGCCAGCACCTCGTCGAGCTCCAGGACCGGCGCCCCGTGCGCCTCGGCGACCGGGCCGTAGGTGATCCGCCCGTCGTAGGTGTTCAGCCCCAGGGCGAGTGCGGGGTCGGCCCGCAGCGCGTCGCGCCAGCCGCGGTTCGCCAGCTCCACGGCGTACGGGAGCGTGACGTTGGTCAGCGCGTACGTCGAGGTGTGCGGCACCGCGCCCGGCATGTTCGCCACGCAGTAGAAGACCGAGCTGTGCACCTTGTACGTCGGGTCGTCGTGCGTCGTGGGCCGGGAGTCCTCGAAGCAGCCGCCCTGGTCGATCGAGATGTCGACCAGCACCGAGCCGGGTCGCATCCGCGACACCAGCTCGTTGGAGACCAGCATCGGGGCCTTGGCGCCCGGCACCAGGACCGCACCGATCACCATGTCGGCGTCCAGGCAGGCCCGCTCGATCTCGTAGCTGTTGGAGGCGACCGTCTGCAGGTGACCCTGGTAGATCGCGTCGGCCTGCCGCAGCCGCGCGATGTTCCGGTCGAGCAGCAGCACCTCGGCCTGCATGCCCAGCGCGATGGCGGCGGCGTTCATGCCGGACACGCCCGCACCGATCACCACGACCTTGGCGGCGTACACCCCGGACACCCCGCCCATCAGGACGCCGCGGCCACCCTCGGCCCGCATCAGCGTGTGGGCGCCGACCTGCGGAGCCAGCCGGCCGGCGACCTCGGACATCGGCGCGAGCAGCGGCAAGGAGCGGTCCGGCAGCTCGACGGTCTCGTAGGCGATGCCGGTGACCTTGCGGTCCAGCAGCGCCGTGGTGCACGGCTCGGAGGCCGCCAGGTGCAGGTAGGTGAACAGGGTCTGGCCGGCCCGCATCCGGCCGTACTCCTGCTCGATCGGCTCCTTCACCTTGAGGATCAGGTCGCCGGTGGCCCACACGTCGTCGGCGGTCGCGAGGATCTTCGCGCCGGCGGCCAGGTAGTCGTCGTCGGGGATCGAGGAGCCCGCCCCGGCGTCCTTCTCGATGAACACCTCGTGGCCGTTGCGGACCAGCTCGTGCACACCGGCCGGGGTGATGGCGACGCGGTACTCGTGGTTCTTGACCTCGCGAGGGATGCCGACCTTCACGGCTATCAAGTCCTTCATCTGGGAGCGCGCCGACCTCGTTGTCCGCGCGCCGGGAGTCTAGTCAGGTGCCCGGCGGGGAAGGGCGTCCGGATGAAGCTCTACGCCGACCGCCCCGCTCGTGTCCTGCGCCAGCTGTTCGGCGACCTCCTGGTCGTGATCGGCGTCTACTGGGCGGTCCGGCTCGGCCAGGGCACGCACGACAAGGTCGGCGCCCTGGCCGTGCCGGGCCGGGAGGCCGAGCAGTCGGCCCGGTCGCTGGACGGCCGGCTGCGGGACACCGCCGGCAGCCTCCGGGACACCCCGCTGGTCGGCGACACCATCGCCGCGCCCTTCCGGGACCTGGCCGCCACCAGCAGGGATCTTGCCGCTACCGCGCAGGACTACCAGGACAGCGTGGAGCGGCTGGCGACGCTGGCGGGCCTGCTGGTCGCCGCCGTTCCGATCATCGTGCTGCTCGTCCTCTGGCTGCCGAGCCGGCTCGCCTGGGTGGTCGAGGCCTCGGCGGCATCCCGCCTGCTGCGCCGTACGCCGGCCGCGGCCGAGCTGCTGGCCGTCCGCGCCCTGGCCCGCCAGCCGTTGCGCCGGCTGGCCGGGCTGGAGCCCGGCGTCGTGGCCGGCTGGAAGGCCGGTGACGCGGCGGCCACCGACGAGCTGGCCCGGCTCGAGCTCGACGAGCTCGGTCTGCGCTACTGACCACGCCCCGGCGACCGCTCCGGCCACGGCGCGTCGGCCGGTCGCAGGGAGTCCCACCCGACGTCCCGCGCGGCGGCCGCGGCGAGGATCCCGCAGACCGTGGTCGGGTTGTGCAGCCGGCCGGCGAGCACCAGGTCCCGAGCCTGCGCGAGCGGGACCCAGGCGGGCACCATGCCGCGCTCCTCGTGCTCGCGCTCGTGCCGGTCGCCGTGCGGCACCTCCTGCAGGCCGCGGGCCAGGTAGCAGCGGAAGGCCTCGGTGCTGCCGCCGGGTGAGTTGTAGAAGTCGACCAGCACGTGCCACTCGTCGGCGGTGAGGTCGGCCTCCTCGGCGAGCTCGCGCTGCGCCGCGAGCAGCGGGTCCTCCCCCGCGACGTCGAGCAGCCCGGCCGGTGGCTCCCAGAGGTAGGACCGCACCGGGTGGCGGTACTGCCGGAGCAGCAGCACCCGGTCCTGGTCGTCCAGCACGACCACGCCGACCGCACCCGGTGTGGTCGATCACCTCGCGGGTCACCGTCTGCCCGTCGCCGAGCTCGACCTCGTCGCGGCGGACGTCCCAGACCATGCCGTGGTGCACGGTCGCGCTGGCCCGCACCGTCAGCGTGGCCTGCTCGTCGGCGACCTCCGGCGTGGCGTCCGCCCGGTCACGCCGTGCCGGCGGGCACGGTGGTCAGGTCCACGCTGCCGTCGGCCGCGCCCTGGCGGACCAGGGCCGCGGCGATCAGGCCGGCGAACATCGGGTGCGCCCGGGCCGGGCCTGGAGCGGAACTCCGGGTGCGCCTGGGTGGCCAGGAAGTAGGGGTGCACGTCGCGCGGCAGCTCGACGTACTCGACCAGGTGCCCGTCCGGGGAGGTGCCGGAGAACACCAGACCGGCCTCCTCGAGCCGGGCCCGGTACTCGTTGTTGACCTCGTACCGGTGCCGGTGCCGCTCCTCGACGTACGCCGAGCCGTAGACCTCGCGGACCAGTGAGCCCTCGGCCAGCGCCGCCGGGTAGAGCCCGAGCCGCATGGTGCCGCCCATGTCGCGGTCGCCGGCCACCACGTCGCGCTGGTCGGCCATCGTCGCGATCACCGGGTGCGGCGTCTCCTCGTCGAACTCCACCGATCCGGCGCCCTCCAGCCCGGCGACGTTGCGGGCGTACTCGATCACCATGCACTGCAGGCCGAGGCACAGGCCCAGGGTCGGGATGCCGGTCTCCCGGGCATGGCGCACCGCGCCGAGCTTGCCCTCGATGCCGCGTACCCCGAACCCGCCCGGGACGCAGACCGCGTCCACGCCCTCGAGCTCACGCGCGGCGGACTCCGGGGTCTGGCAGTCGTCGGAGGTCACCCACCGGATGTGAACCTTGCAGTCGTTGGCGAAGCCGCCGGCGCGCAACGCCTCGGAGACCGAGAGGTAGGCGTCGGGCAGGTCGACGTACTTGCCGACCAGCGCCACGGTCACCTGGTGCTCGGGCCGGTGCACCCGGCGCAGCAGGTCGTCCCACTCGGTCCACTCGACGTCCCGGAAGGCCAGGCCGAGCCGGCGAACCACGTAGGCGTCCAGACCCTCGGAGTGCAGCACCTTGGGGATGTCGTAGATCGACGGCGCGTCCTTCGCGGCGACCACGGCCTCCTCGTCGACGTCGCACATCAGCGAGATCTTGCGCTTGACGTTCGGCGGGATGTCGCGGTCGGACCGGCAGACGATCGCGTCCGGCTGGATGCCGATCGAGCGCAGCGCAGCCACCGAGTGCTGGGTCGGCTTGGTCTTCAGCTCGCCGGACGGGCCGATGTAGGGCACCAGCGAGATGTGCAGGAAGAACACGTTGTCGCGGCCCACGTCGTGCCGTACCTGCCGCGCGGCCTCGAGGAACGGCAGCGACTCGATGTCGCCGACGGTGCCGCCGATCTCGGTGATGACGACGTCGACAGGGACGCCCGACGGATCATCTGCCATGGCCCGGATCCGGGCCTTGATCTCGTTGGTGATGTGCGGGATGACCTGGACGGTGTCGCCGAGGTACTCACCGCGTCGCTCCTTGGCGATCACCGCCGAGTACACCTGCCCGGTGGTGACGTTCGCCGAGCCGTGCAGGTCGCGGTCCAGGAAGCGCTCGTAGTGCCCGACGTCCAGGTCGGTCTCGGCGCCGTCGTCGGTGACGAACACCTCGCCGTGCTGGAACGGGTTCATCGTCCCGGGGTCGACGTTGAGGTAGGGATCGAGCTTCTGCATCGTCACCCGCAGGCCGCGGGACCGCAGCAACTGGCCCAGGCCGGAGGCCGTGAGGCCCTTGCCGATCGAGGAGGCGACGCCCCCGGTCACGAAGATGTGCTTGGTGGTCGCCGGTGCGGCCAAGGGGGGCTCCCGTGGGCTCGAGTGCGACGGAGAGAGCTCCGTCTGTCCACGGGCTTCGAGGTTATCAGTCCGCGGGCGCCGGTGAGCGCACCGACGCGGGAAGGACCGACGTGGCGCCCTTCCCGGCGCCGTAGCCGCCCTTGCCGCCGGCCAGCTGCTCGACCAGCGCCAGCACCAGGGCGACCTGCCCGGCCGGGGTGTCCGCCGAGTCCACCGACGAGGCGCCGCCCGGGTTGCCGGTGCGGGCCCAGCCGACCGCCGGCGGCGCGAGCCCGGGGCCGGCGACCAGGGCGCCGGCTCCCCCGGCGTCCAGCGCCGCGACCAGCGCGGTCAGGGCCGGCTCGGCCGACGCCTTCTCCCGGGGCCCTGTCACGACCACGGCGAGCTCGGCCAGCTGCCCCGGCTCGCCGTCGAGCCGCACCGCACCCAGCTCGTCGAGGCCGGCGATCACCTCGGCGCCGTCCCGGTCCGGCCTGCCGCGGGGCTCGGCGGCGACGGTGGCCCGGGCCAGCACGGTGCCGACCCGCTCGATCGCGCGTCGACCCCGGCGCGAACGTGACGTTGGGCGGCACCAGCCGCAGCACGAGGTCCTCCAGAGGGGCGGTCGCCTGGTCGGGGTCGAGGTAGGTCGCGGTGATCGTCAGCTCGCCGGTCAGGCTGGCACCGGCTCCGAGCAGGGCGGCCCGGGTCCGCCGGACCGCGTCGTCGCGCGCTCCGGGCGTACGCACCAGCAGGACGCTGTGCCCCTCCAGCCGGCCGTCGGTCAGCGGCCCGGCCAGGGCGGCGACGACCCGCGAGTCGGTCCGGGCCCGGTCCTCGAGGGCCGCGACACGGAGCTGCAGCCGTTCGGCCTGGGCGGCCAGCCGGTCCTCGCGCGCACCCCGGGTCGCATCCGTTCGACCGACCACCGGACCGGCTCCGAGCGCGAGGCCGAGCGCGAGGGCCAGCACGGCTGCCACGACGGACAGCAGCAGGTGGCGTACGCCGGTCATCGCAGGACCATCGTCATCGCCCGGTCACGTCGTGCACGACGTCCTGGACCCACTCGACCACGCGGTCGCGGTTCTCGCCCGACCGGGCTGCTGTCCGGCGCGAGCACCACGGTGGCCGCCACCGCGGCCAGCAGCAGCAGCGCGAGCAGCCACAGCGGCCAGGTGCGGGCCGGCCGGCGGTAGACCGCCGACACCGCGGAGGCGTCGACGAACCGGTCGCCGAGCCGGAGCCGGGTGAGGAAGGCGCTGGGCATGTCGCCGCGTCCGGAGTCGACCAGCGCGGCCAGGGTGGGGTGCCAGCCGACACCGACCACCAGCGCCGGCCGGTGCGCATCGACGAGCAGCAGCGCGGCGTCCTCGCTGGACCCGGACAGCGCGAACACGGTCGGCTCCAGGCCGGCCTGCTCGGCGCGGTGCAGCCCGTGGACCGTCCCGTCCCGGTCGGCGCGTACGACGAGCTCGGCACCGCTGTCGAGGACGTCGTCGCTCATCAGCCGCGGGTCCCCGACGACCAGGTGCGGGCGCAGCCCGGCGGCGAGCAGCGCATCGGCGCCCTCGTCGACGCCGACGAGGACCGGTTCGGTGGCGCGCAGCCACGCACGCAGGTCGCGCAGGTCGCGCTCGGAGCCCTTGCCGTTGGTGACGACGACCACGGCGCGGCCCTCGATCGCCGTGCCGACGGCCGGCGCACCGGTGCCGTCGAGCAGCAGGTCGCGCTCCCGGCGCAGGTGCTCGGTGGTGGCGTGGGCGAACGCCTGCAGCTGGGAACCGAGGCCGGCCCGGGCCGCCTCCATGGCCAGACCGACCGACTCGGCGGTCAGCAGGTCGCCGCGGCAGATCAGCTCGTCCCCGCGGTAGAGCGCGTCGCCGTCCAGGCGCAGCCGGTCGCCGTCGTCCAGCAGCCGGATGACCTCGGGCCCGACCCGGTCCAGCACCGGGACACCGGCCTGGACCAGCAGCTGCGGCCCCAGGTTGGGGTAGCGGCCGCTGATGCACGGCGCCGCGTTGACGACCGCGGCGACGCCCGCGTCGAGGAGCAGCCGGGCACTGCTGCCGTCGAGGTCGAGGTGCTCGAGCACGGCGATGTCGCCGGGGCGAGCCCGCCGGGCCAGCGCGGGGGCCCGCCGCTCGACCAGGGCCGGACCGTGCAGGCCGGGCAGCGGGGGCTCGGAACGGGACCGGCGCAGGGTGGCGAGACGCATGACCCGGATGCTGCCATGTGACAGGTGTGACGGATGGGACGTCGCCCGGCGTGTACGGAAACGCCTGGCTTCGGCCCCCTCTGTCAGCGCGCGGCGGCGGCCCGCTCGCCCTGCGCAGCCTCGAGCAGCTCGCGGGCGTGCGCCTCGGCGGTCGCGGACTCCTCCTGCCCGGCGAGCATCCGGGACAGCTCGCGCAGCCGGCCGGCGTCGTCGAGGGCGACGACCCCGCTGCGGGTGACCGCGCCGTCCTCGGCCTTGCGCACCACCAGGTGCTGGTCGGCGAACGCGGCGACCTGCGGCAGGTGGGTCACGACGATGACCTGCGCCGACCGGGCCAGCGCCGCCAGCCGCCGGCCGACCTCGACGGCCGCCTTGCCGCCCACCCCGGCGTCGACCTCGTCGAAGACCAGGGTCGGCACCGGGTCGGTGCCGGCCAGCACCACCTCGACCGCGAGCATCACCCGGGACAGCTCGCCGCCGGAGGCGCCCTTCTGCAGCGGACGCGCCGGCGCCCCGGCGTGCGGGCGCAGCAGCAGCTCGACGTCGTCGACGCCGTGCCGCGCATAGGCGACGGTGCGGCCGCCGACGGTGAGGCCGCCGGTCTCGACCTCGGTCTGGGCGACGCCCACCTCGACGGCGGCGCTGGCCATCGCCAGGGCCGCGAGCTCGCCGGAGACCTCGGAGGCGAACCGGTCGGCCGCCGCGGCCCGCGCCACCGACAGCTCGCCGGCCGAGCGGACCAGCTCGGCGAGCAGCTCGTCGCGGCGGGCGCTCAGCAGGCCGATCCGGTCGTCGTCGCCCTCGAGGGTGGTCAGCCGCGCTGCGGCCTGCTGGCCCCACGCCAGCACGGCCGCGGCCTGGTCGGCAGCGGGGTCGGTCTCGTCGCCGTACTTGCGGACCAGCCGGGACAGCTCGGCCCGCCGGTCCTGCACCACGGCCAGCCGGGCCGGGTCGGTCTCGACCGAGGCGGCGTACGACGCGACGTCGGCGCCGAGGTCGGCCAGCAGGAAGCCGAGCTCGCGCAGCCGGGCCACCAGCTCGTCCAGGCCCGGGTCCTGCACGCCGACCTGCTCCAGGGCAGCCCGGGCGGCCGCCACCAGCGCGGTGGCGTCGGCGGCCGGCCCGGCAGCGCCGTCGGTCTCGCCGAGCAGCGCGCTCTGGGCCAGCGCGGTCGCCGCGCGCAGCCCGTCGGCGTGGCCCAGCCGCTCCTCCTCGACCCGCAGCGCCGTGGTCTCGCCGGGCTGCGGGTCGGCCGCCTCGATCTCGTCGAGCCCGAACCGCAGCAGATCGGCCTCCTGGGCCCGCTCGCGGGCCCTCCGGGTCAGCTCGTCGAGCTCGGTCCCGACCGCTCGCAGCTCGTCGAAGGCCGCCCGGTAGGCGGCCAGCGGGTCGGCCGACCGCGGCACCGGCGTAGCGGTCGAGGGCGTCGCGCTGGTGGGCCGGCTGGAGCAGCCGCGACTGGTCGCTCTGGCCGTGCACGGCCAGGCAGGAGTCGGCGAGCTCGGCCAGGATGCCGGCCGGCACGCTGCGCCCGCCGAGGTGGGCCCGGGACCGCCCGGCCGCGGACACGGTGCGCAGGACGGTGAGGACGTCGTCGTCCAGCTCCGCGCCGGCCGCAAGGGCTCCGGCGGCGGCCGGCCCGGCCGGGTCGACCCGCAGCCGGCCCTCGACCGAGGCGGTCTCGACCCCGGGACGCACGGCGCCGGGGTCGGCCCGGCCGCCGAACAGCAGGCCGAGGCCGGTGACGACCATCGTCTTGCCGGCTCCGGTCTCGCCGGAGACCACGGTCAGGCCCGGGGCGAGCTCGAGCACGGCGTCCTCGATGACGCCGAGGCCCCGGATCCGCATCTCCTCGAGCACGGCGCTCGACCCTACGCGGAAGGTCGGTCGGAACCCGGCGCGCCGGGCCGGCCCCGCCACCCGAGCACCGGCAGGTCGAACTTCGCCACCAGCCGGTCGGTGAACGGCGCCGAGTGCAGCCGCGCCAGCTCGACCGGGCGCTCGCCGCGGCGGGCCTCGATCCGGGCGCCCGGCGGCAGGTCGACCATCCGGCGGCCGTCGCACCACAGCACCCCGGCGCTCTGCCCGGTCGAGAGCACCTCGACGGCGAGCACCGAGTCCGGCGACACCACCAGCGGCCGGGCGAACAGCGCGTGCGCGCTGATCGGCACCAGCAGCAGGGCCTCGACCTCGGGCCAGACCACCGGGCCACCGGCCGAGAAGGCGTACGCCGTCGAGCCGGTCGGCGTGGCCATCACCACCCCGTCGCAGCCCCAGCGGGACAGCGGCCGGCCGTCGATCTCGACCACCACCTCGAGCAGCCGTTGGCGGCTGGCCTTCTCGATCGACGCCTCGTTGAGCGCCCAGCCGCGGCCCACGACGTCACCGTCGGTCGTGACGGTGACGTCGACCGTGAGCCGCTCCTCGACGGTGTAGTCGCGCGCCACCACCCGGTCGACGGTCGCGTCGATCGCGTCCCGCTCGGCCTCGGCGAGGAAGCCGACGTGCCCGAGGTTGACGCCCGAGCATCGGGGTGGACGTCGGGCGGGCCAGCTCGGCGCCGCGGAGCAGGGTGCCGTCGCCGCCGAACACGACGACCAGCTCGCAGCCCTCGGCCGCTGCCTCGTCGTGCGGGCCACCACGGCGACGTCGGTCAGGTCGAGCTGGGCCGCCTCGTCGGCGAGGACCCGAACCGCCACGCCGGCGGCGGCGAACCGCTTCGCGGCGTCCCGCACCGAGCGCAGCGCCTCCTCCCGGCCGGTGTGCCCGACGAACAGCACGCTGCGCGGGCCGGGCGCTGCTCCGACGTCGGTCACGACGGGCCCGCCGCGACGGCGGCTGCGAGCCGCTCGAGGTCGAGCGGCGGCGCATCGCGGCGCAGCCAGAGGAAGTACTCCACGTTGCCGGCCGGGCCGGGCAGCGGGCTCGCGGTGACCCCGGCGACGCCGAGCCCGTGCTGCTCGCGGGCGACCCGGGCGACCTCGGCGACCGCTGCTGCGCGCAGCCCGGGCTCCCGCACGACGCCGCCGGCGCCGAGCGCCTCGCGGCCGACCTCGAACTGCGGCTTCACCATCGGCACCAGGTCGGCGTCCGGTCAGCGGCCACGGCCACCAGCGCCGGGAGCACCAGCCGCAGCGAGATGAAGGACAGGTCCGCGACGACCAGGTCGACCGGCTCGCCGAGCGCGGCCGCGGTCAGGTCGCGGACGTTGGTCCGGTCGAGCACCGGCACCCGGTCGTCGGTCTGCAGCGGCCAGGCGAGCTGGCCGTACCCGACGTCGACGCAGACCACCTCGCGGGCGCCGCGGCGCAGCAGCACGTCGGTGAAGCCACCGGTCGAGGCGCCGGCGTCCAGCGCCCGGCGGCCGGCGACGTCCAGGCCGTCGGACGCGAACGCGTCCAGCGCGCCGGCCAGCTTGTGGCCGCCGCGGGACACGTAGGTCTCCCCGGCCGGCTCGGCGACGACGATCGGGTCGCCGAGGCGACCTGGGTGGCGGCCTTGACCGAGGTCCGGCCGGGCACCCGGACCTGCCCGGCCGCGACCAGCTCGGCCGCCTGCTCGCGCGAGCGCGCGAGACCCCGGCGGACCAGCTCGGCGTCCAGGCGGGCCCGACGGGTCACGGCTGCGCGCCGCCCGGGCGCCTCGTCGCGCGGTCGGTGCCGCGGGTCGCGTCGGCCAGCGACTCCTGCAGCACCCGGTGCACCTCCTCGTAGACCTCGACGTGCTCGGCCGGCGGTTGGTCACCGAGGCCGTCCAGCCGGGCCACCGCCGCGGCGATCCGGGGGTCGCGGGCGTCCGTCCGACCATCCCTCGGCGTGGTCAGTCGGTCACGACGTCGTCGTCGCGGTGCTGGTCGGTCACGTGCTGGACCTTCGGTCGTGGTCGTCGATGCAGAGGTGACGCTGGTCGACGGGCCGCCGTGCCGCTTCGACGCGGGCTTCGCGGTGGCCTTCTTCGCCGTCGACTTCTTGGCCGTGGACTTCTTCGCCGTCGACTTCTTGGCCGCCTTCTTGGTGGTCTTCCTGGTGGTCTTCCTGGCCCGGGTGACGGCGGCCTTGCGGGCGGGCCGGACTTGCGCAGCTCGCTCCTCGAGCTCGGCGACCCGCTTCTCCAGACCCTTGGCCCGCCGGGCGGCGGCGTCCAGCTCCTGCGCCGACACCAGCCCGAGCCGGGCGACGGAGCGCTCGACCTCGGCCGGATCAGGTGGACCAGCAGGTCCCGGTTGGCCTTGCTGGTGGCCAGCAGGTCCTCGGTCAGGGCGGTCACCTGGGTGCCGACCGGCGCAGCGACGACAGCGCCGACGCCGGCCATGCCCTGGGCGAGCAGCGCCTTGGCTGCGGCGCGGGCCCGTTCCCGGGTCACGTCGGTGAGTCCGTTGGCCAGCTGGACGTAGCCGCGCAGACCGTCGAGCACCATGGCGCCTCCGTCTCTCGTGCCGCCGCGTCGGGAGGGCGGGCGGTCTTGCGGAGACGCTACCTCCCGGGGCGCCCGGGCCGCTGCGGTAGCGTCCCGTGCCGACCGCAGCCGACTCCGGGCTCGCACGGCAGACCAGGGAGGACCACCCGTCATGGCGACGATCGATGAGTGCCGCGCGGCACTGCAGCGGTTGGCCGGAAAGCTGCGGGAGGTCGACGAGGAAGACCGCAAGAGGCACGCGTTCGACCGCACCCTGAGCTGTCACGTGCCGGACCTCGACGTCACCTTCCACGGGCGCCTGTCGGACGGGCACATCACCGGCATCACCACCGACGAGTCGCCCAAGGCGCAGATCAGGCTGACCGCCGACAGCGACGACCTGGTCGCGATGACCGACGGCCACCTCGGCTTCGGTCAGGCCTGGCTGGCGGGCAAGGTCAAGGTGGACGCCGGCGTCCGCGACCTGCTCAAGCTCCGCTCGATGCTCTGAGGTCCCACGGTCACCAGCCGGTGGCCGCCAGTGCCGGGCCCGGGTCCTGCTGGTCCAGCCGAACGCCACCGCGCCACCAGGCGAGGCACAGCGCGCGCAGCCCGTCGACCGGGTCCCCCGAGCCCTCGACCGACACCGCCGCGTCGCGTGCGGTGACGGTCCAGCCGCCGCACCGCCACCCGTCACCGACCCGCTGGACGCCGGGATGCGCGGCGAGCAGGCCGTCCCGCAGGTCGCGGGCCAGGTAGGTGGGTCGCAGCTCCGGCCGGGCCCTGACCAGGTCGGCCGGGCCGCTGACTCCGGTGAGGACGAGCAGGCTCGGGACGCCGGCCCGGTTGGCGCCCTCGATGTCGGTGTCCAGCCGGTCGCCGACCACCAACGGCGTCCGCGCACCGGTGCGCCGAACCGACTCGTCGTGCAGCGGTGTCTCGGGCTTTCCCGCCACGGCGTCCGGCGACCGTCCCGTGGCGCCGGCCACCACCCCGACCAGCAGACCGTTCCCCGGCGCCCTCCCGCCCGGGGTCGGCACCGTGGCGTCCATGTTCGTGGCGACCCACAGCAGGCCGGCCGCGACGGCGTACGTGCCCTCGGCCAGCAGCCGCCAGCCCACCTCCGGCGCGAAGCCCTGCACCACCGCGGCGACGCCGTCGCCGGCCTCGTGCACCGGCTCCAGGCCACGCTCCCGGACCGCGACGACGAGCCCCTCGCCGCCGACGACCAGCACCCTCGACCCGGGCGGGACCCGGGCCGCCAGCACCGTGGCCGCGGCCTGCGCCGAGGTCACGACGTCCTCCTCGGCAGCGGGCACCCCGAGCTCGCGCAGGTGAGCGGCCACCGTCGCCGGCGTGCGCGCCGCGTTGTTGGTGACGTACGCCGGGCGCATCCCGGCCGCGGCGGCGGCCCGCACCGCCTCCGGTGCCCCGGGTACGGCGTCCGGCCCGACGTAGAGCACGCCGTCCAGGTCGAGCAGCGCCACGTCGTGGCAGGTCGCGAGGGGGCGCTCGCATCCCCCGACCAGCGGGTCGTTCACTCGGTCGAGCCCTCGCTGCCGGGCCGGTCGCCGCCTGCGTCGACGCTGCTGCGGTCGGTCGCGTCCTCCCGGGCGCGGACCGTGGCCCGGGCCTCGCGCAGCACCTGCTGGTAGTCGGCGCGTGCGGGGCGCATCGCGGTGGCCAGCGCCAGCTGCTCGATCGCACCGGCGAGGTCACCGAGGCGCATCCGGGACAGCCCGAGGCCGAACCGTGCGTAGTCGCTGTCCGGGCTGACCTCGACGAGCTCGGTGAACCGGCCGGCGGCCTCGGCGTAGCGCCGGGCGTCGAACAGGGCGCGCGCCAGCGCCTCGAGGACGCTGGCGGACTCCGGCTCGCGGCGGTGCGCGTGGCCGAGCAGCTCGGCCGCGGCGCCCGGGTTGCCGCTCTCGAGCAGGGTGGTGCCACGCACGAACCAGTCGTAGACCTCACCCGCCGGCACGCCGTCACGAGGGCTGTTCTCCGTCACCGCCCGGTCCCTCCCCTTCGTCGCCGCCTCGAAGTCCGCACGTAACATCCTCGCCATGCCGGCCACCGACGTACACCGCCTGGGACGCTGCTGGTGGCACCGTTCCGCGGTCTGCGGTACGTGCCCGGCACGGTCAGCGACCTGGCGGCCGTCACCAGCCCGCCGTACGACGTGATCGACCCGGACGACGCCACCCACCTGGAGCAGCTCGACCCGCACAACGTGGTCCGGCTGATCCTGCCACGCGATCCCCGCGGGGGGGCCGCGGGTGAGGGTCCGGGCCGCTACGCGCACGCCGCGGACCTGCTCGGGCGGTGGCGTGCCGAAGGAGTGCTCACCCGGGACGCGCAGCCCGACGCTGTACGTCTACGAGCAGTCCGGCCCCGGGGTCCTGCAGCGCGGCCTGCTCGCCGCGGTCGGGCTGCGCGACCCGGAGGACCGGGTCGTGCTGCCGCACGAGGACGTGATGCCCGCCCCCGTCGCCGACCGTCTGGAGCTGATGCGCGCGACCAGCGCGAACCTGGAGCCGATCCTGCTCGTCTACGAGGGCGGCGGTGACACCGCAACCGTGATCGAGACGGTCATCGCCGACCGGCCGATGCTGGAGACGGTGACCGAGGACGGGCTGACCCAGCGGGTCTGGGCGGTCGCGGACCGGGCGCTCCAGGAGCGGGTCGCGCGCGACCTGGCCCCCCGGCAGGCGCTCATCGCCGACGGCCACCACCGGTGGGCCACCTACCGCCGGCTGCAGACGGAGCAGCACGCCGCCGGCCACGGCGACGGTCCCTGGGACCGGGGTCTGGCGATGCTGGTGGACTCGACGACCTATCCGCTGCGGGTGGCCGCGATCCACCGGGTGGTGGCCGATCTCCGGCTGGACGCCGCGCTCGCGGCGGCCGGGGAGACCTTCTCGGTCCGACCCGTCGGTGCCGACCTGGAGTCGGCGCTGGCCGCCCTGCGGGACTCCACTGCCGGGCACCCGTTCGTGGTCACCGACGGGACGTCCTACCACCTGCTCGAGGACCCGGACCCGGTCGCGCTGGCCGCGGCGCTGCCCGCCGACCGGCCGGCCCGCTGGCGCTCGCTGGACGCGAGCGTCCTGCACGCGCTGCTGCTGGAGCAGGTCTGGGCGGTGTCCGACGCCGCGCGCCGGGTCGGGTACCTGCACGAGGCGGCCGGCGCGGTGCGGGCCGCCCGGCGCGCCTCGGGGGTCGCGGTGCTGCTGCGGCCGGTCGAGGTGGCCGACGTGCTCGCGCTGGCGGCCGACGGCGAGAAGATGCCGCGCAAGTCGACGTCGTTCGGGCCGAAGCCGCGGACCGGCCTGGTGATGCGGCTGCTCGGCAGCTGAGGCCGGCCGGCGCTCAGGCCGCGGCGACCCGGCGCACCCGCAGCACCTCGACCTCGCTGCGGCTGGCCGCCGACGGCCCGGCGCGCCAGAACCGGCGCCGCAGGCTCCCGTGCACCTCCACCACGTCGCCCGGGTGCAGCCTGGCCAGGCTGCGCTGCACGTCGCGGCGCCAGGCGGAGCAGTCGAGGGTGTCGACGGTCGGTGAGCGTCCGGTGGCGCGCCGCTTGCGGGCCGGCGGCCGGGTGACGACCAGCCGGAAGGACACCAGCACGTCGCCGCTGGGCAGCTCGCGGCGGGCCGGCTCGACGACCAGCCGCCCGACCAGGTGCACCTCGTTGACGTGCGGCGGGGCGCTGCGTGCTGGTGCTGGCTGTCACGACCGGTCCTCCTCGCTGCCGGCGGGAGGCGATCGCCCGCGTCTGACGAGGATCGCGGCGCTGCAGCCCCGGCCGGCCGGTCCGGAGCCGATCTGGGGACGGCGAGCACGACCCGGCCGGCCTGGGGACGGAGGTCAGCCGTCGTCGGCGGCGGTCCGGTCGTCCTCGCTCGGCTCCGGCCCGGTGTCGTGCTCGATCACGGTCACGCCGGCGAGCTCCGCCAGCCGTTCGTCGGCGTCGGTCTCGCCGGCCTCGTCGGCGTCGGCGGCGTGCCCGAACCAGACCACCGCGTCGTCCTCGCGGCCGGCGGCCAGCAGCGCCTCGGCATAGGCGTAGAAGAGCCGGGCCGTCCAGGCCTTCCGGCGGCCCGGGGCGCAGCTCGGGACCGTGCAGCAGCAGGGCAGCGGCGTCCGGCTGGCCCAGGTCGCGGCGGGCACCGGAGGCCACGATGAGCATCTCGGCCTTCCCGGCGGCATCGAGCTTGGCCACCTCCGGGCTGGCGGCGATCGCCAGCGCCTTCTCCGGCCGGCCCAGGCCGCGCTCGCAGTCGGCCATCACCGGCAGCGCGCTCTGGTCGCCGGACATCCGCCGGGCGGCCCGCAGCTCGGCCAGCGCCTCGGCGTACCGCCCGGTCAGGTACGCGGCGATCCCGGCGGCCTCGCGGACGGCCGCGACCCGGCCGGCCCGCTCGCGGGCGGCCACCGCATGCGCGTACGCCGCCTCGGGGTCCTCCTCGAGCAGCCGGCCGGCCATGACCAGGTGCCGGCTCACGGTCTGCGCGTTGAGGCTGGCCAGCGAGCTGAGCTCGGCGCGGACCGCTCGGTCGAGCTCGGCACCGGTGACGTCGTCCGGCAGCGCCGGCTCGACCCGCCGGGGTGTGGTGGGCTCGACCGCTCGGCGCGCCGCGGGGCGCCCGCCGGAGGGCGCTCCCCACCGCGTCCGGGGCGACTGCCCTGCTGCCCGCTGCTGCTCGAGCCGCGGCCGCGGGACGGCGGCGGCTTCCGGCGCCGCGGTCGGCGCCGCGGCCGGCGGTCGCCGGAGCGGTCGTCGGGCTGGGTCACGAGGTGTCTCCTCGGTCGTCGGGCGCTGCCGGGGCAGCGTGGCACAGCGGGTGGACCGGCATCAAACGAGCCCCGGAAACGCATCAAGGGCCACCCCTGATGGAGTGGCCCTTGATGAAAGAATGTCCGGCGGCGTCCTACTCTCCCACGCGGTCCCCCGCGCAGTACCATCGGCCCTGTGAGGCTTAGCTTCCGGGTTCGGAATGGAGCCGGGCGTTTCCCTCACGGTATGGCCGCCGAAACTCTATGGAGATGTCAGGGTCGTTCCCGACCGCATCTCGGGAACCGCACAGTGGACGCGTAGCAACTTGTATTCTCTTTCCCGCAGGACGGGAAAAGAAGAATGTGGTCAAGTCCTCGGCCTATTAGTACCGGTCAGCTCCATGCATTGCTGCACTTCCACTTCCGGCCTATCAACCCAGTAGTCTTCTGGGGGCCTTACCCGGTTAACCCGGTGGGAGACCTCATCTTGAAGCGAGCTTCCCGCTTAGATGCTTTCAGCGGTTATCCCTTCCGAACGTAGCCAACCAACCGTGCTCCTGGCGGAACAATTGGCACACCAGAGGTTCGTCCGTCCCGGTCCTCTCGTACTAGGGACAGCCCTTCTCAAGTCTCCTGCGCGCACAGCGGATAGGGACCGAACTGTCTCACGACGTTCTAAACCCAGCTCGCGTACCGCTTTAATGGGCGAACAGCCCAACCCTTGGGACCTACTCCAGCCCCAGGATGCGACGAGCCGACATCGAGGTGCCAAACCATGCCGTCGATATGGACTCTTGGGCAAGATCAGCCTGTTATCCCCGGGGTACCTTTTATCCGTTGAGCGACGGCGCTTCCACAAGCCACCGCCGGATCACTAGTTCCTGCTTTCGCACCTGCTCGAGATGTCTCTCTCACAGTCAAGCTCCCTTGTGCACTTGCACTCGACACCTGATTGCCAACCAGGCTGAGGGAACCTTTGAGCGCCTCCGTTACCTTTTGGGAGGCAACCGCCCCAGTTAAACTACCCACCAGACACTGTCCCTGATCCGGATCACGGACCTAGGTTAGACATCCAGAACGACCAGAGTGGTATTTCAACGTTGACTCCACCGACACTGGCGTGCCCGCTTCACAGTCTCCCACCTATCCTACACAAGCCGTACCGAACACCAATATCAAGCTATAGTAAAGGTCCCGGGGTCTTTCCGTCCTGCTGCGCGTAACGAGCATCTTTACTCGTAGTGCAATTTCGCCGAGCCTATGGTTGAGACAGTTGGGAAGTCGTTACGCCATTCGTGCAGGTCGGAACTTACCCGACAAGGAATTTCGCTACCTTAGGATGGTTATAGTTACCACCGCCGTTTACTGGCGCTTAAGTTCTCAGCTTCGACCCGAAGGTCTAACCGGTCCCCTTAACGTTCCAGCACCGGGCAGGCGTCAGTCCGTATACATCGTCTTGCGACTTGGCACGGACCTGTGTTTTTAGTAAACAGTCGCTTCCCACTGGTCTCTGCGGCCGAAGACGGCTTCGGGAGCAAGTCCCTACACCGCCCGCGGCCCCCCTTCTCCCGAAGTTACGGGGGCATTTTGCCGAGTTCCTTAACCATAGTTCGCTCGATCGCCTTGGTATTCTCTACCTGACCACCTGAGTCGGTTTGGGGTACGGGCCGCCATGACACTCGCTAGAGGCTTTTCTCGGCAGCATAGGATCATCCACTTCGCCTAGATCGGCTCGGTATCAGGTCTCAGACATGTGACAGACGGATTTGCCTATCTGTCGTCCTACACCCTTACCCACGGTCTACCATCGCCGTGGTTGGACTACCTTCCTGCGTCACCCCATCGCTTGCCTACTACCAGCTCGGGTCGCGCGCTCCACCAACCTCGTCCGAAGACTCAGCCGGCTTCAGGCGCTTAGCATCACTAGGTTCGGCATGGGCGTGTCATAGCGGGTACGGGAATATCAACCCGTTGTCCATCGACTACGCCTGTCGGCCTCGCCTTAGGTCCCGACTTACCCAGGGCGGATTAGCCTGGCCCTGGAACCCTTGGTCATTCGGCGGACGGGTTTCTCACCCGTCTTTCGCTACTCATGCCTGCATTCTCACTCGTGTGGCGTCCACGGCTGGGTCACCCCGCCGCTTCACTCGCCACACGACGCTCCCCTACCCATCCACACGCCTGGACACTAGGTGCCTGGCTATCGGTGTGAATGTCACGGCTTCGGCGGTGTGCTTGAGCCCCGCTACATTGTCGGCGCGGAATCACTTGACCAGTGAGCTATTACGCACTCTTTCAAGGATGGCTGCTTCTAAGCCAACCTCCTGGTTGTCTGTGCGACTCCACATCCTTTTCCACTTAGCACACGCTTGGGGGCCTTAGCCGGTGATCTGGGCTGTTTCCCTCTCGACTACGAAGCTTATCCCCCGCAGTCTCACTGCCGCGCTCTCACTTACCGGCATTCGGAGTTTGGCTGATTTCAGTAAGCTTGTAGGCCCCTTAGACCATCCAGTAGCTCTACCTCCGGCAAGAAACACGCGACGCTGCACCTAAATGCATTTCGGGGAGAACCAGCTATCACGGAGTTTGATTGGCCTTTCACCCCTACCCACAGCTCATCCCCCAGGTTTTCAACCCTGGTGGGTTCGGGCCTCCACGCGGTCTTACCCGCGCTTCACCCTGGCCATGGGTAGATCACTCCGCTTCGGGTCTAGAACGTGCGACTGATTCGCCCTATTCGGACTCGCTTTCGCTACGGCTTCCCCACACGGGTTAACCTCGCCACACATCACTAACTCGCAGGCTCATTCTTCAAAAGGCACGCAGTCACGGCCGCCGAGCAAGCTCGACGACGACGCTCCCACGGCTTGTAGGCACACGGTTTCAGGTACTATTTCACTCCCCTCCCGGGGTACTTTTCACCTTTCCCTCACGGTACTTGTCCGCTATCGGTCACCAGGGAGTATTTAGGCTTAGCGGGTGGTCCCGCCAGATTCACACGGAATTTCTCGGGCTCCGTGCTACTTGGGATCCCGTTCGGGAGTTGCTGATGTTTCGTCTACGGGGGTGTTACCCTCTGTGCCGGCCCTTTCGCATGGCCTTCGACTACACCAACAATTTTTGACTCCCTGTCAGTTCGGCAGAACTGTCAGAACGGTCCCACGACCCCAACCACGCAACGCCTGCCGGCTATCACACGTGATTGGTTTAGCCTCTTCCGCTTTCGCTCGCCACTACTCACGGAATCGCGGTTGCTTTCTCTTCCTGAGGGTACTGAGATGTTTCACTTCCCCTCGTTCCCTCCACTCACCCTATGTGTTCAGGTGAGGGTGACAGGACATGACTCCTGCCGGGTTTCCCCATTCGGAAATCCTCGGATCACAGCTCGGTTGACAGCTCCCCGAGGCTTATCGCAGCCTCCTACGTCCTTCATCGGCTCCTGGTGCCAAGGCATCCACCGTGCGCCCTTATTAACTTGGCCACAAAGTATTTGATGCTCGCGTCCACTGTGCAGTTCTCAAGGTACGGGCGGGAGCCAGACCCTCGTCTCGTCGCGTACCGGTCGCAGACCGGCCGTTCGACGAAGAGTCTGTCCCACTCCGCCGCGACGGCGCCGTCAGCTCGCAAGGAGCGTGGGCGCCGGCGGGAAGTCCGAGGTGCTCGAGCAATGTTCGCCCGGTCCCTCAGGACCCAACAGCGTGCCGAGGCAGACCATCCGCGTTCCCGTCCCGTTCCTGCTGCACAAGTGCAGCTGTACTGGACGACGGGGCCGTGGGGGCCTGCCAACTGGTCAATGTTCCACCCTTGAGCACCACCCCCGGAGCGAACGTCCGGGGCATGGCTCTGGACGACCGAGCCGAAGCTGACTCGCCAGGTGCTCCTTAGAAAGGAGGTGATCCAGCCGCACCTTCCGGTACGGCTACCTTGTTACGACTTCGTCCCAATCGCCGATCCCACCTTCGACAGCTCCCTCTCTTGCGAGTTGGGCCACCGGCTTCGGGTGTTACCGACTTTCGTGACGTGACGGGCGGTGTGTACAAGGCCCGGGAACGTATTCACCGCAGCGTTGCTGATCTGCGATTACTAGCGACTCCGACTTCATGGGGTCGAGTTGCAGACCCCAATCCGAACTGAGACCAGCTTTTTGGGATTAGCTCCACCTTGCGGTATTGCAGCCCTTTGTACTGGCCATTGTAGCATGTGTGCAGCCCAAGACATAAGGGGCATGATGATTTGACGTCATCCCCACCTTCCTCCGAGTTGACCCCGGCAGTCTCCTATGAGTCCCCGACATTACTCGCTGGCAACATAGGACGAGGGTTGCGCTCGTTGCGGGACTTAACCCAACATCTCACGACACGAGCTGACGACAACCATGCACCACCTGTATACCGCCCTTGCGGACCCCGTATCTCTACGAGTTTTCGGTATATGTCAAGCCTTGGTAAGGTTCTTCGCGTTGCGTCGAATTAAGCCACATGCTCCGCCGCTTGTGCGGGCCCCCGTCAATTCCTTTGAGTTTTAGCCTTGCGGCCGTACTCCCCAGGCGGGGCGCTTAATGCGTTAGCTGCGGCACGGAGAACGTGGAAGGTTCCCCACACCTAGCGCCCAACGTTTACGGCGTGGACTACCAGGGTATCTAATCCTGTTTGCTCCCCACGCTTTCGCTCCTCAGCGTCAGTTTCGGCCCAGAGACCCGCCTTCGCCACCGGTGTTCCTCCTGATATCTGCGCATTTCACCGCTACACCAGGAATTCCAGTCTCCCCTACCGAACTCTAGTCTGCCCGTATCGAATGCAGGTCCAGGGTTGAGCCCTGGATTTTCACATCCGACGCGACAGACCGCCTACGAGCTCTTTACGCCCAATAATTCCGGACAACGCTTGCACCCTACGTATTACCGCGGCTGCTGGCACGTAGTTAGCCGGTGCTTCTTCTGCAGGTACCGTCACTTTCGCTTCTTCCCTGCTGAAAGAGGTTTACAACCCGAAGGCCGTCATCCCTCACGCGGCGTCGCTGCGTCAGGCTTTCGCCCATTGCGCAATATTCCCCACTGCTGCCTCCCGTAGGAGTCTGGGCCGTGTCTCAGTCCCAGTGTGGCCGGTCGCCCTCTCAGGCCGGCTACCCGTCGTCGCCTTGGTGGGCCATTACCCCACCAACAAGCTGATAGGCCGCGACCCCATCCCTTGCCGAAAAACTTTCCAGACCGCATGATGCCGCGCGGTCTCGTATCCGGTATTAGCTCCGGTTTCCCGGGGTTATCCCAGAGCAAGGGGCAGGTTGGTCACGTGTTACTCACCCGTTCGCCACTGATCACCCGGAGCAAGCTCCGAGGTCACCGTTCGACTTGCATGTGTTAAGCACGCCGCCAGCGTTCGTCCTGAGCCAGGATCAAACTCTCCGTAGATGTCTTTATGCAGCACCCCGCTCCCGGAGGAGCAGGACTGCTGACAACTCGTAGAGTGCCGACGATCTGGCGAGACCGTCGACGATCTAGGCACATAGAGACGTAACTAGCATAATTACTAGGTTGTCTTGTCTGTACCAAAGGAATTCCGTCGGATGTGCCCGGACGGCCCGAAAAGAGCCACCCGGCCAGTCCCCAGACGGGGTTTTTGGCATTGACTTTTGGCACGCTGTTGAGTTCTCAAGGAGCGGGCGCGCACCGATAGAAGCCTTTCGGCTCGTTCTCGGGGCAACCGTTCGAACCTACTCATGTGGTACACGGCTGTCAAACCGACTGCCGCGGCCCCACTACCCCGCGCGTGACTCGTCACCACGACCGAGGTCGCGGTGCGGATTCCGCTGGGGTGCCACCTGCGGGAAACAGCCACCGAACCGGTGTCCGTCTCTCCCTGCCGGGCGACGTAGAGAACAGTAGACGGCTCCCCGGAGGAACACAAATCGGCAGGTCAGGGGCCCCCGCCGGGCACCCGGACCGCCGCCAGGCTGCGCTTGCCGCGGCGCAGCACCAGCCACTCGCCGGCCAGCAGGTCACCGGTCCCGGGTCGGGCGTCCTCGTCGGTCACCCGGACGTTGTTGAGGTACGCGCCGCCCTCGGCGACCGCCCGCCGCGCCGCGCTCTTGCTCGGCGCCAGCCCGGTGGCGGCGAGCAGGTCGACGACCGTCGGCCAGCCGGCGTCGGCGGCCGCGACCTCGGCCTGCGGCAGCTCGGCCAGCGACGCCGTCAGGGTCGCCGGGTCCAGCGCAGCCAGGTCGCCGCGGCCGAACAGCGCGTGGCTGGCCGCCACCACGGCGTCCCGCTCCGCCTCGCCGTGCACCAGCGCGGTGAGCTCCTCGGCCAGCGCGCGCTGCGCCTCGCGGGCCTGCGGCCGGTCCGCGACGGCCTTCTCCAGCGCCTCGATCTCGTCCCGGCGACCGGGACGAGAGCACCTTGAGGAACGTCACGATGTCGCGGTCGTCGCTGTTGAGCCAGAACTGGAAGAACGCGTACGGCGAGGTCAGCTCCGGGTCCAGCCAGAGCGCACCGCCCTCGGTCTTGCCGAACTTGGTGCCGTCGGACCTGGTGAGCAGCGGGGTCGCGAACGCGTGCACCGGGGCGTGCTCCACCCGGTGGATCAGGTCCAGCCCCGCGGTCAGGTTGCCCCACTGGTCGCTGCCGCCGAACTGCAGCGTGCAGCCGTGCCGCCGGTAGAGCTCGAGGAAGTCCAGGCCCTGCAGCAGCTGGTAGCTGAACTCGGTGTAGGAGATCCCCTGCTCGGAGTTCAGCCGGGCGGCGACCGCCTCCTTGGTGATCATCTTGTTGACCCGGAAGTGCTTGCCGATGTCGCGCAGGAAGTCGATGGCCGACATCGGCGCGGTCCAGTCCAGGTTGTTCACCATCACGGCGGCGTTGTCGCCCTCGAAGGACAGGTACGGCTCGATCTGGCCGCGGATCACCTCGACCCACGACGCCACGGTCTCCTTGGCGTTGAGGGTCCGCTCCGAGCTCGGCCTCGGGTCGCCGATCAGGCCGGTCGACCCGCCGACGAGCGCCAGCGGCCGGTGCCCGGCCTGCTGCAGCCGGCGCGCGGTGAGCACCTGCACCAGGTGGCCGTGGTGCAGGCTCGGCGCGGTCGGGTCGAAGCCCACGTAGAACGTGACCGGGCCCGCGTCGAGGGCCTCGCGCAGGGCGTCGAGGTCGGTGCTCTGGGCGATCAGGCCGCGCCAGGTCAGGTCGTCGAGGAGCTCGGTGGCGGTGGTCACGACCCCAGCCTGCCCTAGCGGCGGCGGCGGCCGATACGCGATACCGCCGGCCGGTACGCCGAGACGCTGGGCTCGCCGGCCAGCCAGAACCGCCAGGGGTGCTCCGCGCCGTCCCCCGCGACACCGACCCGGGGGCCGCGCTGCACGTCGGCGCCGAGGTCCGGTACCCCGGCCAGCAGCGTCAGGCAGGACGCCGGGTCGGTGGCGTCGGCCCCGTCGTGGCTGCCGTCGACACCGAGCGCGACCGTGAGCCGGGCCGGCCCGCTGGCCAGCTCGCGCGCCGACCTCGCCGTCGTACGGCGGGAGGTGGCCAGCTCGGTGCCCTCGACCACCTCGCCGGCGCGCAGCAGCACCGCGGAGGCCTCGCCGTCCGGACCGCAGACCAGGTTCATGCACCAGTGCATGCCGTAGGTGAAGTAGACGTAGACCCGGCCCGGGGGGCCGAACATCACCGCGGTGCGCGGGGTGCGGCCGCGGAACGCGTGCGAGCCCGGGTCCTGCTCGCCGGCGTACGCCTCGACCTCGGTGAGCCGCACCGCCACCGGACCGGCCGGCCCGACGTGGCGCACGACGGCGCCGAGCAGCTCGGGTGCGACCTGGAGGACCGGTCGGGCGAAGAACTCCGGGGTCAGCTGGCGGTCAGCGCTCACCGGTCGCCCAGGCGGCGTGCTGGTGCGCGGCGTCGGCCAGCGCTGAGAGCTGCTCGGCCACCCGGGCCGGGGCGGTGCCGCCGTGGGTGGAACGCGCGAGCAGCGCGCCGCGGACCGAGAGCACCGACCGGACCTCCGGCGTCAGCCGCGGGTCGACCGCGGCCAGCGCGGCGTCGTCGACCTCCCAGAGCTCGAGACCGTGCTCGTCGCAGTGCCGGACCAGGCGGCCGGCGATCTCGTGCGCGTCGCGGAACGCCGTGCCGGTGCGCACCAGCCACTCGGCGACGTCGGTGGCCAGCGCGTGCCCGGTGGCCGCTGCGGCGGACATCCGCTCGTCGTTGATGCGCATGGTGGCGACCATGCCGGCCATCGCCGGCAGCACCAGCAGCAGCTGCTCGACGGAGTCGAACACCGGCTCCTTGTCCTCCTGCAGGTCCCGGTCGTAGGCCAGCGGCAGCCCCTTGAGGGTGGTGAGCAGCGCCATCAGGTTGCCGACCAGCCGGCCGGACTTGCCGCGGGCCAGCTCGGCGACGTCCGGGTTCTTCTTCTGCGGCATGATCGACGAGCCGGTGGCGTACGCGTCGTCGAGCTCGACCCAGCCGAACTCGGTCGTCGCCCACAGGCAGATCTCCTCGCCCAGCCGGGACAGGTGCACGCCGATCAGGGCCGCGACGAAGCAGAACTCGGCCACGAAGTCGCGGTCGGACACGGCGTCGATCGAGTTGTCGCACGGCCCGCTGAAGCCGAGCTCGGCCGCGACCGCCACCGGGTCCAGCGCCAGCGACGAGCCGGCCAGCGCGCCGGCGCCGAGCGGGCTGAGCGCGGCCCGGTCGTCCCAGTCGACGAACCGCTCGACGTCGCGCTTGAACGCATGCACGTGGGCCAGCAGGTGATGGGCCAGCAGCACCGGCTGCGCGTGCTGCAGGTGGGTCATGCCGGGCATGGCGGTGCCCCGGTGCCGTTCCGCGAGGCCGATCAGCGAGGTCTCCAGCTCGGCCACCCGGGCCGTCACATGACGCGCCGCGTCGCGCAGGTAGAGCCGCAGGTCGGTGGCGACCTGGTCGTTGCGGCTGCGCCCGGCGCGCAGCTTGCCGCCGAGGGCGCCGACCCGCTCGAGCAGGCCACGCTCCAGCGCGGTGTGCACGTCCTCGTCCTCGACGGTCGGCCGGAACGAGCCGTCGCGCACCGCCGCCTCGAGGTCGTCCAGGGCGCCGATCATCGCGCCCAGCTCGGCCTCGGCCAGCAGCCCGGCGCCGTGCAGGACCCGGGCGTGCGCCCGCGAGGCGGCCAGGTCGTAGGTCGCCAGCCGCCAGTCGAAGTGCACGCTCACCGACAGCGCGGCCAGCGCGTTGCTGGGGCCGCCGCCGAACCGCCCGCCCCACAGCCGGGTCGGTGCGCCGCTCTGCTGGTCGCTCACGCCTCGATCTTCCTCCTCTTCAGACATGGACCACGTAAAGCACGTCGTGCGTACACCTCAGCACGCGTGCACGCCGTGGTGCGGCGTCCGCCCGCGTGCTTTACGTGGTCGACTCCCGGGGGGCGGATCAGCCCTGGGGGTGCCGGCGACGCGGTGGTCGCGGCGGGCGGCCATCTTGCTCGGCAGGCCCCACAGCTCGACGAAGCCCTTGGCCAGGGTCTGGTCGAACACGTCGCCGGAGTCGTAGGTCGCCATCTCGTACTCGTACAGCGACGTGGTGCTGCGCCGGCCGGTCACCACGGCCCGACCGCCGTGCAGGGTCAGCCGGACGTCGCCGGTGACGTGCTCGTTGGCCTGCTCGACGAACCCGTCCAGCGCCCGCTTCAGCGGCGAGAACCACAGGCCGTCGTACACCAGCTCGCCCCAGCGCTGCCCGACGAGCCGCTTGAACCGGGCCAGGTCGCGCTCGACGGTGACGTTCTCCAGCTCCTGGTGCGCGGTGATCAGCGCGATCGCGCCCGGTGCCTCGTAGACCTCGCGGCTCTTGATGCCGACCAGCCGGTCCTCGACCAGGTCCAGCCGTCCGACGCCCTGGGCGCCGGCCCGGCGGTTGAGCTCGAGCACCGCCTCGAGCATCGACACCGGCCGGCCGTCGATCGCGACCGGGGCGCCGCGGTCGAAGGTGATGACCACCTCGTCGGCGTCCCGCGGGGTCGCCGGGTCGGCGGTGTAGTCGTAGACGTCCTCGATCGGCGCGTTCCAGATGTCCTCGAGGAAGCCGGTCTCGACCGCCCGGCCCCAGAGGTTCTGGTCGATGGAGTACGGCGACTTCTTGGTGACGTCGATCGGCAGGCCCTTCTCCTCGGCGAAGGAGATGGCCTTGTCCCGGGTCATGCCCGAGTCGCGCACCGGTGCCAGCACCTTGAGGTCCGGCGCGAGGGCCCCGATGCCGACCTCGAAGCGCACCTGGTCGTTGCCCTTGCCGGTGCAGCCGTGCGCGACCTGCGAGGCGCCGTGGTAGCGGGCCGCCTCGACGAGGTGCTTGACGATGACCGGCCGGGACAGCGCGGAGACCAGCGGGTAGCGGTCGAGGTAGAGCGCGTTGGCCTTCAGCGCGGGCAGGCAGTAGCCCTCGGCGTACTCGTCCTTGAGGTCGAGCACCAGCGACTCGACCGCGCCGCAGGCCAGGGCTCGCTCGCGGATGGCGTCGAGGTCCTCGCCGCCCTGGCCGACGTCGGCCGCGACGGCGATCACCTCCGCCCCGGTCTCCTCGGCGATCCAGCCGATGGCGACGGAGGTGTCGAGGCCTCCGGAGTAGGCGAGTACGACGCGCTCGGTCATGCGGAATCTCCTTGTTGGTGCGTGGTCAGGGCTGGGGTGCGGCGAGGTCGAGCAGGCGGGTGGCCAGGGCCGCGCCGCCGGCGGGGTCGCGGGCGATGACCAGCACGGTGTCGTCGCCGGCGATGGTGCCGACGACGTCCGGCAGGCCGGCCCGGTCGAGCGCGGAGGCGAGGAACTGGGCGGCGCCCGGCGGGGTGCGCAGCACGACGAGGTTGGCCGAGGCGTCGGCCGAGACGAGCAGCTCGCCGGCCAGCCGGGACAGCCGGCCGGCGGCCTCGCCGTCGGCCGGGGCCAGCCGCGGCCTCGGGTCGCCGCCCTCGGCGGGCACGGCGTAGACCAGGTCTCCCCCGCCGTCGCGGATCTTGACGGCGCCGAGCTCGTCGAGGTCGCGGGACAGCGTGGTCTGGGTGACCCGCAGCCCGTCGGTCGGCGAGCAGCTCGGCGAGCTCGCCCTGCGAGCGGACCCGGCGGGTCTCGAGCAGGTCGACGATCCGCCGGTGCCGGGCGGTCTTGGACGTCGCGAGCTGGTTCACGATCTTCTCCAGCAGCCAGGCGAGCAGGGCCTTCTGGGCGTGCAGCCGGTTCTCGGCCTCGTCCCACACGATGCTCTGCGGCCCGTCGATGACCGCCGCCGCGATCTCCTTGCCGCGGTACGCCGGCAGGCAGTGCAGCACCACGGCGCCCTGCGCGGCCCGGGCCAGGGCGGCCTCGTCGACGGCGTACGGCACGAACGGCGCCGACCGGTCGTCGGACTCGCCCTCCTGGCCCATCGAGACCCAGGTGTCGGTGGCCAGCACGTCGGCGCCGTCGACCGCGGCGTGCGGGTCTCGGACCTGCTCGGCCGAGCCGCCGGTCGCGGCGGCGATCTCCCGGGCCCGCGCCAGCACCGCCGGGTCGGGGTCGTAGCCCTCGGGCGAGCCCACCCGGACGTGCATGCCGGCAGCCGCCCCGCCGAGCAGGTAGGAGTGCGCCATGTTGTTCGCGCCGTCGCCGAGGTAGGTCAGCGTCAGTCCCGCGAGCACCTTCTTGTGCTCCCGCACCGTCTGCAGGTCGGCCAGGATCTGGCAGGGGTGGAACTCGTCGGTCAGCGCGTTCACCACCGGCACCCGGCTCACCGAGGCCATCGCGTCGACCCGGTCCTGGCCGAAGGTCCGCCAGACGATCGCCGCGCACTGCCGGTCCAGCACCCGCGTGGTGTCCTCGACCGGCTCGCCGCGGCCGAGCTGGCTGGACTGCGCGTCGATCACCAGCGGGTAGCCGCCGAGCTCGGCGATGCCGACCGAGAACGACACCCGGGTCCGGGTGGACGGCTTGTCGAACACCACGGCCACCGCCCGCGGCCCGGCCAGCGGCTGCAGGCCGAACCGGTCGGCCTTCATCCGGTCGGCCAGGTCGAGCACCTCGACGAGCTCGTCGGGGCTGCAGGTCGTCGTCGCGCAGGAAGTGCCGGGTCACCGGGCGTCCTCTCCGTCGGGGCGGGTCGCCGTGACCGTAGCGGCGTCGAGGATCACGGGCAGCGCGCTGACGAACGCGTCGGCCTGCGCGTCGGTGAGGACCAGCGGCGGCACCAGCCGGATGACGTCCGGCGCCACCGCGTTGACGAGGAACCCGTGCTGCCGGGCAGCCGCCTCGACCGCGGCCGCGACCGGGCTGGTCAGCACGATGCCGAGCATCAGGCCGGCACCGCGGACCGTCGCGACCAGCGGGTGACCGAGGCCGGTGATGCCGGCCGCGAGCGACTTGCCCAGCGACTCGGCTCGTTCGAGCAGGCCGTCCCGCTCGATGGTGTCGAGGACGGCGAGTGCGGCGGCGCAGGCCACCGGGTTGCCGCCGAAGGTGGTGCCGTGCTGGCCCGGCTCGAGCAGCGAGGCGGCCTCGCCGAACACCAGGCAGGCGCTGACCGGCAGGCCGCCGCCGAGGCCCTTGGCCAGGGTCAGGACGTCGGGCTCGACGCCCGCGCTCTGGTGCGCGAACCAGGCGCCGGTGCGGCCGATGCCGGTCTGCACCTCGTCGAGGACGAGCAGGGCACCGTGCTGCCGGGTGACCTGCCGGGCGGCCTCCAGGTAGCCGGCCGGCGCCGGGACGACGCCGCCCTCGCCGAGCACCGGCTCGAGCACGACGGCCGCGGTCCAGCCGCCGACCGCGGACAGCAGCGCCGGCTCGTCGCCGTACGGCACGAACGTCACGCCCTCCGGCAACGGCTCGAACGGCGTCCGCTTCGCCTTCTGGCCGGTCAGGGCGAGCGCGCCCATCGTGCGGCCGTGGAAGCCGCCCTCCGCGGCGACGACCGAGGTGCGGCCGGTGCGCCGGGCGATCTTGAACGCCGCCTCGTTCGCCTCGGCGCCGGAGTTGGCGAAGAACACCCGCCCGTCGCGCCCGGTCAGGGCGAGCAGCCGCTCGGCCAGCCGCAGCGAGGGCTCGTTGGCGACCAGGTTCGAGGTGTGCCCGAGGGTCGCGACCTGGGCCGACACGGCCTGGACGACCGCCGGGTGCGCATGGCCGAGGGCGTTGACCGCGATCCCGGCGACCAGGTCGATGTAGGCGTTGCCGGCGTCGTCCCAGACCGTCGCGCCCTCGCCGCGGACCAGGGTCAGCGCCGGCTCGGCGTACGTCGGCAGCATCGCGTCGCGACCACGCGGCTCATGGGTGGACCTCGGTGCCGACGCCCTCGTCGGTGAACACCTCGACGAGCAGCGCGTGCGGGACCCGGCCGTCGATGACGTGCGCCTTGGGCACGCCGCCGTGCACCGCCCGCAGGCAGGCGGTCATCTTCGGCACCATCCCGGTCGACAGGCTCGGCAGCATCGCCTCGAGGTCGTCGGCGGAGATGCTCGAGATGACGTCGTCCAGCTGGGGGGCGCTCCCGTCGGTCGGCCAGTCGCCGTAGAGGCCTTCGACGTCGGTGAGGACGACGAGCTTCTCGGCGCCCAGCGCCACCGCCAGCGCCGCAGCGGCGGTGTCGGCGTTGACGTTGTAGATCTCACCGGCCGTGCCGCGGGCGATGCTGGACACCACCGGGATCCGGCCGTCGGCGACCAGGCCCTGCACGACGCCGGGGTCGACGGCGACCACGTCGCCCACCAGTCCGAGGTCGACCCGTTCGCCGTCGACCTCGAGGTGGTGCGGCTCGGCGGTGAACAGGTGGGCGTCCTCGCCGGACAGGCCGACCGCGAACGGTCCGTGGGCGTTGACCAGGCCGACGATCTCGCGCTGCACCTGGCCGACGAGCACCATCCGCACGACGTCCATCGCCTCCGGGGTGGTGACCCGGTGGCCGGACGCGAAGACGCTCTCGATGCCCAGCCGGTCCAGCTGCTTGGTGATCTGCGGGCCGCCGCCGTGCACGACGACGGGGCGCAGCCCGGCGTAGCGCAGGAACACGACGTCCTCGGCGAAGCGCCTGCTGCAGCGCCGTGTCGATCATCGCGTTGCCGCCGAACTTGACCACCACGGTGCGCCCGTGGAACCGCTCCAGCCAGGGCAGCGCATCGACCAGCACGCTGGCCTTCTCCAGCGCCTTCGCATGTCGGTTCATGTCGGGCCTCATGTCGAGTACGCCGAGTTCTCGTGGACGTAGGCGGCGGTGAGGTCGTTGGTCCACACCGTCGCCTCGTCGTCGCCGGCGCCGAGGTCGACGGTGATGTCCACCTCACGGGCCGAGAGGTCGACCTTGCCGCGGTCCTCCGCGGCGGCGCCGTCCCGGCAGACCCAGACGCCGTTGAGGGCCACCGCGAGGTGCTCCGGCTCGAACACCGCGTCGGTGGTGCCGACGGCGCTCAGGACCCGGCCCCAGTTGGGGTCCTCGCCGTGGATCGCGCACTTGAGCAGGTTGCTGCGGGACACCGCCCGGGCCACCGTGACCGCGTCGCCGACCGACGCCGCCCGGGTGACGGAGACCGCGATGCTCTTCGTCGAGCCCTCGGCGTCGTCGACCAGCTGCCGGGACAGGTCGGCGCACACCGCCTCGACGGCGGCGAGCAGCTCGTCCTCGGTAGGAGTGGTGCCCGACGCGCCGGACGCGAGCAGCAGCACGGTGTCGTTGGTCGACATGCAGCCGTCGGAGTCGACCCGGTCGAAGGTCGCGGCGCCGGCCCGCCGCAGCACGGCGTCCAGCCGGTCCGGCTCGACCACGGCGTCCGTGGTGAGGACCACGAGCATGGTGGCCAGCTCCGGGGCGAGCATGCCGGCGCCCTTGGCCATTCCGCCGACCAGGAAACCGGCTCCCACGGCGACCGCCTGCTTGGGCACCGAGTCGGTGGTCATGATCGCCCGTGCCGCGTCATCCGCGCCCGCGACGGCGAGCAGCGGCACGGCGGCGTCGACGCCGGCCAGCAGGCGGTCGATGGGCAGCCGCTCGCCGATCAGGCCGGTCGAGCAGACCGCGACGTCGCCGGCCGAGACGCCGAGTGCCATCGCCGCCCACTCCGCGGTCGCGTGGGTGTCCTGGAAGCCGGCCGGGCCGGTGCAGGCGTTGGCCCCGCCGGAGTTCAGGACGACCGCGTCGACCCGGCCGTCGCGCACCACCTGCTGGGTCCAGACCACCGGGGCGGCCTTGACCCGGTTGCCGGTGAAGACGCCGGCCGCCGACCGTTCCGGCCCGTCGTTGACGACCAGCGCGACGTCGAGCAGGCCGCTGGACTTCAGGCCGGCGGCGACCCCGGCGGCCCGGAACCCGTGCGCCGCGGTGACGCTCACGGCGCGACACCGTTGACGGGTAGCCCGGCGGTCTCGTCCAGGCCGAGGACCAGGTTGGCGTTCTGCACGGCCTGGCCGGCGGCGCCCTTCACCAGGTTGTCCAGGACGGCGACCACGACTGCCCGGCCGCTGTGCAGGTCGGCCGCGACCTGCAGCTGGACGCTGTTGCTGCCCAGGGTCGCGGCGGTCGTCGGCCAGGAGCCCTCGGGCAGCACGTGCACGAACGGCTCGTCGTCGTAGGCCGCGTGCAGGGCCTCGCGCAGCGCAGCCTCACCGGTCCCGGCCGCCAGCCGGGTGGTGCAGGTGGCCAGGATCCCGCGGGGCATCGGCGCGAGGACCGGTGTGAACGACAGCGTGACGCCGGTGCCGGCCGCCGCCGACAGCGCCTGCTCCATCTCGGGGATGTGCTGGTGCACCCCGCCGGCCTTGTACGCCGACAGGGCGCCCATCACCTCGCTGCCGAGCAGCGCGGGCTTGACCGATCGGCCGGCGCCGGACGTGCCGGACGCGGCGACGACCACGACGTCGGCCGGTTCGACCAGGCCGGCGGCCAGCAGCGGCGCGAGCGCGACGGCCACCGAGGTGGCGTAGCAGCCCGGGTTGGCGACCCGGGTGGCACCGGCGAGCGCCGCCCGCGCTCCGGGCAGCTCGGGCAGGCCGTAGGGCCAGCTGCCGGCGTGCGCGCCGCCGTAGTAGGTGGCCCAGTCGGTGCTGCTGGCGAGCCGGAAGTCGGCGCCGAGGTCGACGACCGGCAGGTCGGCGGGCAGCTCGGCCACCAGGGCGGCGGACTGGCCGTGCGGCAGGGCGAGGAAGACCAGGTCGGCCTCGGCCAGCACGCCCGGCTCGGTCGGGGCGAAGGTGGCGCCGGCGAGCGCAGGCAGCTGGGGGTGCAGGTCGGTGACCGGCCGCCCGGCGGCGGTGCCGGCCGCGACCGGGCCGACGCTCAGGCCGGGGTGGCCGAGCAGGAGCCGCAGCAGCTCGCCTCCCGCGTAGCCGCTGGCTCCCGCCACCGCTGCCGTCCGTCCCATCTGCATGAGTATGCGGTTCACCGCAGAAACATGCAAGCCGGTGTCTCCAGGTGTCCCGGGTTGCTGGCAGGATGCCCGGCATGCCCGAGGCGTACCCCCCTGTCCTGCCGACCGTCCTCGACTTCTGGGAGGCCCAGACCACCCGCTACGACGAGGACCCGGACCATGGCCTGCTCGACCCGGCAACCCGCGAAGCGTGGCGGACGCACCTCGACGCGTGGCTGCCGCCGGAGCCCGGCACCGTCCTGGACCTGGGCTGCGGCACCGGGTCGCTCTCGCTGCTCGCGCTCGAGGCAGGCCACCGGATCCTCGGCATCGACCTCTCCCCGTCGATGGTTGCCGAGGCGACCCGCAAGTGCGCCGGGCGCGACGCCCGGTTCGTCGTCGGCGATGCGGGCTCGCCCGATGTCGACGAGACCGTGGACGCCGTCCTGGCCCGGCATCTGCTCTGGACGCTGCCCGATCCGTACGCCGCGCTGGCCCGGTGGGTCGACCTCGTGCGGCCCGGCGGCCGGCTGGTGCTGGTCGAGGGTCGCTGGTGGCCGGCCGGGCAGGTGCAGCCGTACGCCGCAGGGGCCGAGTCCATGCCGTGGCGGGGCGGGGCGCGGGCCGAGGAGCTCGTGGCCGCCCTCGATCCGCTGGTCGAGCGGCTGGAGATGGTCTGCCTGAGTGACCAGGCAGAGCTGTGGGGCCGCGAGGTCGACGACGAGCGGTACGCCGTCGTGGCGATCGTCGGCGGCGCCGCCTGACTGGTCAGCCCAGCGGGTCGTCGCCGCCGTAGGTCCGCAGCCGCAGGGTGCGGGCGTCGGCCGCCACGATCGCGGCGGACTGCGCGACCAGTGCGTCCAGGTCGTCCCGCGCGGCGTGCACGAACCGGCCGTGCAGCGCGTCGAGGTCGCCCCGGGCGAACCGCAGGACCAGCGCGACCATCCGCTCGACCGGGGTCCAGGGCTGCTCCTCGGGCGGGCCCCACATCGTCTCGGTCATCCCGGTGCGCACCAGGCCGGGGCTGGCCTCCAGCACCGTGACACCCGACCCGTCGAGCGCTGCTGCGAGCGAGTCGGTCAGCCGCGACACCGCAGCCTTGGACGTGGCGTAGGCCGACCAGCCCGGGTTCGGCCGGTGACCCATCCCGCTGCCGACGTGCAGCACCCGCCCCGCACCCCGGGCCACCATGGCGGGCAGCACCGCGTGCGCGAGCAGGAACGGCCCGCGCAGGTTGGTCTCGACCACCCGCCACCAGTCGAGCGGGTCGGCCTCCCAGGGCAGTGCCTCGGCCGGCTCGCGCAGGCCTGCGTTGCTCACCAGCAGGTCGACCGGCCCGAGGTGCCGGGTGACGTTGTCGACGGCAGCCCGCACCTCGCCGGTCCGGGTGACGTCGGCCGGCACGGCGAGCCCGCGGCCACCGGCCCCTTCGATCTCGGCGAGGACAGCATGCACCGCGGCCGGGCTGCGGCCCATCAGCGCGACGCCGGCTCCCCCGGCGGCGAGGCCGAGCGCGATGTCCCGGCCGATGCCGCGGCCGGCACCGGTGACCAGCGCGACCTGTCCCGCGACGTCAGGCACCCCGCAGGACCGCCCCGGTACGACGGCCGGCCTCGGCGACCGCGGCCTCCCGCGCGGCGGTGGCCTCCTCGACGGTCAGGGTCCGGTCCGGTGCCCGGAACCGCAGCGCGTACGCAAGCGACGCCTTGCCCTGGCCCACCTGCTCACCGCGGTACACGTCGAACAGCCGCACCGACTCCAGCAGGTCGCCGGCGCCGGCCCGCAGCGCCGCCTCGACGTCGGCGGCCGGCACGTCGGCGTCCACGACCAGCGCGACGTCCTGGGTCGCCGGCGGGTAGGTGGACAGCTTCGGCGCCGGCACGGGGGTCGTGTCGAGGCCCAGCAGGTCCAGGTCGAGCTCCATCGCGCAGGTGCGCTCGGGCAGCCCGAGCGCCGCCACCACCCGGGGATGCAGCTCGCCGGCGTGACCGACCACCTGGCCGTCGCGCAGCACGGCCGCGCAGCGGCCCGGGTGCCACGGGGCGTGCTGATCGGCCCGTACCGCGACCTCGACCCGCGCCTGGCGGGCCACCTCGCGCGCCGCCTCGACCGCGTCCGCCCAGCCGGCGGCCCGACCCGGTCCCCACCAGCCGGCTGGCTCGCGGTGGCCGGCGAGGACGGCGGCGACCCGGCGCGGCTGGGCCGGCAGCGCGGCGTCGAGCGCCGCGATCTCCGCTGCCGTCGGCCGCCGGTCGACCGGCGGTCGCGGCGCGGCCGGCAGCGGGTCGGGGCCGGGCCGGAACACCGGGCCGACCTCGAACAGCGCGACGTCGGTGCTGCCGCGACCGACGTTGCGCCGGAGTGCGGCGAGCAGTCCCGGCAGCAGCGTGGTGCGCAGCAGCGGCTCGGCGTCGCTGAGCGGGTTGGCCAGCCGCAGCGCGTGGCGCCGGTCGTCATCGGCCGGCAGGCCGAGGGCGTCGAGGTCGGCCTGCCCGAGGAACGGGTAGGTCGGGGCCTCGACGTAGCCGGCGTGCGCCAGCGCCAGTCCGATCCGGCGACGCAGCCGCTGGTGCTCGTCGTACCCCGGCCCGGCCGGGGCCTGCGGCAGCACCGACGGGATCCGGGCGTAGCCGACCAGCCGGATGACCTCCTCGTCGAGGTCCGCCGGGTAGGCCAGGTCCGGCCGCCAGCTCGGCGGCGTGACGCGCCACGGCCTGACCGCGGTGTC
Organism: uncultured Actinomycetota bacterium; assembly: GCA_963723975.1. Classification (GTDB taxonomy): domain Bacteria; phylum Actinomycetota; class Actinomycetes; order JACCUZ01; family JACCUZ01; genus CAVRTI01. Next base: position 57,955 of record CAVRTI010000010.1, read on the forward strand.
GACGAGGCAGCCGACCTGCGCGAGGTGCCGCGCCACGACGTCGTCGGCGATCGGCAGGCCAGCGGTGCGGCCGGGCCGGGCCGGGTCGAGGTCGATGTGCCGGACCGCGCGCGGGTGGTCGACCTCGGTGGACCCGACGTGCGTCGCGCCGCCCAGCTCGGACAGCAGCGCCACCGCCCGGCTCGACGCCACCGGGGGCAGCTCGGGGTCGACCCCGCGCTCGAACCGCTTGGACGCCTCGCTGGACAGCTTGTGCCGCCGGGCCATCCGGGCGACCGAGACCGGGTCGAAGTGCGCGGCCTCGATCACCAGGTCGGTGGACCCCGGGTCGACCTCGGTCGTCAGGCCGCCCATGGTGCCGGCCAGCCCGACCGCCCCGGAGTCGTCGGCGATCACGACGTCCTCCGGGTCCAGCGGGCGCACGACGTGGTCGAGGGTCTCCAGCTTCTCCCCCGCCGCCGCCCGCCGGACGGTGACCGCGCCCTGCAGGCGGGTCCGGTCGAACGCGTGCAACGGCTGGCCCAGCTCGAGCATCACGTAGTTCGTCACGTCGACGGCCAGCGACACCGGCCGCATGCCGGCGTGCGTGAGCCGCCGGGACATCCACAGCGGCGTCGCCGCGGCGGGGTCGAGCCCGGTGACGGTGCGCAGCACCAGCCGGTCGGCCGCCGCCGGGTCGGCGACGACGCCGGGATGCCCCGCGCCGTCGACAGGAAGCGGGTCGAGGTCGGCGGGGTCGCGGAACGCCACGTCGTACGCCGTGGCCGCCTCGCGGGCGATGCCGCGCATCGACAGGGCGTACGACCGGTCCGGGGTCACGGCGATGTCGAGCACCTCGTCGCGCAGCTCGAGCAGCTCGACCGCGTCGGCGCCCGGCACGGCGTCCCCGACCACGGCGTCGTCGAGCACGAGGATGCCGTCGTGGTCGTCGCCGGTGCCCAGCTCCCGGCTCGAGCAGATCATCCCGTCGCTGACGTGGCCGTAGGTCTTCCGGGCCGTGATGGCGAAGCCGCCCGGCAGCACCGCACCGGGCAGCGCCACGACCACGGAGTCGCCGACGGCGAAGTTCCGCGCGCCGCAGACGATACCGCGGGGCTGGGCCTCACCCACGTCGACCTGGCACCACCGGACGGTCTTGCCGTTGGACGCGGTCTCCTCCTCGAAGGCGAGCACCCGCCCGAGCACGACCGGGCCCTCGACGTCGTGGCCCGGACGGTGGACGGTCTCGACCTCGAGGCCGGCCGCGACCAGGCGCTCGGCCAGCTCGCGACCGGTGACGCCGGCCGGCAGGTCGGCGTACTCCCGCAGCCAGGACAGCGGGGCGCGCATCAGATCTCCGTTCCGAAGGGGCGCGCGAAGCGCACGTCACCCTCCACCATGTCGCGCATGTCCTCGGCGCCGTGCCGGGACATCAGGGTGCGCTCGATGCCCATCCCGAACGCGAACCCGCTGTAGCGCTCCGGGTCGACACCGCAGGCGACCAGCACCCGCGGGTTGACCATCCCGCAGCCGCCCCACTCGATCCAGCCCTCGGACGAGCAGGTCCGGCAGGGCCGGTCCGGGTTGCCGACCGAGTCGCCGTGGCAGACCCAGCAGCGCAGGTCCATCTCCGCGCTCGGCTCGGTGAACGGGAAGTACGCCGGGCGCAGCCGGGTGGTCGTCCCGTCGCCGAACATCGCTCGCGCGAAGTGGTCGAGGGTGCCGCGCAGGTGGGCCATCGTGATGCCCTCGTCGACGACGAGCCCCTCCACCTGGGTGAAGACCGGCGTGTGCGTCGCGTCCAGCTCGTCGGTGCGGTAGACCCGGCCGGGCGAGACGGCGTAGATCGGCGGGTCGCGGCGCAGCATGGTGCGGATCTGCACCGGCGAGGTCTGGGTGCGCAGCACGACCCCGGACTCGGGCGAGCCGACCCAGAAGGTGTCCTGCGTGGTGCGCGCCGGGTGGTCCGGCGGCATGTTGAGGGCGTCGAAGTTGAACCACTCGGCCTCGACCTCGGGGCCTTCCGACCACTCGTAGCCCATCGCGAGGAACAGGTCGGCGACCCGCTCGCTCAGGGTGGTCAGCGGGTGCCGGGCGCCCGGGGCCACCCGGTCCCAGGGCAGGGTGACGTCGACCGTCTCCTCGACCAGGACACGCTCGTCGCGCTCCTGCTCGAGCTCGCGCCTGCCGGGCGGCGAGCGCCTCGGACACCGCGCGGCGGGCAGCGCCGACCCGCTTGCCGGCCTCGGCCTTGGCGGCCGGCGGCAGGGCGCCGATCTCCCGGTTGGCCAGTGCGAGCGCCGACCGGTCGCCGGCGTGCTCGAGCCGCGCGGCCTTCAGCGCGTCGAGGTCGGCAGCGGCCGCGATGGCGGCGAGGGCGGCGCCGGTGGCCTGCTCGACCTCGTCGGCGTTCAAGGGGGTCACCTGCACGGGGTCGTAGGACTTGTTCGGTGCGGACATGGTGGGGCTCCGTCGGGGATCATCGCCGCCCGAGCATAGGTGGCAGCGGTCGGAGGAACGGGCTGCGGGCCCGCCGCCACCCGGCGTACGCCTGGAGTGCTCAGTCGGCGAAGTCGGGGGTCGCGGCGGGCAGCACGAATCGGAACCGCGCGCCGCCGCCGGCTGCCTGACCCACCTCGATGTGCCCGCCGTGCGCCTCGACCAGGCCACGGACGATGTACAGGCCCAGCCCGGTGCCGCCGCGGCGGCCGGACCGCCAGAACCGGGTGAACACCCGGTCCCGCTGCTCGTCGGGGATGCCCTCGCCCTCGTCGGTCACGGTCACCGACGCGCCGTCACCGGTCGGCTCGACCTCGAGGGTGACCGTCCCGGCGCCGTGCCGCAGGGCGTTCTCGAGCAGGTTGCCCAGCACCTGGTCGAGCTTGTCGGCGTCGACCCACATCTCCGGGATGCCGTCGACGACGTGCACCTGGAACCGGGCCGGGTCCTCGCCGCCGGCCTCCATCGCCGCCACGTGACGTCGCACGACGCGGCCGATGTCGACCACCTGCCGTCGCACCGTCAGCCGGCCGGAGTCGATCCGGGCGATGTCCAGCAGCTCGGTGATCAGCCGGGTGACCCGGTCGGCGTCGGCGTTGACGGTCTCGAGCATCAGCCGCTTCTGGTCGTCGTTGAACCGGTCCCACTTCGCCAGCAGCGTGGCGGTGAAGCCCTTGACGCTGGTCAGCGGCGAACGCAGCTCGTGGGCGACCGTGGACACCAGCTCGGCCCGGCTGAGCTCCTCGCGGGCCCGGTGCCGGGTGCCGCGCAGCGCCACCACGACGCTGGTCACCGGGCCGCGCGGCCCGTCCCGGACGTAGCGGGAGGTGACCAGCACCTCCTGGACACCGGGCAGGATGAGGTTCCGCTCGGGGTGCCCGCTGCACGGTCCGCAACCCGGTGTACGGCTGGGCGCAGGGCCACCAGGCGCGCCCGTCCAGACCCTCCAGCGGCAGGGCGTCCTCGAGGTCCTTGCCCAGCGCCGCGGCGGCCGCGGTCCCGGTGATCCGCTCGGCCGCGCGGTTGAACACGACGACCGTGCCGCGCGCGTCGGCGACGACCACGCCGTCGGGGTGGTCGTCGTAGGGCGCGGGTCCCTCGCTCACCCCGTCGACACTACCGACGGACGGTCTACCGGGTTGATCCCCTGCGCGGACCGTGCCGGATCAACCGGACGGACGAGCCCGGTGGGCCCGCGCCGAGGCGTACAGGCAGACCGCGGCGGCGGTCGCGAGGTTCAGCGACTCGGCCCGGCCGTGGATCGGGACCTTGACGACGGCGTCGGCCAGCGCCCGGGTCGGCGCCGGCAGACCCCACGCCTCGTTGCCGAAGACCCAGGCGGTCGGCCCGTCCAGCAGGCCCGAGTCGACCGCCTCGTCGAGGTCGACCTCGGCGTGCCCGTCGGCGGCCAGCACCCGCAGCCCCGCGGCCTGCAAGCGCGGGCAGGTCCTGCTCGACCTGGCCGCCGATGCTCACCGGCAGGTGGAACAGGCTGCCGGCCGAGGCCCGGACGCACTTGCCGTTGTAAGGGTCGACGCTGTCGCCGGTGAGCAGGACGCCGCCGGCGCCGGCGGCGTCCGCGGCCCGGATGACGGTGCCGGCGTTGCCGGGGTCGCGGGCGTGCGCGAGGACGGCGACCAGCCGCGGCCGGCGAGCCGAGCAGCTCCGGCAGCGGGCGGTCGACCAGGGAGCACACCGCGACCAGGCCCTGCGGTGTCACGGTCTGCGAGAGCGCGGCCATCACCGCGCCGCTGACCAGCTGGACCGGGGCGCCGCCGGCCGCTGCGGCCGGCGACGATCTCGGCGTGCCGCTCGGCGGCGTCCCGGGTGGCGAACAGCTCGAGCACCGTGCCGGGCCGGGCGACCGCCTCGCGCACCGCCTGCGGTCCCTCGGCGAGGAACCGGCGGTCCTGGGCCCGGAAGGCGCGCTTGGCCAGCCGCTGGGCGGCCCGGACCCGGGCGGCGCGCGGCGAGGTCAGCTCGGGGCCGGTGACCATCGCGTCTCCTCCGGTGTTGCGCGGCAGCTGCCCCGGCAGAGGGGCGGGACGGCGGACGCCCAGGGTGCCTCGCGGGCTCCCTGGGCGTCCGGACGACGACTGCTGCCTAGGCGGCGGTCTCGGCGTCCTTGCTGCTGGGCTGGGCCGGCAGGTTCGCCTTGGCCAGCTCGACGAGCGCGGCGAAGGCCGGCGCGTCGTTGACCGCGAGGTCGGCGAGGACCTTGCGGTCGACCTCGACACCGGAGGCCTTGAGTCCCTGGATGAACCGGTTGTAGGTCATCCCGTTCAGCCGGGCCGCGGCGTTGATCCGCTGGATCCACAGCTGCCGGAAGTCGCCCTTGCGCTTCTTCCGGTCGCGGTAGTTGTAGACCATGGAGTGGGTGACCTGCTCCTTGGCCTTGCGGTACAGCCGGGACCGCTGTCCGCGGTAGCCGCTCGCCCGCTCGAGGACGACCCGGCGCTTCTTGTGGGCGTTGACCGCCCGCTTGACGCGTGCCACTGATTACTCCTTGTTCGATACCGGGGGCGTGCGGACGGCTACTTGCCGAGCAGGCGCTTGACCTTCTTGACGTCCGCGCTCGACGTGACGACATCGGCCGCCAGCCGTCGGGTCCGCGTCGAGGACTTGCCCTCGAGAAGGTGGCGGCGGTTGGCCTGCTGGCGCAGGACCTTGCCGGTGCCGGACAGGCGGAACCGCTTCTTGGTGCCGCTGTGCGTCTTGTTCTTCGGCATGTCGCGTCGTTCTCCTCGGTGTGCTCGCGTCGGGCGCGAGTCGTGCGGGTGACTGCTCGCCGCCGGCGGGGGCCGGGGCGACGTTCGGGTGGTGCGGCTAAGCCGGCTGGTCGGCGGACTCGGCGGGGGCCTGGACGGTGGACTCGGTGCTGCTGGACTCGCTGGACTCGGCTGGACTCGTCGGACTCAGCTCGCTCGGCGGGGCTGGGGACCGGGGACTCGACCGCAGCCTCGGCGTCGCCGGGTGCCGCCTCGTCACGTCGGGCCTTGTCCGCCGCGCGTTCGGCGCGGGCTTCGGCCTTCTTCTTGAGCGGGCCCAGAACCATGATCATGTTGCGGCCGTCCTGCTTCGGCGCCGACTCGACGAAGCCGAGCTCCTGCACGTCACCGGCCAGCCGCTGCAGCAGCCGGAACCCGAGCTCGGGCCGGGACTGCTCGCGACCACGGAACATGATCGTGATCTTGACCTTGTCGCCCGCCTTGAGGAACCGGATCACGTGACCCTTCTTGGTCTCGTAGTCGTGCGGGTCGATCTTCGGCCGGAGCTTCATCTCCTTGATGACCGTGTTGACCTGGTTCTTCCGCGACTCGCGGGCCTTCTGCGCCGTCTCGTACTTGAACTTGCCGTAGTCCATGAGCTTGCAGACCGGCGGGCGGGCCATCGGGGCCACCTCGACGAGGTCGAGGTCCGCCTCCTGGGCCAGCCGCAGCGCGTCGTCGATGGCGACGATGCCGACCTGCTCGCCGTTCGGGCCGACAAGACGGACCTCGTTGACGCGGATCCGCTCGTTGATCCTGGGCTCAGTGCTGATGGGGCCTCCTCGATATTCCTGAGCTACCTCCGGACACGAAAAAGGCTTCCGTGCCTGGAGCTCACGGAAGCCACAACACCCAGACGGCACGAGCGCATCCCCGTTTTCGAGGACACGGCCGTTCCGGGTCGTACGCCGGGGCGGACGACCTGACCGGGACCCGACGGCCTGTGGAGCGTGGCCGATGCGGGTGGGAGGTGGACTCCGCTTGCACATCCGAGCAGGCCGTCAGGAGGGCGGCACACCCGGATGGGTCGTCGTTCAGGCTACCAGCCCCCGGCGTGCGGCAGGAAATGTCGCCGTACGCCGGGAGCCGGGCCGCTGCATCGTCTTGGCCACCTGCAGATGGGAACAGGTCAAGCCCGCCTCCACGGGCGCCTAGAGAGTCCTCCGAGCGGTCAAGAGGGGAGTGATGGGCTTCACGTCTGGTTCCCAGATCACTGAGCCCCCCGCTTCGACGGTGACCGCCACCTGAGGCTCCCAAACTTTGAGGCCGTCGCACCAGATGAACCGCCCGAGAAGTTCCCTCACCAGGTTCCCGAAGACCGAGCCGGCAAGATCCCGGAGTCCGTCCGCGGTCCCGGTGCCGGGACCGTTGAGCAGCGTTTCAAGGTAGTCCCGACCCTTCTTGATAATGCCGTCGATGCGTTGGTGCATGGCTGACCCCACGGCGTCTGCCAGATCGTCGCTGAGTCCTGCCCTCATGAGTCGAGCAATCAGGAGGTCCGCGGCCAGGACGAGCTTCTGGGTGGTCGCGACATAAAGGTCGCGCAACCCTTCGGCCATCTGCGTGGAGTTCGGCGGGTACTTGGCGAGCAGCTTCTTCAGGCCATGGGAAACCGCCTTGTCGATGGCGTGCTCGATCGCCTTGCCCGCCCCGACCCGGTCGAGGAGAGACAGCCAGTCGAAGCAGAAATTGTACGTAGCTCGGAAGCTGCCCCCGTCCTTGCCGTCGATGCGAGCCTCCTGCTCGGATACCTGGATGGAGAAGCCGAGCTGTTCCAGCGCGGCATTGGTCAGGCCGGGCATCTCCTCTGCGAGCAGGCTCACGGCGGTGACACGCGCTCCGGTGGGTGTGTAGCAGTAGGTCACCGTGGGCTGGAACCGCAGCAGGTCCCCGCCGTAGATCGTCTGGCCGGAGGCGACCCACTCGGCGTCGGCCTGGCCGACGGTGCAACGGAGCCGGACGACGACCCGGCCAGTGGCCCGCAGCCCGTCGGCATCCTCGATCGTGTACTCGAAGGTGGTCTCCTCGGGAGTGCCGGGCCCGCTCGGGCCGGGGGTGAAACGGACTTTCTCGCCGACGACAGATGTGACGCCGTGGCCCGGCTGCGTGACGCTGACCAGCCGGATCTGCTGGCCCTCCGGGTCGTAGTCGTTGGTCAGCACGGGGATGTCCACCGTCGCGCCCGAGATTTGTTCTACGTCATCAGCAACAGCGATCGGCGGCACAGCATCACGGCGCAGGTCGTACGTCGCGTGGTAGCTGTAGTCCAGCACCAAACTGCCGGAAAACAGCGGATAGGGCGGCCGCGCAAGGTCGAAGGAGACCTCCCCCTGGATCCGCTGCGGGTCGTCATTTGTGTCCGGCAGTGGATCAGTCGTGAAGTGTGAGAAGCCTGTTTCGAAGCCGAAGTAGGAGAACGGGTCATAGGTGGCAGTCACCGGATCCGCCGGCGGGCAAGTGACGATCTGGGTGCCGAGGTCAGAGCCCGGTGGATTGTCCGGGTTCCGGCTGACGTCGATTAGTCCAGGTAAGAAGCGCACTTGTTCGCGGTCAGCGCCGACGGTGATCAGCCCTACTGCGTCGGCGACCACCCCAGAGACTTCCGAAGTAGCGTGGTTCTCGGCTAGCCCGCCCCCGCTCGACGTGGCACAGACTCCAGTATCGGTGTAGGAGGTGGTGCCGGAGACGGCGGCCTCGTAGATCCCGGGGAGGAACTCTCCGGACCAGCCAGTCGAGTTGCGTGCACCAGTGAGCTGAAATCGCCCGGTGTCGGTCGCCACGGTGACGTTGGGGCCGTTCTCCAGCGTGATGCGCCGGGTGAAGTCGATCCACCCGGCCCAGTGCGGGACAGGCGAGCCATCGTCGTCGGCAACGGCCGTGGCCGGTCCCAGCGTCGGCACGACGGCCGCCGTAAGTGCGGTCACCAACGCCGTAGCGAGCCACCGCAAAGTCAGGTGCTTGGTCATCTGGCATCTCCAGCCCGTCGGGCCCCTAGCGGCTCGTGCCGCGTAGCGAGATGCAACATCTCCGTGCTGAAGAAATCCTGAAACGGAGGTCCAGCCACGGGCGGGGTCCCGCTCAGCCAGGCGGCCAGCGTGCACACGTCCGGTGGTAGGGCCCCCCGACGAGCTGGCGCCACTCGTCGCGGGTCAGGTTGCGGCCGGCCTTGGTGCAGGCTGCCCTCATCCACACCTGAGCATCGAGCGGCCAGGTCACGATGCGGCCGTCCGAGTACCCAGTCAGCACGGCTCGCCCGTCGGACCTGCTCGCGAGCCCGACCAGGCCGGCTCCGTCGAGGACTGCGGGTCGCCCCAGAGGCTTGCGTGTGGCCACGTCGACCAGCCGCAGGGAACCGTCGGCACCAGCGCCGGCCAGGACACGACCTTGTTCAGCGAAGACCGCTGATGCGAACACACCCAGTCCCGACATCACCGTTGGCGCGAGTGTCCGGTGCCATCGCCCGACAGCAAGACGGACGCTGCCGTCGATGCCGACCACCGCAGCAGTATCGCCATCAGGGCTGATGGCGATATCTGCCACCCCACTGCTCTCCGCTTGCAGCGACTTTCCCGGCCGGTCGGCCGGCAAGTCCCAAGAGAAGATGCGACCGTGCCCCGTCCCCACCAGCAGGCGACTGCCGTCTCGGCTGAAGGCGACGGCGTGCACTTCGCCAAGCTCGGCCGAGGCCCTCGCGTCAGCGGCGAGGAGCAGGGCACCGAGCTGCCTGGTCCGCCCGGTACGGACGTCGACGAGCTCGACCTCGCCGCCTTCACCGAGGGCCAACGTCCTCCCGTCGGGGCTGAACGCGAGCTCATGCACAGCGGGGCGAGCAGCTCTCGTCGTGAGCAGCGTCGTGTGGGTCATCGCGTCCAGGACTAGCACCGGTGCGCCGGTATGGGCGCCCTGAGAAGCGTCGACCCAGCCGCTCACGGCCAGCAAACTCCCATCCGGGCTGCTGGCAAGCACAACGCGGTCGAGGGCAGCCGCATCACCAGGCAACGCCATGGCCTGCCCCGCCCACCGGATCGCTCCTTGGGCGTCGCCGGTTACGACGTCCGGGCCGGACACGGCGAGTCCGGTCATCGGTGCCGGCGGTTCTGGCGGCGATCGGTGCGAAACAAGGCCCGGCCAGCGACGCCATGTCGCAATCTCCTGTGCGGTAGCGGACATCATTCTGCCACCGGGCACATCCACGATGAGGTCCTGGACGTAGCCGGTGTGCGCCTTCAGGAGCTTGCCAAACTGTTGTCCGGTGCCGGAATGCCACCGAGCAATCGCCCCGTCAGAACCCGCTGTGACAAGCGTTGAGCCGTCCGAGGTGAACGCGACGGACATCACCGTACCGCCCGGGTGCGCGAGAAAGGTGACGGCCGCATCGTCGCCGATGCCCGCGACGCGCACCTGCCCGTCGTAGGTACCCATGGCCAACCGGCGACCGTCCACTGCCCAGGCGATCGTGGTCGCGGCCGTGTCAGGTACGTCCGCAATCCGGGCGATCCGACGACCCGATGTGCCGTCGACAACCATGACAGCCCCGTCAACCGCCGACGCAACCGCCAGTCGACCGCCCGGGCCTGCCGCGAGGACCGTTGGCGCTGAGCTCGGGTCGGTACGGAGCCGCGTCAGCTCGACTGAGGACCTCAAGTCGTCGTCCGTGTAATCGAGCACCTGCCCGGACTGCAGTGCGACATAAAAGTGGTCTCCGTCCAGGGAGAATGTCATGGCCGCTACCGGGCTCGAGTGCGCCACCCGGGCCAGCACCACCGCTCTCTGGACATCCACGAGAGCCAGGACACCGTCGAGCCGACCGACTGCGGCGTACCGCCCATCGGGACTCATCGCAAGGGCGCTGAAGCCGTCGGAAGGGCTGATGCGCAGGGGCGTCCCTACATCTCTGCCTGTGATCAGATCGTGCACACGGACGACACCGACCTGGTCGACGCTGACCACCTTGGTGCCGTCTGGGGTCAGCGCCATGTCGTTCGCGTCCGTGTCGGGCGACCGCCGCAACCGCTCGAGCTCCAACTGTTGGCCGAGGACGGTGAACAGGCCACCGCGGGTGCCGATGGAGCGATGCCGGCGAAAGCCTTCCGCAGCCAGCAGCATCGCAACATCAGCGCGGCGGGTCACCTCGTCGGAGGCCAGGGCGGCGAGCCGGTCGGCGTCTGCCGCAACTGCTCGCGCACGGGCGGCGGATCGTTGTTGTGCTGCGAACCCCGCCGCGCCAACCGCAACCATCAGCAGGACGGCGAGTGCCCCGCAAAGCACAGCAAGCAAGCGCCGCCACCGCAGAGACCGGCGGCTCTCGGACAAGGAAAACTCGGTGGACGCGGCCACAAAATCGCGTTCGATCCTGGACAAGCGATCTGCGTGCACAGAGGCGTACCCCTGTATCGCCTGGAGGCGCGCACCACGGTACAGATCACTGTTGGGGCGTCCCGACGAGTGCCACGCGGCGGCTGTGGGGGTGAGGTGACCGCGCAGCTCGCGGCCTCGGCGGTCCCGCTCGAGTAGGTCGCGTAGTCGGGGCCACTCACGCAGCAGTGCCTCGTGCGCCACCGTCACAGTGGTCCCTTCCACCGTGAGGAGCCGGTTTGCGACGAATGCCTCGACGAGCTGGCCGGCCGGGGCGTCCTGCCCATCGCGCAACTCGGTAAGGGGCACAAGACGGGCGAGCATGGCGCCGTCCGGTGCGTTGAAGGCGAGACGGACCAGGAGCTGCTCGGCGGCCTTTTGCTGTTCGGTCGTGAGCATCGCCCACGACTGTTCGGCGAGGCGAGCCACCGCACCGCTGACCCCACCGGTCTCCCGGTAACCCTCCAGGGTGAGCTCGTTGCCGCTCCGCCGCTGCCACACGGCGAGGAGAGCGCTGGACAGCAGGGGTAGCGCTCCGGCCTCCTGTCCGGTGTCGGCGAGGAGCGCTTCGGTCAGATGCGGCTCGATCCGCAGACCGGTCACGACTGCCGGGCCTTCGACGACGCGACGCAGGCCGGCAACCCCAAGCGAACCCAGCAGCACCGTCGCGTCCGCCGTGACGTGTGCGAACCGCGGCGAGTCGACGAGTTGGCCATAGAAGTCGGCCCGGACACTGACGAGGATCCGCACGTCTTCGTGAGCCGAGGTCACGAGGTGGTCCAGGAACGACCGCCGGCGCGCTACGTCGCCTGTCGCCAGCATCATCTCGACCTGGTCGATGATGAGCAGCCGTGTACCAGATGTCGTTGCGGCCAAGCTTGCGTCGACGTCAGCGAACGGGTCGGGTCCCGCCGACGGATTCACCATCGAGAGTTGCCAGCGCATGCTGCCCGGGAGTGCGCCCGCACGCAGCGCTGGCAGCAGGCCAGCTCGCAACAGTGAGGACTTGCCGACGCCTGACGGGCCGACGAGCACGGTCAACGGATGCTCTGCGAGCCGCGCGAGGAGTCGTGCGATGACCTCCTCCCGGCCGAAGAAGAGGGGGCTGTCAGATTCGGAGAAGGCGTTGAGACCTAGGTAGGGACAGCGCGTCGACAGCGCGGCACTGTCCTGCCCGAGCACGTGCGTAAAGTCGACAAGGCTCGACACGAGCACGTCACGACCGCGCTCCCAGTCCGACATTGACGGTCGCAGCTCCGCAGCCGCGGCGGCGACCCGCGAACTGCTCCACTCCAAAGCCCACCGGCTAGCCTTCTCGAGCGCCTCGGCCGGGAACATCGGGCCGGATCGCTGCGCGAACGCCGAGACCTCCGCCGGATCGCGACGGGGGCTCAGCCGGCGCGCGATGGCGGCCACTGCCGCCTCCGACAGGGGTGATAGTCCCCGCACGTGCGCCGCATCGTTCGCGGCCAAGCCTTCCAGCGCGACGCGCAGCGGGAGTCGGGCAGCCTCCCCGCGGAGGACGACCACGACCGCTCGTCCCTCTCGCGGAGTAAGCATCTGCGCCACTTCCGGAGCGCACGCGCCGGGAAGATGATCCAGGTCATCGATGAGCAGCACGCGTCGCGTTTGCCCCAGGGGCGTGTTCAGCGCGGTGAGCCCACCGACGCCACTCGCACGCACAACGTCGAGTTCGTTGTCCTCGGCCGCAAGAACTGCCGCCACTTCGTTGAGCAGGCGTGTCTTTCCGGAGCCCTCGGGTCCGCTGAGGACCAGGGTGCGTGACGGCGTTGTCGAGATACGCGCGCCGGCAAGCAACCACGCCAACACCTCGTCCCTGCCGACCATGGGGACAGGGACCGGTGCAGGTGTCCCGCGCGCAAGCTCGAAGGTCATGTCCAGCGACGGATCCGGCGCAGAACGGCAGACTCGAGGTCGCGCAGCTCAGGCCCCGGCTCGACGCCCAGCTCGCTGACCAGGACCCTCCTGGCCCGCTGGTAGTCGCTAAGGGCGTCCGCCACCCGCCCCGACCGGTAATGGGCGAGCATCAACATCGCCCAGAACCGCTCCCGCATCGGGTGCTCGGCCACCAGGCGCTCCAGCTCCGCCGCCACCATGCCGGCTCGACCGCACTCCAGGTCTGCTCCGAGCCGGCGTTCCAAGGCCACAAGCCGGAGCGCTTCCAGACGGACCGACTCAGCTCTCGCGGTGTCCAGCTCCTCGAACCCCGCGTACGCACCGCCCCGCCAGAGGCCCAAGGCGGCCGCTAGACGGTCCGAACGCTGTTTCGGGTCAGTGAAGGATTCGGCTTCGCCCAGCCTGCTCACGAACTCGTGCGCATCAATCTGGTCCTCGGACAGTGCCAGGCGGTAGCCCCGCCCACTGCGGACGACCACCTCGGCACCCAGCAGCCTCCGCAGGGCCGACACGTGGACCTGCAACGTGTTGATGTCCGTTACGGGCCTCCCCGCCGGCCCAGACAGCCTCGAGCAGGGCATCACGGTCTGTGGAATACGGGTGGCCTGCAACGAGCATCGCGAGCACCGTCCCCGGCCGACCTGCCACCTGCACAGATCCGGAGCCGTTCGTCACGACCAGCGTGCCCAGAACGCCCACGGCCATCATGAGCACCTCCGCGCGAGTTTCCTCGATGGCCAAGGATGCTGCGCAGAACGGTCCTGCGCACGGAAAACGTCGATCCCGCCGATCATTTCGGTGAACCTTTGACGTCGGGAGCCACTATTCGAGCACTTCCGTTTCGACCCGAGGAAGTCGCGTGATCAGTCTTCGAGCTCACGGCCTGTACATGCGGTGATCAGCGGAACCGACTAGCCCCGGGTGAATATGTTCCGCCCGGGTGCCGGCGGCTGCGCGTTCTGGATCACGAGGTCGAGGCCACGAATCGTGCCAGGACGCGTCGCCAGCTCTCGGAGATGGCCGGCCAGTCGGGCACCTGCGGACTCCGGCGCGACCGAGGGGTCAAGGACCACGGTCAGCACCGCATCGACGCCCGGTCCGGGGCGAGCCAGGCGCCGACCACGACCGGCTCGCCCGAGAGAACCAGGGCAACCTCGGCGGCCAGTCCGTCGTCGTCGTACGCCGGGACGCACCCAGACCGGCGGCCAGCGCCCGGACCTCAGGCAGACCCAACGTCGCCGGCGACGGGCCGGCCACGTCAAGCACGAGGGCCTCCGCGCCCTCGGCCAGTGCCACCGCAGCCGCCCTCGGGCCGCTCACCGGCACCGGCCGTGCCGCTCGGTCCCACAGGTGCAGCGCGTCCACGCTGCTGAATGCCATCAGCGCCTTGCAGCCTTCGGCATCGAGGAGCAGTGGCAGGGCGATGTCCGACTCTTGTCGACGCGCAGCCCGGGTGGTGACCTGCCCGTCTCCAGCAAAACGGCGACAACCGGGGCAAGCACCCTGGCACCGTGCAGAGCGGCGAGGATCTGGGGCAGCCGCCCCGGCTCGACCTCGTGCGCACGCGAACGCCGCTGCCAGAGCTGGGTCAACTGACCCGTCGTCAGTCGGGACCCGGGCGCTCGGCACCGGGCGAGACTAGCCAGCGGACTTGCGAGCGGCATGCTGGACCTCGTGCGGGAGACGCGGTTCGCCGACCGGAGCGACGCGGGTGGCGCGCTGGGTCGGCAGCTGGCCGCCGGCGGGATCGTCGATCCACTGGTGGTCGGGCTGGCCCGCGGCGGGGTCGAGGTCGCTGCACCGGTGGCGGTGCAGCTGGGCGCCCCGCTCGACGTCCTCGTCGTCCGGAAGGTCGGCCACCCGTGGCAGCCCGAGCTCGGCCTGGGAGCGCTGGCCGAGGACGGGCCGGTCGTGCTGGGACCTGGGCGGCCTGGCCGCCGCGGGGTTGGCGCCGGCCGACCTCGCCGAACAGGTCGCCGCCGAGCGGGCCGAGTGCCGCCGCCGCGTGTCGGCGTACCGCTCCGGCCGCCGTGGGGTGCCGGTCACGGGCTGCACCGTGGTGGTGGTCGACGACGGCGTGGCCACCGGGGTGAGCGCCCGGGCGGCGCTGCGCTCGCTGCGCGACGCCGGTGCGGCTCGGCTGGTGCTCGCCGCCCCGGTGGTCGCGGCCCAGACGATGCCCGCGCTGGAGGCCGAGGCGGACGCGGTGGTGGCCCTCGTGGTGACGCCGCGGCTCGGCGCCGTGAGCCGGTGGTACGCCGACTTCCGGCAGACCACCGACGAGCAGGTGGTCCGGCTGCTGCACGGGCAAGCCGGCTAGAGGGCTCGGCGCCCCGTCAGAAGTCGATGCGCATCACGACCCGCCTCGGCGTCGGGCGGCTGACCTCGGCGAACCCGGCGTCCGCGAACACGCGTTCGGTGCCGACGTGCAGCTCCTCCTCGATCGCGTTCTTGGTGGTCATCGGATAGCCCTCGATGGCGCGGGCGCCGCGTTCCCGGGCGAAGTCCACGGCGGCCCTTGCGAGGGCTCGGCTGACGCCGCGCTTCCGGTACCCGGCGCGGGTGAAGAGGCAGGTCACGGCCCAGACGCTGTCGTCGGTCTTGTCCTCGCTCCGGCCTGCCCACGGGACCCTGCCGTTGCGCATCAGGCTCGGGTAGGCGGTCCGCGGCTCGACCGCGCACCAGCCGACGGGCTCAACGTCGAGGTAGGCGACCAGACCGCTCGTCGTGGTGGACCCCGGGTGGCCGCAGTCGGTCTGCTGGCGCAACCGGTGGGCACGTTCCTCGGCAGGGAACGCGGCAAAGGACTCCCGCGGCAGCAGCTTGTGCCGCTGGCAGAAGCACCGGGACCCCGGGCCGCGCTTCCCGAAGACCGACTGCAGGTGCTCCCAGCTCGCCTCGTTGGCGGGCACGACCGAGATCTCAGGCCCGGCGCCGACATGTGCACGACTGCGTGAGTTCCGCTAGAGCGCGGCCTCCGGTTCGACGATGGCGATCACCGGTCCGCCGCCGGACGGGCCTTGGTGCACGGCGGCAACGGACACAAAGACCGCCGGGTCGCCGGTGACCGAGGCGACCACGCCGCCGACACAGGACTTGATCTGGCGGTGCCAGTGCACGTCGGAGTCGTCGAGCATGATGTTGCGCCGGTCGCGCACGCGACCGGTGGGGTCGGCCTCGCACTTGCAGAAGACGTTGACCACCCGGCCGCGCAGGTCGCTGGACCTCGGGCGCTCGGGCAGGTCGTCGAGGCCGGCGCTGCGGATCGACTCCCAGACCCCGTCGGCGTCCAGGGCGTCCTTCATCACGCTGTGCCCGATCCGGAACCGGCCACCGACGCCGCGGACGTTGCCCAGCACCACGATCTGCGCCTGGTCCAGCTCGACGCCCGAGGAGCAGGAGGCGACCGAGGAGAACAGCGAGAGGTCCTTGTGGATCTGCTCGGCCGTCGGCATGTCGATCTCGCCGAGCGCGACCGCGATGCCCAGCGCCGTCGTCGAGTTCGAGACGTCCATCGACTTGAGGGTGTCCTCGGTCCAGACCTCCTTGCCGCGCCGCTTGGCGTCGGTGATGGTCTCGAGGGTGAGCAGCGGGGTCTTGGTCTGCACGTAGTGCACGTCGGCTGGGTCGGTGATGCCGGCCCGCTCCATCGCGATCTTCACCCCGGCCGCGACCTTCTCGACCATCGGCAGCCGGCCGATGTCCTCGGGGAAGATCTGCTCGCTCATCGCGTAGCCGACCGACAGGCGGGGCTCGTCGGTGGCCGGGACCTTGTCCGGGGAGGTCGTGGCGAAGATGGTGGCGTGCGGCGAGATCACCCCGTCGGTGCCGCCGGACCACACGATCGGGATCTGCTTGATGTCGGCCATCGGCCGGCTGCCGCGCGCCTCGAGCACCTCGCGGAAGGCGCGGTCGGCGATGATCCGGGTGTAGTCGTTGACGCCGCCGTTGCCCTCGGTCTTGCCGATGACGGCGATCACCCGGTCGGCCTCGATCAGGCCCTTGTCGATCAGATCGGCCAGCCCGGAGGCGTCCGAGACGCTCTCCAGCGCGACCTTGTGGACCTCGATGGGCTCGGGTGTGCTGGTCATGCCGGCTCCTCCTCGACGACGGTGCCGGCTCGCCCGTGCACCGCCTCCTCGATCATCTCCAACGACGTGATGACGGCGCGTCGCCCACCGGACTCCACGAACCTGACGGCGGCCTCGACCTTCGGGCCCATGCTGCCGCTGGCGAACTTCTGCTCGTGCGCAATCTGGCGCATGCCCTTGGCGGTGGTGTGCCGGAGCGGCCGCTCGTCGTCGGTGCCGTAGCCGAGCACGACGTGCTCGACGTCGGTGGCGATCACCAGCACCTCGGCATGCACGGCGCGGGCCAGCATCGCGGCGGCCAGGTCCTTGTCGATCACGGCCTCGACGCCGCGCAGCGTGCCGTCGGGGTCGCTCACCACCGGGATGCCGCCGCCGCCCGCGCCGACGACGACGTACCCCGCGTCGGCCAGGGTCGCGATGGTGCCGGCGTCGATGACCTCGAGCGGCTCGGGCGAGGCGACCACGCGGCGCCAGCCCTTGTCCCCGCGGTCCTCCCAGGTCTGGCCGTGCTCGATCAGCGTGCGGGCCTGGTCCTCGGGCAGATAACGGCCGACCGGCTTGGTCGGCGCCCGGAAACCCGGGTCGTCGCCGTCGACCAGGGTGCGGGTCACCACGGCCGCCGTACGCCGGTCGACACCCCGGTCGGACAGCGCCTTGTCCAGCGAGTCGAGGATCAGGAAGCCGATGGTGCCCTGGGTCTGCGCACCGCACCAGTCCAGCGGAACCGGCGGCACGACGTGGGCGGCGAGCTCGTTCTTCACCAGCAGGTTGCCGACCTGCGGGCCGTTGCCGTGGGTGAGGACGACGTCGGTGCCGGCCGCGACGAGGTCGGCGACCCGCTGCATCGCGACGCCGACGGCCCGGTCCTGGTCCTCCGGGGCCGCGCTGCCCCCGGGACCGGTCATGGCGTTGCCGCCGAGAGCGATGAGCACCCGCATGCGGCGACCCTAGTGGGACCCACGCACCCGCCCCGACCTCGCCGCCCCCACCCCCGAGATCGGCGGCGTTGATCACGCCGGCGTGATCAACGGTCGCTGGGTGCGGTGAGCATGCCGCACCCAGCGACAACTCGCCGTACCCAGAGACGAGGACGATCAGCGGGCCGCGAGCATCCGGCGAGCCCTGGCGAAGGCACGCTCGAGGCGGGCCGCGACCACCCGGTCCTGGCCGTCGAGCTCGGACCAGACCAGCCGGACCACCTCGTGACCCTCATCGCGGATGGCATCCTCGCGGCGCTTCTCCCGCCAGACGATGTCGCCCAGGTCGACGTCCTCGATTCTTCCCGACCGCTCATAGAGCGCCCGGCCGTACTTCAGCTTGCCGTCGAACTCGATCGCCGTCGCGTACTCGTCGACGTAGAAGTCGGTGATCCCCAGCACAGTCTGCGTTCGAGCATCGAGGATCGTTCGCTGGAGGTCGGGCTCGGGGACGCCAAGCCGCGCCAGCAGCACGCGAGCACGCGACTCCCCGACCGTTGCAGCCCGTGGGTCGGAGAAGCTCAGTGCCCTCGACGCCCGCGACGAGTACGGCCAGTCGCGCTGCCGCTCGACGATGGCCCGGGCCGCCGACAGATCGAAGTCCAGCAGGCGGCGAGCGCCATCGGCGAGAACCACACCCGCCTCGAACCCGACCTCGCGGCAGGCGTCGACGACCGCTCGTTCCGGCGATGCGACGAGCAAGCCCCGGACCAGCCGGATCTCCTCCTCGTCGATGGCGCCGCGACGATGGCTGATCCCTGCCTCGCGACGTGACGACCTGGTCGCTTCGCGGTGCACGTGGAGGTCGCCGAAAGCGACCCCCCACAACGGCACGCCGTAGGCGGCGAGGGCGGAGTGGCCGGTCGCCACCACGCGGCCCGACAGGTTGCCCACGGCAGCTCGGAGGACAAGAACATGCCGCTCGGCCGGCGTCAGCTTCT
Organism: uncultured Actinomycetota bacterium; assembly: GCA_963723975.1. Lineage (GTDB taxonomy): Bacteria > Actinomycetota > Actinomycetes > JACCUZ01 > JACCUZ01 > CAVRTI01. Next base: position 76,482 of record CAVRTI010000010.1, read on the forward strand.
GCACCGTCTCCTTCGTGGCGTAGGCACCTCGACGGAGACGCACCCAGTCCTTGTGTCGGACCGCGGCCGCGATCTGCTGCTCCGACCAGTTCAGGTTCAGAGCCTGCCATCGGTAGACGAAGCCGCCTTGGGCCGCGGCGAGACGTCCGCAGTTCGCCATCCACACCACCCAGGCTTGACGACGCGGCAGCGGTGCCACGGCGGGCAGCCCTGACCTGTGGAGCACTCGCGAGCGGCGGGCGCTGTGGAAAGTGCCGGCGCGGCGCCGGCGACAGGTGAGCGGGTCGGCTGCAACGGCGAGGCCCCGGCCTGCTGGGTGCGGCGGATGGTTGCTGGGTGCGGCCTGCTCACCGCACCCAGCAACCGTTGATCACGCCAGCGTGATCAACGCGGGGGCGCGCGGGAGTGATCAACGCGGGGCGCGGGCCGGGGTCAGGGGGGCGGTGCCGAGGTGGCGGTAGCGGGCCAGGCGGGCGGCGAGCCGGGTGCGGGGGTCGCGGCGGAGCAGGCCGGTCAGCTCGAGCTCGAGGACCCGGGCCAGCCGCTCGAGGTAGGCGGCCGGCTCGTCGGCGGCGTCCGGGTGCTCGGCGACCACCCGGTCGACGATGCCGGCCCGCAGCAGGTCCAGCGACCGCACGCCCTGCGCCTCGGCCATCTCCGGCGCTCGCTCGGTGGTGCGGTGGATGATCGCCGAGGCGCCCTCCGGCGGCAGCGGCGAGAGCCACGCGTGCTGGGCGCACACCACCCGGTCGGCCGGCAGCAGGGCCAGCGCTCCCCCGCCGGCGCCCTCGCCGAGCAGCAGGCAGACCGTCGGTGCGTCGAGCAGCACCAGGTCCTGCAGCGACCGGGCGATCTCGCCGGCCAGCCCGCCCTCCTCCGCCTCGCGGGACAGCGCCGCACCCGAGGTGTCGATCACCGTGACCAGCGGCAGCTTGAGCTCGTCGGCGAGCTTCATGCCGCGCCGGGCCTCGCGCAGCCCGGCCGGTCCCAGCGGCTGGCCGGCCGACTGCCGCTCCCGGTCCTGACCGAGCACGATGCACGGCGCGCCGCCGAACCGCGCCAGCGCCAGGATCAGTCCCGCGTCGATCTCCCCCGCGCCGGTGCCGCGCATCGGGACGACGTCCCGCGCGGTGTGCCGGAGCAGCTGGCGTACGCCGGGCCGGTCCGGCCGGCGGGACCGGCGGATCGACTCCCAGGCCGGCACGTCGTCGACGTCGTCGGGCGGCAGCTCCGGGACCGCCGGGGCTCCCTCGCGGGGCGCCGCCAGCACGTTGAGCGCGCGGTCGAGGATCTCCGGGATCTGCTCCGGCGGCAGCACGGCGTCGACGATGCCGTGGGCCAGCAGGTTCTCGGCGGTCTGCACGCCCTCGGGGAACTCCCCGCCGTACAGCGCCTGGTAGACCCGGGGGCCGAGGAAGCCGATCAGTGCGCCGGGCTCGGCGACGGTGACGTGCCCCAGCGATCCCCACGACGCCAGCACGCCGCCGGTCGTCGGGTTGCGCAGGTAGACGAGGTACGGGTTGCCCGCGGCCTTGTGCCGGCCGATCGCCGCGGTGATCTTCACCATCTGCAGGAAGGCCATGGTGCCCTCCTGCATCCGGGTGCCGCCGGAGGTCGGCGAGGCGAGCAGCGGCAGCCGCTCGTCGGTGGCCCGCTCGACGGCGTCGACCAGCCGGTCGGCGGCCCGGACCCCGATCGACCCGGCCAGGAAGCCGAACTCGCAGGCGACCACCGCGACCCGCCGACCGCGGATGCAGCCCTCGCCGGTGACCACGGCCTCGTCCAGGCCGGTCCGCTCGCGCGCGGCGGCCAGCTGTTCGGCGTACGCCGGTTCGATGCCCTCCTGCGGACCGAGCGGCGTGTCCCAGCGGACCCAGCTGCCGGTGTCGAGCACCGCCTCGATCAGCTCCAGCGCGCCGGGACTGCTCACGCCGGGTCGACCTCGTCCAGCCAGGCGCGCACCGACGCGTCGTGCTGGCCGAGCAGCGGCGGCGCACCGTGGGTCATCGTCGCGTCGCCGTCGAAGCGCAGCGGGGGCCCGGGCAGCGTCACCCGGCCGGCCAGCGCGTGCTCGACGTCGACGAGCAGCCCCTGCGACCGGGTCTGGTCCCAGTCGTAGACCCGGTCCAGGGTGCGGACCTCACCGGCCGGGATGCCGATGCCGGCCAGCCTGGGCAGCAGGTCCGCCAGCGGGTGATCGGCGAAGGCCGCGTCGACCGCGGCGATCACCGTGTCGCGGTTGCGCACCCGGGCCGCGTTGGACGCGAACCCCGGCTCGTCGGCGGGCAGCCCGAACTCCGCGGCCAGCCGCTGCCACAGGCTCTCGGACCCGACGGCGATCTGGAGCAGCCCGTCGGAGCTGTGGAACAGCCCGTAGGGGCAGATCGACGGGTGGTGGTTGCCCTGCCCGTACGGCACCTCCCCGGCCACCGTGTAGCGGGTGCCCTGGAAGGCGTGCACGCCGACGATCGCGGCCAGCAGCGAGGTGCGCACCACCTTGCCGACCCCGGTGCGGTCGCGCTCGTGCAGCGCCGCGGCCACGCCGTACGCGCCGTACATCCCGGCCAGCAGGTCGCCGATCGGTACGCCGACCCGCATCGGGTCGTCCGGGCCGGTGCCGGTCAGCGACATCAGGCCCGCCTCGCCCTGGGCGATCTGGTCGTAGCCGGCCCGGCCGCCCTCGGGGCCGTCGTGACCGAACCCGGAGATCGACAGGACGACGAGCCGGGGGTTGAGCTCGTGCAGCCGCTGCACCGGGAAGCCGAGCCGGTCCAGGACGCCGGTCCGGAAGTTCTCGACCAGGACGTCGGCCTGCTTCACCAGCCGGGTGAGCAGCGCCTTGCCGTCGGCGGACTTGAGGTCTGCGGTGACCGACTCCTTGTTGCGGTTGCAGGAGAAGAAGTACGTCGACTCGCCGTGCTCCGAGACCACCCCGCCCTCGCCCACGAACGGCGGCCCCCAGCCGCGGCTGTCGTCGCCGCCGTCGGGGTTCTCCACCTTGATCACCCGGGCGCCGAGGTCGCCGAGCATCATCGCGGCGTGCGGCCCGGCAAGGGCGCGGGACAGGTCGACGACGAGCACGCCGTCCAGTGGTCCGGACATGGTCGACAGGGTAGGTGCGCGGTGACCCCGCGTCGCCGGAGCACCCCGCCGCGGAGCCGCCGGAAACCGAGTCTTGACAAAGGATCATGCCCGGGCATAGGACAAGTCCTACGTCGCACAGACCGGCACGGGGTCGGCCGTCTACGGCGTGGGGGGGCCTCCAACCGCAGGTCCCAGCCGGAGGCGCAGATGCCATCTGCCGAGGCCGTAGCGGCCGAAGAAGCGACAGTCCACGTGCTGTGGATCAACGCCGGGCTCAGCTGTGACGGGGACTCCGTCGCACTGACCGGCGCCACCCAGCCGAGCATCGAGGAGATCGCTCTCGGTGCCCTGCCGGGGCTGCCGAAAGTGGCGGTGCACTGGCCGCTGATCGACTTCGAGTGCGGTCCGGCGGGAGGTGCCGACGACTTCCTCGAGTGGTTCTGGAAGGCCGACCGCGGCGAGCTGGACCCGTTCGTCCTGGTGGTCGAGGGGTCGATCCCCAACGAGGCGCTCTCCGGGGACGGCTACTGGTGCGGCTTCGGCAACGACCCGATGACCGGCCAGCCGGTGACGACCAGCGAGTGGCTCGACCGGCTCACGCCCAAGGCGCTGGCCGTGCTGGCCGTCGGCACCTGCGCGACCTACGGCGGCATCCACGCGATGGCCGGCAACCCGACCGGCGCGATGGGCGTGCCCGACTACCTCGGCTGGGACTGGAAGAGCAAGGCCGGGCTGCCGATCGTCTGCGTGCCCGGCTGCCCGGTGCAGGGCGACAACCTCTCCGAGACGATCACCTACCTGCTCTACCAGGCGACCGGCCAGGCCCCGATGATCCCGCTGGACGAGCAGCTGCGGCCCACCTGGCTGTTCGGCATGACGGTGCACGAGGGCTGCGACCGGGCCGGCTACTACGAGCAGGGCGACTTCGCCACCGAGTACGGCTCGCCCAAGTGCATCGTCAAGCTCGGCTGCTGGGGCCCGGTCGTGAAGTGCAACGTGCCCAAGCGCGGCTGGATCAACGGCGTCGGCGGCTGCCCGAACGTCGGCGGCATCTGCATCGGCTGCACGATGCCCGGCTTCCCGGACAAGTTCATGCCGTTCATGGACGAGCCGCCGGGCGGCAAGCTCTCGACCACCTCGATCGGCGCGTACGGCCGCACCATCCGGACGCTGAGAGCGAAGACCACCAGCACGCTCAACAAGGAACCCAAGTGGCGCAAGCCCGGACGTGAGCTGCTCAGCGGGGCGAAGCGCACGTGGTGACCGGCCGAGACTCCTCCTACCTCCGGAACGGACGACGATGACTACGACGATGCCGACGACCGGCCGGACGAGCTCGAAGGACCGCGGACTCGTCGAGATGGCCTGGGACCCGATCACCCGCATCGTCGGAAGCCTCGGGATCTACACGAAGATCGACTTCGCGAACATGACGGTCGCCGAGTGCCACAGCACGTCGTCGATCTTCCGCGGCTACAGCCTGTTCATGAAGGGCAAGGACCCGCGCGACGCGCACTTCATCACCAGCCGGATCTGCGGCATCTGCGGCGACAACCACGCGACCTGCTCGTGCTACGCCCAGAACATGGCGTACGGCGTGAAGCCGCCGCCGCTGGCCGAGTGGATCGTCAACCTCGGCGAGGCCGCGGAGTACATGTTCGACCACAACATCTTCCAGGAGAACCTGGTCGGGGTCGACTACTGCGAGCGGATGGTCAAGGAGACCAACCCCGGCGTCCTGGCCAAGGCCGAGAACACCCGGTCGCCGCACGAGGACGCGCACGGCTACAAGACGATCGCGGACATCATGCGGGCCCTGAACCCGTTCACCGGCGAGTTCTACCGCGAGGCGCTGCAGGTCAGCCGGTGGACCCGGGAGATGTTCTGCCTGATGGAGGGTCGCCACGTCCACCCCTCGACGCTGTATCCGGGCGGCGTGGGCACGGTGGCGACGATCCAGCTGATGACCGACTACATCACCCGGCTGATGCGTTACGTCGAGTTCATGAAGAAGGTCGTCCCGATGCACGACGACCTCTTCGACTTCTTCTACGAGGCCCTGCCCGGCTACGAGAAGGTCGGACTGCGCCGGACCCTGCTCGGCTGCTGGGGCTCCTTCCAGGACCCCGACCACTGCAACTTCGCCTACCGGGACATGGAGAACTGGGGCAACAAGATGTTCGTGACGCCGGGCGTCGTCGTCGACGGCAAGCTCGTCACGCACAGCCTGGTCGACATCAACCTCGGCATCCGGATCCTGCTCGGCAGCTCGTACTACGACGACTGGACCGACCAGGAGATGTTCGTCACCAAGGACCCGCTGGGCAACCCGGTCGACCGCCGGCACCCGTGGAACCAGCACACCAACCCCAAGCCGCAGAAGCGCGACCTGGACGACAAGTACAGCTGGGTGATGTCACCGCGGTGGTACGACGGCAAGGACCACCTTGCCCTCGACACCGGCGGCGGCCCGCTGGCCCGGCTGTGGTCGACGGCGCTGGCCGGCCTGGTCGACATCGGCTACGTGAAGTCCACCGGCACCAGTGTGCAGATCAACCTCCCGAAGACCGCGCTCAAGGGCCCGGTGTCCTTCGAGTGGAAGGTCCCGCAGTGGAGCAACACGATCGAGCGCAACCGGGCCCGGACCTACTTCCAGGCCTATGCCGCGGCCGCGGCGCTGCACTTCGCCGAGAAGGCGCTGGTCGAGATCCGCGCCGGCCGGACCAAGACCTGGGAGTCCTTCGACGTGCCCGACGAGGCCATCGGCTGCGGGTTCACCGAGGCGGTCCGCGGCGTCCTGTCGCACCACATGGTGATCCGCGACGGCAAGATCGCGAACTACCACCCGTACCCGCCGACGCCGTGGAACGCCAACCCACGTGACGTCTACGGCACGCCGGGCCCCTACGAGGACGCGGTCCAGGACCAGCCGCTGTTCGAGGAGAACGACCGGGAGAACTTCAAGGGCATCGACATCATGCGGACCGTCCGCAGCTTCGACCCCTGCCTGCCGTGCGGTGTCCACATGTACCTGGGTGAGGGCAAGACGCTGAAGAAGGTGCACTCCCCGACCGCCGCCGTCTCGGGTGAGGAGTGAGCGCGCTCCCTGATCCGTCGACCGTCGGCGAGCGCATCGAGGCACTGCTGGAGGCCAGCGCCGCCGCCGGCCCGATCGCGCACGAGCGCGCCGAGGAGCTGGTCCGGCTCGTCGTCGAGCTGTACGGCGCCGGGCTGGAACGGGTGCTCGACCTGGCGCACGAGGCCGGCGCGCTGGACGACGACCTGCTGTCGGCACTGGCCGCCGACGAGCTGGTGTCGAGCCTGCTGCTCGTCCACGGCCTGCACCCCTACGGCGTCGAGGACCGGGTGGAGCGCGCGCTGGAGGGCGTGCGTCCCTACCTCGGCTCGCACGGCGGCGACGTGCAGCTGCTGGGCGTGACCGACGAGGGCGTCGTCGAGCTGCAGCTGCTCGGCAGCTGCGACGGGTGCGCGTCGTCGGCGGTGACCCTCGAGCTGGCGGTGGAGGACGCGATCCGCGCGGCTGCGCCCGAGATCGTGCGCATCGACGTCGAGGAGAAGGCGAAGGAGCAGCAGGTCGGCGGGCTGATCCCGGTCGACTCGCTGACCGCCCGGCTGCGCACGACCGAGCCGAAGGGCGGCGTGCTGTGGGCTGCCGCGGCCCGGGTCGACGAGCTGCCGGTCGGGGCGCTGCACCGGACCCGGGTCGAGGGGCTGGACGTGCTGCTGTGCCGGCTGCTCTCCGGCGTCTACGCCTACCGCGACGCCTGCGCGGCCTGCGGGGCCACCTTCGAGGGTGCCGGGCTGCAGCGGGCACCGAGCACGCCCGGCAGCGCGGTGCTCACCTGCCGCGGGTGCGGCGCGCACTTCGACGTACGCCGGGCCGGGCGTCGACCTGACCGAGCCGGCCCGGCACCTCGAGCCGGTGCCCCTGCTGGAGCGCGACGGCGTCGTCGAGGTCGCCGTCCGGGCACCGGTGTCGGTATGAGCACGCCAGGGCCGACGACGACACCCGCGGGGGCGCTGTCGGTCCTGGCCAGGATCCGCTCGGCCCGGCCGGAGCCGTCGCCGTACGAGCGCTGCGAGATGTGCGCCGCGCCGGTGGCCGACGCCCACCAGCACGTGGTCAACGTCGGCACCCGGTCGCTGCTGTGCACCTGCCGCGGGTGCTACCTGCTGTTCACCCACGACGACGCCGAGCTGGCGTTCCGCGCGGTGCCCGACCGCTACCTCAGCTTCCCCGCGCTGGCCGCCCCGGTGTGGGAGGAGCTCGAGCTGCCCGTCGGCACGGCGTTCCTCTTCCGCAACTCCACCCTCGACCGGGTGGTGGCCTTCTACCCGGGCCCGGCGGGTGCCACCGAGTCCGAGCTGCCGCTGGAGGCCTGGGACCGGGTCGTCGCGGCCGCCCCCGGCCTGGCCACCCTCAAGGTCGACGTCGAGGCCCTGCTGGTGCGCGCGGTGGACCAGCAGGTCGAGGCGTTCCTGGTGCCGATCGACGTCTGCTACGAGCTGGTCGGGCACCTGCGCAAGCTCTGGCGTGGCTTCGACGGCGGCGCGGACGTCCGCCGGCGGCTGGACGAGTTCTTCGACCAGGTCCGCGGCCGCGCCCGGCCGGCGGTGACGTCGTGACCGCGCTGGCGTTCGAGGTCCTCGACGTGACGCCGCAGCAGCACGCCGCGTCGCCGCACCTGCTGTTCCGGCTGCGCGTCACCGAGAGCAGCGGCGCCGCCGTGCACGCGATCGCGCTGCGCGCCCAGCTGCGGATCGAGCCGCAGCGCCGGCCGTACGACCGCGGCCGAGCAGGAGGGGCTCGCCGACCTGTTCGGCAGCTCCGACCGCTACGCCAGCACCCTCAAGCCGTTCCTGTGGACCCACGCGTCCACGATGGTCCAGGGGTTCACCGGGTCGCGGGAGCTCGAGCTGCCCGTCGCGTGCACCTACGACTTCGAGGTCAGCGGCACGAAGTACCTCCATGCCCTGCGCGGCGGCGACGTTCCGCTGCTGCTGCTGTTCAGCGGCACCGTGTTCACCCGCGGCGAGACCGGCTTCGCGGTCGAGCAGCTGTCCTGGTCGCTGGAGGCCTCCTGCCGGCTGCCGGTGAGCACCTGGCGCCAGCTGATGGACTACTACTACCCGGGCAGCGGCTGGGTCCGGCTGGACCGGGAGACGATCGAGGCGCTGGCGCGGTACCGCTCGGCCCGCGGTCTGACGTCGTGGGAGCAGACGGTCGCCGAGCTGCTCCCGGCGGAGGTGCCGGCCTCATGACCTTCACCGCGGCCCGGCAGGTCGCCGACGCAGTGCTCTACGAGGGCTACCTGCTCTACCCCTACCGGGCCTCGTCGTCGAAGAACCAGGTGCGCTGGCAGTTCGGCGTCCTCGGCCCCGAGGGTGCGGCCGCCGCGGGTGTCGGCGAGGAGCCCACGATGTCGGCCGAGGTCGTCGTCGGGTCCGAGCCCGGCGCCGAGCGTCGACCTGCACCTGCGGTTCCTGCAGGTGCAGGCGCGGGTGGTGCAACGCCGGACCGCGGACGGCTGGGAGACGGTCGACGAGCTGCTGGTCGGCGGCACCCGGTGGATCCCGTTCCACGAGGCGGTGTCCCGCGAGGTCCCGCTGCTCGGGCTCCGGCTCGACGAGCTCGGCCCGGGCCGCGAGCTCGAGGTCGACGTGCCCGGCGGCGAGGACGTCGAGGACCTGGTCGAGGACGGCCGGCCGGTCGGCCGGCTGGTCCGCACCCGCTGGGCGCTGCGCGGGACCGTGACGGTGACCCGGCGGGCGGGCACCGACCGGCGGCTGGCGGTGCTCGGCGTACGGGTCGACAACCGCACCGGGTGGGCGCCGGCCGACCTGCCCGGCTGGACCGCGCGCGACGTGGCCGCGCGGTACTCCTTCGTCGGCAGCCACCTGCTGGTCAGCGCGCGGGGCACCCGGTTCGTGTCTCTGCTGGACGGGCCCGACTGGGCCGATGCCGACACCTCGGCGTGCACCCAGCACCGGTGCTGGCCGGTGATGGTGGCCGACGACGACGGCACCGACGCCGTCCTCGTGTCGCCGATCGTGCTGGGCGACTACCCGTCGATCGCGCCGGAGAGCGCGGGTGACCTGTTCGACGCCACCGAGATCGACGAGATCCTCACCCTGCGAGTCATGACGATGACCGAGCAGGAGAAGGCCGAGGCGCGTGGCACCGACCCGCGGGCGGCCGCCATCCTGGCCCGCTGCGACGCCATGAGCGACGACGCCATGGTCCGGCTGCACGGTGCCCGCCGGCCGCCCGACGAGGTGCCGACGTACGGCGACGCGGCTCCCGAGGACGACGTGCCCTGGTGGGACGAGGGCCAGGACGCCCGCGCCGAGCCGGAACGCGACGCGGTGCTGGTCGGCGACGTCCGGGTGAGCAAGGGCAGCCGGGTGCTGCTCCGGCCCTCACGGCGGGCCGACGCGCAGGACCTCTTCCTCGCCGGTCTCACCGGCGTCGTGGCGCGGGTCTACTTCGACGTCGACGGCGGCACCCACGTCGCGGTGGTGCTCGAGGACGACCCGGCGAGCGACCTCTACGGCAGCACCGGCCGGTTCTACTACTTCGGCCCGGAGGAGATCGAGCCGCTGCCGGCCCGGGAGGACGCGAGATGAGTCTGCTCCCGACCAGCGATGCCGTGCTGGTGGCCGGCATCGGCAACCTGTTCCTCACCGACGACGGCTTCGGCAGCGAGGTCGCGCGACGGCTGGCCTCGCAGCAGCTGCCCGCCGGCGTCCGGGTCGTCGACTACGGCATCCGTGGCATGCACCTGGCCTACGACCTGCTCGACGGCTACGCCGCGCTGGTCGTCGTCGACGCGATGCCGGGCAACGGTGCGCCCGGGGACCTCTCGGTGCTCGAGGTCGGGCCCGATGATCTCGGCGACGGCGAGCTCGACGCGCACGGCATGGCACCGGTCGCGGTGCTCGCCAGCCTCGGCCAGCTGGGCGGGTCGCTGCCGCCCACCTACATCGTCGGCTGCCAGCCCGCCGACGTGGGCGAGGGCATCGGCCTGACCCCCGCGGTCGAGGCCGCGGTCGACCCCGCAATCGCGCTCGTGCACGAGGTACTCGCGCGTACGCTCGCCACGTCCGGCACCCAAGGAGAGGAACAAGAATGAGGACCATCGGCATCATCACCACCGGCGTCGTCGGCGCGGTCGCGCTGGTCGGCGTCCTCATCGGCGTGCGTTCGATCTCCGACGTGCGCCGCTACCTGCGCATGCGCTCGATGTAGGAGGGCTTTCGCGTGCACGAGATGAGCTACTGCGAGGGCGTGCTCGAGGCCGTCGAGCGGCGGGCCGCGGGGCGTCCGGTCACCCGGATCGGCGTCCGGATCGGCGCCGTCCACCGGGTGGTGGCCGACGCCTTCGAGCAGTCCTTCCAGATGGCCGCGGCGGGAGGGCCGGCCGACGGCGCCCGCACCGAGGTCGTCGTCGTGCCCGTACGCGGTCACTGCATGGACTGCCGGTCCGACTTCGAGAGCACCGACCCGGCACCCGCCTGCCCGTCCTGCGGCTCGCTCGACGTCGCCGCCGAGGGCGGCGACGAGGTCGTGCTCGAGTGGCTGCAGTACGCCGAGGCCGGCGGCCCGCCGGACCGCTCCGCCGAGCTCGTTCCCGCCCACACCCACGACCACGCTCACAGCGAAGGGGTCTAGCCGTGTGCCTCGCCATCCCGGGTCAGGTCGTCGAGTTCCTCCCTGGCAACAACGACCAGCTGGCTCTCGTCGACGTCGTCGGCGTCAAGCGGAAGATCAACATCGGGCTGATGGAGGACGTCGAGCTCAACGTGGGCGACTACGTGCTCATCCATGTCGGGTTCGCGATGTCCAAGGTCGACGAGAAGGAGGCCGCGGAGGCGCTGTCGATGCTGGAGATGATGGGACAGGCGTTCACCGACGAGCTGCAGGCCGTGGCCGAGTCGAGCATCGAGTGAACGGCGTACGCATCGACCTCACCGGCGTCACGGACGCGACCGGCGCCGTCTGCTCCGCCGAGCCGGGGTGCATCACCTGCGGCGACGTCGCGGTCGCCCTGACCGTGGCCTCCGTCGACGGCAGCGACGCCCGCTGCCGCGATGACAGCGGCCGCGAGGAGGTCGTCGCCACCGAGCTGGTCGGCGAGGTTGCACCGGGCGACCGCGTGCTCGTGCACGCCGGTGTCGCCATCGAACGGCTGACTGCAGCAGAGACGGGAGAGTGACGATGAAGTTCGTCGACGAGTTCCGCGACGCCGAGCTCGCAGCGGTACTGGGCCGTGAGATCACCTCACTCTGCGAGCCCGGCCGGCACTACAAGATCATGGAGGTGTGCGGCGGGCACACCCACACGATCTACCGGTACGGGGTGCAGGACCACCTGCCCGAGGCCATCGAGCTGGTGCACGGACCGGGCTGCCCGGTGTGCGTCATCCCGATGGGGCGGGTCGACGACGGCATCGCCATCGCCGAGCGGGACGGGGTGATCCTCACCTGCTTCGGCGACATGATGCGGGTACCCGGCAGCCGCGGCTCCTTCCTCGACGCCAACGCCCGCGGGGCCGACATCCGGATGGTCTACTCGCCGCTGGACGCGCTGCGGATAGCCCGGGAGAACCCGGAACGGGACGTGGTCTTCTACGCGATCGGCTTCGAGACGACGGCGCCGTCCACGGCCCTGACGATCCTGCGGGCCGAGAAGGAGGGCATCAAGAACTTCTCGGTGTTCTGCAACCACGTCACGATCATCCCCGCCATCAAGGCGATCCTGGACTCCCCGGACCTGCGGCTGGATGCCTTCCTCGGGCCGGGGCACGTCTCGACGGTCATCGGCTGCCGGCCCTACGAGTGGATCTCCCGTGACTTCGGGATGCCGCTGGTCTGCGCCGGCTTCGAGCCGCTGGACCTCCTCCAGTCGGTCCACATGATCATGAAGCAGTTCGCCGAGGGACGGGCCGAGGTCGAGAACCAGTACGGCCGGGTGGTGCAGTACGACGGCAACCCGGTGGCGCTCAAGGTCCTCGCCGACGTCTTCTCGCTCAGGCCGTTCTTCGAGTGGCGCGGCCTGGGCTCGATCGCCCACTCGGCGCTGCAGCTGGCACCCAAGTACGCGTCGTACGACGCCGAGCTCCGCTACGAGATTCCGGGCGTCCGGGTCGCCGACCCCAAGGCCTGTCAGTGCGGCGAGGTGCTCAAGGGCGTGCTCAAGCCCTGGGAGTGCAAGGTCTTCGGCACGGCATGCACGCCGGAGACGCCGATCGGCACCTGCATGGTCTCCTCCGAGGGCGCCTGCGCGGCCTACTACAACTACGGGCAGTACGCGAAGCAGCGGCTGACCTTGGAGGTGCTGCAGTGAGCGGTGTCCGCGGTCAGGTCGACCCCGGCGTCACCGAGGACCAGGTCGGCGAGCGCATCGAGGCGATGCGCCGGCGGCCGCAGAAGTTCCGCGACGAGCACGTGACGATGGCCCACGGCGCCGGCGGCAAGGCCAGCCGGGCACTGGTCGAGGGCCTCGTCGTGCCGCTGCTGGCCAACCCGGCCCTCGAGCAGCTCTCCGACGCCGGCCTGTTCACCGTGGGCAGCTCCCGGCTGGCACTGACCACCGACGCGTTCGTCGTGCGGCCGATCCGCTTCCCCGGCGGCTCGATCGGAGAGCTGGCGGTCAACGGCACGGTCAACGACCTTGCGGTGTCCGGGGCCCGGCCGCTGGCGCTGTCCGCGGCCCTGGTGCTCGAGGAGGGTCTCGGGGCGGAGGTGCTGGAAGCCGAGATCGCCGCGATGGCGGCGGCGGCCCGCGCAGCCGACGTCTCCGTCGTGACCGGGGACACCAAGGTCGTCGAGCGCGGCAAGTGCGACTCGATGTACATCGTCACGACCGGCGTCGGGCTGGTGGACGAGGGGGTCGCGCTGTCGCCCCAGCTGGTGCGTCCCGGCGACAAGGTGCTGGTGTCGGGCACCATCGGTGACCACGGCATCGCGATCATGCTGGCCCGCGGGGACCTGGACATCGAGGCCGACGTCAGCAGCGACACCCAGCCGTTGTGGACGCTGACGTCCGCCCTGCTCGCGGCCTGCGGCGACGGGCTGCACTGCATGCGCGACGCGACCCGGGGAGGCGTCGCCACCGTCCTCAACGAGATCGCCCTCGCCGCCGAGGTGGGGGTGGTGCTCGAGGAGTCGCGGGTGCCGATCCGCCCGGCGGTCGTCGGGGCCGGCGAGATCCTCGGCATCGACCCGCTCTACGTCGCCAACGAGGGCAAGCTGGTCGCCTTCGTCGCACCCGAGCACGCCGATGCCGCCCTGGAGGCGATGCGGGCGCTGCCGTCGGGCCGGGACGCGGCCATCGTCGGCGAGGTCCGCGACGAGCCCCCGGGGCGGGTGCTCGGGCGCACCTCCTTCGGTGGCCACCGGCTCATCGACATGCTGGTCGGTGACCCGCTGCCGCGCATCTGCTGACACCCCGCGAACGCGTAGCGTAGACAGCGAGGACACCGACGCCGAGGAGGCTGCCGTGACCGTCACCAGCCCGTCCCTGGAAGCCGTGGTCGCCGCGGCGTTCGACCGGCGGGAGGCGCCGGTCCTGCACCTGGCCGAGGACGCGACGAGCCCTCGCCGAGGCCTGCCGTGACCTGGCCGAGCGCTTCACCCGGGGCGGCCGGCTGCTGGTGTTCGGCAACGGCGCCGGGGCGACCGACGCGCAGCACGTCGCGGTCGAGTTCGTGCACCCGGTCATCGTCGGGAAGCGCGCCCTGCCCGCACTCTCGCTGGTCAGCGACGCCGCCACCCTGATGGGGGTCGCTGCGCGCCGTGGCCTCGACGGCGTCTACGCCCACCAGGTCGAGGTGCTGGGCCGGCCCGACGACATCGCCCTCGGGATCTCCGGGGACGGACGGGACCCGAACGTCCGGGCCGGGCTGGCCGCGGCCCGCAAGGCCGGGATGCTCACGATGGCCCTCGTCGGCGGCGACGGCGGCGACATGCTCGCCGACGGCGAGGCCGACCACTGCCTGGTCGTCCCCTCGGAGGACCCGCACATCGTCAAGGAGGGCCACGTCACGGCGTACCACCTGCTGTGGGAGCTGGTGCACGTGTTCTTCGACTCCCCCGAGGAGTCGTCCCCGCAGGTGCCCGACGGGGTCGAGTCGCTCTACCCGTTCCTGTACGGCGGCGGCAGCCAGGCGCTGCCGGTGCTCGAGGCAGCGGCGGAGTCGGCCCGGCAGAAGGTCGCCGAGATCGTCGAGCTCCGCCGGGAGGTGGGAGCGGCCCAGGGGCCGGCGCTCGCGGCCTGCGCGGCGCAGCTCGCCGAGGCCTTCGCCTCCGGCGCCACGCTGCTCGCCTTCGGCAACGGCGGCAGCAGCACCGACGCCCAGGACGTCGTGCACACCTTCGTCGACCCGCCGCCGCCGGCGCAGCCACTGCCGGCGCTGGGCCTGACCAACGACGTCGCCGTGCTGACCGCGCTGTCCAACGACGTCAGCTTCGAGGTGGTGTTCTCCCGGCAGGTCAAGGCGTTCGGCCGCCCGGGCGACATCGCGGTCGCGCTGTCGACCAGCGGCGGGTCGGCCAACGTGCTGGCGGCGCTCGAGGTCGCCGCGAAGGAGGGCATGGTCACCGTCGGGCTGGCCGGCTACGGCGGCGGCAAGATGGCCGACCTGGCCGCGCTGCAGCACCTGTTCGCCATCCCGTCCTCGTCGGTGCACCGGGTGCAGGAGGTGCAGACGACGCTGTACCACGTGCTGTGGCAGGCGACCCGGGCCGCGCTGTCCTGAGGTGTCCGGGGGTCAGCGGGCCCGCAGCCGGGCCCCGGCGACGGCCGCCTGCCCGAGGCTGATCCCGCCGTCGTTCGGCGGGACCTGCCGGTGGGTCAGGACGGTGAACCCGGCGGCCTCCAGCCGGTCCAGGCAGCCGGTCAGCAGCAGCGCGTTCTGGAACACCCCGCCGGAGAGCGCCACCGTCGAGAGCCCGTGCTGGTCGCGCAGCCGGCTGCAGACGTCGAGCACGACGTCGGCGAGCGCGTGGTGGAAGCGGGCCGCGACGACCGGGACCGGGGTCCGCCGGAGCAGGTCCTCGGTCACCGCACGCACGAGGTGCCCGGCATCCACCGTCGCCACCGGGTCGGCCGTGACGGGCACGGCGTAGCTGCCTGCCTCGGTCGGGTCGGCGACATGCTCGAGCTCGATGGCTGCCTGGCCCTCGTAGGTCACCGCGTCCCGGACGCCGAGCAGCGCCGAGACGGCGTCGAACAGCCTGCCCACGCTGCTGGTCGGTGGCGAGTTCAGGCCGGCTCGGGCCACCGAGAGGACCTCGTCCCACCGCTGGCCCTGCCGCGCCCTGACCGCGAGCCCCGACGGGACGGCGCCGGCGTACGCGGCGTCGAGGTGCGCCGCCGCCATCCGCCACGGCTGGCGGGCCGCCGCGTCACCCCCGGGCATGGGCACCTGCTCCAGGTGTGCGGCCCGGCTGAACCCGGCCAGGTCGGCGACGAGGAACTCGCCTCCCCACGCGGTGCCGTCGGTGCCCAGGCCGACACCGTCGAAGGCCACGCCGATCACCGGGCCGGACACCCCGTTGTCGGCGAGGCAGGACGCGATGTGGGCGTGATGGTGCTGGACCCCCACCAGCTCGACGTCGGCCAGCCCGTCGGCGTACCGGGTGGACGGGTAGTCCGGGTGCAGGTCGTGGGCGACCACCGTCGGGTCGACGTCGAGCAGGTCCGCCAGGTGTGAGATCCCGTCGCGGTAGGACAGCAGCGTGGCGTAGTGGTCCAGGTCTCCGACGTGGTGGGAGACGAACGCGTGCCCGCCGCGGGTCAGGCAGAACGTGTTCTTCAGGGCTGCGCCGCAGGCCAGCACCGGCACCGGGGTCGGATCGGGCAGCGCCACGGGTGCCGGGACGTAGCCCCGGGAGCGCCGGATCGGCATCACGCGGCCCCGCACGACCCGGCTGACCGAGTCGTCGACCCGGGTGCGGATCTGCCGGTCGTGCACGAGGAACGCGTCGGCGATCGCGCCGAGCCGTTGGGTGGCGTCGTCGTCGTCGAAGGCGATCGGCTCGTCGGAGGCGTTGCCGCTGGTGAGCACGAGCGGGCCGTCGAAGGCCTCCAGCAACAAGGTGTGCAGCGGCGTGTAGGGCAGCATCAGGCCCAGCGTCGGTGAGCCCGGCGCGACCGACGGCGCCACGGCGGCCTCCGGCAGCCGCTGCAGGAGCACGATGGGACGCGCCGGGCTGGTGAGCAGCTCGCGCTCCTCCGGACCGACCAGGCACAGCAGCCGGGCCGCGTCCAGGTCCGCGACCATCAGGGCGAACGGCCGGTCCTCGCGGTGCTTGCGCCCGCGCAGGGTGGCCACGGCGGTCTCCTGCCCGGCGTCGACAGCGAGGTGGTAGCCGCCGAGGCCCTTGACGGCGAGCACCTCCCCCGCGCGCAGCCGGCGCGCCGCGGCCCGGAACGGGTCACCGTCGCCCGCGACGCCGTCGCCGGTCGTGCAGCCGCAGCGTCGGGCCGCACGCGGGACAGCACACCGGCTCGGCATGGAAGCGGCGGTCGGCCGGGTCGTCGTACTCCCGCTGGCAGGCCGGGCAGAGCGGGAACTCCGCCATCGTCGTCCGGGACCGGTCGTAGGGCACCGAGGTGACGATGGTGAACCGGGGGCCGCAGGAGGTGCAGTTGACGAACGGGTGGCGGAAGCGCCGGTCGGCGGGGTCGTGCAGCTCGCGGGCGCAGTCCGGACAGGTCGCGGTGTCGGGCGACACGAGGGCCCGCCGCGCCCCCTGCGTCGAGCTGCTGCGGACCTCGAAGCCGTCGCCGCCGACCGGCGGCAGAGCCACCCGGCGCACGTCGTCCACCCGGGCCAGCTGCGGCGGCCGGCTCAGGGCGTCGACGAGGGCGGCCACCGCCTCCGCTGTGCCCTCGACCTCGAGCACGACGCCTGACGCGTCGTTGCCCACCCAGCCGTGCAGACCGCGGGCGGTCGCCTCGCGCCAGACGAACGGGCGGAAGCCCACGCCCTGCACGAGCCCGGTGACGTGGACCCGGGCACGGACCGGTCCGGGCTGGCGGGTGTCGGTCATTCCGGGCGGTCCCCGTCCTGCGGCCGTGACGGTGTCACCCGCGCGCGGCTGGCGCGGTGCGCCTCTGGCGTCAGTTGCCGCGAAGCTTGGCCAGCGCCTCTTCGAGGATCGCGGCGCCGTCGTTGTCGGTGCGGCGTTCCTTCACGTAGGCGAGGTGCGTCTTGTACGGCTCGGTGCGGGGCGGCGACGGCGGGTTGTCCTTGTCCTGCCCGGCCGGGCAACCCGCAGCGCGGGCAGTCCCAGGTCTCGGGAGTCTGCACCTGGTGTCCTCGGCGAAGCTCGGCTTGGTCTCGTGGCCGTTGGCGCACCAGTAGGAGATCCGCACCCGCGGGGCGGACTCGCCCCGCTCGGCCTCACCCATCGGTCCGGCGCCGACGCGGCTGCCACGGATCGCGTTACCACTTGCCACAGGCTGCTCCCCAGCTTCTCGAGGTGTTGCCCGCCGGGGCTCGCGCACCGGCAGCGACAGTGTAGGTCCTCGGATCGTGCGCCGCGTCGCTCAGGTCTTGAGCAGCAGGCCGAGCGCGATGATCGACGCGATCCAGAGGATGCCGATGCCGATGGTGAGCCGGTCGAGGTTGCGCTCGACCACCGAGGAACCGCCGAGCGAGGAGGACACGCCGCCGCCGAACAGGTCGGACAGGCCGCCACCCTTCCCCTTGTGCAGCAGCACCAGCAGGATCATCAGCAGGCTCGGAGACGAGCAGAAGTATCGAAGGCGATCTCACGGTAGGAACTCCTGGGAGGTACGGCGGTCAGTCGGGTCGTGCGCGGGGACAGCCGTACGTCAGCCGGCCGGCTGCTCGGCCGCCGTAGCGGAACTTGATGATGCCGACGAACTCCTCCGGCGTCGATGCTGGCCCCGCCGACCAGGGCGCCGTCGACGTCCTCCTGGTCCATGATCCCGGCCGCGTTGGACGCCTTGACCGAGCCGCCGTAGAGGACCCGGACGCCGTCGGCCAGGTCGCCGGAGTAGAGCTCGGCGAGCTGGGTGCGGATCGCGGCGCAGACCTCCTGCGCGTCCTCGGGGGTGGCGACCTCGCCGGTGCCGATCGCCCAGACCGGCTCGTAGGCGATCACGATCGTCTTGGCCTGGTCGGCCCCGACACCCTCGAGTGCAGCGCTGAGCTGGTCGAGCGTGTGCTCGACGTGGCGGCCCTCCTGGCGCACCTCGAGCTGCTCGCCGACGCAGAGGATCGGGATCAGGCCGGCGGCCAGGGCGGCCTTGACCTTGGCGTTGACCAGCGCGTCGTCCTCGTGGTGGTCGGCCCGCCGCTCGCAGTGCCCGATGATGACGTAGGTGCAGCCGAGCTTGGCCAGCATCGGCGCCGCGATGTCGCCGGTGTGGGCGCCGGACTGGTGCGGCGAGACGTCCTGGGCGCCGTAGACGATGCGGTACTTGTCGCCGTCGATCAGCGTCTGCACCGAGCGGATGTCGGTGAACGGCGGCAGCACCGCGACCTCGACCGCGTCGAAGTCGTCGTCGGTCAGCGAGAACGCGAGCTTCTGCACCAGTGCGATGGCCTCGAGGTGGTTGAGGTTCATCTTCCAGTTGCCCGCCATCAGCGGGGTGCGTGCCATCGGTCACGGCCCTCCAGCCTGTCAGCGAGCGCATCAAACCGGGAAGCTCTTTGCCCTCGAGCAGCTCGAGGCTGGCGCCGCCGCCGGTGGAGATGTGGCCGAACGCCTTCTCGTCGAAGCCGAGCTTGCGCACGGCGGCCGCCGAGTCGCCGCCACCGACGACGGTGAGGCCGCCGGCTGGTGACCTCGGTGAGTGCCTGGGCGACCGCGCGGGTGCCCTCGGCGTACGGCGCCATCTCGAACACGCCCATCGGGCCGTTCCAGAAGACGGTGCGCGCGTCGGCGATCTTCGCGGCGAACAGCCGGCCGCTCTCGGGGCCGATGTCCAGGCCGAGCCGGTCGGCCGGGATGGCGTCCGCGTCGACGACGTCGTGGTCGGCGTCCGCCGAGAACTCGCTGGCGGCCACGATGTCGACGGGGAGCACGATCTCGACGCCCTTGGCCTCGGCCTGCTCGAGGTAGCCGCGCACGGCGTCGAGCTGGTCGTCCTCGAGCAGGCTCTTGCCGACCTCGTGCCCCTGGGCCTTGAGGAAGGTGAAGACCATGCCGCCGCCGATGAGCAGCCGGTCGACCGTGTCGAGCAGGTTGTCGATGACACCGAGCTTGTCGGACACCTTCGAGCCGCCGAGGACGACGACGTAGGGCCGCTCGGGGTCGCCGGTGAGCTTGCGCAGCACCTCGGTCTCGGCGACGACCAGGGCACCGGCGGCGTGCGGCAGCCGCCTCGGCACGTCGTACACGCTGGCGTGCTTGCGGTGCACGGCGCCGAAGCCGTCGCC
This sequence comes from uncultured Actinomycetota bacterium, assembly GCA_963723975.1. GTDB lineage: Bacteria > Actinomycetota > Actinomycetes > JACCUZ01 > JACCUZ01 > CAVRTI01. The sequence goes on from CAVRTI010000010.1 coordinate 96,005, forward strand.
GACGTACACCTCGGCGAGGGCCGCCAGCTGGTCGGCGAACTCGCCGCGCTCGGCGTCGTCCTTGCTCTCCTCCCCCGCGTTGTAGCGGAGGTTCTCGAGCAGCACGACGTCGCCGTCGCCGAGCCCCTTGACCGCGGCCTGGGCGCTCTCGCCGACCGTGTCGGTGGCGAACTCGACCGGACGGCCGAGCACCTCGGCGAGCCGCTGCGCGACCGGGGCGAGGCTGAACTCCTGGACCGGCTTCCCCTTCGGCCGGCCGAGGTGCGCGCAGACGACCACCCGGGCGCCGCGGTCGGCGAGGTCGGCGATGGTCGGCGCGCTGGCCCGGATCCGGCCGTCGTCGGTGATGGTGGCGCCGTCCAGCGGGACGTTGAGGTCCGAGCGGACCAGCACCGTCTTGCCGCGCAGGTCGCCGAGGTCGTCGACAGTCTTCACGGTCAGAGGGACTGGCCGACGAGCTTCACCAGGTCGACGAGGCGGTTGGAGTAGCCCCACTCGTTGTCGTACCAGCCGATGATCTTGACCTGGTTGCCGATCACCTTGGTGAGCTTGGCGTCGAAGGTGCACGACGACGGGTCGGTGACGATGTCGGAGGAGACGATCTCGTCCTCGGTGTAGGTCAGGTAGCCCTTGAAGGCGCCCTCGGCCGCCGCCTTGAACGCCGCGTTGACCTCGGCGACCGTGGTGTCCCGGCCGACGGTGACGGTGAGGTCGGTGACCGAGCCGGTGGGGATCGGCACCCGCATCGCGAAGCCGTCCAGCTTGCCCTCGAGCTCGGGCAGCACCAGCGAGATCGCCTTGGCCGCACCGGTGCTGGTCGGCACGATGTTCAGCGCCGCGGCCCGGGCCCGGCGGAGGTCGCTGTGCGGGCCGTCCTGGAGGTTCTGGTCCTGGGTGTAGGCGTGGATGGTCGTCATCAGGCCGCGCTCGATGGTGAACGAGTCGTTGAGGACCTTGGCCATCGGCGCGAGGCAGTTCGTCGTGCACGACGCGTTGCTGATGATGTGGTGCTTCGCCGGGTCGTACGCCGAGTCGTTCGCGCCGAGGACGACGGTGAAGTCCTCGTTCTTGGCCGGCGCCGAGATGATGACCTTCTGCGCGCCGGCGTCGATGTGGGCCCTGGCCTTGGTGGCGTCGGTGAAGAAGCCGGTCGACTCGATGACGACGTCGGCGCCGAGCTCCTTCCACGGCAGCGAGCCGGGGTCGCGCTCCTCGAGGGCGCGGATCTTGCGGCCGCCGACGATGATGTTCTCGTCGTCGTAGGACACGTCCTCCTGCAGCCGGCCGAGGATGCTGTCGTACTTCAGCAGGTGGGCCAGCGTCTTGTTGTCGGTGAGGTCGTTGGCCCCGACGACCTCGATGTCGGCGCCCTGCGCGAGGGCTGCCCGGAAGAAGTTGCGCCCGATGCGGCCGAAACCGTTGATGCCCACCCGAACCGTCACGACAGTCTCCTTCAGAACTCGCGCTGACCCTGCCCGGCAACCCTATCCGGGGGGCCAACACCTCTCGTCGGCCCGCCTCACCAGGCGAGATGGACCGCTGCCGGCCCGGTGGCCGAGCCCTGCGACGGTCCGGCGTCGACCTGTCCACCGCGGTCCGGCGCCGCCCTGTCCCCCGCTGGGTGCGGTCACCGGTTGCTAGGTGCGGTGAACTCACGGCACCCAGCAACCGGTGATCACGCCAGCGTGATCAACTTCGGCGGGGCGGGGCGGGCGAGGCGGGGGCGGGCGCGGCGGGCGGGCGGGGGTACGGCGGTCAGGCGTCGAGCATGTCGGGGGTGAGGTTGGCGTCGGTGCCCGGGATGCCCTGGTCCGAGGCCCGCTTGTCGGCCAGCGCCAGCAGCCGGCGGATCCGGCCGGCGACCGCGTCCTTGGTCATCGGCGGGTCGGCCAGGGTGCCCAGCTCCTCGAGGCTGGCCTGCTTGTGGGCCAGCCGCAGCTCGCCGGCGATCCGCAGGTGGTCCGGGATGTCCTCGCCGAGGATCTCCAGGGCCCGCTGCACCCGGGCGCCGGCAGCCACCGCGGCGCGCGCCGACCGGCGCATGTTGGCGTCGTCGAAGTTGGCCAGCCGGTTGGCGGTCGCCCGCACCTCGCGGCGCATCCGCCGCTCCTCCCAGGCCAGCACGCTGTCGTGCGCGCCGAGCCGGGTCAGCAGCGCGCCGATCGCGTCGCCGTCGCGCACGACGACCCGGTCGACACCGCGGACCTCGCGGGCCTTGGCGCCGATGCCCAGCCGGCGGGCGGCACCGACCAGGGCCAGCGCGGCCTCCGGGCCCGGGCAGGTGATCTCCAGGGCCGACGAGCGGCCCGGCTCGGTCAGCGAGCCGTGCGCGAGGAACGCGCCCCGCCAGGCCGACTCGGCGTCGCACAGCGCCCCGGACACGACCTGCGGCGGCAGCCCGCGCACCGGTCGGCCCCGACCGTCGAGCAGGCCGGTCTGCCGGGCCAGCGCCTCGCCGTCCTTGGCGACCCGCACGAGGTACCGGCTGCCCTTGCGCAGGCCGCCCGGCGCGACGACGGCGACGTCGGAGGTGTGCCCGTAGACCTCGGCGATGTCCTTGCGCAGCCGCCGCGCGGTCGCGCCGGTGTCGACCTCGGCCTCGACCACGATCCGGCCGCTGACGATGTGCAGACCGCCCGCGAACCGCAGCATCGACGACACCTCCGCCTTGCGGCAGCAGGGCCGCGTGATGGTCAGGCGGGCGAGCTCGTCCTTGACAGCAGCGGTCATGGCCATGGGCTCAGATCCTGTCACTCGTGAGTCGGTCGGGTGCGAACAGCCGGCGGAAGGCAGCCGCCAGCCGGTCGGGGTCGTGCTGGTCGGGATGGTCGTCGCGGGCCAGCGGGGCGAGGACGACGTCGGCGCCGAGAGCTGCCGCGGCAGCCGCCAGCCCGTCGCGGTCGGTGATGCCCGACGCGTCGGCGAGGACCGCGTCCAGGGTGAGCTCGGGGGCGTGCCGGGCGAGCACCTCGAGGTAGTTCGCCGGCGAGAAGCCGTCGGTCTCCCCTGCCTGGGCGGTGAGGTTGAGCACCAGCAGCCGGCGGGCCGAGGTCGCGCGCAGCGCGGCGGCCAGGTCGGGCACCAGCAGGTGCGGCATCACGCTGGTGAACCACGACCCCGGGCCGAGCACCACCCAGTCGGCGTCGAGCACCGCCTGCACGGCCTGCGGGCAGGCCGGCGGCGACTCGGGCAGCAGCGAGACGCTGCGCACCTGGCCGGCGGTCGTCGCGACGGCCACCTGGCCGCGGACCCGCTCCAGCACGCCGCCGGGCATCTCGACCTCGGCCTCGATGTCCAGCGGTACGACGGACATCGGCAGCACCCGGCCCTGGACGCCGAGCAGCCGGGCCACCCAGTCCAGCCCCGCGACCGAGTCGCCGAGCAGCTCCCACAGCGCGACGATGAGCAGGTTGCCGACCGAGTGCTCGTGCAGCTCGCCCTCGCTGCGGAACCGGTGCTGCACCACCTCGCTCCAGGTCTGGCCCCACTCGTCGTCGCCGCACAGGGCGGCCAGCGCCATCCGCAGGTCGCCGGGCGGCAGCACCCCGAGCTCGCGTCGCAGCCGGCCGCTGGAGCCGCCGTCGTCGGCGACCGTGACCACCGCGGTCGGTCGGTCGGTGACCCGGCGCAGCGCCTGCAGGGCGCGGCCAGCCCGTGGCCGCCGCCGAGCGCCACCACGGCCGGCGCGTCCGGCAACGCGCCCACGGTCGGGCTGCTCATTCGCGCCCCAGGTCGCGGTGCACGACCGCGGTGTCCACGCCGTGTGCCGTCAGCCGGCGGGCCAGCTCCTCGGCCATCGCGACCGACGCGGTGCTTGCCGCCGGTGCAGCCGACCGCGACGGTCGCGTAGCGCTTGCCCTCGCGCTGGTAGCCGGCCCCGATGATGTCGAGCAGCCGCTCGTAGGTGTCGAGGAAGTCGTCCGCACCCGCCTGGGCCATCACGTAGTCGCGGACCGGCTCGTCGCGGCCGTTGAGCGGCCGCAGCTCCGGGACCCAGTGCGGGTTGGGCAGGAACCGGCAGTCGACGACCAGGTCGGCGTCGACCGGCAGGCCGTACTTGTAGCCGAACGACATGACCGTCGCGTGCAGCCCGGGCTCGACCTGGCCGAACGCCGCGATCACCTTGGACCCGAGCTCGTGCACGTTGAGGTCGGTCGTGTCGAGCACGATGTCGGCCTCGGCCCGCAGGTCGCGCAGCATCTCGCGCTCGCGGGCGATGCCGTCGACTGAGCCGGCCGTCGCCCTGCAGCGGGTGCGGGCGCCGGACGGCCTCGTGCCGCCGGACCAGCGCGTCGTCGGAGGCCTCCAGGAACACGATCCGCGGGTCGCTGCCGTCGTCGGCGAGCTGGGCCAGCGCGGCGGTCAGGTCGGCGAAGAACGCCCGGCTGCGTACGTCGACGACGGCGGCCATCCGCGCCACGTCGCCGCGCGAGCGGCCACCGAGCTCGGCCAGGGTCGGCAGCAGTGCCGGCGGCAGGTTGTCGACGACGAACCAGCCGAGGTCCTCGAGCACGTTCGCCGCGGTGCTCCGGCCGGCGCCGGACATGCCGGTGATGATGGCGAGGTCGGGCAGGTGCGCCCCCTCGGCGGCGCCCTCGGCGGCCTCGGCCGGGTCGGCCGGGTCGAGATCAGCCGGCTCGGTGGGCTCGGACCGGCTCACGGTGCCTCCTCGATCGCGGACGGCGACCCCGGTTGCTGCGGGTCGTCGTCGAGGATCTCACCGGTCGCGGTGTTGACGGCTACGCCGGGGCGCCGGTCGGCGAGGGCGGCGACCACCGTCTCGGCGGTCCGCCGCCCGATGCCCGGCACCTCCACGATCTCCTCGACCGAGGCGGCGGACAGCCGCTTCAGCGAGCCGAAGTGCTTGAGCAGCGCCTTCCGGCGGGTCTCGCCGAGGCCGGCGATGCCGTCCAGCGCGCTGGCCGTCATCGACCGTGAGCGGCGGCTGCGGTGCAGCGTGATCGCGAACCGGTGCGCCTCGTCGCGGACCCGCTGGAGCAGGTAGAGGCCCTCGCTGGTGCGCGGCAGCACCACCGGGTGCGGGTCGCCGGGCAGCCAGACCTCCTCGAGCCGCTTCGCGAGCCCGCACAGCGCGACGTCGTCGACCCCGAGCTCGTCCAGCGCCCGCTGGGCGGCCGCGACCTGCGGGGCGCCGCCGTCGACGACGACGAGGTTGGGCGGGTAGGCGAACCGCCGGGGCCGCCCGGTCTCGGGGTCGATGCCGGCGGGCACCTCGGGTCCGGTGGCGCCGCCGTCCAGGTTGGTCGCGCCCTCGACCTCGCCGGTCTCGGCCCGCTCCTCGACGTACCGGCGGAACCGCCGGCTGATGACCTCGTTGATCGACGCGACGTCGCCCTGTCCCGCCTGCCCCTTGATGACGAACCGGCGGTACTCGCTCTTGCGCGGCAGGCCGTCCTCGAAGACCACCATCGACGCGACGACGTCGCTCTCCTGCAGGTGGGACACGTCGTAGCACTCGATGCGCAGCGGCGCCTCGTCGAGGCCGAGCGCGTCCTGCAGCTCCTGCAGCGCGACGCTGCGGCTGGTGAGGTCGCTGCCGCGTCGGGTCTTGTGCAGGGTCAGGGCATGCCCGGCGTTGCGGGCGACGGTCTCCATCAGGGCCCGCTTGTCGCCGCGCTGCGGCACCCGCAGGTCGACGTTGCTGCCGCGCAGGGTGCTCAGCCAGTCCTGCACCGCCTCGGCGTCCGGCGGCATCGCCGGCACCAGCACCTCGCGCGGGACGCTGTCGCCCCAGCCCGGCTCCGTCGGCTCGCTGGCCGACCCGCCGTAGACCTGCTGGACGAAGTGCTCGACGAGGTCGCCGGTGGTGAGGTCCTCGACCTTGTCGACCACCCAGCCGCGCTGGCCGCGCACCCGACCGCCGCGGACGTAGAACACCTGCACCGCTGCCTCGAGCGGGTCCTCGGCGAAGGCGATGACGTCGGCGTCGGTCCCGTCGCCGAGGACGACCGACTGCTTCTCCATGGCGCGCTCGAGGGCCTTGATGTCGTCGCGCAGCCTGGCCGCCCGCTCGTACTCCTGGTTGGCCGCCGCGACCTGCATGTCCTTCTCGAGCCGGCGCAGGTACGTCGTGGTCTGGCCGGCCATGAAGTCGCAGAAGTCCTCGACGATCGCCCGGTGCTCCGCGGCGCTGACCCGCCCCACGCAGGGAGCCGAGCACTTGCCGATGTAGCCGAGCAGGCACGGCCGGCCGACCTGGCCGGCCCGCTTGAACACCCCGGCCGAGCAGGTCCGGGCCGGGAACACGCGCAGCAGCAGGTCGAGGGTCTCGCGGATCGCCCAGGCGTGCGAGTACGGCCCGAAGTAGCGCACGCCCTTCTTCTTCGGGCCGCGCATCACCTGCAGCCGCGGGAACTCCTCGTTCAGGGTCACGGCCAGGCTGGGGTAGCTCTTGTCGTCGCGGTACTTGACGTTGAACCGCGGGTCGAACTCCTTGATCCAGCTGTACTCCAGCTGCAGCGCCTCGACCTCGGTGCTGACCACCGTCCACTCCACCGCGGCCGCGGAGGTCACCATGGTCTGGGTCCGCGGGTGCAGGTTCGCGATGTCCTGGAAGTACGACGACAGCCGCGGCCGCAGGCTGCGGGCCTTGCCGACGTAGATGACCCGGCCCCGCTCGTCGCGGAACCGGTAGACGCCCGGAGCGTCCGGGATCGAGCCCGGCGAGGGGCGGTACGACGCCGGATCTGCCACCCGGCAACCCTACGTCCGCTCGGCGTGTCGCGCCGACCGGGCCGCCCCCGGTCTCAGCTCTCGACGACCTGCCCGCCCTCGACCGAGACGGGGACCTCGGCGAGCGCGCGGGTCGCCGGCCCGTTCAGCACCGAGCCGTCCTTCACGCTGTACGCCGAGCCGTGGCAGGCGCAGCTGATCCGGCCGTTCTTCACGCTGGCGACCGTGCAGGACTGGTGCGTGCAGGTCGCCGTGAAGGCCGTGAAGGTGCCCTCGGCCGGCTGGCAGACGACGACGTTCTGCTTCTCGAGGATCACCCCGCCGCCGACCGGCACCTCGGCGGTGGCGACCAGGGCGCCGCCGGCACCGCCTTCCCCGTTCCCGGAGGCCGACGGCGAGGAGCCACCGGCGTCCGAGGAGGACGTCCCGCCGGGTTCGGTGGTCGCCGTGTCGTCACCGCCGCCGCAGGCCGTGATCAGCACCCCGCCGGCTCCGGTCACCGCGACGAGCGAGAGCACGTGCCGACGGGACGGAGCGCGGGCGGGAGCCGGCGCCGCGACGCCGGGCCCGAGGTCAGGAAGGGTCTGGTCCATGCTCGCCGGAACGCGTCGGGCTGCTCTCGGGTTCGGCACGCTGGGCTCCGTCTCGGTCAGTGGACTCAGTGGTGATCTCGTCGTGGACCGCCCGGTGGCCATCCGCAGGGCGATCAGCTGCAGCATGTCGTCGTCCACCGGGGACTCCTCCGCCGAACAGCTCGGCGTGCCCGACCGGCCTCCCGGACAGCTCGAGCGGCACCCGCCGGGCCGGCCCGGCGCCGACGTCACCCGCCTCGGCCTGGACGGCACCGTCGGCGCTGACCAGCCGGGCCCCGGCGATCGGCCAGCCGACGACCAGGGCCTCGAGGGCGGCGCCCAGCGCGTCCGCCAGCCCGACCCGCCCGGTCACTGCGGTCACCACGACACGTCCGACGTCGACCAGCCGGGCCTGGCGGCGTTCCTCGGTCACGTCCCGCGCGAAGATCGACAGTCCGCCCGCGGTCGGCAGCACCCGGTTGTGGATCCAGCGGTCCCACGGCGCGTAGTAGCCCACCACCTCGACCGGCACCTGCTCGTCGCGGGCCCGGCGGTAGGCCGCTTCGAACTCGGGCGTGATGTCCATCTCGTCCCAGATCACCTTCCCGACGACCGAGTCGGCCGGGTCCCGGTTCAGCAGCGTGTAGCCCGCCCGGTTCAGGTAGACGTAGCGCCAGTCGGCGTCGATGGCGCAGTACGCGTCGGTGATGCTCTCCATCACCTGCTCGAGGAACAGCCGCGGGCCCGGCCCGGTCAGCGCCTGCTCGGGATGGCCCAGCAGGTGCGGCAGCCGGGCCGCAACGACGGTGCCTCCCTCGGGCCGAGCCGCGACGGTGAAGCTGCCGCCCACCGAGTCGGCCTGCTCGCCCATGCTGCGCAGGCCGCGGTGCAGCGGGCCGGCGTCGGCGGCGGCGGCGGCAGCGATGCCGCGGCCGTCGTCGAGGACCCGGAGCAGGTACTCGCCCGGCTCCTCGCGCAGCTCGACCCGGACCTGGTGCGCGCCGGCGTGCTTCACCACGTTCGCCAGCGCCTCGCGGGCGATCCGCATCAGCACCCGGCCGACGATCGGCGACGGCTCGCTGGTGATCGCCACGACCACCTCGCTCGTCGGGCTGCTCGCCGTCCAGCGCGCCGCGCACCACCGACCGCAGCGCCGCGGCCACGTCGTCGCCGGTGGTCGGAGGCGGGTCGAGCTCGACCAGCATCCGCCGCAGCCGGCCGGTGGTCTCGCGCACCGCCAGGTCCAGGGCGTCCAGGTCGGCGACCCGGTCGGCGGGCAGCAGCGGCTCCACCGAGCGGCGCAGCGACTGCAGCCGGAGGTTCACCGCTGCCATCACCTGCACCGTGTCGTCGTGGATCTCCCCCGCGATCCGCTGCCGCTCGGCCTCCTGGGCCTCGTGCAGGTGCACCAGCAGACCCCGCTGGTGGGCGACCTGGCGCTGCATCGCCTCGCGGGCTGCGACCACCTCACGCAGGTCCGACTGCACGGTGGCCAGCGCCATCGGGACGCCGGTCGCCGGGTCGGTGACCAGGAACGACGCGACCCGCACCGGGATGCCCTCGCCCGTCGGCCAGTGCCGCAGGGTGGTCTCGCCCTCGTATCGACCGTCCCGTACGACGGCGGGCCGCTCGACCTCGATGCTGGCCGCGAGCCCGTCGGCGGTCAGGTAGTCGGCGATCGTGGTCGCGGTGACGTCGACGTCACCGGGGATGCCCGCCATCCGCCGTCCGCCGGGATTCACGTGCAGCACCGAGCCGTCCACGCTGGCCAGCGCGATGAACTGCGGCGCGGCGTCGACGAAGGCCCGGTAGAGCTCGAGATCCTCCTGGGCCCGGGTCCGGTCGGTGACGTCCATGCTGATGCCCAGGGCGGAGGTCACGCCTGCGGCGTCCTCGCCGAGCGGCAGGTACCAGGTGTCGAAGGTCCGGTCGCCGACCCGGTCGGTCTCCAGGAAGGTCTCGCCACGCAGCGGTCGGCGCATCCGCTCGACCAGGTCAGGGGTGTCGGCGTTGAGGTCCCACAGGTTGGCGCCGACCACTTCTCCGGGTGCCACGCCGGCGGCGCTGAGCCCGGCGCCCTCGGAGAAGGTGCAGGTCCCGTCGCGGTCGTAGGCGAACACCATCAGCGGTGCGGCGTGCAGGACGGCGTCGAGCACGAGGTCCCGGACCGACCGCACCTGCCCCGCCGTCATGCCGGCGCCGCCCCCGGCGGGTCGATCAGGCCGTCCCGGATGGCGATCGAGAGCGCCTCCAGCTTCGAGTGGGCGCCCAGCTTGGCCAGCAGGCTCTGCACGTGGTTGCGCACGGTGTTCACCGAGATGAACAGGCGCTTGGCGATGGCCCCGTTGGTCATGCCCTCGGCGATCAGCTCGAGGATCTCCCGCTCCCGCGCGGTGAGGTCGTGCGACGGCCGCTCGTACTGGTGGTGCAGCCGGTTCAGCAGCCGGGCGAGCAGGTCGGAGCTGACCATGATCTCGCCGGCGGCGGCGGTGCGGACCGCGGCCACCAGCTCGTCGAGCGGGCTGGTCTTGAGGATGAAGCCGGCGCAGCCCGCCTCGGTGGCGGTCGACCAGCATCGAGTCCTCTGCCGCGGCCGTGAGGACCACGATCTTGGCGCTGGGACGCAGCGTCTTCAGCTCGGCGATGGAGTCGACGCCGAGCCCGTCCGGGCAGCCGGTGGTCGAGCAGCACCACGTCCGGCTCGGTGGTCACGACCAGGGTGCGCGCCTGGGCAAGCGTGGCGGCGGTCCCGACCACCGTCGAGGTCGCTCTCGGCGCGACAGCGCCAGTCCGCAGGCTGTCGGCGAACATGTCGTGGTCGTCCACGATGAGCAGCCGGACGGCGTCTGCCGTGCCGCTCGCCCTGTGACCGCCCGACTCAGGCATGGACATTGCGGACCCCCGTCCCGGCTGGGCGCTGCGGACCCGGTACAGCCTGCCACGGAGGTCGCCGGCGCATGCAGACAACCGGGATTAGTGCGGACGCACCACCGCCAAGGGGTCCTGTGCGGAGGTTCCGTCCTGGCCCCGCCTCAGGGAGGATCCTCTCGACGACGGGGGGAAAGGGGTCTCCAGGCGTGGCACTGCGCATCGTGGTTGCGGACGACAACGACGACCTTCTCGACGCCGCGCGCGACGTGCTGGCTGCGGCGCCCGACCTCGAGGTGGTCGCCGCCGTCCGGACGGGTGCCGAGGCGCTGGCCGCCGCCGCTGAGCACCGCCCGGACGTCATCCTGCTGGATGTGGAGATGCCCGGCGGCGGGCCGGCGCTGGCCGAGGAGCTGTCCCGGCTGCACCCGTCGGTGCGGCTGATGTGCCTGAGCGCCCGCGACGAACCGGACACCGTGCTGGCGATGCTGGCCGCGGGCTGCACCGGATATGTCGCGAAGGGCGGCCTGGATGACGACCTGGCCACCTGTGTACGCCGGTGCGCCGCCGGCATGCTGTTCGTGATCGCCGACTGCGCGCCGGACGTGTCGCGACGGATCGGCGTCCTGATGCGCGCGCCAGCCGCCGCCTTCCTGACCCGTCCGGGGCCGGATGCACTACCCGGAGCGGTTCAATCGACTCTCGTCAGGACGTGGCGGCGCTGGCAACGCTGGCAGAGGTCGATGGCGGCGCGCCGTGGAGATCACGGTGCCCCCTGCCGCCGTCGTCGGCCGAAGCCCCGGTTGGGATCGTCCCCCCGTGCGGTCCCAACCGGGCCTCGTCCCTGCTGGCCTCAGCCGGCGCGCCGCGACCGCGCGGCAGCAGCCGGCTTCGTGGCCGGGCCCGGCCGGGCCCCGGTGGACCGCGGGGCCTTCCGCCGCCGCGCCGGCGGCGCTGCCTGCAGCACGTTCCCGAGGAAGTTGCCGGTGTAGCTCGCGGGGACCGCGGCGACCTCCTCCGGGGTGCCCTCCGCCACCACGGTGCCGCCGCCGGAGCCGCCCTCGAAATGCTGCGTCTTCCGCCATGCCTGGCATAAGACTACGTATCTGAGAGCTCCGTTTCAGGAGACAGCAGAAAGCGGAGTTCATGTTGAAGCCAATCATCGCAACTCAAAACGAGGCAGTACATGCAGAACGGACAGCTTCGACCCCGTTGGCGCTTGCCGGCCTTTCGCTGTCCATGTTGCTGTCCTCGCTCGGCATCAGCATCGCCAATGTTGGCCTGCCGACATTGGCTCAAGCGTTCAATGCCTCCTTCCAGGAAGTGCAGTGGATCATCCTCGCTTATCTTCTCGCCATCACTACTTTGATCGTCAGCGTCGGACGGCTAGGCGACGCTATAGGTCATCGACGACTGCTACTCGCCGGAATCTTCCTTTTCACGCTTGCCTCGATCCTGTGCGGTGTCACCTCCACGCTCTGGCTGTTGGTTACCGCACGGGCAGCGCAGGGCCTCGGCGCGGCCATCATGATGGCTCTTACCGTGGCATTCATCAGCGCGATCGTTCCAAAGACAAAAACAGGCAGCGCGATGGGGTTGCTCGGAACGATGTCGGCGATTGGCACTGCTCTCGGTCCATCGCTCGGCGGCGTTCTGATAGCCGGGCTAGGTTGGCAGGCAATCTTCCTCGTCAATGCGCCGCTGGGTATCCTGGCTTTTCTTCTCGCCTATCGCTATCTGCCCGGTGATTACCCACGACCGAAGGCTGATCGAGCCGGTTTCGATATTATGGGTACACTGTTGCTTGCTCTGACGCTCGCCGCGTATGCGCTCTCCATGACGATCGGGCGCGGTGGCTTCGGTCTGCTCAATATAGCTCTGCTGCTGGCCGCCGGCTGTGGAACCGGCCTGTTCGTTCTCACCGAGGCGCGTGCAGCGTCACCTCTGATCCGGTTGGCTATGTTCCGCGATCCGGTGCTGAGTGGCAGCCTGACCATGAGCGCGCTCGTCTCGACTGTGATGATGGCGACGCTGGTGGTCGGGCCGTTCTACCTCTCCCGTGCACTCGGGCTCAACGAGGCTCTTCTTGGAATCGTTATGGCGATCGGACCAATCATGTCCGCATTGAGCGGCGTCCCGGCTGGTCATTTGGTCGACCGTTTGGGCGCGCCAATCATGGTCATGATTGGACTAATCGAAATGGCGGCCGGTTCACTAGCACTAGCCGTGCTTCCGGCGATGTTCGGCATTGCGGGCTATATTGCTGCCATAGCCGTCTTGACCCCCGGCTATGCATTGTTCCAGGCCGCCAATAACACGGTCGTCATGATGGATGTCCCCTCGGACCAGCGG
>CAVRTI010000011.1:0-102409 GCA_963723975.1 uncultured Actinomycetota bacterium
GGCTCGGGGGTCGACCTGTGGCAGCTGCTCGAGACGCCTCACACCTTGTCAGCGACAGTGACCATGCTGGCAGAGAGATTCGATATGGAGGTTGCCCAGATCGAGACATCCATCGAGCCGGTCCTGCGACAGCTGGTGGACGCCCGGGTAGTGGAACCAATCGGCCGATGAACCACAGCTTCTCTCCTGTCCTGCTCGCAGTGGCCGCGCACGGGCTGAAGGTCGCTTCTGCGCTGCCGGACGACCGCTGTCCGACGCCAAGTGGACGGACCTCCTCAACCGGTTCAGAATCAGCGTCTCTCTGGCTTGCTGATCGAGGCGATCGAGTCCGGCGCCCTGCCGGTCACCGACGCGCAGGGCGAGCACGCCATCGACGCCCACATCGACGGCGATGTCGCACGTCCTGATGCTCGAAGACTTTCTGATCAACTCGGTCGACATGTTCGGCAGCAAGCGGGCATCCGCGACCCGGGTGCTCAAGGGCAGCGCGGTCGCGCACCTGGACTACCCCGACCCGTACGCTGCGCGCCGTTCGTGGACATCGACCTGCTGGTCGAGTCCGAGGCGTTCGACGCCGCGACCGAGCTGCTGACCGAGTGCCGGGTCTCCGGCGCTATTTCGCCGAGATCCGGCCGGGGTACGACCGCCGGTTCGGCAAGGGCGTCTCGTTCGTCAGCCCCGGCCAATCTCGAGCTGGACCTGCACCGCACCTTCGCGATGGGGCCGTTCGGGCTGACCGTCGACCTCGACGACCTCTGGGCGATGGTCAGGAGTTCCAGCTGGCCGGTACCACGCTGACGGCGCTCGGCGCCGACGAGCGACTCCTGCACGCGTGCTACCACGCCTCTCTCGGCGACTACCCGCCGCGGCTGCTGCCGCACCGCGACGTCGCCGAGATGCTGCTCTACGGCGAGCGGGACGAGGACCGGCTGATCGAAGCTCAGCCCGCAGCTGGGGCGGCGAGGCAGTCGTCGCGCGGGCCGTCTCGACGGCCTGGGAGCTGTTCGAGATCGCCGACGTGACGGCTGTCCGCGTGGGCAGCCGGTACCGCTCGAGCGCGCGGGACCGCGCCGCCTCGCGGTGTACACCGACGGCGACACCAGCTACGCGGCCAAGTCGCTGGCGTCGCTGGTGCGCTGCCGCGGATGCGGGACCGGGTCGCCCTGCTGCGGATGATGGCGTCGCCCGACCCCTCCTTCCTCTCCGGACGCCAGCGCTCGCCGAGCGGCTTGGCTGATGCAGGGGTTCCGGCGAGCAGCGCGCCGCACGGAGATCGACCCTGATGCCCGCGCCGCAGGACCCGCGGCGGGTCCTGTGGCTGGCGAAAGGCCTGGGCCGCGGGGGCGCCGAGCGACTCATCGTGGACGCCGCCGCGCTGCTCGACCGGGAGCGGTACGACGTCGAGGTCGCCTACCTGCTGCCGTGGAAGGACGCCCTCGTCCCTGACCTGAGGGACGCCGGCGTCCCGGTCCACTGCCTGGGCCAGACCTCGGCGTACGACCTGCGTTGGGTGCCCCGGCTGCGGCGGCTGGTGGCGGCGCGCCAGCTACGACCTGGTCCACACCCAGGCCCCGGTCCCGGCCGTCGCCGCGCGGACGGCGCTGCGCGCGCCCCGGCCCCGACTGGTGCACACCGAGCACAACGTCTGGGACCGGTACCGCTGGCCGACGTACTGGACCAACGCCCTGACGTACTCCCGCAACGACCACGTCATCGCGGTGTCGGAGGCGGTGGCGAACAGCGTCCCGGACCGCCGGGTGCGACGCCGCCACGGCCGTACGCCGGTCGAGGTCGTCCACCACGGCATCCGGCTGGGCAGCAGCGCTGCGCCGACCGACGGCGACCCGCGAGCAGGCCCGCAGCGACCCTCGACCTCCCGACGGACGCGCCGGTCGTCGGCACGGTGGGGAACCTGACGGCGAAGAAAGACCAGAGCACGCTGCTCCGGGCCTTCGCGATCCTGCGCGGCGACCGCCCGGACGCCCGGCTCGTCGTCGTCGGCGCCGGCGTGCTCGAGGACCAGCTGCGCCGCGAGGCGCGACCAGCTCGGCCTCGGTACCTCGGTCCTCTGGGCCGGCAGCCGGCCGGACGTCCCCGCAGCTGCTGCCCGCGTTCGACGTGTTCGCCCTGACCTCCCGGTTCGAGGGCCTGCCGATCGCCCTGCTCGAGGGGATGGCCGCCGGGCTGCCGGTGGTCGTCACGCCGGTCGGCGGCGTCGGCGAGGTCGTGACGGACGGCCGCGAGGGCTACTTCGCGCCGGTCGGTGACGCCGGGCTGGTCGCGGCCCGTCTCGGCAAGATCCTGGACGACCCTGACCTGCGCGGCCGGCTGGGCACGGCCGCCGCCGCCAGGTCGCAGGACTTCGACCTCTCCCGCACGGTGCGCCGGATCGAGGAGATCTACGCCGAGGTGCTCGGATCGTGAGCACCGACTACCTGGTGCGCCCGATGTCGGCGCAGGACGAGGGCGCGGTGCTCGCGCTGCTCTCCGACTCGCTGGCCGGCGGGCCGACCGGTGAGCGGTCCCCGAGTTCTTCCGGTGGAAGCACGAGGCCAGCCCGTTCGGCCGGTCCCCCGCGCTGGTGGCCGAGCACGAGGGTCGCGTCGTGGGGCTGCGCACCTTCATGCGGTGGGAGTTCGGCTCGGGCGGCAGCAGCGTCCGCGCGGTCCGGGCCGTGGACACCGCCACCGACGCGGCGCACCGGGGCCGCGGCATCTTCAAGCTGCTCACCCTCGCCGCGCTGGACCAGATGGCGGGGACGGCGGACCTGGTCTTCAACACGCCCAACTCCAGCAGCCTGCCCGGCTACCTGAAGATGGGCTGGCAGCGGGTCGCCGAGGTCCCGATCCAGGTGCGGCCGGTGCGGCCGCTGCACTTCCTGCGCGGCATCCGGTCGGCCCGCGAAGTCACCGCCGCCACCGACGCCGACCGGGCGAGCTGCCGGCTGCAGCCGGCAGCCGGGGTGCTGGACGGCCTCGAGGGCCTGGACGACCTGCTCGCCGAGGTCGAGGCCGGCGACGCTGCCAGCGGGCGGCTGCACACCAGGCGCACCCGCGAGTACCTCGGCTGGCGGTACGCCGATGCTCCCGGTCTCGACTACCGCGCGCTCGCCCTCGTGACCGACGGCCGGCTCCGGGGGCTGGCCATCGGCCGACCGCGACGGCGCGGGGCCTTGCGTGAGTTCACGTTGAGCGAGGTGATCGTGCCCCCCGGCGACACCGGCGCGGCGCGCAACCTGCTCGCCCAGGTCCGCCGGCACAGCGGCTGCGACCACGTGGCCGGGCACTTCGCAGCCGGTTCGGCGGCGGCCGGGGTGGCGCCACGGGCCGGCTTCATCCGGGCACCGATCGGCATGACACTGACGACGCGGGTCCTGGCCGACCCGCCGGTCGACCCGCGGGACTGGGCGAGCTGGCGGCTGTCGGTCGGCGACCTGGAGGTGTTCTGATGCCGGCGGTCCAGCCGGCCCGGCCGTCCTGGGCGGCAGTCGTCGGGCTGACCGTCGTCGGCGCCTACGTGCTGCTCGTGTTCCACGCCATGAACACCGTCAGCTACGACCAGTGGGGGGCCCTGGTCATCGCGCCCCTGCTGCTGGCGCTGGCCTGGCCGATCATCTCCCGGATCGGCCGGAACACCGACCAGGCCTGGCTGCCGCGGCTGCTGTGGGCGTCGCTCTGCCTCAAGCTGTTCGCCGGTTACGGCCGCTACCTCGTCGCGTTCTCGCTGTACGACGGCCGCTCCGACGCGCGGCGCTACGACCTGGTCGGCAAGGACCTCGCCGATGCCTTCCTGAACGGCTCGTTCCACGCGCCGGAGCAGGGAACGACCGGCACCGGCTTCATGATGATCCTCACCGGTGTGGTGTACGTCCTGATCGGCTCGTCGCTCGTCGGCGGCTTCCTGGTCTTCTCCTGGCTCAGCTTCTGGGGCCTCGTGCTGATCTACAAGGCGTACGTGATCGCGGTGCCGGAGGCCGATCACAAGCGGTACGCCTGGCTGCTGTTCTTCCTGCCCTCGATGCTGTTCTGGCCGTCCGGCATCGGCAAGGAAGCCTGGATGGTTTTCTGCATCGGAGTGACGACACTCGGCGCCGCGTGGCTGTACACCCGGCACCGGTTCGCGTTCATCACGATGGTCGCGGGGCTCACCGGGACGGCGATGGTGCGCCCGCACGTCACCCTGATGCTCTTCGCCGGCATCTTCTTCGGCTACCTGTTCCGGTCGAACCGTGGCCAGAGCATCCTCGCGCCGGTGTGGAAGCTGGTCGGCGTCCTGCTGCTGGTCGGCACCGGCATGCTGCTCATCGGCCAGGCGTCGAGCTTCCTCGGCGTCGAGGGCGGCCTGAACGAGGGGTCCATCAACGAAGAGCTGGCGCGCGCCAACGAGCGCACCGACGAGGGCGGCTCGAGCTTCATCGCGCAGCCGGTGAACGGCCCGGCCGACCTGCCGAGGGCCGCACTGACCGTGCTGCTCCGCCCCTTCCCGTGGGAGGCCGTGAACGGGCAGTCGTTGCTCACAGCCGTCGAGGGCGCGTTCCTGCTCGTCCTGATCGTCATGTCGCTGCCGCGCCTGAAGAACGTGCCCAAGTTCGCCGTGCGGCGGCCGTTCATCATGATGTGCCTGCCGTACATCCTGCTGTTCGTCATCGGCTTCGCAAACTTCGGCAACTTCGGCATCCTGGCCCGTCAGCGGGTGCAGGTGTACCCGTTCGTCCTGGCTCTGCTCTGCCTGCCCGTGCGGCCACCGGACCGGCTCGAACCCCGGTCACGGCGGCCCGAGCGCATCTACCCTGAACATCGACTCCTCGAGGAAGGCACCACCGCACGATGACCACTGCACCTGCCGTGCTCGGCGGCACTCCCGCGTTCCCCGACGGGCTACCCCTGGTGCGCCCGACGATCCCGGACATCCCCGGTCTCGCACAGCGCATCCAGGGCATCCTCGAGAGCGGCATCCTCACGAACAACCGCACTGTCCGCGAGCTCGAGGAAGCGGTCGCGGAGCGCTGCCAGGTCGCTCACGTCGTCGCGGTCGAACAGCTGCACCCAGGGCCTGATGCTCGCGCTGCGGTCCCTCGGCGCCACCGGTCGCGTGGTCATGCCGAGCTTCACCTTCGCCGCCAGCGCGCACGCCGTGCACTGGGTCGGCGGCCAGCCGGACTGGGCCGAGGTCGACCCGCTGACCCTCACCCTCGACCCGACCGACGCCGCGACGCTCGCCGAGGGCGCCGCGGCGATGACGGCCACCCACGTCTACGGCGCGCCGTGCGACGTCGACGGCGCTGCAGGCAGTCGCGGACCAGGCGGGGATCCCGCTGGTCTACGACTCCGCGCACGCGCTCGGCAGCTATCGCAACGGCAAGCCCTGCGGCGGCTTCGGGACGGCCGAGGTCTTCAGCATGAGCCCCACGAAGGTGGCCGTCGCCGGCGAGGGCGGCCTGGTGGCCACCAACGACGAGGGGCTGGCGGCCGACGTCCGCCTCGGCCGTGACTACGGCAACCCGGGCAACTACGACTGCGAGTTCCCCGGGCTGAACGCCCGGATGTCCGAGCTGCACGCTGCGGTCGGGCTCGCGTCACTGCAGGGGCTCGACGAGCGCATCGCCCACCGCAACGAGCTGGTCCGCGCCTTCAAGGCGGCGGCTGCCTCGGTGCCCGGGCTGTCCTACCAGCAGGTGCCGGACGAGGACGTCTCGACGTACAAGGACCTGACCCTGGTCATCGACGACGAGCAGTTCGGGCTCACCGCCGAGCTGCTGGGCCGGGCGCTGAAGGCCGAGGGCATCGACAGCCGGCGCTACTACTACCCGCCGATCCACCAGCAGAAGGCGTACGCGCACCTGCCGCGCAACCGCGAGCTTCCCGTCACCGACCGGATGGCCGCTTCCGTCCTCACCCCGCCGCTCTACTCTCACATGACGGTCGACCAGGTGCGGCCGTCGCCGATGCCGTCGTCCGCGTGCAGGAGTCCGCGAGCCAGGTCCGGTCGGCGCTGGCGTGAGCCTCGCCCGCACCTCCGAGCCGCCCGCGCCGGGCTCGGCGACGGGCGCGACCCCCGTGGGTTGCCGCGAGCCATGCGTTCCGCATCGTCGGGGACGCCGAGTTCGTGGCGACCGCCAGCCAGACGTTCGCCGACTTTCCTGCTGCGTCGGCCGGCGCCGACTGCACGACTACGTCGTGGCGCGGTCTGACGACGGGTACGTCGTCGTCGGCCTGGAACCACCGGTGCCGCCGGCGCCGCTCGCGGCGACGCCTCGCGACGATCCAGTGGCTGGTCAACCAGCGCGTCATCGAAGGGCTGACCGACCACGAGACCGGGGTCCATGCGGCCTGCGCCCAGCGCGGTGACGACATCGTTCTGATGCCCGGCGCCCAGCGGCTCGGGCAAGTCGACGACGGTCGCCGGCCTGGTGCGTGCAGGCTGGGACTACTTGACGGACGAGACCACCGTGCTGGACGACGAGACGTCTGACCGTGCGCGCCTACCCGAAACCGATCACGATGGACCATGGCGCGTGGCCGCTGTTCCCCGAGACCGGGACCTGCTAGCGCGGTCCGAGGACTCCTGCCTGGTGCCCCTCAGCCGCACTGGGCGGGGCCGTCGGAATTGGCGGGCAGGTCACGGCCATCGTGTTCCCGACGTTCCGAGCAGGTCAGCCGGCGCAGCTGGAGCCGATGCCCCCGGCCGAGGTCGTCATGGCACTGGCGAGCTGCACCTTCGCGTTCAGCAGCGCGGGCGCCCGGCACCTGCGGGTGCTGGCCCGGCTGGCCCGGTCCGTCTCCGGCCTACCGGCTGGTCACAGGCGACCTCCAAGGAGCGGTCGACGCGATCGAGACCCTCGTGGCGGGTCACCGATGAGCCGGTCACCCGGTGGCGAACGCTCGACGCGAGTCGGTCACCGAGGACTTCGGGCCGGAGTGCGTCGTCTGGGAGGGAGGCACCGCGACGCTGCACCACCTGGACGTCTCCGGGACGTTGGTCTGGCGGTGCCTCGGACCGAGCGGGCACCACGACGAGGTGACCACGAGGGTGGTGGCGGGGCTCGGAGACGGCGGTCCCCGGCGAGGCGGCCATCCGACGGGATGTCCATGACTTCCTCGCCGAACTGAGCCGAAAATCACTGACCGTGAGCGATCGCTCGTCCAATCGGTGACGAGATGGGTCCGGAAGGGTCACGCAGCAGCAAAAATGTCCCTTCTGAATGGGTGGTCGGGGCACCTGATCACCTCTAGAGTGAGGCACGGCTTGGGGAAGGAACTCGTCGACGACGAGGCTGAGCGTGACGCCCGAGGGGGGCAACCAAT
Source organism: uncultured Actinomycetota bacterium (assembly GCA_963723975.1). GTDB lineage: Bacteria > Actinomycetota > Actinomycetes > JACCUZ01 > JACCUZ01 > CAVRTI01. The sequence continues at coordinate 7,305 of CAVRTI010000011.1, forward strand.
GACGGTCGGTGACGACTCGCGTCTTGCGCGGCGAGAGGTACTCAGGCGAGGCGCACTGGTCGGCGGGGCGGTGCTGTGGACGACGCCGGTCGTCCAGAGCATCGGCGGGACCGCCCTCGCCGGAGTGGGGGGCAGTTGCGCCTGTCTTACCGGTGGCTCGGGACGACAGGAGCTGCCCGGCACCCTCAACGGCGTCAGCGGCGAGGTCACCATCGGCCTGGGTAAGATCTGCTGCGGCTCGAGCTCCGCGCAGATTCAGGTCAACTTCCACCCCGACGTCAACAGCAACAGAAGAAGGATGATCCGCCGCCTCCCCCGCCGGTCGACAAGTCATGGCACTTCACCCAGATCGTCTACATGACCTGTACCAAGACCGGCAACCCGGCACCTCCGAAGAACACCGCTGACGGTGCGAACCGGTTCACCGGGACTGCCTCAGACGGGTCGAACGTCCTGACCTTCGACTTCACCGACAACGGCGAGGGTCAGCCGAAGGACGACACCGCGGTCCTGAGCATCTCCGGGCCTGATGGCGGACTTCAGCGACCGGCATCGTCACTGGGAACTGGCAGGCGCACAAGAGCAAGTGCTGATCGTCAGCGTAGTCAGCGGTCGCGATCCGACCCGCGGCGCGACTGCTGCCGCACTGGTCATGCCGCCAGCCACTCCAGCGGACCGCGCCCCACCTGGGTGCGCCAGAGCGTGGCGACCACCATGGCGACCACGACGTGGCCGAGCCACAGCGTCATCGGGTCGTCGTTCAGCAACGGGCTGCCGTCCGCCAGCGCGAGCACGTGCAGGGTGTACAGCGTGAACGTCATGCTGCCGATGGCGGCCAGCGGCACCAGCACCCAGCGCGGGACCACGCGGGACAGCAGCAGACATCCGCCGAGCACGGCGAGGCCGGTGCCGATCGTGTGCACCAGGTCGAAGGTCGTGCCGCTGTGCGGCGCCGACACGGTCAGCCAGCGCCAGTCGCCCGGGGGCGTGGTGCCGAACAGGCCGTCCGCCAGCAGCTCGTCGATCGAGCCGGTCAGCCGGCCCCGGCTCGCCGCCAGCTGCGACTCGCCTCCCACCGCAGCAAGCAGGATCGCCGAGGCCGCCTTGGCCGCGACGGCCAGCACCACACCGACGACCACCAGCTTGATCGCTACCGAGATCCGCCGTAGCGGCAGTCTCCCGACCGCCAGGCCGGCGAACAGGTACGCCGTCCAGGTCAGCACCGGGTAGGTGCCGGTGAGGAACAGCTCGACGAGCAGGTCCGCGCCGCCCGGCTCGTCGATCGGCGTCGGGTCCACGACCTGGCGCAGCAGGTGGCTGGCCACCGGTGCGAGGGCGGCGGCGGCGACCGCAGCCAGCACCAGTGTCCGGCTCGCGAGCCCGAGGAACGGGACGGCCACGACGAACAGCAGCCCGTAGTAGGCGAGGATCACCAGCGGTGGCGACTCGACCCGGCCGAGCAGCAGCCCCACGGCCACGAGCAGCAGTGCCCGGGCGAGCACACCGGCCCGCGCGGCTCGGAGCGCGCGTCCGCTCGGCGCGCGCTGGCCGCCGGAGGCCAGGGCCAGCGAGACGCCGGCCAGCAGCGCGAACAGGGCGGCCGCCCGCCCACTGGCGACGGCGTGCGCCACGTGCTGGTCGCCGTCCGCGGTGAATCCCGGGAAGATGTGCGTCGCCGCCATCCCGATCAGCGCGAGCGCCCGGGCCACATCGACACCGACGACCCGGCGTGCGGAGTCGACCGGCCTGAGCACCTCGCCAGCCTAGGGGTCGGACGCGCGAAGGCCCCCGCCGCAGCGGGGGCCTTCGCGATCGATCAGGTAGCGGGCGGTCAGCCGCCGGTGAGCTTCTCGCGCAGGGCCGCGAGCGCCTCGTCGGACGCGAGCGTCCCGCCGCCGCCGGTGCTGGCCGGGGTCGGGCTGGTCTCCTCGCCCTCGGCCTGGCCCTCGCTCGCCTCGGCCGGAGCCTCCGAGGAGTACGTCGACGGGGCACCGCTGGCGCCCTCGAGGCCGGCCTCGGCCTCGGCCTTCTGCGCCTCGGTGACCTGCTTCATGTGCGCCTCGTAGCGGACCTTCGCCTCGGCGTACTGACGCTCCCACTCGCCCTGCTGCGTCTCGTGCCCGGGCAGCCACTCGTTGGTCTCCGGGTCGAAGCCGTCCGGGTACTGGTAGTTGCCGGCCTCGTCGTAGGACGCCGACATGCCGTAGAGCGTCGGGTCGAAGGCGCTGTCGTCGCCCTCGGCCGGTGCGACGCCCTCGTTGGCCTGCTTGAGGCTCAGCGAGATCCGGCGGCGCTCGAGGTCGATGTCGATGACCTTGACGAAGATGTCGTCGCCGACCTGCACGACCTGCTCGGGGATCTCGACGTGGCGCTCGGCCAGCTCGGAGATGTGCACCAGGCCCTCGATGCCCTCGTCGACCCGGACGAACGAGCCGAACGGCACCAGCTTGGTGACCTTGCCCGGCACGACCTGGCCGATCTGGTGGGTGCGGGCGAACTGCTGCCACGGGTCTTCCTGGGTGGCCTTCAGCGACAGCGAGACCCGCTCGCGGTCCATGTCGACGTCCAGCACCTCGACGGTGACCTCCTGGCCGACCTCGACGACCTCGGAGGGGTGGTCGATGTGCTTCCAGGACAGCTCGGAGACGTGCACCAGGCCGTCGACGCCGCCGAGGTCCACGAAGGCACCGAAGTTGACGATGGAGGAGACCACGCCGGAGCGGACCTGGCCCTTCTGCAGGGTCTGCAGGAACGTCGAGCGCACCTCGGACTGGGTCTGCTCGAGCCACGCACGGCGGGAGAGCACGACGTTGTTGCGGTTCTTGTCCAGCTCGATGATCTTGGCCTCGAGCTCCTTGCCGACGTACGGCTGCAGGTCGCGCACCCGGCGCATCTCGACCAGCGACGCGGGCAGGAAGCCGCGCAGGCCGATGTCCAGGATCAGGCCGCCCTTGACGACCTCGATGACGGTGCCGGTGACGATGCCGTCCTCGTCCTTGATCTTCTCGATCGTGCCCCACGCCCGCTCGTACTGCGCGCGCTTCTTCGACAGGATCAGCCGACCCTCCTTGTCCTCCTTCTGCAGGACAAGTGCCTCGACCTCGTCGCCGACCTTGACGACCTCGTTGGGGTCGACGTCGTGCTTGATCGAGAGCTCGCGGGAGGGGATGACGCCCTCGGTCTTGTAACCGATGTCGAGCAGCACCTCGTCCCGGTCGACCTTGACGATGACTCCCTCGACGATGTCACCGTCGTTGAAGTACTTGATCGTCTCGTCGATGGCCGCGAGGAAGGCCTCTTCGTCGCCGATGTCGTTGATCGCGACGTTGGGGGTGCTGCTGACGATGTCAGGGCTGGCTTCGATGCTGCTTGCCGTCATGTAGGAGTGGCTCCGTGGGGTGGACAGATGTCGTTGGCGGACAGATGTCGTCGTGGTGCGCAGGGGCCCGTTTCGACGTGCCGGGACCCGGGACCGCTCTCGCGAGGGCTGGGAGGTTCGACTCACCGAGCGTGGCCTGCTCCGTTCGAGGTCGCGCAGGCCCACAGCGCACCCGCCAGCCTACGCTCCGGCGTGATCGTGGGTCAACGCGGGGTCACCGTGCCCGCGCCTGCTGGCGACCCCCGCCAGCAGGCCGGACCGCCCCAGGGCCCGGGCGAGCTCGAGGACGTCGGCACCCACCCGGTCGGCGGGGACGCCGTAGACCTCGGCCAGGTCCGCGACGATCTCGTCCAGCGGGCTCTCGCCGTCCAGGACGGACCACACCAGCGCCCCGATCTGGTCCAGCACCACGGTGGCACCAGTGCTGGTGTCCATCAGGACGGTGGACTCCCCCAGCCCGTGCAGCTGCACGCCCGGCCGAGGCGCCAGAACGCTGGACAGGTCCAGGTCCTCCACCGGGGTCGCGTCGGCGTCGCGCTCCTCCGGATCGACCGGCGACGGGTCGAGCTCGGTGCCCGTGATGATGCCGACCAGGAGCCGTCGCACCAGCTGCTCACCGCCGGCCACGCCACTGGCCAGGACCCGGTCCGGCCCCACCACCACCGCTGACGGGGTCGCCGTGGTGCCCAACGCCTGCCGCACCGCCCCGTCCTCGTCGACGAGGACCGGCAGCTGCGGGACGTCCTGGTACGACGACGCGTTGGAGGTCGCGCTGCCGCTGGCCACGACAGCCACCGAGAGCTGCTCCTTGAGCAGCTCGGCCCACTGCGCGACGTCAGGGCGCAGCCTCTTGCACGGGCCGCAGCCGGGGCTGAGGGAGACCAGCAGCAGTGGCAGCCCCGGGGCCAGGAGCTCGGTCAGGGAGGTCTCGGCCCCCGCCAGCGTGGGGAGCACGAAGTCGTCCACCGACGTCTGCTGGACGTCGTCATAGGCGGCCTCGTCCTCGACCTGACGCCGGCGTCGGGCTGCCCGCCCGGCCATGCCTTCGGCGCCGACCGCGACCGCTGCGACGGCCAGGCCCCCGAGGATGCCGGCGGCGACGCCTGCCCCGGACGGCGGGTCACTGGTCGCCAGGCCGACGATGCCGACTACGGCGAGAACGGCGAGGGCGAGGTTGCGGACGACCGTCCGGGCGCTCACGTCCGCCCCGCCGATCCGGCCGAAGCAGTGGCACTCGGGGCGGCGCCCGGCGCGCAGCGCGATCAGCACGGCAGCGGTGAAGGCCAGCAGCAGCCCGAGGGCGAGGACCAGGCCGACGGCGGCGGTGGCCGGCACGAGGACCAGGGCCGCGACGGCGATCTCGGCCGGCGCCAGCCCGAGCGCGACCGGGCCGACCAGCGAGGGCGGGACCCCGAAGCCGGCGACCGCCTCGCGGGTCCCGTCACGGTCGGTGAGCTTGGCGACCCCGCTCACGACGAAGACCGTCGCCAGCGCGACGCACGCCAGCAGCGCAACGACCGCCAATGTTCCCCCTCAGCCCACGGTGGACGACCCGTCGAGCCTAAGCCGGGGGCCCGGCGCCTGTCAGGCGGATCTCTCCTGCCGCCTGCGGCCGCTCAGCGGTGCGGCATCGGGGTGAAGCCGTCGGACTTGCTGTCCTTCTTCTCCTTCTTCTCCGCCCGCTTCTCCTTGAGGCTCTTGCCCGACTTCTTGCTGCTGGTCTGTCGCGGTGACTTGTCGGCCATGAGGCGCTCCCCACCAGCCAGGACGCTGCATGCGCCGAGGGGGTGTTGCCTCGACCGTACCGCGCCGGAGCCTGCCAAGGTGGTCGCCGTGAGCGACGACTCAGCCGACGGTTCGCCCGGCGTCAGCCGGCGGCCGGTCGGGCAGGCCGAGTCGGTGCGGGCCAACCGCAGGTGGTGGGACGCCGAGGCCGACGCCTACCTCGACGAGCACGGCGCCTTCCTCGGCGACGCCCGCTTCGTCTGGGGACCGGAGGGCCTGTCCGAGGCGGACGCCCACCTGCTCGGCGACGTCGCCGGCCGGCGGGTGCTCGAGGTCGGCGCCGGGGCGGCCCAGTGCTCGCGCTGGCTGCTGGCCGCCGGCGCCGAGCCGGTCGCCCTGGACATCTCCGTCGGCGATGCTGCGGCGCGGCCGCGACCTCGGCGCCGCCGCCGGGCTCGACCTGCCTCTGGTGCAGGCCGACGCGGCGGCGCTGCCGTTCCGGGACGCCTCCTTCGACCTGGCCTGCTCGGCGTACGGCGGGGTGCCGTTCGTCGCCGACTCCGCCGCGGTGATGCGGGAGGTCGCCCGGGTGCTGCGGCCGGGCGGGCGCTGGGTGTTCTCGGTGACCCACCCGCTGCGGTGGGCCTTCCCCGACGACGCGGGCGAGGCGGGCCTGGTGGCGCGGCACTCCTACTTCGACCGGACGCCGTACGTCGAGCAGGACCCGTCCGGGGCGGCGAGCTACGTCGAGCACCACCGCACCGTCGGCGACCGGGTGCGGGAGGTCAGCGCTGCCGGGCTGCGGCTGGTCGACCTGGTCGAGCCGGAGTGGCCGGCCGACAACACCCGGACCTGGGGTGCCTGGAGCCCGCTGCGCGGCCGGCTGGTCCCGGGCACCGCGATCTTCGTCTGCGAGAAGGGCTGAGGGCCGGGCGCCCTCGCGGGTGCCCGGCCCTCGGACCGTCATGCCTGGCTGCGGATCAGAAGAAGCGGGCCCTGACCACGGTGCTGATCGCGGCACCGATGCCGAGTGCCACCAGCGCGAGCACGCCGCGGGTCACGTTGCGGGTGCCCTCGTGGGTGGCCGCCGCGAGCTCGAAGGAGTACGCGGCCGAGGCTCCGGTCGCGTTCTCCGGCGCGCCGTAGGGCAGCCCGCCGTCCTTGGTCATCTCCTGCATCGCGGCGATGATCGCGTACTTCTCGCCGAAGTCCAGCGCCGTGTCGTTGCCCGCCTTCACCAGCTGGCTGGTGCCCTCGTCGCTGAGCCGCTGGGCACCGTCGACCAGGGCAGGCGCCCCGTCAGCGGCCTCCTCGAGCCCGTCGGCGAGCTGGCCGGAGCCGCCCGCCGCCGCGTCGAGACCGACCGCCAGGTCACCGGCGCCGTCGGCGATCTGCCGGTTGCCGTCGGCCAGCTTGCCGGAGCCGTCCCGTGCCGCGACCAGGCCGTCGGCCAGCTGCTTGGAGCCGACCGCCGCGTCGTTGCTGCCGGCAGCCAGCTGGCGGGCGCCGTCACCGGCCTCGGCGATCTTCTCGGCCAGCGTCCCGGAACCGGTGGCTGCCGTCTTCGCGCCGCTGGACAGCTGGTTGACGCCGCCCACCGCACCCGAGAGGCCGGCCAGCAGCTGGTCGATGCCCGGCAGCACCTGGTTCTTGACGCCGTCCCGGGCGGACGCCGAGCCCGCGGCGAGCCGGTCGACGCCGGCCCTGATGCTGGTCAACCCGGTCTGGGCATCCGTGACCCCGCTGATCAAGGCCGCCACGCCCGGGATGAGCTTGCCGTCGAGGCCAGCGAGAGTTCCACCGAGACCGTCACTGGCCGCCTGGGACTTCGCCCGTAGACCGGTCGTCGGAGCCTCGACTCCCCAGTAGATCGCCGCGATGAAGTCGCAAGCGGTCACCGGCGCAGCGGCCGGCACCGGCGGCGGTGCAGCGCCGCACGACGCCGGCGCCAGCTGGTAGGCAGCCGCGGCAGCGCCCTGAAGCTGGTCGATGCTCCCGCCGCCCTGCAGCGCGGCGTCGAGGCCTGCCTTGACCCCGACCGACGCCCTGCTTCACACCGCAGGGGTTCGCCGGGTTCGCCGGGTCGAGCAGAGTAGCAGGCCGGGTTGTCCAGCCCGCCCGCGACCTGGCCGAGTCCGCCCTTGATCGTGGTCAGCCCGGCGTTCAGCGAGGCCAGGACCTCCTTCACCCCGCAGGGGTTGGTCGCGCTCGTGGGGTTCGCCGGGTTGCAGCCCGGGTTGCTCAGGCCGCCGGCGATCTGCTGCAGCGCCTGCAGCAGGCCGCCCGGGTCGCTGGCGCCACCGGCGCCGATCGGGTGGTCGATCCCCTGGCGCAACGTCTGCAGGCCGACGTAGGCCTTGGGCAGCCCCTCGACGCTCGCCAGCTGCTCCAGCCCGCCGCTGATCAGGCCGAGGCCGGAGGCCAGGTCCTGCGAGCCGGAGATCAGGTCGGGAGCGCCGGTCGAGGACTTGAAGCCCTCGGCCAGCTTCTTGTTGCCGGCAGCAAGCTTGCCGAGGCCGTCGGACAGGTCGCCGCCGCCCGTCGTCGCCCGCTTGAGCCCGGCGGCCAGCTCGGCGGCACCGTTGGCCGCCTCCCCGGCCCCGGCCGCCAGCTTGTTGGCTCCCGGCGCAGCCTCGCCGGCCAGGCCGTCGTTGAGCTGCTGCGCACCGTCGCGCAGCTGGATCAGGCCGCCGAGCAGCGTTCCGGCACCGTCGCGCAGCTTGAGCAGGTTCGCGTCGATCTGCTCGGCGCCTGCGGTCAGCGTGGCTCCGGTGTCGGCGCCGCCCTGGTAGCTCGCGGCCGCCGTCGACAGGCTGGGGTTCTTCAGCGGCTGCACGACCGCGATGGACACCGTCGCCCTCGGGATGACGACGTCCTCGACCCGCGCGGTGTAGCCGATCTCGGCGACCGGCAACCCGATCGGCGGCAGCAGTGTCATCGTGAAGGTCAGCCGGGTGCCTCCCCTGCCGTCGGCGGAGATGGAGGCCTGGTCCGAGCCGATCGAGTAGAAGTTCCTCGGCAGCACGGTGACCAGCGAGCCCACCAGCGGCGTCGGCACCGACACCTCGCGCTGCACGTCGTTGCCCTTGCCGTCCTTCACGGTCAGGGTCGTCGGCTTGGAGGTGATGTTCTCGATCCGGTACTTCACCTCGAGGTCGCCGGACTTGCCGACCAGGTCCTCGGGGTCGTCGTACACCTTGCCGTCGAGCTCGTAGGTCGGCTTGATGGTGACCGGCAGCTCGCCGTCGAACGTGCTGACCGTGCGCAGCCGCTTCTCGCCGTCGACGTCCAGGGTCGTCACGGCGTTGCCGTCCTCGACCGAGACGCCGCCGAGACCGTCGAGGTTGCGCAGCCCCTCGGTGCTCACCGGGTTGGCGATCTCGACCTTGCCCTTGCCCGTGGCGGTGACCTGGTCGTAGAGCCGCGCCACCTTCACCTTGCCGGTCGGCGTCATGTAGACCTGCACGGTCTCGCGGTCGGTCACCACGACATCGGCAGTGGCAGCGAGTGCCGGGCCCGCGGACGCGAGCGAGAGCGTCGCGGCGGTCGCGGCCGCCCCGGCGAGGAGGAGAGTACGGCGGGTGCGCATCGGGTTCAGCCCTCGTTCTTGGTCATGAGTGAGTCGAGCCTGGTCGCGGACCCGTCGTCCTGCCGGTCGGGCCGGGTCTGCCGGTGCGCCTCGTCGTGCCGCTCGTGTTCCACGGCTGGGCCGAGGAAGCTCGCCGCGAGGTAGCCGACGCCGGCCGCCAGCGCCATCTGGGTCGCCGCCGTCGGCGACTCGTAGGGGAAGGCGGACGGCGTGATCATGAAGGTCGTCTCGTACGCCGCCGCCATCGCGGCCGCGCCGGTCAGCAGCGACCACAGCGGCACCCGCGTCCCGGTCGCCACCGAGACGCCCATCAGGAGGAGCACGATGACCAGCGCGGCCAGCGCCCGGCCGAACGACGTGTCCGGCAGGAAGCCCGCGCGCAGCCCGTAGCCGCCCCAGGCGAGCAGGAAGCCGGCGGCGAAGCCCAGCGCGCGGAACACCGGCGGGCGGTCCGGGACGAGCGCGACCACAGCGCCGAGCGCGGCGCCGGTGAGGGCGACCTTCTCGAGCTCGAGGTCCAGGGCCTGGCCGAAGAGCACCAGGAGGAAGGCGATCCCGGCCAGGATCGCCCCGCCGATGGCGGTGCGTCGCATGTCGGTGCTCCTTATCGAGCCGGCCACAGAGCCGGCTTGTAGGTGAGGTCGAGCGCGCCGGGGTGCGCGCTGAACAGCGAGCTCAGCCGGCCGTCGGACGGCCGGGAGCCCGAGGAGACCCAGCCGTCGAGGGCGTTGACGACCCCGACGTACTGGTCGGTGGCGAAGTTGCAGTGCCCCGCGCCGTAGGGCGCGGCGGTGGTGTACGCCGGCGGCTGCACGTAGAGCTGCAGCAGCCGCGCCGAGTCGCCGTGCGCCGCGACCCGCCGGGTGAACAGGCGCTCGTTCTGCACGATCACCAGCGGGTCGTAGACCGTGTGCATGGTGACGGTGGGGTCGGCCAGGTCGCCGGTCGGGTTGCCCAGGGCGGCGGCGGCGCGGCGGGCACCTGCGTCGGCCCGGACCCGCTTGCCGTAGGTCTGCAGCGTCTGCGCGTAGGACGCCAGCAGTCCCTCGCCGAAGCCGAAGCTGGTGAACCGCTCGACCGCCGAGGGCGTGACCCGCTTGCGGTAGTCGGTGCCGATGTTGGACGACGGGTTGCCGCCGACCCGCTGCTCGATGTCGTAGCGCCCGACGGTCGCGTAGTTGACCGCGGTCAGCAGCGACTCGGTGGCCGCCGCGACCGACGACGTGGTGCCGACGCCGTTGGACTTCGCGGTGCGGGCGGAGGCCCCGACCAGCGCGGCCAGCCCGAGCACCCGGCCGCTGGCGCCCGTCTGGGTGGCCGGATCGCCGAGCGCGGCGAGGATCTTCGCGGTGGCCGCGGCGAAGGTGGCCTGCGCGGCCTCCCGGCTGGCGAAGCCGCGCAGCCGCATCCTCGGGTGGAAGAACGCCTTGACCCCGACCGCGACGTCCAGGGCCAGGTCGAGGTTGCGGTTGGTGCCGCCGAGCACCCCGCAGAGCGGGGCGACGCCGTCGACCAGGCCGGGCCGGGCCTCGGCCAGGGTCTGGGTGATCAGGCCGCCGAGGCTGTTGCCCCAGGCGTAGACCCGGTGCACCCGCCCGGCTCCGAGCCGCTTCTTCGCGATGCCGATCGCCTCGATGCCGGCCCGCACGCCCTGCGGGGTGACCCAGCCGGCGCCACCGTCGGCGTACGACGAGCCGATCAGGCCGAAACCCTGGGCCAGCAGTGCCTCGCGCACCGCGGCGGACGGGGCGTTCGACGCCCCGACCGGGGTGAACGTGTAGCCGTGCGACCAGACCAGCAGCGTCCCGTTGAACTTCGCCGGTGCATCGAGCACCCAGTCGCCGTTGGCGGTGGTGCCGGTGGCGTGCAGCGGCGCCGCGGCTGCGGCGGGCAGGGCGGACGGGAGCGGGAGCAGCGCAACGACCAGGATCAGCATCCACGCGCGCAGGCGTCGGGGCATGTGTCTCCAAGGCGAAGGGGACAGGCCGCGCGGCGTCCGGACGGGCCAGGACCGCTGCTGGTTACCGCTGGGTAGCCATCGGGGTCGGACGTGTTTCTACCAGGTTAACGGCGTCCTCGACAGCGGATAGATCGAAATCAGTGCCTTTGCGCGATATCAGCCCGTGGGCGTGGGGCAGTCGGTCGCGACCGGGGTCGGGGTCGGCGTGCCGGCCGGGTCGGCGCCGGTCGGTGTCGGTGTCGGTGTCGGTGTCCGGCGCCGGCGTCTCGCTGGCTGCCACGGTCGGCGCCGGTGGGTCCGTCGGGGTCGCCGACGGGCAGGCGGGGGTGGGTGCGTCGACGGGGACCGGGTCGGCGGGCGGCGGCGGGCTGCTGCTCGGCGCCGGGTCGGCCGCGACGGTGGGCGCGGCCGGGGCCGGCGGCGGCGCGGCGAGGGCGGGGGTCGGCGACGGGGCCGTCGGCGGCGGTGGGGCGGGGGTCGGGGCGGGCTGGATCGTCGCCGGGGTTGTGGCGGCGGCCGCGGCCGGGGAGCTGACCGGCTCGTCGGCGACCACCCGGTCGGCCCGGTGGCCCGTCGCGTCGTCGCGGGAAGCGACCGGACGGACGGTGGTCGAGACCGGCGTACCGGTGGCGTAGGCGTCGGCCCAGGCCAGCACCAGGTCGACGTAGTCCCACGAGTGGTTGTAGCTGAAGACGGCGCTGCGCCGGTCCTTCTCCTCGGCGAGGTCGCGAGCGCCGGCGCACAGGTACGACGCGGTCGCCAGGGCAGCGTCGTCGATGTCGGACGGGTCGCTGCGGCCGTCGCCGTCGCCGTCGCGTCCCCAGACCGCCCACGACGTCGGGATGAACTGCATCGGCCCCACGGCGCGGTCCCAGGTGCTGTCGCCGTCGAGCTGCCCGCCGTCGCTGTCACTGATCGCCGCGACGTCGCCCGCTCCGTCGAGCACCGGACCGAGGATCGGTGACAGGGTGCGGCCGCCGCGGTCCAGCGCACCGCCGTACGCGTGCCCGGACTCGACCTGGCCGATCGCCGCCACCAGGCTCCACTGCAGGTGGCAGGCCGGGTCGCTGCGCCGCAGTGCGTCGGCCGCGTGGCGGTAGGCGATCAGGACCCGGGCCGGCAGCGCCGTGCCCGACACCCGGATCGGCACGCCGCGGCTGCCGTCACCGCCGTCGCCGGGATCACGGCGGACCGCGTCCTCGACCTGCGGGGCGCTGGAGACCGGCGGGTGCGCACCGTCCAGCCCGAGGTCCGCGTCGGTCCGGGACGCGGGCGCCGGGTCGACGTTCTCCGTGCGCACGGTGTCGTCGGTCGGCCCGACGAGCACCCGCGCGGAGGGCGCAGCGAGCATGCCCGCGAGCAGCACCGGCAGCCCCGCCGCAAGGGCGGCGGCCGGCAGTCGCAAGCGACCCAGGAGCACGGGTGGAGGGACCCTTCTCGCGGTGAGCTTCCCGCCGAACCTACGTCGGGCTACCGGGGCCCGGAACCCCGCAGGCCGCCCCAATTCGGACAGTCATCCCGCTCTCACGGTGGGTTCAGAACGGCCGGTTCAGTGACCGGCGTCCTGCCAGGTCCGGCCGACGCCGACCGAGACGTCCAGCGGCACCCGCAGGTCGTGCGCGGCGCCCATCTCGCGGCGGACCAGCGCCTCGACGGCGTCCCGCTCCCCCGGCGCCACCTCGAGCACCAGCTCGTCGTGCACCTGCAGCAGCATCCGGCTGGCCAGACCCTCGGCGGCCAGCGCCCGGTCGACGCCGAGCATCGCCACCTTGACCAGGTCGGCCGCCGAGCCCTGGATCGGTGCGTTCAGCGCCATCCGCTCGGCCATCTCGCGGCGCTGCCGGTTGTCGCTGGTCAGGTCGGGCAGGTAGCGCCGGCGGCCGAGGACCGTCTCGGTGAATCCGGTCTTGCGGGCCTCGTCGACCACGTCACGCAGGTAGTCGCGCACCCCGCCGAAGCGCAGGAAGTACTCGTCCATCAGGCCCTTGGCCTCGTCGGTGCCGATGCTCAGCTGCCGGGAGAGCCCGAACGCGCTCAGCCCGTAGGCCAGCCCGTAGCTCATCGCCTTGATCTTGGCCCGCTGCGCGTGGGTCACGTCGCCCGGTTCGACGCCGAACACCCGGGACGCGGTGAAGGCGTGCAGGTCCTCGCCGGACTGGAAGGCCTCGATCAGCGCGGCGTCCTCGGACAGGTGCGCCATGATGCGCATCTCGATCTGGCTGTAGTCGGCCGTCAGCAGCGACTCCTGCCCGGGGCCGACGACGAACGCCTCCCGGATCCGGCGCCCTTCCTCGGTGCGGATCGGGATGTTCTGCAGGTTCGGGTCGGTCGACGAGAGCCGACCGGTCGCGGCGATCATCTGGTTGAACGTCGTGTGGATGCGCCCGTCGTCCCGCACCGTCTTGAGCAGCCCGTCGACCGTGACCTTGAGCCGGGTGGCGTCCCGGTGCCGCAGCACCGCCTCCAGGAACGGGTGCCCGGTCTGGGCGAACAGCGTCTGCAGCGCGTCGGCGTCGGTCGTGTAGCCGGTCTTGGTGCGCTTGGTCTTCGGCATCGCCAGCTCGTCGAAGAGCAGCACCTGCAGCTGCTTGGGCGAGCCGAGGTTGATCTCCTTGCCGATCACGGCGTACGCGTCGTCGGCCGCCGCCTTCACCGCGCCGGCGAACTGCGACTCCAGGTCGGCGAGGTGGTCGGTGTCGACAGCGATGCCGGTGCGCTCCATCGCGGCGAGCACCCGGACCAGCGGCAGCTCGACGTCGCGCAGCAGGGCGGTCGACGCCTTCGCCTCGAGCTCGGTGTCCAACGCCTCGGCCAGCTCGAGCACCGCCCGCGCCCGCAGCACGTCGGACTCCGCGGCTGCCGTGTCGTCACCGCCGTCGAGACCGAACGCCAGCTGGCCGTCGTCGGCTTCCTCGGCGCGCAGCTCGCGGCGCAGGTAGCGCAGCGCGAGGTCGGCGAGGTCGTAGCTGCGCTGGTCGGGCATCGCGAGGTACGCCGACAGCGCCGTGTCGCTGGTGACGCCGCGCAGGTCCCAGCCGCGCGCCGCGAACGCCAGCGACGGCCCCTTCGCGTCGTGCAGCGCCTTGGGCACCGACTCGTCGGCGAGCCAGGCGGCGACGGCCTGCTCGTCGTCCTGGTCGAGCTCCGGGGGCGCGAACCAGGCGCCCTCGCCGTCGGCCGTCGCGAGGGCGACACCGACCACGTCGCCGCTGCCGGCACCCCAGAAGCCCGAGATGTGCACGCCGGTGCGGCGACCGTCCCGCGCGTGTGCGGCCAGCCACGGCGCGACCTGACCGGCGCCGAGCACCGTGAAGGACACCTCGAAGCCCTCGTCGGCCTCGGGGGTGGCGGCCTCGACGGTGGCATAGAGCCGGTCGCGGAGCACCCGGAACTCCAGCGAGTCGAAGACCTGGTGCACCTCCTCGCGCTCCCAGTTGGTGCGCACCAGGTCGCCCGGCATGACCTCGATCGGCACCTCGCGCACCAGCTCGGTGAGCTGCCGGTTCTGCACGACCTGGGCCAGGTGTGCGCGCAGCGCGTCTCCGGCCTTGCCCTTGACCTCGTCGACCCGGGCCACCAGCTGGTCGAGGTCGCCGAACTCCACGATCCACTTGGTGGCGGTCTTCTCCCCCACCCCCGGGATGTTGGGCAGGTTGTCGCTCGGGTCGCCACGCAAGGCAGCGAAGTCGGGGTACTGCGAGGGCGAGAGTCCGTACTTCTCCTGCACCGCGGCCGGCGTGAAGCGCCACATCTCGGAGACACCCTTGCGCGGGTAGAGCACGGTCACCTGGTCGGAGACGAGCTGCAACGCGTCGCGGTCGCCGGTGCAGATGAGCACGTCGAAGCCCTCACGCTCGGCCCGGGCGGTGACCGTCGCGATGACGTCGTCGGCCTCGTAGCCCTCGGCCTCCAGGCTCGGGACCCGCAGCGCCCGCAGCACCTCCTTGACCAGGTCGACCTGGCCCTTGAAGTCGGTGGGGCTGGCGGTGCGGTTGGCCTTGTAGTCGGCGAACAGCTCGGACCGGAACGTCTTGCGCGACACGTCGAAGGCGACCGCGACGTGCGTCGGTGCCTCGTCGCGCAGCACGTTGATCAGCATCGAGGTGAAGCCGTAGACCGCGTTGGTCGGCTGCCCGGTCGTGGTCGAGAAGTTCTCGACCGGCAGGGCGTAGAACGCGCGGTAGGCCAGCGAGTGCCCGTCGAGCAGGAGCAGACGGTCACGGGTCGGCTCGGTCACGCGGTCGACCCTAGTCGCCGCGGCGGACAGGCCTCGCTGCCCCGTTGCCTACGATCTCGGCCATGACGACCACTCCCGGCTCGACCGCTGCCCTCGACCAGGTCAACGCCATGGGCAAGGGCACGCTGGTCGAACGGATGGGCATCGTGTTCACCGAAGCCGGCACCGACCGGGTGGTGGCGACCATGCCGGTCGAGGGCAACACCCAGCCCTATGGCCTGCTGCACGGCGGGGCCTCGGTGGTGCTCGCCGAGACGCTGGGGTCGATCGGGTCGGCGCTGCACGCCGGCCCGGACCGGGTCGCGGTCGGCATCGACATCAACGCCACCCATCACCGGGCCGCCCGCTCCGGCCTGGTGACCGGCACCGCCACGCCGCTGCACCTGGGCTCGACCATGGCCTCGTGGCAGGTCCAGGTCGTCGACGAGGCGGGCCGGCCGGTGTGCAGCTCGCGGATCACCTGCTTGCTGCGCGACGCCGCACCGGGTGCCTGACGCGTACCCCTGATATAGCTTGTCCCCACAAGTGCGGGCCGAAGCTTTGGCCGATCAGTCGCTGACGCGGGCGACAGCGGCCCGCACCCGGCGCAGCGACCGGCGGCGGGCCAGCAGGTTGTCGGTGACCGCGGTCCCCGACGGCGCGAGCCGCCGGCGCAGGACGCTGACCGGCGCCGACCGGCGCACGACGACCAGACCGAAGCCCAGGCGCGCGTAGAACCGCTGGGTGTCGCGCATCTGCGGCAGCACGCTGGTGAGGATGTGCTCGGCGCCCACCTCGTCGGCGTAGTTGACCGCGGCGCACAACAGCGCCTTCCCGACGCCCCGCCGCCGGAAGCCGTCCCGGACGTGCAGGTAGTGGGTGTGCACGGCGCGCTGCTCGAACAGCGGCGCGTAGTCGGTCGCGGTGAGCAGGACCATCCCGGCAACCTCGCCGTCGACCGTGGCGACCAGCGCGCAGGACTCCGGGTCGGAGGCCACGGCGGCGAGCCGCTGCCGCAACGCCGCGTCGTCGGGTCCGGGGATGAGCCGCTCCATCCGGCCGCCGATGTCGCGCAGCTCGGCCCACATCCCCAGCAGAGCCGGGACGTCGTCCAGGGTGGCTTCGCGGACAGCTAGAGCGGGACGCGTCACGGACCCTCCATCGGCTCGCGGTGCGCACCGCGGTGCGCACCGACACTCGATCACCCGACAGACTGCCCCGCACAGCCGCGCCGGACCTTACGCCTGTCCACCCCCGGTGCGCGAGACGATCACCCAAGAAAGATCATTCCTACGCCCGGAGGTCGGCGTGTTGCGAGGGGCCGGGACGCTGCTCAACGTGCTCACGGTGCTGGTGGGCTCCGGCATCGGCGTGCTGCTGGGCAACCGGCTGCCCGAGCGCACCCGGGATGTCGTCACGGACGGTCTCGGGCTGGTCACCCTGCTCGTCGCCGCCACCAGCGCCGCCACCGTCCTGGACGCCGACCTGTCCGACGCGGTGGGGACCAGCGCACCGGTGCTGATCGTGCTCGGCTCGGTCGTGATCGGCGGGGTCACCGGCTCGCTGCTCCGGCTCGAGGACCGCCTGGAGTCGATCGGCGAGGCGATCCGGCGGCGGATCCCGCACGGCCGTGGCGGGGACCGGGAGCGCTTCGTCGAGGGGTTCGTGACCGCGTCGCTGGTGTTCTGCGTCGGCCCACTGACCATCCTCGGCTCGCTGGACGACGGCCTGGGCCGGGGCATCGACAAGCTGGCGCTCAAGTCGACGCTGGACGGGTTCGCCTCGATCGCGTTCGCCGCCAGCCTCGGCTGGGGGGTCGCCGCGTCGGCGCTGGTCGTGCTGGTCGTGCAGGGTTCGCTGACCCTGCTCGCCGCCGGTCTGGGCGACCTGCTGCCCGACGCGCACCTGGCCGCGGTCACCGCGACCGGCGGCCTGCTGCTCGTCGGCGTCGGGCTGCGGCTGCTCCGGATCCGCCCGGTCCCGGTGGCCGATCTGCTGCCCGCGCTGGCGGTGGCCCCGCTGCTGGTGGCGGCGGTCACCACGCTCCGGTGACCAACGCAGGGATTCCTGCCCATGGGCCCCCGCCGAGGGCACTATGCTCCCGGCGACCGGTGAGCCCGACCCGCCCCCCGACCGGAGGTGCCCTGGTGCGCACGAGAGTCGCCTTCTTCCTGGCGGCGCTGCTGTCCGCCCTCGTCGTGGTGCTCGGCATGGGCGCCGGCGCCGCCCAGGCGGAAGGAGAGACGATCTTCGGGTTCCTCTTCCAGACCAAGAAGGGGGAACGGGTCGCCTACGAGGGCGTCAAGGTCTCGGCCAAGGGCCCCAAGGGCTTCACCGGGGAGGCCACCAGCGACCAGGCCGGCCGCTGGACCATCGAGGTCGCCGGCCCCGGCACCTACACGCTGAGCCTCGACACCAAGACCCTGCCGAAGAACGTCTTCATCCGGGACGAGTCCAAGCAGACGCTGAAGGTCCCGGTGCTGGTCGACCAGGACAAGCCGGTCATCTTCCCCCTGGGCAAGAGCACCCGGCAGGTCCAGAGCAAGTGGACCCAGGCGGCCCAGCTCACCGCGGAAGGTCTGCGGTTCGGGCTGATCATGGCGCTCGCGGCGGTCGGGCTGTCGCTGATCTTCGGCACGACCGGGCTGACGAACTTCTCCCACGGCGAGCTGGTGACGATCGGCGCGCTGCTCACCTGGTGGATCAGCAGCGGGAACCTGCCGTTCCTGCCGGACTTCGGCGGCCTGCAGTTCTTCCCGGCAGCCGCGCTCGCCCTGATCGTGTGCGGCATGCTCGGCTGGTTCAACGACGCCGCCTTGTGGGCACCACTGCGCAGACGCGGGACCGGGCTGATCGCGGCGATGATCGTCTCGATCGGCCTGGGGATCTTCCTGCGCTACTTCTACCTCTACCTGTTCTCCGGTGCGACAAGGCAGTACCCCGACTACCGCGGCGCGAAAGGCATCGACCTCGGGCCCATCAGCCTGGCCGCGGTGGACTGGTGGTCGATGGGCGCCGCAGTCGTCGTCCTGCTCGCGACCATCCTCGCGCTGCTCCGGACGAGGATCGGCAAGGCCACCCGGGCGGTGTCCGACAACCCGGCGCTGGCCGCCGCCACCGGCATCGACGTCGACCGGGTCATCCGGGTGGTGTGGGTCACCGGCTCGATGCTCGCCGGGCTGGCCGGCGTCCTGCTCGGCCTGGCCCAGGGCATCAACTTCCAGATGGGGTTCCAGATCCTGCTGCTGATCTTCGCCGCCGTCACCCTCGGCGGGCTCGGCACGGCGTACGGCGCACTGGTCGGCAGCATCGTGGTCGGCATGTTCATCTCGGTGTCGACGCTGTGGATCCCCGTCGAGCTCAAGAACGTCGGGGCGCTCGGCATCCTGATCGTCATCCTCCTGGTCCGGCCGCAGGGCATCCTCGGCCGCTCGCAGCGAGTCGGCTGAGGCGGAACGGAGCGCTCACGTGGACTGGACCCGGATCATCATCAACGCCCTCGAGGCGTCGGTCGGCCTGCAGGCGGTCGTCTTCGCGCTCGCCGCGATCGGCCTCAACGTGCACTTCGGCTACACCGGCCTGCTGAACTTCGGCCAGTCCGGCTTCCTCGCGGTCGCCGCCTACGGCCTGGCGGTCACCGTCGCGACGTTCGACCTGCCGATGTGGCTCGGCATCATCATCGGTCTGGCGGGTGCGGTCCTGCTCGCCCTGCTGCTCGGCATCCCGACCCTGCGGCTCCGAGCCGACTACCTGGCCATCGTCACCATCGCCTCCGCCGAGATCATCCGGCTCACGGTGCGGTCGGTGACCTTCGAGGAGACCTTCGGGGGCTCGGACGGCCGGCAGGCGTTCGCCCGCGGCTTCTACGACCTCAACCCTTACCCGGTCGGCGCCTACAACATCGGCCGGTTCGGGTTCAACGAGCGACTGCTGTGGGTGCTCACCGTCGGGTGGATCCTGGTGGGGCTGTCCTTGGTGATCGTCTTCCTGCTGATGCGCAGCCCGTGGGGCCGCGTCCTCAAGGCGATCCGCGAGGACGAGGACGCCGTGCGCAGCCTCGGCAAGAACGTCTACGCCTACAAGATGCAGAGCCTGATCATCGGCGGTGTGCTGGGCTGCCTCGGTGGCTTCATCTACGCACTGGGCCAGGCCTCGATCCAGCCGGACATCTTCGGCACCGACACGACGTTCTTCGCCTACACGGTGCTGATCCTCGGCGGCGCGGCGCGCGTTGCCGCACCCGTCGTCGGCGCCATGATCTTCTGGGTGATCCTCTCGCTGAGCGACAACATCCTCAACGAGGCCATCGACGCCGGCCACATCTCGAAGTCGGTCATCAGCACCACCCAGGTCGGGCAGTTCCGCTTCATGATCGTCGGCCTGCTGCTCATGCTTCTGATGATCTTCCGACCGCAGGGGATCTTCGGCGACCGGAGGGAGATCGCGCTCGATGCCCGCTGACCAGGATTCCGAGGCCGGTACGGCCCCCCAGGAGGCCGGCACCCGGCGCGGCCAGCGGGACGCCGCGGCAGCCGCGCTGGCCGACGTCGCGCACCAGCCCGGCGCCAAGAAGCCGGACCCGATCCTCATCGCCGACCGGATCGTGCGGCAGTTCGGCGGCCTGACCGCGGTCGACGTCGAGCACGTCGAGATCCAGCGCGGTGCCATCACCGCGCTGATCGGCCCCAACGGTGCCGGTAAGACCACGTTCTTCAACCTGCTCACCGGCTTCGACCAGCCCGACGAGGGCACCTGGTCGTTCGGGGGTCGGGCGCTGAAGGGCGTCGCCGCGCACAAGGTGGCCCGGATGGGCATGGTCCGCACCTTCCAGCTCACCAAGGCGCTGTCCAAGCTCACGGTCATCGAGAACATGCGCCTCGGCGCCAGCGGCCAGAAGGGCGAGAACGTCCTCACGGCGATGTTCCGGGCGCTCTGGGGCGCCCAGGAGCGCGAGATCACTGAACGGGCCGACGCCCTGCTCGCCCGCTTCAAGCTGGACTCCAAGCGCGAGGACTTCGCCGGCAGCCTCTCCGGCGGCCAGCGCAAGCTGCTCGAGATGGCCCGAGCACTCATGGTCGGCCCCGAGATCGTGATGCTCGACGAGCCGATGGCGGGGGTGAACCCGGCCCTCACCCAGTCCCTGCTCGGCCACGTGAAGGACCTGCGCGAGGACGGCATGACGGTGCTGTTCGTCGAGCACGACATGGACATGGTCCGCGACATCTCGGACTGGGTGATCGTGATGGCCCAGGGCAAGATCATCGCCGAGGGGCCGCCGGACGCGGTGATGGGCGACCAGCGGGTCATCGACGCCTACCTGGGCTCGCACCACGACGCCCCCCTCACCGAGGAGGACGAGCAGCAGGTGCTGGCCGAGGCCGAGGAGGCGCTCGAGCGGGAGCGCGCCGAGCAGGAGGAGCACAAGTGAGCACCCACGACACCGGCAACGGCCCGGCCGAGCAGCCGGCCGACCAGCCGGGAACCCCGGCCGGCGCCGAGCAGGACGCCCAGGTGAAGGCCGCCGAGGGGAGCACCGGTCACGCCCACGCGATCTCCCGGGAGGACCGCAGCGCCCACGAGTCCGCCGCCGCGGACTCCCTGCTACGCGCCGACGAGGTGGTCGCCGGCTACGTCCCCGGCGTGAACATCCTCAACGGCTGCGACTTCTACGTGAACGACGGCGAGCTGGTCGGCATCATCGGCCCCAACGGCGCCGGCAAGTCCACGCTGCTCAAGGCGATCTTCGGTCTGATCAAGGTGAGCAGCGGCACCATCCAGCTCCGCGGCGAGGACATCACCGGATACAAGGCCAACCTGCTCGTCGCCAAGGGCGTCGGCTTCGTGCCGCAGACCAACAACGTCTTCCCGAGCCTGACCATCGAGGAGAACCTGCAGATGGGCGTGTACCAGGCGCCCAAGAAGTTCAAGCAGAGCTTCGACTTCGTCACCGGGCTGTTCCCGGCGCTCGGCGACCGTCGGGCACAGCGGGCCGGCTCGCTGTCCGGCGGCGAGCGCCAGATGGTCGCGATGGGCCGGGCGCTGATGATGGAGCCCTCGGTGCTGCTGCTGGACGAGCCGTCGGCCGGGCTGTCCCCCGCGCTGCAGGACGAGGTGTTCGTGCGCACCCGGCAGATCAACCGGGCCGGCGTCTCGGTGATCATGGTGGAGCAGAACGCCCGCCGCTGCCTGCAGATCTGCGACCGCGGCTACGT
The DNA here is from genome assembly GCA_963723975.1 of uncultured Actinomycetota bacterium. Lineage (GTDB taxonomy): Bacteria > Actinomycetota > Actinomycetes > JACCUZ01 > JACCUZ01 > CAVRTI01. Next base: position 28,386 of record CAVRTI010000011.1, read on the forward strand.
CCTGGACCAGGGCCGCAACGCCTACACGGCGTCCGGCAAGGACCTGTCCAACGACCCGAAGGTCATCGAGCTCTACCTCGGCACCCTCGCCAAGGCCTGACCCCGCCGCAGCCGGCCGGGCGGTCCGCCCGACATGACGAAGGGGCCCGGCCGTAGTGGCCGGGCCCCTTCGTTCGTGCGTCGTACGTCGTGCGTCGTACTGACCCTCAGGTCAGATCTGGCCCTTCTTGGCCTCGACGAACGTGTACTTGTTGGTGGCGTCGTACGAGTAGATGCCGACCTCGGCCTCGCTCGGGTCACCCTTCTCGTTGAACTCGACCGGACCGCTCACGCCGTCGTAGTCGATGTCCTTGTCGTCCTCGAGCAGAGCCAGGCAGTCCTTGAACGAGGTGCACTTCTCGCCACCTGCGCTCACCTCCTGCATCTTCGAGGCGATCGACTCACCGGAGTCATCGCCGGCCGCCTGAGCGGCGAGGGCAATGAGGATGGTGGCGTCGTAGGACTCAGGCGCGTACGCGAACTCGGTGAGATCCGGCGCGACCTCCAGCAGGCGACCCTTGAACGTGTCGTCGGCGACGACACCCGGGAGGGTGCCCTTGACGCCGTCGAGCGTGCCCTTCGGGAAGTCCTTGTCGTAGCTGGCGAGGTTGCCGTCCACGAAGTAGATCTTCTTGGTCGACGGGCCGATGCCCTGCTTGACCATCTCGGGGATGATCTTCTTGGTCTCGTCGAACGCGATGACCGCGATGGCCTCGGGGTCAGCCGCCTTGATCTTGCCGACCTCGGCCGCGAAGGACGCCGCCTTGGGGTCGTAGACGACCTGCTCGACGATCTGGCCGCCGCCGCCCTCGATCGCCTTGGTGGCGTTCTCGGCCAGGCCCGTGCCGTAGGAGTCCTGCAGCGCGAGGATGCCGACCGTCGAGTTGCCGTCCGCGAGGATCAGGTCACCGAGGACCCGACCCTGCAGGACGTCCGGCGGAGCGGTGCGGAAGTACAGGTTCTTGTCCGCGTAGTCGGTGAGCTCGTCGGAGGTGTTCGCCGGCGAGATCTGCAGCACGCCGGCACCGGTGACCTTGTCGATCACCGAGAGCGACACGCTGGACGAGGCGGCGCCGATGATGGCGTCCACCTGGTTGGAGAGAAGTCGGTCGACCGACTGCGAGGCGGTGTCCGTCGACGTGTCGCCGGAGTCGGAGTGGGTCACCTCGAGCTGCTTGCCGTTGACGCCGCCGGCGTCGTTGATGTCCTTGATAGCGAGGTCGACGCCGGCGAACTCGGGCGGGCCGAGGAAGGCCAGCGAGCCCGTCTGCGGGAGCAGCGTGCCGATCTTCAGCGTGCCGTCGCCCTTGGCGCCGGGAGCTTCGGAGCTGGAGTCCGAGGCCGTCGGCTCGTCCGTCGTGCCGGCTTCGTCGTCGCCACCGCACGCGGTGAGCACCAGACCAGCGACACCCAGGACCGCGACCGACCGCCAGAGCGGGGTGGGGCGAAACATGAACCATCTCCTTTGACAAGGTTCGCGGAACCGTCAGCGGTCCCGCACAGGCCTGCGCCTGACGCTCGGAACCTACCGAACCCCAGTCCCCGAAGCAGTGGAACGCGCGATCAGCCGCCACGTCGTTGCCAAGTCGTGACCTGGCGTCGCTCCCGGGGCCAGAAGTGACAACGTCATACGAACGGCCGACCTTCAGGGGTGCGGCGGAAAGTCCGGCTGCCTCTGCAGCACCTGCTCGGCGACCTGGCGCATGCTCAGCCGGCGGTCCATCGAGGTGCGCTGGACCCAGCGGTACGCCGCCGCCTCGTCCAACCCGTGCCTGTACTGCAGCACGCCCTTCGCCCGGTCGACCAGCTTGCGGGTCTCCAGCCGCTCGTGCAGGTCGGAGACCTCGCTCTCCAGCGTGATCAGCTCGTCGAACCGCGCCATCGCCATCTCGACCGCCGGCACCAGGTCGGCCTTGGTGAACGGCTTCACCAGGTAGGCCATCGCCCCGGCGGCGCGCGCCCGTTCGACCAGCTCGCGCTGGGAGAACGCGGTCAGCATCACGACCGCCGCGAGCCGGGCGGCGGCGATCTGCTCGGCCGCCGAGATGCCGTCCAGCCTGGGCATCTTGACGTCAAGGACGGCCAGGTCGGGACGGTGCTCGGTCACCAGGGCCACCGCCGTCTCGCCGTCGGCGGCCTCGGCGACGACCTGGAAGCCTGCTTCCTCGAGCATCTCGCGCAGGTCGAGCCGGATCAGCGCCTCGTCCTCGGCGATGACCACCCGGCGCCTCGTGTCGACCACCCGTCGAGCCTAGTGGCGGATGACAGAATGGCCGCGCGCCCCGATAGGCCAACTGGCAGAGCCAATGGTCTCAAACACCATCCAGTGTGGGTTCGAATCCCACTCGGGGCACCGGGTGATGTCTCAGGACATCGCGGACGGCCGGCTTCGGTCCGGACCGCTGGCTGCCGATAGAGCGTCGTGGACATCGCCGCACCGGTACGCCGGGCAGCCGCCGCCCTGGCGGCCGGTGCCGTGCTGGTCGTAGCCCTCGCGTCGTGCTCGACGCGGAACGCCGCGACGGCACCGCCGGGGCAGCGGCCAGGGGTCGACGTCCCGTCGCGGCTGCCCGGTCGAGGTGGCCGACCAGCCGCTCGGCCGGCCGGCGCTGGCACCGTCGGGCGCAGGCGGCTTTAGCTTCCTGGCCAGCCGCCCGGACGGCAGCCCGGTGACCTTCGACCCCTGCCGGCCGGTGCACGTCGTGGTGCGTCCGGACGGCGAGCCGCCCGGCGGCCGGTCCCTGCTGCTGTCCGTCCTCGGCGAGCTCAGCGCCGCCACCGGGCTGAGCTTCGTGGACGACGGCGCGACCGACGAGGTGCCGGACGCCCTGCGCCGGCCGTACCAGCCGGACAGGTACGGCGACCGATGGGCGCCGGTCCTGGTCGTCTGGTCCTCCCCCGCCGAGACCTCGATGCTCACCGAGCGGATCCTCGGGCGGGCCGGACCCGACACGTTCCGGATCGGTGCCGAGCAGCGCTACGTCAGCGGGCTCGCGGTCTTCAACGGCCCCGCCCTGACGACGCAGCTGGCCAGCGGGGAGGACGACAAGGCCCGCGCGGTGCTGCTGCACGAGCTCGGACACCTGGTCGGTCTCGGGCACGTCGACGACCCGTTCCAGGTCATGTACGACACCAACAGCTACCCGCTCGCCCGCTACCACGCGGGGGACCTGCGCGGCCTGGAGCAGCTCGGGATGGGCCGCTGCTTCGACGGCCCCTGACCCTCCCGCGCTCCGGCGGCGCACGTGTGAGGATGGCGCGATGGACCTCGGGTTCGCCGTGCCGCTGGCCGGGTCGTGGGCGACACCCGCGAACCAGGTGCTGCTGGCGCGTCGGGCCGAGCAGCTCGGCTACACGTCGCTGTGGACCTTCCAGCGGCTGCTCTTCCCGGCCGACGTCGACCGGGCCGACGCCCCGAGCCGCTGGTCGCCGGTCTACCGGAGCGTGGCGGACCCGTTGATCAGCCTGGCGTTCCTCGCCGCCCACACCGACCGGGTCCGGCTCGGGGTCGCCGTGCTCAACATGCCGTGGTTCTCCCCGCTGCTGCTGGCCAAGCAGTCAGCGACCCTGGACGCGGTCTCCGGCGGCCGGCTGGACCTCGGGCTCGGGCTGGGATGGGCCGCCGAGGAGTACGCCGCCACCGGGGCGCCGAGCGACCAGCGCGGCGCCCGGGCCGAGGAGTTCGTCGCCTGCCTCCGGGCCTGCTGGACCGACCCGGTCGTCGACTTCCACGGCCGGTTCCACGACGTCGGGCCGGCGTACGTCGACCCCAAGCCGGTCCAGCGGCCGCACCCGCCGGTGCTGCTCGGTGGCGGCGTGGACGCCGCCCTGCGCCGGGCCGGCCGGACCGCGGACGGCTGGATCAGCAGCAGCGGCCAGAACCTGAGCGACATCGGGACCGCCGCCGAGGTCGTGCGGGCAGCCGCCCGGGAGGCCGGGCGGGACCCGGCCGCGGTGCGCATCGTCTGCCGGGGGGTGGTGAAGATCCGCGACGGGGGCCGCGTCGATCGGCGACCACTCACCGGCTCGTACGACGAGGTGCGCGCCGATCTTGCCGAGCTCGCCGGCCACGGGGTCGACCAGGTGTTCGTCGACCTCAACTTCGACCCGGAGATCGGCTCGGTCGAGGCCGACCCGTCGGTCTCGGTGCGGCGGGCGACCGAGGTGCTGGAGGCGCTCGCGCCATGACCGACCAGCGGGTCGGCCGGCGGGCGCTGTGTCAGCGGCCTCGTTCAGGGCGTCTTCTTCCGCGACAGCGCTCGGCGCGAGTCGGTGCGCCGCGGGGTGGCCGGCGGCGCCCGCAACCTGCCGGACGGCCGGGTCGAGGTGGTGCTGGAGGGCCCGCCGGAAGCGGTGGCCGCGGTGCTCGAGTGGTTGGGACGCGGTCCGGCCCACGCCCGGGTCGACACCGTCGAGGTCACCGACGAGCCGGTCCGGGGGCTGCGCGGCTTCGACATCGGCTGACCGGCGCCGGTCTTTCTTGCCCGGACCTACGTGAGGCCCCGTCCGGGCAGGGACGGGGCCTCACGAGGTGGTGCGGGGTCAGCCCAGCCGAAGGTGCTGCCCGGGGTGGATCAGGCCGGGGTTGGACCCGACGGTCGTCCGGTTGATCCGGTACAGCTGCTGCCAGCCGCCGGGCAGGTCCTTCGCCCGGGCGATGGCCGACAGGCTGTCACCGCGGCGCACCACGTAGACGTCGCCGGCCGTGGCGGCCTTGCGGTGCTTGCCCCGGGTGGCCCGCTCGGTCTGCACGCGGTTGTCCGCCGCGCGGGTCTCGGCGGCCGGCTGGTCGGCGGCGGCTTGTCGCGCTTCTCGGCCGGCTTGTCGGCGGCCGGCTGCTCGCGCTTCTCGGCCGGCTTGTCGGCGGCCGGCTTGTCGGCGGCCGGCTTCGTCCTGGCCTGGGTCGAGTCGCCGTTGTGCTCTGCGCCCCGCCGTTCATCCGGGCCTTGAGGTCCGCGGCGGTGGCGAGTGCCTCGCGACGCTCGTCGCCGCCCAGGCCCATCCGGCTGCTGCAGGCCGGCCACGGCGACCAGCCCCGGTCGTCCAGGACGCGGGCGGCGATGACGATCTGCTCGGCCCGGGTCGCGAGGTCGGCGCGCGAGGCGTACCGCTCGCCGCCGGCGCCGTCCCAGGTGCCGTCGGCGAACTGCAGACCGCCGTAGTAGCCGTTGCCGGTGTTGATGCCCCAGTTGCCGCCGCTCTCGCAGCTGGCGAGGCGGTCCCAGGCGCTGGTGGCGGCCACCGACGGGGCGGCCGTGGCGGTGGCCAACGGGATGGTGGCGACGAACGATGCGGTCGCCAGCCCGACGTTACGGGCGTGGTTGCTCGGCCTGCGGTGCCGGCCTCGGCCGGACGTGCTCGGCCGCTTCTGCGCGCGCTGCGACATAGGTGTGTCCCTCTCGCCGCCTGCGAGGTGAGCTGTCGGGTTCGGGCGAGAGAGTGCCCGGCCGCATCGCTGCGGCTTCACCCCGAGGACTCGAGCGACCGTGGTCGTCGGGCCCGGAAGTGGGTCCCCCACTCCTGCCCACAGGACTCAAGCCGCCCCTCAGACGGTGGGCAGGATTCGGCGGCCGTCGAAGGGACCGCGCGGCGCGCGGTCACGACAGGGTAACGGTGCAGGTCCCGGACGCCAAACCGGCTCGCGGGAGGTTGGGCCGAACGGGGGATGATGGGTCTCGTGCCCGGAGATCTCGTCGTGACCGGCCGGGTGGTGATCCCGGCCGCCGAGCTGACCTGGCGGTTCTCCCGGTCGAGCGGCCCCGGCGGACAGTCGGTGAACACCTCGGACTCCCGTGCCGAGCTGTCCTGGGACCTCGCCGGGACTGGCAGCGCTGTCGCCGGTGCAGCGGGATCGGGCCCTCGAGCGGCTCTCCGGGCGGCTCGTCGGCGGGGTGCTGACCGTCGCGGCGTCGGAGCACCGGTCCCAGCTGCGGAACCGGACGGCGGCCGAGGCCCGGCTGGTCGCCGCTGGTCGGCCAGGCGATCGCTGCTCCGCCGCGGCAGCGCCGGCCGACCCGCCCGTCGCGGGGGTCGACCGAGCGGCGGATCGCCGAGAAGAAGCGGCGCGGGGAGATCAAGCGGCTCCGGCGCCCCGAGCCCTGAGCCGCGCGCTGGGCACCGGGTGCGTCACTCGGGCGGCAGCGTCCTCGAGGGCCTGCTCGGCGATCGCGATCTCCTGCAGGATCATCCAGGAGGCGCCGCGAAGCCCGCGCAGGCCGAACCGGTCGCGGATGGCCATCACCAGCTCGGCCACTCGCGGGTCGACCTCGTCGGGCATCGCGGTGCCCTTGACGTCCGTCATGTCTCTCCCCGTCGTCGGTGCGGCACGACCCTAGCGACCACGGCGATCAGCGCCGGTGACCGACGCGTCCAGCGCCCGGGAGCAGGCACGGGCAATCGCCGGTCCGCCGCGGACGGCAGGATGGGCGCCATGCCCGTGGTCGAGCTCCTGCGCGCCGCTGGAGCGGGACCGGGGTCCCCGGTCGGGGTCGCCTGGTCGCCCGACGGGGTCGGCCTGGCCTGCGGCGACGCGCTGGTGGGCTGCCCGGGCGACGGCGTCGAGGACGTACGCCGGGTGCTCGACGCGTTGCGGCCGCGGCTGGTCTGGTGGTCCGCCCGGGACGCGGTGCCGCTGGTCCGGGCGGGCCTGAAGGTGTCGTCGTCCTGGGACCTGGCGGCGACCCACCGGTTGCTGCACGGCGGCACGGACCGGGACCCGGCGCTGGTCTGGGCGGCAGCCTGCGGCCTCGATCCGCTGGGTCGACCGCGGACCGGGCAGCTGGACCTGCTCTCGGTCGGCGGTGGCACCGACCAGGGCGAACCGGCCGACCCGGATGACCCGGTGCGCCCGGACGGCCACCTGCGGCCCGGTTGGGCCGAGACCGGACCGCCGACGGTGGCCGCGGCGGCACGCTGGGCCCGGGCCGCGCTCACCGTCCGGGACCGGCACGAGGCAGCCCTGGTCGAGCGGCCGGACCGGCGGCGCTCCCCCGTCCCGCCGCACCTCGCGCTGCTCACGGCCTGGTCGGAGTCGGCCGCCGAGCTGCTCGCGGTGGAGCTCGGTGCCGGCGGCCTGCCGTTCGACCGGGCGACGGCTGCCCGCCTGGTCGAGGAGCGGGTCGGCCCGCGGCCGGCCGACGCGGCGGCTGCTGCTGCCTCCCGAGCCGCCCGGGACGACGCCGTGCGTGCGCTGGTGGCCGGCGCCGAGGACACCGACCTGCGCAACCCGGCGGCGGTGCGCGCCCTGCTCAGCCGGGTCGGCATCGAGGTCCCCGACACCCGGGCCTGGCGGCTGGAGCCGTTCCGTGGCACCCACCCGGTGGTCGCGGCCCTGATCGACTGGCGGCAGGCCGAGCGGATCGCCACGACCTACGGCTACGGCTGGCTGGACCGCGACGTCGGGGTCGACGGCCGGTTGCGCGGGGTCTGGACGGGCTGCGACGGGGCGGCCGGACGGATGACCGCATCGGCGGGGCTGCACAACCTGCCGGCCGAGCTGCGGCCCGCGGTCGCAGCCGAGCCGGACCGGCTGCTGGTACGGGCCGACCTGGGCCAGGTCGAGCCGCGGGTGCTCGCCGCCGTGTCCGGGGACGACGCGCTGGCCCGGGCCACGGCCGACGACGACCTGTACGCACCCGTCGCCGCCCGGCTCGGGGTCGACCGGCCGACGGCCAAGGTCGCGGTGCTGGCCGCGATGTACGGGCAGACCTCGGGGGCCGCCGGCGAGGCGTTGCGCGGGCTGGAGCGCGCCTACCCGGTGGCGATGGGCTACCTGCGCGCGGCGCACGAGGCGGGGGCCGCCGGACAGGACGTCGTGACGTACGGCGGCCGGCAGGTGCGGATGTGGCCGCTGCCCGAACCCGTCGACCCCGGCGCGTCCGCGGCGCGCGGCCGGTTCGCCCGCAACGCCGTCGTGCAGGGCGCTGCCGCCGAGCTGTTCAAGATGTGGGCGGTGTCGGTCCGGGCCGCGCTGCCCGCCGGGGCCGAGGTGGTGCTCTGCCTGCACGACGAGCTGCTCGTGCAGGTGCCGGAGCCGGCCGCCGACGAGGTGGTCGCGCTGCTGCACGGGGTGCTCACCTCGACCGCGCAGCGGTGGTCGGCCGGCAGCGGGGTGCGGTTCGTGGCCGACGTCGCCGTGGTGCGCCGCTGGTCGGAGGCCAAGGGCTGACCGGTCCGGTCGTCCGACGGCCGGGCTCGGCTCAGATCTGCCGGGTCTCCGCCGACGGGTCGCTGGCCCGCAGGTCGACCGGCCGTTCTGCGTACGTCGCCGAGGTCGAGCCGTTGGTCGAGCCGTTCCCGGCCGCGTCGTACGCGCCCTGGTAGTCGTCCTTGAGCTGACCAGACTGCTCGCGCAGCCCCGGCGAGCGACGCACCTCGGCCTTGACGTTCTCGGTCTCGCGCTCGGCGGTGTTCAGCCAGTTCTCCCAGCGCGACTGCATGGGACGGATCAGGCCGCCGCCGGCCCCGACGACGATGACGCCGCCGATGGTCGCGAGGATCGTGACGAGCACCGGAGTGGTCACCGCGGTGGCTACGCCGACCTGGTTGAGAGCCGCGACGATGCCCAGGAACATGATGAAGACCGACGCGATGGTGGCGAGCACGTTGCCGTAGGACAGGCCGCCGAGGGTGTTCGAGACCAGGTCCTTGACGACCTTCGCGATCGCCGAGGCGACCACGATGATGACGATGGCCACGATGATCCGCGGGATGTAGGCGATCACCTGCTGCAGCAGGTCGCTGATCGGGTTCGGGCCGAAGACGTTGAACGCGATGACGAGCGTGAACAACATCACCGTGTACTTCACGAGCTTCGCGACGATGTCCGACGCGTCGTACTTGCTCTTGGCGAGCGCCTGCTTGACGCCGCCGCGCTCCACGGCGTTGTCGAAGCCGACCCGCTCCAGGATGCTGTCGACGACCTTCGCCAGGACCTTGGCGAGCAAGTAGCCGACCACCAGGACGATGAGGAAGAAGACGAGCTTCGGGACGAAGGTCGCGATGGTGGTCCAGGCGTCCGAGACACCGCCCTGCCAGTCGACTGCCTGCGGTGCTGCGGACATCACGTGCTCCTTGTCAGTGTGTTCCCGTTGCGGACTGGAGCCCCGTGTCCCCGGGGCCGCAGGTGGCAAACCGGATCTTCTGCCCATCTGGCCCACGGCCCGGTTTCCCCCGTCGCGCACCGGCGAGGATGCATTCACGCAGCCGTCTGCGATCACCGACCGCCTCGAGTCAGAGGACCGCCTGGACCGGTGACAACGTCACCGTGCTCTCCGACCGGTGCAGCCACCTCTCCGGTCCGCTGCACGAGGGCGAGCTGGACGACGGGTGCGTGGTGTGCCCTGGCACGGCAGCACGTTCCGCCTTGCCGACGGCTCGGTACGGCGGGGCCCGGCGACCGCCCCGGTGCACGCGTTCGAGGTGCGGGTGGCCGCGGGCCGGGTCGAGGTCAGGTTGCCCGGCGCCGGCGATGACCGTGGGACGTCGAGCGGTCAGACCCGCTCGATGGTCTGGCCGCGGGCCGTCATCTTCTCGTGGTGGGTGTCGCGCTTCTCCTCGAAGCGGGACGCGGCCTGGTCGAGGCCGTCGAGCAGTCTCGGACAGCTCGTCGCGAGCAGCCTCGCCCTCGGCGTCCAGGCCCTCCAGGTCGAACACGCCCCACGCCCGCAGCACGGGAGCGAGCACGTCGTCGCGGTGGATGCGCAGGTCGTAGATGCCCGACATCGCGATCTGCACCGACTTGCGGGTGAAGTTCTCGATCGAGTGACCCGGCATCTCGAAGGTCTTCACGACCTCGGTGATCGCGCGCATGGTCTGGTTCGGCGCGACCTCGAGCGCAGCACCGAGCAGGTTGCGGTAGAAGAGCATGTGCAGGTTCTCGTCCAGCGCGATGCGGGCGAGCAGCTGGTCCGCGACCGGGTCCCGGGTGATCTTGCCGGTGTTGCGGTGCGAGATGCGGGTGGCCAGCTCCTGGAACGAGACGTAGGCCAGCGACCGCAGCAGGTCGTCGTGGTTCGCCGACTCGAAGCCGGCCCCCATGTGGGTCATCCGGGCCCGCTCCAGGGCGACCGGGTCGACCGACCGGGTCACCAGCAGGTAGTCCCGGATCGCCATCCCGTGCCGGCCCTCCTCGGCCGTCCACTGGTGCACCCAGGTGCCCCAGGCGCCGTCCCGGCCGAAGACCGTGGCGATCTCGTGGTGGTAGCTCGGGAGGTTGTCCTCGGTGAGCAGGTTCACGATCAGGCTGGTGCGCGCGACGTCGGACATCTTCGACTGGCCGGGCTCCCAGGCCTCGCCGCCGAGGACGCCGTCGAAGTCGCGGCCCTCGCCCCACGGGACGTACTCGTGCGGCATCCACTCCTTGGCCACCGTGAGGTGGCGCTCGAGGTTCTCCTCGACGACGGGCTCCAGCTCGCGCAGGAGGTCGGTCTGGGACAGCGGGTGGACGTCGACGGACAAGAGTTGCCTCCGGGGAGGGTCGAGGCGAGCGTGGTACTTACGGTTACGTCACCGTAGGTAAGAGAGTAGCCGAGCCGGCGGCCGGTAAACACCGCAGGCGTGTCGCGTCGTTCAGCGGACCGGCGCGACGACGTCCAGGGCAAGCCCGTCGTGCAGCAGCCGGATCATCTCCGGCAGCGGCTGCGGCCGGGCGAACAGGTAGCCCTGCCCCAGCGTGCAGCCCGCCTGGCGCAGCCGCGACATCTGGGCCGGCGCGCTCGATGCCCTCGGCGACGACCTTGAGGTCCAGCGCCGCCCCCATCACCAGGATGGCCTCCACCAGGGCGGCGGCACGCGAGCTGACGTCGATGTCCTTGGTGAAGCTGCGGTCGATCTTGAGCGTGTCCACCGGCAGGTGCTGGAGGTAGCCGATGGAGGAGAAGCCCACGCCGAAGTCGTCGATGGCCAGCCCGGCTCCCAGCGCCCGCAGCGCGCGCAGGGCGTGGGCGGTCTCGACGTCGTTGGCGACGACCACGGTCTCGGTCATCTCCAGGATCAGGTGGCTGTCCCCCAGGCCGGCCAGCGCCCGCTCGACCAGGTCCAGGAAGCCGGGGTCGCGCAGCTGGTGGGCGGACATGTTGACGCCCAGGGTCAGCGGCCGGCCGGCCGCCTGCGCGAGCGACGCCGCGTCCTCCACCACCCGGGACAGCACCCGCTCCCCGAGCTCGGTGATCAGGCCGCTCTCCTCCGCGGCGGCGATGAAGGCGTCCGGTGCCACCAGCCCGTCGGGGCGCTGCCAGCGCACCAGCGCCTCGAAGCCGTCGATCCGGCCGCGCACCAGGTCGACGATCGGCTGGTAGTGCACGACCAGCTCGGTCGAGATGCCTCGGCGCAGCGCCTCGATGAGCTCGAGGCGCCGGACGTTCTCCTCGCGCAGCGAGGGCTGGTAGACGAAGTACCGGTCCTTGCCCAGGGCCTTGGCCCGGTACATCGCCATGTCGGCGTTGCGCAGCAGCCCGGCGGCGTCGTCCTCCGGCCCGGCCACCGCGACACCGATGCTGGCACCGACCACCACCTCGTGGCCCATCACCCGGATCTCGCGGCGCAGGGCGACCAGCAGCCGCCGGGAGAGCTCCTCGAGCTCGGCGGTCCCTTCGACACCTTCCAGCAGGACGGCGAACTCGTCGCCGCCCAGCCGGGCCACCGAGTCGGCCGCCCGCACGCAGCCGACCAGGCGGGCCGCGACCGTCTTGAGCAGCTCGTCGCCCTCGGCGTGGCCGAACCGGTCGTTGACGCCCTTGAAGCCGTCCAGGTCGAGGAACAGCACGGCCAGTGTCGCGTCGTGGCGCCGGGCCCGGATCACGGCCTGCTCGACCCGGTCCAGGAACAGCATCCGGTTGGGCAGCCCGGTCAGGGCGTCGTGCCGGGCCAGGCGGCCCATCTCGTCGGTCAGGCTGAGCCGGGAGAACGCCTCCTCGCCCACCGTGGCCAGCGCTTCGAGGGCCCGCCGGTCGCCCTCGACGGAGGCCCGCGCCCGGTTGATCGCCGGGGCCACGAGCCACATCGTCCGGCTGCCGGCGCGGACCCGGGCACCGATCTCCTTCGGCAACGGCCCGTCCGCGCGCAGGTCCGCGGACCGGCTGGCGACCGCAGCGCGCGCGTTGTCGCGCAGCACGGTCTCGAGGTCGGCCGCCGACTCCACCACCTGGGCCTCGGCGGCCGCATCGAACAGCGCGCTGAGCCGGCGGCGGTGCTCGCGGCCGCGGGACAGCGCTCGGGTCGCCACCAGGATCGTGAACACCGGGACGGCGAGCAGCCCGTAGGTGAACGGTGGCAGCTCCCGGGCGACCACGGCGGCGAGGTAGCCCAGGCTGTCGATGGCGACGAAGACTCCGAGCGCCGCCAGGCCGGTGCTCTGCCGCAGCTCGGCATGCAGCGACGTGCCGTCCTCCAGCGCGATGGACACGGCGGAGACGACGTAGTCGACCAGGAAGAAGGCGGCGCAGCCCAGGCCGACGGCGGCGAGCTCACGAGGAGTCGTGGTCCCGAGGGCACCGACCGTCCGCATGACTACCAGCGCCACGTAGCCGGACAGGATGCCCAGGCCGACGTTGAAGATGCGGACGTCGAGCCGCTTGCTCCGGCCGAGCTGCGACAGGGCCTGCCCGACCGCCCAGACGCCGAGGGCCCCGGCGCCACCGTCGAAGCAGGCGAGGAACACCAGCACGGCGGAGTCGAAGCCGACCTCGATGCCGCTGGACGAGCGGTTGAGGATGAGCGGGAACCGGCTCATCAGGGCGGCGACGGGGGCCCCGATGAGCAGGGCGAGCAGCCAGTGCACGTCGAAATGGCCGCCGAAGAACATGGTGAACACCGCCACCAGCCCGATGAGTCCACCGGCCACCACGACGGTGGCGTCGAAGCACCAGCTGATGGCGCGCTTCGGCCGGGCCCCGTGCACGCTCACGCCTCGTCGCCCTCCTTCGTCGCTGACCTATCGGCACGAGTCCGGAACGAGTAAAGCGGACCATAGGCTCACGGAAGCGGCGGAATCCCCCGTTCGGGGCGATGACCCTAGCGGTTGCCGACCGGCGTGTAGTCGCGCTCGGAGGCGCCGACGTAGACCTGGCGGGGCCGGCCGATCTTGGTCGCCGGGTCCTCGATCATCTCCCGCCACTGGGCGATCCAGCCCGGCAGCCGGCCGAGGGCGAACAGCACGGTGAACATCCGGGTCGGGAAGCCCATCGCCTTGTAGATGACCCCGGTGTAGAAGTCGACGTTGGGGTAGAGCTTGCGCGAGACGAAGTAGTCGTCGGAAAGGGCGACCTCTTCCAGCTTCATCGCGATGTCGAGCAGCGGGTCGTGGACGCCGAGCTCCTCCAGCACGTCGCCGGTGGCCTTCTTCACGATGGCCGCCCGCGGGTCGTAGTTCTTGTAGACCCGGTGACCGAAGCCCATCAGCTTGATGCCGGGCTCCTTGTCCTTGACCCGACGCACGAAGGCGTCGACGTCGCCGCCGTCCTCGTGGATCGCCTCGAGCATCTCGAGCACGGACTGGTTGGCGCCGCCGTGCAGCGGGCCGAACAGGGCGTTGACCCCGGCCGACACCGAGGCGAAGAGGTTGGCGTTGCTCGATCCGACCAGCCGCACCGTCGAGGTGGAGCAGTTCTGCTCGTGGTCGGCGTGCAGGACGAAGAGCATGTCGAGCACCCGGGCCATCGTCGGGTCGACCTCGTACGGCGTGGCCGGGACGCCGAACGTCATGCGCAGGAAGTTCTCGACGTAGCCCAGCGAGTTCTCGGGGTACAGCAGCGGCTGGCCGACCGACTTCTTGAACGCGTAGGAGGCGATGGTCGGCAGCTTGGCCATCAGCCGGACCGTCGACATCTCGACGTGCTCGCGGTCGAACGGGTCGAGGCTGTCCTGGTAGAAGGTCGACAGCGCGCCCACAGCCGAGGACAGGACGGCCATCGGGTGCGCGTCGCGCGGGAAGCCGTCGAAGAACCGGCGCAGGTCCTCGTGCAGCAGCGTGTGGTTGCGGATCCGGTCGCTGAACTCCTCGAGCTCGGTGGCGCTGGGCAGCTCGCCGTAGATCAGCAGGTAGGACACCTCGAGGAACGACGACTTCTCGGCGAGCTGGTCGATCGGGTACCCGCGGTAGCGCAGGATGCCCTCGTCACCGTCGATGAAGGTGATCGAGGACGCGCAGGACGCGGTGTTGACGAAACCCGGGTCGAGGGTGACGTGGCCGGTCTCCTTGAGCAGGTTGCCCGCCTCGAGGCCGGACGGGCCCTCCGACGCCTCCGTGACCGGGAGGGGCAGCTGTCCACCAGGGTGCTTGAGCTCGAAGTCGGCCATCGCCGGTCACTTCCCTTCCGTCGCGGTGCGCACACGCAGTCTCGCAGAGACAGTGCGGGCCGGTGCGCGAGGTCGAGCCGCCCTCATGGGGTCGGCAGGATCACGCTGATGCCCGCGGGATAGCTCGGCTGCCCCATCGCCGGCAGCGCTACGGCCGCCTCCTCGAGGCTGAGCCGGCGGGTCACCAGCAGGTCCGGCCGCAGCCGGCCGGCGGCAACCAGCGCCAGCATCGCCGGGTAGTCGTGGGCAGCCATCCCGTGGCTGCCCACGATCTCCAGCTCGTGCGCGATGACCCGCGCCATCGGCATCGGCGGCTGGCGATCCCCGGATGGGCCCGGCGGCAGCAGGCCGACCTGCACGTGCCGGCCGCGCTTGGCCAGGCTGCGCACCGAGGCCGCGGCCGTCGGGTAGCTGCCGAACGCGTCCAGCGACACCGCGGCACCACCGCCGGTGACGTCGCGCACCGCCCGCGCCGGGTCCGTCGACGAGGCGTCGACCAGCTCGACCGCGCCGAACCGTCCCGCCAGCTCCAGAGCCGCCGCCGTGACGTCGACGGCCACCACCCGGGCACCCGCCGCCACCGCCACCATCACGGCCGACAGCCCCACTCCGCCGCAACCGTGCACCGCCACCCAGTCGCCCGGGCGGACCCGGCCCTGCTGCACCACCGCCCGGAACGCGGTCGCGAAGCGGCAGCCGAGCGCGGCTGCCGTCACCACGTCCAGGTCGTCCGGCAGCGCGACGAGGTTCACGTCGGCGTGGTCGAGGGCGACCAGCTCGGCGAACGAGCCCCAGCTGGTGAAGCCGGGCTGGGTCTGCCGGTCGCAGACCTGGTGGTCGCCGGCCAGGCAGGACGGGCAGGTCCCGCAGGCGCAGACGAACGGCACGGTGACCCGGTCGCCGACCTGCCAGTCACGTACCAGCGGACCGGTCTCGGCGACCGTCCCGGCGAGCTCGTGACCGGGCACGTGGGGCAGGGCGATGCTGCGGTCGTGGCCGGCCCACGCGTGCCAGTCGCTGCGGCACAGCCCGGTCGCCTCGACCCGGACCACGACACCGTGGGCGGCCGGGACCGGGTCGGGCAGGTCACGGACCGTGACGGGGCCGCCGAAGTCGTCCAGCACCAGTGCCCGCACGAGCGGCGAGGCTACTGCGAGCCGCTGCGCACCCTCGTGGCGGACTCCCCGGTGGCTCACAGGATCCTCCCAGGAACCCGACGCACCGTAGAGGACATGAGCGACCAGACCCGCACCCTTCCGCCGTACGACCCCACCGTCCCGCCGGCCACCGGCTATGGCGCGCAGGACCCCTGGCGCGCTCCCGACCCCTCCGGACTGCCGCCCGGCACCCCACCCCGCTCGCCCGAGCAGGCGACTGACTCGCCGCGCCCCCGGCGAGGCATCGCCCTGCTCTCCGCGGTCGCCCTGGCGGCCGGGCTGGTGGGCGGGGGTGCCGGGGCGGCACTGACGAACGCTCTCGACGGGTCGGCCCCGTCCAGCACCCCGGCCGGCGGCACGTCACTTCAGGGCGCGGCCACCAGCAACGACAGCGCGGCGGCCGACGGCTCGGTCGAGGCCGTCGCCAGCGCGGTGCTGCCCAGCGTCGTCTCCATCGAGGTGAGCACCGGGCAGGGCGGCGGCGAGGGCACCGGCATCGTCCTGTCCTCCGACGGGCTCATCCTCACCAACAACCACGTGGTCGCCGGCGCCGCCTCCGGTGGCAGCATCTCGGTCACCTTCAACGACGGCTCATCGGCCGACGCCACGCATCGTCGGCCGGGACCCGGTCACCGACCTGGCGGTCATCAGGGCGGAGGGCGTCAGCGGACTGACCAAGGCCACGCTGGGCAGCTCGGCCGCCCTCGACCCCGGCCAGCAGGTGGTCGCGATCGGCTCCCCGCTGGGCCTGCAGGGAACCGTGACCAGCGGCATCGTCAGCGCGCTCAACCGCCCGGTCCGCACCGGTGACGCCACCGGCACCGAGAACGTCAGCACGGTGATCGACGCCATCCAGACCGACGCCGCCATCAACCCCGGCAACTCCGGCGGCCCGCTGGTCAACCTCGAGGGCGAGGTCGTGGGCATCAACAGCGCGATCGCCAGCCTGGGCGCCAGCGCAGGCGGGCAGTCCGGCTCGATCGGCCTCGGCTTCTCGATCCCGATCGACCAGGCGCGCACCATCGCCCAGCAGCTCATCGACACCGGCTCGGCGACCCACGCCCAGCTGGGGGTCAGCGTGCGGGACGACCTGTCCTCCAGCTCGTCGGCATTCTCCGACGGCGCGCTGGTCGCCTCGGTGACCGCCGGCGGGGCGGCCGAGAAGGCCGGGCTGGGCCAGGGCGACGTCATCACCAAGGTCGGGGACCGTCCGGTGGACGGCGCGGACGCGCTGATCGCCGCGGTCCGCTCGCACCGGCCGGGAGACGCCGTGGTGCTCACCTACAGCCGCAACGGCAACGAGTCGACCGCCCGGGTCACCCTGGGCAGCGACGCGGCCGGTACCTGAGCCGCCGGACCGGCGTGTCGGAACCCGGGCACCCGGGCACGATGCCCTACAACTTGGAGCAAGGCCCCTCGAAGCATGAGTTCGAGGGGCCTTGCACTGTCCGGGGGGCGGCACGTCCCGGCGCGAGTCATAGCACCTCGGCCGGCCGTGTGGCCCGGTGCAAGGATGGTGGCGTGCTCGACCCCCGCGACCTCTACGCCCGGCACGACACCCCGACCCCGGACAGCAGCGACAGCACCGGGCGCGTCCCGGACGAGGGGCCAGGCCCGGTGCTGCTGCACGCGCTGACCGGTTTCGTCGACGCCGGCCAGGCCGGCCAGCTGGCGCGGGACCACCTTCTGGAGACCCTCGAGCACCGGCCGGTCGCGATCTTCGACGTCGACCAGCTGCTCGACTACCGCTCGCGGCGGCCGGCGATGATCTTCGAAGCCGACCACTGGGTCTCCTACGACGACCCACGGCTGGTGCTGCACGAGGTCCGTGACGGGGCGGGCAGCCGGTTCCTGCTGCTCGAGGGCGCCGAGCCGGACGTCTCATGGGAGCGGTTCATCGGCGCGGTCACCGGCCTGGTCGACGAGCTCGGCGTACGGCTCACGATCGGCATGCACGGCATCCCGATGGGCGTCCCGCACACCCGGCCCACCTCGGCCACGGCGCACGCCACCCGGCCGGAGCTGGTCGCCGGCCGGGACCCGTGGATCGGCACGGTGCAGGTGCCCGGCAGCGTCATCAACCTGCTCGAGCTGCGGCTCGGTCGGGCCGGGCACGACGCGATGGGCTTCGCGGTGCACGTGCCGCACTACCTGGCGCAGGCGGAGTACCCCGCGGCGGCCGCGGCACTGCTCGACAACGTCGCCGCCGCCACCGACCTGGTGCTGCCGACCACCGCGCTGCACGCGGCGGCGGAACGCACCCGGGCCGAGCTGGACGAGCAGGTGGCCGCCTCGCCCGAGGTGGCCGAGGTGGTGCGGGCGCTGGAGAAGCAGTACGACACCTACCTCGCGACCCGCGGCGAGGAGTCCGGCGGCGCCGACCTGCTGGCCGGCCGCCGGGGCTTTCCGACCGCCGACGAGCTGGGGGCCGAGCTGGAGCGCTTCCTCGCCGACCAGTCCAAGGGCGGCGACCAGCCGGAGGGCTGAGGATCGGGTTGACCAGAGGCGCCGGGCCGGGAGCGCCTCACGGCGCGGGGCCGCTCGAAGCGGCTTCAATTGGGACCCGGGGCTACCGCGGCCCGGCGCCCTGGCCGGCCCCGGAGGGCCGAGCTCATTGTAGTGGCTCGGCCCCCGGTGGGGCCGTCAGACGAGGTTCTTCCCGCGCCACAGCGTGGCGGCCGCCTCGAGGTCCTCGGCGGTCTGCAGCAGCGACGACGACGACCGGGTGAGCTGCTCCGCGCCGGTCGGGTCGTCGACCTCGACGTCGTCGGCCCGGGTGACCCGGCCGGCCACCACCACCCGGCAGAAGGCGCCGGCCCGCTCCAGAGCGACAGCGAGGTCGCCGGCGAACACGCCGTGCAGCACGGCGTCGAGCAGCGCGCGCAGCGCATCCGGGGTCGGCGGCTCGGCCGCACCCGCCACGACGTGCGCGACGGGGGCCGCGGTGCGTCCGGTGGCGAAGTCCTGCGCGGCGCCGACGGCGTCCCGGCGTACCCACTCGCGCAGGACGTACAGCCGCCACAGTGCCCCGGGCAGCGAGCGCGGCGGGCGCTGCGCCCACAGGTCGGCGATGGTGTCCAGGCCGACCTCGTCCACCAACGCGACCAGCCGCGAGCGGGCCGCCTCGTCGCTGGTGGCGCGACCGGACTCGACGAGCAGCGTCGCCGTATGGTGCGCCGCCTCGGCCAGCGCAGCCGGGTCCGGGGCGCCGCCCACCGTCTCGAGGGCGGCCTTCCCCAGCAGTGCGGGGCGCCGCGGTCGTCGCTCGTCCACCGTCCGATCATCCCATCGAGACTGCCCGCGCGTCCTATGCCACTGCGAGCGACTCCGTGCCACGATGAACGCGACATATGGTGACCATCTGGGGAGGTGGCGGGTGACGACTGACCACCGGGTCCGCCTCGTCCAGCGCCGGACCCCGCTCGAACCGCAGCCCGAGAGCGCCCAGCTGGCGCGGCGCGCGGTCGCTGCGGCGCTCGTCGAGGCCGGCCGGCCCGACCTTGTCGACACCGCCGTGCTGCTGGTCAGCGAGCTGGTGACCAACGCCGTCGTGCATGCCCGGACCGTGATCGACCTGCTGGTCGTCGCCGGCCGGGACGGGATCCGCGTCAGCGTGCACGACGACAGCCCGCACCTGCCCAGCCTGCGCCGGTACACCGCCGGCGCCACCACCGGACGTGGCCTCGAGCTGGTCGAGCTGTTGTCCGACCGGCACGGCTCCGAGGCCGACAACGGGGCCGGCAAGACGGTGTGGTTCGAGCTGGGCACCGGGCTGCCGGACCGGGTCGCTGCCGAGTCCGGCCCAGGAGTCCCGACCGGAGCGCGGGAAGTCGAGGTGGTCCTGGTAGGGGTCCCCGTCGTCCTGGCGATGGCCTGGCGCCAGCACGTCGACGCCCTGCTGCGCGAGCACCTGCTGGCGGAGTGGGACCGGGACGGGACCGGAGTGGCCGGCGGCAACGACGGCCCGGCCCACGACGCCTTCGCGGTTCTCGCCGACGCACTGGGACGGCTGCCGGTGTCGAGCGGCGCGACGGCCCGCGGCGACGTCACGCTGCTGATCGATGCGACGTCGGCGGCCGGCTACGCCGATCTCGCACAGCTGCTCGACCGGATCCTGGCGCTGGCCGAGGCCGGACACATGCTCGCGCCCGCGACCCAGCCGGAGCTACGCCTGCTGCGGGGCTGGATCTGCGACGAGGTGGCGCGTCAGGTGCAAGGGGACGTGGCCACGGCGTGGCCGGGCCTGCCGGCGGACCTCGAGCCGGCCCGGGCGCCGGGTCCGCGCTGGGACGTTGCGCACGTACGCCGGGCGTCCGCCGCGGTGGTGGCGGCCGACGACGTCAACCGGATCATGGCGGCGAGCCCGGCCGCCCTCGCGCTGCTGGGCTGGGACGAGTCCCTGATCGGCCGGCGGATCGCCGCGATCATCCCGGAACGACTGCGGGAGGCCCACATCGCGGGCTTCACCCTGCACCTGCTCACCGGCGCCAGCGTGATCGTCGACCGGGAGGTCACGGTGCCGGCGCTGCGTCGCGACGGCACCGAGGTGCAGGTGGTCCTGCTGGTGCAGCGGGAGTCCGCGGAGGACGGACGGCCGGTCTTCACCGCCACCATGCGCGAGGCCTAGCCGGCACCGGCAGGGCACGCGAGCGGGCTACGGTGGGTCCCCGTGCCCGGACGCCGTCGAACCCTCACGCTCGCGGCCACCGCTCTCAGCCTGCTGGCGATCCTCGCCGGGCTCCCCGCGGACGCGCGGGAGACCCGGCCGGTGAGCGGGACCGGGACGTGGCGGGGCACCGTCGCGGGCGACCGCGCCATAGCCGCGCGCGCCCCGGCGCCCGGCGGGTACGCCGGCAGCGACCCGGCGACCTGGAGCACCCGCCGGCTCGCCGCCCAGCTGGTCTTCTCCTGCGTCGACCTGCAGGACCTCGACCGGGGCCGCCGGCAGGCCGCCGCGGGGATCGGCGGCATCACCCTGCTCGGCTCCGACCCGCCGAGTCGGCTCCGGGCCCGGTTGCGCGCGGTCACCGGTGCCGCCCGGACGCCGGTGCTGCCGTTCATCGCCAGCGACGAGGAGGGCGGCACCGTGCAGCGGCTGCGCGAGGTGATCTACCGGCTGCCGTCGGCCCGGACGATGGGCGGCTGGCGGCCGGCCCGGATCCGGCGTACGGCCGAGAGCTACGGCCACCGGATGCGCCGGCTCGGTGTGCGGATGGACCTGGCACCGGTCGCCGACCTGGCGGTCCGAGGTCGCTACATCGCCAGCCTCGGCCGAGCCTTCTCGGGCAACCCGGATCGGGTGACCTCCGCTGCTCGCGCGTGGCGCCTCGGGATGGCCGACGCCCGGGTGGTGACCGTGCTGAAGCACTGGCCCGGCCACGGCTCGGCGACCAACTCGCACACCGGACCGGCCCGGGTGCCACCGCTGGCCGAGCTCGCCGGCCGTGACCTGGTGCCCTTCGACCGCGAGCTGGCCGCCGGCGCACCCGTGGTGATGGTCGGTCACCTGCTGTCGAAGGGGCTGACCACCGGCGAGGTGCCGACCAGCCTGTCGCCACGCGCACTGCGCTACCTGCGTCGCTCGGCCGGCCCGGACGTCGTGCTGCTCACCGACTCGCTCGCGATGGCCGCCGCCAGCTCGTCGCTGGGCATCAGCCCGGCGCGGGCCACCGTGCGGGCGCTGCGAGCCGGCGCGGACTGGGCGATGGCCTGCGACGCGAGCCCGCTGACGGCCGCGGCTGCCGTGCGTCGCGCCCTGGACTCGGGCAGCCTGGACCGGGACCGGGCCGACGCCTCGGCCCGCCGGATCCTGGCTCTCAAGGCACGCTGGGGGCTCGCGCCGCGAGTGCCGGCCGCACCCGGGCCGTGACCAGGGACACATGCGGGCTGACCGGGTCGCGCACATCGCGCTGGTAGGCTGGGCGCTGTCTTCGGTGGCATCTGGCCACCACTCCCGCGGGCGAGCTGTCCGCGTGGTCGTCTCTCGAGACGTGCTCCCGACCAGCCTGGCTGGCGGTGCAGCCCTCGCGGTGCGGCCTCAACACCGCATCGGAGTCACCTCGTATGACCATGCACGCCTCGGGCCGTGGACGGCCCACCCGTAGTTCCGCCCCCAGGTCCGGCGGCCCCCGCCCGGACCGTGGCGGCGCCCAGCGCCGGCGCCCGGCCGGCAAGCCGTCGGCCAAGGTCGCGACCCGGGTGGCCGACCAGGCCGCCGACCGCGAGCTCACCGCCTGGTTCGAGCGGGCCGCCGTCGAGAGCCCGCTGCCGACCGAGACCTCGTTCGGCAAGCTGGGGCTCCCCCAGGAGCTGGTGACCGCGCTGGAGCGGCGCGAGATCCGCACCGCGTTCCCGATCCAGGCCGCGACGCTGGCCGACTGCCTCGCCGGGCGCGACGTGCTCGGCCGGGCGCAGACCGGCTCCGGCAAGACCCTCGCCTTCGGCCTGCCGATGATCACCAGGCTGGCCGGCCGTAAGCCGGCGCCGCGCACCCCGCGCGGTCTGGTGCTCGTCCCGACCCGTGAGCTCGCCGTGCAGGTGCGCGACGCGCTGGAGCCGCTCGGCCACGCCCTCGGCGTCAAGACCGTCGCGGTGTTCGGCGGCGCGCCCCTCGGCCGTCAGATCGCCACCCTCGAGCGCGGCGTCGACATCGTGGTCGCCACGCCGGGGCGCCTGCTCGACCTGATCGAGCGCCGGAGCTGCACGCTCGCCTCCATCGAGGTGGCGGTGCTCGACGAGGCCGACCACATGGCCGACATGGGCTTCCTGCCCGACGTCAGCCGGCTGCTGGACATGACGCCCGCCGGCTCGCAGCGGCTGCTGTTCTCGGCCACCCTCGACGGCGCGGTCGGCAAGCTGGTCCGCACCTACCTGACCGACCCGGTCGCCCGCGCGGTCGACCCCGCCGAGTCGCACGTCACGACGATGGAGCACAAGGCGCTGGTCGTCCGGAACGAGCAGAAGATCGAGGTGCTCGCCGAGATCGCGACCCGGCCGGCCCGCACCCTGCTGTTCGTGCGCACCAAGCACGGCGCCGACCGCCTGGTGAAGCAGCTCGACCGGCTCGGCGTCGCGGCGCAGGCCATCCACGGCAACCGCAGCCAGGGCCAGCGGCAGCGGGCGCTCGACTCGTTCTCCCGCGGCGAGTCCCGGGTGCTGGTCGCGACCGACGTCGCGGCCCGCGGCATCCACATCACCGACGTGGACCTGGTCGTGCACGTGGACCCGCCGAACGACCACAAGGACTACCTGCACCGGTCCGGGCGCACCGCCCGCGCCGGCGCCTCGGGCGTCGTCGTGTCGGTGCTCGCCCACGACCAGCTGCGCGCCGCTCGGCACCTGTTCGGCCGGGCCGGTGTCGACGTGACCCCGGTCGACGCGACCCCGGGCAGCGAGCCGGTCCGCGAGCTCGCCCAGTCCGGTGAGCCGGTCGTCGTCACGGCGGCGCCGCGCGCGTCACGGTCGCCGGACGCCAGCCGCTCGACGTACGACGACAACCGCTCGTCGGGTCAGCACCGGCACCGCCGCAACGGCCGCCGGCCGTCCGGCCGTCGGGCCGCCTGACCCAGGACCGGTCAGGAGGGCGGCAGGTCGAGCTCGAACCAGACGACCTTGCCGGCGCCGTGCGGCGAGGTGCCCCACCGGTCGCTGAGCGCGTCCATCAGCGGCACGCCTCGACCGGACTCGTCGAGCGGTCCACCGACCGCGGGCACCGGGTTGCGCGAGGTCTCGTCGGACACCTCGACCCGCACCCGGTCGGCGAACCGCCACAGCTCGAGGTCGACCCGGCCGTCGGTGTGCCGCAACGCGTTGGTCACCACCTCGGACACCAGCAGCACCACGGTCTCGCGCAGGTCGGCCAGCGCGGGCTCCGAGACGTGCGCACCGATGAACTCGCGGGCCGCCCGGGCCGCCCGCGGGTCCTCCCGGTCGATCCACGTCAGGGCGTGGGCGGGCAGCGCCGACTCGGGAAGGCCGTCGTGACGCACGACGAGCAGCGCGACGTCGTCGGACCGGTGGTCAGGGTCGACCGAGCCGGCCAGCAGCCGGTCGGCCAGCGACTCCAGGTCCTCGGTCTCCGAGGCCTGCAACGTCGTGAACACCGAGGCCAGACCCTCGTCGAAGCTGCGCGCCGAGTCCTCGACCAGCCCGTCGGTGAACAGCACCAGGGTGTCGCCACGGCCCAGCCGCACCGTCCCCGCCTGGTACTCGTGGTCGGCGACGACACCGAGGGGCGGGCCGACCGGGGCGGCGAGCGGCTCGGCCACGCCACCCGCGGTACGCCGGACGGGCGGCGGGTGGCCCGCCAGCACCAGCTGGGTACGTGAGGAGCGCAGGTCGACCATGACGATGGCGCAGGTCGCGAACACACCAGGGTCGAGCTCGGCCATCAACCGGTTGGTCCGGGACATCACGGCCACCGGCTCGTGGCCCTCGGCGGCATAGGCCCGCAGCGCGTTGCGCAGCTGGCCCATCACCGCTGCGGCCTGCATCGTGTGGCCCTGCACGTCGCCGATCACCAGCGCCACCCGGTCGCCGGGCAGCTCCAGCACGTCGTACCAGTCACCGCCGACGCCCATCCCGTCGGTCGCCGCGAGGTAGCGGGCGGTCGCCACCAGCCCGGTCGGCCGCGGCAGTGCCCTGGGCAGCAGCTGCTGCTGCAGCTCGGCCGCCAGGGTCCGCTCCGAGTCGCGCAGCCGCGCCCGGGCCAGCGTCTGGGCGAGCAGGCCGCCGACGCTGACCAGCAGCGACCGCTCGTCCGGCGGGAAGTCGCGCGGGTCGTCGAAGCTGACCGTGAGGCTGCCGAGGGCCCGGCCGGACACGGTGAGCGGGAGGAAGGCCCAGGCCCGCTTGCCGGTGGCCTCGACCACCGCGGTCCGGCCGGGGAACGAGGCGAGGTAGGCCTCCGGGGACGGCAGGAACAGCGGTTCCCGGGTGCGCAGCACCTGCGAGATCGGCACGTCGTCGCCGGTGTTGAGGACATCGAGCATCGCGACCGCGGCGGCGGTGTAGCCGGAGTGCCCGGCCAGCTTGAGCCGGTTGGACTCCACCAGGGACACCAGCATCCCGGTGGCCCCGAATGCCGGCAGAACCATGGTGGCGACGACGTCGATGACGTCGGCCAGCGTGTCGGCCTCGGCGAGTGCCGCACTGTAGGCGAGCACCGCGCGGGCCTGGTCCGGCCGGCTGAGCGAGCGCTCCTCCTCCAGCTGGGCAGCGCGCAGGGCGGTGATGTCGGTGGCGAAGAACGAGGTGCCGTCGTGGTGCGGCACGACGCGGATCTGGAACCAGCGGTCGGCCGCGACGACGTACTTGGTGAAGACCTCGGGCTGGCCGGTGGCTGCCGCGCGGCGGACCAGCGGCTCGTAGCCGGGGGTCGCCAGGTGCGGCCAGACCTCCCACAGCGACCGCCCTCGGGCCTCGGCCGCCGAGCCCACCAGGACCTCGGCGTTGCGGTTGACGTAGGTGACCGTCCAGCTCCGGTCGACCGAGAGGAAACCATCGGCCATGTGCTCGAGCGCGCGGGCGACGGTGTCCCGGGCGAGGCGCTGGTCGGTCGTGTCGCGGGCGACGCCGAGCATCCGGGCCGCACGTCCGTCGGCGCCGGCCACGACCTGCCCCCGTGCCTCGACCCAGCGGACCGCGCCGTCCGGCAGCGCCACCCGGTGCTCGGCCACGAAGTCGTCGCACGCCTCCAGCGCCTCGGTCACCAGCGCCTCGACGGAGGGCAGGTCCTCGGGGTACAGCGCCGCCCAGAACGAGGCGACCCGGTGGTCGAAGGTGGCCGGGTCGATGCCGAAGAGCCGGCACATCCGCTCGTCGAAGTCGAGATGGTCGGCCCGCACGTCCCAGTCGAACCAGCCGACACCGGCGGCGGCCATCACCAGCTCGCGGTGCAGGCCGCCGCGCTCGTCGTCGTCGCCGGGGAGACGGCGCACGCCGTCCGACATCGCCACCCACCTCCCGCTCACGCAGTCGGCGAAGTCTGCCACGCTGGCGGTCATGAGCATCGACCCTCGGGCAGGTCAGCCCGCCTCCGACGCCGACCTGGTCGACGTGTCCTCGCTGGTCACCGCCTACTTCACCGGTCATCCGGACGTCGCCGAGCCCGCCCAGCAGGTGGCCTTCGGCACCTCGGGGCACCGCGGCTCGTCGCTGGACCTGGCGTTCAACGAGGACCACATCGCGGCCACCAGCCAGGCGATCTGCGAGCACCGGGCCGCCGCAGGCGTCGGCGGCCCGCTGTTCCTCGGTCGCGACACCCATGGCCTCTCCGAGCCGGCCTGGTGCACCGCCCTGGAGGTGTTCGCCGCCAACGACGTCACCGTGCTGGTCGACGACCGCGACCGCTACACCCCCACCCCTGCGGTGTCGCACGCGATCCTGCGGCACAACCGACAGCACGAGGGCAGCGCCCTGGCCGACGGTGTCGTCGTCACCCCGTCGCACAACCCCCCGCGGGACGGCGGCTTCAAGTACAACCCGCCCGACGGGGGGCCGGCGGGCAGCGACATCACCGGCTGGGTGCAGGACCGGGCCAACCAGATCCTGCGCGACGGGCTGAAGGACGTCCGGCGGGTGCCGCTCGCGCGGGCCCGCTCCGCCGCGACGACCTCGACCTACGACTTCCTCGGGACGTACGTCGACGACCTGCCCGCGGTGCTCGACCTCGACGCCGTGCGCGCGGCCGGTGTGCGGATCGGGGCCGACCCGCTCGGCGGCGCGAGCGTCGACTACTGGGCGGCGATCGCCGAGCGGCACCACCTCGACCTGACCGTCGTCAACCCGCGGGTCGACCCGACCTGGCGCTTCATGACGCTGGACTGGGACGGCAAGATCCGGATGGACTGCTCGTCGCCGTCAGCGATGGCCTCGTTGGTCACCCTGATGGCCGGCGACGCGCCCTACGACATCGCGACCGGCAACGACGCCGACTCCGACCGGCACGGCATCGTCACCCGGGACAGCGGCCTGATGAACCCGAACCACTTCCTGGCGGTCGCCATCGAGTACCTCTACATGCACCGGGACGACTGGGCTCCCGAGGCCGCCGTCGGCAAGACGCTGGTCAGCTCGAGCATGATCGACCGGGTGGCCGACTCGCTCGGCCGTCGGCTGGTCGAGGTCCCGGTCGGGTTCAAGTGGTTCGTCCCCGGGCTGCTCGACGGCTCGGTGGCCTTCGGCGGCGAGGAGTCGGCCGGCGCGTCCTTCCTGCGTCGGGACGGCAGCGTCTGGACGACCGACAAGGACGGGATCCTTCTCGCGCTGCTCGCGTCGGAGATCCTCGCGGTCACCGGCGCGACCCCGAGCGAGCGCTACCGGTCGCTGGTCGGCCACTTCGGCGACCCGGCGTACGCCCGGGTCGACGCACCCGCGACCCGCGAGGAGAAGAAGGTGCTCGCATCGCTGTCCCCCGACCAGGTCACCGCCACCGAGCTGGCCGGCGAGAAGATCACCGGCAAGCTGACCGAGGCACCGGGCAACGGCGCCACGATCGGCGGGCTCAAGGTGACGACCGAGTCGGCCTGGTTCGCGGCACGGCCGTCGGGCACCGAGGACGTGTACAAGATCTATGCCGAGAGCTTCCGCGGGCCCGAGCACCTCGCGCAGGTGCAGCAGGAGGCCCGCGAGGTCGTGTCCGCGGCACTCGCCGGCTGAGGCCGCACCGGCATGCAGCTGCGGGTGATGACCGAGCCCCAGGAGGGCGCGACCTACGACGACCTGCTGGCGGTCGCACGGCGAGTCCGAACGGCTCGGCTTCGACGCGTTCTTCCGTTCCGACCACTACCAGCGGATCTCCGCCGGCGACCCCGGCCCGGGCTCCACCGACGCGTGGGCGGTGCTGGCCGGGCTGGCCCGCGACACCTCACGGATCCGGCTCGGCACGATGGTGTCGTCGGCCACCTTCCGGCTGCCGGGGCCGTTGGCGATCACGGTCGCCACCGTCGACGCCATGAGCGGCGGCCGGGTGGAGCTCGGGCTCGGCAGCGGCTGGTACGACGCCGAGCACCGGTCGTACGGCATCCCCTTCCCGCCGGTGGGCGAGCGGTTCGACCTGCTCGAGGAGCAGCTGGCCGTCGTCACCGGCCTGTGGTCGACCCCGGCCGGCGAGAGGTTCTCCTTCGCCGGCTCGCACTACTCGCTGATCGACAGCCCGGCGCTGCCGAAGCCGGCGCAGCGCCCGCCTGCCCGTCGTGATCGGCGGCAAGGGGAAGCGGCGCACACCGGCGCTGGCGGCGCGGTTCGCCGCCGAGTACAACGTGCCGTTCGACACCCCGGAGGTGGTCGGCGACTGCTTCGCCCGGGTCCGGCAGGCCTGTGAGGAGGCCGGCCGCGACCCGTCGTCGCTCGTGCTGTCGGCGGCGCAGACGCTGGCCGTGGGTGCCGACGAGGCCGAGGTACGGCGGCGGGCGGAGGCCGCCGGGTCGGACCCCGCCTCGCTGCGCGCGAGCGGGCTGGCCGGCACACCGGCCGAGGTGGTCGACAAGATCGGCCGGCTCGCGGACCTGGGAGCCGGCCGGGTCTACCTGCAGGTGCTCGACCTCGCCGACCTCGACCACCTGCGCCTGGTCGCCGAGCAGGTCGCCCCGCACGTCTAGCCGGGTGAACCAACCCCGAATCGCCATGATCGGAGAGCGTTCGTGGCGTCTCGCACCACGTCCGCTCTCCGATCCTGCAGCGTGCGGACGTCCTGCGACACGCCGCCTCGAGTCGACCTGCTCGCCCACCCTCGGCGACCGGTGCACACCTGCGGGTCATGCTCGCCACCGGGGACAACGCCCGTCGGTCGGTGCATCCGGACTCTCGGCAACCTCGCGGCGACAAGCTCGTTTGCGACATGTCGCCCGCAGACACGCCGATCCACCCGGCGTGTCGCGACCATCAACGCCGCAAACGATCTCGGGGGGGACCCGCACGCGGCGGCCGGTGTCCCCGGCCTGTGGTGGAGTGGCCCGGTGACCACGACCCCCGCCCCGGCCGCCACCGACCGCACGGCAGCGCTCGCCGACGAGGCCCAGGCCCTGCTCGGGCGGCTGGTGGGTGACCCGGCGGCGCGGTTCCGGGACGGTCAGCTGGAGTCGGTGGCGGCCCTGGTCGAGAACGGCGAGCGGGTGCTGGTGGTGCAACGCACCGGCTGGGGCAAGTCGGCGGTCTACTTCGTCGCCACGGCGCTGGTGCGGGCGAGGGGCGGCGGGCCGACGCTGATCGTGTCGCCGCTGCTGGCGCTGATGCGCGACCAGGTCGAGGCAGCCACCCGGGCCGGGCTGCGCGCCGTGACGATGAACTCCGCCAACGCCGACGAGTGGGCGGCGGTGTCCGCGGCGCTGGCCGCGGACGAGGTCGACCTGCTGCTCGTCAGCCCCGAGCGGCTGAACAACCCGCGGTTCCGCGACGAGCAGCTCCCGCGGCTGGCCGAGGCCACCGGCCTGCTCGTCGTCGACGAGGCACACTGCATCAGCGACTGGGGCCACGACTTCCGGCCCGACTACCGCCGGATCCGCGACCTGCTGACCGAGCTGCCGGCCGGCCGTCCGGTGCTCGCGACGACGGCCACCGCGAACGCCCGGGTGGTGGCCGACGTGGTCGAGCAGCTCGGCGCCGGCGGCGCGCCGGTGCGCACGGTGCGCGGCTCGCTGGCCCGCGAGAGCCTGCGCCTGGGCGTGCTGTCCCTGCCCACCGCCGACGCCCGGCTCGGCTGGCTGGCCGCGCGACTCGGCGAGCTGCCGGGCAGCGGCATCGTCTACGCGCTCACCGTGTCAGCCGCCGAGGACACCGCTGCCCTGCTCCGCGAGGCGGGGCACGAGGTGCGCGCCTACACCGGGCGCACCGACCCGGCCGACCGGCTCGAGCTCGAGCGGGCCCTGCGCGACAACCAGGTGAAGGCGCTGGTCGCGACCTCCGCGCTGGGGATGGGCTTCGACAAGCCGGACCTCGGTTTCGTGGTCCACCTCGGCGCACCGTCCTCACCGGTCGCCTACTACCAGCAGGTCGGCCGGGCCGGGCGGGCCACCGAACGGGCCGACGTGCTGCTGCTGCCGGCGTCGGAGGACCGCGAGATCTGGCGCTACTTCGCCACCGCGTCGATGCCACGACGGCCGGACGCCGACGCCGTGCTGGCCGCGCTCGCCGAGTCCGACCGGCCGCTGTCCACCGCGGCCCTCGAGACGGTGGCTGACGTGCGGCGCACCCGCCTCGAGCTGCTGCTGAAGGTGCTCGACGTCGAGGGCGCGGTGCGCCGGGTCAGCGGGGGCTGGGCCTCCACCGGGGCGGGCTGGACGTACGACGAGGCGCGCTACGGCCGGGTCGCCGCGGCCCGCGACGCCGAGGCGGCGTCGATGCTGGGCTACCTGCAGACCGAAGGCTGCCGGATGCGCTTCCTTCAGGAGGCCCTCGACGACCCCGGCGCCACCGACTGCGGCCGCTGCGACCGGTGCGCGGGCCAGTGGTACGACGCGACGGTTCCCGAGGGGGCGGTCCAGGCGGCGACCCGCACCCTGCGCAAGGTCGGGGTCCCGGTCGAGCCCCGCTCCCAGTGGCCGAGCGGCATGACCCGGCTCGGCGTGCAGCGCTCCGGCCGGATCGGCGCCGGCGATCGGGTCGAGCAGGGCCGGGTGGTGGCCCGGCTGACCGACCTCGGCTGGGGCCAGCGGGTGCGCAGCCTGCTCCAGCCCGGCTCCCCCGACGGTCCGGCCGACGACCGGCTGCTCGCCGCCTGCGTCGAGGTGCTCGCCGGCTGGGGCTGGGACACCCGACCGGTCGCCGTGGTCGCGATGCCGTCGCTGCACCGCCCGCAGCTCGTCGCCTCGGTCGCCGGGCACCTGGCGCGGCTCGGCCGGCTCACCGACCTGGGCTCGCTGGCGCTGACCACCGACGAGCCCACCGGCGGCCCCGGCGGCAACAGCGCGTTCCGGCTCGCCGCGGTGAACGAGCGGTTCGCCGTACCGCCCGCGGCTGGCGGCGGCGCTGGCCGGCCTCGACGGCCCGGTGCTGCTCGTCGACGACCTCATCGACTCGCGGTGGACCGTGACGGTGGCCGGCGCCGCACTGCGTCAGGCCGGCGCCCCGGGCGTGCTGCCGTTCGCGTTGGCCGTGGCTGCCTGACCGCAGGACGGAACCGGTCGGCCCGGGGCGGTGTAGACACGGCAGGAGACGCCACCGAACGGAGACCCGATCAGCGCCGACCGCGAGGACGCCGACGTCCTGGCCCGGGTACGCGCGGGAGACCGCGACGCGTACGCGGACCTGGTGGATCGGCATGCCCCGGTGGCGCTGCGCACGGCCTTGCTGCTGGGCGCCGGGCCAGACGCGGAGGACGTGGTGCAGGAGGCGTTCGTCAAGGCGTACGGCGCGCTGGGCCGGTTCCGCGCCAGGGGCACCGTTCCGGCCCTGGCTGCTGCAGATCGTCGCGAACGAGACGCGGAACCTGCACCGGACGGCCGGCCGCCGGGCGGCCCGGGAGCAGTCGTCCTGGCGGTTGACCGAGCCGCTCCTGCTCGCGGTGCCGGCCGCCGCGGACCCGGCTGCGACGGTTCTCCTGCGGGAGCAACGGGCCCAGCTGGTCGGCGGGCTGGCGCGGCTCTCCGAACCGCACCGCCGGGTGGTCACCTGCCGGTACCTGCTCGACCTGGACGAGGCCGAGACCGCGACGGTCCTGGGCTGGCCGCGCGGCACGGTGAAGTCACGGCTGCACCGGGCGCTGGCGCAGCTGTCGCAGGCGCTCGACGCCCTGCCGGCGGCGGGGTCGACGGCAGCGGTCGGCGGGGACGACCGACCGAGGGAGGTGCGGCATGGCAGCTGACACCCGGCACGACGCGCTCGTCGCCGACCTCGTCGCCCTCGGCCGCGACCTGCCCCGGCCCACGGTGCCGGCCGGGCTGTCTGTCGCTGTGCTGGACCGGCTGGCCGACCTCCCCGTGCCGACCCCGGCCGGCTGCCGGGCCCGGCGGCCCGGCTCGCCGGTTCCGCGAGGCGACACCGACGGCGTACGGCGGTGGCCGTCGCCGCGGTGCTGCTGTCCCTGCTCGCCGCCCCTCCGGTCCGAGCGGCGGTGGCCGACTGGTTCGGCTTCGCGGGCGTGATCGTCCGGCAGGACCCCGGGCCGGGTCCCTCGACGGCGCCGCCGCCGCCGACTGCCGAACCCGGGATGACGCTCGACCGGGCGGCGCGGCTGGTCGGCTTCACGCCGGTCGTCCCCGCTGCGCTCGGTGCCCCCGACGGTGTCGAGGTGTCGGCCGACCGGCGGGTGCTGTCGGCGACCTGGTCGCACGGCAGGGACGGAACCGTGCGGCTGGATCAGTTCGACGGCCAGCTCGACTACGTCTTCGCCAAGACCACACCCGGCGTCGAGTTCGTGACGGTGGCCGGTGACTTCGCCCTGTGGTTCGACGAGCCGCACGATGTCGTCGTCCTGAACCGGGACGGCAGTCGCCGCCGCGAGAGGCCCCGGCTGGCCGGGCACACGCTGGTCTGGGTGCACGGCGGCACGACGCTGCGCCTCGAGGGCGACCTCGGTCAGGCACGGGCCCTCGCGATCGCCGACTCGGTCTCGGCGGCGCCCTGACCCGGAACCTGTCGCGGCCGCGCGGTGTACCAGCGGTATCGACCCGAGGAGGCCGCCATGCGCCGGTGCCGCGCTGCCCTGACCGCTCTCACGCTCGCGCTCATGACGTTGCTCGTCGCCGGTCCGGCCCAGGCGGGCGGCCCGACCAGCGTGCTGCTGGTGGTGCCCGGGTCCGGCCAGACCGCCTCGCTCTACACCGGTGACCCCGACTACGAGACCTTGGCGCGCACCGTCGGCGCGTTCTCGTCCACCGGGACGGCCGGCCAGGTCGACTCGTCCGCAGCGGATCACACGTCCGGGGCGGGCGTCACCCTGACCTGGCTGATCCACGACGTCACGGTCTGGCGGGTCGACCGGGTCTACCTCGACGCCAAGGGCGGCCCGTGGATCTCCACCCAGACCGACGTCAGCGGGAACGGCAGCGTCTGGGACGTGCCGCCGGTCTGGCACACCGCCGTCGACGCCAAGCTGCTGGCGGCTCTGCTGCACCGGCTCGGGGTGGACGGCGTCACGACAGCAGCGGAGGCTGACCCGGCGGCCACCGCCAGCAGCCCCACCGAGCCGGTCGTCGCCGCCGTCCCGGACGTTCCGGCGGACGACACGACCGGGTCGTCGGAACGGGCCGCGGACACGACCGGCTCGGGCGCTCGGGTGCTCGGCTGGGGACTCGGCGGTCTCGCCCTGGGCGTCGCGCTGACGCTCGCGGCGATGCGCCTCGGCTGGCGGTCCCGCGCGGTGCCGGACGGCCCGTCGGAGGACTGGGACCTCAGTGCCGAACGGCCGTCGGACGGGGTCGAGTGGTCGTCCGCCGAGGAGCTGCAGCGCCGGTGACCGCGGGCGTCACTCCGGCTCGTTCCCCTTCGGCGCACCGACCCGGAACGGCGAGGTGAGGCCGGCGTACATCAGGTGCGCCACCAGTCCCTGGGCGGCGTGCGGCAGGTTGTGGCAGTGGTCCATCCAGACCCCCGGGTTGTCCGCGACGAACGCGATCTCGTAGCTGTCCCCGCTCGCGACGTCGAGCGAGTCGACCCACCACGGGCTGCCCGTCGCCTCGACCCCGTTGCGGGCGAGCACGACCGCGTGGTGACCGTGCAGGTGCATCGGATGGGCGGCGCTGACTGTGGTTCTCGAGGCGCATCCGCACCACGTCGCCCTCCTCGACGACGAACATCGGTACGTCGGGGAACAGGTGGCCGTTGATCGACCACCACAGGCCGGGCCGGCCGTCGAGGAACCCCGGGCGGCGGCCGACGGAGTAGTCGAACGTCCGGTCGGCGTCGCCCGGGTCGAAACCCAGTGGCGCCTCGGTGCCGTAGTGCAGCAGGTCGACCAGCGCCTCGGGCTGCGGGTCGGCCGCGGCCCCGGACCCGAGGACGAGCGCAACGGCGCCGCCGAGCTCGACCCGGGCCGGTGCGGTCACCTCGATGTCCACCCGGCCGCCCGCCGTGAGGCGGACGGCCTTCCCGGCCACCGGCGTCGGACCGTGCACGTCGTAGCCGTCCACGGCGAGCACGCGGTACGGGCCGCCGGACACCCACACCGGGGTGGCGCCGTTGTCGGTGTTCACGACCCGGACCCGGACCTTCTCCCCGTCCGGCACGTCGACCCTCACTGCGCCGGACTCACCGTTCACCGTGGGGATGCCTTCGTAGACGTGCAGGACGGCGAGCTGGTCGCGGACCTCAGGATCCGGTGCCGGTGGACTGACCACCAGCGCACCCAGCAGGCCGCCCTGGACCTGGGCGTGCGACAGCTGGTGCGAGTGGTACCAGTAGGTCCCGACCCGGTCCGCGACGAACCGGTAGGTGTGGGACCCGCCGACCGGGACCGCGTCCTGGGTGACTCCGGCAACCCCGTCCTCGGCGTTGGGGACATCGACGCCGTGCCAGTGCAACGTCACGCCGTCCGGGACCGAGGCGTTCACCAGGCGGACCTGGACGAGCTGCCCCTGCGCGGCGCGGATCACCGGGCCCGGTGAGGTGCGGTTGACGGTGTATCCGTCGACCTCCTCCCCGGACCCGAGCCGGAACCGCTCCTTTCGCACGGTGAGGGTGACCCGCACGTCGGCCGGCCGGTCGGGGTCGGCCACCAGGTCGGCGACGCTGCGGCCCATCAGGTCGTGGTCGGCCATCGTCTCGGGGCCGCCGCCGAAGTCGGCGTACCCCATGTCCATCACCGAGTAGCTGTCCGGCAGCAGGCTGGCCTGCCAGTAGTACGCCAACGGGGCCAGCAGAGCCACGGTGGCGACCAGGGCGATCAGCAGTCGCCGGCGCTCCGGCGTCAAGCTAGACGGCCACCGAGGCCCGAGCCGGCTCCTGGACGACCGTCGCGCTCCGAGCAGCCACCAGCGCCATCGCCAGGATGGCGAACGCGTTCAGCACGTGCAGCACGACGACGAACGGGATGCTGTGCGAGAAGATCCCGAGGAAGACCTGGAGGACGACGAGATCCGAGCAGGATCGCGGCCTTCTGCACGCCACCGGGGATCTTGGCGAAGAACGACACGATGAGCAGCAGCAGGACCACCAGCGGAATGATCATCATCCCGTTGATGCCATGCGTCGCGAAGCCGCCGACTCCCGGGAAGTCCGGTGAGTCGCTGTCGATGACCTGCTTGTTGAGCACACCGCCGTCGTCCGCGACCCACTTGCCGAGACCGGCGATGGCATAGGCGATGGCCATGGCCTGGACGACCACCTCGACGGCGAGCAGGTACGCCAGGACCTTGTACACGTTCCTCATCCGAACTCCCCCACTCGTCCCTGCCGGCACCGGCTCGTGCGAGGCGTGGAGTCAGTAGTAGGGCCATGATCAGCAGGAGTCAAGCACCTTGGCCGGACTGGGTCCCGGCGGGCGAAATGTCGGGCCGGTCAGGCCAGCCGGGTGAACTCCACCGACACGAACAGCTCGCCCCCGCCCGGACCGGAGTACACCCCGCGCAGCGGCGGAACGTCGTCGTAGTCGCGGCCCCGGCCGACCAGGACGTGGTCCGGTCCGGCCGGCCGGCCGTTGGTCGGGTCCCAGGCCTGCCAGCCGCCGGCCCACCACTCGACCCAGGCATGGCTCTCGCCGGCCACCTGCTCCCCGACCGGCAGGTCGGCGCGCGGCAGCAGGTAGCCGGAGACGTAGCGGGCCGGGACACCGAGCCGGCGCAGCACGCCGACCGCGACGTGGGCCATGTCCTGGCAGACCCCCGAGCGCACCTCCCAGGCCTCCGCGGCCGAGGTGTGGACACCCGTGGAGCCCGGCACGTAGTCGAGCACCTCGGCGACCCAGGAGCAGACCCGTCCCCCGGTCTCCTGCGGGCCCAGGCCGGCGACCTCGTCCTGGATCCGGGCCATGGCCGGCTCCCCGGGCTCGGTGCGCCGCGTCGGCGCCAGCAGCTCGGCGTACCGGTCCGTCGTCGCCGCTGAGCGAAGCAGGTCCCAGTCCGCCCCGGCTCGCGGGCTGCCGGCACGGTGAAGGTCTCCACGACCGAGCGCGCCGTCACGGTCAGGGTGTCGTGCGGGGCGCGCACGTCGAACGCGGTGACCTGGGTGCCCCAGTAGTCCCAGTAGCGGTAGACGCTGGCCTGCGGGGAGACCTCCAGCCGGGCCTCCAGGGTGGTCTGCCACGGCGTGGTCATCGGGGTCATCCGCGCCTCGTTGTACGACGTGACGACCGGGCCCCGGTAGCGGAACCCGGTGCTGTGCACGATGCCGAGACGGGTCGGGGTGCCGGTGGCGAGGACCGTCACGAGACCCCCTCGGTGATCCAGGACGTCGAGGCGCCGCGCGGGAAGTACCTCGTCGCGACGTCGTCGCTGGCCAGCGAGCACGCCCGCTGGATGCGTTCCATCTCCCCCGGCAGGTCGTCGAGCAGGTCCGCCGCACCGCGGTACTCCAGGCCGGTGCGCACCCGGCCGAGCCGGCGCCGTGCCCCCTCGGCGACGCCCACCCTCCCGGCGGTGGGCTCGAGCTGCTCGAGGCAGGTCTCGGCTGCGGTCAGGGCCGAGAAGACCGAGCGCGGGAACAGCCTGTCCAGCAGCAGGAACTC
The DNA here is from genome assembly GCA_963723975.1 of uncultured Actinomycetota bacterium. GTDB lineage: Bacteria > Actinomycetota > Actinomycetes > JACCUZ01 > JACCUZ01 > CAVRTI01. The sequence continues at coordinate 64,473 of CAVRTI010000011.1, forward strand.
CGCGGCGTTCTCGTCGCCGGTCGCGCCGCGATACGTCCGCAGGAACGCCTGGTAGGCGCCGCAGGAGCGCATCAGGTGGGTCCACGACGGCCCGCCCTCGATTGCTCGCATCGCCACCAGCCGCGCCGTCATGTCGGCACGTTCCAGCGCCCGGCCGAGCGCGATGAAGTGCCAGCAGTCGTCGTGACTCATCGTGGCGTCGGCGACGCCGTCGACCATCGCGGAGCGCTCCCGCACCCAGGTGAGGAAGCCGTGCACGCCCACGCCGTCCCTGCGCACCGTCGGCAACGCGGTCCAGGTCGTGTTCAGCGCCTGCCACATCTCGGTCGAGATCGTCTCCCGGGCCCGGCGCGCGTTCTCCCGGGCCGCACCGAGCGAGCCCACGATCGAGCTGGCGCTGTCGCGGTCGTCGACCAGCCGGGCGATGACCTCCCGCCGGTCGACGTGCTCGGCCACGTTCTCGACACCCATCACGGAGAGCAGCGAGCGGCACGAGGCGCCCTCGTCGACCCAGGAGTCCTCCAGCAGGACCTGCAGGTGGGTGTCGAGGATCCGCGAGGTGTCGTCCGCCCGCTCGACGTACCGGCCGATCCAGAACAAGGCCTCGGCGATGCGGCTCAGCACGGCGGCCTCCCGGCCCGGGCCTGCTGTTGCTGTTGCTGCTGGCCGGCCATCCCGTCCGCCAGCTCGACCGGCCCGACGTCAGGCGTGCGACCGCGCGGAGCGGGGGCAGCCTCGGGTGTCGTCGCGGACGTCGTCGTCTCGCGGCGGTCACCGGACCGGCCCGGTCCCGGCGGCGGGTCGCCGAGCACCCAGGTGTCCTTGGAGCCCCCGCCCATCGAGGAGTTCACGATCAGCTCGCCCTCCGGCAGCGCGACGCGGGTGAGGCCGCCGGCCAGCACCCAGACGTCGGTGCCGTCGTTGACCGCGAACGGCCGCAGGTCGACGTGCCGCGGCCGCAGCTGCTCGCCCACCAGCGTCGGCGCGGTGGACAGCTGCACCACCGGCTGGGCCACCCAGCCGCGAGGGTCGTCGCGCACCTGCACCCGCAAGGCGTCGAGGACCTCGACCGAGGCATGCGGCCCGATCACGATGCCCTTGCCGCCGGACCCGTCGACCGGCTTGAGCACCAGCTCGTCCAGCCGGTCCAGCGCCTCCGCCCGATCGGCCGGCTCACCCAGCCGCAGCGTCCGGACGTTGTCGATCAGCGGTTCCTCGGCCAGGTAGTAGCGGATCAGGTCGGGGACGTAGGTGTACAGCAGCTTGTCGTCGGCGACCCCGTTGCCGATCGCGTTGGCCAGCACGACGGTGCCCGCCCGGGCCGCGTTGACCAGCCCGGGGCAGCCGAGGACCGAGTCGCGCCGGAACTGGACCGGGTCGAGGAAGTCGTCGTCGACCCGGCGGTAGATGACGTCCACCGGGCGCTCGCCACCCGTCGTCCGCATCCGGACCTTGTTCCCCGTACAGAGCAGGTCGCGACCTTCGACCAGCTCGACACCCATCGTGCGGGCCAGCAGGGCATGTTCGAAGTACGCCGAGTTGGCCGCGCCGGGAGTGAGCACCACCACGACCGGGTCGTCGACACCGTCCGCCGCTGCGGCACGCAGGGCCGCGAGCAGCCGGGCCGGGTAGTCGGACACCGGCCTGATGCGCTGAGTCGGCGAACGCCTCGGGGAAGACCTGCGCGACAGCCCGCCGGTTCTCCATCACGTAGCTCACTCCGGAGGGCACCCGGACGTTGTCCTCCAGGACCCGGAACTCCCCGTCCGCACCCCTCACCAGGTCGATGCCGGCCACGTGCACCCGCACACCGTTGGGCGGCTCCAGGCCGGCGACCGCACGCTGGAAGTGCCGGCTGGTCGTGACGACCGAGCGCGGCACGACCCCGTCGGAGAGGACCTGGGCCGTGCCGTAGATGTCGGCGAGGAACGCCTCCAGCGCCTTGACCCGCTGCACGACACCGAGCGACAGCGCGTCCCACTCGTCACCGTCGACGACCCTCGGGACGATGTCCAACGGGAACGGCGCCTCGCGGCCCTCGAAGTCGAAGGTGACGCCACGCTCCAGGAAGCCGCGGGCCAGGGAGTCGGCCCGGGCCCGCAGCTCGACACCGGACAACGGCCGAAGCGCTTCGTGCAGCGGCTCGAAGGAGCGCCGCGGCGCGCCGTCCGCGGCGAACATCTCGTCCCAGGCGTCGCCGAGGCGATACCCCTCGAACAGATCCGCCATGCTGCGGATCGTAAGCCGCCGACGACCTCCTGGGGTGACGCCGGTGTTGCCGGGACGTTACGCAACCAGCCGACAAGGCGCCCTGCCCAGTACGGTGACGCCGTGGCGGACACGGTGGCGCCGGCCGCGGCAGCGCTCGCCGAGCGCACCGGCGTGGCCCGGCACGACGCGGTCGTGGTCCTGGGCAGCGGCTGGGACGCGGCGACCGAGGTCCTGGGATCGCTGGTCGCCGAGCTGCCGGTCGCCGAGCTGCCGGGCTTCCTCGCCCCCGTCGCCCCCGGCCACCGTGGCCTGGTCCGGTCCTACGACCTGGACGGTCTTGCGGTCCTGGCCTACCTCGGCCGCACCCACCTGTACGAGGGCCACGGGCCGGCACCGGTCGCGCACCCGGTCCGGGTCGCGGCCACGGCCGGCGCGCGCGTCGCCGTCCTCACCAACGCCAGCGGCGGGTTGCGCGCCGAGTGGCCGCCCGGCACCGGCGCCCTGCTCTCCGACCATCTCAACCTGACGTTCGTCTCCCCGCTGGCCGGACCGGACTTCGTCGACCTGACCGACGCATGGTCACCGCGGCTGCGAGCCGTCGCCCGCGCCGCCGACCCGACACTCGTCGAGGCCGTCTACGCACAGCTGCGCGGACCGTCGGTGCAGACCGTCGCCGAGACCGCGATGCTGCGCACCCTGGGTGCAGACCTGGTCGGGATGTCGACCGTCGTGGAAGCGATCGCGGCGCGCGCCGCCGGCCTCGAGCTGCTGGGGCTCTCGGCAGTGACCACCCTGGAGGGCACCGGGGAGGAGCTCGATCCGGAGGTCGTCGTGCGAATCGCCGAGGAGACGGCTCGGCGCGTCTCGGGGGTTCTGCCCGCCGTCCTGCGTGCCGTGCGAGACGATCAGCCCACCACCAACGAGGAGGACAACCGATGAGCGTCACGTCGGAGGCCCCGCAGACGGCGTCCCGGGTAGAGCTGAACGGCATCAACGTCATCGCGGAGAACGAGCGCAAGGGGGCTCCGAGCGGTCTGTTCTGGCCGTGGTTCGCCGCCAACGTCTCGGTGCTCGCGATCAGCTACGGATCGTTCATCGTCGGCTTCGGCGTCTCCTTCTGGCAGGCAACCGTCGCCGCAGTCGTCGGCATCGTGGTGTCCTTCGCCCTGTGCGGCGCGGTGGCGCTGGCCGGTAAGCGGGGCTCGGCACCCACGATGGTTCTCAGCCGGGCGGCGTTCGGCGTGACCGGCAACGCACTGCCGGCCTTTCTCTCCTGGGTGCTGCTCGTCGGCTGGGAAACAGTGCTGGTGTCCCTGTCGTCGCTGGGCACCGCGACCGTCTTCGAGGAGCTCGGATGGGGCGGTGGCGACGCGACCAAGGTCGTCGGCTTCCTCGTCACAGCGGTGCTCGTGGTCGCCGCGGGCATCCTCGGCTTCGACGTCATCATGCGGCTGCAGACGTGGATCACCGTCGCCACGATCGTGCTGACCATCGGCTTCGTCGCGCTGACGCTGGACCAGGTCGACTGGGACGCCGTGACCTCCGCACCGTCCGGCTCGACCCAGGCGTTCATCGGTGCGCTCGCCCTGGTGGCCACCGGCTTCGGGGTCGGCTGGGCCAACACCGCGGCCGACTACTCGCGCTACCTGCCCCGGAACGCGTCCAGCCGCGGGGTCTTCGGCTGGACGACGTTCGGCGGCGCGGTCGCCCCGGTGGTCCTCACGGTGTTCGGCATCCTGCTGGCGCTGTCGAGCAGCGACCTGTCCGACGCGATCGCGGGCGACCCGATCGGGGCACTGACCACGCTGCTCCCGACCTGGTACCTCGTGCCGTTCATCATCGTCGCCGTGCTCGGCCTGGTCGGCGGCGCGGTCCTCGACATCTACTCGTCGGGCCTGGCCCTGCTGACCCTCGGCGTCAAGGTCCCCCGGCCGGTCGCCGCGGCGATCGACGGCGTGCTCATGGTCCTTGGCGCGATCTACGTGGTGTTCATCGCCGACGACTTCATCGGGCCGTTCATGGGCTTCCTGATCACCGTCGGCGTCCCGATCGCCGCCTGGGCGGGCGTCTTCGTGGCAGACCTGCTGCACCGGCACCAGCCCTACGCCGACCAGGAGCTCTACGACCCCCGCGGCCGCTACGGCGCGGTGCACTGGCCCGGCGTCCTGCTCGTCGTGACCGGCACCTTCCTGGGCTGGGGCATGGTCACCAACACCCTCGCCGGCTGGCTCGACTGGCAGGGCTACCTGCTCGAGCCGTTCGGCCTGGGATCGAAGGTCGACGGAGCCTGGGCGTACGCGAACCTCGGCGTGTTCGTCGCCTTCGCGGTCGGGTTCGTCGGCTGGCTGCTGCTCGGCCGGTCGGTGGTCGACCGGCAGGAATCGGCCGGCGCCGGGCGCTCGGAGGCCGACGCAGCCCGGTGAGCCCGCTCGTTGCCCGGCGGCGTGGCGCAACGTCGCGGAAACACGATGGGCGCATCATCGGCTGATGACGGGGCTGCGGCAGCTGCGGGTCGGGTGCGAGTTCGTGCACGTGGCCGAGGTCGAGACCGCGACCGTCCTGCAGATCGAGCCCGACAGCGGGGGCATCGCGACCGTTGTCCGGCAGGAGTGGTCGGCCGAGCCGGAGATCGCCCGGCACGCCTACACCGACGGCTTCGGCAACCCCTGCCAACGGCTCACCCTGCCGGAGGGCCGGTCGGTGCTGCGCTACGAGGCGCTGGTCTCGGTGCCGGACGCCACCGAGGAGGTCGACCCGGACGCCGCCGAGGTACCGGCGTCCTCGCTGCCCGACGAGGTGCTGGTCTACACCCTGCCGAGCCGCTACGTCGTGCCGGACGTGCTCGGCGACGAGGCCTGGCGGCTGTTCGGCGACCTGAAGCCCGGCTACCCCCGGGTGCAGGCGATCTGTGACCACGTGAACAGCCACCCTGACCTTCGCCTACGGCTCGACCACCTCGACGTGGACCGCGGCCGACGTACGTGCCTCAGGCATCGGGGTCTGCCGCGACTTCACCCACCTGGCCATCACCTACTGCCGGGCGCTGAACATCCCCGCCCGGTACGTCTTCGGCTACCTGCCGGAGCTGGACGTTCCGCCCCTCTCCGAGCCGATGGACTTCGCGGCCTGGATGGAGGTCTTCCTCGACGGCCGCTGGTGGACGTTCGACCCGCGCAACAACACCCAGCGCAAGGGCCGGGTCGTCGTCGGGCGCGGCAGGGACGCGGTCGACGTGGCGATGGTGACCACCTACGGCGGCCCGCTGCTGCGAGAGCATGACGGTCACGGCCGAGGAGGTGACGTGACCCGACGCGCCCGCCAGCTGCTCGAGCGGCCGCTGCTCGACGCCGCCGCCCTCGACCTGACCGCGGCCAGCCGGCTGACCTACGTCCTGCGGCAGACGTTCCGCTACGAGTACGACCGGCCGGCCCTTGCCGTGCGCCAGCGGCTGGTCGTGGTCCCGACCGCTCGGCACGGCTCGGCGCGGCGGCTGCTGGGCGGTCTCACGTCCTCGGCGCCGGACGCGGTGGTCGTCAGCCGTCGCCACCGCACGGGCACCGTGGTCGCGACGGCCGAGGTCCCCGTCGTACCGGAGTCCGTGGAGTTCACCCTTGTCGCGGTCGTGGAGCGTCAGGGGGCCTACCGGGACCACGTGCTTCCGGCGGCGGCGGTGCGTGACCCGCGGTGGCTTCGGCCGACCCGGCTGACCGCCGCGGACGCCGCACTGACGGCGCTGGCAGAGCCGATGCGCGGTCGGCACCCGCTCGAGGTCGGCGAGGAGGTGTGCGCGCTCGTGCACGCCGCGATGCCCTACGAGTACGGCGTGACGTCGACCCGGACGACGGCCGCCGAGGCCCTGGCGGCCGGCCGCGGGGTCTGCCAGGACCAGGCCCACGTGATGCTCGCGGTCTGCCGCGACGCCGGCGTTCCGGCGCGCTACGTCTCGGGCCACCTCCTCGGCGAGGGCGGCACGCACGCCTGGGTCGAGGTGCTCGTTCCCGACGGCGAGGCGACCCGGGCCGTCGCCTTCGACCCCTGCAACGGCTGCCGTGCCGACGCGCGCTACCTGACGGTGGCCACCGGCCGCGACTACACCGACGTCGCCCCGACGTCCGGCACCTACCGTGGCGACGCGCTGGGACGGCTGACCGCGACCAAACGGGTCGGGCTCGCCGAGGCGGCCTGACCGCGCTCTCTCGACCTCGACACCTTCAGAGCGCGCGCCTTTGCTCGCCTAGCTGGTGAACGCCACCAGGTCCGCGCAGAAGTCGCGGCCCGCTGTGTCGTTGCGTCCGGTGGAGTCGCGCACGACCTGGAACGAGCCGGGGACCTCGACGTCGTCCTCCGGGAAGGAGGGGGTGTCGTTGTAGTCGACGTCGAAGGAGAAGCGAACCTGGCCCGGATCGTTGAGCACCAAGGTGCCGTTGGTGTCGTAGTAACGCGACCCACCGGTGGCGATCACCAGGATGGTGATGGTGCCGTCACCGTTGTCGGTGATGACGTGGTCCTTGCCGTTCACCGAGAACACGTTGGTGAACGTGCCGCCGGTCTCCAGGTTGGTGAAAACGCTCGTTCCGCGCACGCTCTCCCGGTAGTACGGGAAGGGTGACGACCCGCGCTGGTTGAGGTTGAAGTTGACCCAGGCGTCCACGTCGTTCCGTACCGGCGTGCCGGTCGACTCGCAGATGAAGGGCTCGGAGAAGACGTCATGGAAGCGTCCCTTGTCCAGCGGCTTGGCGCTGGCCGATGTGTGCTGGCGCCCAGGGCGCAGGTGATGGCCAACCCGATGACGAGCAGTGCCGAACGAGCTCTCATGATTTCCTCCTACGCTGAAACGACTGAGACAAACGTGCCCGGGGGTCCACTCAGGTGGCGATAGCCCAAGGTGACGATTTGCTGCTCGTGCCCGCACCAGCACGAAGCGTCACAGACGGGGCCGGTCTGTTGATCTGACAAGTGCCTGAGAGACGGCCTCTGGCAGCATCGGGCGGGTGCGGATCGCCACCTGGAACGTCAACTCGATCACCGCCCGGCTGCCCCGCCTGCTGGAGTGGCTGCAGGACACCTCGCCGGACGCGGTCGCCCTGCAGGAGACCAAGGTGGCCGACGCGGGGTTCCCCGCCGCGGAGGTCGAGGCGCTCGGCTACCAGGTCGCCGCCCACGGCGACGGCCGCTGGAACGGTGTCGCGCTGCTGTCCAAGGTCGGTCTCTCGGACGTGACCCGCGGGCTGAGGGACCAGCCCGGCTTCCCCGCGACCGAGACGCGGGCGGTCGGCGCTACCTGCGGCGGCGTGCGGCTGTGGTCGGTGTACGTGCCCAACGGCCGCGAGCCGGGGCACGAGCACTACACCTACAAGCTGGCCTGGCTCGCTGCGCTGCGGACGACGGTCGCGGCTGACCTGTCGGCGGCACCGAACCTCGCCGTGATGGGCGACTTCAACGTGGCTCCGACCGACGACGACGTGTTCGACCCGGCCGCCTTCGTGGGCTCGACGCACGTCACCGAGCCGGAACGCTCGGCCCTTGCCGCGCTGCGCGAGACGGGTCTGGTCGACGTCTTCCCGCGGCCGCTGAAGTACGACCACCCCTTCACCTACTGGGACTACCGGGCCGGGATGTTCCACAAGAACCTCGGGATGCGGATCGACCTGGTCTACGCGACCCCGGCGGTGGCCGGCGCGGTCCGCGACGCGTACGTCGACCGCGACGCCCGCAAGGGCAAGGGGCCCTCGGACCACGCGCCGGTCGTCGTCGACCTCGATCTGTCCTGACGACCCCGCTCCTGGCTGTTTCGGGCGGCCGCTCCCGGGCAGCACGCCCTCGACCCGCCCGCAGATCAGCCCAGGGAGCCCTGCCATGGCCAAGGACGCGATCGTCCTCCTCAAGGAGGACCACAAGCTGATGCGCAAGCTCTTCACCCAGTTCCAGAAGGCCGGTGAGGACGCCAGGGCGACCAAGGACCGGGTGGCCCGGCAGATCATCGAGGAGCTGACGGTCCACACCTACCTCGAGAACGAGTGCATGTACCCGGAGGTCCGCAAGCTGCTGCCGGAGGTCGAGGACGACATCCTGGAGTCCTACGAGGAGCACCACGTCGCGGACCTGCTGGTCTTCGAGCTGTTCACGATGGACGCCGGCGACGAGCGGTTCGTCCCCAAGATGACGGTGCTGATCGAGAACGTGAAGCACCACATGGAGGAGGAAGAGGACGAGTGGTTCCCGAAGGTCCGCGAGGGCCTGGGCCGCAAGCAGCTCGGTGAGATCGGCGACCGGATGGTCGCCATGAAGAAGAAGGCCCCCCGCAGCCCGATGGCGCCCAAGGCGATGAAGAAGGCGTTCGACGCGATCCACGCCTGACCCACGACCGCCCTGGCTCTGGCGTTGCGGGCCGGGGCGGTCCACGATCGAGGCATGGTCGAGGACATGGACCCGCGAGCGGCGGGGTTCGGCGCCGCCCAGCGTCAGGGCGCAGCCCGTTCCCGCCGATCGCCGACTACGCCTTCCTGTCCGACTGCGAGGTCACCTGCCTGATCGCTCCGAGCGGGGCGGTGGAGTGGATGTGCCTGCCCCGGCCGGACTCCCCGAGCGTGTTCAGCGCGATGCTCGACAGGAGCGCCGGGACCTTCCGCCTCGGCCCCTACGACGAGGTGGTGCCGGCCGCGCGGCGGTACCTGCCCGGCAGCCTGATGGTCGAGACGACCTGGCAGACCCGGACCGGCTGGCTGCTGGTCCGCGACGTCCTGTGCATGGGGCCGTGGCACAACGTCGACGAGCGTTCCCGGACCCACCGGCGGTCCCCCACCGACTTCGACGCCGAGCACTGCCTGCTGCGCATCGTCCGCTGCGTCAGCGGGTCGGTCGACCTGTCGATGGACTGCGAGCCGGGCTTCGACTACGGGCAGGCCGAGCCGCGGTGGGCGTACGCGGGTGACGGCTACGGCGAGGTCGTCGCGACCACCGAGGGCAGCGACGACGCGCTCCGGCTGACGACCGACCTGCGGCCCGGCATCGAGGGCCCCGGCCTGCACGCCCGCACCCGGATGGTCGAGGGCGACAGCCACTTCGTCGCGCTGTCCTGGTCGCCGCTGCCACCACCGCGGACGATGGAGGAGGCCGACGTCCGACTCCGCCGCACGTCGGACCACTGGCGGCAGTGGATCACCCTGGGCGACTTCCCGGACCATCCCTGGCGGAGCTACCTGCAGCGCAGCGCGCTGACCCTCAAGGGGCTGACCTACGCGCCGACCGGTGCGCTGATCGCGGCCGCCACGACCTCGCTGCCCGAGACGCCCGGCGGGGAGCGGAACTGGGACTACCGCTACGCGTGGGTCCGCGACTCGACGTTCGCCCTGTGGGGGCTCTACACCCTGGGCTTCGACCGGGAGGCCGACGACTTCTTCTACTTCGTCGCCGACATGTGCCGCGACGGCAACGACCTGCAGGTGATGTACGGCGTCGGTGGCGAGCGGGAGCTGGTCGAGAGCTCGCTGCCGCACCTGTCCGGCTACGAGGGCGCCTTCCCGGTTCGGATCGGCAACGGCGCCTACTCCCAGCGCCAGCACGACGTGTGGGGCGCGGTGCTCGACTCGGTCTACCTCCATGCGCGGTCCCGCGAGCAGCTCCCGGAGTCCCTGTGGCCGGTGCTCAAGCGGCAGGTCGAGTGCGCGGCCGAGCACTGGGAGGAGCCGGACCGCGGGATCTGGGAGGTGCGCGGCGAGCCGCAGCACTTCACCTCCAGCAAGCTGATGTGCTGGGTGGCCCTGGACCGCGGCGCCCGGCTGGCCCGGATGCACGACGAGCCGCAGTACGCCGAGAAGTGGCAGACCCTCGCCGACCAGATCCACGCCGACATCTGCGCGCACGGCACCGACGACCGTGGCGTGTTCGTCCAGCGGTACGGCGACGAGGCGCTGGATGCCTCCGTGCTGCTCATGCCGCTGATGCGGTTCCTGCCGCCGGACGACCCGCGGATCCGAGCGACCGTGCTGGCGATCGCCGACGAGCTCACCGTGGACGGGCTGGTCCTGCGCTACAAGGTCGACCAGACCGACGACGGCCTGTCCGGCGAGGAGGGCAGCTTCACCATCTGCTCGTTCTGGCTGGTGTCGGCGCTGATCGAGATCGGCGAGCTGGAGCGGGGCCGCAAGCTGTGCGAGCGGCTGCTCGCCTACGCCAGCCCGCTCGAGCTGTACGCCGAGGAGATCGACCCGCACAGCGGGCGCCACCTGGGCAACTTCCCGCAGGCCTTCACCCACCTGGCGCTGATCAACGCGGTCATGCACGTCATCCGTGCCGAGGACACGGCCTCGCTCGCCGAGACGGGCCTGCGGTTGCCCTGGGGGGCCGACTGAGCGTCGCGCGGTCCGACGACCGACGAGCTCGACACCGACGGCGTGGCTCGGGTGCTCGTCGGTGACGACCCGGGTCAGTCGTAGCTGATCCCCCAGCTGCTGCCGTAGGCGGCGGGGCCGGCCGGCCCGACTCCCAGCCAGCCGGTTCCCCGGTGCCCGCCCGCGGTGCGACCACCGTCCGGTGCGGGCGCTCCGGCGGTCCCGACGCCGAGCAGGGCGCGCGTCACGGCCTGCGAGCTGTCGAGCAGGTCGTCCAGCGCGCGCGACACCACCTCTGCCGTGAGCGGCTCGCCCACCGCCAGGCCGGCGGTGAGTGCCTCGAGCACCGAGCGGCGGACCAGCTCCTTGACGAAGGACGCGGTCACCCCCTCCGTGCGGACCACGACGTCATCGATCTCGGCCTCGCTGAGGGCCAGCGGGACACCACGGGTATAGACCGCGAGCAGCCTGCGCCGTGCCTCGGCGTCGGGCAGCGTGATCTCGACCGCTACGTCCACCCGGCCCGGTCTGGCCGCCAGTGCCGGTTCGAGCAGGTCCGCGCGGTTGGTCGTGAGCAGGAACACCAGGTCGGCGTCGGCCGCGGCCCCGTCCATCGCATCCAGCAGCGAGAACAGCACCGGGTTCGAGTCGGGGCCGAAACCGCGGTCCTCAGCCACCAGGTCGACGTCCTCGAGGACGACGACAGCCGGCTGCAGGTCGCGAGCCATCTGGGTGACCATCGCGACGGCGTGCAGGGACTGCCCGGACAGCATGAGGACCGTGCTGCCGCGCATCTGCTGCACGACATAGCGCGTGGTGTGGGTCTTGCCGGTCCCGGGCGGGCCGAAGAGCAGCAGCCCACGCTTGAGGTGCTGCCCTGCCTGGCGCAGTGCGTCCCGGTGCGTCACGACGTCGAGGGTGTGCCGTTCGACCCGCCGCAGCGTCTCCTCGGGCAGCACGACGTCAGCGCGCGGCGTGCGGGCGAGCACCGGAAAGGTGACCGAGACACCTGCCGGACCGGCCGCCAGCTCGAGCACCTGCCCGCGGTACACGTTGAGCCGGTTCCGGAGCTCGGCCAGCTCGCGCAAGACCTCCTGCGCGACTGAAGTCGCGAGCCCGGCCACCTCGACGGCGAGCAGCGGCTCCTGATGCCGCTCCGGACCGCGCACCATGACGACGTAGCGTCCGCGGCTGTCCTCGACGAGCAGGACGGCGCGACGCAGGCAGGCCGTCGTCCGGTCCGGCCCGGACGGGAGGTCCACCAGGTCGGGCGCCGAGAGCCGGACCGGACCGAGGCCCTCGCCGTGCACCAGGTTCTGCAGCGTCGGCGGCTCGTAGTGCGGCGGGATCGCCACGCCGTGGACGGCAACGGTCCGCTTCTCGGCAGCAGTCCAGACGTCGAGGGCGACCTGCAGGTTGACCTGTTCGAAGACCGGGAGCTCGACTGCCAGCACCGACTCCTCGACGCCGGCGCCGAGGTGGTCCTGCACGAGCGTCACGACCGGGTTGCGCGAGCCCTCGGCGAGGTCCTCATGGACCCACTGGAGGAAGGCCCGGAAGGCCCCGGCGAAGGCACGTGCCTCGTCGGCCGGTGCTCGCTCCGGTTCGGTCACGTGATCAACAAACCAGCAGGCCCGCCGGACGGCAAGCAACACCAGCCGTCAGGGGGACGGGACCGGGAGGCCGGCAGCCTTGGCCGCCATCCGGATATGGCTGAGGAACAGCTCGTCGCGGGCCTCGGGCTCGAGCCAGTCGAAGTGGCCGTAGGCCTCCAGGCTGACGAAGCCGTGCAGCATGGCCCAGGTCTGCAGCATCGCCTGGAAGCTCTCCGGCGGGACGACACCGACCAGCTCGTCGTGCTTCGCCTTCTCGCAGTCCTCGATCGCTACCGACACCTCGGTGATCAGCGGCCGGCCGAGGCGGCCGGTGCGCGCGGCAGCGACGAACATGCTGGCCAGCTGCCCCATCGCGGCCTTCGCCGCCTCGGTCGTCGGCCCCTCGTCGGGGGCCACGTAGCCGGGTACCGGCATGCCGAGGACCAGGGCGAACTGCTGGGGCTCGCTGCGGGCCCACTCGCGGTAGCTGCCTGCCGCCGCGACCCATCGGCCGGCGATGTCGTCCTCCGGCAGCGGTGCCAGGGCCGCGGCGATCCGCGCGCCCAGCACGCCGTAGCCGTCGGCGATCAGCGCGGTGAGCAGCTCGTCGCGGTCGTCGAAGTAGCGGTACAGCGCCGGCGCGGTCATGCCCATCACCCGGGCGATGTCGGTGAACCGGACGTCGGTGGTCCCCTGCTCGCGCATCAGGTCGAGCGCGGTGGACTTGATCTCGTCCACGGTCGCGATCCGGGCGCGGTCGCGCCGGGAGAGTGCGGCGGGGGCGGTGACCACAGCAGCGGTGTCCCTTCGGGAGGAGGAGGCTGATGACGTTTGCGTTACGCAGCATTACACAGGTGATGGGGCTTGACAAGTGACGGAGCCTCGTGTTTGTTATGAGCCGTAACGTTTCCCGCCGACCCGCCGAGGACCCCCCGATGACCAGCACGACGATGACCCCCCGCACCCGCCGTCCGGCCGCCCCGGCCGGGCGCCCGGGCCCGCTCGGCCGGCTGGCCGACCTGACCTACCGGCACCGTCTGGTGACCGTGCTGGCCTGGCTGGCCGCCCTCGGCACGGCCGTGGTGCTGGCAGGTGCGTTCGGCGGCGAGTTCAAGGCCGACTACTCCGCGCCCGGCTCGGACTCCAGCGCCGCCCAGCAGCTGCTCGAGGACGAGTTCCCGGCGGTGGCCGGCGACACCGTCGACGTGGTCGTGCAGACGACGGGCCCGGTGACCGACCAGGCCGTCCGCGCCGACGTCCGGGCCCTGCTCGCCGACCTCGCCGAGGTCCCGCACGTCGTGGCCGTCGACGATCCCTACGAGAGCCCCGGCAGCCTCGCCCCGGACGGCAGGACACTGGTGGCGCACGTCCGCCTCGACGTGGTCAACGCGCCCGACATGCCGCTCGCGGACAGCGAGCGGATGCTGGAGCTCGCCGATGACGCGTCCCGGCCCGGGCTCTCGGTCGCGCTCGGCGGCCAGACCGTGCAGCAGGCCGAGCAGGGCGAGATCGGCTCCGAGGGCCTCGGCCTGGCGGCGGCGACGGTGATCCTGCTGGTGACGTTCGGCTCGGTCGTCGCCGCCGGGCTGCCGATCATCGTGGCCGTCGCCGGGCTTGCCGTCAGCGCCACCCTCACCACGGTCCTCATCTCGTTCGTCGACGCCCCCGACTGGTCCACCTCGCTGGCGACCATGATGGGGATCGGCATCGGGATCGACTACGCGCTGCTCATGGTGACCCGGTTCCGCGAGTGGCGGGCCGCCGGGCTCGACGAGCGCGCCGCCACGGTCGCGACCCTGGACACCGCCGGCCGGGCCGTGATGGTGGCAGGCAGCACCGTGGTGATCAGCATGCTCGGCCTGTTCGCGATGGGCCTGTCGTTCATGCGCGGTGCGGCGCTGGTCACCATCCTCGGCGTGCTCGTCGTCATGCTCGCCAGCATCACGCTGTTCCCGGCCCTGCTGGGCTACCTGGGCCGGCACGTCGACCGGCTGCGGCTGCCGTTCATCGGGCGCGGGACGGTCGAGGTCGCGGTGGGCGGGCACGTCGAGCCCTCACGGGGGTGGCTGGCCTGGAGCCGGCTGATCGAGCGGCACCGGATAGTCGCGGCTCTCGTGGGCGTGGCCGCACTGCTCGCCCTGGCAGCGCCGTTCCTCGGCGTCCGGTTCGGCTTCCCCGACGCCGGCAACAACCGCGAGGGCACCTCGACCCGGCAGGCGTACGACCGGCAGTCCGACGCGTTCGGGGCCGGCTCCAACGGGCCGCTGCTGATGGTCGCCGAGCTTCCGAGGTCCGGCGGCGAGGCGGCGCTGGAGCAGGTGTCCGGCGCCCTCCGGTCGGCGACCGGCGTGGCAGCGGTCACCCCGGCGTCGGTGAGCCCGGACGGTACGACGGCGGTGTTCACCGTCGTGCCGACCACCGGTCCGCAGGACCCGCGCACCGAGGACCTGATCCACGAGCTGCGGGACACCGTCCTGCCGTCGGCGACAGCAGGCACCGGGCTCGACGTGCACGTCGGCGGCGTGACCGCGACCTCGGTCGACTCCACCGAGAACATCGCCAAGCGCATCCCGCTGCTCATCGGCGGTGTGGTGCTGCTCTCGATGCTGCTGCTGCTGGTGTCGTTCCGCAGCGTCGCCGTGGCGCTGCAGGCGGCGGCGATGAACCTGCTGTCGGTGGCCGCGGCGTACGGCGTGGTCGCCCTGGTCCTGCAGGGCGGGTGGGCCGGCCGGCTGGTCGGCATCGACACCGCGACCCCGCTGCCGGCGTTCGTGCCGGTGCTGATGTTCGCGGTGCTCTTCGGTCTCTCGATGGACTACGAGGTCTTCCTCGTCAGTCGGATGCGGGAAGCCTGGCTGCGGACCGGTGAGAACCACCGGGCGATCCTCGAGGGGCTGGCCGGGACGGGCCGGGTCATCACCGCGGCTGCGGCGATCATGGTGGCGGTGTTCGCGGCCTTCGTGCCGAGCCCGGACGTGGTGCTCAAGGTCATCGGTGTCGGCATGGCATCGGCCATCCTCATCGACGCGACGGTCGTCCGGATGCTGCTCGTGCCCTCGGTGATGCACCTGCTCGGCCGGGCCAACTGGTGGCTGCCCGCGTGGCTCGGCCGCCTGCTCCCCCAGCTGCACATCGAGGGTCGCCCCGAGGTGCACCTGCCCGCACCGCGGGCGGCCGAGCGGGAGTCGGTCCCGGCCGGCTGACGGCTCATCCAGGAGGTGGCTCGCCGGCTGCGGCGAGGGCCCGGCGGCGGATCTGCTGCCGGGCCTCGTCGTACCCGGGCAGCGACCTCAGCGGCGCCAGGTCGTCGTCGCTGTCGACCGAGGTGAGGTCGTCGTAGCCGAGGTCCGCGGCCCGGCGGAACCACTGGACGCCCCGGTCCGGCTCACCGGCCGCCGCCCACCCGCAGGCGGAGTTGTAGGCGATCAGCGCGAGCGTCTCGTCGACCGACGGGCCCGCGGAGCCGGCCCGGGCCAGGTACCTCTCCCCCATCTCGGCGCACCGCCGGACGGCACCGGCCTGGAAGGCGGCGGTCTGCACTCCCAGCACGGCGCCGGGGTCGGCCGCCCCGCGTGGGCCGGCGAGCTGGCTGAGCGCGGCGTCCCAGTCGTCGCGGGCCCGGTGGGCCAGCAGCAGCAGGCTCGGCGGCTGGGGGTCGGCCGGGTCGCGGTCGGCGGCGGCCTCGAGCTCGGCCAGGCCGGCGGAGGCGTCCTCGTCGCCCGCCGCCCGCACCGTGGCTCGGACCAGCGGGTGCACCGCTGCGTCGTCCGGGAGGTCGGCCAGCAGGTCACGCGCGTCGGTGGGGCGGCCCGCCCACAGCAGCCCGATGACGCGCTGGTTGACGTCGACCTTCTCCAGCTCGCGGTCGTTGCGGATGGTCATCACGTTGCTGAAGGCGAAGAAGCCGGCCATCAGAGCACCGAACACCAGGCCGTACCGCAGCGCCACGAGCGCGGCCAGCGCGGCCACGACGACCGAGACCATCGCGGCCCGGATCTCGCGCTTCGCCGGCGAGCCGGGCAGCAGCTCGCGCAGCGTCTGCCCGCCGTCCAGCGGCAGGATCGGCAGCAGGTTCAGGACGCTCCAGCCCAGGGTGGCGAAGATCGCCGTGTTGAGCACCGACCGGACCGTCGGTGACTCGACCCCCACTCCGCGGCCATAGGCCAGCAGGGCCAGACCGACCACGATGCCGACGGCCGGCCCGGCGACCGAGATCGCGACGGACCGGGCCCGGGACAGCGGGCGGGGCGGCAGGTACGACGTCAGGCCGCCGAGGCCGGCGAGGGTGATGGTGGGCTGGGCACCGGTGGTGCGCGCCACGAAGGCGTGGCCCAGCTCGTGCACCAGCACGGCGACCGGGACCAGGACGAGCCACGCGACGAAGGACTTCGCGTCGACGCCGGGGTACCAGCCGAGGATCGCCACGATGATGGCGAAGGAGATGTCGATCGTCACCGGGAAGCCGAAGAGCCGGAAGCGAGCGATCGGTCGGCCGCCCTCGACCATCGGCATCGTCATGCGGGGAGCCTACGGGCCGGGCACGGCGCGCCGCGTTGGACACATCCGCCGCCGTGGGCCCAGAGTGCGGAGGGTCCGCGAACGAGCACACGAGGGAGACTGGCGATGGCGCGCCCGCCGGGTCGGGACCAGACCGCCCCGATGGAGCGGCTCGTCCGGCTGATCGGCGCCCTGACGAAGCACCGTGACGGCGCGCCGCTCGCCGTGCTGCTCAAGGCCGTCTCTCCCGAGGACGCCACCGACGAGGCCCGGCGCAAGATGCTCAGCCGCGACCTCGAGCACCTCAACGCGCTCGGCTACGACATCCGCAACGTCGCCGACGCCGGGACCGACGGCGTGTACCTGATGCGCGCCCGGGACAACCGGCTGCAGGTGCACCTGTCCCCCGAGCAGCGCGGCGAGCTGCTGCGGGCCGCGATCGCGGCCGGTCTCGACGGCATGGCGGCCCACCTCGGCACCGACGGCGCGAGCGCCCAAGCCAGCGGCCCTGCGTCGGCCGACCTCGACCTGGTCCAGCGCGGCACCACGAGGCACTGCCGGGTGCGGTTCACCTACAAGGGCGAGCCGCGCACGGTGCACCCCGCCCGGGTGCACAGCGGTCCGTCCGGCTGGTACCTCAGCGGCCGCGAGGAGGGCAGCGAGGTGGTGAAGGAGTTCGTCGTGTCGCGGATGAGCGACATCTCGCTGGACCCGCCGGGCAGCGCCGACGCGGTCGGCGAGCCGGTACGGCGGTCGCTGGACCCGTTGTCCTGGGAGGTCGACCCGCCGACCGAGGTGGTGCTGCGGGTGCCGGTGGAGCACCGGGTGATCGCGGAGAACCTGCTCGGTACGCCGGTCAGCGCGGACGAGTCGGAGGCTGTCCTCGAGCTGACCTACGTCGTCACGCACCGCCGGGTCTTCCGTTACCGCCTTTACGAGCTCGGCACCCGGGTCAGCGTCGCCTCCCCCGACGACGTGCGCCAGGAGATCGTGGCCGAGCTGGCGGCGCTTGCCGGGGCCGCCTCGTGAGCCCGGTGGCCGTCTACGCCCAGCGACTGGCGGCACTCCCCCGCGCCCTCGGCATCCTCGAGCTGCACCCGCAGGGCCTGCCGCTGGCCGATCTTGCCCGCGAGCTCGGCGTCGAGCCGGTCGACCTGCGCGAGGTGTTCATGGCCTACTACCTCGCCGACCTGGTCGAGCTGGACAGCTTCGCCCTGCCGGTGGTCGAGTTCTTCGCCCCCGGTGCGCCGGAACCCGACGAGACCGAGGACGACGAGAGCGTGGCCGACGAGACCGTGGCCACGTCTGCGGAGGGGCAGTGGGTGCGGGTCCTGGCGGCCGACCCGGAGCACGAGCTGGGCGTCGACCACCTGACCGCGGGACAGCTCGCGGCGCTCTACGAGGCCGCGGTGGACCTGCTGGCCCTCGAGCCCGACAACGCCACCCTGCGAGGAGGCGTCGAGGCGTTCGAGTCGGCGCTGGAACCGGCGGACAAGCCGCTCGCCTCGCAGTGGGGAGCAGGCACGGCGCAGGCGCTGCACCGGGCAGCGGAGGAGCACCGGCAGGTGCGCATCAGCTACGTCCGGCAGTGGCGCCCCGGTGCCTCGGACCGGGTGATCGAGCCGTACCGGCTGGTGCGGACCCGGCGTGGCTGGGAGGTCGACGCGGGGCCGGCCGACGACGTGGCCGCCGTACGCACCTATCTCGTCTCGGGCATCGTCGACCACGAGGTGCTGGACGCGACCTTCGCACCGCCGGACGACCTCGATGCCCGGCTGGCCCTGAACCGTGCGGCCGAACGGGTCGAGCTGGTCGTCCCGCAGTCCGCGCGCTGGGCAGTCGAGCGGTTCGCCGAGTCGGTGACGGTGCTCGCCGACGACGAGGAGTCGGTGTCGCTGCAGGCCGACCTGCTTCCTCCGGTCGCGCCGCGGCTCGGCCTCCTGCTGCTGTGCTGCGGTCCGGAAGCCTTCGTGATGGCCCCGACGGCACTCGTCGAGGCCGGCGAGACCACCGCGCGGCTGCTGCTCGAGCACCACAGCGGGTAGACCGGCATCGCGGCCGGTCGAGGCGGGGTGGCGTCGGCCCGGCCGGATCCGGGAGAGGATGGTGCCTCCAGCGACGAACGGGGCCAGATGGCGACGTACCGCAAGGTCTGCATCGACGCCGTGTCCCCCGAGGCGGAGGGGCCGGTGCTCGGGAAGATGCTCGGCCTGCCCTGGCGTCCGGACGACTCCGGCGAGGGCGGCCTGCTCGGCCCGGAGGGTCGCTACCTGATCTGGTTCAACGCCGTGCCCGACGCCGAGGCGAAGTCCGACCGGGTCCGGCTGGACATCCGGTCCCGGCGCTGGCGGGGCATCCAGGTCGACAGCGCGGACCCGTTGTCCCAGGCGACCTGGTGGGCGCGGGTCCTCGACGGGACCTCGCAGGCCGACGCCACCGGCAGCTGGGAGGTCGCCGGCGTACCGGGGATGCCCGTGCCACTGGTCTTCGTCCCGATGACCGGGCCGAAGACCTCGCCGAACCGCATCCACTGGGACGTCACCGCCGATCCCGGCGAGCTGACCCACATCGGGGCGACGACGCGGCGACCGATGGGCGGGGACCTGCGCTGGCACGTGATGGCCGACCCGGAAGGCAACGAGTTCTGCGCCTTCACGCCTTCCTAGCCCGAAGGTCCGGGTCACGAACCTCCGCTGCTGCGGAACCGGCCGGAACGACGAAGGCCCCCGTCTCGCGACGGGGGCCTTCGTACCGTGTGTCAGGTCAGACCGGGCGGACCGACTCCGCCTGCGGGCCGCGCTGGCCCTGCGTGATGTCGAACTCCACGCGCTGGTTCTCGTCGAGCGACTTGTAGCCGTCGCCCTGGATCGCCGAGAAGTGCACGAAGACGTCGGCGCCGCCGCCGTCCTGAGCGATGAAGCCGAAGCCCTTCTCGGAGTTGAACCACTTGACAGTGCCCTGAGCCATGTATCTGTCTTCCTTCTGGGTGAACGGTCGGGGCCGCGCACTGTGCGCGCCACCGGGCTGCTCGTGGACCGTCCTACGACCGAGAGATCTCGGGAGACAGGAAGGCCCGCGGTGTCAGAAATCCGCGGGCGTCAGAAACGTTCGGGGAATTGCTCACTGCAACCGCTGATCAGGCTAGCAGGTGAGCGGCCCGGTGCGCGCATCCTGGGCGGACTGGAACCAATCCACTCAGCGCAGGAGGACCTGCTCGCCCGCGCAGTCGACCACGTCACCCGGGACGAGCTGGCGACCGCGGCGGGTCTCGACCTCGCCGTTGACCCGGACCTCGCCGGAGCCCAGCAGGCCGCGCGCGGCGCCACCGGAGTCGACCAGGTCGGCCAGCTTGAGCAGCTGACCGAGCCGGATGCCCTGCTCCCCGATCACGATGTCCACCTGATCACCGTACGACGACCCTGTGGACGACAGCTCCTGCGCGGCCGCACGCGTGCGGGCTGTGGACATCGCTCCTGCGACGCCGGCCAGGACCGGCAGCGTGGGGGGATGCGCGTGACAGTGGAGACCGAGGCGCTCGTCGGCCTGACCGCCGGCGTGCGGGACGCGGCCGGTGCCACCAGGGCCGTGGAGCTGCCGGCTCCCCTTCCGTGCGAGGACGTCGGCGCCGCCGACGCGGTCGGCGCGCTGCTCACGGTGTGCGCCGAACAGCTCCAGGCGCTGTCCACGGCGCTGGCGGCCGTCGCGGTGCTGGTCGACACGGCCCGGCTGGACTACACCCGGGTGGAGACCGGGGCGGTGCCGCTGCAGTGACGGCCACCATCGACGACCCGCTGCTGGGCTGGCCGCTCCCGGTCGACGACCCGGCAGGCGCCGGCCGCACCGCCGACGGCCTGGTCGCGGCGGCCGACCGGCTCAGCGCGCTCCGGCGACGGTTGGCCGCGATGCTGCCGGTACAGCGATGGTCCGGTGTCGCGTCCGCCGCGGCGGACCAGAGGCTGGCCGTCGCCGCCTTCGCGCTGGGGCTGGAGCGTCGCCGGATGCTGCGCGCGGCAGCCGCCCTGACCCGGTTCAGCGAGCAGGTCGGCGCGGCCCGGTCGCTGGCCGAGGACGCCACCCGGCTGCTCGCCGGCGCGCGGGCCGCCCAGCAGGCGGCTGACCTCGACGGCGGGGTCGGCGCCCGCGCCAGGCCGTCGAGCGGGTGGGGCGGCCACCGGGCCGACGGCAACCTCGAGGACCCGCAGGCGGTCGTGCTGCTCGACCGGGCCCGGGAGTGCGCGTACGACGCCCGCACGGGCTACGACCGGGCAGCCCGCCGGCTCACTGCCGAGCTCACCGAGCTGTCCGGCCGGCGGGTGGTCCGGGCCGGCATGTCGGCCCGGACCTGGCTGGACCTGGCCGGCTTCGTCCCGGTGGTCGGCGACGCCGTCGACGCGGTCAACGCCGCCGTGTACCTCGCGCAGGGACGCTGGGCCGACGGGCTGCTCACCGCCGCTGCGGCCGTGCCGGGACCAGGAGGCTGGATCGCCGGCGGCGCCAAGCTCGGCAAGGCGGTGGACCACGCAGGCGACATCGCGAAGGTCGTCGACGACGTGCCGGCTGAGACGCGCGCGATGGGGGTGCTGTCCCAGCTCACCGTCCGGGGCAATCGACGGCACACCCGGCTGCTGCCCGACGACGAGTCGATCGAGCGGCTCTACCGGGACCACCTCGAGCCCCTTGGACCCACCACGACCGTCAAGGCGGACAGCGGAATCGTCTCCGTCACCACCCTGCCCTCGGGAGCGACGATCGCGTTCCGCCGGTTCAGCACGAGCGAGGGCTACGCGATCGAGGTGCGCGGCGTCCCTCGGCTGGGTTTCGACCGGGTGCACCGCCCGCGAGACTGAGAGGATGCCGCCATGCCGGTCGACGCCGCCCTGATCCCGCGGCTCCGCGGGGAGGTTCTGGACGACCTCGAGGACGACTACGTCAGCCTCGGCGCGATGTGTTTCTTCGCCGGCGAGCTCGTCGGTGAGGAGAACCACGCGATGGTCCGCGAACTCGTCCTCGAGACCCTCGTGGACATGCTCGACGACCCGGGGGCCAAGGTCGTGGACGCGCCGATGCGCTACACGTTCTCCGACCCCGGGGAGCTGCGCCGCCATTTCGAGTCGAGGTGGCCTCGCGGCCAGCGACACCCGCTGCCCGCCGAGCTCATCTTCTGGGTCGTCGACCGCGGGGACGGGTCCGGCGACTCCGCCCAGGCGCCGAGCTCCGGCATCGAAGCGCCCTGACGCCCCGGCCGGTCAGGCCTTGATCTTCGCGTTGGTCGGGTCGTAGAGCGGGCGCAGCGACGCCCGGGCGGGGTGCAGCCGGCCGGCCACCTCGACCTGCCAGTCGGCTCCCTCCATCCACGCTTTGTCGACGGCCTCGGAGCCCTCGACCATCGCCAGTCCGACCGCACCGCCGAGGGTGTGTCCGTAGGACGCGGCCCGTACGTAGCCCACCGGCTTGCCGTCGCGCAGCACCGGCTCGGCGTGGTGCAGCATCGGCTCCGGGTCCTCGAGCAGCAGCTGGACGAGCCGGCGGGTCAGCGGGCCTGCCTCCTTCTTCGCCTCCACCGCGGCCCGCCCGATGAAGTCGTGGTCGAAGGACACCGCGAACCCGAGGCCCGCCTCGAGGACCGAGTCGGTGTTGTCGATGTCGTGGCCGTAGTCGCGGTAGCCCTTCTCCATCCGCAGGCTGGCCAGGGACTTGAGCCCGGCGTGCCGCAGGTCGTACGCCGGGCCTGCGGCCACCACCCGGTCGTAGACGTGCGTCGCCTGCTCCACCGGGATGTACAGCTCGTAGCCGAGCTCCCCCAGGTAGGTGATCCGGATGCACAGGGCGCGGGCGAACCCGATGTCGATCGAGCGCGCGGCACGGAACGGGAACGCGTCGTTGGACAGGTCGACCGAGGTCAGTGACTGGAGGAGCTCGCGAGACCGGGGTCCCTGCACGTTGAGCTGCGCGAACCCCGAGGTCATGTCGGTGACCGCGACGTGCCGGTCGCCGGAATGCCGGCGCATCCAGGTCTCGGCATGCCGGTGCGCGGTGTCCGACGCGACCACCCAGAATCGCTCGTCGTCGAGCTTGGTGACCGTGAGGTCCGCCTCCAGGGTGCCGCCCTCGTTGAGCCACTGGGTGTAGGTGATGACACCCGGCTCGCCGTCGACGTGGTTGGCGGACAGCTGCTGCAGCAGGGCGCCGGCGTCGCGGCCCTGCACGAGGAACTTCGACATGAACGACATGTCCATCGCGATGACGTCCTCGCGGGCCGCACGATGCTCCGCCGCCCACAGCCCGAACCACTGGGGCCGGCCCCAGGTCAGCGGACCGGGGTCCGGCGTCCGGCCCTCCGGCGCGTACCAGTCGGCACCCTCCCAGCCGCTGACGTCCCGGAAGTACGCGCCGCGGGCCACAAGCCGGTCGTGGAACGCGGACCGCTTGGCGTCGCGCGCCGTCTGCATCGAGCGGTTCGGGTAGTGGCACTGGTAGACCATGCCGAGGGACTCGACGGTGCGCGTGGCGCGGTACTCCGGGTTGGCCTGGTAGCTGTGCAGCCGGTCGATGTTCATCCCGGTGACGTCCACCCCGGGGCGGCCGTCGACGATCCAGTGCGCCAGCACCCGGCCCAGCCCGCCCCCGGTGAGGATGCCGATCGAGTTCAGCCCGGCCGCGACGAAGTAGTTGCGTACCTCCGGTGCTTCCCCCACCACCGGCTGGAGGTCCGGGGTGAAGCTCTCCGGTCCGCAGAAGAACTTCTTGATGCCGACCTCGGACGACACCGGGATCCGGGTCATCGCCGTCTCGAGGTACGGGCTCATCCGGTCCCAGTCCGGCGTCAGCTCGCCGAAGGAGAAGTCGTCGGGGATCCCGCCGACCTGCCACGGCGCGCAGACCGCCTCGAACAGCCCGAGCATCAGGCCGCCGCCCTCCTCGCGGAAGTAGCCGTAGCGCGCCGGATCCTCCAGCACCGGCCAGTCGCCGGAGATGCCGGGGATCTCCTCGGTGAGCAGGTAGTAGTGCTCGGCCGCCTGCAGCGGCACGCTCACGCCGGTGCGTGCCGCGAGCTGCCGGGCCCACATGCCGGCGCAGTTGACGACGACCTCGCACTCGACGTCACCGCGGGCGGTCCGCACGCCGGTCACGGCGCCGCGCTCGGTCAGGACATCGAGCACCGGCACCCCCTCGGCGATCCGGGCACCAGCCTGCCGGGCACCGCGGGCCAGGGACATCGTGACGTCGACCGGGTTCGCCCTGCCGTCCTCCGCGACGTAGAAGCCGGCCAGCATGTCGTCCGTACGCGCCAGGGGGAACAGCTCGCCGACCTCGCGGGCCGAGATCTCGTGAACGTCGACACCGCACAAGCGGTTGAACGCCGCCACCCGGCGGTACTCCTCGAGCCGGTCCTCGTCGCTGGCCACCTCGATGAACCCGACCGGCTTGAACCCGGTGGCCAGGCCCGTCTCGGCCTCCAGCCGGGAGTACAGGTCGCGGGTATAGGTGCGCATCTCGGTCGAGGTCTCGGACGTCGATCCGAAGGTCGCCATCAGGCCGGCCGCGTGCCAGGTGGTGCCGCTGGTGAGCCGGTCGCGCTCGAGCAGCAGGACGTCCTCGCCGAGGTGAGCCAGGTGGTAGGCGACCGACGTCCCGATGACACCGCCGCCGATCACGACGACGCGGGCGCGCGGCGGGAGGGCGGTCTGGGCCATGCCGGGAGCCTAGGACCCGTGCCCCGTCCGTGCTGACTGCCCGGTCAGCGCAGGACACGCCGACCGTCAGCGCCGGTCGTGGCCGGGCGGCTTCGGCAGCGTGCTGAGATGTCCGGCGCGTTCCGGGTTGGTGTTGGGTCGTGGTTGCTGTTCCGGGTCGACCCAGGGTGGCGGGATCACCCGGACGACGCCGTCGGTCAGCTCGACCTGCCAGCCGTCGTGGTGCACGACGCGGTGGTGGTGGTCGCAGAGCAGGCAGCAGTTCTGGACCGAGGTCTCGCCGCCGTCGGCCCAGTGCACGACGTGGTGCGCCTCGGTCCATTCCGGTGGCCGGCCGCAGCCGTTGAAGGCGCAGCCGCCGTCGCGGGCGACCAGCCCCCGCCAGATCGCCTGGGTGACCGGGTAGGAGGCGCGGCCGACGTCCAGCGGCTCGCCGGTGGCGCCGAGCACCACCGGGACGAGCTGGGCGTCGCAGGCCAGCCGGCGGGCGGTGGCGGCGCTGATCGGCCCGGACCAGTCCAGGGTCGCGGCGGGCGCGCCGAGCCGGCGCTGCAGGGTCTCCAGGGCCATGGTCACAGTGATGCTGGCCCGGGAGCCGTGCCGGGCCGGGGTGCCGCCGGCGATCGCGGCCCGCCGCAGCAGCTCGGCCAGCGCGTCGGCGTTGCGCTGCCCGACGGTCCGCAGGTCCGGCCTGCCGTCGGTGCCGGGCCTGGGTCCGGCCAGGGGCTGCAGCTGGGAGAGCAGCTCGGCGGTCAGCTCCACACCCAGGCGGCCGCGCACGTCGCAGCTGCCGTCGTCGTGCTGGCGGACCACCAGCGCCTGCCGCGCCCGCTGCCGCTGCTCCTGCTCCGCGAGGCCGCCGCCGCCGTCGGCGTCGGTGTCGGCGGCCTGCAGGGTGTGCCGCAGGTGCCGGCCCAGCCGGGCCAGCCCGTTGGGGTCGTGCCGGGTGGCGTGCTCGACGAGGAAGGCCTCCGCCTCCTGCACGACCGGGGCCTCGAGCGAGACCGGCAGCGCGCCCAGCGTCTGGCAGACGACCGAGGCGTGCTCGGCGCTGACCTCACCGGCCGCGAACGCCGACCGCAGCTGGTGCCGGCCACCAGGGGCGGGCGGCTCGGGCTCGCCGTGGTGGACCAGGGCCGCCGACGGGTCGTCGTGCAGCGCCCGGGAGGTGGTCACCATCCGCCGGGCGGCACCGGGATGAAGACGCAGCCGGGCCCGCAGCCAGCCGGCCGTGGAGTGCGCCCCGGAGTCGGTGGCCGCGCCGCGGGCGTCGATCTCCCGGACCAGACCGTGCAGCACGGCATCGGCCCGGCAGCTCACCCGGTGCACCACCTCCGCGGCCTCCAGCAGCTCGGCACCCGACAGCATCCACAGCTCGCCACCGGACCCACCAACGGCCTGCCGCACCACCTGCTCGACCGCCACCTGCAGAGCACCCAGGGCCGCCGTCACCGGATGGCTTACCGGCGGCTCCAGAACCTCTGACATGACCTCAACCTAGCCACCACCCCGGACACAACCCCGCAGCCGTCGGACCCCGGAAAGCCTTTCTCCACAACCGATCCCGGCTGGCGATCGGCTACGGCGTGCGAGCATCTGTCAGGCCAGCACACCACCGATGGCCATGACCCCGTCGGGGTCGTAGGTGCGGATCGCCCGGCGCAGTCGCGCGATCGTCACCTCGTCGTAGGCGTCGGCGTACTCCTCAGGGGTGAAGGTGAAGTTCGGCAGCCGGTAGCCGCCGGTCCACGGACGCATCGCCTCCAGGATCGCGGCCGCGTGGTCCTCGACCCCGGGGATCTCGGAAATGCCGACGATCAGGAGCGAGTACGCGACCTGGCGCGACGCGAATGCGCCGGGGTGCTCGCCACCTCGAGCGATCGCCCCGCCCATCTGGCGCACCTCGACGAGCACCTGCGGCGACGGCACCCCCGGTCCCGTCAGCGCGAGCAGTGCGTGCATGGCCTCCTGGGGGAAGTCCGTGAGCACCGCCGCCGCCTCGTACGCCGGCGTCGGGTCCAGCGGATCGGTGTGCACAGAGTCGATCGCGGTGTAAGGCTTGTGCGCCACGTCATCGAGGATCACCGGAGCCGCCTGACGGATCGCGGCGAAGCGACGCTCGCCCTCCTCGGCATCTCCGGTCCACACATAGCGCACCGACAGCGTGAGCCGGCCCGCGAGCTCCGGCGGAACACCTGGCATGTCAGGCAGCTGGAACAGCGCGAAGGACGTGGTGCCGAGCTCGGGAAGCTCGTCGGACCAGGCACGCCACTGCTCGATGACGGCCGCCGCGTCCGTGCCGTCGAACCACAACGAGCCGCCGTAGAACATCGGCTGGTGCACCAGGTCGAACTCGATCGCCGTGACGATGCCTAGCATCCCCTTGCCGCCGCGAAGGGCGAAGAACAGCTCGGGGTGCTCCGTGGGGGTGACCCGGCGCAGGACGCCGTCGCCGGTGACGACCTCGATGGCGCGCACCTTGTCGATCGCGAGCCCGTAGGTCCGCGCCATCGGCCCGAGACCACCGCCGGTGGTGTAGCCGACGATGCCGACGTCGGTGATCGATCCGGACAGCGGCGCCAGGCCGAAGGGTGCGGCGGCTTCGACGACGCGCAGCCATTTCACGCCGGCCCCGACCCGAGCCCAGCCTTCTGGGTGGACGACGACCTCGTCGAGGCTCTTGGTGGTGACGAGCAGCTGGGTGAGGAGCTCGGCGATCGGGCCGTGTCCGGTGGCCTGCGGTGTCACCCGCAGCCCGTGGTCGGCCGCGAAGCGCACCGCCTCGACGACGTCCTGGGCCGTCTCCGCGGCGACGACGGCTGCAGGTGTCACCGGGATCGCAAGGTTCCACGGCGAGACGAGCGCGTCGTACTCCTCGTCGCCGGGAACGGCGACCGTCCCCTGCGTCCGTGCGTCCAGCTCTGCGAACGGCACGGTCGTCTCGACCGCGGCGCGGGTTTCGGCGCCATTCATGATTCCTCCGGGCCTTCGGTGGGGTGTGGGAGCACCACCGTGAACCCGGTGTCTTGAGGCGGACTTGCAGCCGGCTAGTTCCGGCGTCCTCGTCCGCCGCGACCAGCTCCCCCCTTGATATCCATCGTCTCAGCCGGCGTCCCGGACCTCCCCCGCCGCCTGGTCCGGCCGGTGCGGCCGGTCCAGGCCCAGGTCTTGCCGGACCGCGACGCTGATCTGGCGCAGCTGGTCCGGCGGCACCATCCGGTCCATGCTCTCGAGCAGCAGCTCGGCCATCGCGTACCCGGGCTCGCAACGTGCCGCCCGCTCGGCGGCCACCGCGGCCAGCGCGCCGTTGCCGCGGGCATAGGCGACCCAGCCGAGCACCGTGCACACGGGTGCGGCATCCAGGTCGTCGGCCTGCCGGGCGAGGGCACCCAGCAGGTCGAGCAGTGAGCCCGCGTCGTCGTCCAGCACGGCGGTCATGGCGGCGTCCCGGCAGGTCTTGTCGTGCAGGCCGAGCACGACCACCGCGGCGTCGTCAGGCAGCAGCCGCCGGTCGCCGCGCTCCCACCGGCCGCGCAGCGCCTGGAGCCGGGCCGTCGTCACCGTGCGTGCGCCGTCCGGCCCGGCACCGTCCTGCCCCGCCGCCATCAGCACCTGCTCGGCCGCGAGTGCCGCCTGCTCGCGCACCGCCCGGGCAACCGCGTGGTCGGAGGGCTCGACGCTGCGACGCAGCGCATCCCGGTCGGCCAGCACCGTCTCCCCCTGGGCGACCATCTCGGCTGCGTACCGCACGGTGGCAGCGGTCGGCTGGGCCGGCAGCGGCGTCCCTGACGCCGGGCAGCAGGCCGGGTCGTGGCACAGGTAGGACCACCATCGCCCGTCGGCGACCAGCAGCGCCTCCTGCAGGCCCACGAGTCTGGCGTCCAGCGCCTGCCGCACCGCCCGCACCAGTCCCGATCGCGGGAGCCGACCGCGCCGCGGCCGGGACCGGGCGCCGGGGTAGACGACGATCACCGCCGCCGACGCGCCGACGTGTGCGACGCGTTCGGCCACCTCGGCCGCCACCGCCGCTTCCTCGACCGCCGGCGGGAGGTCGAGGCGCATCACCAGCCGGTCCCGCCGGCGCGGCCCCTCGAGGCAGACGACGACCAGGCTCTCGGTGGGGTGGAAACCGAGCCGGTAGGGCAGCACGCCGAGGATGTCGGCCGGCCCGCGCAGCCGGACCACCGGGGAGAGCAGGTCGTCGGGGCGGGCTCCCGGGTCGTCGTCCATGCCGTCGAGCCTGGGTGCACGGCCGGGTGCAGCCGGGCCTCGCCGACGGACCCGTGGACAGGCACGGCCTGTGGACGACCGGCAGCGGCATGCCCTCCCCGTGCCCCCGCGGCGGTCGCGACCCCCAGTGCCTAGGCTGGGCCTGGTGGAGACTCGAGCACTCGGACGCACCGGCCGGCAGGTCTCGGTCATCGGCCTCGGCTGCTGGCAGCTCGGCGCCGACTGGGGCGACGTCGGCGAGGACGACGCCCTGGCCGTGCTGCACGCGGCCCTCGACGCCGGCGTCACGTTGCTGGACACCGCCGACGTCTACGGCGACGGGCGCAGCGAGTCGCTCGTCGGGCGGGCACTGCGAGAGCGACCGGGCCACGGCATCACCGTTGCCACCAAGATGGGTCGGCGGGCCGACCCGCAGGTCCCCGAGGCCTTCACCCTCGACGCGTTCCGCGGCTGGCTCGACCGCAGCCGGCGCAACCTCGGGGTGGACACCGTCGACCTGGTCCAGCTGCACTGCCCACCCACCGCGGTCTTTGCCGACGACCGGGTGTTCGACGCGCTCGACACGCTGGTCGACGAAAAGGTGATCGCGGCCTACGGCGTCTCGGTCGAGACCGTCGACGAGGCCTTGACGGCGATCGCCCGACCGAACCTGGCCACGGTGCAGATCATCCTGAACGCCTTCCGGCGCAAGCCGCTCGAACACGTGCTGCCGGCCGCCCAGGAGGCCGGCGTCGGCATCATCGCCCGGGTCCCGCTCGCCTCCGGCCTGCTCGCCGGCAAGTACGACGAGGGCACCACGTTCGCCGCTGACGACCACCGGACGTACAACCGGTCCGGCGAGGCGTTCGACGTGGGCGAGACCTTCAGCGGAGTGCCGTTCGATGTCGGTCTGCGCGCGGCCCGCAAGGTCTCGGCCCTGACGCCGGAGGGGGCGACCACGGCCCAGCTGGCGCTTCGCTGGATCCTCGACCAGCCGGGCGTGAGCACCGTGATCCCCGGCGCTCGCCACGCCGCGCAGGCGGGCGCGAACGCGGCCGCTGCCGACCTGGCGCCGCTACCCGAGGACACCCTCGAGGAGCTGCGCCAGGTCTACGACACGGACATCCGGGAGCACGTGCACTCCCGCTGGTGAGCCAGGCGGCCGCTAGCGGGTCTCGGCCGGCTCGTCGGTGTCGTCCAGGTCGGGCGGCAGGTCCTCGGGCAGGGTCGGAGCACCCGATGGGGCCGCGGACCGGCTGGTGTCGGTGCCCACCAGTGCCGCGTCGGTCGCCACCGGGACGGCGGCTCCCGCGGGTTGCGGCGCGCCACGACCGATGGCTGTGAGCATCATCCCGATGAACGACGGTCGCCCTTGCATCTTCGAGCGCGTGCCAAGCAGGCGCGTCACGACCAGGTGCGCGGCGACAGCCTCGACGAGGCGCGTGGAGTTGCCGGCGGCGTGACGTGCCGGGGCCGGAGCGGATGGCGCAGAGCGCCGAGATCGAGCGGCGCGTGCAGGCCGCGCTCGGCGAGTTGAGCCCGCTCGAGCGCGCCGCCTTCACGCTGCGGCACTACGAAGGACGATCGATCGACGAAATCAGCGCGGCGCTCGAACCTCGGGACGAGCGCCGCCAAGCACAGCGTGTTTCGTGCGGTGAAGAAGCTGCGCATCGCGCTGGCGCCGCTGAGGAGTCAGGAATCGTGAGCGCCAGGCATTATTCGGAAGACGACCTCACGCTCTACTACTACGGCGAAGGCCGCCGCCGCGACGCCATCGAGCAGCACCTCGGCGGCTGCGCCGGCGTGCGCGTCGCTCTATCGCGACATCGCCGGCACGCTCGCGATGATCGCCGCGCCCGAAGCTGCCCGAGCGCGGCGATCAGTACGGCCTCGAGGTCTGGCAGCGCATCCGCCACAAGCTGCCGGAGCGGCCGGAGCCGTGGTGGGCGTCGTTGTTCCAGCGCGATCGGCTGGTGCTCGCCGCGGCCGCGGCGATGCTGGTGCTGGTCGCGTTCGTCGCCGGCCGCGTGTGGCCGCGGCAGCCGGCGGCGCCTGCCGGCGAGCGCGCGGCGAACCGCCGGTGGCGCGGCCGCGGCGGCATGCTGCGGCCGGAGACACCCGGCAACGCGCATCCTGCTGACGTCGGTCGCCGAACACCTCGATCGGTCCGAGCGCGTCCTGACCGACATCATGAACGCGCCCGATACGCGGCGACATCTCGACCGAGCAGCGCTGGGCGGACGACCTGCTGACCACGAGCCGGCTGTATCGGCAGGACGCGGTAGACGCCGGCGAGCAATCGGTGGCGGCGGTGCTCGACGACGCTCGAGCGCAGCCTGCTCGAAATCGTCAACAGCCCCTCGAAGATCAGCGCGGCCGATCTCGAGCAGATTCGGCGGCGGATCGACGCGGCGGCGCTGCTGTTCAAAGTGCGGGTGATGAGCGACGAGCTCCGGCAGCGCGAAGACTGCCGCCGGACCGCTCGACCCCGCGAACCTCAACCCGGAAAATCAGCTGACCATCATGACGAAGCATCGAATCTGTTGTGACCCTGCTCCTCCTCGCCGGCCCGGCGGCCGCCGCGCCGCGGCGCCGCGGCCCGCCTGGCCGACGCTGGTCGACGACGGCGACGACGACCGCGCCGACGACCTCTACGACGAAGGGCGCGAGGCGATCGAGGAAGGCAGCTACGACCGCGCGGTCGATCGCTTCAACCAGCTGATCGAGCTGAAGAGCAACCGCACCGACGCCGCCCTGTACTGGAAGGCGTACAGCCTGTCGAAGCTCGGACAGCGCGCCGAAGCGCTCGACGACGCTCGCCGACCTGCAGAAGCACTTCGCCGACAGCCGCTGGAGCCGCGACGCGAAGGCGCTCGAGGTCGAAGTGCGCCAGGCGTCGGGCCAGGCGGTCTCGCCCGCCTCGCAGGACGACGACGAGCTGAAGCTGCTGGCGCTGCGCGGGATCATGCAGAGCGACCCCGAGCAGGCCTATCCCGATCATCGAGAAGATGCTGGCCGGCGCCGAACTCGCCGAGGGTCAAGGATCGCGCGCTGTTCGTCCTCAGCCAGAGCCGCGGCGCCCGGGCCCGCGAGATGATCGCCAACGTCGCCAAGGGCAACGCCGAACCCCGACCTGCAGCTGCAGCGCGATCCGCTATCTCGGCATCATGGGCGGCGCCGAGAACCGGCAGGTGCTCGCCGATGTCTACCGCAGCTCGCCCGACGTCGCGGTGAAGCGCGCCATCCTGCGCAGCTTCATGGTCGCCGGCGATCGCGAGCGGCTGCTCGCGGTGGCGAAGACCGAGACAGCGCCGAGCTGCGCGGCGAGGCGGTGCAGCAGCTCGGCGTGATGAACGCCGGCGCCGAGCTGAACGAGCTCTATCGGACCGAAGCGTCGATCGACGTGAAGAAACGGATCCTGCAGGCGATGTTCGTCGGCGGCCAGTCCGACAAGCTGATCGAGCTGGCCAAGGGCGAGAAGGATCCGGAGCTGCGCAAGACCGCGATCCGCAACCTCGGGCTGATGAAGCGCGCCGGCACCGCCGAGGCGCTGGTCGTCGATCTACGGCTCGGATGCGACGCCCGAGGTCCGCAAGGCGGTCGTCAACGCGCTGTTCCTGCAGAACAACGCCACGGCGCTCGTCGACCTGGCGCGCGCCGAGAAGAGCCCGGAGCTGAAGAAGGAGATCGTCTCCAAGCTGTCGCTCATGAAGTCGAAGGAAGCGACCGACTATCTCATGGAGCTGCTCAAGTGAGGCGCGAGGTGCAGGCGACGGGACGAGGTGCAGGGTGCAGCGTGCACGTTCAAGGTGCAGGCTGCAACGTGCATGGTGCAGGGTGCAACGTGCATGGTGCTGGCGCGTCTCGTGCTGCTGTCGGCGTCGATGCCGGCGCCAGGGCCGAATCACGAACGCCAAGACCGAGACGCGGTCGGCGGCGCAGGGGCTCGAGCGCGAGGTGCGCGCGGCGGCGGCGCGCGGCGGCGTCACGTGGATTGGCTACCGCATGCCGATGATTGCCGGGCCGCGGCAGATGTGCTGCTTCGACACGATTTCGACGCGACGACGCGATCGCCTGCTGCGGCGTGTGCCAGCTCGAAAGCGGCAGCGGCGTGTCGATGACGCGCGGCGACGACCGCGACAACCGCGGCTCGCGGATCGCGCTGGAGCCGGCCACCGAGTTCCTGATGCTCGCGCCGGCTCGAAGGCGGCGGCGTCAGCCGCGTGCGGACCTTCACGCCCGACTGCGAAATCGACGCGGCCGGCATGACGATGGTCTGGCTGACCGATGTGAAGGCCGACGACAGCCTCGCCTGGCTGGCATCGCTCGTCACCGCGTCGCCGGACGCCGGCGAGCGACGCGACCGCGTCGCCAAGACCGCGATGGCCGCCATCGCCCTGCACAGCGTGCCGGCCGCCGATCGCGACGCTCGAAGGCTTCGTCGCGCCGGCGCAGCCCGAATGGCTGCGCAGCGACACCGCGTTCTGGCTCGGCAACGAGCGCGGCGAGGCCGGCGCGCGGCTGCTGGCGCGGATGATCGCGCAGGATCCGAGCGACAAGGTGCGCGAGAAGGTCGACCTTCGGCGCTCTCGGTCAGCAAGGTGCCGGCGGCGCTGACCACGCTGGTCGCGACGGCGCGCGACGACCGCAGCACCAAGGTGCGCAGCCAGGCGCTGTTCTGGCTGGCGCAGAAGGCGGGCAAGGAAGCGATCGGCCGCCATCACCGGCGCGATCGACAACGATCCGGACACCGAGGTGAAGAAGAAGGCGGTGTTCGCGCTCAGCCAGCTGCCGAAGGACGAGGGCGTGCCGAAGCTGATGGACGTCGCGCGCACCAACCGCAACCCGGAGGTCCGCAAGCAGGCGATGTTCTGGCTCGGCCAGTCGAACGATCCGCGCGCGGTGAAGTTCTTCGAGGAGATCCTGCTCAGGTAGGGCACCCCCGTCAGGGGGTGCCGCGGGTGTAGGGCGCTCCTTCAGGGGCGCCTCGCGTCAAAAGGAGCCAACATGCTTGCGACCGCTCTCGTTGCCCTGCTCGCCCTTCAAGCCCCGGCCGCGCCGCCCACCAGCTCGCCGACCGCAACCCTGATCTCGCTCTACGAAACAACCTCCGACACCGAGACCAGGGAAGCGATCATCCGCTTCCTCGGCGAACGCGGCGACGAGGCCGCGACGGCGAAGATCATCAGCATCGCGAAAGGCGACGCCGACACCGAACTGCGCGAAGAAGCCATCCGCCAGCTCGCCGACGGCGGCGGCGAGGCGCGGACGACGATGCTGCTGCAGATGTACGAGCAGGAGAAGGACACCGACATCAAGGAGACGCTGCTGCGCCATCTCGTGGAACGCGGCGAGCCGCGGATCACCGAGCGGCTGATCGCGATCGCGAAGTCCGATCCGAGCGAGGATCTGCGGGAGGCGGCGGTGCGCCACCTCGCCGACACGCCCGGCGAGGCGCGCACCACCCTGCTGATCGAGATCTTCGACGGTTCGACCAGCGTCGACACCAAGGAGACGATCATCCGCCACCTCGGCGAGCGTGGCGACACCAAGTCGGCGGCGAAGCTGCTGGCGATCGCGAAGGGCGATGCGGACAGCGACCTGCGCGAGGCGGCGATCCGGCAGATTGCAAAAGTAGCAGCCCCGCGTGCGACTTGCGGCGCCTGGGCGCCACGAAGGCCACGAAGGTCACGAAGAACACGAAGACGCAGAGTGACGCGTCGCACGTCGGCCGGCTGCGCCGGCCGACATGCCGCGGCCGAAGACCGGCAGGAACGCAAGCCGGTCAAGCTTTCGAGCGCGGGCTTGTGTTCCTGCCGGTCTTTGGCCACGGCGCCGCCGCAACGCGGCGGCGTGCGACGCGTCATCAATCGGCGCGAATCAGCGGCGCGCTGATCGAGGCTCGGAACCCTCGAGTCCACTTGTCTTCTTCGTGAACTTCGTGCTCTTCGTGTTCTTCGTGATTCCCCAGCCAGATGCCGCTTTCAGAATCCTCGGCGCCGTGCGGTCTCGAGCTTCGCGCCGGCGGGCTTGAGCTTCGCGTCTTCGCCGGCGATCGTTCTGCACCTGCTCGTGCGTCAGCATCCGGTTCGACGCCTTCGCGGCGGCGAAGATGCGATCGACGATCTCGTCGGTCGCCGGCAGCCCGCGGCTTTCCAGCCAGAAGATCGACGTTCGATCGGCCCGACATCGGCCCGACCTCGATCTCCTGCTGCCGGCCGACCAGGCTCGCCGGCACCGCCGCGTAGACCGCGTCCATCAGCGCCCGGTCGCCCTTGCGGAACGCCTTGACCACCGCCGCCGCGTGCACGCCGGTCGCGGTGCGGAACGCGTCGGCGCCGACCACCGGATAGTTCGGCGCGAATCCGCACGTCGCACGCGTCGGCCACCGCCTGCGCAGTAGGCGCGGCAGGCTCGGTCAGGTCGCGGTCGATGTAGCCCATCATCACCAGGTTGACCATCAGCAGATCGATCGGCGTGTTGCCGCACCGCTCGCCGATGCCGAGCGCCGCGCCGTGCAGCCGCGTCGCGCCCGCTTCGAGCGCCGCGATGCTCGAGGCGACGCCGAAGCCGCGATCGCGATGCCCGTGCCAGTCGATGCCGACGTCGACGCCGAGCTCGGCGATCAACGACTTGACGAAGGTGACGACCGCGCGGGCGCCGTTCGGGCGTCGCGTGGCCGACGGTGTCGGCGACGCACAGCCGCTTGGCGCCGGCGCGGATCGCCGTCGTGAACAGCCGGCGCAGCGACTCGGGATCGGCGCGCGTCGTGTCCTCGGTGACGTACATCACCGTCGAGCCCTTCCTTCGACGGCGAAGGTCGATCGCCGTCCTCGGTGCACTTCTGCAGGTAATCGAGCGTCCACCCTTCCGCGTACTGCCGGATCGGGCTCGAGCCGATGAAGGCGCCGCATTCGATCGGCACGCCGGTGCGCTGCTGCGATCTCGGCAATCGGCTTGATGTCGGCGACGACGGTGCGCGCGGCGCAGTTGGCGCGGATCGTCAGCCGCTCGTCGGCGATCGCGCGCGCCAGCCGCTCGACGTCCTCGACGACTTTCGGCCCGGCGCCCGGCAGGCCGATGTCGGCGGTGTCGATGCCGAGCGCGTCCATGTGGTGCAGGATGTCGATCTTCTGTCGATCGGTCGGCGTGCGCACCGACGGCGACTGCAGGCCGTCGCGCAGCGTCTCGTCGTCGAGCATCGCGACCGGCCGCGACGGCCGTCGGCCGACGGCGTCGTGGTTCCAGTCGTAGATCAGCGGATGCGGTGCAGATGCGCATACAGCGTTCACTGAGCAGTCACCGTCGGCTGGCATGACGCGGCGGTGGAGTGCCCGAACTTCGCCGGGCGCGCGAAGCGCGATCGACGCGAACCAACCGAGGATCAGATCGCGCCGGCCGCCGCCGTCGCCATCCAGAGCGCCGCGGTGACCGCCGGGCGCATCCAGTCGTCGATGCGCGCGTAGGGACCGCGCGGCCGCCGCGGCCAGGCGGCGGCGACGTAGATACCGCCGGCCGGCGACCACGATCACGCGATCGAAGACCACGTTCCAGACGATGACCGCCCACACGACCCACAGCGCGCCGCGATGCGCGCCGGCGCGCCCCGGCTGCCGCAGCGCGGCGACACGGCGCCGAACGACAGCGTGGCCATCACGATCGATCGATTATCGCATCACGCTGACCGCCGGAGCTCGAAGCTGCAAGCTTCCAGCTGCGCATCTAGCGTCTGGACCGCCGCAGCGTAGGCCAGGACGCGACTCCGGCCGCCGCGACGGCGACCGCCACCCAACCGAGCAGACGCGGCGTCGCATCGGCGACCGTCCGTCGATGTAGAGCGCCGCCATCAGCATCAGCACCAGCGCGATGACGCTCGCGACGAGCGAGCGACGACGACCGGCGCTTCGCGGCGGCGGGCTTGAACTTCGCTTCGGTCGTGGCCGTGCCGCACCGATAGCAGATCAGCGCCTTGTCGGCGATCTCGATGCCGCAATTACGGCAGATCACGACGTTCGAATCAGCGGGCGCGCAATCGCCATGAGGATCAGCACCAGGCCGAAGGTGCACACGATCGTCGCGCCGGTCGGCAGATCGAGCTGGAGAGACAGATACACGCCCAGCGCCGACACCACCGTGCCCATCGTCCAGCCGATCGCGAGCCGGCGCCCGATGTGCTCAGCGTACAGCATCGCCGCCACCGACGGCACGATCAGGTAGCAGAACACCAGCAGCACGCCGGCAATCGCCACCGACGAGGTGACGACGAAGCCGAACGAGGCGTAGAACAGGAAGTCCCAGAACCGGACCGACAGCCCGTCGCGCTTCGGCCGCTCTTGTGGTCCATCGAGATGGCGAGGAACTTGTCGCGGAAGATGTAGTGAAACAGCCCGACCGCGCCGTAGAGCAGCGCCGTCTTGCCGACCTCCGCCCACGACACCGCCAGGATGTTGCCGACCAGCATGTCCTTCAGGTGCTCGCTCTCGGACGTCGACTTGCTCATCGCCAGGATCGCCGCCGCCGACGCCACCGCGTAGCAGATGCCGATGATCGCTTCCTGCGGGATGCGCGCGCGCTGGCTGCGGATCGTCGAGAACACCGAACGCGCCGATGAAGGTGAACGCCAGGCTGACCCAGTAGACGCACCGGCGCCGTGCGGATCGCCGCCCGAGAACGGCAGCAGCAGCGCGATGGTCGCGCCGAGCGCGGCAATCTGCGCCAGCGACAGGTCGACGAAGATCACGCCGCGCTCGACGACGTGCACGCCGAGGTAGGCGTGGATGCCGGTGAGGATCAGGCTGGCGACGAACGGCGCGGCGAGGAACGCCAGGATCGCGGTGTCCATGGCACTACGTTCGCGCCCCGGTCTTCTTGATCGCGTTCGACCAGCAGGTTGAGGTCGTAGTCGAACAGCTTGAAGTAGTCGGTCGATGTCCTTGATGCCGCCGACCGACGGCGGCATGCACCAGCACCTCGGCGCCGGTCTCGCGGCCGATGGCGTTCGGCGTCTTCAGGTCGAAGTAGGGCTCGACCAGCATGAGCTTCACGTTCTGCGCGCTTCATCTCGTTGATGAGATCGAGCGTGTGCTGCGGCGTCGGCGGAATGCCCGGCCGCGGCTCGACGTAGCCGATGATGTCCAGGCCGAACCGCTCGGCGAAGTTCGGGAACGAGCGGTGGTAGGTGACGACCTTGGTGCCTTTGTACGGGCGCCATCATCGCCAGCCAGCGCTTCTCCGCCGCGTCCAGGCGCGCGGTGAAGTCGGCGAGCTGCTGCTCGAAGTAGGCCCGATCGTCCGGCCGCAGCTCGGACAGCTTGTCGGCGATCTCCTTGGCGATGCGCTTGCCGTTCTCCGGATCCATCCAGTAGTGCCGTCGTTCGCCATCGACGGCAGGGATCTCGAGG
>CAVRTI010000012.1:0-55985 GCA_963723975.1 uncultured Actinomycetota bacterium
CTCCGCTGCCCGGGATGATCGCCCTACCGCTCTCAGCCAAATCTGAGCCCGCCCTGCGCGAGAGCGCCGCCAACCTCAGCGCCCTGCTGAGGGACAACCCCGAGCTCGATCCCGCCGACGCCGGCTTCTCCCTCGCCACGACCAGAGCCCTCTTTGACCAGCGCGCCGTCCTCACCGGCTCCAGCCGCGAGGAGCTACTGCAGGCCCTCGGCGCCCTGGAGCAGGGCGAGCCCTCACCAAACCTCTTCGAAGGCAAGGCAAAAAGCGGCAAGCTCGCCTACCTCTTCACCGGCCAGGGCGCCCAGCGCCCTGGCATGGGAAAGGAGCTGCACGAGGCATCCCCTGTCTTCGCCAAAGCCCTCGATGAGGCCTGCGAGGCACTGGACCCCCACCTGGAGCGCTCACTCAAAGAGCTGCTCTTCGCCAAGGAGGGCTCAAAGCAAGCAGCCCTCCTTGACCGCACCGAGTTCACCCAGCCCGCCCTCTTTGCAATCGAGGTAGCCCTCTTCAGACTCCTGGAGTCCCTGGGCCTAAAGCCTGACTACCTCGCCGGGCACTCGATCGGTGAGCTGGCAGCAGCCCACCTCGCCGGCGTCTTCTCACTCAAAGACGCAGCCAAGCTCGTAGCCGCCAGGGGCCGCCTAATGGGAGCCCTGCCCGAGGGTGGGGCGATGGTGGCGATCGAGGCAACTGAGGCCGAGGTAGGCGAGGCCCTTGAGGGCAAAGAGGCAGAGCTCTCACTGGCTGCCGTCAACAGCCCCACCTCGATGGTGATCTCCGGAACCGAAGAGGCAGCCCTGCAGCTCAAGGCCCACTTCGAAGAGAAGGGCGCCAGGACCAAACAGCTGAGCGTCTCCCACGCCTTCCACTCACCACTGATGGAGCCGATGCTGGAGGCCTTTGCCGAGATCGCCAAAGAGCTCGACTACCAAGAGCCAAAGATCCCGGTCCTCTCCAACCTAAGCGGAGAGCTCCTCTCCGCTGAGCAGGCAACCGACCCCGCCTACTGGGTCGCCCAGGTGCGCGGGGCGGTGCGCTTTGCCGACTCGGTCACCACCCTCGACAAGCAGGGCACCACTACCTTCGTGGAGCTCGGACCAGACGGTGTGCTCAGCGCCATGGCCGCTTCTTGCCTGGGGGATGACTCAAGCACCGCTTTGATCCCGACCCTGCGCTCCGGGCGAGCTGAGCCCCTCGCCCTCAGCAGCGCCCTTGCCTCTGCCCACGTCGCCGGAGCCAAGCTCGAGTGGGCAAAGCTCTACCCGGGGGCCAAGCGGGTCTCACTGCCTACCTATCCCTTCCAAAGGGAGCGCTTTTGGTTCTCCAGCGGCGCCGGCTTCGCCGACGCCGCCTCGATCGGCCTGGGAGCCCTCGATCACCCCTTGCTTCGCGGCGGCGATCGAAGACCCCGAGGGCGAGCGCCTGGCACTGACCGGCCGCATCTCCCTCGCCACCCATCCCTGGCTGGCCGATCACGCTGTCTCAGGACACGTCCTGCTGCCCGGCACCGCCTTCGTCGAGATGGCCCTGCGGGCCGGAGAGCAGGCGGCTGCGAGACGGTCGAGGAGCTCACCCTGCAGGCGCCGCTGGTTCTCTCCGAGCAGGGCGCGGTGCAGATCCAGGTCTCGGTCGGCGCCCGAGGAGGAGGGCAGCGCCCGATCTCGATCCACTCCCGCCCCGAGACCTCCATGAGGAGGAGGCGGGGGAGTGGACCCTGCATGCCGCCGGCGTCCTCTCCGCCGAGGAGCCGTCCGCTCCCGAGCCCTTCTCCCCTGGCCGCCCGAGGGCGCTGAGCCGGTCGAGACCGCCGAGCTCTACGAGCGCCTGGCCGAGATCGGCTTCGAGCTACGGCCCCGCCTTCCAGGGCCTCGGCGCCGCCTGGCAAGAGGGCGAGGAGCTCTACGCCGAGGTCTCCTTGGCCGAGGAGCAGCGCGAGGAAGCCGGCCGCTTCGCGATCCACCCGGCGCTGCTGGATTCTGCCCTGCACGCGGCCTGCTCGCGCGCTCGCCGCCGAGGTGGAAAGCCGACCACTGCCCTTCGCCTGGCGCGGCTGCGCGTCTTCCGCCTGCCCTCTCGCTGCGAGTCGGAGTCTCGGCCAGGCCGATCGCCGTGCGCCGATGTCCAGCGGTGCGCCGGTGGTCAGGTCGACTGCACGCGGCCGCCCGATCGAGCTGGCCAGCTCGCCGGCCAGCGACAAGGCGCTCGCTCGGCTCGGTCGAGCTGCCACTGTCGATTCCGCCCGCCCTGCCCGAGGCTGATGCGCGGCCGCCGAGACGCCTCGCTACAGGCCGTGCGCTTCCGACCTCGAGGCCTGGAGCGATACGACTCGCCGGCGACAGAAGCCCCGTCGGCGATCCTCGTCGACGCTCGACACCTGCGAGTGGGCACCAGAGAGCCGGTCGAGGCCTCCCACGCCTTCGCCGCCGAGGCCCTGGAGGCGATCCAGGCCCTGCCTGGCCGACGAGGAGCGACGCCGCCTCGCGCCTCGTCTTCCTCACCGAGGGCGCCCTGGTCGCCGGCGACGGAGAGCCCCGATCTCCCCGCCGCTACCCTCTCGGGCCTGCTGCGCTCGGCCCTCCGAGCACCCCGGCCGCTTTGCCCTGATCGACAGCGACGGCGGCGAGGCCTCGACTGAGGCCTGCCCGCGCGCCCTGACCGCGACGGCGAGGAGCCCCAGCTCGCCCTGCGCGAGGGCGAGGGCTGGTGCCCCGGCTGGCCGCAGGCGAAGGCCGGAAGCCGAGGACGGGCAGGCCCCACGCCCTCGATCCCGAGCAAGACGATCCTGATCACCGGCGGCCTCGGCGGCCTCGGCGCCCTCTTCGCCCGCCACCTCGCCGAGCACCACGGCGCCCGCCACCTGCTCCTGGTCAGCCGCTCGGGCCCCGAGGCCAAGGGAGCCGAGGAGCTGCGAGCAGAGCTCGCAGGCGCTGGGCGCCGAGGTCGAGATCGCCGCCTGCGACGTCTCCGACAAAGCCCAGCTCGAAGACCTCTTCGCCGCAGTCCCCGCCGAGCATCCCCTCGGCGCCATCTTCCACGCCGCCGGAGTCCTCGACGACGGCCTGATCGACCGACCTCGACCCGAGCGCTTGGACCGCGTCCTCGCCCCCAAGGCCGACGCCGCCTGGTACCTGCACGAGCTGAGCAAGGATCTCGAGCTCTCTCATTTCGTCCTGTTCTCCTCGATGGCCGGCGTGCTCGGCGGTCCCGGCCAGGGCAACTACGCCGCCGCCAACTCCTTCCTCGACGCCCTCGCCGCAGAGCGCCAAGCCGAAGGCCTGCCGGCCACCTCGATCGCCTGGGGGCTTTGGGAGCGGGAGAGCGCGATGACCGCCTCCCTCAGCGAGGCCGATCTGGCCCGGATGCGGCGCTCGGGGGTCAGCCCCGATCACGGACGAGCAGGGCATCGAGCTCTTTGACGCGGCGATCCAAAGCGCCGCCCGCCCAGACCTTGGCATTGGCCCTCGACCGCGCCGGCCTGCGCTCGCAGGCCGCCGCCGGCGCCCTGCCGGCGATCTTCAGTGGCCTGGTCGCGGGGCAGGGAGCGCGCCGAAAGGCGGCCTCCGGCCAGCTCGCCGCCAGGCTTGCCGCTGCTGCCCGAGGCCGAGCGCGAGGCGCGGTGCTCGAGCTTGGTCCGTGCCGAGGTCGCCGCGGTCTTGGGCCACGACTCGGCCGAGGCGATCGAGCCCGAGCGCGCCTTCAAAGACCTCGGCTTCGATTCGCTGGCCGCGGTCGAGCTGCGCAACCGCCTCGTCGCCTCGACCGGGGTGGCGCTGGCCGCCACCGCCGTCTTCGACTATCCCAGCCCCGCGGCGCTTGCCCGCCACCTGTTGGAGGAGGTCGGCGCCGCCGGCGCGGGCAGCAAGGCGCTCGTCAGGGCCCGGGCCTCAGAGGAGCCGATCGCGATCGTCGGCATGGCCTGCCGCTACCCCGGCGGGGTCGCCTCCCCCGAGCAGCTCTGGCAGCTGGTCGCCGAGGGACGCGACGGGATCTCCGAGTTCCCCGCCGATCGCGGCTGGGACCTGCAGCGCCTCTATGACCCCGACCGCGAAGCCGGCGCTGAGCGCCTAACCAGCTACACCCGCGAGGGCGGCTTCGTCCACGACTCCGCCGACTTCGACGCCGGCTTCTTTGGCATCTCCCCGCGCGAGGCACTGGCGACCGATCCCCAGCAGCGCCTCTTGCTCGAAGCCTCCTGGCAGGCGCTGGAGGACGCCGGCATCGACCCGCGGGAATTGGCCCGGACCCAGACCGGCATCTTCGCCGGGGTGATGTACCAGGACTACGGCGAGGCGCCGGGGATGACCCAGAGCCTGGTCTCCGGCCGCATCGCCTACACCCTCGGCCTGGAGGGCCCGGCGATCACCGTCGACACCGCCTGTTCCTCCTCGCTGGTGGCGATGCACCTCGCCGCCCAGGCGCTGCGCAGCGGTGAGTGCTCGCTGGCGCTGGCGGGAGGCGTCGACCGTCCTTGCCACCCCTGGCGTCTTCGTCGAGTTCTCCCGCCAGCGCGGCCTTTCCCCCGACGGGCGCAGCAAGTCCTTCTCGGACGCGGCCGACGGAGTGGGCTGGTCGGAGGGCGTCGGCGTTCTTGGTCCTGCGAGCGCCTCTCCGACGCGCAGACGAAACGGTCACGAGGTGCTCGCGACGATCAAGGGCTCGGCCGTTAACCAGGACGGCGCCTCCAACGGCTTCACCGCTCCGAATGGCCCCTCCCAGGAACGCGTCATCCGCCAGGCCCTGGCGAACGCCGGCCTGGAGGCAAAGGACGTCGACGCAGTCGAGGCCCACGGCACCGGCACCACCCTCGGTGACCCGATCGAGGCAGGAGCCCTGCTCGCCACCTACGGCCAAGACCGCGAGGACGGACCGCTGCGCCTGGGCTCGATCAAGTCCAACATCGGCCACACCCAGGCCGCCGCCGGAGTAGCCGGCGTAATCAAGATGGTCGAAGCGATGCGCCACGGAGCGCTGCCAAAGACCCTGCACCTCGACGCCCCGAGCAGCAAAGTCGACTGGGAGGCAGGAGAGGTAGAGCTACTGAGCGAGGAGGTTCCCTGGGAGCCAAACGGTCGCCCGCGCCGCGCCGGTGTCTCCTCCTTTGGCATCTCCGGCACCAACGCCCACGTGATCTTGGAGGAAGCACCTGAGGCCTCCCCGGTGCAGAGCGGGGAGGAGGAGAGCACCGAGCTGCCCCCGGCCCCCCTTCCCAACAGCCTCCTCCTACCGCTCTCAGCCAAATCTGAGCCCGCCCTGCGCGAGAGCGCCGCCAACCTCAGCGCCCTGCTGAGGGACAACCCCGAGCTCGATCCCGCCGACGCCGGCTTCTCCCTCGCCACGACCAGAGCCCTCTTTGACCAGCGCGCCGTCCTCACCGGCTCCAGCCGCGAGGAGCTACTGCAGGCCCTCGGCGCCCTGGAGCAGGGCGAGCCCTCACCAAACCTCTTCGAAGGCAAGGCAAAAAGCGGCAAGCTCGCCTACCTCTTCACCGGCCAGGGCGCCCAGCGCCCTGGCATGGGAAAGGAGCTGCACGAGGCATCCCCTGTCTTCGCCAAAGCCCTCGATGAGGCCTGCGAGGCACTGGACCCCCACCTGGAGCGCTCACTCAAAGAGCTGCTCTTCGCCAAGGAGGGCTCAAAGCAAGCAGCCCTCCTTGACCGCACCGAGTTCACCCAGCCCGCCCTCTTTGCAATCGAGGTAGCCCTCTTCAGACTCCTGGAGTCCCTGGGCCTAAAGCCTGACTACCTCGCCGGGCACTCGATCGGTGAGCTGGCAGCAGCCCACCTCGCCGGCGTCTTCTCACTCAAAGACGCAGCCAAGCTCGTAGCCGCCAGGGGCCGCCTAATGGGAGCCCTGCCCAAGGGTGGGGCGATGGTGGCGATCGAGGCAACTGAGGCCGAGGTAGGCGAGGCCCTTGAGGGCAAAGAGGCAGAGCTCTCACTGGCTGCCGTCAACAGCCCCACCTCGATGGTGATCTCCGGAACCGAAGAGGCAGCCCTGCAGCTCAAGGCCCACTTCGAAGAGAAGGGCGCCAGGACCAAACAGCTGAGCGTCTCCCACGCCTTCCACTCACCACTGATGGAGCCGATGCTGGAGGCCTTTGCCGAGATCGCCAAAGAGCTCGACTACCAAGAGCCAAAGATCCCGGTCCTCTCCAACCTAAGCGGAGAGCTCCTCTCCGCTGAGCAGGCAACCGACCCCGCCTACTGGGTCGCCCAGGTGCGCGGGGCGGTGCGCTTTGCCGACTCGGTCACCACCCTCGACAAGCAGGGCACCACTACCTTCGTGGAGCTCGGACCAGACGGTGTGCTCAGCGCCATGGCCGCTTCTTGCCTGGGGGATGACTCAAGCACCGCCTTGATCCCGACCCTGCGCTCCGGGCGAGCTGAGCCCCTCGCTCTCAGCAGCGCCCTTGCCTCTGCCCACGTCGCCGGAGCCAA
This sequence comes from uncultured Actinomycetota bacterium, assembly GCA_963723975.1. GTDB lineage: Bacteria > Actinomycetota > Actinomycetes > JACCUZ01 > JACCUZ01 > CAVRTI01. The sequence continues at coordinate 6,438 of CAVRTI010000012.1, forward strand.
GCTCGAGTGGGCAAAGCTCTACCCGGGGGCCAAGCGGGTCGGCTTGCCTACCTATCCCTTCCAAAGGGAGCGCTTTTGGTTCTCCAGCGGCGCCGGAGCGGGAGACCGAGCGCCGCCGGCCTCGAGCAGGCCGACCACCCCTTGCTGAGCGCCGTGGTCGAAGACCCCGATGGCGGTTGGTTGCTGACCGGTCGCATCTCGTTGGCCACTCACCCCTGGCTGGCCGATCACGCCGTGCTCGACACCGTGATCGTCCCCGGCACCGCCTTCTTGGAGCTGGCCCTGCGGGCCGGAGAGCAGGCGGGGGCGGAAGTCGTAGAGGAGCTCACCCTGCAGGCGCCGCTGGTTCTCACCGAGCAAGGCGCGGTACAGGTCCAGGTTGCTGTCGGCGCCGGGGAGGAGGGAAGACGGTCCATCTCGATCCACTCCCGCCCCGAGACCTCCGATGAGGGGGAGGCGGGGGAGTGGACCCTGCATGCCTCGGGCTCCCTTTCAGCCGAGCAGCCGCCCGCTCCCGAGCCCTTCTCCTCCTGGCCTCCCGAGGGCGCTGAGCCGGTCGAGACCGCGGACCTCTACGAGCGTCTGGAGGAAATCGGCTTCCAGTACGGCCCCGCCTTCCAGGGCCTCGGCGCCGCCTGGCAAGAGGGCGAGTACCTCTACGCCGAGGTGAGCTTGGCTGAGGTGCAAAGCGAAGAAGCTGGGCGCTTTGCGATCCACCCGGCGCTGCTGGACTCTGCCCTGCACGGGGCGCTGCTCGCCGTGCGAGCAAACCGAGGAGCAAAGCGCCGGTCTGCCCTTCGCCTGGAACGGTGTCTCGGTCACCGCCGCCGGCGCCGATGCCCTGCGGGTGCGTCTGGCAAGCGAGGGGGAGCGGTCTCGCTGCATATCGCCGACCCCGGCAGCGCCCCGCTGGCTCGAGGTCGAGTCCTGTCTACTGCGCCCGGCCTCGCCCGAGGCGATGCAGGCCGCCGGGCGCCAAAAGCTCCTCTGAGCCTCGACTGGAGCGAGACGCCCCTGCCAGAGGCGAGCGAGCCCCCTCGGAGACGACGTCTGATCGACACCCGCGAGTGGGACCAGGAGGAGCCGGTCGAGGCCTCCCACGCCTTCGCCGCCAAGGCCCTGGAGGCAATCCAGGCCCACCTGGCGGATGAGGAGACGAACGAGGCCCGCCTCGTCTTCCTCACCGAAGGCGCCCTCGGGGCCGGCGACGCGGAGCCCGATCTCCCCGCCGCCACCCTCGCGGGCCTGCTGCGCTCGGCCATCTCCGAGCACCCCGGACGTTTCGCCCTGATCGACACCGACGCCGGCGAGGCATCGAACTGAGGCTCTGCCCGGCGCCCTGACCGCGACGACGCAGGAGCCCCAGCTCGCCCTGCGCGAGGGAGAGGCCCTGGCGCCCCGCCTCGCCGAGGCCAAGGCTGAAAGGCCCGAAGACGAGCAAGCCCCAGCCCTCGATCCCGACAAGACGATCCTGATCACCGGCGGCCTAAGCGGCCTCGGCGCCCTCTTCGCCCGCCACCTCGCCGAGCACCACGGCGCCCGCCACCTGCTCTTGGTCAGCCGCTCGGGCCCCGAGGCCAAGGGAGCCGGGGAGCTGCGAGAAGAGCTCGAGGCCCTCGGTGCCGAGGTCGAGATCGCCGCTTGCGACGTCTCCGACCAAGCCCAGTTCAAGACCTCTTTGCCACAGTCCCCGCCGAGCATCCCCTGGGCGCGATCTTCCAGCCGCCGGCGTCCTCGACGACGGCCTGATCGCCGACCTCGACACGGAGCGCCTGGACCGTGTCCTCACCCCCAAGGCCGACGCCGCCTGGTACCTGCACGAGCTCAGCGAGGATCTCGAGCTCTCCCACTTCGTCCTGTTCTCCTCAGTGGCCGCCGCCTGGGCGGTCCCGGCCAGGGCAACTACGCAGCCGCCAACTCCTTCCTCGACGCCCTTGCCGCCAAGCGCCAAGCCGAAGGCCTGGCGGGTACCTCGATTGCCTGGGGCCTTTGGGAGCGGAAGAGCTCTCTCTCCGGTGATCCCGACGAGTTCAGCGAGGCCGAGGTTGAGCAGTTCCTGCGTCAGACTCGGATGCTGCTCGGGCTTCTCCCCGATGGCGGTTGAGCGGGGCCTGCAGCTCTTCGATGCTCGATGGCCCTGGCGATCCCTTCTTTGCTCCGTGGTGTTCCGCACCACCTCACCACAGCTCCCGCTCGTTTTGATGATGATGATGGAGCAGCAGCAGTATTTTTTTTTTTTTTTTTTTTTTTTTTCATGTTTGTGTACGCCTGACGACGTATTGCTCGCCAACCTCCAACATCATCAAGGGCAAGCCGACGGCGAACCGTGGTGCTCGAGGGCGACCGAGCAGCCAGTAGCGCGGGTCGTCGACCTGGCCGAGCGCCTACGAGGCGAGCCTGCGCGCGGCCGGCAGCCGGCGCAAGCCAGCCGCCGGGTCCGCCGCGCGGACGCGCACCGTGCCTCCACACCAGGGCAAGCGCAAGCGGGCGGCCTAGCGGACGGTATCGGAAAACCACAACCATGGCAACCCCGTGCCCGCTTCGGGAAGGCCCCGGGCACGGAATCGTCCTGCTGGCTGCCCATCGCTGCGTGTTCCCTGGCTGACGCACGACTGTTCAAGTTGTTGGAGCATCATCACCAACCGGCCGCGAGCCGTGATCTGCACCTGTCGCACCGACAAGCCCGGCGCGACCAGTCAGCCTGCCGCCCACGCCGGTGCGCCCCGCTGCGCGGACCAAGATGGTCGGCATGCAGGCGTACGCGCTGGTCGCGGTCGCCATCATCGTGCTGATCGGCGGGCTCAAGGCGGCACAAGGGTTCTTCGTGCCCATCCTCATCGGGCTGGTCCTGGCGCTGGCGCTGGCGCCGGTGGTCCGGCGACTCGAGCGGCTGATGCCGCGATGGGTCGCGTCGGCCGTCGTGGTGTCGCTCTTCGTCGGCCAGCTGGGCTTCATGGCCTACAGCCTGAGCGACGAGGCCGCGCAGGCGATCTCCGGCCTGCCGCAGGCGACGAGGACGCTGCGCAAGCGTTACGCCGGCTTGCTCCGCCGCGGCGACGGCGCCATCTCGCAGCTGCAAAAGGCGGCGACCGAGCTGCAGAAGACGGCCACCGAGTCCTCCGAGCGGCCCAGCACGCCGCCGTCCGGCGTGACCCCGGTGCAGGTCGTTGCCCCGCCGGTGGACTTTACCAACTTCGTCTGGCTCGGCTCGCAGGGCGTGCTCACGTTTGCCGGCAGCGCGGCACTGGTGGCGTTCCTGCTGTATTTCCTGCTGGCCTCGGGCGACTTGTTCAAGCGCAAGCTGGTGAAAATGAGCGGCGACCGCTTGTCGCAGCGCAAGGTCACCGTGCAGGTGATCAATCAAATCGGCGAGCGCGTCGCCAAGTCGATGCTGCACCTGATCCTCGCCAGCGTCGTCGTCGGGCTGAGCACCTGGGGCTTGCTGTTCCTGCTCGAGGTCCAGTCCGCGGGCCTTTGGGGGCTGGCCGCGGCGCTGCTGAATATCGTGCCGTACCTCGGCCCGGCAGTGGTCGCCGGAGGCCTGTTCTTTGCCGGCCTGCTGCAGTTTGGCGACCTGACGACGGCGGCGATGGTCGCCAGCGTGTCGCTCGTCGTGACCGCGCTCGAGGGGTTCCTGTTCACGCCAATCGTCTTCGGCCGCTCGGTGCAGCTGAACCCCGTCGCCATCTTCGTCTCGTTCCTGTTCTGGGGCTGGCTGTGGGGCATCGCCGGCATGCTGCTCGCGCTGCCGCTGCTGATGATCGTCCAAGCCATCGCCGAGTGAATCGACGATCTGGCGCGCTGGAACTGCTCTGCGCGACTAGCAACCTCCGGCGCGCCAATCGTGCGGTTGCCATGGGGAGTGTTCGAGGAGGTCCAGCCGCCGTCAGCGTATTACCCGCGAAGCTGAGTCGGTATACCGCGGTGGCGGCGCTGCTGCTCAAGTACGGCCGCACGCCGCTTGCATCCGACAATCCGCTGGCCGAGGCGGGCAATCCGGAGGCGGCGGACACGACGCTGCGCTGGCGCTACGGCGACGGGCTGCGCTGGACGCTGCGTCACGATCGGCCTGGCCGAGGACCGCGCGCAGTACGTCGCGCGCGGCTACCACCCGACCGACTCGGCGATGGACTGGCGCACGACGTTCGCGCGCTTCGGGATGCCGTTCGCGTTCACGCCCAAGCCCGACCTGAGCGCCACGTCGCCGGGCTGCCGGGCGGTGGTGGCGACCCGGCTGGACGTGCCCGAGCTCGAGCTGGCGGGCTTCCGCGCGCTGCATTTCGCGCAGTTCACGACGACCGGCCGCCTCGAGGATCCGGCGATGCTGCGCGGCGCTCTCAGCACGGTACCGGGACTGGACGCAGCGGCGATCGTCGCCCGGATCGGCGACGACGACGTCGTCGCGGCCTACGCGGCCGACCGGGCGCGGGCGCGCACCGCGGCGGGCTCGCCGACCGAGTTCCAGGGTCGCGCGGCGAACACCGACGGCGCCGTGCGCTACACCGACACCATCACTCAATGTTCTGTACACGTCTTCGTCGACCGTATTGCTCACCGGCGTGCTGCGCGCAGCGCCGGGAGCAGCCAGCGCCACCCGCCACCCCTGATCGGCGAACCAGCCGGCATGAGCGACCGCGGAGGCCCCGAGCCCACCCCCCGTGCTGTCGGCCACCACAAGAAGATCCAGCGGCGGCAAGAAGGGCGCTCCTCGATAGTGTCCGCGGTGATGTCAGCCGACCACGCTACCGTGCCGGTCACGGTCCTCCTCCCCGTGTTCAACGGTGGGGGCCACCTCGCCACCGCCGTCTCGAGCATCCTGGGGCAGACCCACGAGGCGATCGAGCTGCTCGTCATCGATGACGGTTCCACCGACGGCACCGCTGCCCTGCTGGCGAGCCTCACTGACCCGCGGGTGACCGTCGTGAGCCAGCCCAATCGTGGCTTGGTGGCCACGCTGAACACAGGGCTATCGCTGGCTCGCCACGACCTGGTGGCGCGGATGGACGCCGACGACGTCAGCCACCCGCGACGGCTCGGGCTGCAGCTCGACTATCTGACGGCACATCCCCGTGTCGCCGCGGTGGGGTGCTGCTACGAGGTCGTGGACGACCACGGCGGGGTCGTGACGCAGGTGCACACCGCTGCGGACCCGCCCTATCTGCGGCGGCAGCTGTTCTTCCGCAACGTCCTGCCGCATGCGGGCATGATGTTCCGTCGGTCCGCGGTCGTCGCGGTCGGCGGATACCGTGATGTCGGACCGGTGGAGGACTACGACTTGTGGGCGCGGCTCGCAGTTGGGAACGAGCTGGCAAGCCTCCCCGATGTCCTCTTGAGCTACCGGCTCTCGTCCAGCGGGATCAGCGCCAACGCCGGGGACGTACAGATCCAGGACCATCGACTCGTCCGCAACCGCATGCTTGCGGAAGGAGCCTTCCCTGATGCGAGTGTGGTCCGCATTCTTCGCGAGGGTCTCCAGCACGACAGGAAGTACGCGGGCACCTGTCCCGGAGCCCTCAGGTCCTACGTCTTCGATCACATCTGGCTGGCTGCCCTGCTGACGCGGGGCGGTCGGCTACGCAGTGGCATCTCGCTCATGACAGGTACGGTGGCGCTCGCCGTTCTGCGTCCTCGGGCGTTCGCAGGCTTCCTCGACGTAGCGAAGAACGTCGCGCGGCGGCTACCTCGGGGCGCCGCCCGCCTGTAGGAGCAGGGCGCGGCGCAGGCCGCCGGAGAGCACCTTCTCGGCTAGGACTGACGGGTGGCCGGTCTCACGGCGCCAGATCACGTAGTCCAGCCAGGCGGCCTGGCGCCCCGGGTGGACCGCGAACTCCTCGCTGCCGCGGATACTGACCGAGGGCTCGTCGACGTAGTCCACGAGCGGCTCGTCCAGCCCCAGCCAGGTGTGGCGGGTGGCAATCCGCAGCCAGGTGGCGTAGTCCTCGCAGCCGCGCACCAGGTAGGAGCTCGCGACCTGCCCGACTTCCTCGAGCACCGCTCGCGTCACCAGGACGCTGCTGTTGATCACTTTGTTCTCATTGATCAGCTCCCGGAGACCGAGCCGGGCCGGAAGGTCGTCGACAACAACACCCCGGGGCGCTCCGCCGACGATGCGTCGTGCGTTGGTGCAGACCGCGGCGTTGTCTCCGACGGCAGCCAGTTGACGCTCCAGCTTGGTCGGTGCCCACGTGTCGTCACTGTCCAGGAATGCCACCCAGTGCGTCCGCAGAGTGGCCAGGCCGGCGTTGCGGGTGCGGCCGGGATGCGTGCTGCGGGGAGCTCGGACGAGCACGACCGGATGCGGAGCCAGGCGATCGCCGAGCTCCTCTACCGTCGCCTCCTTGCTCCCGTCGTCGACGACGACGACCTCGTCGGGTAGCACTGTCTGGGCCAGGACGCTCTCGACCGCACGTACCGTTTCGTTCACGCGTTCGTACGTCGGGATGACCACGCCGACGGTGGCGGCGCCGCTCACTGCCTCACCCGCACGTGCTCCCTCGTTTCCGTCGTCTCACGCTGCGCGCCGGTCCAGGGTCAGCCAGTGTGGCGGCAGCAGGTCGCGAGAGTCGACGGCGGGGTCGTCGAACCACGGGCGCGGCGCGATCACCGGACGTTCCGGCCGGTCGCCCAACCACCCTGCCCACCAGGAGAACGAGCTGTTCGCTGTGACGAGCGCGGACGACCGGCTCATCAGGAACATCTCGTCGACGGCGTCCAGGCCTGCCGTGGCGAACCCCTGAAGGTCGCCAAGACCGGCGAGCTCCGCCTGAGCAGCCGGCAGATCGTCGCTGAAGACGCGGAGGGGGCCGTCGAACCCCATCCGACGCAGGGTGCTGACGGCCTGGCGGTAGTAGCCTGCGTCCGCGACACCGTGGTAGTCCTTGGCACTGACATGCAGGTAGTCGCCCCGACGCACGTGCAGCGTGATCGACGACTCCGCGGAGACTTCACCGACCAGGTGCGGGATGCCGGCAAGGCGATCGTCACCGACCTTCCCCAGCTGCTCCCGCAGGCCTTCGGCGACCGGCTCGAGATAGCGCCAGGACTGGAAGTATCCGAACATGCAGGAGCCCTGGGGCTGCCTCAGCGCGGCGGGGTCGAAGCGGAACCCGCTCTCGCGGTAGGTGCAGGCATGCGGCACGTCGCCAGCCAGGGGGACCCAGCGCGAGACCCGGCGCCGGAGCGCGGACGCCACCTGCCCGGTGCCGAGGTCGACGTACTCGGCCTGGAGCCCCAGCTCGGCGAGCTGAGGCGGCCGGTCCGGACGGACTGCGTGCTGCCCGACGTCGACCCGAAGCCGCGCGTCAGCCGCCTGTGCCGCGGCGAGGCCGGCGGCGTAGATGAACAATTGGTTGCCCAACCCGCCCATCGAGTGCACCGTGACCGAGTCCTCGGTCCGGTGCGGTGGGTGGGCGGCGTCGGGGCTCATGCGCCGGTCGACCGGAGCCCGGAGAGCTCGATCTGGCGGGCGAAGTCAGGAACAGCGGAGGAGACCTCCGCGAAGGTTCCGCCGGCAATGACTCGGCCGGCACGCAGAAAGATCACCTGCTCGGCGTGCTTGACCGTCGACAAGCGGTGCGCCACGACGATCTTCGTCAACCCCTCCAGCTGGGCCAGCGTGTCGGTGATCTCGGCCTCGGTCTCGACATCGAGAGCGCTCGTCGCCTCGTCGAGGATCAGCACCTGGGGCGAGCTGTAGAGGGCCCGGGCGATCCCCAGCCGTTGGCGCTGGCCCCCCGACAGTCCGGACCCGGAGTCGCCCAGGTGGTAGTCGAGGCTGTCCGGCAGCGCGGCCACAGTTTCGCTCATCGACGCCCTGCGCAGCGCCTGCCAGACCATGTCGTCGTCGATCTCTTCGGCCGGGAGCCCGAGAGCGACGTTCTCGCGGATGGTGGCCGCCATGAGAAAGACCGACTGCGGAACGTATCCCACCAGCCTCAGCCAGTACCTGCGGAGCTCGGCAATAGGGACCCCGTCGATCCGGACGTCCCCCGATGTCGGCGGCAGTAGCCCCAGAAGGACGTCGACCAGAGTGCTCTTGCCCGAGCCGGAGGCCCCGACCAGCGCCGTCATACGCCCTGCCGGGAAGCAGGCGTCCACCTCGCGCAGCGCCGGACGATCCGCCCCCGGGTAGGTGAAGCTGAGGGCCACCACCTCGACCGACTCTCGCAGCGCCAGCGGTGGCAGCCGCTCCGCGACGAGGTCCATGGTCTGGTCAGGCTGCCCGGCGACAGCCTCATCGATCTGCGTCATCGCCGACAGCGCGCGCTCGCCGAACGGCTGCCCGGTCTTGATCAGCGCCGCGTTCGCCTGGAGGCGCTGCAGGCTGGGCAGCAGCCGGAAGCCCGCGACGGCGAACAAGGCCAGCCCGGAGATCGCACCCGCGAAGCCGACGACCGGGAGCTGGATGGCGAAGGCCACTGCCATGCCCACGATGAGGGCAGACTCCAGGAAGTACCGGGGCAGCAGACCGAGGTACGCGACCTCGGCACGGCTGGCCGCCCCACGCGCCCGGACCTCACCGACCCGGTCGACGAAGTACCCCCCGACCCCGCGCGTGGTGACCTCCCGGAACCCACCGAGCGCCCACTGGATGATCGTCATCCCACGCTTGGTGGCTTCGACGTCGGCATGCCCCGCCGCGCTGGCCCGCGCCCCGATCCAACGGTTGAGTATCGCGAGCACCACGGAGAAGTAGACGACCGAACCCAGGGCCACCAGAGGCGCGAGGACCAGGAGCCCGATGACCAGCATCACGATGAGGACCACCTCGGACGCGATCAGAACCGCGGGAGCCACGGCCCTCATCACGAGGCTCTCGGCACCGACGGTGATGTCCGTCATCACGTCGATGTAGCTGCGACGTAGGTGGAACGTCAGAGGTGCCCGCATCAACCCGGCCATGAGCTGGTGCGTCAGCTGCGCCTCCTGACGGGCCAGGAACTTGAGCACCCGGCGAAGGATCAGGGTCGCGAGCACCGACTTGCCTACGAACAGGCACACGACGATCAGGCCGAGAACGCTGACCACCGTCGTGACCGACTCGGCGCCGATGAGATCAAGGGGGCCCCGGACCCATCCCGGCACTCCCGTCAACTCCTCGTTGCCCGCCTGCTGGGCACCGAACGCGGTGAGGCCGAGCACGAGGACGACCGCCACGAGGTCGAGCAGGGATACCACGGCGAGCAGCCCGACGACCATGAACAACCGGCGCCGCGACGCGGTCGGCAGGATCCGTAAGGCCGAGGCGACATAGGAGAGTGAGGTCATGAGCGTGTGGAAGAATACCTGCTGACGTCGAAGTAGCCCTCCGGCCAGACTGCGACCGACGAAATCGCGGAGGAGGAGTATGCCGAGGCTCGGGCTGCTCGTCATCGCCACCGGCCGCTACCTCGAGTTCGCCGACATCATGATCAGCGATCTCGAGACGGTCGCGGACACCGCTGACGTCGTCGTCAACCTGTTCACCGATGCCGACTCTCGGAGCCTCGAGCGCCTGCAGGGCACCCACCGGGTGACGGTGAATGCCCTACCCATGCCGGAGCTGCGATGGCCCGAGGCCTCGTTGTACCGCTACGAGCACTTCGTCGGCTCCGCCTCCGCGATCGCGGGCGACAACCTCGTCTACCTCGACGCCGACCTGCGGGTGCGACGCGACTTCACCTCGCTCGTCACACCGGAGTCCTGGCCCGGCGGGCTTGCCGCCGTCCGCCACCCCGGGTACTACCGCCCACGACAGATCCGCCCTCGCGGCACCTGGGAGACCCGGCGCGGCTCGCGGGCCTACGTGCCGCCCCTCCGGCGCCGCCGGTACGTCTGCGGCGGCGTGTGGGCGGGTGAGCGGGCTGCCCTGCTTGCGATGAGTGAGGAACTCGCCGGCAGGGTGCGCCAGGACGCCGCTGCCGGCGTGACCGCTCGCTGGCACGACGAGAGCCACTGGAACTGGTGGGTGGCCCACCATCCGGTCGAGCTGCTCGACCCGAGTTGGTGCCACGTCCCCGACTATCCGTGGCTCGCGGGTCTCGATCCGCTGATCGTGGCCGTCGACAAGGGCGTCGGTTTCGCGCGGGAGCAGACGACCGAGGCGGTCAGGCGCGCGGTCACGGACCGACAGGCGCCCCTCGAAGGCGGCGGGTGAGGATAGGGCACAATACGGCGGTGGCAGACATCGTGGGGCGCGTCCTCCGGCGGCTGCCATACCGGGTTCGTGACGCGGTCCACCCGGCGTACCCGGCTAGTTCGAGGCCCTGGCTGCAGGGGTCGTTCTCACAGACCGGTGAGGACCGTCTTGTGGCTTTCCTGTTCGGTGAGCTCAGGATCGAGCGGCCGAGTTATCTGGACCTCGGCGCCTACCATCCGTTTCACCTGTCCAACACGGCGCTGATGCACATCGGCGGCAGCCGCGGGATCAACGTAGAGCCGGACCCCGACTCGTTCGACGCCTTCCGTCAGCAACGGCCGTACGACATCAACCTCAACATCGGTGTCGGCTCCGAGCCGGGGCAGCTCACGTTCTACCGGCTCAGCACCCCGACCCTGAGTACCTTCTCGAAAGCCGCCGCCGAGCAGGCCGTGGAGGAGTCGAGGGGACGCCACCAGATCGTCGACACCGTGGATGTCGAGGTCCAGACCGTGACCCAGATCCTCGCCGGTCAACCTGTGCCGGACTTTCTCTCGATTGACGTCGAGGGCCTCGACCTGGAGATCCTGCAGACCATGCCGTCCTGGCCTGGCCAGCCGAGCGTCGTGTGCGTCGAGACGATCACCTATTCGGAACACGGGCAAGGCGTGAAGCTGCCCGAGATCACCCGCCAGATGGACAAGCTGGGCTACATGCCGTTCGCCGACACCTACATCAACACGGTCTTCGTGCTGCGCGACCGTTGGACCGGGCACTAGCCAGCGACCAGGGCTCTGGTGGCACGATCGCTGACCATGGCCGCCGCGGCGCGCTACGGTGCCCCGATGCAGTCACTGCGGCAAGCCCCGGCGGGGGTCCTGCGTCGCCTGTCGACGATTGCCTACGTCAGGCAAGCCGGGAAAGCCGGGCGCACCCTGGGCGCCCAGGGCCTTCGCCGGCGCGACGAGTTGATGGAGATGCAGAGCCGCTTCGCCCTGAGCATCCACACCGTGCTCTACGTGGGCGCAAACGTCGGGCAGGAGCTGGACCTGCTCGCCTTCGCCTTCCCGGACGCGACGATCCACTGCTTCGAGCCGCAGCGGCAATGCCAAGACGGCCTCGTGGCTGCCACCAGCCGGTGGCCAGGTCGGGCACACGTCCACCCGATCGCCCTGTCCGACCGAGCTGGAGACGTGACCCTCCATCGACCGGTGAGCCACGACCAGGCGTCGTCGCTTCTCGAGCCGTCCGACGAGATGCACCGCCAGTTCCCGCATGTCACCGGCTGGGGCGACGAGACGGTAGCTGCCGAGCCCCTCGACGAGTGGGCCGCCAGGAACCCGCTGGAGAACGACATCGTGATCAAGATGGATGTTCAGGGCGCGGAGCAGCTAGTCATCGCCGGCGGTTCGAACGTGTTCGCCCAGGCCCGGATGGTCATCACGGAAATCGCAGCGGTGACCACGTACAGCGGAGCCCCGGACATGCACGCCACGTTCGACACGATGGCCGGGCTCGGGTTCGGCTACGCCGGGGAGATGGGCCAGGTACGAAGCGGCGACGGATCGGTTGTCGAGTTCGACGGCGTCTTCGCTCGATCGCGAGCCGGTCAAGCTCCCCCCTAGACGACGTGGCCGTGCCCAGCTCGGACGCCGTTCACAGGATCAGACGGTGTGACCCGACACGGGTCGCAAGCTGGGAAGGGTCCCGACCGACTCGACCAGCGAGGGCGACACGATGACGGCGCAGCCACGCCGGCCACCGGTCTCCTCGGCGGAGCTCAGGGTCGGGAAGTAGATCGGCCACGGCGTCCCGGCGAGGTAGTCCAGGCACAAGCGCCGACTCGGTCCGTAGTCGTCGAAGGTGTACCCCGGATCTCCGGTCACCTCGAAGTCGTCGATGACGACGACCGCGCGTTCCCAGCCGGCCGCGATGATCTCCACCTCTTCGCGCAGCGGTAGGTCGTCCTCCCAGTGGGCGTCGAGGTAGATGAGCGGAGTCGAGGAGGCTTGTCGCTCGGCCAGCCTCCGGAGGAACGGACGAGAGTCGCCGAGCTCCACCGTGACGTTCGGATAGGGCGCGAGCCGCCTGGTGGCGTAGTGGAAGTAGCGCGGGTTCGCCTCGACCGAGTGGACAGGGAGGCCCGTGGCGTGGGCGAAGAACACCGTGCTGTTCCCCCGGAAGGTCCCGGTCTCGACCACCAGGTCGAAATTCACCACGCGGGCCAGGTCCCGCACCAGCCGCTGCCGGCCTTCCTGCCCGTTCAGCGGTCCCCAGCCCCAGGACGCACCCAACGAGGGCCTGTGCAGATCCAGCTCGCCCGCCCACTGCTCGGGGAGTCGGGACAGGACGGACTCGACAACACGCTCGCGAAAGGACATTCCGGGATGCTACTGCCGGAGCTGCGCAGCCGCGACCAGCCCTGGCAGGGCCCGCCTCAGCCCGTCCTGCCACGGGGGCATCTGCCCTCCGTTCGCCAGGACGCTGTACGAAGGACGGACGGCGGGCCGGGAGAACCGGTCGGAGGTCGTCGCCCGGACCGCGGACGGATCGAACCCGGCCAGCTTGAACGCCTCGCTGGCCAGGCCGAACCAGGTTGTCTCCCCGGTGGCGGTGCCGTGGTAGATCCCGAAGGGTCGCTCAGCGAGGACCAGAGCGTGCACGAAGTCCGCCAGGTCACGGGTCCACGTCGGTTGCCCGTGCTGATCATCGACGACCTCCACCGTGTCGCCGTGGGCCGCCTTGGCCAACACGGTCGCGACGAAGTTCCTGCCGTGCTCGCCGTACAGCCACGCCGTCCGCACGACGTACGACGATGGGCACTCGGCGCGCACCGCCCACTCGGCGGCGGCCTTGGTGCGGCCATAGGCGTTCACCGGTGACAGCGCCGCATCGACCGGGTAGGGCGTCTGCGCGTCCCCTGCGAACACGTAGTCGGTCGAGAGCTGGACGAGAACCGCGCCGCTAGCAGCACTCGCACGGGCCAGGTTGGCTGCCCCGATGGCATTCACCGCGAACGCCTCGGTCTCGTTGCCCTCGGCTGCGTCCACGTCCGTCCACGCAGCAGCGTTCACCACCACGTCGAACCCGTCGGCCGCGGCCCTGCACGCCGTCGGGTCACGGATGTCGAGGTCGCTCCTGGCGAGCCCCACGACATCGTCACCGGCGGTGCTCAACGCAGCGACCAGATCCCGGCCCAGCATGCCGCCCGCGCCAGCGACCAACCATCGCGTCATCGGGAGCTCACAGCCGCGAGGGTAACCTCCCAGGCCATGCGAGGGATCATTCTGGCCGGCGGATCGGGAACACGGCTCTACCCGATCACTCGCGGCATCAGCAAGCAGATCATGCCGGTGTACGACAAGCCGATGATCTACTACCCGCTCTCGACGCTGATGATGGCCGGCATCCGCGAGGTCCTGGTCATCACGACCCCGCAGGACCAGGAGCAGTTCCGTCAGCTGCTCGGCGACGGGACCGACCTGGGCATGCGCATCGAGTACGCCGTGCAGCCGCGGCCGGAGGGCCTTGCCCAGGCGTTCGTGATCGGCGCCGACTTCATCGGCGACCAGACGGTGGCTCTCGTGCTCGGCGACAACATCTTCTACGGCGCCGGCCTCGGGCGGTCGCTCAAGGCGCACCAGGACGTCCGCGGCGGACTGGTCTTCGCCTACCGGGTCGCGGACCCCGCGGCGTACGGCGTCGTGGAGTTCGGCGACGACGGCTCGGTGCTGTCCATCGAGGAGAAGCCGGACAAGCCGAAGAGCCGCTACGCCGTCCCCGGGCTGTACTTCTACGACAACGACGTGGTGGACATCGCCAAGGGGCTCGTGCCCAGCGAACGCGGCGAGCTCGAGATCACCTCGGTCAACGCCGAGTACCTCCGTCGTACGGCACTGAAGGTCACGGTCCTCGATCGCGGGACCGCCTGGCTCGACACCGGGACCTTCGAGTCACTGATGCAGGCGGCGTCCTTCGTGCAGGCGGTCGAGGAGCGGCAGGGCATCAAGATCGGCTGCATCGAGGAGGTCGCCTTTCGCGAGGGCCTGATCGACGCCACCCAGCTGCGGGCACTCGCGCAGCCGCTGCGCAAGAGCGGGTACGGCGACTACCTGCTCGACGTCGTCGCCGAGCACGAGAAGGCCTGACGCGATGCGGGTGCGCGAGCTGACCGTCCCGGACGCATTCGAGATCGTCCCGGTGCAGCACAGTGACGAGCGCGGGCTGTTCCTGGAGTGGTTCGCCCAGGCCCTGTTCGAGCAGGAGACGGGCCACACCCTGTCCTTGGCCCAGGCCAACTGCTCGGTGTCGTCGCAAGGCGTCGTGCGCGGGGTGCACTTCGCGGATGTCCCGCCTGGTCAGGCCAAGTACGTGACATGCGCCAGCGGAGCGGTGTTGGACGTGGTGGTGGACCTGCGTGTGGGGTCCCCGGCGTACGGCACGTGGGACGCCGTCCGGTTGGACGACGTCGATCGCAAGGCCGTGTTACATCGCCGAGGGCCTCGGGCACGCCTTCATGGCGCTGAGCGAGCAAGCCACGCTCATGTACCTCTGCTCCGAGCAGTACAACCCGGACCGCGAGCACGGCCTCGACCCGTTCGACGCCGACCTTGCGATCGACTGGCCGGGTGGGCAGCGCGGCCTGACGTCGGCGCGGGACGCGTCGGCTCCCGGGCTGCGGGAGCTCGATGCAGAGGGGGCGCTGCCGGACTGGCAGGCCTGCCGGGACTTCTACCGCGTGCGCTCGTCCTGAGAGAGCCGGTCGCGCCCGGTCAGGCCGAAGGTCGTGTGCGCCCCGAGGCGCGTCCCACCGGCCTGCAGCAGCGGAGCCTGGGTCGACCAGTAGGTCCACCGCTCGGTTGAGCGGAACCGCTCGGACAACAGATCCTGCAGCGCCTGGTCGTCAACGCCGTCCCGGACGACGTGGTACTCGACCATGTCCGCGGGGTTGGCCTCGTCGAAGCGACCGCGGGCGCGCCGCACCCGCGTGCCCAGGCCCTGCAGAAGGTTGCGTTGACCCAGCCGCCAGGCGTAGTAGGCACCCTTGTCCAGACCTTTGTTGAACCTCGAGCGCCGCGGGTACCACAGCGGGTCCTGGAAGCTCGCGAACGAGCCGCCGGGAACGATGCGGTCCACCGTCCGCGAGACGAACTTCACGTAGTCGGGGATGTGGTGCAGCACGGAGATGCAGAGCACGAGGTCGTACTCCGCGTCGTCCTGGAATGCGGCCTCGCCGTCCGCGTCGTAGAGGAGTCGGACCGACGGGTTGTAGGCGAACCTGGCTTGGAGGTGCTCGAGGCTGGGCCGGCTCATCTCCGTGACGGTGACCTGTGCGCCCATGGCCGCGATGTGGTCGGTGAAGCTGCCGTGACCGGCACCGATCTCCAGCACTCGGCATGCATCGCGTCTCTGGAACTGCTCCAGGACGAGGGACCGGATCCGGTCGATGATCTCGTTGCGTAGCCGCGGATGACGCAGGTGGGGCGAGCCGGCGTCGTAGTCATGGCCCGCACCGTGCGCCTGCTCCTGGAGCTCCGCCATGTCCTCGCCGTGCGACGTCATGCCGGGTCAGCCATCAGCTGCAGCTTCATCGGGCCGCTGACACCGATCTGCAGGAAACCCCGGCCGCCTTCCAGGAACCATGACTGGCTGTCGTCCACCCGGCGCAGTGTCCACCCATCCGGGGCGATCACGGTGGTCCGGAGCAGGAACCCGTTCACGGTGTTCTGCGTGACCAACGAGTCGACGTAGCGAAGGGAACCACCCGTGCGATAGGCAGCACGCGGAACCTCGTACTCCCAGCTCAGGGTCGACGACCCCCCGGGTGACGTCACGACCGCGGCTTGCGCGAACGTCCGGCCAGCCTGGTCGACCCCCTTCTTCTGCGTCACCTCGAGCTCGACCTCCGGCTCGTCGGTGACACGGGCACCGGGAGGCATCAGGTTGATGACGAGGTTGGTCACCCACCTGGTCAGGTAGCCACGCCGGGGGTCCGGTACATCGCCGACGTACGGCGGGGTGTTGTTCCTCAGGGTCACTGTCCTGCGAACGAGGGCTGACCCGTTCTTCCGGAGCTGGATCGTCTCGTCGATCTCGCGCTCCTGGAAGACGTCGACCTTGCTGCCGTTGCCGTTCTGGGTGTAGACGGCAGTCAGGTTGCCGACCTTCGGGCTCGGCACGGCCCCGGCCGCGTCCATCTCCTGGGCGACCCGT
Organism: uncultured Actinomycetota bacterium; assembly: GCA_963723975.1. GTDB lineage: Bacteria > Actinomycetota > Actinomycetes > JACCUZ01 > JACCUZ01 > CAVRTI01. The sequence continues at coordinate 22,768 of CAVRTI010000012.1, forward strand.
TGCAGACGGTCGTCCCGGAAGAAGAACTGCAGGTGCCGGTTGGGGATCGCCTTCGCCAGTGCGGTCGCCTTGTTCCGGATGCCGCCGCCGGCGGTGATGTCGGTGAGGATCGTGGTCATCAGCGCGTCGTTGCGAGCCTGGCGGCCAAGGATGTCGGACCCCTGCTCTGCGTAGGCCTTGACGAGCAGCTCGCTGACGAGGTTCTCGGACGTGAGGGTCCCGTACTCGGACTCGATCGGGCCCACCGCCTCGAGCAGGTGGGCCAGAGCCACGACATCGAGGGCGATGACGCCGTCGGTCTTGTGGCCGAAGAACTTGGGTGTGGCGCGCATCATCTGCTCGCCCGAGACGCGGAAATCGGGGTTGAAGCCGGCGTTGACGAAGCGCTGCGGCTCGCCCACAGCGGGCTGGAAGGGGTCGACCGCGACCCGCGGCCAGACCAGCTGAGGACTGTCGCCGAGGAGCCCTTCAGGAGATCCCTTGGTGACCGAGGACGTGGTGCCCTTCAGCGGGATGGTGAGCTTGCCCTTCTTGAAGACGACGAGGGCCATGCTCAGGGGCGCACCGCCCGAGGCGCGCATCTCCGCGGGGTTCATGATCGCGACCAGGTAGCGCTTGGTCCCCTCGGCGCCGATCGCCGAGGGCAAGGCGTCGATGACCGGGGTGAAGGGCGCGATCCGGTGCTGGACCGACCGGATCTGCTTGAGCGCGGACTTCTTCTTCGCCAGTGCCTCGTCGCCCAGCGGGCCGTCGCCGTCGACCTGCTCGAGCTCCGACTCTGCCGTGTCCAGCGCGGCGGCCATGTTGAGCAGGGCGACTCGCGCCGAGGCCAGCGCGTCGAGGTCGACCTGCCCGTCCTGGAAGAGGGCCGACCCGTCACCGGAGACGCTCGCATACAGGCCGAGCGCATCGTTCGCCGAGTCGACCAGCACCGTGGCTGCCGAGAGCAGGTGGTCGAGGTCGGTGACCGTGTTCCTGGTGTAGGGGAGCCACTTGGCGATCCGGACCTGTGGCTTGTCGGTGGCTCCCCGCGCCTCCGACAGGGCCTTCTCGGCCTTCCGCAGATGTCCCCGCGCCGCAACCCGGTCGCCGGCGGTCAGGGACTTCTCGAACTTCTTGAGCTGCTTCTGGGCGGTGTCAGCGCGGTCCTGAACGGTGCTGGACACGCTGATCAGACCGCCACCGAGCCACCACACGTAAACCGTCCCGGTCACCACCGCAACCGCGAGCAGCCCTCCCGCCACGCCCACGACCCAGCGACGGCGGGTGCTGAAGCCGTGCCAGCGCGCCTGCCAGCGGTCCCTACGACCCGGTCCCCCGACTCCGGGGTCGGTGGACTCGCGCGCGGCAGTCGAAGTCAACAGGACATCGCTTCTCGTCAGGAGGCGGGGGATCGGCCCGGCGGCGAGCCGGACCCCAGGAGTCTAGACGCGGAAGCGCGGTCGCCGGTTCGCCGGAGCGGCCACTGGTGTGACCAACCTCACTTGAGCAGCCGGGACAGCCGTCGGTCGGCCAGCGGCTTGCCGCCGGTCTGGCAGGTCGGGCAGTACTGCAGGGACGAGTCGGCGAACGAGACCTCGCGCACCGTGTCGCCGCACACCGGGCAGGGCGCCCCGGTACGGCCGTGCACCCGCATCGCCGTCTTCTTCTCCTTCTTCAGCTCGCCGGCCGCGAGGCCATGGGCCCGCGAGACGGCGTCCCGCAGCACGGACTGCAGGGCGGCGTAGAGCCCCTCGACGTCCGCCTCGGTCAGCGACGAGCCGAGCCGGAAGGGGGAGAGCCGGGCCGCGTGCAGGACCTCGTCGCTGTACGCGTTGCCCACCCCGGCAAGCACCGACTGGTCGCGCAGCAGGCCCTTGAGCTGCTGGCGGGAGCCGGCCAGCAGGGCGGCCAGCTCGGCGACCCCGAAACCGGGGGAGAGGGGGTCCGGGCCGAGCCGGGCCACGCCCGCCACGTCGTAGGGCGAGTGCACGACGTACATGGCCAGCCGCTTCTGGGTGCCGGCCTCGGTCAGGTCGAAGCCGGAGCCGTCGTCCAGGTGCACCCGGGCCGCCAGCGGCCCCTTGCCCATCCGCGGCGGCACCGAGAGACAGCGCCTCGGACCAGCGCAGCCAACCCGCCCGGGCCAGGTGGACGACCAGGTGCAGCCCGGAGACGTCCAGGTCGAGGAACTTGCCGTGCCGGGAGACCGAGGTCACCTCGAGCCCCTGAAGGGAGGTCACCGGCGGGTCGTAGGTCTTCAGCACGCTCAGGGCGGCCAGGTCGACGCGGGCCACGACACGCCCGACGGCACGCTCGGTCAGGAAGGCGACGAGCGCCTCGACCTCGGGAAGTTCCGGCACCAGTCAAGTGTGCCGCACCTTTCGTCACCCATTCGGCCGTGTCATGCCTCCCCCGGGGACCGCCGACGTATGGGAGGACACCGCACACCGACATCGGAGATCCGCACCGTGGACCAGACCCCTTCCCGCGAGTCGGCGGGCGAGACGGCTTCAGGTCACTCCCCGCGCCGTCTCGTCGCCGCCCTGCTCACCGTGCTCGCCCTCGTCCTGACGGCGCTGGTGACCGGCGCTGCCGCAGCCGGCCCGGCTGCCGCGAGCTCGGTCGAGGACAGCTTCACCGCCAAGCTGAACGGGGCTCGCTCCGCGCGCGGCATGCCGCGCCTCACGACACGCGGCTCGCTCGTCGAGGTGGCCCGCGAGCAGGCCCGCCGGATGGCCGGCAAGAGCCGGCTCTACCACAACCCCCGGCTGACCTCGGACGTCACGAACTGGCGCTGGGTCGGCGAGAACGTCGGCTACGGGCCGGACGTGGTCACCGTGCACCAGGCCTTCATGAACAGCCCGGCGCACAAGGCGAACATCCTGGACTCCGACTACACCGAGGTCGGCATCGGAGCGGTCGTCTCCAGCGGCCGGGTCTGGGTCGCCCAGGTGTTCCGCCGCCCGATGCGGGTCACCACCAGCTCGCGGACCACGCTGGCGGTGTTCCCGCACAAGCTCGTCTACGGCAGCAAGGGTGGCGCGGTCGAGCGGGTCCAGGCCCGCCTGGGCGTGCGGCAGACCGGCTTCTACGGCACCTACACCAAGTCGGCCGTCTCCCGGTTCCAGAAGTCCCTCGGCTGGCGGGGCCGCGGCAACGTGGGCCCGAAGACCTGGTCGCGACTGTTCTGACCGGGCCGGGCCCGACGGGCTGACGGCAGCCGCGCCTGGCGCGGCACACGATCGGACGGCGTCGGTCGCGGGAGGAGGGGCCCGCGACCGGCGCTGTTCTCCTGGGCGGGTACCCGGCCGGGTCTTCCGCCGGACCGGCCGCGCGACGCAGAATGGGCCCGTGGGCGGCAGCCGGCACCGGCGAGAGGCGGGTGGTGGCGTTCCCGGCGAGCGGGGAGCTGATCCCCGATCAGCGGGGCGGCGGCCGCTGGATGCGGGTCACCTGGCACCCCGAGGCCGACGTGGTCGTCCTGAGCCTGTGGCGCGAGAGCGGCTGCGTCGGGACGCTGCGGCTGGAGCGCCACGAGGTCCCGGCCCTGGTCGCGGCGCTGGTCGACGGCCTGGCCGAGCGGCCTGGCTGAGCCACGCGAGTCTCGACCGCGGTGATCCACACCGGATCGGTGCCATCTCGTGTGACCGATCCGGTGTGGATCATCGGCCGGGAGCTGGCCTTGTGTTCGAACCGTGGTGCGCGAGGGGGGAGTTGAACCCCCACGTCCTTTCGGACACACGGACCTGAACCGTGCGCGTCTGCCTATTCCGCCACTCGCGCGAGCCCAGGAAGGATAACAGGGAGTGAGGGGTCGTTCCGGGGGGCGTACGCCGGGCCGGGCCGGGGAACAAGGGGGCACAACGGGCCCGGCTACGATCACGTGGCCGGGCCGTTCCCACTGCCCCGACCAGCTCCTGCCCGGACCGGTCGCCGAGCCCGAGGAGGTGACGTGGGCGTCCTGCAGCGCTTCGAGCGACGGATCGAGGAAATGGTCAACCGCCCCTTCGCCCGGGCCTTCAAGGCCGAGGTGCAGCCCGTCGAGATCGCCAGCGCCCTCCAGCGCGAGTGCGATGACCGGGCCGCCATCGTGGCCCGCGGCCGCACGATGGTCCCCAACGCGTTCACCGTTGCCCTCGGCAGCCACGACCACGAGCGGCTCAACGTCTACGCGGCTGCCCTCGGCGAGGAGCTGGCCGCCATGGTCCGCGAGCACGCCGACGAGCAGGGCTACGCGTTCATCGGCCCGGTGACCGTCGACTTCGAGCGCGACGACGAGCTGCAGACCGGGCGGTTCCAGCTGCGCAGCGCGGCCGTTGCGGGGGCCACCGCGGCCGAGTCGTCCACGGCGGTCCCGGCGGCCGGCGGCTCGAGCGGGATCCCCTGGGTCGAGGTCGGTACGACGACGTACGCCCTGACCCGGGCGGTGACCCGGATCGGTCGCGGGGCCGACACCGACCTGCGGATCGACGACCCCGGCATCTCCCGGGACCACGCCGAGCTCCGGCGGTCCGGCGGCGATGTCACCATCGTCGACCTCGGGTCCACCAACGGCGTGGTCGTCGACGGCGCCCGGGTCGACGGGCACCGGCTGCGCGACGGCCAGAAGGTCCGGCTCGGCAGCACCACGATGATCTTCCACGAGGGCAGCCGATGAGTGAGATGTCCGAGCTCACGCTCACGATGATCCGGCTCGGCTTCCTCGCGGTGCTCTGGCTGTTCGTGCTCACCGCCGTGTCGGTCATGCGCTCCGACCTGTTCGGCCGCCGGGTGGCCCATCGCAGCTCCGGCCGTCGACCGGCGACGCCGGCACCCGCCCCGCGCGCCTCCCGGCAGGATCGGCCCGCGAAGCCGGCCAAGGGCAAGCGCGGGGTCCCGACCGCACTGGTGGTCACCCAGGGCGCGCTGTCCGGCACCACGGTCCGGCTGGGCGACCAGCCCGTGACGCTCGGCCGCTCCCAGGACTCCACGATCGTGCTCGACGACGACTACGTCTCCAGCCGGCATGCCCGGTTCTTCCCGCGGGACGGCCAGTGGCTGGTCGAGGACGTCGGCTCGACCAACGGCACGTACCTCGACCGCAACAAGGTGACCGGTCCCACGCCGGTCAAGATCGGCATGCCGATCCGCATCGGCAAGACCGTCGTCGAGCTGCGGAAGTAGCGGGGACCTCGCCGATGGCGCTTGCGCTGCGCTACTCCGCCCGCTCCGACGTGGGCCTCATCAGGGAGATCAACGAGGACTCCGGCTACGCCGGGCCGCGGCTGCTCGTCATCGCCGACGGCGTGGGCGGCCACGCGGCCGGCGAGGTCGCGTCCTCGGTCGCCGTCGGTGTCCTCGCCACCCTCGACGAGGACTCACCCGGCGGCGACATCCTGGAGCGGCTCTCGACGGCGATCCACAACGCCAACAGCCACCTGCGGGACATGGTCAGCGGTGACCCGGACCTGCGCGGCATGGGCACCACCGTCACCGCCCTGCTTCGTGCCGGCTCACGGTTCGGCCTGGTGCACGTCGGCGACTCGCGTGGCTACCTGCTGCGCGACGGCGAGCTGCAGCAGATCACCCGCGACCACACCTTCGTGCAGACCCTGCTGGACGAGGGCCGCATCACGGCCGAGGAGGCCGACCACCACCCCCAGCGCAACCTGATCACCAACGCGCTCGACGGCCGCGAGGACATCGAGCTGGACCTCTCGGTGCGCGAGACCCGGGCCGGTGACCGGTACCTGCTGTGCAGCGACGGCCTGTCCGGTGTCGTCAGCGAGGACACCATCCGCGACACCCTCGCCGCCGAGGCCAGCACCGACGTCGCCGTCGAGAAGCTGGTCGAGCTGGCGCTCAAGGGGGGCGGCCCGGACAACATCACCGCGATCGTGGCCGACGTCGTCGAGGTCGAGACCAAGCCGCCGTCGGCGGTGCCCGTCACCGTCGGGGCGGCCGCCGAGGGCGCGGTCAAGCACGACCGCACCGACACCCCGGCGGCCAAGGCAGCCGCGCTGCGTCCCGAGCCGGAGGACGTCGACGACGAGTACGACGACGTCGGCGACGACCGGCCGCACCGCGGCCGGCGGGCACTGGTCCTGGTGCTGTTCCTCGTCCTGCTCGGGGGCGCTGCCTTCGGCGCCTGGCGCTGGTCGCAGACCCAGTACTACGTCGGCGCCGAGGGCAAGCAGGTCGCGATCTTCCGCGGGCTGACCCAGGACGTCGGGCCGCTTCGGACCTCCGAGCTCTACCGGACCGAGGACGTCGCCCTGGCCGACCTGCCGACGTACCAGCAGGAGCAGGTCCGCGCCGACATCGCCACCGACGGCCTCACCGATGCCGAGCGGATCGTGACCATCCTGCGAGAGCAGGCCGAGCTGTGCCGGTCGATCGCCACGGCGAGCCCGTCACCGACCCCGCCGCCGAGCCCGTCGCCGAGCCCGTCACCCAGCGGCTCCGGGTCGGCGTCCGGCAGTGTCGCGGCCACCCCGAGCCCGACGGCGACCGCCTCGCCGACGCCGAGCGCCACCACCGAGGACGGCATCCGGGTCGACGCCAGCGACTGCGGGAGCGGCTCGTGAGCGCCCGTTCCGCGGCCCGGTCCCGCAGCCCGCGCACCGTCGAGCTGGTGCTGCTCGTGTTCTCGGTGGCGATCGCGATGGCCGCCTACGCGTCGGTCGGCCTGGCACACGACGGGACGCTGCCCACCGGCATGCTCGGGTACGGCGGCGGCCTGGCGCTGCTGTTCGGTGCCGCCCACGTCGCCCTGCGCCGCGTCGCCCCGGATGCCGACCCGGTGCTGCTGCCCGCGGTCACCGTCATCAACGGCCTCGGGCTCGCTGTCATCCACCGGCTCGACCTCGCCTACGCCGATCGCGCCGAGCAGCTCGGGCGGGACATCCCGTCCCCGGCCGCACCGGCCCAGCTGACCTGGACGGCCGTCGGCGTGATCCTGTTCATCGCGGTGCTGGTGCTGGTGCGGGACCACCGGGTGCTGCAGCGGTTCACCTACACCGCGATGCTGGCCGGTCTCGGCCTGCTGCTGCTGCCGCTGCTGCCGCTGATCGGCACCACCATCAACGGCGCCCGGATCTGGATCCGGCTGGCCGGTTTCTCGTTCCAGCCGGGCGAGCTGGCGAAGATCCTGCTGCTGGTCTTCTTCGCGGGCTACCTGGTGGTCAAGCGCGACGTGCTCGCGCTGGCGAGCAGGCGGGTCGTCGGCATCGACCTGCCGCGCGGCCGCGACCTCGGCCCGGTGATCGTCGCGTGGGTCGCCAGCCTCGGTGTGCTCGTCTTCGAGCGCGACCTCGGAACCTCGCTGCTGTTCTTCGGCGCCTTCGTCGCGATGCTCTACGTCGCGACCGAGCGGTTGTCCTGGCTGCTGATCGGTGTCGTCCTGTTCCTCTCCGGGTCGTTCCTCGCCTGGTCGATGTTCGGGCACGTGCAGCAACGGGTCGACATCTGGCTGCACGCGTTCGCCCCGCGCAACATCAACAGCGACAGCTACCAGCTGGTCCAGGGCCTGTTCGGGATGGGCACGGGCGGCCTGCTCGGCAAGGGCCTCGGCCAGGGCCGGCCGGAGATCGTGCCCTACGCGCAGACCGACTTCATCGTCGCGGCGATCGGCGAGGAGCTAGGGCTCACCGGCATCATGGCGCTGCTGATCCTGTACGCCATCGTCGTCCAGCGCGGGCTGCGCACCGCCATCGCCGTGCGCGACTCGTTCGGCAAGCTGCTCGCCACCGGGCTCGCGTTCAGCCTGGCGCTGCAGGTGTTCGTCGTCGTCGGCGGCGTCACCCGGCTGATCCCGCTGACCGGACTGACCATGCCGTTCCTGTCCTACGGCGGCTCCTCGCTGGTCGCGAACTGGGCGCTGGTGGCGCTGCTCCTGCGGATCAGCGACGCGGCCCGCCGGCCGGCACCGCCACCGGCACCGTCGCTCGCCGACGCCAAGACCCAGGTGGTGCGACTGTGAACGCGCCTCTGCGCCGGCTCTCGGTCGCCGTCATGCTGCTGTTCGGCCTGCTGCTGCTGAACGCCAACTACCTGCAGGTCGTCAAGGCCGACGCACTGCACAACGACAGCCACAACCCGCGGCTGATCGCCGAGGAGTACTCGCGGCAGCGCGGGCCGCTCCTGGTCGGTGGCAAGCCGGTCGTGCGCAGCGTGGAGACCGACGACCGGCTGAAGTACCTGCGCACCTACACCGAGGGCAAGCTGTACGCCCCGGCGACCGGCTTCTACTCCCTGGTGTACGGCGCCACCGGCATCGAGCAGGCGAGCAACTCGGTGCTGGCCGGCACCGACGACAGCCTGTTCGTCCGGCGGGTCATCGACCTGCTGACCGGCGAGAAGCCCAAGGGCGCCAGCGTCGCGCTCACCCTGAACCCGAAGGCTCAGAAGGCGGCGTACGACGGCTTGCGGGCCCGCGGTGCACGGGGCGCGGTCGTGGCGGTCGACCCGAGCACCGGGGCGATCCTCGCCCTGGTCAGCACGCCGTCGTACGACCCGAACCTGCTGTCCAGCCACGACACCTCGGAGGTCCGCGACAACTACGACCGCCTGAGCGACCAGCCGTCCCGGCCGATGCTGAACCGCGCGTTGCGCCAGACCTACCCGCCGGGGTCCACCTTCAAGATCGTGACTTCCGCGGCGGCGCTGGAGACCGGCCGGTACAGCCCGGACACGCAGGTCGACAACGGCGCGCAGCTCAACCTCCCGCAGACGACCGCGGTGCTGCCGAACTTCAACGGCGCTCCGTGCAACCCCGGCGGCACGGCCACCCTTACCGACGCCCTCAAGAACTCGTGCAACGTCGCTTTCGGCAAGATCGGCCTCGACATCGGCGACGACGCGATCCGGGAGCGGGCCCGGGCGTTCGGCTTCGACGAGGCGTTCGAGGTCCCGATGCGCAGCGTGGCCAGCCGCTTCCCGGGCAACCCGAACGCGCCGCAGACCGCGCAGTCGGCCATCGGCCAGTTCGACGTGCGGGCCACCCCGCTGCAGATGGCGATGGTTGCCGCTGCCGTCGCCAACCGAGGCGTGCTGATGGCGCCGTACCTCGTCAAGAACGTGCTCGCGCCGGACCTCACCGTGATCAACACCACCCAGCCGCGCAGCATGGGAGAGGCGGTCAGCCCGCAGACCGCCGCCGCCCTCACCGAGATGCTCACCGCGGTGGTCGACTCCGGCACCGGCACCAACGCCCAGATCCAGGGCATCAAGGTGGCCGGCAAGACCGGTACCGCCCAGCAGGGGGAGGGGCGCAAGCCGCACGCCTGGTTCGTGTCCTTCGCCCCCTCCGACTCGGAGGCCAAGGTCGCCGTGGCCGTCGTGCTCGAGGAGGGCGGTGACGCGCCCGAGGTCAGCGGCAACCAGCTGGCCGCGCCCATCGCGCGGGCCGTGATGCGGGCGGTGCTGGGCCGGTGACCGCCGAGACCGACCGCGTCCTCGGATCGCGTTACCGGCTGACCGACCGGATCGCCGGTGGCGGCATGGGCGAGGTGTGGCGGGCCGAGGACGGCGTGCTCGGCCGGGAGGTCGCGGTGAAGGTCCTTCGCCGCGAGTACGCCGACGACCCGACGTTCCTCGAGCGGTTCCGGGCCGAGGCCCGGCACTCGGCCGGGCTCTCGCACGCGAACATCGCCGCGGTCTACGACTTCGGGGAGGGGCAGGAGGAGGGCGGGTCGCCGTACCTGGTCATGGAGAACGTGCCCGGCGAGCCGCTGTCCTCCCTCGTGTCGCGCGAGGGGCGGCTCGCACCGGAGCGCACCCTGGACATCATCGGGCAGGCCGCGCTGGGCCTGCAGGCCGCGCACGACGCCGGGGTGATCCACCGCGACGTGAAGCCCGGCAACATCCTGGTCACCCCGGACGGTGCGGTGAAGATCACCGACTTCGGCATCGCCCGGGCGACCAACTCGGTCCCGCTGACCCAGACCGGCGCCATCATGGGCACGGCCTACTACATCTCGCCGGAGCAGGCGTCCGGCCAGTCGGTGACCCCGGGCAGCGACGTGTACTCCCTGGGCGTGGTGGCCTACGAGTGCCTCACCGGCCGCCGGCCCTTCGACGGCGACACGCCGGTGAGCGTCGCGCTGGCCCAGGTGAGCCAGGTCCCGCCCGCCCTGCCGGAGGACCTGCCGGTGCCGGTCCGCGACCTGGTGATGCGGATGCTGGCCAAGGAGCCGGCCGCCCGGCCGGCAAGCGCCGGTGCGCTCGGCCGCGAGGCGCTCGCACTGCGAGCGTCGGTCTCCGCCGCCGCGCCACCCGTGGACCCGACCCGTGCCCTGCCGTCGGTAGACGTGGCTCCCGCGACGCCGGGTCCTGCTACGCCGGACCCGCGCGGCGACCAGACGACCGTGGTCGTGGGCCGCCTGAGCACCGACACCGACCCGGGTTTCCGGCTGCCCGACGTCTCCCGGATGCCGGGCTGGCTGCCTTACGCCCTGGGGCTGGCCCTTGCCGCAGTGCTGGTGCTCGTCCTGGTGCAGTCCTGGGGAGCCGACCCGGTTCGCACCACCGCCGGGTCGGGTGACTCCTCCACGGGGCCGACCGCGGTGACCGAGGTCGACGTCGCGGAGCGCGACTTCCTCGGCCGGCCGGTCGCCGACGTGCGTGAGGAGCTGGTCGGGCTCGGCCTGCGGGTCACGGTCGCCCCGTCCGCGGGCGGCGGCGTTGTCGGTACCGTGAAGGACGTGACCCCCACGGGGACGCTCAAGGCGGGCACCCCGGTCATGCTCGGCGTCGTCGCAGAACAGCCCGCCACCACCGAGGAGAAGGACTCGAAGCCCGGCAAGGGCCACGGACGGAAGAAGGGCCGCTGAGCGTGAGTACCGCAGTCCCGCAGCAGCTGGGCGGTCGCTACGAGATCGGCGAGCTGCTCGGCCGTGGCGGCATGGCCGAGGTACACATCGGCCGCGACTCCCGGCTCGGCCGCACCGTCGCGGTGAAGATGCTGCGCCCCGACCTCGCGCGGGACCCCTCGTTCCAGGCCCGGTTCCGCCGCGAGGCGCACTCAGCGGCCTCGCTCAACCACCCGGCGGTGGTCGCCGTCTACGACACCGGCGAGGACGAGCACGCCGGCAACCCGGTGCCGTACATCGTCATGGAGTACGTCGAGGGCTCGACCCTGCGTGACCTGCTGGCGTCCGGCAACCGGCTGGTGCCCGAGCGCGCTCTGGAGATCGTCGACGGCGTGCTGGCCGCCCTGGCCTACAGCCACCAGCAGGGCATCGTGCACCGCGACATCAAGCCGGCCAACGTGATGCTCACCGGCCCGGGCGACGTCAAGGTGATGGACTTCGGCATCGCCCGGTCCCTGGACGACATGAGCGCCACCATGACGCAGACCTCCGCGGTGATCGGGACCGCGCAGTACCTCTCGCCGGAGCAGGCCCGCGGCGAGCAGGTCGACGCCCGCAGCGACCTCTACTCGACCGGCTGCCTGCTCTACGAGCTGCTCACCGGGCGGCCGCCGTTCGTGGGGGACTCACCGGTGTCGGTCGCCTACCAGCACGTCCGGGAGGAGCCGGTCCCGCCGTCGCAGGTCGACCCCGACGTGTCGCCGAGCGTGGACGCCGTGGTGCTCAAGGCGCTGACCAAGGACCGGGACCACCGTTACCAGAGCGCCGACGAGATGCGCCGGGACGTCGGTGCCGCCCTGGCCGGCCGGCCGGTGGCTGCGGTGCTGCCCGCGCCGGCAGCACAGACCCAGCAGATCCCGAGCACCACGGTGCTGCCCGGCACCACCGCGATCCCTGCGGTCGGGAACCGCAGCCACCGCGACGACCGCGACGGCAAGGGCGGCCGGGCCTTCGGCTACGCGCTGCTCGGCCTGGCGGTGGTGGCCGTGTTCGTCATCGCGGCCCTGATCGCCCGTTCGCTGCTCGCCGGCGGTGGCGGCAACGAGGTCGCGGTCCCCGACGTCACCGGCCTCAGCGTGGCCGAGGCTCGCAGCGACCTGCGGGCCGAAGGTCTGAAGCTCGGCGAGCAGACACCTGCGGTGAGCGACACCGTCCCCGAGGGCAGCATCATCGACCAGAGTCCCGAGTCCGGCGCCCGCATCGACGAAGGGGGTGCTGTCTCGGTCACCGTGTCGACTGGCGCCGGCGAGGCCGTCGTGCCGTCACTGGTAGGGCTCTCCCTCGACGAGGCCCGCCAGGCGCTGAACCAGGCCGGGCTACAGCTCGGGAACACCGACCCGGTCGCCTCGGACGAGACGCGCAACACGGTGGTGCGGGTGAGTCCACGGGAGGGCGAGACGGTCCCGGCGAAGAGCAAGGTCGACCTGAGGTACGCCAGCGGCAACAACAAGGTGCCCGACGTGGTCGGCAAGGACGAGGCCACGGCGCGCAACCTCATCGAGCAGGCCGGTTTCTCGGTGGGGGAGCCTCGCCAGGAGGAGTCGGCCGACGTCGAGCCGGGCACCGTGATCCGGCAGACCCCGACGGCGAAGGGGAACCTGAGGCTCGGTTCGACGGTGACCTACACGGTGGCGATCGCGCCGGCCGAGCCGACACCGTCGGACACCGCCCCACCGCTACCGTCCGGCACGGTCACCCCGCCGGGCTGACCCGGTCCGGGTCGTGGCGCGGGACCACCGGCGCGAGCCCCTCGGCGCGGGCCGGGGCGGCCGGGTCACCGCAGGTCACCAGCCAGGTGGCGAGCAGCCGGTGCCCGCCCTCGGTGAGCACCGACTCGGGGTGGAACTGCACCCCCTCCAGCGCCAGGTCGCGGTGCCGCATCGCCATCACCACGCCGCTCGCCGTCCGGCCGGTGACCTCGAGCTCGACCGGAAGGCTGTCCTCGCGCACCGTGAGCGAGTGGTAGCGGGTGGCGGTGAACGGCGACGGCAGCCCGGCCAGCACGCCGATGCCTTGGTGGCGCACCTCGCTGGTCTTGCCGTGCAGCAGCTCGGGGGCCCGCTCCACGACGGCGCCGTGGGCGACCGCGATCGCCTGGTGACCCAGGCACACGCCGAGCACCGGCACCTCGCCGGCAACCTCGCGGACCAGGTCGACGCACACGCCGGCCTTCTCCGGGGTACCCGGCCCGGGGCTGAGCAGCACCCCGTCGTACGCGCGCGCGTCGGCGGGCGCCACCTCGTCGTTGCGCAGCACCGTGCAGTCGGCGCCGAGCTGGGCGAGGTACTGCACCAGGTTGAACACGAAGCTGTCGTAGTTGTCGACGACCAGGATGCGTCGCGGGGGCAGGTCGGTCACGGGTCCACCGTCACGTCGAGGAAGGGCAGGGACTGCTCCGCCCAGGGAAACACGGTCGTGAACAGCAGCACCACCACGGCCGACACCAGGGCCACCGCGAACAGGCTGCGCAGTGGCCACGGGCCGGGCAGGTGCCGCCAGATCCAGCCGTACATCAGGCCGCGCCCTTCGCCTGGACGAGCACGTCGGGGCGTCCGTCCTTCTTCGCCCGGCTCTCCTGCAGGTGACCGAAGACGATCAGCCGTTGCGTCGAGGCCCAGCGCGGGTTGCACGTCGTGAGGGTGAGCAGCGAGTCGGTGGGCGCGGCCCCCGGCTTGCCCGGCACCGGGTCGAGGACCCACGTCGACTCCGGCACGACGATCTCGGTGCGGTCGACGACGTAGGTGAACCAACGGTGTCGGGTCTCCGCCACGACGACGTCTCCGGCGCGCACCCGGTCCAGGGCGGCGAACGGCTCGCCGTTGGTAGCCCGGTGGCCCGCCACGGCGAAGTTGCCGACCTGGCCCGGCCGCGCGGTGTCGGGGTAGTGACCGACGCCGCGCGCGAGGTCCGGCAGGTCGACACCCTCGACGACCGGGGCGGTCCAGTGCTTGCCGAGGCGCGGGATGTGCAGGAACGCGAAGCCCCGGGCGAAGTCGGTGGGAGTGCCGGTATCCGTCCCGCCGGTCGTGCGCCCCGGTGGTCGGGTCCAGGAGTCCCGGATGTCGTCGGCGACCCGGTCGGCCGCGCGGTTCGCCTCGTAGTTGGTCCAGACCAGCTGGTAGGCGACGAAGAGCAGCACGACCAGGCCGGCGGAGATGAACAGCTCGCCGAGGCCGCGGACCGCGGTCCGGATCACGGCGCCACCCGGGCGTGCATGAGCTCCAGCGTCCCGTCGTAGCCGGGCACGGTGGTCCGGGCTGAGGCGCGTGTCTCGTAGACCAGCCCGTAGGTGTCCACGTAGTAGCGGTAGAGCGTCACCAGAGGAGCGGCTGCCAGGGACAGGTAGAGCCGGTCCGGGTCACCGATCGCGGTGATCTCGTACGGCGGGGAGTAGACCCTGCCCTGCAGGATCAGCGTGTTCCCGACGCACCGCACGGCGCTGGTCGAGACGATCCGCTGGTCCATGATCTGCATGGCCTCGGCGCCGCCGGCCCACAGCGCGTTGACCACGGCCTGCACGTCCTGCTGGTGCACGACGACGTCGTCCGGGGTGGTGCCCTCCGGGAGCACCCGGTCGGCCGAGCGCGGCGCGTCGGCCAGGGTCACCGTCACGCTGGGGCCGGTGACCGGCGTGGTCCCAGCAGCCAGCTCGAGGCCGCGGGAGCGCCGCTGCTCGGCGCCGATCCGGCGGTCGGTCGTACCGGCCCGGTCGGTGGCGTCCTCGACCTCGCCGCGCAGCCGCTCGACCCGGTCGGTGAGGTCGTCGGCACGCTGCTGCTCGGCCCGGATCAGGTCCCCCAGGTCGCTGCGGGTGCCGCGGAGCTGGCCACCGTTGGCGACGCCGGCACTGGTGGCGAACAGCACGCCGGCGGCGGCGAAGGCCACCGGGGCAGCCAGTCGCCAGAGCGCTCGCACCGGCGCGCCTCCTTCGGGTTCGTCCTGGACCGTCGGCGGGCTCCGGGTCACGCGGGGGGACGGTGCCGACTACGCTAACCGACGAACGGCACCCCCCGGTGGTGCCAGTCCGATGCCGTCGGTCCGTCACTGACGCCAGCTCGCGCGAGGAGTTCGTCCCGTTGCCCAAGTCCCGCATCCGTCGCCGCAGCCTGTTCACCCCGCCGGCCTCCGACCAGCCGAAGGCAGTACGGGTCGGCAGCCCGCGCTGGCTGGTGCCGATGATGGTGGCCTGCTTCGTCCTGGGCCTGCTCTGGGTGGTCGTCTACTACGTCACCCAGACCGAGTACCCGATCGGCGACATCGGGCTGTGGAACATGGGCATCGGCTTCGGGCTGATCATCGTCGGCTTCGCGCTGTCCACCCGCTGGAAGTAGGCCGGGAGCCGCACGGCCGCCGGCTCCCGGCGCTCACCTGCGGAAACACACCCGTGTAAGTCGTCCACACCCGTTGTCCCCAATGTGGACAACCGGCCGCAAGCCCGCTCAGGAGCTCTCAGAGACCCTCGAGGACGGTGGCGTTGGCCGTCCCGCCGCCCTCGCACATGGTCTGCAGGCCCCAGCGCCCGCCGGTCTGCGCCAGGTGATGGACCAAGGTGGTCATCAGCCGGGCCCCGGAGCCGCCCAACGGGTGGCCGAGGGCGATCGCGCCGCCGCGGGGGTTGACCCGGGTCGGGTCGGCGCCGGTGTCGGCCAACCAGGCGCCCACCACGGAGGCGAACGCCTCGTTGACCTCGAACACGTCGATCTCGGCCAGCCGGAGACCGGCCCGCTCGAGCACCCGCGCGGTCGCCGGGATCGGCGCCGTCAGCATGGTCACCGGGTCGACCCCGGCGGTGGCGAACGCGTGCAGCCGGGCCAGCGGGCGCCAGCCGTGCCGGGCGGCCACCTCCGAGGTCGTCACCAGCAGGGCCGCCGCGCCGTCGGAGATCTGAGAGGAGTTCCCCGCGGTGACCACTCCGTCCGCGCGGAAGACCGTGCGCAGCCCCGCCAGCGTCTCGACCGAGGTCCCGCGCCGGATCCCCTCGTCGGCGACGACCGCTCCGACCGGCGCGAGCTCAGCCTCGAAGGCCCCGGAGTCTGCCGCCGCCGCCGCGTTGGCGTGCGAACGGGCGGCGATCTCGTCGAGCTCGGTCCGGGACAGCTTCCAGCGCTCGGCGATGATCTCGGCGCTCTCGCCCTGCGGCACCAGGCCACCGACCTCGGCGTACCTGGCCAGCATCCGCGGGCCGAACGGCACGCCGGGGCCCTGGCTGACCGTGCACAGCATCGGTACCCGGCTCATCGACTCGACGCCGCCGGCTACCGCGATGTCGTACTGGCCGGAGATCACCCCGGCGGCCGCGAAGTGGACCGCCTGCTGCGAGGACCCGCACTGCCGGTCCAGAGTCACGCCCACGACGTCCTCCGGCCAGCCGGCCGCCAGCGCCGCGTTGCGCCCGACGTTCACGGCCTGCTCACCGGTCTGCGAGACGCAGCCCCAGATCACGTCCTCGACCAGCGCCGGGTCCAGTCCGGTCCGGGCCACCAGGGCGTCCAGGACGTGGGCCGACAGGTCGACCGGGTGCTCGCCGGCGAGTGCGCCGCCGCGCCGACCGACCGGCGTCCGGACGGCGTCGACCACCACTGCGTCCCGGGCGCTCACCCGCGCAGCCCCAGGGTCCGCCAGACGATGACGGCGAGCACGCAGACCACCACCGCGGCGATGCCGCCGACCTGCACCGCGGTACGACGCGACGGCGGGGCATAGGCGATCGCCAGCGCGCACAGGGAGCCGGCGATCAGGCCGCCGAGGTGGGCCCGCCAGTCGATCCGCGGGACCAGGAAGCCGAAGGCGAAGTTGATCACGAGCAGGACCATCACCGAGCTGGTGTCGCGCCCCAGCCGGCGATTGACCACCAGGAAGGCCCCCAGCAGCCCGAAGACGGCACCGGACGCCCCCAGGGACGGCTGGTTCGGGCTGGCGAAGGCGTAGGACAGGGCGCTACCACCGACCGCGGCGACCAGGTAGAGCGCGGCGAACCGGACCCGGCCCAGTGCCGCTTCGACCGGCGGCCCGAACAGGTACAGGGCGTACATGTTCAGCGCGATGTGCAGAACGTTCTCGTGCAGGAACGCGGAGGTGAGCAGCCGGTAGTACTCGCCGTCCGCGACCCCGATCGGCTGGTTCCGGACCGGGTCGAACGCCAGCCCGATGTCGAAGAACCGGGTGGTGAACCCGGCGACGCTCTGCTGCAGGACGAAGGCGACCACGTTGATCCCGATCAGCACCTTGCTGACCCAGCCGGGGTCGGTGGTCACCCGGCCGCCGAACACGGTGCGGGCCTGCCGCACGTCCTTGTTGCCCTCCCGGACGCACTCCGGGCACTGGAAGCCGACCGAGGCCGGGATCATGCAGTCCGGGCAGATCCTGCGCTCGCAGCGCACACACCGGATGTGCGCCTCGCGCTCCTGGTGGCGGTAGCAGACGGCAGGGTCGGCCGCCGGTGCCGGTCCCGAGGGCGGGGTGGCGCCGTCGCCGGACGACGGATCGGTCACCGGCCTCAGGAGTCCTGGCGCTCGACCACGACGGACTCGATGACGACGTCCTCGACGGGGCGGTCCATCGCTCCGGTGCGGACCTGGGCGATCTTGTCGACGACCGCCCGGCTCGGGCCGTCGGCGACCTCGCCGAAGATCGTGTGCCGGCGGTTGAGGTGGGGGGTGGGGCCGACCGTGATGAAGAACTGCGAGCCGTTGGTGCCTGGACCGGCGTTGGCCATCGCCAGCAGGTAGGGCCGGTCGAACTGCAGCTCGGGGTGGAACTCGTCGGCGAACTGGTAGCCGGGGCTGCCGGTGCCGGTGCCCAAGGGGTCGCCGCCCTGGATCATGAACCCGCTGATGACCCGGTGGAACACCGTGCCGTCGTACAGCCTGTCGGTGCTCTTCTGGCCGGTGGCCGGGTTCACCCACTCCTTGGACCCCTGGGCCAGGCCGGTGAAGTTGGTGACCGTCTTGGGGGCGTGGTTCGGGAAGAGCTGCACCACGATGTCGCCGTGATTGGTCTTCAGGGTGGCGTAGAGCTCCTCGGCCACGGGAGTCCCTTCTTCTCAGGCGGGTCGGCAGGGGCGACCATCCTTGCACGCTGGACCTCCGGTTTCGCAGGGAGGACGCTGGGGAGGAGACCTCGTACACCGATCGCCACGACCGGAGGTTCCCGTGTCCCGCATGACGACGCTGCAGAAGAAGAGCCGCAAGACCGCACGCCGCGCCAACAAGCGCGCCTCCAAGGCGGTCTCGCCGGTTGCCGCGGACGCCCGGGACGCCGCGGTGCGCTACGCCGACGCCACCCGCGACTGGGCCGCGCCGAAGGTCGAGACGGCTGTCGACTGGGCCGCGCCCAAGGTCGACACCGCCAGGAACTGGGCCGCCCCGAAGGTCGAGCCGGCCGTCGACAAGGTCAAGAGCGACGTCCTGCCGGCGGTCGCGGGTGCGGTGGCAACCGCGCTGGCCGCCACCGAGCCGGCCCGCACCGAGGCCGCCCAGCGCGGCGGCGCCGCGCTGGCCGCCCTCAAGGGCGAGGTCGACCCGCCGAAGAAGCGCAAGCACCGGGTGCGCAAGCTCTTCCTTCTCGCAACGGTGCTGGGCGCGGCCTACGCCGGCTGGAAGGCGTGGCTGGCCCGCAGCAACGACCCGGTCGACGCATGGACGACGCCGGTCACCCCGGCCGTCCCGGCTGCCGCACCGGTCGGCAACGTCACCGCCGTCAGCAGCACCACGACCACCGACGACCCGGCGGGCGCGAGCCCGGACGAAGCGCTGGCTGACGCGGCGGAGGAGGACAAGGTCGACCTCACCGCCACCGAGCCGGTCTCCAGCGCCCAGGCGAAGAAGGTCTCCGCGGCCGCAGCCAAGGGCAGCAAGACCCCGAAGGGGACGTCGAGCTCCTGACCGACCGCTGACCGCCAGGATCCTTCGGACGCGGACGCCTCACGTCTGTGGCGCGTCGGGGCGGGGCGCCCGGTCGATCGCGACGAGTGAGTGGAGACGAGGGGACTCGAACCCCTAACCCCCGCCTTGCAAAGGCGGTGCTCTGCCAGTTGAGCTACGTCCCCCGGGGTGCGCCGACGGAGGCGCAAGGCGGGCGGGTCAGTCGACCTTGTCGGTCGCCTCGGCCCACAGGTCCGCCTCGGCACCGCGATCGGCGGTGACCTTCTTCCAGGCGACCAGTCCGCCCACGACGGCGACCACCACCGCCAGCAGCTTCTTGGACATGACATGCCCTCCCGGTCCGGGTACTCGTCGGGCCGGCCGCAGGGCGCGACCGGGGACGTCGGAGTGGGCCTAAGTGGACTTGAACCACTGACCTCTGCCTTATCAGGGCAGCGCTCTAACCAGCTGAGCTATAGGCCCGAGTGCCGCGCAAGACTACCCCACGGCCCGCCGCCACCCGCAACGCGGATCAGGCCCTCAGACGTCCTCGGTGAACGTCACATGCAGGCCGCCGACGAGGCCGGCGGCCATGTTGTAGAGGAAGGCGGCGAGGGTGCACAACGCCGTCATCAGCACGACGTTGACCGCGGACAGGACCAGCGTGATCGAGAGCACCCTGCTGAGCCCGACGTACTCGAAGACGTCGACGCCCTGGGCGTTGTCGCTGGACCGGGTGACGCTCTCGACGGTGCGCGCGACCGAGTCGAAGACCCCCATCGCGTCGAGCACCGACCAGAGCACGAACACCGCGACCACGGCGACGATCGCCATCGCGATCGCCAGCAGGAACGACAGCTTCATCACCGACCACGGGTCGACCCGGCCCAGCACCAGGCGGGCGCGACGCGCCTTCACCCGGCTGGCCGGGCGAGGCGCCGCAGCCTGCGTGATGGTGTCCGACACGGGAGACATGGTGGCGGTCGGCTGGCCGCCGCGCCACTGCTCCCGCGCCGGGCGGTCGGGCGTGCTCACTATTCGGTCACCTCGTCGTCACCTGAGGGCGCTACCGGGTCTCCGGCCGTGCTGGCGCCGTCCGCGTCCTCGGCCGCTTGCTCGACCAGGTCCTCGTCCAGCCCGTCCTCGGCAGCAGCCCGCTCGGCGTTACGAGCGATCGCCACCACGGTGTCATCGTCGGCGAGCGAGATGAACCGCACCCCCATGGTGACACGTCCGGTGGGATTGACCTCACCGACGGACACCCGGGTGACCCCGCCGCTGGCCTTGATCGAGAAGACCTCGTCGTCCTCGGCCACGACCAGGGCCCCCACCAAGGACCCGCGGGCCTCGCTGAACTTCATCGCCTGGGTGCCGTAGCCGCCCCGGCCCTGCAGCCGGTAGTCCTCGACGACGGTCCGCTTGGCGAAACCGCCGTCGGTGACCGTGAAGACCGTGTGCTCGGGCGCGGCTACCTCCATGGCGAGCAGCTCGTCGTCACGCTTGAAGCGCATGCCGGTGACACCCGAGGTGGCCCGGCCCATCGGCCGCAGCGCGTCGTCGGTCGCCGTGAAGCGCACCGACATCGCCTTGCGGCTGACCAGAAGCAGGTCGTCCTCGGAGGTCACCAGCCGGGCCGCGATCAGCTCGTCGCTGTCGCCCTCCGCGTCCTCGCGCAGGTTGATGGCGATCAGGCCACCGGTGCGGTTGGAGTCGTACTCGGTGAGGCGGGTCTTCTTCACCATGCCGCGCTTGGTGGCGAGCACCAGGTAGGGCGCGACCTCGTAGTCCTTGAGGTCGATGATCTGGGCGATCTGCTCGTCGGGCTGGAACGCGAGCAGGTTCGCGACGTGCTGACCGCGCGCGTCCCTGCCGGCGTCGGGCAGCTGGTAGGCCTTCGCCCGGTAGACCCGGCCCTTGTTGGTGAAGAACAGGATCCAGTGATGGGTGGTCGTCACGAAGAAGTGCTCGACCAGGTCGTCCTGGCGCAGCTGCGCACCACGGACACCCTTCCCGCCACGACGCTGCGCGCGGTAGAGGTCGGCGCGGGTCCGCTTGGCGTAGCCGCCCCGGGTGATCGTGACGACGACGTCTTCCTCCGGGATGAAGTCCTCGGCGGACATGTCGCCCTCGTAGGGCACCAGCTGGGTGCGCCTCTCGTCGCCGTACTTCTCGACGATCTCCGCCAGCTCGTCGCGGACGATCTGCCGCTGGCGCACCTCAGAGGCAAGGATCGCGTTGTACTCCTCGATCGCCCGCATGAACTCCTCGTAGCGGTCCAGGATCTCCTGCCGCTCCAGGGCGGCAAGCCGGCGCAGCTGCATGTTGAGGATCTCGCCGGCTTGCACGTCGTCGATCTCGAGCAGCTCGATCAGGCCGTCCCGCGCCTCTTCGGCCGAGGCGCTGGCCCGGATCAGGGCGATCACCTCGTCGATGCGCTCCAGCGCCTTGAGCAGGCCGCGCAGGATGTGGGCGCGCTCCTCGGCCCGGCGCAGCAGGAAGCGCGTGCGGCGGACGATGACCTCGATCTGGTGCGTCGTCCAGTGCCGGATGAAAGCGTCCAGAGACAGCGTCCGCGGCACGCCGTCGACCAGCGCAAGCATGTTGCAGCCGAAGGTGTCCTGCAGCTGGGTGTGCTTGTAGAGGTTGTTGCGCACCACGCTGGCCACGGCGTCGCGCTTCAGGACGACCACCAGTCGCATGCCGGTGCGCGAGGACGAGTCGTCGCGCAGGTCGGCGATGCCCTGCACCTTGCCGCTGTCGGCGAGCTCGGCGATCTTGCGGGCCAGCGCGTCCGGGTTCACCTGGTAGGGCAGCTCGGTGATGACCAGGATGGTCCGGCCCCGGTTGTCCTCCTCGACCTCGACGACCGCACGCATCGTCACCGAGCCGCGTCCGGTGGTGTAGGCGTCCCGGATGCCGTTGGTCCCGACGATCAGACCCTTGGTCGGGAAGTCCGGGCCCTTGATGCGCTCGAGCAGGGCAGCGAGCAGCTCCTCGTGCGATGCGCCAGGGTTGTCCAGGTGCCACATCACCCCGGCCGCGACCTCGCGCAGGTTGTGCGGCGGGATGTTGGTGGCCATGCCGACCGCGATGCCGCCGGAACCGTTGACCAGCAGGTTGGGGAACCGCGCCGGCAGGACGGTGGGCTCCTGCTGGCGGCCGTCGTAGTTGGGTGCGAAGTCGACCGTGTCCTGGTCGATCTCACGCACCATCTCCATCGCCAACGGCGCCAGCCGGCACTCGGTGTAGCGCATGGCTGCCTGCCGGTCGTCGCCCGGCGAACCGAAGTTGCCCTGGCTCTGCACCAACGGGTATCGCAGCGACCACGGCTGGCCCAGCCGCACCAACGTGTCGTAGATCGCGGTGTCACCGTGCGGGTGGTACTGACCCATCACGTCGCCGACGACGCGGGAGCACTTCGAGAACCCGCGGTCCGGCCGGTAGCCGCCGTCGTACATCGCGTAGAGGACCCGGCGGTGCACCGGCTTGAGACCGTCGCGCACGTCCGGGAGCGCCCTCTGCACGATGACCGACATCGCATAGTCGAGGTACGAACGCTGCATCTCGACCTGCAGGTCGACCGGCTCGATCCGGCCACCGGGACCGTGGTCGATCGGCGGGACGTCGGTGGTGTCAGTCACGAGGCGCTTCTCCTACAGGTGGTACGTCGGGACCCAAAGTCTTCAACGGGCGGGGTGGCCATCAGATGTCCAGGAACCGGACGTCCTTGGCGTTGCGCTGGATGAACTTGCGCCGGCTCTCGACGTCCTCGCCCATCAGCTCGGTGAAGAGCACGTCGGCCAGGGCGGCGTTCTCGAGGGTGACCTGCAGCAGGATCCGCTTGGCGGGGTCCATCGTGGTGTCCCAGAGCTCGTCGTTGTTCATCTCGCCGAGACCCTTGTAGCGCTGCACCCCGTCGTCCTTGAGCAGCTTCTTGCCGGCCGCCATGCCGGCCTCGACGAGGGCGTCCCGTTCGCGGTCGGAGTAGGCGTACTCCGGATCGGCGGGCCGCGCCCACTTCAGCTTGTACAGCGGCGGCTGGGCGAGGAACACATGTCCCTGCTCGACCACCTCGGGCATGAACCGGAACAGCAGCGTGAGCAGCAGGGTCCGGATGTGCTGGCCGTCGACGTCCGCGTCGGCCATCAGCACCACCTTGTGGTAGCGCAGCCGGGCCAGGTCGAACTCGTCGCCCTGGATTCCGGTGCCGAGCGCTGAGATGATCGCCTGCACCTCCTGGTTGCCCAGGACGCGGTCCAGCCGGGCCCGCTCGACGTTGAGGATCTTGCCGCGGATCGGCAGGATCGCCTGGGTCCGCTGGTCCCGGCCCTGCTTGGCCGGACCGCCGGCCGAGTCGCCCTCGACGATGAAGAGCTCGCACTCCTCGGGGTTGGTCGACTGACAGTCGGCGAGCTTGCCCGGAAGGCTGCCGCCGCCGAGCAGCCCCTTCCGGCTGCGGGCGGCGTCGCGGGCCTTGCGGGCCGCCATCCGGGCCACTGCCGCACCCTGGGCCTTGCGGGCGATGTCCTTGCCCTCGCTCGGGTTCTTCTCGAACCACTCGCCGAGCCGATCGTTGACGACCTTCTGCACGAACGACTTCGCCTCGGTGTTGCCGAGCTTGGTCTTGGTCTGGCCCTCGAACTGCGGCTCGGCCAGCTTGACGCTGACGATCGCGGTGAGGCCTTCGCGGACATCGTCGCCGGTGAGGTTGGCGTCCTTCTCCTTGATGATGTTCCAGTCGCGGGCGAACTTGTTGACCAGCGTCGTCAGCGCCGCCCGGAAGCCTTCCTCGTGGGTGCCGCCCTCGTGGGTGTTGATGGTGTTCGCGAAGGTGTGCACCGACTCGGTGAAGCCGGTGTTCCACTGCATCGCGACGTCCAGCGAGAGGCCACCGTCGATGTACTCGGACTCCGCCTCGAAGGACACGACGGTGCGGTGCACCGGGTCCTTGCGCGCGCCGAGGAAGTTGACGTAGTCGACCAGCCCGCCGTCGTAGCGGTAGGTCACCTCGGTCAGGGTGGTCTCGTCGACCTCGTCGTGCTCCCTCTCCTCGGCCGAGGCGGGCCGTTCGTCACGCAGCACGATCGTCAGGCCGCGGTTGAGGAACGCCATCTCGCGCAGCCGGTTGGAGAGTGTCTCGAAGCTGTAGTCGGTGGTCTCGAAGATGTCCGGCGACGCCCAGAACGTGATCGTCGTGCCGGTGGTGTCGGTCGGGCCACCCTTGTGCAGCGGCGCCTGGGGGACACCGACGGCGTAGGACTGGGTCCAGACATGACCCTCGCGGCGGATCTCGACGTCGAGCTGTGGCCGAGAGCGCGTTGACCACCGAGACGCCGACGCCGTGCAGACCACCGGAGACCTTGTAGCCGCCGCCACCGAACTTGCCGCCGGCGTGCAGCACGGTGAGCACGACCTCGACCGCGGAACGGCCTTCGCTGGCCACGTCGTCCACCGGGATGCCGCGGCCGTTGTCGGTGACCCGGACCCCGCCCTCGGGCAGCAGCACGATCTCGATGTGGTCGGCGTGACCGGCCAGCGCCTCGTCGACCGAGTTGTCGACCACCTCGTAGACCAGGTGGTGCAGGCCCCGCTCACCGGTGGACCCGATGTACATGCCGGGCCGCTTGCGGACCGCCTCGAGCCCCTCGAGCACCTGGATGTCGCTGGCGTCGTAGGAGCGGTCGGACATTCCGGCAGCCTCCGACCCGGACGGGGTGACGGCTGTGAGGATGGTTTCGGCGGGCTCGGTCGGCTGGGCCGGCTGGGTCACGGAGCACCTTTCGTCGCACGCAGGTCCGCCTGGTGGGCTGACGCAGAGGGCTGCCGGGGAGACGCCCGCGCAGCAACCTCCATCCTACCCGTCGGATAGGTCAGAACCGGCGTCCAGGGGGCCCTGGGGACGGTTTTCCGGCCCGGAACCGGGTGGGGATGGCTCCCCCCACGCAGACGGGGGGTCGGCACCGTCCCTGTGGCGGCTCGGGCTCGCCGCCCGGTCAGCCGTAGGTGTCGCGCGGACCCCGGCCGCGGACCGACAGCAGGCCGCGCTTCCAGGACGGCGCCGAGGGCCCGCGCACCGTCACCGAGGTGACCACCCCGGCGCCGAGCTCGTCGGCCAGCCGGGCCAGCAGGGTGGGCGCGAGCAGCCGGATCTGGGTGGCCCAGGCGGTGGAGTCGGCCGCCACCACCAGCTCGCCGTCGTCGAACGCCGACGGCACCGCGTGCCCGGCCATCTCCGGGCCGACGATCGCGGCCCACCGGCCCATCACGCCGCCGACCGCGGCGTCGGTCTGCCAGCCGCGCTCGGCCACCAGCCGGTCCAGGGTGGACCCGAGCAGCTGCGGGTCCCGCTCGTCGGGGTGCGCGCCGCTGCGTTGCTCGGCGGTGCGTCTCGGCCGGCGCCGGCGAGTGCCGTCGGCGCCGTCGGTCGGCGGCTGCGGCTTGCCGGGGGCGAGCCCCCGGCGGCGGGCCTCCGCCCGGGCGCTGGCCAGTGCCTCGCGGGCGACCTCGAGCCCGGTACGGCGGGGAGCCTCGTCCTCGGTCACCGGTGCTCCTGCGGGGGGATCATCGGACTCGCCTGACCTCGGCGCCCATCACGTCGACCCGCGCGCCGGTCAGCGCCTCCGGGACGTCGCCGGGCACCGCGGCGGTCACCAGCACCTGCTCGGCGCCGGACGCGATCGAGGCCAGCCGCTCGCGGCGGTGGTCGTCGAGCTCGGCGAACACGTCGTCCAGGACCAGGACGGGTTCGCCGCCGGCGTCGGTCTCCGACCGGAGCAGGTCGTACGCCGCCAGCCGCAGCGCCAGCGCGAACGACCAGGACTCGCCGTGGCTGGCGTAGCCCTTCGCCGGCAGCGGCCCGAGCTTGAGGACCAGCTCGTCGCGGTGCGGACCGACCAGCGACACCCCGCGGTCCAGCTCGGCCTTGCGCTCGACCGCCATCCGTTCGAGCATCGCGGCTGCCAGCAGGTCCCGGTCGGCCACGAGGGGGACGTCCTCGGCATCCGGTTCCGCGGCGGCACCTCGGTCGGGCCGGCGCCGCTCGAACAGCGAGCTGCGGTAGTCGATGGCCGCCGGACCGGTGACCGAGAATCCGGTCTCGGCCACGGCCTGGTACGCCTTGTCGACCAGCGGGCGCAGGTGGTCGACCAGGTCGATCCGTCCCGCCAGCAGCTCGGCGCCGGCGGTGGCCAGGTGCGAGTCCCAGACCTCCAGGGTCCGCAGGTCGACCTGGTCGGCCCGCCGGCCGGCACCGGACTTGAGCAGTGCGTTGCGTTGGCGGAGCACCCGGTCGTAGTCGGCGCGCACGCCGGCGTACCGCGGGGCACGCAGGACGAGCAGGTCGTCGAGGAACCGCCGCCGTTCGGCGGGATCTCCCTTGACCAGGGCGAGGTCCTCCGGGGCGAACAGGACGCTGCGCAGGATGCCGAGGACCTCGCGTGGCCGCGGCACCGGTGAGCCGTTGAGTCGGGCCCGGTTGGCCCGGCCGGGGGCGATCTCGATCTCGAGCAGCAACGAGCGGTCGTCGCGCACCACCTGACCGCGCACCACCGCGCGCTCTGCGCCGAGCCGGACCAGCGGCGCGTCCTGGGCGACCCGGTGCGAGCCCAGGGTGGCGAGGTAGCCGACCGCCTCGACCAGGTTGGTCTTGCCCTGACCGTTCGGCCCGACGAACGCGGTCACGCCCGGGTCCAGGTCCAGCTCGACCTCGGTGTAGGAGCGGAAGTCGCGCAGCGACAGGTGGCTGACCCTCATGAGACGCAGTGGACGGGCATCAGGCGGGCTTCTCGACCTCGCCCTTGGCGATCTTGGTCACTGCGTGCCCGCCGAACTGGTTGCGCAGCGCGGCCACCGCCTTCATCGCCGGCGAGTCGTCCTGCCGGGAGGCGAACCTGGCGAACAGCGCGGCCGTCATCACCGGCGCGGGCACCGCGTGGTTGATGGCCTCCTCGATGGTCCACCGGCCCTCGCCCGAGTCGTCGACGTACCCGCGGATCTCGGCGAGCTTCGGGTCCTGCTCGAGGGCCAGCACCAACAGGTCCAGCAGCCAGGACCGGATGACCGTTCCCTGCGTCCAGGACTTGATGACGCCCGGCACGTCGTCGACCACGGCGGCCGCCTCGAGCAGCTCGTAGCCCTCGGCGTACGCCTGCATCAGGCCGTACTCGATGCCGTTGTGCACCATCTTCGCGAAGTGGCCGGCGCCGACGGCGCCGGCGTGCACGAAGCCGGACTCACCCTCCGGCTTCAGCGCGTCGAACGCGGTCTGGACCTTGGCGACGTTCTCGGCGTCGCCACCGACCATCAGGGCGTAGCCGTTGTCCAGGCCCCAGACCCCGCCGGAGACACCGGCGTCGACGAAGCCGATGCCGCGTTCGCCGAGCATCGCGGCGTGGTCCTTGTCGTCGGTCCACCGCGAGTTGCCGCCGTCGACCACGACGTCCCCCTCGCCGAGCAGGTCCTCCAGCTTCTCGATGGTCGCCCGGGTGATGTCACCCGCCGGGACCATCACCCAGACCACCCGGGGCGCGGGCAGCTGCTCGACCATGTCCTCGAGGGTCGGGGTGTCGCTGACGTCCTGGTTGGGGTCGTAGCCGACGACGGTGTGCCCGGCCCGGCGCAGCCGCTCGCGCATGTTGCCACCCATCCGACCCAGGCCGACGAGTCCGATCTCCATGCTGGTGCCTCCGCAGTCGTGAGCCCCGTACCGGTGCGAGCCTGCCCCGAGCCGGACAGGTGATGCGACGTCAGCCCGACAGCCGGACCGGCATCAGCAGGTAGCGGTAGTCGTCACCCGCGGTCGAGTCGGCGCTGTCCTTGCCGGCGATCACCGCCGGCCGGGTGGAGGCGGTGAACCGCAGCTCGGCGTACGCCGCGTCCAGGACGCCGAGCCCGTCCAGCAGGTACGCCGGGTTGAACGCGATCGAGATGTCGTCACCGGTCAGCACGGCGTCCAGCGACTCGGACGCCTGCGCCTCGTCACCGGTGCCGGCCTCGAGGGTGACCTCGCCGCCGGAGAAGCTCAGCCGGATCGGGGTGTTGCGCTCGGCGACCAGGGCCACCCGGCGGACCGACTCGACCAGGCCGGCGGTCTCGACGGTCGCCACGCTGGAGGACTCGGCGGGCAGCAGCGACTTGTACTTCGGGAACTCGCCGTCGAGCAGCCGGGAGGTCGTGCGGCGGCCGGAGCCCTCGAACCCGACCAGGCCCTCACCGGCACCGCCGGCCAGGGCGACGGTCACCTTGTCCGCGGTCGCCAGCGACTTCGCGGTGTCGGCCAGCGTTCGAGCCGGGACCAGGGCGATCGCCGACAGCCCCGACTGCTCGGGTGTCCAGGCCAGGTCACGCACCGCGAGCCGGTAGCGGTCGGTGGCGGCCATGGTGATCTTCTCGGCCTCGATCTCGAGCCGGACCCCGGTGAGCACCGGCAGCGTGTCGTCGCGGCCGGCGGCCACCGAGACCTGGGCCACCGCGGCGGCGAACACGTCGCCGCGCAGCGAACCGGACGCACCGGGCATCTCGGGCAGCGCCGGGTAGTCCTCCACCGGCAGGGTGAGCAAGGTGAAGCGGGACGAGCCGCAGGTGACGACGACCTTGGACGCGTCGGTGGTGATCTCGACCGGCCGGGACGGCAGGCTCCGAGAGATGTCGGCCAGCAGCCGGCCACTGACCAGCGCGGCGCCCGGCTCGCTGATGTCGGCGGGCACCTCGACCCGGGCCGAGACCTCGTAGTCGAAGCTGGACAGGACCAACCGGCCGCCCAGCTCAGCGCTGGCGTCGAGCATCAGGCCGGCCAGCACCGGCACCGGGGGGCGCGCCGGCAGGCTGCGAGCCGCCCAGGCGACCGCCTCGGCCAGCACGTCCCGCTCTACCCGGAACTTCACCGGTGACCGCCTCCGACTGGGCCGTCCGTCCCCAGTCGGGTGCACTCTCGACCATGGTCGTGCCGATCCAACTCTCTAGGTATCTGTCGTTGTCGCACCAGGGGTGGTGGACACTGTGGAGATCCCGCATCGTCCCAGGTCAGACCGTAGAGGGGGCTGGGGACAGTCTGGGCACGGGGCTGCGGACGGCGCCCCGTGACCTGTGCACCACCGGCCGCCGACCCGGCCGTCCACATGATGTCCCTGTCCTGGTCACGGGGCTGTCCACAGGGTTGTCCCCATGGTGTGAACGTGAGCTCCACCGAGGGACCGTGCGGGTGCCGCACGTCAGCCGGCCCGTGCCTGCGACTTGATCCGGTTGGTCAGCTCGGTGACCTGGTTGTAGACGCTGCGCCGCTCGGCCATCAGCTGGCGGATCTTCCGGTCCGCGTGCATCACCGTCGTGTGGTCGCGGCCGCCGAACTGCTGGCCGATCTTGGGCAGCGACAGGTCGGTCAGCTCGCGGCACAGGTACATCGCGATCTGCCGGGCGTTGACCAGCACCCGGGAGCGGGACGTGCCGCAGAGGTCCTCCATCGACAGGCCGAAGTAGGCCGCGGTCTGCGCCATGATCGTCGCCGCGGTGATCTCCGGGCTGGCCGTTGTCCGGGATGAGGTCCTTGAGCACGATCTCGGCCAGCGCCAGGTCGACGCCCTGCCGGTTCAGGCTGGCGAAGGCGGTGACCCGGATCAGCGCGCCCTCGAGCTCGCGGATGTTGGTCGAGATCTTGCTGGCGATGAACTCGAGCACGTCCGGCGGAGCCGCCAGGCGCTCCTGGGCGGCCTTCTTGCGCAGGATCGCGATCCGGGTCTCCAGCTCGGGCGGCTGGACGTCGGTGATCAGGCCCCACTCGAACCGGTTGCGCAGCCGGTCCTCCAGCGTCGACAGCTGCTTGGGCGGGCGGTCGCTGGAGATGACGATCTGCTTGTTGGCGTTGTGCAGCGTGTTGAAGGTGTGGAAGAACTCCTCCTGGGTCCGCTCCTTGTTCTCCAGGAACTGGATGTCGTCGACCAGCAGGACGTCGACGTCGCGGTAGCGCCGGCGGAAGCCGTCGGCCTTGCCGTCGCGGATGCGAGTTGATGAAGTCGTTGGTGAACTCCTCGGAGCTCACGTAGCGCACCCGCACCCCGGGTACAGGCTCCTGGCGTAGTGCCCGATCGCGTGCAGCAGGTGGGTCTTGCCCAGGCCCGAGTCGCCGTAGATGAACAGCGGGTTGTACGCCTTGGCCGGCGCCTCGGCCACCGCGACCGCGGCGGCGTGGGCGAACCGGTTGCTCGAGCCGATGACGAAGGTCTCGAAGATGTACTTCGGGTTGAGCCGGGTGGGCTCGCTCTCCCGGCGGGCGCCGGGCTCGCGCCCGGTGCCCGGGGTGTCGGGCTGCTCGCCGGTGCTGTGCCCGGCCCGCCGTCGTCGGCCTGGGAGCCGGGCTGCTCGTCCTGGATCGACGACCGGCGGGCCGTCGGCTCGACGCCGGCGGTCGCGTCCAGGCTGGGGTCGACGACGACCGCGATGCCGCAGGTCCCGACCGACTGCTCGGACAGCGCGGCGGTGATGACCTGGCGGAGCCGGGCCTCGAGGACGTCCTTGGCGAATGGTTCGGGACGGCCATCAGCGCGGTGTCGCTCGACGACGCCGTCCAGCCGGCTGAGCCGCATGAACGCGCGCTGCTGGGGCGTGACGGTGTCCTCGAGGACACCGAGCGCCCGTTCCCAGACCTGGGCCGACTCGCCGCTCGGTCCCGGGTCGTCGGCGGCACCGAGGTCCTCGCGTGGCGGGCTGTCCAGCTGGGTCGTGGGGGCACCGGTCTCGTCGGTCACGCGCTGGTCCCTCCGGCGGTGCGCGAAGCGCACCGTGTTCAGTTCGAGCCATGCCGCGACACGTCGGACTCCCCGTTGGCCGTCCACACGCGTCGTCCACAGCCTGTGCATCACAGGTTGCCCCGAGTTTGCCCCGGTCTCCCGCACCGGGGTCGGACCGCTGCGGGGCACCCGGGATGCGACGGGGTGGGGAAGGGCCCGGCGACCCGCGAGACACTAACGAGGCCACGTGTCGCGCGAGCAAGCGGTTGTCCACAACCCGCGGACTATTTTCCGCGGGCCCGAGCGGCCGGCCGGCGTGTCGCCACCGCCCTGACGGGCTGACCGGGACGATGGCCGGTCGACCGACCGGCGCCGCCGGACGGCTCCGTTTGACCGCGAGCCGGGCGCGCCCGTACCGTTGCCCGGTCGAGTTGCCGACGGCCGCTGTGGCGTGCCCGCACCGAGCGGGGTCGCCTCGCGATCACCCGTGCGCGACCCGCCACCGACCCTGGCACCCGCTCTGTCGGTGCCGCGCACGACCGCCCTCCAGTCCGGGAGCCCCCGTGAGCAAGCGCACGTTCCAGCCCAACAACCGTCGGCGGGCCAAGACGCACGGCTTCCGGCTGCGCATGCGCACCCGGGCCGGCCGCGCGATCCTCGCCGCCCGGCGCCCAAGGGTCGCGCGAAGCTCTCGGCCTGACCGACGTGCTCCCGGCCGCAGCCCGGCTGCGCCGTCGCGCCGACTTCACCGACGACCGTGCGCGCGGCCCGGGCGGCGCGCGCCGACGGGCATGCTCGTCCTGCACGCGGCGGCCGGCGACCCCACCCGAGCGCCGGTTCCGGCGCCCGGGTCGGGCTTCGTCGTCTCCCGGGCGGTCGGCCCCGCGGTGACCCGCACCGGGTGCGCCCGCCGGCTGCGGCACCTGGTCCGGGCCCGGCTGGACCGGCTTCCCGCCGGTACCCGGCTGGTGGTCCGCGCTGCTCCCGGCCGGCCGGCGCGCCACCTCGGCGCCGACCTGGACCGCGCGCTGGACCGGGCCCTGGCGCCGGGCGGTGCCGTCGTGAGCCGGCTGCTCGCCCGGCTGCTCGTGCTCCCGATCCGGGGCTACCAGCTGCTGCTGTCGCCCGCTGCTCGGGCCGCGCTGCCGGTTCTACCCCTCCTGCTCCGCGTACGCCGTCGAGGCGATCGCGCGCCACGGCGCCGTCCGCGGCAGCTGGCTCGCCGCGCGCCGGCTGCTGCGCTGCCACCCGTGGAACCCCGGCGGCGTCGACCCCGTTCCCCCCCGCGCCAGGGCACCGACCGTGCCGCTCGCGCCCCCCAGGGAGCTGATCCGTGATGCCCCGGCGATCGACGCCGTCCACCTGCTGGAGCCGCTGTACAACGCGGTCGCCTTCGTCATGGTGGCGTTCCACACGTGTTCAACGCCATCGGCTGGGACCCGGCCGGCGGCTGGGCCTGGGGCGCGTCGATCGTCGGCCTGGTGATCGTGATCCGGATCATCCTGATCCCGCTGTTCGTCAAGCAGATCAAGGCCCAGCGCGGCCTGCAGATCCTCCAGCCGGAGATCAAGAAGATCCAGGCCAAGTACAAGGGCAAGACCGATCCGAGAGCGCCAGAAGCAGCACAAGAGATGATGAAGCTCTACAAGGAAACGGGACCAACCCGCTCGCCAGCTGCCTGCCGATCCTGCTGCAGGCCCCGATCTTCTTCGCCCTCTTCCGCGTGCTCAACGGCATCGGGCAAGGAGCCCGGCGATGGGCAAGGGCTTCCTCACCGACACGATGGCCGCCAGGCGGCCACGGCCCAGATCTTCGGCGCGCGGATCTCGGACAAGTTCATCGGCGCCGACGCGGTGCACCGTCCAGGTCGTCACGGCGGTGCTCATCGTGCTGATGTCGGCCACGACGTTCTTCACCCAGCGGCAGCTGATGAGCAAGAACATGCCGGCTGACGCGATGGACAACCCGTTCGCCCAGCAGCAGAAGATCCTGCTCTACGTCTTCCCGCTCTTGTTCGCCGTCTCCGGCGTGAACTTCCCGATCGGCGTCCTGCTCTACTGGCTGACCACCAACGTGTGGTCGATGGGCCAGCAGTTCTACGTGATCCGGCGCATGCCGTCGCCCGGCTCGCCGGCCGCCGAGGCGCTCGAGCGCCGCAAGGCCGCCAAGGCGGCCCGGCAGCAGGCGCCCGGTGCCCCAGCACCGGGACCTAAGACGCCGCGGGACCGCCGGCGCCGCGCGGGCCCACGACCGGCGCGGCCAGCGCGAGCAGCCGAAGGAGCCCAAGGAGCAAGAAGGCCGCCGCCGCGCCCAGGACACGCGAGGCCGGCCAGCGCGGACCGACGCGACCGCCGCACGACCCCGGAGTAAATCCGCGAGGACCGAGTAGCCCGAGACCCCGACCCGCCACCAACGTCGAGACCCCGCGGCGGCGGCAGACCATCCCGCGGCGCCGACTGACCCGAGCCGGACGCCGAGGTCGGGCCGCCGGCTCGAGCGGGAAGGCGACATCGCAGCGCGACTACCTCGAGGGCCTGCTGGACATCGCCGACGTCGACGGCGACATCGACATGGACGTCGAGGGCGACCGCGCCGTCGTCGTCCATCGTGGCGGCGACTGGACGACCTCGTCGGGCCGCGAGGGGGTCAGGTGCTCGAGGCGCTGCAGGAGCTCACTCGTCTCGCCGTGCTGCACCAGACCGGGACCGCAGCCGGCTGATGCTCGACATCGCGGGGCACCGTGCGCGGCGACGGGTCGAGATCGAGCGAAATCGGGACCAAGACCGCCGAGGCAGTCAAGAGCT
>CAVRTI010000013.1:0-110195 GCA_963723975.1 uncultured Actinomycetota bacterium
GAGTTCAGGACCGACTCGGCCTCCGCCAGATTGGGCTTGACCAGGGCAGGACCGGCTGTCAGCGCCGCCGCGAGCACCGGCCCACCCACGTCCACCACGGTGCTGGTCCCGCGTGCCGAAGCCAGCCGCACGACCTCGGCGTACAGACCCACCGGTGCACCGGGGGGAAGACTGCCGGAGGCGACCACGACCGCGGGCCGCCGGTCGGCCAGCGTCTCGGCGAACGCCGCGAGAAACGCCTGTGTGGTCGCTTCGTCGAACGACGGGCCGGGCTCATTGATCACGGTCGTGCGGCCGGAGGCCTCCAGCACGATCGTCGCTGCACGCAGCTCCCCGTCGGTGGGTACGGCGACCACGTCGAGCCCGGCGGCGGACAGCTGCTCGGCGAGCCGGGCACCGGTGACGCCCGGGCAGTTGGCCACCAGCGTGGGCCGGGCGCCCAGGGCGAGCGCGGCCCGCGCGACGTTGACCGGCTTGCCGCCCGGGGCCGTCTCCACCTCGAGCGCCCGCAGCACAGCGCCGGGGACGAGGTCGGCGAGTCGGAGGATGCGGCCTGCGTGAGGTTGGAGCCGAGGATGAGCAACGCCAGCGCCTCTCACCCGCCTGTCGACCGTCGCGCGGAACGCTAGGCGGACGTCGTAGCCTTCGTCAACGACTCGCCCCGCGCACCAGGAGGTCCCGTGTCCGACGTCCGCATCCGCATGTCGCGGCTGTTCGACCCCCGGTCCGGGCGCTGCTTCGACATCGCCGTCGACCACGGGTTCTTCGGCGAGGGATCGTTCCTCGCCGGCATCGAGGACCTGGGCGCCGCCGTCCGCGTCCTGGCCGACGCGGGACCGGACGCGATCCAGCTCACCCAGGGCCAGGCGCGGCTGCTGCAGGAGATTCCCGGGCGGGCACGCCCGGCCCTGGTCCTGCGCACCGACGTCGCCAACGTCTACGGGCCGACGCTGCCCGACCTGCTGTTCAGCCGGCTGATCCCGGAGCCCGCGCTGACCGGCGTGCGGTTGGACGCGGCTTGCGTCGTCGTCAACCTCTTCGACCTGCCCGGGCGACCCGAGGTCCGTGAGGCGTGCCTGGTCAACGTGCTCACCGCCAAGGCCGACTGCGAGCGGTACGGGATGCCGCTGATGGTCGAGCCGCTGGTGATGAAGGGCGCCGCCACCGGTGGCTACACCTCCGACGGCGCGACCTCGAAAGTGGTGCCGCTCGTGCGCCAGGCGGTGGAGCTCGGGGCGGACATCATCAAGGCCGATCCCACCGACGACGTGAGCGACTACCACCTCGTCGTGCAGGCAGCTGGTCGGGTCCCGGTGCTCGTGCGCGGTGGCGGGCGGGTCGGCGACGCAGAGCTGCTGCGCCGGACCGCTGCGGTGCTGGAGCAGGGTGCGGCCGGGATCGTCTACGGCCGCAACGTGATCCAGCACGCCGACCCGGCCGGGCTGACCCGCGCGCTGATGGCGATGCTGCACGAGGGCGCGTCGACGGATGCCGCGGCCGCGATGCTCGGCGCCGCGTGAGCGCGCCGGTCCGCATCGGCGTCGTGGGCGGCGGCCTGATGGGCAAGGAGCTGCTCGCGCTCACCCGGCGGTGGGACGCGCTGGTCGACCATCCGGCGCGCCCCGAGGTCGTGGCGCTGGCCGACCCCGCGCCCGGCGTGCAGGACTGGTGGCGGCAGGCCGGGGTCGCGACCGTGACCGACGACTACCGACGGCTGCTCGACGACCCGAGCATCGAGGTCCTCTACCTCGCGGTCCCTCACGACCTGCACGAGGGCCTCTACCTGGACGCCGTCGCGGCCGGCAAGGACTTCCTCGGCGAGAAGCCGTTCGGCATCGACCTCGCGGCAGCGCAGCGCATCGTGGCCGCGGTCGACAACTCGCCGGTCTTCGTCCGCGTCTCCAGCGAGCTGCCGTTCTTCCCGGGCGCGCAGCGAGCGGTCGAGCTGGTCCGCGACGGTCTGCTCGGTGAGGTGCTCGAGGTGCGGTCCGGTCTCCTGCACTCCTCCGACCTGGACCGGGCCAAGCCCATCAACTGGAAGCGGCGGGCCGCGACCTGCGGCGAGATCGGGGTGATGGGAGACCTCGGCATGCACGCCGCACACGTCCCGCTGCGACTCGGCTGGGAGCCGCGCACGGTGTACGCCCTGCTGGACGACGTCGTACGCACCCGGCCTGGTCCGGACGGCGTCGCCGTCCCGTGCGACACCTGGGACAACGCGCTGCTGGCCCTGTCCGTCGACGCGCCGGGCCGTCGCTTCCCGATGCTCTGGGAGACCAAGCGGATCGCGCCGGGTCAGAGCAACACCTGGTACTTCGAGGCCCTCGGGATGGACGGCGGAGTGCGGTTCTCCACCCGCAGCCCGCAGGTGCTGCAGCGGTTCGGCATGGTGGCCGGCGAGCAGGCCTGGTCGGAGGTGCAGCCCGGACATCGCAGCGTGTGGCCCACCGTGACCGGGGCCATCTTCGAGTTCGGCTTCCCCGACGCGCTGCTGCAGATGTGGGCGGCGTTCCTGGCCGAACGTGCCGGCGAGCTGGGCGACCGGTTCGGCACTGCCACTCCGCACGAGGCGCTGGCGTCGCACCGGGTGTTCGCGGCCGCGCTGCACTCGCACCACACCGGCGCCAGCGTGCCGCTGGGCTCCTGACGGCCGCGCCTCACCGGGCGGTCGCGGCGTCGACCTCCGAACGGCGCGGAACCGCCGGCACGGCCCCCGGGCGCTGCACGCAGAGTGCAGCGGCAGCGTTGGCCCGGGCCAGCGCGGTCGCGACCGGGGCCCCGCCGGCCAGCGACGCGCACAGGTATCCGGCGAAGGAGTCACCAGCGCCGGTCGTGTCCGCGACCACGACCTGCCTGCCGGGCTCGAGGTGCGCAGCGCCCTCCCGGTCCCGGTAGAGCGCGCCCCGCGGGCCGAGAGTGACCACGACGGCCGGCACCCGGCGCAGCAGCCGGTCGGCGACGTCCTCGGGTGCCTCACTCGGGTCCGCGGCACCGCCCCGGGGATCGGCCGCGAGCGCCCGAGCCTCACCCTCGTTCACGACCAGGAGGTCGACGCAGTCGGTGAGCGACGGGTCCAGCGCCACCTGCGGCGCGGCGTTGAGGACGACCAGCGTGCCGGACTCCCTGGCCGCTTGCGCGGCGTCGGTCACGGTCCGCAGCGGAACCTCGAGCTGCATCAGCAGGACCTGTGCGGCGGTGACCGAAGCCAGCTCGGGCGCTCGCAGCCCGAGCAGCTCGGCGTTCGCACCCGGCGCGACGACGATGGCGTTCTCACCGGTCGCGTCGACCATCACCACGGCCAGTCCGGTGCGCGCGCTGGTCGTCCGGACCAGGGGCTCGATGCCCTCGGCGGCCAGGACCTGCATCAGCTCGGTGCCCTCGGCGTCCGGGCCGACCGCGCCGACGAAGCGGGTGAGCGCCCCGGCCCGGGCGGCGGCCACCGCCTGGTTCAGCCCCTTGCCGCCGGGCCCGCCCGAGCGACCGGTGGCAAGCAGGGTCTGGCCGGCGGCCGGGAGGTCGGTGACGCCGAGGGTGAGGTCGACGTTGGCGCTGCCGAGCACGGTGACTCCGGTG
Organism: uncultured Actinomycetota bacterium; assembly: GCA_963723975.1. Lineage (GTDB taxonomy): Bacteria > Actinomycetota > Actinomycetes > JACCUZ01 > JACCUZ01 > CAVRTI01. Next base: position 3,574 of record CAVRTI010000013.1, read on the forward strand.
CGACTGGCCATGCCGGCACGCTACGGCCTCGCCGCGGGCTCGGCGGTCAGCCCAGCTCGCGGGCGGCGGTCGGGCTGCTGTCCTGCAGGAACTGGGCGCAGCGGGCCGCCTCGTCGTTCTCCCCGATCGCCGCCGCCGCCTGGCCGAGGGCGTGCAGGGCGCGCAGGAAGCCGCGGTTCGGCTCGTGCTCCCAGGGGACCGGGCCGGCTCCCTTCCAGCCGCTGCGCCGCAGGACATCCAGCCCGCGGTGGTAGCCGGTGCGTGCATAGGCGTAGCCCTCGACGGTGCGCCCGTCGGCCAGCGCGGTCTCGGCGAGCACCGCCCAGGCCAGGCAGGACGTCGGGTGGTCGGCGGCGACCTCGGCGGCGTCCGCCCCGGCGACCAGTGCCTCCCGCGGCCCGGGCTCGTCCGGCAGTCGGGTGGCCGGCGGCTCGCCGAGCAGGTTCTGGTGGGTCACCCGCAGATCCTCCCACCCCGCGCACCCGTCACCCATCCGGAGTAACTTTTGGTAATCACTTGATGACTTGTTGTAACAACAGCGATCCTTGGGCCGATCACAGAAGCAGACGCCGACCCATCCTGGGACGGCCGTCCTGGAGGGGGCTCGATGTCACGTCGGCGCAGTGTCGCCCGGAGCGTCACCTCGGTCGCGACCGCCTCGGTCCTCTCGGTGGCCATGTGCGCCGGCAGCGCCGCTCCGGCGCAGGCCGGGCTGATCGGGGACCTGGTCGGCACCGTCGGCGCGGTGACCGGCACCGTCACCACGCTGCTGAGCAGCACGACGCAGAGCCTGCTCGGCCCGACCGGCTGGATCACCGACGAGGGTGTCACCGACCTGGACCACGTCGCCGCGGTCATCGGCGCCGACCGGATGTACAGCCGCGGCGTCACCGGCAAGGGTGTCGGGGTGGCGCTGGTCGACACCGGCGTCGTCCCCGTCGCGGGCCTGACGTCCGGCAACGTCGTGAACGGCCCGGACCTCTCCTTCGAGAGCCAGTCCGCCGATCACCAGTACCTCGACACCTTCGGCCACGGGACACACATGGCCGGCATCATCGCCGGTCGCGACCCGTCGTCGCTGCTGTCCAGCGGGGAGTTCCAGGGCATCGCCCCCGGTGCCCGGCTGACCAGCCTCAAGGTCGCCACCACCGAGGGCGCCGTCGACGTCTCGCAGGTCGTCGCCGCGGTCGACTGGGTCGTGGCGCACCGCAACGACGACCCGGCCAACCCGATCCGGGTGCTGAACCTGTCCTACGGGACCGACGGCGTGCAGGACTACCGGGTCGACCCGTTGACCCACGCCGTCGAGAACGCCTGGCGGGCCGGCATCGTCGTGGTGGTCGCCGGCGGCAACAGCGGCACCGACCAGCCCCGGCTGAACAACCCGGCGTACGACCCCTACGTGCTCGCGGTGGGTGCCGCGGACACCCGGGGAACCGTCGGCGCCTCCGACGACCTCGTCCCGGCGTTCAGCAGCCGGGGTGACGCCGCCCGGCGGGTGGACCTGGTCGCGCCCGGCCGCTCGATCAAGTCGCTGCGCACCCCCGGCTCCTACCTCGACGAGGCGCACCCCGACGCCAGGGTGGGCGACCGGTACTTCAAGGGCAGCGGCTCCTCGCAGGCGGCTGCCGTGGTGTCGGGCGCGGTGGCGCTGCTGCTGCAGAGCCGTCCCACCCTGCGTCCCGACCAGGTGAAGGCCCTGCTGCGTGGCTCGGCCGAGGCGATGCCCGCGGCGGACGCTGCCGGCCGCGGTACCGGCGAGCTCGACGTCTACCGGGCCTACCTCGGATCGACCCCGACGACCAGCCAGACCTGGTCCCCGTCCACCGGGCTCGGCTCGATGGAGAAGGCCCGCGGGACCCAGCACGTGTCCGACAACGGGGTCGAGCTCACCGGCGAGATGCACGTTCTCGGCACCTTCAGCGCCAAGAAGTGGGCTCCCGCCAGCGCAGCCGGCACCGCCTGGACCGGGGGCTTCTGGGCCGGCGGCGAATGGACCGGCACCTGCTGGTGCGCAGGCACCTGGACCGGGAAGTCGTGGACCGGGAAGTCGTGGACCGGGAACTCGTGGTCCGGGAAGTCGTGGACCGCAACCACCTGGTCGGGGAAGTCGTGGACCGGGAAGTCGTGGACCGGGAAGTCGTGGACCAGTGACGGCTGGACCGGCGACACCTGGACCGGGAAGTCGTGGACCGGGAAGTCATGGACGTCTGCTGGCTGGGACGAGCCGTGACCCCTGGGGCCGCGACCGATGGCGACGGAGCCCGCAGCCTCGCGGCCGGGCTCCGTCCCGCTGCCCGGCTCCTGCTGCTCATCACCCTGATCGCGGCCGTCAGCCTGACCATGCAGACGCTGGTGGTAGCCGGTCTGCCGACTCGCACCACGTTGCCCGCGCCGTTCTCGGCGATGCTGCTCATGCTGGTGTTCGTTGCGGGATTCGCCAGCGCCGAGCTGGCCGTCGTTCACGTGCCCAGCGGTCGCACGGCGTACACGGTGACCCTCAGCGAGATCCCCGTGGTCGCAGCCCTCTTCTTCCTCACCCCGGTGCAGTACGTCCTCGTCCGCGTCATCGGCGCAGCCCTCCCGCTGGCGTGGCGCAACCGGCGCAGCCCGATCAAGCTCGTCTTCAACATCGCCATGTACTGGTTCGAGGCCGTCGTCGCCGTCTCGGTCTGGCACCTCGTCGCCGGTGAGGCATCCGGCCTGGGTCCGGTGACCTGGTTGGCAGCGGGCACGGTCGCGGTCCTCATCGAGCTGCTCGGCACCTCCTTCATCGCCGCTGCCATGAGCCTCGACGCCGGCCGGGCGCTGCGGGTGCGCGAACTGCTGGCCGAGGCGAACCCGGTCGTCTCGTTGGTCAACGCGAGTGCCGCACTCGTCATCGTCTATGTCATCACCGTCGACTGGCGAGCCGTGTGGACGGTGGGCGTCGTGGTCGCCGTGGTGCTCTTCGCTCAGCGGTCCCACAACGCCCTGCGACGGCGTACCGAGGCCGTGGACCAGCTGGGGCAGTTCACCGGTGACATGGGCAGCCAGCTCGACCTCGACACAGCGGTCACGGCCGCCGCCGCCTGGATGAACGAAGCCCTGATGGCCGGAGTCGTCGAGGTCGTGCTGACCGAGCAGTTCGCCGGCCGGTCACGACGATGGGTCGCGCGCTACCAGGACGGCGTCACGGAGCCGGCCGGCCCGACGTACGCCAGTCGGCTGGCGCCATGGCTCGTCGACGAGCCGTTGCTCGTGCCCCGACGACTGCACGACCGGGCCCTGGCCGCAGCGATGGCCGAAGCCGGCCTTCGGGACGCCGTGGCCATGAACCTGCCCGGCGACGACGGCGCGCTGGGCACGTTGCTGGTCGGCAGCAAGCTCGGCGACGCCGAGGAGTTCACCTCGAGCGACCTCCAGAAGCTGCAGGCGCTGGGCAACCACCTGAGCGTGACGCTGCGCAACGCGCGTCGCGCCGACCTCATCCGCGAACACGCGGAGGAGCAGCTGCGGCGATCGATGCACGACGAGCTGACCGGGCTGCCCAACCGGCGCTTCGTCGAACAGCGGCTGGCGGACCACCTGGCCGCGGACCGGCCGTCGGTGGCCGTCCTGCTCGACCTCGACCGCTTCAAGGAGATCAACGACACGCTGGGGCACGACACCGGGGACGCGCTTCTCCGGATGGTCGCCGACCGGCTGCTGCGCAGCCTGCCGACCGACGCACTCGTCGCACGGTTGGGCGGCGACGAGTTCGCCGTCGTGATCGAGTCGGTTGACCGCGCCTCGGCGGAGTCGGTGGTGTCGCTGGTCCGGCACGCGTTCTCGCTGGCCTTCGAGCTCGACGAGCTCCGGGTGACCGTCGAGGCCAGCATCGGCGTGGCCTCCTCCGGTGCGGGCATCAGCTCGCGGGACGTCCTCCGCCACGCCGACATCGCGATGTACGCCGCCAAGGAGCGACGGACCGGGGTGGAGATGTACCGGCGCGAGCTGGAGGTCGTCAGTCCGGCCAGGTTGACGCTGCTGACCGACCTCAAGGACGCCATCACCCACGGACAGCTGGCGATCCACGTGCAGCCGAAGGTGCGGCTGCACGACGGCGCGGTGCTGGGAGCCGAAGCACTGGTGCGCTGGGTGCATCCGGAGCGGGGGTTCATCGGGCCCGACGACTTCATCCCGGTGGCTGAGCACAGCGGGCTGATCACTCCGCTGACCTACTGGGTGCTGCGCGAGTCGCTGGCCGCCTGCGAGGCGTGGCGGGGTGCCGGGTGGCCGCTCGGCGTCGCGGTGAACATCTCCCCGCGCTGCCTGGCCGAGCCGTCGTTCGTCGACGAGGTGGCCCGCGCGCTGGCGGCGGTGGAGGTCCCGGCCTCGGCAGTGACGCTGGAGATCACCGAGTCCAGCCTGATGGCCGACCCCGAGCGGGCGATCGAGGCACTGGGGCGTCTGCGTTCCCTCGGCCTTCACCTGTCCATCGACGACCTGGGGACCGGCTACTCCTCGCTCGCCTACCTCCAGCGGCTCCCGGTGTCGGAGATCAAGATCGACCGGTCCTTCCTCATGCCGGGACAACAGACCGCTGACTCATGGGCGATCGTGGCAGCGATCGTCGACCTCGGGCACCGGCTCGGGCGGCAGGTCGTGGCCGAGGGCGTCGAGGACGAGCAGACCTGGCGGCAGCTGCAGGAGCTGGGGTGCGACTCCGCCCAGGGCTACTGGATGGCTCGCCCGATGGCCGCCGACACCTTCCTGCCCTGGCTCGAGGTCGTGGCAGCCGCGTGAGGTCTCAGCGCTACGTGCGCTGGCCTGACCTCCGGCTACTTGCCGACCGAGGTGCCGGCTGACCGCAGGTCCTCGCAGGCCTCGACGACCCGGGCCGCCATGCCCGCCTCAGCGGCCTTGCCCCACGCGCGCGGGTCGTACTGCTTCTTGTTGCCGACCTCGCCGTCGACCTTGAGCACGCCCGAGTAGTGGGTGAACATGTGGTCGACGACCGGCCGCGTGTAGGCGTACTGGGTGTCGGTGTCGACGTTCATCTTCACCACGCCATAGTCGAGTGTCTCCCGGATCTCCGCCAGCTCGGAGCCGGAGCCGCCGTGGAAGACCAGGTCGAACGGCTTCTCGGTGCCGAGCTTGGCGCCGACCTCGTCCTGGATGTCCTTGAGGATCGACGGCTTGAGCTTGACGTTGCCCGGCTTGTAGACGCCGTGCACGTTGCCGAACGTCGCGGCGAGGATGTAGCGACCGACCTCGCCCGGAGCGCCGAGCACCTCGACGGTGCGCAGCGCGTCGCCCGGGGTCGTGTAGAGCTTGTCGTTGATCTCGTTGGCGACGCCGTCCTCCTCGCCACCGACCACGCCGATCTCCAGCTCCATCACGATCTTCGCGGCGGCGCACTTCTCGAGCAGCTCGCGGGCGATCAGCAGGTTCTCCTCGAGCTCGACCGCCGAGCCGTCCCACATGTGCGACTGGAACAGCGGCTCCCGTCCCTTGGCCACCCGCTGCGCGGAGATGTCGATGAGCGGTCGCATGTAGCCGTCGAGCTTGTCCTTGGGGCAGTGATCGGTGTGCAGCGCGATCTGCACCGGGTAGGCCTTCGCGACGTGGTGCGCATACTCCGCCAGCGCCTCGGCGCCGAGCACCATGTCCTTGATGGTCGAACCGGAGAGGTACTCGGCACCGCCGGTCGAGACCTGCACGATGCCGTCGCTGCCGGCCTCGGCGAACCCCTGGAGGGCGGCCGTCAGCGTCTGCGACGACGTCACGTTGATCGCCGGGTAGGCGTAGGCACCGGCCTTGGCGCGGTCCAGCATCTCGGCGTAGGCATCGGGGGTGGCGATGGGCATGGCGGGCTCCGTCGGTCGATCACAGCTGGGCGTTGGTGCGTCTCGACGTCAATCCAACCAGAGCAGGCGGTACGACGGGAGCGCCGTCTCAGCCATCGCGCACGGCGTCGGCAGCCTTGCGGGCGGCGATCAGCACCGGGTCCCACACCGGGCTGAACGGCGGGGCGTAGCCGAGGTCGAGCATCGCGATCTCCTCGACCGTCATCTGGTTCCACAGCGCGACGGCCAGCGCGTCGATCCGCTTCGCGGCGCCCTCCCGGCCGACGATCTGCCCGCCCAGCAGCCGCCCCGTGCGGCGCTCGACCACCAGCTTCACGGTCACCGGGGCGGCGCCGGGGTAGTACCCGGCCCGAGTGGTCGACTCGACCGTGACGGTCAGCCACCGGTAGCCGGCGGCGTCGCAGTCGGCCTCCCGCAGCCCGGTGCGGGCGATCTCCAGCTCGCAGACCTTGCTCACCGCCGTACCGACCACGCCGGGGAAGGTCGCGTACCCGCCGCCGAGGTTGGTGCCCAGCACCCGGCCCTGCTTGTTGGCGTGCGTGCCGAGCGCGACGTGCACCCGGTTGCCCGACACCAGGTCGATCGACTCGACGCAGTCCCCCGCGGCCCAGATGCCCTCGGCGTCGAAGACCCGCATCTGCAGGTCGGTGACCAGCCCGCCCCAGCGACCGAGGGTCAGCCCGGCCTCCCGGGCCAGCGTCGTCTCCGGGCCGACGCCGGTGCCGAGCACGACGAGGTCGGCGGCGAAGACGCCCTCCCCGGTCACGACGGCGCGGACCTGCCCGGCCTCGTCGGCCTCGAAGCCGTCCAGCCGGACCTCGGTGCGGACGTCGATGCCCATCTGCTCCATCGCGGCGTGCACCAGCCGGCCCATGTCCGGGTCGAGGGTGGCCATCGGCTCGGCCGACCTGGTCAGCACCGTGACGTCCAGGCCGCGGTTGACCATCGCCTCGGCCATCTCGATCCCGATGTAGCCGCCGCCCACGACGACCGCCCGGCGCGGCGCCCGTCCCAGCACGCTGCTCAGGTGGGTCAGCAGAGCCTCGCCGTCGTCCAGGGTCTGCACGCCGTGGATGCCGGTGGAGTCCACGCAGGGCACCTCCGGCCGCCGCGGCCGGGCGCCGGTGGCGACCACGAGCTGGTCGAAGCCCAGCCGGTAGGTCGCACCGTCCTCGTGGTCGCGGACCTCCACCTCGCGCCGGTCGACGTCGAGCGCCATCACCTCGGACCGGAGCCGCAGGTCGATGCCGTTGGCGCGGTGCTGCGCCGGCGTACGGGCGATCAGGTCGTCGACCGACCCGACGTCGCCGCCGACCCAGTAGGGGATGCCGCAGGCGGAGTACGACGTGTGGGTGCCGCGCTCGAGGGCCACCACGTCGAGATCCCGGCCGTGCCGGCGTCCCAGCCGGAGGGCCTGCGATGCCGCCGACATGCCTGCCGCGTCCGCCCCGACCACCACCACCCGCTCAGCCATGGGGACGAGGCTACGGCCGCCAGTTCCACGGTGTTGTGGTGGTGAGGGTGCGCAGGCCGAGCCGCTCGAGGATGGGTCGGCTGTCGGGGGACGCGTCGACCTGCAGGTAGCGGTAACCGCGTTCGGCCGCTTCGTCGGCCCGAGCGCGAGACCAGCGCCTTGTAGATGCCGCGGCCGCGGTACTCCGCCAGGGTGCTGCCGCCCCACAGCGACGCGAAGTCGGTGCCCTCGTGGAAGTTCGCCCGGGCCGCGCAGGTGACGGTGCCGTCGTCGGCGACCGCGAGCCACATCGAGGTGCCCCGCGGGTCGGCGGCGATGGCGGCAGCGATGGCCCGGTTCATGTCGGTGCCGTCCTCGCCCCAGACGGCGAGGTGCAGGTCGTTGATGCCCCGCCAGTCGGCGGCGGCGCCCTCGGCGTCCTCGCGCAGCCGGCGCACGGTGATGCCGGCCGGGTCGGCCGCTGCGGCCAGCCGCTCGCGCACGAGAGCCACCTCGCCGACGACCAGGGCCTCCTCCTCGTCCGGCTCGAACCCGGCTGCGCGCAGCCGGGCCGGGAGGTCGCCAGGACGGTCGTAGGCGTAGTGCTTCCACTCGAACTCGCGCCCCCGGGGGGCGAACCACGCGACGGCAGCGGCGATCGCGGCGTCGGCGTTCGACGCGTCGAGGTCGCTCCAGAAGACCCCGCCGCCCCAGGCAGCGTCGTCGCTCGTCGGGGTGATCCGCAGCATCGGTGCCGGGTCGTCGAGCCGCTCGAGCCGGAACCCGGGCGGCTCCTCGCCGGCGCGGCGGATCTGGGCGTCGAAGACCTCGAGCAGCGCGGCGTCGTCCATGCCCCGGACCCTAGGGTTCCCGACTCCGGGCAGGCGACCCGTTTCCCTCACCGTCGAGACAGTGCCCAGGATCAGAGGGGGTGGCCCTCGACGTGCTGGCGGACCCAGGTGTGCATCGCGACGGCGGCGGCTGCGCCGGCGTTGATCGAGCGGGTCGACCCGAACTGGGCCACCGACACGACGGCCGAGACCGTCTGCCCGCGCCTCGGCCGAGAGTCCCGGGCCCTCCTGGCCGAGGAGCAGCACGCAGGCCCGCGGCAGCCGGGTCGCCTCCAGCGGCACCGCACCGGGCAGGTTGTCGACCCCGACGACCGGCAGCCGCTCCGCTGCCGCCCACGACGCGAAGGCCGGCAGGTCCTCGTGGTGGCGGACGTGCTGGTAGCGGTCGGTCACCATCGCACCGCGCCGGTTCCAGCGGCGCCGGCCGATGATGTGCACCTCGCGGGCCAGGAACGCGTTCGCGGTGCGGACGACCGAGCCGATGTTGAAGTCGTGCTGCCAGTTCTCGATCGCGACGTGGAACTCGTGACGGCGCAGGTCGAGATCGGCGACGACGGCCTCGCGGCGCCAGTAGCGGTAGCGGTCGACGACGTTGCGCCGGTCGCCGTGCTCGAGCAGCTCGGGGTCGTAGCGCGGGTCGTCAGGCCAGCTGCCGGGCCACGGACCGACGCCGACCTCCTCGGCGCCGGGCTCCTGCACCTGGCCAACCCTAGGCTTCGGCGGGTGGCCACGGTGCTCGACGCCCTCCCGGACTTCTCACCCGACCTCGGTGCGCTCACAGCCGCCGCGGTGTACGCCGTCGTGTTCGGCTTCGTCTTCGTGGAGTCCGGGCTGCTCGTCGGGTTCTTCCTGCCCGGCGACACGATCCTCTTCGGTGCCGGTCTGATCTCAGCCGAGCCCGGCTCCGGCGTCTCGCTGCCCCTGCTCGCCGGCGGCGCGTTCGTGGCCGCGGTGGCCGGGCGACTCGGTCGGCTACTCGTTCGGCGCCCGGCTCGGCCGGGGCTGGCTGGAGCGCCGGGTCGCCAGCGAGCGGCTGGACGCGCGGCACCTGCAGCGTGCCGAGAGCTTCTACCGGCGATGGGGCTGGTGGGCGGTGGTCGTGGCGCGGTGGATCCCGTGGGTGCGCACCTTCACCCCGGTGCTCGCCGGGACCAGCCGGATGCCGTACCGCCGCTTCCTGTCCGCCAACGTCGTCGGCGCGCTGTTCTGGGCGGTCGGGCTCACGGTGCTCGGGCACCTCGCCGCGTCGCAGCCGGCACTGCGGCACGCCTCGTACGCCGTCGCCGGATTCTTCGTCGTCGGTTCGCTGGTGGCGGGTGTCGTCGGCTGGGTCCGCCGTCGGGAGGCGAGCAGGCAGTAGCGTCGCGAACGTGGGTCGACACACGGTGCCCGGCTCCGGGGCCCCAGAACCGGACCGGGGCTTCTGGGTGCGCCTCGCGGTGGCCTCGGTCGTCGTCCTGCTGGCCGGGAGCTGGTGGCTGCTCCGCGGCGACGACGGCGAGAACGAGGTCGGTACGGCAGCTGACGGCACCGGGAGCCCGACGGCGACCAGCACACCCACCCCCGCACCCTCGTCGAGCTCGGCGGTACCGCCGCCGTCTCCGTCGGCGTCCGCCTCGACCCGGGCCCGGCCACCGACGCTGGCGTTCACCGTGCGCTACCCGGCGTACATCACGGTGCGGGTGCCCGGGGGCAGCACCCTGGTCTCGAAGCTCTTCACGTCCGGCGCGAAGGCCTCCTTCGACCAGAAGGTCCTCGAGGTGGTCAACGGCCGGCCGCGGGCGGTCCGGTTTGTCGTGAACGGGAAGGTCCGCAAGCAGGGGCCGGTCGGGCAGACCGAGACCTTCACGGTCCGGCGGCGGTAAGTCCCCCGGTGCATGGGTAGCCTCGGACGGTGTCCGTCACCGCGCTCGGCCCGACCTGGCTCGACCCCGACCACCTGATCCGCACCTTTGGTCTCATCGGCATGCTGATCGTGGTCTTCGCCGAGTCCGGGCTGCTGATCGGGTTCTTCCTGCCGGGCGACTCGCTGCTGTTCACCGCCGGTCTGCTCATTGCCACCACCGACCTGCTGCCGCCGCTCGCGGTGGTGGTACCGCTCATCGTCGTTGCCGCGATCGCCGGTGACCAGGTCGGTTACGTCATCGGCAAGAAGGCCGGGCCCAAGGTGTTCCAGCGGCCGGACTCTCGCCTGTTCAGGCCCGAGTACGTCGAGAAGGCGTACGGCTTCTTCGAGCGGTACGGCGGCCGGGCGATCATCCTGGCCCGGTTCGTGCCGATCGTGCGCACCTTCGCTCCGGTGGTCGCAGGCGTCAGCAGGATGCACTACCGAACCTTCGTCGCCTACAACGTCATCGGCGGAGTTCTCTGGGGCGTCGGGGTGACGATGCTCGGGCTACTTCCTCGGTCAGATCGACTTCGTGCACAACAACATCGAGATCATCTTGCTCGCGATCGTGCTGGTGTCGGTGATGCCGATCGTCGTCGAGCTGCTCAGGGCCCGGTCGCGGAACCGGGGCCCGGGGTCCGACGAGAGCAGCGAGCGCGAGCAGGTCGTCCGCGACCGGACTGCTTCCGAGGACTGAGCCCCGTCAGCCGAAGTCGACGGCGGGCGCCGAGCGCACCGCCTCGTCCTCGACCTCGAAGTACTCCTCCTTGTGGAAGCCGAACGCGCCCGCCACCAGGTTCGACGGGAACGACTCGACCCGGGTGTTGAGGGCGCGCACGTTCGCGTTGTAGAACCGCCGACCGGCCGCGATCCGGTCCTCGGTCTCGGTCAGGTCACGCTGGAGCTCGAGGAAGTTGGTGCTCGCCTTGAGGTCCGGGTAGGCCTCGGCGACGGCGAACAGCCGCCCCAGCATCTGTCCCAGCACGCCCTCCTGCTGCGCCTGCTGGGCCGGCGAGGACCCGGGTGAGGCCGCCGCGGCCCGCGCCCGGGTGACGGCGTCGAAGACCTCACGCTCGTGGGTCGCGTAGCCCTTGACGGTCTCGACGAGGTTGGGGATCAGGTCGTGCCGCCGCTTGAGCTCGACATCGATCTGGCGCCAGGACTCCTGCACCAGGTTGCGTTGCGAGACGAAGCGGTTGTAGGACACCGCGACGAACACGGCGAGCAGCACGACCAGCCCGAGGATGATCCAGAGCGCGGTCATGACCCCGGACTGTAGCCACTCCCGGAGCCACCCGCGTCCTTCCACACGAAGCTCGGGATGCCGTCCCGGACCCGGCCGAGCACCGAGCAGGTGCGCACCACCTCCGCCGGGTCGAGCCGGCCCTGCGCGAAGCCCACCAGGTCCGACCCGCAGGTGCGCCAGCCCTCGGCCGGGACGGAGAGCAGGTACTGCATGGTGCGCGGGGTCAGGATGTCGCTGGCGAGCTTGGGGTCGTCCGCGCTGACCCGGAACCGGCGGTTGAACGCCTCGCTCTCCAGCTCGATGTCGGTCATCAGGCCGACCGCACCGGCGACCCGGTCCAGCGCCGACTCCGGCTCGACCTGCACGGTGCCCAGCCAACCCGGCATCGGGACGACGCAGACCGACCAGCGATGTGTGGTCGTGCTCCGGTGCCCCTTCGAGTCGGTGCTGTGCGTGTCGTACGAGTAGTCGAACGCGGTGAACGGGCGGCCCGACTCGGTTCCGGTCATCACGTTGCGGGCCCGCCGGTTGTCGCCGCGACCGAACGGCTCCCCGGGCCAGTGGTCGACCAGCCCCGGATTCTCGCCGACGTACGCCCACCCCCGCTTCAGGGCGAACTGCATCATCCGCTCGCGCCGCTTGCGCTCCAGCACGAACCCGCCCACCAGGACGGCCACCACCCCGATGCCGAAGACCCACGGCAGCAGCGGCGCGAGGTCGGCCAACTCAGTCCAGCCCGAGATCGCCGAGCTGGTAGGCGGCCCGGTAGGTGAGCCCCTCGGCCTCGACCTTGCCGGCCGCGCCGCGCTCGACGATGACGGCGACGCCGACCACGTCGGCCCCGGCCTCACGCAGGGCGGCCACCGCCGTGAGCACCGAGCCGCCCGTGGTCGAGGTGTCCTCGACCGCGAGCACCCGGCGCCCGGCGACGTCCGGGCCCTCGATCCGCCGCTGCAGGCCGTGCGCCTTGCCCTCCTTGCGGACGACGAAGGCGTCCAGCCGGCGGCCGCGGGCGGCGGCGGCGTGCAGCATCGCCGCCGCGACCGGGTCGGCGCCCAGGGTGAGGCCCCCGACGGCGTCGAAGTCGAGGTCGTCGGTGAGGTCGAGCATCACCTGTCCGACCAGCGGCGCTGCGGTCGCGTCGAGAGTGATCCGGCGCAGGTCGACGTAGTAGTCGGCCTCCCGTCCGGACGAGAGGACCACCTTGCCGTGCACGACCGCCTTGTCGGTGATCTGCCGGAGGAGCTCGTCGCGGGTGCTCATGGTGCGCGAGCCTAGGGCAGGCTGGCGGTCGTGACCCCGACCACGCGCGGGCCGAGCACGACGATGGCGCTCGTGCACAGCCCGCTGACCGGCCCGGCCGTCTGGGGAGGGCTGCCGGGTGTGCTGCGCCACCGCGGGCACGACGTGGTCGTGGTCGACGTGCAGGACGACGACACGCCGCCGTACGCCTCCCGCTTCGTCGCCCGCGCGGCACTGCAGGTCCGGGATGCGGCCGACGGAGGGCCGGTCGTCCTGGTCGGCCACTCCGGCGCGGGCTACCTGCTGCCGCTTCTCGGCGCCGCCCGACGAGCGGCCCGGTCCCCGGTCCGCGGGTACCTGTTCGTGGACGCCGGGCTCCCCCCGAGCCGGCCCGCGAGCCGCCGCGAGCAGCTGCGGATCGAGGACCCGGGCTTCGCCGACGAGCTGGACGCGCTGCTCGCGGCCGGCGGCCGGTTCCCGGACTGGACCGACGACGGCCTGCGCGAGCTGGTGCCGGAGGACGCCGTGCGGGCAGCGCTGGTGGCGTCGCTGCGGCCGCGCGACGCCGGCTTCTTCGACGAGCCGCTGCCGATCGCGCCGGACTGGCCGGACGCCCCGTGCGGCTACCTGCACCTCACCGCGTCGTACGACGGCGCGGCGCGGGTCGCCGGGCTGCGCGGCTGGCCGGTCCTGGGCCGGGCGGACGACCGCCCGGGCGGGCACTTCGCGGCGCTGGTCGACCCCGGCGCGGTCGCCGACGACCTCGAGGTGCTGCTCGCGCACCTGTGACTCAAGATCGTTTGCGACGTTGGGGACCGCGACTCGCCGTCGCCACCGGCGTGTTGCCCCGTCCAACGTCGCAAACGATCTAGGGCACCCGGGCCACGACGAGCAGGTGTGGCGACAGACCGAGCAGCTCGGGCACCCGCTGCAGGGCGCGGGCGCTGCCGAGCACGACAGCGCGGGCAGCCGAGTCAGCCATCCGCTCCTCGAGGTCGGGCAGCGCAAACGACATGCCCTCGAGACCGGGCAGGTCCTCCACCACCAGACCGGCGTCGGACGCCTCGGCGCGCAGCTCGTCCGGGCGGTGCGTGTGGCCATTGAACGAGCCCGGGAACAGTGGCGGCAGCCGGCCGTCCACCTCGACGACGTCCTCGAGCATCGGCAGCAGCTGCGGCACCTGCAGGTCGAGGCGGGCGACGAGCACGCCGTGCAGACGTGGCGCCCAGCGGGAGATGGCGGCGGCCAGGACGACCGCTCCAGGTCGCCCGACCCGGCGTGCCTCGGCGAGGTCGAGGGGGCGGGCGTCGCCGATGTCCGCGACCACGGCCGGTGCCGGCGGCAGGTGTTCGTCGAGCACGTCAAGGGTTCTCAGGTACTCCACCTGGCCGAAGGGCTCGGCCAGCCGGGCTTCCTCCTCGCCCAGCTCGTAGTACGCATGCAATGGGTCCGTCTCGGTCATCCGTCGATCGTGTCTGGTGCGGACGCCGGCGCGCACCCGGGTTCCGGGCCCGTCAACGCTGGTGCCAGGCGGCGAGGATCCGCTGCTCCTTCTCCGGGTCGATGCCCTGCTGGGCCAGGTACGCGCGGTCCGGCTGATCGCGGCAGCTGGCCGGCGGCCTGCATCCAGGCCCACGTGTCGGCGACGGTGTCCCGCACCGGCCGGTTGCGCATCCCGGCCGCCCGGGTGCGCTCGGTGTCGGCCTGCCATACCGCATCACCGCCCTGACCGGACGGCATCCACAGCGGCAGCTCGGTCCACGGCCCGACCTCGTGGTCGAGCAGGACCTTGTCGTCGACCCAGGTCAGCCGGGCGTCGGAGCCGGTGACCTCGACGCAGCCGGCCAGCCAGCTGCCGATGGTCGTGTTCCCGGTCGGCGCGGTGGCGTTGTACGTCCCCGCCGTGCCGTTCTGGCCGGCGTCGAGCATGAAGGCCGCGAGGTCGCGGGCGTCGACCAGCTGCATCGGTACATCGGGGTCGCCCGGGGCCAGCACCTCGCCGCCGCGGGCGATCCGGGTCAGCCACCAGGGCAGGCGTCCGACGTTCTCGTGCGGGCCGATGATCAGTCCGGCCCGTGCGACCGTCGACCTCATGCCCAGGACCTCGGTCACCGCGCGCTCGCAGCCCGCCTTCAGCACGCCGTAGTCGCCGTCGTCGGGGCCGGCGTCGGACGCGCAGGGCTGACCCGCGAGGCCCTCCGGCGTCGGTTGCCCCGGCCAGGTCGGGGTCGCGGAGATGCTCGACACGAAGACGTAATGCGCCCCGGACGGCTCGAGCAGTCCTGCCGACTTCCCGACGACGCGCGGCACGAACCCGCACGTGTCGACCACCACGTCGAAAGGCCGACCGGCGAGCCGGGCCAGCGCGGCATCGTCGTCCCGGTCGCCGCGGAGCGCCTCGACACCCTCGACGTCCGGGGCACTCTGCCCGCGGTTGAACGTCGTCACGTCCCAGCCGCGGGCCAGCGCGTCGACCGCCGTGGCCCGGCCGAGGAAGGAGGACCCGCCGATGATCAGCAGCTTCATCACACGACCGTGGCGCGAACCCGTTGCCCGCGCCAGGGCGTTCACCGAGAGCGCAGAACTACCGCCGTACGGCGGTACTCAGCGACGTCGCGCGAGCAGCCGCCAGAGCACCAGCAGGGCGAGAAGGCCGACGACCACCGGCGCCAGCCGCTTCAGCACCGGCAGACCCGCGGTGTCGAGCAGGTCGATCGCCTCGTTCTCGGTGCGCAGGATCGGCGTCGGCGGCGGCGCCGGCCGGGCCTGCGGTGTCGGTGTCGGTGTCGGTGTCGGTGGTCCGGTGTGATCGACGCGGCGACCGGCTCCGGCGGCGGCGCGGGGACGGTCGCAGCTCCCTGGTCGCCACCCCCGAGCTCACCCGCGAGGCAGTCGGCGAACCGGCCGAGCAGCTTGTTGCCGACCTCGACCATGACCCCCCGGCCGAACTGCGCGGGCTTGCCGGTGATGGCGAGATCGGTCGTCACCGTGACGTTGGTGGCGGAGCCGCCGTCGTCGTGCAGCTGCGCGGTGATGGTGGCGTTGGCGGTGCCGCTGCCGCGAGCCTCCTTGGCGCTGGCCTCGATCACCGCGCGCCAGGCCGCCTGGTCCTTCTCGCTGAACCGCGCCGTGCCTGCGTAGGTGACCTGGATCGGGCCGACCTTCACCTTCACCCGGCCGACGATGGTCTCGCCGTCGAACGACTCGACGGTCGCACCGGGCATGCACGGCGCGATCCGCTCGACGTCGAGCAGCACGTCCCACGCCTGCGCGACGGGCACCGGGACGGTGAACTGGTGCTCCAGCTTCATGACGAGTCAGCTCCAGCCGGCGGCCGCGGTCACCGCACGTCGAGTGAGCACCCGGGCCAGGTGCTCGCGGTAGTCGGCCTTGCCGTTGAGGTCGCTGGGCGGGCTGGTGCCCTCGGCGGCATGTTCGGCGGCGGCCGCCACGGAGTCCGCTGCGGCGCCGGCAAGGGCCTGCTCGACCGCGCTGGCCCGGATCGGGGTCGCGCCCATGTTGGTCAGCGCGACGTGCGCCTCGGCGATCGACCCGTTGTCCCGTCGCACCGCGGCGGCTACACCGACGATGGCCCACGACTGGGCGACCCGGTGGAACTTCTCGTAGCGGTAGCCCCAGCCGGCGCCGAGCTTGGGCACCCGTACCTCGACGAGCAGCTCGTCCGGCGCGATGGCCGTCTGCAGGTAGTCGACGAAGAACTCCGCCGCCGGGACCGTCCGCCGGCCACCGCTGCCGGCGATCACGAACTCCGCGTCGAGAGCGAGCGCCACGGCGGGCAGGTCGCCGGCCGGGTCGGCGTGCGAGAGCGCACCGCCGAAGGTGCCACGGTGCCGTACGGCGGGGTCGGCCACCGTCCGGGTCGCCTCGGCGATCAGCCCGGCGTGCTGGCGGACCAGCGGGTCCCGGATCACGTCGTGGTGGGTCGTCATGGATCCGATGACCAGGTGGTCGCCGTCCTCGCGGACACCCCGCATCTCCTCGACCCGACCGGCGTCGACCACGACCTCCGGGTAGGACAGCCTCAGCCGCAGCAGCGGGATCAGGGTCTGACCGCCGGCCATCACCTTGGCGTCCTCGCCGTGCTCGCGCAGCGCTGCCACCGCCTCGTCGACCGATCCGGCCCTCACGTAGTCGAACTGCGCCGGGATCACGATGCGCCTCCGGACGTCGACTCGGTGGTGGCCCCGCCGTAAGCGACGGTGCCCGCGGCCGCCCGCTCGCCGCCCTCGGACCCGGCGTCGTGGATCGCCCGCCAGACCCGTTCCGGGGTGAGCGCCATCCGGATGTCCTGCACGCCGAACTGCCGGACCGCGTCGATGACGGCGTTGACCACGGCCGGCGTCGAGGCGATCGTGCCGGCCTCGCCGACCCCCTTGACCCCGAGCGGGTTCGTGGTCGAAGGGGTGACCGTGCGATCGGTGTCGAAGGACGGCAGGTCGGGTGCCGCGGGTACGAGGTAGTCGACCAGGCTGCCGGTGACCAGGTTGCCGTCGTCGTCGTACACGGCCTCCTCGTAGAGCGCCTGCGCGATGCCCTGCGCCAGACCGCCGTGCACCTGACCCTCGACGATCATCGGGTTGACCACGTTGCCGATGTCGTCGACACAGACGTACTTGCGGATCTTCGTCATGCCGGTTTCGGTATCCACCTCGACCGCGCACAGGTGGGTGCCGTGCGGGAAGGAGAAGGTCTGCGGGTCGATGGTCGAGCTCGCCTGCAGGGTGGGCTCGACGCCGTCGGGCAGGTCGTGGGAGGTGAACGCCTCGAACGCGACCTCCTGGATCGTCTTGGTCGACCCGGGCGACCCCTTGACCCCGAAGGCGCCGTCGGTGAACTCCAGGTCGGCAGGGTCGGCCTCCAGCATGTGCGCGGCGATCACCCGGGCCTTCTCCACGGCCCGCTCGGCTGCCGCGAGCACCGCCATCCCGCCGACGGCCAGCGAGCGCGAGCCGTAGGTGTCCATGCCGTACGGCGACGTGGCGGTGTCGCCGTAGATGACGGTGATGTCCTCGGTGTCGACACCGAGCTGGTCGGCTGCGATCTGGCTCCAGGCGGTGACGTGGCCCTGGCCGTGCGGCGAGGTGCCGGTGACGACCTCGACCTTGCCGGTCGGCAGGATCCGGACGGTCGCGTGCTCCCAGCCGCCGGCGACGTACTTGAGCGCGGACAGGATTCGCGAGGGTGCCAGCCCGCACATCTCGGTGAAGGTCGAGATTCCGATCCCGAGCTGCACCGGGTCCTTGGCGGCCCGCCGCCGCTGCTGCTCGGCGCGCAGGCCGTCGTAGTCGAACATGCCGACGGCCTTCTCGGTCGCAGCCTCGTAGTTGCCGCTGTCGTAGGTCATCCCCGAGACGGTGTCGTAGGGGAACTCGTGGTGCTCGATCCAGTTCTTCTTGCGCAGCTCCAACGGGTCCACGCCGAGCTCGGCGGCCAGGTCGTCCATCAGCCGCTCGACGGCGAAGGTGGCCTCCGGCCGGCCGGCACCGCGGTAGGCGTCGGTCGGTGTCGTGGTCGTGAAGACCCCGGTGCAGGTGAAGTCGTAGGCCTCCATCTTGTAGATGGAGTGGTACATCCACGCGCCGAGGATCGGGATGCCCGGACTGATGATCATCATGTAGGCGCCCATGTTCGCGACCAGGTCGACGCGCATCCCGAGGATCTTGCCGTCGTTGGTCAGGGCGACCTCGATCTCCTGCAGCTGGTCGCGTCCGTGGTGGGTGGCCTGCGCGTTCTCGCTGCGCGTCTCGACCCACTTGACCGGCCGGCCGATCTCCAGCGCGACGACCGCCGCGATGGTCTCCTCGCGGTAGAACTGCAGCTTTGACCCGAAGCCGCCACCGACGTCCGGCGCGATGACCCGCAGCTTGTGCTCGGGGATCCCCGCGGTCAGCGAGAGCAGGACCCGCACGATGTGCGGGATCTGGGTCGACGACCAGAGCGTCAGCTCACCGTCGGTCCCGGTCGGCGCGGCGATCACGGCCCGCGGCTCCATCGCCATCGGGATGAGCCGCTGGTTGACGTAGTGGCGGGTGAACACCCGGTCGGCCTTGGCCTTCGCCGCCTCGTAGTCCCCGCCGTTGAGCTTCCAGGTGTACGACGAGTTCGTGCCGAGGTCGGCGTGCACCAGGTCGGCGCCATCGGCCATCGCGGCGCGCATGTCCAGCACCGGGGGCAGCGGCTCGTAGTCGACCTCGATGGCCTCGAGCGCGTCCGCCGCGGTGTAGCGGTCGGAGGCGACCACGACGGCGACGCACTCCCCGACGAACCGCACCTCGTCCTTCGCCAGGGCCGGGAAGTCGGGGATCTTGATGTCGTCGGTGACCGGCCAGACGCACGGCTGGTTGCCCAGCTTGTCGCCGAGCTCGTTGGCCGAGAACGCAGCCAGGACGCCGGGGCGCTGCAGCGCCGGCGAGACGTCGATCCGGGTGATGCGCGCATGCGCCATCGGGCTGCGCAGGATCGCCATGTACTGCAGGCCCGGGAGGGTGATGTTGTCGGTCCAGCTGGTCCGGCCGGTGACCAGCCGCCCGTCCTCCTTGCGCCGCAGAGCCTGGCCGACCGACTTCTGCCGGGCGGCCGGGGCAGCCTCGGTGGCCGTCATCGGGCACCGCCCGCGGCGGCCGCGTGCTGCACCGACTTGACGATGTTGTGGTAGCCCGTGCAGCGGCACAGGTTGCCCTCGAGCCCGTCGCGGATCTCGTCCTCGCTCGGGTTCGGGTTGTCCTTGAGCAGGTCGACGGCCGCCATGATCATGCCGGGGGTGCAATAGCCGCACTGCAGCCCGTGGCACTCCTTGAACGACTTCTGCATCTGGTGCCACTCGCCGTCAGCGAGGCCCTCGATGGTGGTGACGGTGCAGCCATCTGCCTGGACGGCCAGCATGCTGCAGCTCTTCACCGTCTGGCCGTCGATGTCGACCGTGCAGGCGCCGCAGTTGCTCGTGTCGCACCCCACCGGGGTCCCGACCTTGCCGGCTTTCTCGCGCAGGTAGTGGACCAGCAGCAACCGCGGCTCGACCTCGTCCTCGCGGCGTTCCCCGTCGACGGTGACCTGGATCTGGACCATGAGAAGACACTCCTCAGCTCGCCGCCGACGCAGGGTGGCCTGCGGCTTCTTTCGCAGCCAACCACGCGGGGGCCGTCTTCGGAAGGGTCAGGTCTCTGCGAGAGTGGATCGGTGCGGACACCGCCTCTTGCCCGACGTCTCGACGGCCTCGGCACGACCATCTTCGCCGAGATGTCGGCTCTCGCCCTCGAGACCGGCGCGGTCAACCTCGGCCAGGGCTTCCCCGACACCGACGGCCCGGTGGAGATCGCCGAGGCAGCCATCGCGGCCATCCGGGCCGGAGCCAACCAGTACCCGCCCGGCCCGGGCATCGCGGACCTCCGGTCGGCGATATGCGAGCACCAGCAACGGTTCTACGGCCTGCGGCTCGACCCGGCGACGGAGGTCGTGGTCGACCACCGGCGCGACCGAGGCGATCGCGGCCGCCCTCCTCGGCCTGGTCGACCCCGGCGACGAGGTGGTCGCACTGGAGCCGTTCTACGACTCGTACGTCGCCTGCATCCAGATGGCCGGCGGCGTCCGTCGACCGGTCACGTTGCGCGCGCCCGACTTCCGGCTGGACGTCGAGGCGCTCCGGGCTGCCGTCACCGACCGGACCCGACTGCTGCTGATCAACACCCCGCACAACCCGACCGGCACGGTGCTCACCGACGACGAGCTGACGGGAGTCGCCGAGCTCGCCGTCGAGCGTGACCTGATCGTCGTCACCGACGAGGTCTACGAGCACATGACCTATGACGCCGCGCACCGGCCGATCGCCACCCTGCCCGGGATGCGCGACCGGACCCTCACCATCAGCTCGGCCGGGAAGACATTCTCCTTCACCGGGTGGAAGGTGGGCTGGGCCACCGGGCCGTCACACCTCGTGCGGGCCGTGCTGATGGCCAAGCAGTTCCTCACCTTCGTGTCCGGCGCGCCGTTCCAGCCGGCGGTGGCAGCCGGGCTGCGGCTGCCGGACTCGTACTTCGAGGACCTGCGGGCGAGCCTGCGGGGCAAGCGCGACCGGCTGTGCTCGGGCCTCCGGGACGTCGGTTTCGAGGTCTTCGTGCCGCAGGGCACCTATTTCGTCACCGCCGACGTCCGGCCGCTCGGCTGGACGGACGGCGTGGAGTTCTGCCGCGACCTGCCGCAACGGGCGGGGGTCGTGGCGATCCCGCACCAGGTGTTCTACGACGACGTGGCGGCCGGCCGGCCTCTGGTCCGGTTCGCGTTCTGCAAGCGCGACGAGGTCATCGACGAGGCGCTCGACCGGCTGCAGGTGCTGCGGCCGCAGGCCGGCTGAGGGGCGCGGATGGCGGGTAGGCGATTTGTCGACACGTTGGGCGCATGGCTGCTTGTGGTGCTTGGGCGGCCTGCTGCTGCTCAGCGGCGCGTTCGGGCTGTTCGGGGCGCTGGTGGACCGGTCATGGGCCGAGGCGGCCGTCCTTGCCGGGATCCTGGTGTTCATCGGCTTCGGCACCCTGCGCGGGGCGCGGCAGCTCCGCCGCGACCCGGGGCGTCGCCGCTCCGCGGGCGACGAGCGCTAGCTAGCGACGGCCCGCCGGCGTCCCGCGCCGGGTACCCCGGACCCGGCGAGCGACCGCGCTGAGCACCCGGGTCGGGACGTGCCGGGCGAGGGTGACGATGGTCTTGTACTGCAGGCCCGGGACGCAGACCACCTGACCACGGCCCAGCGCCGAGAACGCCTCCGAGACGACGTCGTCTGCCTCCAGCCAGAGCCAGTCCGGAGTGCGTCGCATGTCGATGCCGGCCCGCTCGTGGAACTCGGTGTGCGTGAAGCCGGGACACAGCGCCAGCACCTGGACACCGGTGCCCGCCGCGTCGGCCACCAGGCCCTGGGTGAAGCTGGTGACCCAGGCCTTCGCCGCGCTGTAGGTGCCCTGCGGCACGAAGCCCGCGACCGACGACACGTTGATGACCACGCCGTGCCGGCGTCCCAGCATGCCCGGCAGCGCCGCGCGGGTCAGCCGCAGGACGGCGCGGACCAGGACCCTCAGCATCCGCTCCTCGTCCTCGACGTCACCGGTGACGAACCGGGCGTTGACCGAGAAGCCGGCGTTGTTGACCAGCAGGTCGACCGGGCGGTCGGCGTCGGCGAGCCGGGCCTCGACGGTGCGGCAGCCGTCGTCCTCGGCGAGGTCGGCCGCGAGCGTGTCGACCTGCACGCCGTACGACGTGCGCAGCTCGGCGGCCAGCTCGTCGAGGCGTGCGGCGTTGCGGGAGACGAGGACCAGGTCGTAGCGGTCGGCGGCGAGCCGGCGGACGAACGCGTTGCCGATCCCGGCGGTCGCCCCGGTGACGAGTGCGGTGGACATCCAGCCACCCTCTCAGGACCACCGAGGTCGCTCAGGCAGCGGGGACCAGGTCGCGCTCCTGCTCGGCGCGCTCCTCGCGGCGGTCCTTGACCAGGCCCTGGACGGCCAGCCCGAGGAAGGTTGCCCAGATGGCCGCGATCGTGAGGTAGATGCCCGGACGCATGGAGTTGCTGACGTCGAACGCGTTGAGCAGGGTCCGGCTGTTGGTGAGGATGATGATGCCGCCGACCGAGGCACCGAGCATCCGGGCGGGAACATGCCGCACCAGGTAGGCCGCGATCGGGGCGGCGATCAGGCCGCCGACCAGCAGGGCGCCGACCACCGACCACGGGATGTTCTCGCTGCCGATGCCGATGAAGAAGCCGAGGCTGGCGGCCACCGCGACGAGGAACTCCGAGGTGTCCACCGTGCCGATGACCCGCCGCGGGCTCATCCGCCCGCTGCTGATCAGCGTCGGGGTCGCGACCGGGCCCCAGCCGCCGCCGCCGGTCGCGTCGACGAACCCGGCGAACAGGCCGAGCGGGGCGAGGAACCGCTTCCGGGGCGGCACCTCGTGCTCCTGGGTCGGCACCTTGGTGGCGAACCGGAGCAGCAGGTAGACGCCGAGGGCGAGCAGGATGCCGGCCATCCAGGGCGCGGCGGACCCGGTGGACAGGGAGCTGAGGAAGGTCGCACCGGCGAACGCGCCGATCGCACCGGGGATGCCGATGTTGCGCACCACCTGCCAGTTGACGTTGCCGAACCGCCAGTGCGCCGCACCGGAGGCCAGCGTGGTGCCGATCTCGGCCAGGTGCACCGAGGCGGAGGCGACGGCCGGCGCGTACCCGGCGGTGAGCAGCAGGGTGGTCGAGGTGACGCCGTAGGCCATGCCCAGCGTCCCGTCGACGAGCTGGGCACCCAGCCCGACCATGGCGATGGTGACGACCGACTTCATGGATTCTCCTTGCTTCTCAATGGGATCCATAGAGAAGATAGCCACAGTGGAGGTCAGGAGTCCAGCCGGCCACGCGCCGCCCGCGGAGCCGGGTGAGTCAGGTCACCCCGCCGAGCGGGAGGTCACGTCACAGAAGTGATGCCGGAGGGCCGGAGCTGACGACGAGGCCCCCGGTGGCCTCGTCCAGGTCGACGGTCACCGTGTCGCCGTCGCGGACCTCGCCGGCGAGCAGCGCCCTTGCCAGCGGGTCGCCGATCGCGGACTGCACCAGGCGGCGCAGCGGCCGGGCCCCGTAGACCGGGTCGAACCCCGTGCGGGCCAGCCAGTCGCGTGCCGCGGCCGTCACCTCGAGGCCGAGCCGGCGGTCGGCCAGCCGGCGGCGCAGGTGCTCGACCTGCAGGTCCACGATCCGGGCAAGCTCGGTCGCGCCCAGCGCGTCGAACACCACGATCTCGTCGAGCCGGTTGAGGAACTCCGGCTTGAACGCGGTGCGCACCGCCGACAGCACCGCCTCTCGCCGGGCGTCCGGGGTCATCGTCGGGTCGACGATGAACGTCGAGCCGAGGTTGGAGGTCAGCACGATGATCGCGTTGCGGAAGTCGACGGTGCGGCCCTGGCCGTCGGTGAGGCGCCCGTCGTCGAGCACCTGCAGCAGGACGTCGAAGACCTCCGGGTGCGCCTTCTCCACCTCGTCGAGCAGGACGACGGTGTACGGCCGGCGCCGGACCGCCTCGGTGAGCTGGCCGCCCTCCTCGTAGCCGACGTAGCCGGGCGGGGCCCCGACCAGCCGCGACACCGAGTGCTTCTCGCCGTACTCGCTCATGTCGATGCGGACCATCGCCCGCTCGTCGTCGAACAGGAAGTCGGCCAACGCCTTGGCCAGCTCGGTCTTGCCGACGCCGGTCGGGCCGAGGAACAGGAACGAGCCGGTCGGCCGGTCCGGGTCGGAGATGCCGGCCCGGGCCCGGCGTACGGCGTCGGACACCGCGCGCACCGCCTCGGTCTGACCGACGAGTCGCTTCCCGAGCTCGTCCTCCATCCGCAGCAGCTTCGCGGTCTCGCCCTCGAGCAGCCGGCCGGCCGGGATGCCGGTCCAGGCCGCCACCACCTCCGCGACGTCGTCCGGGCCGACCTCCTCCTTGACCATCGCCTCGCGGGTCTCGGCTGCCGCCCGGGCGGCAGCCAGCTCCTTCTCGGCGGCCGGGATCTCGGCGTACAGCAACCGGGACGCGGTGGCCAGGTCGCCGTCGCGCTGGGCCCGCTCGGCCTCGCCGCGCATGTCGTCCAGCCGGGACATCAGCTCGCCGACCCGGTCGAGACCGGACTTCTCCTGCTCCCACCGCGCGTTGAGCTCGCGCAGCTGCTCCTCCTTGTCGGCCAGGTCTGCGCGCAGCCGCTCCAGCCGCTGCCGGGAGGCCTCGTCGAGCTCCTGGACCAGCGCGAGCTCCTCCATCTGCAGCCGGTCGACCTGGCGCTGCAGCACGTCGATCTCGACCGGCCGCGAGTCGATCTCCATCCGGAGCCGGGACGCCGCCTCGTCGACCAGGTCGATGGCCTTGTCCGGCAGGAACCGCGAGGTGATGTAGCGGTCGGACAGCGTGGCAGCCGCGACCAGCGCGGCGTCGGAGATCTCGACCCGGTGGTGCTTCTGGTAGCGGTCCTTGAGGCCACGCAGGATCGCGATGGTGTCCTCGACCGACGGCTCGCCGACCAGCACCGGCTGGAACCGCCGCTCCAGCGCGGGGTCCTTCTCGACGTGCTCGCGGAACTCGTCCAATGTCGTGGCGCCGACCATCCGCAGCTCGCCGCGGGCCAGCATCGGCTTGAGCATGTTGGAGGCGTCCATCGCGCCCTCGCCGGTCGCGCCGGCGCCGACCACCGTGTGCATCTCGTCGATGAACGTGACGACCTGCCCGTCGCTGCCCTTGATCTCGTCGAGCACCGCGCGCAGCCGCTCCTCGAACTCACCGCGGTACTTCGCGCCGGCCACCATCGCGCCGAGGTCGAGGGAGATCAGCGACTTGCCGAGCAGCGAGTCCGGCACGTCGCCGGCCACGATGCGCTGGGCCAGGCCTTCGACGACCGCCGTCTTGCCGACGCCGGGCTCGCCGATCAGGACCGGGTTGTTCTTGGTGCGCCGGGACAGCACCTGCACGACCCGGCGGATCTCGGCGTCCCGACCGATGACCGGGTCCAGCCGGCCTTCGCGGGCGGCAGCGGTGAGGTCGAGGCCGTACTGCTCGAGAGCCTGGAAGGTGCGCTCCGGATCGGCCGAGGTCACCGTGGCCCCGGCCCGGACCCGGTCGACGGCCTCGGTCAGCGCCTCGGCGGTGCCGCCCCGCTCCCGCAGCAGCTCGGCTGCCGCACCGCCGGTCGCTGCGAGGCCGAGCAGCAGCAGCTCGGTCGAGACGTAGGTGTCACCACGCGCCGACGCGAGGTCGATGGCGGTCGCCACGACCCGCTGCAGGGCGGCCGACGGCGCCGGTGCCGCGACTGACGAGCCGCTGGCGCGGGGCAGCCCTGTCACGGACTTGTCGGCGTCCTCGCGGATCAGGGCGCGGTCCACGCCGACCTTCTCCAGCACCTGGACGGCGATGCCGTGATCGTCCTGGAGCATCGCCCAGAGCAGGTGCTCGGGCTCGACCGCCGGGTTCCCATCGCGCAGCGCGCGACGGGACGCGGCGGCGAAGGCCTCCTGGCTCTTGGTCGTCAGCTGGTTGGCGTCCATGCGGGTCCTTCGGCAGAGGTGCTAGCGGATGCGTGGTTGAGGTGAGGAGGGGCGCCAGACGACGAGGGCGGTACGCCGGTCGCGCTCCCGATACGAGTCCAGCTCGGCCTCGAGCTCGCGGACCCGGGCCTGCAGGGCGGCGACATGGTTCTCCAGCTCGAGCACCTGGCGAACACCTTCCAGGCCGAGACCGAGACCGGAGAGCCGGACCACCTCGCGCAGCACGGCGATGTCGTGCCGGGAGTACCGCCGACCGCCGCCGGACGTGCGGCCCGGGGACACCAGCCCCAGCCGGTCGTACTGGCGCAACGTCTGGGCGTGCAGCCCGGTGAGCTCGGCGGCCACCGAGATGACGAACACCGGGGTGGTGTCGTCGCTCTCCCAGGCACCGTCCCGGCCGGCGGTGAACGGCATGTCAGGCCCCCCGGCGTGGTGCGGCGAGCAGGTCGCCCCGCGGGTCGTCGCCGTTCGTGGCGTCCCGCAGCGCCTCGACGGCCTGCCGCGCCTCGACGGACAGCGTCGTCGGCACGGTGACCTCGACGGTGACCAGCAGGTCGCCGCGCGGTGTCCCGTCGCCGCCCGTGCGGGGCACGCCCTTCCCCCGGACCCGGAAGGTGCGGCCGTTCGCGGTGCCGGCCGGTATCCGCAGGGTCACCGGTGACCCGCCGAGGGT
Organism: uncultured Actinomycetota bacterium; assembly: GCA_963723975.1. Taxonomy (GTDB): domain Bacteria; phylum Actinomycetota; class Actinomycetes; order JACCUZ01; family JACCUZ01; genus CAVRTI01. The sequence goes on from CAVRTI010000013.1 coordinate 29,821, forward strand.
GGGCACCCGCACCTCCGCGCCGAGGGCGGCCTCGGCGAAGGTGACGGGCACCGTGAGGGTGAGGTTGTCGCCGGCGCGGCTGAACAGCCGGTGCGGCGACACGGCGACCGTGACGTAGAGATCGCCCGGCGGACCGCCCCGCTCACCGGGAGCGCCCTTGCCCTTGAGCCGGATGCGCTGGCCGTCCTTGACCCCGGCCGGGATGCGCACAGTGAGGGTCCGGGTGCCCATCGCCCGGCCGCTTCCGACGCAGTCGGGGCACGGGTCGTCGACGACCATTCCCCGGCCGCGGCACTCACGGCACGGCTCGGCGAACGCGAAGCCGCCGGCGTTGCGGCTGGTCTGCCCGGTGCCATGGCAGGACGGGCAGGTGTGCGGCAGCGCGCCGTCGCGACCGCCGGTGCCGTGGCAGGACGGACAGGGTTGCTCGCTGCTCATCCGCAGCGGCACCGTGACGCCGTCGACGGCCTCCTCGAAGGGCAGGGTCACTGATGACTCGATGTCGGTGCCACGACGCGGGGCGGTGGGGCGGGCGCCGCCGGACCGCTGGCCGAAGATGCCGCCGAGCACGTCGCCGAGCCCGCCGCCGCCGGCTGCCCCGCCGAACAGGTCACCCAGGTCGAACGGGACGCCGCCGCCCGGCCCGCCGCTGCCGCCGGGTGTACGGAACCGTCCGCCGCCGGCCCCGAACAGGGCGCGCGCCTCGTCGTACTCCTTGCGGCGGGCCGCGTCGGACAGCACGTCGTAGGCCTCGGAGATCTCCTTGAACCTGGCCTCGGCCTTGTCCCGGTCGCTGTCGCCGTGCCCGCTGTTGGCGTCCGGGTGGTGCTGCCGGGCGAGCTTGCGGTAGGCCTTCTTGATCTGGTCGGCCGTGGCGTCCTTGGGGACGCCGAGCGTCTTGTAGAAGTCCTTGTCCAGGAAGTCCCTGGTGCTCACGAGGCGTCCCCCTCTCTCGGGTCGTGTCGGACGGCTGCTACTCCGGCTCGGCCACGGCTACCCGGGCCGGGCGGACCACCCGGTCACCGATCCGGTAGCCGGGCTGGAACACCTCGATGCAGGTCGCCTCGGTGACGTCGTCGGAGTGGGCGTGGGTGAGGGCCTCGTGCACGGTCGGGTCGAACGGGTCTCCCGCCGTTCCGAACCGCACCAGTCCGAGCTTCTCCACGGTCTGCTCGATGGCCTCGCCGACCGACCGGAACCCGCCCTCCAGCTCGCCGTGGTCGCGAGCACGACCGATGTCGTCGAGCACCGGCAGCAGGTTGGTGAGCACGTTGGCCACCGCGTTCTCGCGGATGACCTCGCGGTCCCGCTCGACCCGACGCCGGTAGTTGGCGTACTCGGCCTGCAACCGCTGCAGGTCGGCGGTGCGTTCGGCGAGCTGACCGGTCAGCTCGTCGACGACGTCCCCACCGAGGCCGTCGGCCGGGGAGTCGGGCACCCCCGGAGCCGCGGGAGCCGGGCTGGCCGGCTCCCGCAGCTCGCCGGTGATCGGGTCGATGCGGCGCTTGTCGCGCACCACCGGCCCCTGGTGCTCCTCGGCCGCGGGATCGCGGTCGTCGCGGTGCTCGCCGGGGAGGTCGGTCACTTGGCCTCGTCCTCGTCGACGATCTCGGCGTCCACGATGTCTTCGGAGGCACCGTCGTCCGCGCCGTCCCCGGCCTGGCCACCGTCGGCGCCGGGAGCCGCCTGCTGCTCGGCGTACAGCGCGGCACCGAGCTTCTGGCTCACGGTCGCGACCTTCTCGGTGGCCTCCTTGATCGCCGGGATGGCGGCCTCGTCGGTGCCCTCGAGAGCCTTCTTCAGCTCGGCGACCGCCTCCTCGACCTCGGCCTTGGTGGCGGCCGCGTCGCCCTCGGCGAACTTGTCGGCGTTGTCGGCCAGGAACTTCTCGGTCTGGTAGACGAGCTGGTCGCCGGTGTTGCGGACCTCAGCCTCCTCGCGGCGGTTGCGGTCCTCCTCGGCGTGCGCCTCGGCGTCCTTCATCATCCGCTCGATGTCGTCCTTCGGCAGCGCCGAGCCGCCGGTGATCGTCATCGACTGCTCCTTGCCGGTGCCGAGGTCCTTGGCGGACACGTGCACGATGCCGTTGGCGTCGATGTCGAAGCCGACCTCGATCTGCGGCAGGCCACGGGGCGCCGGCGGCAGGCCGGTCAGCTCGAACATCCCGAGCTTCTTGTTGTACGCCGCCATCTCGCGCTCGCCCTGGTAGACCTGGATCTGCACCGAGGGCTGGTTGTCGTCGGCAGTGGTGAAGATCTCGGACCGCTTGGTCGGGATCGTCGTGTTGCGCTCGATCAGCTTGGTCATGATGCCGCCCTTGGTCTCGATGCCGAGGGACAGCGGGGTGACGTCGAGCAGCAGAACGTCCTTGACCTCGCCCTTGAGAACACCGGCCTGCAGGCTGGCGCCGATGGCGACGACCTCGTCGGGGTTGACGCCCTTGTTCGGCTCCTTGCCCCCGAGCAGCTCCTTGACCAGTTCGACGACCGCCGGCATCCGGGTCGAGCCACCGACGAGCACGACGTGGTCGATCGCCGAGATGGCGATGCCCGCGTCGCGCAGCACGGACTGGAACGGGGACTTCGTGCGGTCGAGCAGGTCGGCGGTCAGCTGCTGGAACTGCGAGCGGGTGAGCTTCTCGTCCAGGTGCAGCGGGCCGGCGTCGGAGGCGGTGATGTAAGGCAGGTTGATCGTGGTCTCGGACGACGAGGAGAGCTCGATCTTCGCCTTCTCGGCCGCCTCGCGCAGCCGCTGCAGCGCCATCTTGTCCTTGGACAGGTCGACGCCGTGGCCGTTCTGGAAGGCCTTCACCAGGTGGTCGACGATGCGCTGGTCCCAGTCGTCGCCGCCGAGGTGGTTGTCACCGCTGGTGGCCTTGACCTCCACGACGCCCTCGCCGATCTCGAGCAGGGACACGTCGAAGGTGCCGCCACCGAGGTCGAAGACGAGGATGGTCTGGTCGGTCTCGCCCTTGTCCAGGCCGTAGGCCAGGGCGGCCGCGGTGGGCTCGTTGACGATGCGCAGGACGTTGAGGCCCGCGATCTCGCCGGCCTCCTTGGTGGCCTGGCGCTGGGCGTCCTCGAAGTACGCCGGCACGGTGATCACGGCGTCGGTGATGGTCTCGCCCAGGTAGGCCTCGGCGTCGCGCTTGAGCTTCATCAGCACCCGAGCGGAGATCTCCTGCGCGGTGTACTTCTTGCCGTCGACGTCCACCGACCAGTCGGTGCCCATGTGGCGCTTGACCGAGCGGATCGTCCGGTCGACGTTGGTGACGGCCTGGCGCTTGGCGACCTCGCCCACCAGCACCTCGCCGTTCTTGGCGAACGCGACCACCGACGGCGTGGTCCGCGACCCCTCGGCGTTCGCGATGACGGTGGGCTCGCCGCCCTCCAGGACCGAGACGACGGAGTTGGTCGTCCCGAGGTCGATGCCGACCGCACGTGCCATGGTTGCTGTTCCTTACTGTGGGCGTCCCGGAGGACAGGTTGAGTCGTGACGGCTCATAGTGTGCAACCCGAGCGGCTGGATGTCAAAGGAACCTGCGTCGAGTCGACTCAACCTTCCGCCGCCTCCGGGAGCTCCCTCGTCTCCGGACCGCTGGGGGCAGCGCGGCGCTGGGTACGGCGAGTGGCTGCTGGGTGCGGCCTGCACACCGCACCCAGCAACCGTTGATCACGCTGGCGTGATCAACGGGGTCACCCGCGTGATCAGACGGTCGCCGCGGCCGGGTCAGCCGCGCGTCATGAAGGCGCCCAGCAGCGCGGCGAACCGGTCCGGCTCGTCCAGGTGCGGGAAGTGCCCGGCCCCCTCGAACAGCTCGACCCGGCTGCCGGCGATCGCCTGCGCGGCAGCGGTCGCGTGCCACGCCGGGATCATCCGGTCCCGGGTCCCCCAGACCACCAGGGTCGGGATCTCCACCGCCATCGGCAGGTGGTCGTGGGCGGTCACGGTCTGCCCGCCCGGGTCGACCACCGACCGGACGGTCGCCAGGAACGCGCGCCTCGCCTCGACGTCGTGCAGCCCGGTGAAGCCGCGCCAGCCCTCCTGCAGGTCGGGACCGGCCCGCCAGCCCAGCCGGGCGACGGTCCGCCCGACCGCCTCGACCCGGCCCCGGACCCAGCGCGAGGCGACCAGCGGCAGGACCCACTCGGCGCCGGGCAGGGTGGCCGACCGCAGCAGCGGGCTCACCGACCGGCCGAGCCCACCGCTGGACACCAGGACCAGCCGCTCGACGCGGTCCGGGAACAGGTAGCAGAACTGCATCGCGACCCCGCCCCCGAGCGAGTGGCCGACCAGGGTCACCCGCTCGACGCCGAGCCGGTCGAGCAGGTCCCGCAGCGTCGCGGCGTGGGATCCCAGCGAGTAGTCGCCGCGCGGCTTGGCCGAGGCGCCGTGACCGAACAGGTCGGGCGCGATCACCCGGTGCCCGGTGTCCAGCGCGTCGACGAGATGCACCCAGCTCTGGTGCGAGCCCAGCAGCCCGTGGATGAACAGCACCGCCGGGCCGGTGCCGCTGTCCAGGTAGGACAGGTCGTGGCCGTGCAGCGTCGCGGTCCGGACGGCGGCAGTCATCCGACGGTCACCACCCGGCTCGTTCCGGCGGCCAGCCCGGCCCTCGGCCGGCCCGCGACCCGGACTCGCAGCTCGGCCGGCCGCGGCGAGGCGGTCCGCCAGGACAGCGCCCAGCGACCCCGGTCCAGCCGGGCCCGGGCGACCGGGTCCCAGCCGCCGTCCGGGCCACGGCGCTGCAGGGTGACCCGGCCGGCATTCCGCAGCGGCCGCACCGAGCCGTGCAGGGACACCGTCTGCCCCGGCCGGACGGACAGCGAGGTCGTCGCCAGCAGCACCCGCTGGTGCACCAGGGTGTTCCGCGGCCGGCTGCGGACGCCGATCTCGCTGCTCGCGCCGGCGTACTGGACGAACCAGTCGGCGCTGCGGCGGGCGTCCCAGCCGAACGCGAAGCTGCCGTCGCCCGCCGTCACGGTCGGGTCGGTCAGCAGGTACGCCGGGGACCCCGCCACCCGGGCCACGAGGCGCACCCGCCGGCCGGGCAGGCCGGCACCCCGCGCGTCGCGCAGCGTCCCGGAGACCACGGCCCGCCGACCCCAGTCGATCGACGCCGGGCCGGTGAGGGTCAGGGCGCTGCCGGTCAGGACCCGGGTGACCGGCGGCGAGGTGCCGTTCGGGCTCACCGCGACGAGTCGCACCGTGTAGTCGACCCCCGGTGCCAGGCCGCGGAGGACCCACGACGTGGCCGTCGGCTCGACGGTGAAGAAGTCGTCCCCGTGCAGGGCGGGCGACACCGCGACGACGTAGGACCCGAGCGCCGCCGAGCCGGTCACGGCCGGACGCACCCAGGACAGCCGCACCTGGCCCGGACCTCCGGTCGTCGTCACCCGGCGCGGCGCGCTGGGCCCGGCCCAGCGGCCGAGCTCGGTCGACTCGACGGCCGCCGTCACCGTCGCGCACTCCAGTGCGCTGTAGGCGAGGTTGGCGCAGGCCTGCCGCAGCGCGGCGGCCAGGTCGACGAAGTCCGCGCCCGGCGTCAGCATCTGCAAGGTGGCCCAGTACAGGGTCGCCGTCCGCGCGCTGCCGATGCCCGCGAAGGCGCGACCGCGGAAGGCGCCGCCCGGCTCGGCTGCCGTGCCGTCCGCGATGAGGTACGCCGTCTTGTTGGGCACGCCGCTGTTGGTGTGCACGGCCCCGTTGTCGTCGTAGTCGGGGGCGTAGTCGTACAGCGGGCTGCGGGTGGTGTCCGGCTGGCCGAACCGCGGCGGGTCGGCCATGTCCCGGGCCGCTCCGCCGGAGTCGGCCGGCAGGTCCTCACCCAGCCGCCAGCGCTGCTCGGGGCCGTCGTTGCCGGTCCCGTCGGCCAGGTCGACCAGCTCGCCGAACACATCGGACATCGACTCGTTGATCGCACCCGACTGGTACCAGTAGACGAGCCCGGCCGTGCGCTGGATGACGCCGTGAGCGAGCTCGTGCGCCACGACGTCGTCGGCCGCGGTGTACCCGGCGCCGTAGACCATCTGGTCGCCGCTCCAGAAGGCGTTCTTGAGCGGGCAGTCCCCCGGCGGGCAGTAGTTGGTCGTCGAGCGCAGCTTGCGGCCGTCACCGAGGTCGTTGCCGATCAGGGCAGTGAGGTCGACGCCCAGGGTGTCGGTGAACCAGGCGGCGGTCGCACCCGTCAGGTCGAAGGCCCGGTCGACGTCCAGGACACCGGCGGGTGGACCACCCTCGACCCGCTCGTACCCGCCGCGGCAGCGGTAGCCGCGGGTGCGGACGTCGTCGCACACCACCCGGTCGAGGGTGGCCACCTCGCTGAGCCGGAGGGCGACCCGACCGGTCCGGGCGTCGACCAGCACGACGTCGCGCAGATCCGCCCGAACCGCGGAGCGCACCGGGACCCGCCAGACCGGTCGCAGCTCAGGGGTGGCCCGCGGGTCCAGCAGCGAGAGGTCGAGCAGCCACTGCGTCGGCCGGTCCGCGGTCAGCCCCCGACGAGGCACCTGGTGGCGCGCAGCCGTCGCCGCGCGGGCGGTGCGTGCAGCGGTCGACGCGGCGACGTCGTACGCCGTGGAGCTGGCCGGGCCGGCGGTCTCGCCGGACACCGAGAGCAGCCGACCGTGGCCGTCGAGCACGGTGACCAGCTGACCGCCGAGGACCGGCAGGCCGTCGCGGGTCTGCTGGAACCGCACGACGTCGCGACCGGCGACCCGGCTCACCCCGACGGTTCGCATGTCCCGGACGGCGACACCGAAGGTCGGCCCCACCCGGTGGAGGTGCGCGCGGGCCGCGACGACGACCGAGGCCGGCGCGGTTGCTCCGGCGGGCACCGGGGGCGAGGTGGCCTCGGACGGCGAGGCCACCGCCAACGACACGGCGAGGGTGAGGACCGTCAGGACGGCAGCCGGGACCCGGGCACGGCGGGCGGTGCGGTGCGGCACGCGGGTTCCCTGCTGAACGAAACGGCGACAGACCGGCACGGGCCGTCCAGCGCAGGGTAGGCGATCGCACGCTCCCTCGCGGGTGCGGATCGCGTGCGGTTGGGCCGGCGGTGCCCGGGCAAGGGAGGCCGATGGCAGCGAACTCATCGATGGGCTGGCGGCTGCTCGGCGGGATCTCGGCGATCCTGGCCGGGGTCGCGGCCCGCAAGGCACTGGTCAGGGGCTGGCGGGCGACCACCGGCGCGAACCCGCCGGCGAACCCGGCGCAGCCCGGCACGCAGTGGCGGGAGGCCATCCCCTACGCGCTCGCCAGCGGCGCGGCGATGGGACTGGCCCGGATGCTCGCCACCCGCAAGGCCGCGGACTACTACCGGAAGTCCACCGGTCACCTCCCGCCCGGGATGGAAGAGGTCACGTAGTACCGGCACGGCGCCAGCCGTCGTACCCTCGGGATCGTGCTCCCCGCCCTGCGTAACCCCCGCGGCAAGCCCGCCGCGCCCCTGCGGGTGCTCGCCCTGCTGGTCCTGGTCGGGATGCTCATGATCGCGGCACCGGTCCTCATACCGGTGCTGCGCTGGGCCTCCTCGCTGCTCTGAGCCTCCCGGGCGGCCCGTGGTCTCGGGCAGGTGCAGGTGCGCCGCTGTCCCGGTCTCCCGGCGTGCGACGCAAGTTACTGATCGGTAGGATCGGCGGCCCCTACGCTGACCCCGGATCCGGACCCGGCGTCCTCTCCCAGGAGGTTCCGTGCGACTCGCCATCGGGCTGGTGATGACCCTGGCCACGTTGGCGGTGGCGGGCCGTCGCGTGCACTACCTGTACCGGCTGGTGACCTCCGGCCAGCCGGCGCCCGGTCGGCTGGACGGCATCAGCACCCGGGCCAGGAGCCAGCTGCGCGAGGTCTTCGGACAGCGCAAGCTGCTGGCGTGGTCGGTGCCGGGGGCCGCGCACTTCTTCACCTTCTGGGCGTTCGTGGTGCTCGCGGCGACCATCCTGGAGGCCTACGGCGCGCTGTTCGACCGCGACTTCGCGATCCCGCTGATCGGGCACTGGCGCCTGCTGGGGTTCCTCGAGGACTTCTTCGGGGTCGCCGTGCTGGTGTCGCTGGCCGTGTTCGCCGTGATCCGGCTGCGCAACGCTCCGGCCCGCCGGGCGCGGGCCTCCCGGTTCTACGGCTCGCACACCCGAGCTGCCTGGCTGGTGCTGTTCATGATCTTCAACGTGATCTGGACGCTGTTCCTCTACCGCGGCGCCCAGGTCAACACCGGGGTCTTCCCGTTCGGCGACGAGGCGTTCGCCTCGCAGGCTGTCGCGAAGGTCCTCGAGCCGCTGGGCGAGGACACCAACGAGGTGCTCGAGACCGTCGGGATCCTGCTGCAGATCGGGGTGGTGCTCGGCTTCCTGGTGCTGGTCGTCTACTCCAAGCACCTGCACATCTTCCTCGCGCCGCTCAACGTGCTGACCAAGCGGGAGCCCAACGCGCTGGGGCCGTTGCTGCCGATCATGGTCGACGGCAAGCCGATCGACTTCGAGAACCTGGACGACCTCGACGAGGACACCGTGTTCGGTCGCGGGAAGGTCGAGGACTTCACCTGGAAGGGGATGCTCGACTTCGCGACCTGCACCGAGTGCGGTCGCTGCCAGGACCAGTGCCCGGCCTGGAACACCGGCAAGCCGCTGTCACCGAAGCTGGTCATCATGGACCTGCGGGACCACCTGTTCGCCAAGGGCGGGGGTGACGAGGCGGAGGCCGCCCGACCTTTGGTCGGCACCCTGGAACAGGGCGGGGTGATCGACCCGGACGTGCTCTGGTCGTGCACCACCTGCGGGGCGTGCGTGGAGCAGTGCCCGGTCGACATCGAGCACGTCGACCACATCGTCGACATGCGCCGGTTCCAGGTGCTGGTCGAGTCGTCGTTCCCGTCCGAGGCGGGGACGATGCTGAAGAACCTGGAGAACAAGGGCAACCCGTGGGGCATGTCGTCCCGGGCACGCCTCGAGTGGACCCAGGGCCTGGACTTCGAGGTGCCCGTCCTCGGCCAGGACGTCGAGGACCTGTCCGAGGTCGACTACCTCTACTGGGTCGGCTGTGCCGGCGCGCTTGAGGACCGCGCGAAGAAGACCACCCGGGCGTTCGCTGAGCTGCTGCACATCGCCGGAGTGAAGTTCGCGGTGCTCGGCGAGGCCGAGGCCTGCTCCGGCGACCCGGCCCGCCGACTCGGCAACGAGTTCGTGTTCCAGATGCTCGCCCAGCAGAACGTCGAGACGCTCAACGAGGCCGGCGCGGACAAGACCGTCATCGTCGCGACCTGCCCGCACTGCTTCAACTCCCTCGGCCGGGAGTACCCCCAGCTCGGCGGCAACTACGAGGTCGTCCACCACACCCAGCTCCTGGACCGCCTGGTGCAGGAGGGCCGGCTCACGCCGGTCACCCCGATCGAAGCAGCTGGTGACCTACCACGACCCGTGCTACCTGGGCCGGCACAACAAGGTCTACACACCGCCGCGCGAGGTGCTCGCCAGCGTTCCCGGGCTGCGCACCGAGGAGATGCACCGTTGCAAGGAGCGCGGCTTCTGCTGCGGAGCCGGCGGTGCCCGGATGTGGATGGAAGAGAAGATCGGCAAGCGGGTCAACGTCGAGCGGGTCGACGAGGCTCTCGCCCTCGACCCCGACGTCGTCTCGACCGCCTGCCCGTTCTGCCTCGTCATGCTCGGCGACGCCGTCACAGCGAAGAAGCAGGACGGCTCGGCCCGCGAGGAGGTCGAGGTGCTCGACGTCAGCCAGCTGTTGCTGCGCTCGGTGCACCGCAACATCTCGGTGATCCCGGTCGACGACCACGGTTCGACGGTGGCCGGGCCCACGGCCTGACCCGGGCGGGTGGTGGTGGACAGGCCGCGTCCTCGACCACATGAAGACCCTGGAGGGCTGACCGGTGCTGACCCTGACGCTGCGCGGACTGCGCAGCACAAGCGGCGACTGGTCTCGACCGTCGTCGCCGTCCTGCTCGGAGTCGCTTTCATGGCCGGCTCCCTGGTGTTCACCGACAGCATGAGGGCCAGCCTGGCCGGCGTCTTCGCCGACGCCGAGCGCCAGACCGACGCGCTGGTCCGCGGACCGGCCACGATCGAGGGTTTCAACGGCACGCAGCGCTCCCCGGTGGACGAGTCGTTGGTGGAGCGGGTCGCGGCGCTCGACGGGGTCGAGCAGGTGGCGGCCCGCGTCGAGGGCTTCGCCCAGGTCGTCGGTCCCGACGGTGAGGCCGTCGACGACATCAGCATGGGCGCCGCTCCCGCCGGAGTCGCGTGGACGGAGTCCGAGCGGCTCAACCCGTTCCGCCTGGTGGCCGGCCGCGGGCCGCGCGCCGGGGACGAGGTGGTCGTCGACCGCTCGCTCGCGGACGAGCGGTGGTCCGGCTGCTCGGACAGGTGCTGCCGCGGCTGACCGGTGCCCGCGGGCAGCTGGCCCGGGAGAACGCCGTACGCAACCCACGACGCACCGCTGCCACCGCGTCGGCCTTGATGATCGGCGTCGCGCTGGTGGGCGGGATCACCGTGTTCGCCGCCTCGGGCAAGTGGTCGGTCAGCCACTCATTCGACAAGGAGTTCCGCGGCGACCTGGTCCTGGAGACCGGGGCCTGGGTCTACGGCGGGGTGAGCCCGCGGCTGGCGGCCGAGCTGGCCGAGACCGACGAGGTGGCCGCCGCGGTGCCGCGGCAGTTCACCGAGGCCGAGGTCGGCGACGGCACGACCGAGCTGGCCGTCTGGCCGGCCGCCACGGTGGAGCGGGTCTTCGACCTGGGCATCTCGGCGGGTTCGCTGGCCGGGATGGGCACCGACGGCATCGCTGTCGGTTCCCGGCATGCCGAGGGCAAGCAGCTCTCGGTCGGCGACCGGGTCCCGGTGACGTTCGGGAACGGCGAGCAGCGCACCTTCGTGGTGCGTGCCTTGTTCGACCACCCGGACTGGACCGGACCGGCCTGGATCGACCGTGCCGCCTACCAGGCCGTCGACCCGGCCGCCCTGGACACCTCGGTGTACGTCGTCGGCGACCAGGGCGTGGCGGCAACCGAGCTGCGCCGCGCCGTCGACGCGGTCGCCGCGGCGTACGGCAACGTGCAGGTGATGGACCGGGACGAGATGCGCCAGTCGGTGGTCGACGACTTCAACGCGATGCTCGGCATCGTGTACGCGCTGCTGGCGCTGGCGATCCTCATCGCGCTGATCGGCATCGGGAACACCGTGTCGCTGGCCGTCGTGGAGCGCACCCGTGAGCTCGGCCTACTCCGCGCGATCGGGATGTCCCGAGGGCACCTGCGCGCGATGGTGCGCTGGGAGGCGGCGCTGGTCGCGGTGTACGGCACGCTGCTGGGGCTCGGGGTCGGCCTCTTCCTCGGCTGGTCCCTGGTCTTCGCCATCCGGGAGTCCGGCATCGAGACCGCGCGCACCGTCGTCCCGGGCGCTCAGCTGGCGGCGATCGTCGCGGTCGCTGCGTCCTGCGGGATCGTCGCGGCCCTGCTGCCGGCTCGCCGGGCAGCGCGGCTGGACGTGCTGGAGGCGATCGCCGCCACCTGAGCCGGTCCGCTGCGAGCAGGAGCCCGCGCCCCCGCGAAAGGGGGGTGCGGGCTCCCCCGTTCGGCCCCCTGTCGGCACCGTAGGTACCGGTCTGTTACGCCGTCCGTGTGCAATCGGTAAGGGTCACGTGACTTTCGGTAACAGGTAAAGGGATAGTCACGATCTCTCGACGACAACCTTCTGGGGGACACGTGATTCCGCACCGACTGGATCGGCAACTGCGCTGGCGGGCCGCCGCCGCCGTGGCGCTGGCCGCCGGAGGTCTGCTGCTCGCCCCGTCGACGGGGGACGCGCTGGCAATCAGCTCGGCCGGACCCGAGGACGTCGCGTTCACCGCCTCGTCCCCGAGCGTCCGCGTCGTCGTCGAGGCCGAGCGGGACCGCCTCGCCGCTGCCGGCGCTGCCGCGACCTCGCTCGGTGGCACCGTCGTCGCCACCCAGAACTCGCTCGGCACCCTGGTCGCCGACGTCCCGGCCCCGGCCGTGGCCCGCCTGCGCACCAACCCCGCCGTCCAGGCCGTCACGGAGGACAGCCGGCTGCACCTGCAGTCGACGGGCATCGGCCCGACCGGCACCGCCGGCGACATGACCAACGTGGCAAAGCTCACCGGAGCCACCACCTTCTGGCGCAACGGCTTCAGCGGCCAGGGCATCGACGTCGCACTGCTCGACTCGGGCGTGCTGCCCGTCGAGGGCCTGATGACGGCCAACAAGCTGGTGATCGGCCCGGACCTGTCCCTCGAGTCGCAGACGCCGACCCTCAAGGACCTCGACACGTTCGGCCACGGCACGCACATGGCGGGCATCATCGCCGGCCGCGACGCCGGGTCGACACCCTCGACGTACGCGTCCGACAACAGCCGCTTCCTCGGCATGGCGCCCGGCTCGCGGATCGTCAGCCTCAAGCTGGCCGACGCCCAGGGCAACACCGACGTGTCGCAGGTCATCGCGGCCATCGACTGGGTCATCGCGCACTCCCGCGACGCGGGCCTGAACATCAGGGTTCTGAACCTCTCGTTCGGCACCGACTCGACGCAGGACTACCGGCTCGACCCGCTGGCCCACGCCGCCGAGGTCGCCTGGAACCGCGGCATCGTGGTGGTCGCCTCGGCCGGCAACGGCGGCGGCAGCACGACCGGCCTGTCCAACCCGGCGTACGACCCGGCCGTGCTGGCCGTCGGTGCCGTGAACACCCAGGGCACGACCGACCGTGCCGACGACCGGGTGCCCGCGTTCTCGCAGCGCGGAGCCACCCTCGAGGGCAAGAGGGCCCCCGACCTGGTCGCGCCCGGCTCCTCGATCGTCAGCCTGCGGGCTCCGAGCTCGTTCGTCGACATCATGCACGGCGATCCGGCACGCTGAACAACCGGTTCTTCAAGGGCAGCGGCACCTCGCAGGCCGCGGCGGTCGTCTCCGGCGCCTCCGCGCTGCTGCTCTCGCAGCGGCCGTGGCTGAGCCCGGACCAGCTTCGGGACATCCTGCGCCGCTCGGCGTACGACGTCCCCGAGGCGGGAGTCGACGCCGAGGGCGCCGGCGGTCTGGACCTCGCTGCCGCCTACAGCACGTCCAGCCGCGCGGTGGCTGCCGCCAGGGTGCACGCCGGAGGCGGCTCGCTGGACAAGGCTCGTGGCACCAAGAAGGTCAAGAAGAACGGCGTCACGCTGACCGGCGAGCAGGACATCTTCGGCGCGCCGACCGACACCGGCGCGCTGGCCGAGGCCGAGGTCGCCGGTACCGCCGGCGCCACCTGGGCGGACGGGCAGTGGCAGGGTCTGCCGCTGCTGGGCGCGACCTGGGCCGGGACCAAGTGGTCCGGGGCGACCTGGGCGGGGACGAAGTGGGCCGGGGCGACCTGGGCCGGGGCGACGTGGGCCGGGGCGACCTGGGCCGACGCGTACTGGGCCGGGTGCGACCTGGGCCGGTGCGACCTGGGCCGGTGCGACCTGGGCTGATGCCTACTGGGCGAACGACCTCTGGTCGAGCGCGAGCTGGGGGTGAGCGCGATGACCATGACGACGATGACCATGACCACAGCGGGATCGACGACCGGGACCGACGGGGGGACCATGATGAGCAGGACGGACAAGGGTGACGTCCCCGGGGCGACCTGGGTCTGAGCTGGTCCCGGCTGCTCCATCGACCGGGCTAAGGCTCACGCCCGTTCCCTCCGATGCACCAGGCATGGGGACGACGCGGCAGAAGCCCGGGGCGCCCGCGCCGGTCCGCCGCGCGGTGCGCCCCACCGGGCGCGTCCTGGCCCTGACCGCCGGACTTGCCATCCTCGGCACGGTCCTCTGGGTCGGCCTGCAGGCCTTCCCGCCGGACCCGCCGCTGGACCTGCAGATCCCGTGGTGGGTGCTGGCGGTGCTCTTCGCCGTCACCGAGATCTGGGTCTTCCACATCCAGGTGGGCCGCGAGGCGCAAAGCATCAGCATCAGCGAGGTCCCCCTGATCCTCGCTCTCTTCTACGCATTTCCGCAGGACCTCCTGGTGGCCAGGGTGGTCGGCTCCGCGCTGGTCATGCTGCTGCACCGACGGCAGACCCTGCTGAAGTCCGGCGTCAACGCCGCTCTGATGTTCGCCGACACCACGGTCGCGCTGGTGGTGTTCCGCCTCATCGGCGGCGGCAGCACCGCCGACGGGGGCCGCGAGTGGGTCGGCGGCGTGGCGGCCTGCGCGGCCGCGATGGCCGTCGACCTGGTGGTCCTCAGCGTGATCATCCGCTGGTACGACGGGAAGCCGCCGCTGTCCGGTGTCCGCAGCCTGTTCTCCGGCGTCGGCATCGCGGCCGCCAGCGGCGTGCTGGGCCTGATGCCGCTGCTCACCCTGCGGCTCGGCCCGCTGGCCGCCGTCCCGCTCGTCGCGTCCGGCGCGATGCTGATGATCGGCTACCGGGCCTACGCCTCGCTCGCCGACCGGCACACCAGCCTGGAGCGGCTGTTCCGGTTCAGCCGCGAGCTCAGCATCGCGCCGACCTCCGACGACGTCCTGCCCTCGGTGCTGCACCAGGCCCGCGAGCTGCTCCGCGGCGAGACCGCCGAGGTGATGCGGTTCGGGGAGGACGGACTCTCGGTCTCCCGCTACGACGGCGAGCGAATCGTCGACCTGGACCCGGAGGAGGCCGACCGGGCCACCAGCCTCCTGCGCGTCCTGCTGGACGGCTCGGAGGCTGTGCTGGTCCGCTCCACCGACGGACCGGCCGCGGCATATTTGCTGTCCCGGCACGCGAACGAGGCCGTCATCGCGCCGCTTCGCTACGACGGCCAGACGGTCGGCACCTGGCGGTGCACGACCGGATGGGCGAGGTTCGCGGCTTCTCGGCCAGCGACGTGCAGCTGCTGCAGACCGTCGCCAACCACGCATCGGTCGCGCTGCACAACGAGATGCTCATCGGGCAGCTGCGTCACGACGCCATGCACGACACCCTCACCGGACTGCCGAACCGCTCGCAGATCACCGCCGAGGCGGTCGCGGCACTGGCCGACGCACGGCACCGCCGCGGCCAGGTCGCCATCATGATCATCGACCTGAACGGCTTCAAGGCGGTCAACGACACCCTGGGCCACCACATCGGTGACGAACTGCTGCGCCAGGTGGCGGACCGGTTCGCCGCCATCTGCCCCGAGGGAGTCTCGGTCGCGCGGCTCGGCGGCGACGAGTTCGCGGTCCTGGTGCACGCCTGGGCCGCGATCAGCCCGGAGGCGATGGCCGACGAGCTGCTGGGAACGCTGAGCGAGCACTTCACCGTCGGCCAGGAGCGGCTGCACCTGTCCGGGTCGGTCGGTATCGCGCTGGCGCCCGAGCACGGCCGCAACGTCTCGGACCTGCTCAAGCGCGCCGACATCGCGATGTACGCCGCGAAGAACGGCGCCGACTCCCGGGTCCTGTACCGGGCGGACATCGACGTCAACGACCCGTCGCTGCTCTCACTGATGGGCGAGCTGCGGGAGGCCATCGCGACCGGCCAGGTCGACATCGAGGTCGAGCCGCTGGTCGACCTGCAGGACGGCCGGGTCGTCTCGGCCGAGGCGCTGGTCCGCTGGCACCACCCGGTGCGCGGGACGCTGCGGCCCGGACTGTTCCTGCCGCTCGCGGAGCGCAACGGCCTGATCGTGCCGCTCACCACGCTCGTGCTGGACCGGGCCGTCGCCGCGTGCGCCGCCTGGCGGGCCGAGGGCCTGGACCTGAGCATCTCGGTGAACCTCTCGGCCCGGTCGCTGCTCGACATGATGCTGCCCACCGCGGTCGCCGAGACGCTGGCCAAGCACGGCCTGCCCAGCGACCGCCTGACGCTGGAGATCACCGAGAGCATCGTGCTCAGCGACGCCGACCGCGCCCTGGGACTGCTGGCCGACCTTCGCGAGCTCGGCGTGCGGCTGTCGCTGGACGACTTCGGCACCGGCTACTCGTCACTGACCCACCTGTCCGAGCTGCCCATCCAGCAGCTCAAGGTGGACCGGTCGTTCGTCAGCCAGGTGCACGAGGCGGGCCGGGACCGGGCGATCGTCGCCGCGGTCGCCGACCTGGCCGGCCACCTCGACCTCCAGGTCGTTGCCGAGGGCATCGAGACTCCCGAGACCGCGCAGCTGCTGGCCAGCCTGGGCTGCGAGCTGGGTCAGGGCCACTACTTCGCGACCTCGATGGCACCCGAGCTGCTGCCGCTGTGGATCGCCACCCGGCCGGCGTACCCGTTCACCGGCGGCACGGCACGCGCCCAGCTGCTGCGCACCGTCCGCTGACCCGCGGGCTCCCGTGATCCACACCGATCGGTACCACTGGTGTGACGATCGGTGTGGACACGGCCGCGCGAGGGGGTACGGCGGTCAGGTGGGGGTGCGGTGGAAGTTCTGGAACGACCGGGACGGCGTGGGGCCGCGCTGGCCCTGGTAGCGGGAGCCCTGCGCGCCCGAGCCGTAGGGTGCCTCGGCCGGGCTGGTGAGCCGGAAGAAGCACAGCTGGCCGATCTTCATGCCGGGCCAGAGCTTGATCGGCAGGGTCGCGACGTTGGACAGCTCGAGGGTGACGTGCCCGGAGAAGCCGGCGTCGATGAACCCCGCCGTGGAATGGGTGAGCAGCCCGAGCCGGCCCAGCGAGCTCTTGCCCTCGAGCCGCGCCGACACGTCGTCGGGCAGGGAGACCACCTCGTAGGTCGAGCCGAGGACGAACTCCCCCGGGTGCAGGATGAACGGCTCGTCGCCGTCCGGCTCCACCAGCCGGGTCAGCTCGGCCTGCTCGACCGACGGGTCGATGTGCGGGTAGCGGTGGTTCTCGAAGACCCGGAAGTAGCGGTCGATGCGCACGTCGACGCTGGACGGCTGGACCATCTCGGGTGCGAACGGTTCGATCGCCACCCGACCCGACTCGATCGCAGCGCGGATGTCCCTGTCCGAGAGCAGCACAAGCTGACCCTAGCGGGGACTTCGGAGCCAGCCCTGCAGGGCGCTAGCATGTCCGAGTTCCACCACGCGGGTGTAGTTCAATGGCAGAACATCAGCTTCCCAAGCTGACAGTGCGAGTTCGATTCTCGTCACCCGCTCCAGCTGTCGGCCCAGGTCAGAGCCCCCCTCGCGTGATCCCGCCTCCCTTGCGCCGGTCGTCCGCCGCCCGCCGTGCACTCTGCGTGCGTTCCCGGGGCCGGCCAGAGCGGGGCGAGGCGCTCGCTCAGCGAATCGGCGATCTGGCGGTCCGCATCGCTGGCTGGCGTGCTGGTAGATCAGCGCGGCGCGCATGCTGCCGTGTCCCATCCGCACCATGAGGTCGCGCAGCGTGGCCCCCGGCGTCTGGGCGGCCAGGTGGTTGCCCGTGTGGCGCAGGTCGTGGAAGTGCAGGCCGGTCAGGCCCATCTGCTGCACGACCTCTGACCAGCTGACCAGCTTGTTGAAGTTGCTCCGTCGGAGTGGCTGGCCGGCGGTCCCGCTGAAGATCCAGGCCTGGTCGTGGTGTCCCACATAGGCGTCCAGGTGGTCGCGGAGCTGCTCGGCGACCGGCGCCGGAAGCATCACGGTCCGGAGACCGGCGGCGGACTTAGGCGGTCCCAGGACCATCTCGCCGGTGGAGCGTTCGCTGAGCGCCCCGCGCACCGTGACAGCGCCGCGCTCGAGGTCGAGGTCGCAGCGGCGCAGGGCGGTGACCTCGCCCCAGCGCAGGCTGCCGAAGACGGCCAGCAGCACGAGCAGGCGGTACTGCTCCGGCATCCGGTCGGCCAGGTCGAGGACCTGGGCCGGCGGAGATGGTCGGCCGCTCGGCAGGCGACTCGGTGCCGGCGCCCCTGACCTGGCAGGGGTTCTTGGCAATGAGACCGTCCTCGACCGCCGTGTTGAGCACCGCGCGGAGGAGCCGGTAGGCCTTCGCGGTCATGCTCTCCGACACCCCGGCCGACAGCAGGTCGTGGCGCCATTGGCGGACCTCTTGCGGGTCGAGGTCGATGAGCTCGTGTAGCGGCCGAGCTGCGGGCGGAGGTACCGGCCGAACAGCCACCGGTACAAGTCAACGGTGCGCGGCCGCAAACCGGGACGTTGCTCGATCCAGCACTGCCCGTAGTCCTGGAGCGAGACCTTGCCTCGCTCCGGATCGGTCCACGTCCCGCGGATCATCGCGGACTCGGTCGTCGTCAACCAGCGGCCGGCATCGCCCTTGGTGGCGAAGGTCTCCGGCGCGTTGCGTCGCTGCCCGTCGGGGCCGACGAATGAGGCTTGGAACCGTCCGGATGCGAGCCGGCGGACGGTGCCGAAGCGGCGGCGCCCGGCGCGCCCCGCCATCAGGCCACCCCGTGCCCGTTGCGCCAGCGCGACGGCCAGCGGGTCCACCGTGCCCTCCCGCACGAACTCCTCGAGCGCGCTCTCCGGGATACGCACCAGCCGCCGACCCGCACGAAGCGGATCCGGCGCTCGGCGATCAGTCGGCGGGGGAACCGAACGCTCGTGCCGAGAGCGTCCGCCGCTTCGTCGACGGTGAGAAGTCGTTCCATCGTCTACCCCCTCGGGGTCACAACGCGCTCTGCCGCCATGTCCCATTGCGCCTCGCGAACCGGGGACGTTCCAACCACGTAGAAGGACGTTTCAAGACGTCTTGCCGCAGGGCGAAACGTCCCTCGTAGCCGTCGAAGCCAGTCCGGGGAACGGGAGGGTCGAGTGAGTGACCGGCCGTCACCGGCACTCGAGCCGAACCGAACGATCAACAGCGCGGGGAGGACACACCTCTTGCACTAGGGGTGGCTACTCCGTACGAAACGAGGTAGGTCGAACCATGGTTGGAGTGCAGTCCTCGAGCAGCTGCCCGCGGTGCGGACAGCCCGTGTCCGGGCACCGGGCGGCCGGCCACCTGGTCCTCCCAAGCCTGCCGCCGGGGCCGGCTACGAAGAACGCCGGGCATGCGACCGCGGAGCCTTCGCGGTACAGGTCGTCGAGCGGTGAAGGTCACCGACCATGACCTCAGCGAGTGCGTGGCGCGGGTCAAGAGCTCGGCTTCCGTCAGCCGACGGGTGCTGCAAGCCGTGACTGTGCTGGCACGCGAACGAGTCCTGTCCGGACATCAGAAACGGGACTCTGCCAACACCGCCGCGGACCGGCTCGCCGAGACGATCGTGCGGAACCGCCGGAACTGAACCCGGACATTCGCTGCGCCGGAGTTCCGTTCCGATTGCTGCCGCCGGTGCCGAAGAGGATCTCGAAACGGAACGCTTCCGTGCCGGACGGTCCATCCTCGGAGCGCCGCACGTCACGTTTCCTGTGACGATCTTCTTGTCATGCCGCAGATCGAGCTGCTCGCTTGCGGCACCTAGCGGTGAACAATTGCTGTTAGGGCGCTGTTGAGGTCGGCCCAGAGGTCTTCTAGGTGTTCGCAGCCGACGCTAAGGCGGAGCAGTCCGTCAGGGACGTGCTGCTGGCCGGGGAGCTTCGCACGCCGCTCGAGTGTGCGACTCCACGCCACCGACGCTGGTGGCGTGGGCGACGACTTGGAGTTGTGCGCAGACGGCGTCGGCGGTGGCGGCATCGGCGACCTCGAAGCTGAGCACGGCCCCGAAGCCGCGCATCTGCCGGGCGGCGACTGCGTGGTCCGGGTCATCGGGCAGGCCGGGGTAGCGGACCCGGCCGACCGCTGGGTGCGTCGCCAGCCGGCGGGCCAGCTCGCCGGCTGACTCCTGGGCATGGCGGAGTCGGAGGGCCAGGGTCCGTGCACCGCGGAGGGCGAGGAAGCACTCGAGGGCGCCCGGGGTGGCGCCGGCGACCTCGCGGCGGCGGACGAGTCGCGCCTGGTCCTCCGGCCGGCGGCACGCGACCGCGCCGAGCAGCAGGTCGGAGTGGCCGCCGATGAACTTCGTCGCGCTGTGCACGACGAAGTCCGCGCCGAGCAGCAGCGGGTTCTGCAGCAGCGGTGTGGCGAACGTGTTGTCCACGGCCACGAGTCGCACCGGCTGACTGCGCTGCAGCGAGTGATCTCGGCGATGTCGACGACATCCAGCAGAGGGTTGCTGGGAGTCTCCAGCCACACCAGGTCCGCCTCGCCTACTGCCTCGAGTAGTTCGTCGGCGCGCGTCATGTCCACCGTGCGCACCCTCCAGCGAGCGCCAGCGGCCGCGCCGTCCTCCATCAGGGCGCGCAGACCGGTGTAGCTGTCCTGCGGCACGACGACGCGGGCACCCACCGGCAGCAGCTCCAGCACGGCATTGATCGCGGCCATCCCCGAGGCGAAGCAGACCGCCGGGCCGCCTTCCAGGTCGGCCAGGAGCTGCTCGAACGCCTCCCAAGTTGGCGTGCCGTCGCCGCGGGCGTACTCCCGCCCGGCCGACGCCGCTCGACGCGGCCCGGAAATTCGAGGCCGGGACGATGGGCACGTTGAGCGGCTGGCCGGGCCGTCCCTCCCCGCGGCCGAGCACCGCCAGCCGGGTCTCCACCCGCAGCCGCGGCACGGCGCTCCCCTGTATCGCCGTTCATCGCGTCCTCCTGAAGTTCGGCAGTGCAGTATGCTGCACTTCTCGAGGCAGCGTAGCGGAATGAGGTCGAGGGATGACGCAAGCGGTAGCGGTCAACGGGCTGATCGGTGAGCGGGTGCGCCAGCACCGCACCGAGCGGGGTTGGACCCTGGACGAGCTGAGCGGGCGCTCCGGGGTCAGCCGCAGGATGTTGATCAACATCGAGCACGGCGAGGGCAACCCGAGCATCGCCACACTGCTGCGACTCAGCGACGCGCTTGGCGTCGGCCTGCCCGTTCTGGTCGACGTCGAGCGGCCCCTCGAGCTGACCGTCACCGTGGCGGGGCAGGCGCCGGAGCTGTGGCGTGGCCCGTCGGGCGGGCGGGCGCTGCTGGTGGCGGGCACCGAGCCGCCCAATGTCGTCGAGCTCTGGGACTGGACGCTGCACCCCGGCGAGGAGCACCGCACCGAGGCGCACAGCGCCGGCACCCGGGAGCTGCTGCTCGTCCTCGACGGCCAGGTCGACCTGCTCGTCGGGGCCCGCACCGAGCGGCTGTGCCAGCGGGGACTCCGCAGCCTTCGCCGGTGACGTCGCCCACGGCTACGCGGCAGCCCCCGACGCGACCACACCGGCCAGGTTCGCCCTCACCGTGTTCGAGCCGAACGTCGGCGGAGGCCGCTCGTGACCGAGCACGCCGACGTCCCGAGCACAGCGGCAGCGGAGCCGCTGTCGACCGACGCGGGCGAGTGGCTGGAGGCCGCCCCGTCGACGCCGCGGTGTTCGAACTGCGGCCGGACTACCGGGCGCTGCTGCTGACGGCCGACGGCCTGCATGGCGGCGAGAGCGACGGGGCCAGCGAGCGCATTCTGACCGAGGCTGAGACCGCCGCGCGCCGGCTGCTCGGCGGTCGGTCACCCGAGCTGCTGCCGCACCTGGCGGCCTGGCGAGAGGCGTACCGGGCGTTCGGCGCGAAGCCGCAGCGGACGCGGCCGAGCGTCGAGGCCCTGCTGCGTCGGCTCGACCAGGGGGGCCTGCCGCGGATCGACCGGATCACTGACGTCTACAACGCCGTGTCCCTCGCCCACCTGCTGCCCGTCGGCGGGGAGGATCGCGCTGCCTACGTGGGGCCACCGCGGCTGGTCCGCGCCGAGGGCATGGAGTCGTTCGACACCACCGCGGGGGGCGAGCCAACCGTGGAGCACCCGGACACCGGCGAGGTCGTCTGGCGCGACGACGCCGGCGTCACCTGCCGCCGCTGGAACTGGCGGCAGTGCACCCGCACCCGGATAACCACCGGGACCAGCAGAGCCCTGTTCATCCTCGACGCCCTCGACCCGCTCACCGACGACCCCGTGCACGCGGCCGCCGACGCACTCACCGCCGCCCTGCTCGAGCTCAGCCCGGACGCCACCATCCACCGGCGATTGCTCGCACGCGCCGACGGAGGCACGCCGTGCTGATCCACCCCTGGGACGCCGCGCTCGACGACGACGAGTGGCGCACCTGGCTCACCGACGGCCACGACTTCGGCCAGCTCGTCGTCAACGGCCTTCCCGGACAGCCACCCGCCGTCATCCCGACCCACTTCGTGGTCGAGGACACCCCGACCGGCACCCGGTTGCTCGTCCACCTGGCCCGACCGAACCCGGTGTGGGCCAACATCACCGCCGACCCCAACGTCGTCGTCACCGTCATCGACGACTACGCCTACGTCCCCACCACCTGGCGGGCAAAGGCCGGCGGCCCCGACGAAGACGGTGTGCCCACTAGCTACTACGCCGCCGTCCAGGTCCGCTGCGTCGCCGAGATCGTCGACGACCCGACCGACAAGGCCGACCTGCTCACCCGACAGCTCGCCCACTTCCAACCCACCGGTGACCACGCCGAGGTCGCCGTCGGGGCCCCGCCGTACGGGCGAATGCTCTCGGGCATCCGCGGGCTGCGCCTTCAGGTCACCGACGTGGTCGCGAAGTTCAAGTACGACGACCACAACCCGACTGCACATCGCGCGCGGGTTGCGTCCCGCCTCACCGCCCGATCTACCGGCCGCGATCTCGGCGCCGCTGACCAACAACAGCGACGTCTCGCGCGCATCGGTACCTGGCGCGCCCGATAGTGACGGTGGTCTCAGGTGGTCGTCGCAACACTTCCTCAATCGAGTCGAGGGAGTGGTGGTCATGGCGGGTCGGATGTCGGTGGCGGAGAAGCTGGAGATCTGGCGGCTGCTGCGGGCGGGGACGTCGTTCCGGGTGATCGGGCGACAGCTGGGGCGCTCGGACGCCACGATCCAGCAGTACGTCGGGTTGACCGGTGGTGTCCGTCCGAGACAGCGGACCCGGGCGGTCAACCAGCTCTCGCTGGGTGAGCGTGAGGAAATCTCGCGAGGAATGGCCGCGGGCGAGTCGATGCGGGGGGTCGCTCGGCGATTGGGCCGGTCGCCCTCGACGGTGTCGCGGGAACTGGTCCGCAATGGCGGCGGCCGCTGTTACCGGGCCGCGACTGCCGATCACGCGGCGTGGGCCCGGGCCCGCCGGCCCAAGCACTGCAAGTTGGCGACCAACGCGCGGCTGCGGGAGGCGGTGGCGGCCAAACTGGGCGAGGACTGGTCACCGCAGCAGATCGCCGGCTGGCTGGTCCGGACCTTCCCCGACGAGCCGGAGATGTGGGTGTCGCACGAGACGATCTATCTGACGCTGTTCGTGCAGGCTCGCGGTGCCCTCAAGCGTGAGCTGGCCACGCATCTGCGGACCCGTCGGATGAAGCGCCGCCCGCGGGCGCACACCTCCCGCGGGCATGGCCGGGGGCAGATCGTGGACGCGGTCGCGATCAGCGAGCGACCCGCCGAGGTCGAGGACCGGGCGGTCCCGGGACATTGGGAAGGCGACCTGCTGATCGGGTCCGGCCGGTCGCAGATCGCGACCCTGGTCGAGCGTTCCACCCGGTTCGTGATGCTGGTCCGGCTCCCCGAGGGCCGGTCCACCGAGCACGTGGTCAGTGCCCTGGCCAGCCACGTCCAGACCCTTCCGGTCCAGCTGCGCCGGTCGCTGACCTGGGACCGCGGACTCGAGCTGGCCGACCACAAGAGGTTCACCGTCGACACCGGCGTGCAGGTCTACTTCTGCGACCCCAAGAGTCCCGGGCAGCGCGGCTCGAACGAGAACACCAACGGGCTGCTGCGCCAGTACTTCCCGAAGGGCACCAGCATCGCCGCCTTCACCCAGCAACAGCTCGATGAGATCGCCGCCAAGCTCAACGGGCGCCCTCGACAGACCCTGGACTGGATGACACCGTCAGAGAAACTTGACGAGGTGTTGCGCTGACCAGTTGAGGTCGCAACTACTTGAGGGTGAGCCTTCCAAACTAGTTGCGTCCAGTAGCGAGGGATAACTCGGGAGTGAATGGCCTACATGGGCCATAGGCGGGGTGCTGCCCTGCGTGTAGGGCTTTCAAGAGGACGCAACAACAGTTGCGGCCCCCCACCCGGAGGGGGAGGTCCCATGTCACGTTTTGCTCGCTCCATCGTTGCCGTGCTGTCGGCCTTTGGCCTGATGGTTGCCGGTCTCGCCGGTGCTTCCGCCGCCGCCGCCAAGCCCATCGAGCAAGCGCACTTCCACGACGTGATCGACGAGCCGTTCACCTTCTGCGAGGGCCTCGACATCTGGTTCCACTCCGAGGAGGACGGCAACTTCTTGTTCAACCAGCGAGGATCAGGGCTCGCCTACGGTGGGGCTTCCGTTCGAGGTACCTCGACGTGGACCAACCTTGAGACCGGCGGCACGTACACCAACATCTGGACGGTGCGTGACAAGGACCTCAAGATCACCTACGACGAGGCGACCGACACCCTGACGATCATCGTGCTCGCAACAGGCTCGAGTCGCTGGTACGACGCCGACGGCAACTTCGTCTTGGCCGACCCCGGCCAGATCCGCTTCAGCTTCCTCGTCGACGCCAACGGCACTCCGACCGACCCCTCGGACGACACGTTCATCGCCGACCTCGGCCCGGTCAAGGACAGCACCGGTCGCAACGACACCCAGGGCCGCGACTTCTGCGAAGACCTCGTCCTGTTCACGTAGGGGGCAGGGTCGGCGTCGATGAGGTAGTCGCTGCGAACGAGGCCGGTGGGCCGGTTAAGCACGTCCGTCAGGGGAGCGCCGCTTGAGGATCGGGCTACCCAAGCATCAGCAGGATCAGCCCGACGACGCAGAGCGAGCTCGTGAACAGCCGTGTGGGATTGATCTCGACTTCCGGGGAGTGACGCATTTTGGTGTGGCGGTTTGGTCGCCGGCGATGACGCCCGCACCTCGCGGGTCGCGACCCCGACACGATACCAGTGCGGTGCGCGGATGTGTCAACGACGGTCGACTTGCGCTGAGCCTGCCGTGGAGGCTGCATGCTCGCGGCAACCCGGTGTTCCGCGGCCGTCTCGACCACGGCGGGCTCGAATCCCATCGGCGTCCAGGCCGGTGGCCCGTCTACATCCCGATGGATCGGCCGGGTTGCTGCGCAGTGACGTCGCGGCTGCTCCAGCGTCGTGACCTGTCGGTTGGGGAGGCCCACGGTCCTTGTTCTCGCCCAGGGGTGGGCGGGCCTGGTCGTGCAGGGTGTGCGCGGCCTGTTGGGCGCCGACCCGGACGGTGGCGGTCTGCAGGGTGCGGAATGGCGTCGTCGAGGGTGGGCGCCGCCCCGGGGGGCCGGGGCCGGTCGGTGTCTTCGTCGGCGGGTTCGGTGGTGAGGTGGACGTGGTTGGCCTGCGCGGCCGCGGGTCATCCCGACGTAGAGGTGTTCGCGGTCCAGGCCGGGGCGGGCGAGCAGGATCCCGAGGTCGGCGGTGGCACCTTGGGCGCCGTCGATGGTGCACGCCCAGCCGTAGGTCGCGTGCTCGGCCAGGTACGAAGCTGGGGAGCCGGGTGTGGCCGCGGCCGGCAAGGTCCTCGACGAGCAGACAACCGCCGGTCGCGGGTCCGAGGACGGTGAACCGGTCGCCGTTGCGGACGTGCCCGCCGTCGCCGAGGGGGAGCCGGCGGTCGTTGCGGCGGGCGCGCAGGACGTCCCCGGCCTGCCAGTCCCGGCCGCCGGCGACCGCGAGGACCGGGCCGGCGCACGGTGCCGGCCGCTTGGGCGGCGGCGCGGGGCGCGGTGGTTCAGCGCGTCCACGTCGGTGCGGGCGCGGGCCATCATCAGCGCGTTAAGACCGTCGGCGGTGGCGGCCTGCCATTGGGTGTGCACGGCGTCCAGGGCGGTGTCGAGGTCGGGTGCGGGGTGGATCCGGTCGTGGGCGGCGTACCGGGCCCAGATCGCCGGGTTGCCCTGGCGCAGCGCCCGGGTGGCGGCGGCCTCCCAGGGCTGGGTGAACCGGCGGATCCCCGTGAGTTCGGCCGCGCCGACCCGGGCGGCGAGTGGCCGGGAGCAGGCCGCCGGCGCGTTCGACCGGCCCGATCTGCGCGGGATCCCAGACCAGCACCAGCTTCGCGCGGGCGGCGTGGGTGGCGGCGGTCAGGGCGGCCAGGTCGGCGGTGGCCAGCATCGCGGCCTCATCGACCAGCAGCACCGTGGCCGGCCCGACCCGCCAGAGGGCGGCCTGCTCCGAGGGCAGCTTCCCAAGCTGACGGTGCGAGTTCGATTCTCGTCACCCGCTCCAGGCAGTCCTATCGACATGGCCGAGGCCCACGAGATGACGAACGAGCATCCGGGCGTGACGTTCAACAGCAGCGATGGAGAGCGTCGCGCAGATGCCCGTTCCGTTGTCAGTTCGGCCCGGCGTTTCCTAGGATCGAGGTCGTGGCCTACCGGAAGCCGGGGACGTTGCTCCCTCTCGAGCGGCGCGTGCTGGAGGTGGCCGCGAGCCGGACCCCGGAGGGTGTCTACGGGTTCGCGCTCGCCCAGGAGCTTGCGGCTGAGCACGGCAAGGATCGCCTGATCGGGCACGGGACCCTCTACAAGGCGCTGGACCGGATGCGTCGGGCAGACCTGCTGTCGGCCCAGTGGGAGGATCCCGAGGAGGCGGCTGCGGAGGGCAGGCCGCGGCGACGCATCTACTCCGTGACCGCCAAAGGTGTGCAGACCCTGGCGGCGGACGGGCGCAGTCGCGACGTCAGGTTGGGGGAGGCGCCGGCGTGATGTCTCGAGAGCTGGCCGGGGCGCGGCTGGCGAGGTGGTGGGTCGAGAGGTACTCGGCGACCGCTCCCGACCCGGAGGGCGCCGACCGTCGAGCGGAGCTCCGGGCCGACGTCCACGACCAGGTGGTGGAGGCTCGGGAACGCGGCCTCTCAGGTCGGGAGGTGTCCTTGGCGCTTGCCGGTCGGGTCGCGCGGGGAGTGCCTGGTGACATTCTGTGGCGGCTGCGGGTAGAACGGGCCCCTGGTCGCCTCGAGTGGCACCTGGCGAACCCGAGCACCGTCCTGGGCGCGCTGCTCGTCCTGCTGGTGCCGGCCGCGTTGCTGCTGGACGCGTCCCACGGCTCTGCCCCCAGCCTGGCCGTGGTGAGCGGCATCTGGACGGCCCTGGTGTTGCTGCTGTCGTCGTGCGCGATCGGGTTCGCGATCGTCGCCGGCGTTCGGCGGCCTCGGCCGACGCGGCCAAGGAGCTTCCTCCGCGGCATCGACCCGGACAGGATCCGGCGCACCGCCGTGTGCTGGATGTGCACGCTTTTTGCCACGGCCGCGATCTGGCGGTTCGGCGCCGGTCCGCTGTCCGGGGTGGCCGCTGCGGCTTGGGCCGGTTTCGGGATCGCTCTGGTGGTCTACCTCTCGGCGGTCACGGCCACTGCGGCGAGACGCTTCCGGGATCGCATCCTTGACATCAGGAAGGTACCTTCCTAACCTCTCTCCTCATCGGATCTGAGAGGGGTGTTGTCATGACGGCGGTCAACCGGGCTGAACGGGTGGTCGTGCTTGGCTGGGTGGTGTTCCTGCTCATGTCGGTCCTGGTCGTGGTGGACCGGGGCGGAGACCACGTGGCGAACATGGCGGTGTTCGCCGCGCTCGGCGCCGCGATGCTCACGTGGGTGGTCCGCCGAGGCAGCCGGGCGGCCTTCGTCGTCTCGCTGGTACTGGGGGCTCTGCACACCCTCGAGCAGGTCGCCTACCTCGTCGCGGGTGCCACGGAGGACAAGCTGGACGCCTTCGCCCTCGCCGTGGATGCGGTCGGGCTCATCAGTGGGGTACTGCTTCTCGCGGGCGCCGCGCGCGCCCTCTCGGTGATGCGGCGCGAGCCGCCCGAGACCGTCACAGCCGACAGGTCCGCATCCGCGGTTCGATAGTCCACCGCGGTGGTCCGTCGGTCGGTCAGGACGACCCCGCCAGCTTCTGCAGCCTGGCTGGCCCCTGACGCCCGGGTGACCCCCATCAGCAGCAGCCGTCCGGACCCGCCGTTGGCGGGGATGCCCAGCCAACCCTGGAACGTGGTGCCGTCGATCTGGAGCATCTCCATGCTCCAGCCGAGCGTCGTGCCGTCACGTCCGACGACCTGCCGCTGCTTGCCCGGCAGAGTCACGCCGCTCGCGGTCCGGAACCGCCGGTCCTCCAGGAGTTGCGTCGTCATCCAGAGGTAGGGCTGGTACGCCCGTTGCCCGACGTCCACCAGGCAGGACGGCGCGAGGCTGTCCGCCAGCACCACGGTGGGGGTGGTGGCGGTGCACGGGTCGAAGTCCGACTCCTCGACCACCTGCCACCCGTCGGGCACGGTGAAAGTGACCCCACCCACGGCGAGCTCCTTGGAGTCCGACGTGACCTGGAACCGGGTCTCGCCCTTGTCGAGCCTGCCGGGCTGCCGCGACCGGGTCCCCAGCCAGCCGGGCGCTGCCGCCCAGCTCGGAGACCGCCGCCTGGCACCCTGTGGCGTCCCTGGTGACCTCGACCCGAACCCAGCTGCCGTTGAGTCGCTGCAGCCACAGCGTCCGTGCGGCGACGGGCTCGCCGCAGGGCGGCAGCGAGCGTTGCGCAGGTTGCAGGTCGTTCAGCACCTCCCGGGCAGCCTGCCGGGTCCAGACCAGGGCGCCGGGAGCGGCGTTCCGGGCATCGCTGGTGAGAACGACCGCGAGTACATCGTCCGGCAGCCGGTGCCGAGGGAACCGTTCGCCGCCGCGGACGCCGACCCGCGACGCGGCTGTGAGCGCCTCGACCGGGGCCCTCCAGACATCCTCGCCCTGCAACGACGGCGCGACCGGTTCCTCGGGCCCCTCCCCGTGCGGGGCGACGACGGCGAACCCGACGTCCTCGGTGCCGCCCACGAGGTAGGTCGCGAACGCGTAGGGCGTATCTCCGCCCGGCTCGACCCAACCGGCCCGATTCCCCACCATGGTGGGTGACCCGGTCGTCCGGACCCGCTCGGCGAGCAGGCGGTCCAGCCGCCCGGCGATCAGGACCGGACCGGCGACACTGAACTCCGCGCCGGCCGGGCACCGCAGGTCGCCGACCGTCGCGCCGCGGTAGACCGTGCGGGGCGTCAGGTTGCTGGCACAGGTCAGCGCGAGGCCGCTGTCGTCGTAGTGCCATCCCGGAAGCAGGTCGACGGTGAGCCGGATCGGCCGTGGCGACGGGGCCGGGGCCGGGCCGTCACCGCTGGACAGCGCCACCGCACCGCCGGCGACCAACCCGCAGGCCACCAGCCCGCCGATCAGCTTCCGCAGGTGGCCCCGCAACCGGGCGAAGGGTGCCTCGTCCGCGCGGCGCAGGACGTCATCGGTGGGCCGGCTGCTGGTCGGGGTGACGTGGGCCGCCCGGGTGAGGAGCATCCCGATGCGCTCGTCGTCGTTCACCGGGAACCTCCCACCGTCTCGTCGAGCAGGCCGCTGCCGCGCAGGGTCGCGATGGCCCGGCTGGCCCGGCTCTTGACCGTGCCCGTCGAGCAGCCGAGCTCGTGCGCGATCTCGGCCTCGGTGAGGTGGGCCCAGAACCGCAGCACCAGGACGACGCGCTGCTGGGCGGGCAGGGCGACCAGCGCCGCCCGCACCGCGTCCGCCGTGTCGACCCGGGCGTACGCGTCGGTGCCCACCTGGTCCACCTGCTCCGGCAGCCGGTCGGTCGGCCGCTCGCCCCACCACTTCCGCCGCGACGCGCGCCAGGCCGCGTGGGTCATGACCTTGCGGGTGTACGCCTCGGGGTCGCTCTCCCCGAGCCCGACCCGGGTCCAGGCGCGCAGGGTCTTGATCAGTGACTCCTGCACGAGGTCCTCGCCCCGCCCGAGGTCGCCGCAGAGCAGCGTCCCGAACCGGACGAAGGACGGATAGCGCGCTTCCACGAAGGCGCGGAACCCGTGCGGCTCGTGCACCGTCCCTCCCTCGCCGTCGACCTGGATCGCCGGTGCTGCGATCGGCAGTGTGACAGCGATCCGGCCATCAGCTCAGCGCTTCGCGGAAGGCCTTCTCGTACGTCGGCCGGACCGAGGAGTGCACCCTGGCCGGCGACCCGAACGAGAGCACGACCCGGCCGACCCGGTAGGCGTGGTCGTCGGCGTTCCCGACATAGGCCGCGGCGGCGCCCCGGTCGGCGAACACGATGACGTCGGCGTTGCTCGAGCCGACCATGTCCACGGCGCCCGGGATCTCGGCAGCGCGACCCCAGCGGACACCGCCGGCGTCCTCCAGGTGCGCCTCCCGCATGAGAAGGCCCTTCGACGCGAGATAGGTGGCGGCCCGGACGGCGTCCGGCATGGCCGACCGGTGAGTACGCCGGTACTCGCGCAGCGCCGACCGGTAGGCCCCCTGCGCGGCCCGCTTCACCCGGGCCGGGCTGCCGAAGGACAGCACCATCCGGCCGTGCGCCGAGGCGGCGTCGTCAGCCCCACCGGCGTAGCCGTCGGCCTGCTTCGCGGAGCCGAACACCATCACCGAGGCATCCTTGGTCGCCACCATCTGCTGGCAGCCGAGCTCGGCCAGGTGGGTGCACAGCCCGCCGCGGACGACGGCCCGCGGACCTTCGTCGCGCAGGTTCAGCAGGAACACGTCCCGGTGCCGGGCCATCCGCTCGGCGATGGTCGCCGCCGACGGCACGGCGGTGGTGGCGACTGCGGGCGACGCGGGGGTCGCGGTGCCCGGGCTCCCGGCGGTGGCGGTCTGCGCCGGCACGGCCAGCGACGCGGCCGCGGCGACGGCCACCACGAGGCGGGCGGCGTTGCCGAGGGTAGAGCTGCTGCGAGCGTTCATGAACGGCTCCCTGGTCGACGCGGCAGCCGGTCTGCCGGACTCGACCCCAGAAAGACCCCAGCCCGGCCGGGAGGTTCCACCGGATCCGAACTTCTGTCGGCGTGCTGCGTCAGGGCTCCGCGACGACGGCTCCCTGGGCCTCGGCGATGTACAGGGCCAGCGTCGAGTCGACCTTGCTGCCCCGCCACTCCAACCCGGCGAGGTCGACGTCGGTGAGGTCGGCGCCCACCAGGTCGGTCTCGCCGAGCCGGACGCCACGCAACGTCGCCCGGGTCAGGTCGGTGTCGCGCAGCACGGCCTGCCGCAGGTCGGCCTCGGTGAGGTCGGCCTCGACCAGCCGCAGCCCGGACAGGTCCAGGCCGGCCAGGTTCGCGCCGCGCAGCGAAACGTAGGACCAGTTCCCACCGTCGACCGTCATCGGCCGCAGCTTCGCCCCGGAGAACGACGAGCCGACCAGCTTGCAGCCCCGCAGGGTCGCGGCGAAGAACGAGGTCCGGGCGAATCGGCAGCCGGTGAACGACGTCCCCTCGTGGGTCGACGCGTTGAGCTGACCGCCGCGGAACTCGCAGTCCTCGAACCGGGCACCACGGGTGGTCACCTCGGTGAGGTCCGCGTCGACGAACTCGCACCCGACGAAGACGCTGGCGCCCAGGTCCTCGCCGTACCAGTCGACGCGCGGGAACCGCTCACCGTGCGCCGTACGCACCGCCATCTCAGCCGGACCGCTCATCGACGATGCGCCGCATCTTGCCGACCGAACGCTCGATGCCCTCCGGCTCGACCACCTCGACCGCGACGCTCACCCCGATCGTGGCCTTCACCTGGCCGACCAGGGCCGCACCGGCGCGCTCCGCCCCGGCCTGCGAGGTCGTGCCCGCCGCTCGACCCGCACGGTCATCGAGTCCAACCGGCCGTCGCGGCGCAGCACGCACTGGAAGTGCGGGGACAGCTCGGGGATGCGCAGGATCAGCTCCTCGACCTGGGTCGGGAACAGGTTGACCCCGCGCAGGATGATCATGTCGTCGGACCGGCCGGTCACCTTCTCCATCCGCCGCATCGGCCTGGCGGTGCCGGGCAGCAGCCGGGTGAGGTCGCGGGTCCGGTAGCGGACCACCGGCATCGCCTCCTTGGTCAGCGAGGTGAGCACCAGCTCGCCCTTCGCGCCGTCCGGCAGCACCTCGTCGCTGAGCGGGTCGATGACCTCGGGCAGGAAATGGTCCTCCCACAGGTGCAGCCCGTCCTTGGTCTCCACGCACTCCTGGGCGACACCGGGGCCGATCACCTCCGACAACCCGTAGATGTCGACGGCGTGCATCTCCAACCGCCTCTCGAGCTCACCGCGCATGTCGTCGGTCCACGGCTCGGCACCGAAGATGCCGACCTGCAACGACGTACCTCGGGGGTCGACGCCTTGCCGTTCCATCTCGTCGACGATCGCCAGCATGTACGACGGCGTCACCATGATGACGTCGGGCTCGAAGTCCCGGATGAGCAGCACCTGCCGCTCGGTCATGCCACCGGAGACCGGGATGACCGTGCAGCCCAGCGCCTCGGCACCGTAGTGGGCACCGAGCCCGCCGGTGAACAGCCCGTAGCCGTAGGCGACGTGCACCCGGTCGCCGGCCCGACCGCCGGCCGCCCGGATCGACCGGGCCATCACCGTCGACCAGGTGCTGATGTCCTTCGCCGTGTAGCCGACGACGGTCGGGCGTCCGGTGGTGCCGGAGGACGCATGCACCCGGGACACCTGCTCACGCGGGACGGCGAACATGCCGAACGGGTAGTTCTGGCGCAGGTCCGACTTGGTGGTGAACGGGAAGCGGCGCAGGTCCTCCAGCGACCGGCAGTCGTCCGGGTGCACCTCGGCCGCGTCGAACGCCTGCCGGTAGTGCGAGACGTTCTCGTAGGCGTGCCGCAGGGTCCACTGCAGCCGCCCGAGCTGGAGGGACCGCAGCTCGTCCACCGACGCGCGCTCGACCGGCTCGAGGGTCGCCCGGTCCGGCGTCCGGTCCTGCATCTCCGGGCCTCCTCGGCGCGGTCTGTGCGAGGTTGTCACGCGCCTCTGCCAGTGCGCACCTTCTGCCTTCCCCCGGCCCGGACCCCGACTGCCTGCTCGGTGAGCCGCTCGAGGGCGGCGAGCGCCCCGAGCGCCTCGTCGGCGCCGACCGGGCTCCCGGCGTAGAGCACGCGCTGCACCAGCGCGAATGCGGCCGACACCCGCTCGGCGTCCGGCAGCCCGCCCGGCCACCGGTCGAGCAGCAGTCGTCGCAGCTCGAGCACCGAGGTCTGGGGCGGTCGGGCCAGCGGGGTGCCGGCCAGCGCCCGCTCGAGCGCCGCGAACGCCGCGAGCGCGCGCGCCTCCAGAGGCGCGGCCAGCGCGCGAGCCGTCGCCCGCCGGGATCGACCCCGCCGTACGGCCAGCAGCGTGGTCACCGTTGCTGCCGCGGCGCCGAGGGCGACGGTAACCAACAGCACGGCGTGCGAACGCAGGAGGTCCAGCACCCGGGAGGCGACACCGGGCCGGTCCTCGGCGAGGGTCGCGCCGGCGGTCGGGTCGGACCACATCCATCGTCCGTCGCCGACGTGCACCTGCACCCAGGCGTGCGCGTCGCTTCCCCGCAGGATCCGGCCGGTTCCCGACCTGCTGCCGCCGGCGAACCCGGTGACCAGCCTCGCGGGCACCCCGACTGCTCGCAGCAGGACCGCCTCGGCGGAGGCGAAGTGCTCGCAGAAACCCTCGTGGGACTCGAACAGGAAGTCGTCGACGGCGTCCTCGTCAGCATCGGGTACCGGGGAGTCCAGTCGGTAGCGCTGGTGGGCATGCAGGTAGCTCTCGATCGCGGACACCTTGGCCTCGACGGTCTCGGCGCCGAGGGTCAGCCGCCGGGCCAGGTCGCGCACCCGGTCCGGAACGGACGTGGGCAGGTCGGTGTCGGCCGGCGGCGACCGGTCCGACGACGGTCCCGGTGCTCCTGATGACGTACGGGCCGCCGGGGCCGGCCGGGTAGAACATGCTGGTGCCGGCGGCCCCGACCTCGTTGTCACTGCGCACCGAGACCGGCTGCCCCGGTGCGAGCAGCGGCAGGTACACGACCCGACAGCAGCGGACGCACGGCGTCGGTCCGGTCCGCGGGTCCCGGCGGCAGCCCGGGAACCGCCCCGCGGCGGAGGTCGTACGCGCCGGCGGCGTCGCGCGGGACCCTCGAGAGGGTCGTGATCTCCTCGCCCGGACCCCAGGCCCGGCCGGTGTAGTCGACCATCACGGTCGAGGCCCACAGCGCCGGGCTGTCGGCGGGGACCTCGACCAGCCGGGTCCTCGGCAGCTCGCCACGGGCGTCCAGGTCCATGCCGGGTGAAAGGTAGTTCTGCAAGCCGCGCGCGTCCGGCGCGCCGCCGCCGGACGCCCGGGCGCCGCCGTCGGTGCGCTGGCCGGCCCCGCCCGGGTGGATGCCTGCGGGGTGCGGCAGCAGGAGCGCCAGCAGCCCGACCAACGCGGGCACCAGCACCAGCAGCAACGGCTGCCGGCTGTCCGGCCCACGGCCACCGAGGTACCGCGGCGCCCGCGCTCGCTCCGTGCCCCGGTGGATGAGCCACAGGGTCACCAGGCCGGCGGCCCAGCCCAGCCCGAGGAACGAGCCGAGGGCAGATGTCAGGTCGGGGGTCGTCGCGTCGGGCACCGTGCCGAGGGCGAGCAGGGCGCACATCAAGCTCCCGAGCAGCACCACCCCGAGATCGCGCAGGGAGCCCGCCGATCCCAGCTGCGCCACCAGGATCAAGACGAGCGGGTACGCCATCGAGGTCCCGATGCCGCTCACCAGCTGGGCAGGGTCCCCGGCCGCGGCGCGGATCCGGACCAGAAGCAGCGCCGGAGGTCAGCACCATGCCTGCGGCGGCGACCGGCTGGCGCCACCGACCGGCGCAGCACCGCTCCGCGACCAGTCGGCCACCGGACCAGGAGCCAGCCGGCGGCCGCGGTCAGCGCCATCGCGAGGACCGCGACGGGCCGGGGCAGCAGGCCGCGGGCACCGAGGCAGCCGATCGCTGCGGCTGCTGTGACACCCGTGCCGATCGGCAACAGCGGCAGCACCCGCCGCTCCGAACGACGACCTCTCATCGTGCGGCCTCGATTCGGCGCAGCCCCAGGCCGGGGCCGGCCCGCCCGGCGGCCGCGAACCACCTGCCGTCGGTCTCCGGAGGGCGCCGCCACGAGCAGCTCGCCGGCACCGAAGCCGGCGAGGGCGAGCGGTCCGAACAGCTGTCGGATCCGGCAGCACCGTGTCGGTCACGCTCGACCACCAGTCCAGCAGGTCCCAGCGGGACCTCGCCGGCGCCAGGAGCGGCCCGTTCACGTGCCAGGCCACGGCGGTGACGGGCCGCCCGGACCGCAGGGCGCGGTCGCAGAGGGAAGCGGCCGTGCTGAGCAGGTCCTCGAAGCCGGCGGCGCGGTCCGAGCCGATCAGCACCAGCCGGAGCCCGGCCGCCTCTGCGTCGCCGCGCTCCAGAACGGTCAGCCGGCCGCTGCGGGCGGTGCTGCGCCAGTGCACCCACCGGTGGTCGTCCCCCGAGCGCCACTCGCGGACTCCGAGCACCTCGGGGCCCCCACCACCGGCCAAGGGAGCCCCTGTGCCGGGGACGCGGTGCTGGGTGACCGGGACGTCAGCGACGCCGAAAAGCCGAGGGTGGACGGTGACCTGGTCGGCGACGTGCACCGGCCGGGTCGTGGAAAGCAGTCCCAGGCCGGGACGAGACAGCAGGTGCGCGACGGTGCCGTGGGCGACCGCCCGGCCGGTGGCGACCCGCACGACCGGCGCTCTGACCTCCTCACCGGGGCCGCAGTCTCCCGATGGACGCCTCGACGTCCGCGAGGCCGGCCGTGTGCAGGCAGAGGGTCGCCTCGGTGCTCGTCCGGCCGCCGCGATTGGTGATCGTGAGCGTGCCCGGCAGGTCCGCTCCGACCGAGACCCGCGCGGGGTGCACCAGCTCGACGGACAAACCGTCGACGCGGCCGCGCCAGACGACCCCCACGACGAGCACCCCGGCGCACGCGCCGCTGAGCAGCAGGAACCAGGCGTTCCCGGTCAGCCACAGGAAGCTGAGCAGGACGGCGCCGAGCACCACCGGCGCGGCGACGCGTGAGGTCGCGCGGTGCCGCGTGCCGACGCCCGAACTCACCGGAACACGGGTACGCGGACGCGGCTGAGGACGTCGCGCACGACGTCGGCGGCGGTCACTCCCGGGCCGGCGACCGTGGCCAGCCGGTGCGCCAGGCACGGCACCGCTGCCTGCTTGACGTCGTCCGGCAGCACGAAGTCGCGGCCCCGCAGCACTGCCAGCGACTGCGACAGGCGTACCAGCATCAAGGCCGCCCGGGTGCTGGCGCCGGCGGCGACCCGCGGGTCGCCGCGGGTGCCGTGCACGACGGCCAGGGCATAGTCGAGCACGTCGTCCGCGACGTGCGTGCCGCGGACCCGGTCCCGGGCCGCGACCAGGTGCTCGACGTCGACGACCGGCTCCAGCCGGTCGACGGTGGCGCCCGCGAGCTGCTCCTGCACGACGACCCGCTCGTAGGCGGGAGCCAGCGGACCCAGGCTGAGGCAGACGGCGAAGCGGTCCAGCTGCCCCTCGGGCAGCGGGTAGGTGCCTTGCTGGTCCAGCGGGTTCTGCGTCGCGACCAGGGTGAACGGGTCCGGCAGAGGTAGCGGATGCCGTCCACCGTGACCGCCGACTCGTCCATCGCCTCCAGCAGGCCGGACTGGGTCCGCGGCGAGGTGCGGTTGAGCTCGTCGACGAGCACCACGTTGGCGAACAGCGGGCCCCGCACCATCTCGAAGCCGAACCGTTCCGGGTTCCACACCGCGGAACCGGTGACGTCGGCAGGCAGGAGGTCGGAGGTCCCCTGGATCCGGGCGAACGAGCCGCCGAGGCTGCGGGCGAGAGCGCGGGCCAGGGTCGTCTTGCCGCTGCCCGGGACGTCCTCGATGAGGACGTGGCCGCCGGCAAGGACGGCGGCGACGACCATCTCGACGACCTCGTCATGGCCCCGGACGACGCTGCTCACGCTGGTCACGAGGGCACGCGCCACCGAGGCCGGGTGCCAGGCCTGGCCGAGCGGCGCACCTCCGGGCGTGTCACTCAGAGTGCTGTCGAGCACGATCCGTCCTCCCGCTCGGGCCGGCCCGGGCGCGGCTCGGCGACCCGGCGGGCCGCGGTCATGCGTGCCGGTCTTCTCCCATCGGCCGCACGCGGGCCCGCCTTGACCGAACGAAGATCGCTGGCGCTCGTGGTCCGGGGCTGCCACGCTTCCGGTCGCCATGACCGACCCACCACCCAGCAGCGCCGCACGGCGGCTGCGACCCCGGCTGCCCGCCGTGCTGCGGGACGAGCCGCAGTACCGGCTGCTCTTCTCCGGCCAGGTGCTGTCGATCCTCGGCGACCGGGTCACCGGCGTCGTGCTGCCGTTCGCGGTGCTCTCGATCGGCGGCGACGTCGGTGACGTGGCCATCGTGTCGGCCGCGCAGTTCCTGCCGTTCGCGATCCTGGCGCTGCCGGCCGGCGTCTGGGCCGACCGCTACAACCGCAAGCTGATCCTGATCGCCTCCGACGTCGCACGCCTCCTCACCCAGCTCACCGCCGGGGTGCTGCTCGTCTCCGGCAACGCCCACATCGCCCACCTCGCGGCGCTGGCCGCCGTCTACGGCGCGGCCGACGCGTTCTTCGCCCCGGCGTTCACCGGCCTGCTGCCGGGCACGGTGGCCCCGGTCAACCTGCAGCCGGCCAACGCACTGCGAGGGTTGAGCTACTCGACCGGCTCGATCGTCGGGCCGGTGCTCGGCGGAGTGCTCGTCGCGTTCGCCGGTGGCCCGGGCGGCGCCATGCTCTTCGACGCCGGGACGTTCGCCGTCTCGATCGCGTGCCTCATCCCGCTGCGCCCCCGGCTGGTCGCCGACGTCTTGCACGACGAGGACCCGGAGGCCTCGACGGCGCACTTCCTCACCAGCCTGAAGGAGGGTTGGTCGGAGGTGCGCAGCCGCCCGTGGGTGACCGCGTTCCTCGGCGGCATGGCGTCGTACCACGTCGTTGTGCTGCCGGCGATCTTCGTTCTCGGCCCGGTTCTCGCCGAGGACGAGATGAACGGTGCTCGGTCCTGGGCCATCATCACCGCCGGCTTCGGTCTCGGCAGCGTGCTCGGCGACCTGTTGCTGCTGCGCTGGAAGCCGCGGTTCGCGCTCCGGGTGGCCAGCCTGATGCTGGTCGGGGCGTCCTGCCAGGCCGCGTTCATCGGCAGCGGGCTGGGCGTCTGGGCGATCGCCGGGCTCGAGGTGCTCGCCGGGATCTGCGTGACCGGCACGTTCACCCTCTGGGAGACCTCGCTGCAGGAGCACGTGCCGGACCGGGCGCTGTCCCGGGTGTCCAGCTACGACTACCTGACCAGCGCGGGGCTGATCCCGGTCGGCAACCTGACGATCGGTGCGGTGAGTGCCGCTGCCGGCGTACGGCCCGCGCTGTTCGCCATGACGGCTGTGGGGGTGACCGCGGCGGCGTTGATCGCGAGCCTCCCGTCGGTACGGCGGCTGCCCCGCGGCACCGAAGCGCAGCGGCCCGCCGCGGGCTAGCCGAGCCGGTCGGCCAACCTGTCCAGGAACGTCGTCTGGGCGCTGACGAGCAGTTCGCGGGCGGTCCCGACGTCGACCCAGGCGAACCGGTCCAGCTCCGGGAACTCCTGCAGCCTGCCGGAGCCGCGCGGCCACTCCAGGCTGAACGTGTTGCTCACGGCGGCTGCCGCGTCGAGATCGCCCTCGACGGCCCACACGGTGACCTCCTTGCCGCCGGACTGGTGCACCGTGCCCAGCGGCTGCGGCTCACCCGGCGGCACCGGCAGGCCGGTCTCCTCGACGAACTCGCGGCGGGCCGCCGCCAGCGGCTCCTCGTCCGGCGGGTGCTCGCCCTTGGGCACCGACCAGGCCCGCTCCTGCTTGCGAGCCCAGAACGGTCCGCCCATGTGACCGAGCAGCACCTCGACCCGGCCGGTCGGGTCCCGCCGGAACACCAGCAGGCCCGCGCTGCGCCTGGTCTTCATACCGGGCATCCTGGTGGAAGAGTCGGACGGTCGGCGCTGTTGTCACCAGTGACACCTGCTTCCCCCGCTGAGGAGATTCGATGGCCACCGTCACGGCGACAACCCGCACCTTCGACGAGCTCGTCGAGGACGACGGCATCGTCCTGGTCGACTTCTGGGCCGCGTGGTGCGGACCGTGCCGTTCCTTTGCGCCCGT
Organism: uncultured Actinomycetota bacterium; assembly: GCA_963723975.1. GTDB lineage: Bacteria > Actinomycetota > Actinomycetes > JACCUZ01 > JACCUZ01 > CAVRTI01. The sequence continues at coordinate 68,668 of CAVRTI010000013.1, forward strand.
CTTCGAGGCCGCCTCGGAGGCCCACCCGGACATCCGGTTCGCCAAGGTCGACACCGAGGCCGAGCGGGACCTCGCGGCCCGTGCCGCGATCACGTCGATCCCGACGCTGATGGCCTTCCGCGAGGGCATCCTCGTCTTCGCGCAGCCCGGTGCGCTGCCGGCGCCCGCTCTGGAGCAGCTCATCGCCGCCGTCCGCGGTCTCGACATGGCCGACGTACGCCGGCAGGTCGACGCCGACAACGCCGACAACGCCGACACCGCCACGGGCTGACCCGGCTCAGCCTCCCGGTGCCCGTTCGAACACCGACGCGGGCAGCTCGTGGTCGGGCACCAGCTCCGCCAGCAGCCGGCGTACCCGCCGGTCGATGTCGGCGATGACGCGCCGCACGGTGGCCCCGTCCTGACCCTTCGGGTCCTCCAGCGGCCAGTCCGAGTAGCGCGCCCCGAGGAACACCGGGCACGACTCCCCGCACCCCTGCGTGACGACGACGTCGTACGTCGCGCCGGTGTCGAAGCCCTTCGGCACCTCGCGGCTCACGTCCAGCCCGAGCGCGGTCAGCGCGTCGGCGACCTCCGGATGGACCCGGTCGCCAGGCTCCGACCCGGCGGAGAACACCTCGACCGCGTCACTGCCGTAGTACTCGGTGAGCACCTTGCTCGCGACCGAGCGCCCGCCGTTGGCGCGGCAGGCGAACAGGATGCGCGGCTTGCCGGTCATGAGGAACCTTCCGGGTAGAGGGCACGCACGACGGCCAGGCCCACGGCCCCACCGACCAGCTGGGCCAGGACGAACCCGAGCACTCCCGATGGGGCGATGCCCGCGAACGTGTCGGAGAACATCCGGCCGACGGTCACCGACGGGTTCGCGAAGCTGGTCGAGGACGTGAACCAGTACGCCGCCCCGATGTACGCCCCCACTGCCGGGCCGGACCAGGCCCCTCGTCCCGTTCTCGCGAGGGCGAAGATCAGCGCCACCAGGCCCGCGGTCGCGACCACCTCACCGACCCACAGGTGCCAGTCGCCGCGGTCCCTCGTGGCGAACGCGGCCGGCACGTCGAACATCACGTTGGCGAGCAGTGCGCCGGCTACGGCGCCGACGGTCTGCGCGACCGCGTAGGCGGCGACGTCACGGCCCGGCAGGCCCCTCCCGGCTCGACGTCCGAGCCACCAGTCGACCGCCGAGACGACCGGGTTGAAGTGCGCTCCCGACACCGGGCCCAGCATCAGGATCAGGACAGAGAGCCCGAGGACCGTCGCGGTGGAGTTGTAGAACAGCTGGAGGCCGACGTCGTCCGGGGTGAGGTCGGCCGCGGCGATGCCGGACCCGACGACGACCGTCACCAGCAGGCCGGTGCCCAACAGCTCCGCGAGGAGCCGCCGGCTCAGCGGTGGTGCGACGTCCAGCTCGCTCGCGTACGTCATGGCAGCGTGCATCGTGACGGGCTCCTCGGGCCGATGCAAGCGAACGTCCGGTGAACGGCCTGGCGGCCGGCCACGTGTCACGTGGCCGGCCGTCGGGCCTGCGGGCGTCAGCAGCAGCCAGGCTCGCAGCACTCGGTCGTCTCCTCACAACAGGACTCCATCGCCGTCACCTCCCCTCGACACGGCCGTTGAGGGATCCACAGCAGGACGCGGCGGCGTGAGTCGTGCCGTCGAGCTCGACGCCGGTGTCGGCGAGCACGGTGTAGACCTCCCACCGCTCACCGTCCGGGCCGCTGACCCAGACCTTGTCCTGCAGGGCGTAGCAGCAGGTGGTGCCGTCCTCGACGGCGGTGGCCATGCCCTCCGCTGCGTACCGGCGCGTCGCAGCGACGACCTCCTCGGTCGAGGCGACCTCCACCCCCAGGTGGTTCAGCGAGCCCCCGGCGCCGGGATGCTCGATGAGGACGAGCTTCAGGGCCGGCTCGTCGATCGCGAAGTTCGCGTAGCCGGGGCGTCGCTTCGCCGGCTCGGTGCCGAACAGCCGCGAGTAGAAGGCAACCGCCCGGTCGACGTCGTCGACGTTGAGCGCGAGCTGGACACGGGACATCAGGGCCTCCGGATGAGGGGTGCGGTCAGGCACAGCAGACGGATGCGGCCCTGTCCGACCCCGGGCGGCGCAGGCTCTCGCGCAGCGCCGTGGCGACCATGGCCGGCCAGGCGGGACCGCGTCGGACCGCACGGGCCCGCCGGGCGGCGTCCGCGGCCCGGATGAGCTCTGCGACGCGGGGCGGCTGCTCGGCGGCAAGCGGGGTGGTCAGCAGCATGTCGGTCTCCTCTCATCGACATTCATCGATGCGTTCACTCTGTCCGACGTATCGACATCTGTCAATACGTTGAGCTAGGATCCGGTCATGGCCACTGCGACCCGAACGCTGCTGCCGTTGCTCGAGGAGCCCGGCGAGATGTGCTGCGCCCCGCTCACCTCGGCACCGCTGTCCGAGGCAGACGCCGTCGAGCTGGCCAGTCGGCTCAAGGCACTGGCCGACCCGGCCCGGCTCCGGCTGCTCTCCCTCGTGCTGGCCGCCGGCGAGTCCTGCGTCTGCGACCTCACCGAGCCGGTCGGGCTCAGCCAGCCCACGGTCAGCCACCACCTCAAGGTGCTGGTCGACGCCGGGGTGCTGCGCCGGGAGAAGCGTGGCCGGTGGGCCTGGTTCAGCCCGGTCCCCGGCGCGCTGGGCGCGCTGGCGGCCATCCTCGGCACCGCCGCGACCGCCTGAGCCGCTGCCACCGGATGCGCGTCGCAACGTTCAACGTCCGCTAGCCGGGCGGCTCAGGGCGAGAGGGCGACCCCGAGCGACTCGGCGCCGAGCGCCTTAGGGGCGCCCGGCTGGTAGAAGACGTCCAGCCCGGTCACCGTGAAGCCGGCCCCGGTCAGCAGCGCGACCACCGGCCGGGTCAGGTGGCAGCCGCCGGCCACCCGGCGCTGGACCGGCTCCCACCGGTGCTGCCACCGTCGGACCCGCTCGTCGGGGGCCAGCCCGTGCTCGATGAAGTGCAGCGCGCCGCCCGGAACCAGGACCCGGCGCAGCTCGCGCAGCGCAGCGCCGGCGTCGGGGATGGTGCACAGCGTCCAGGTGGACAAGGCGCTGTCGAAGCTGGCGTCCGGGAACGGCAGCGACTGACCGTCCAGGCCGGACCGGACCACCGGGACGTCGCTGGCGGCGACCCGCCCGCGGGCCAGCCGCCAGGCCACCTCCGAGGGCTCGACGGCGGCCACCTCGCGCACGGTGGCCGGGTAGCAGGGGACGTTCAGGCCGGACCCGAAGCCGATCTCCACGACCCGGCCGGTGAGCCCGGCGCAGACCCGCCGGCGCAGCTCCTCGGCCGGCGGCAAGCCGCACGCCCGGTTGACCAGCCGCGGCAGCACCTGGTCGGTGTAGAAGCCCATCGCCACCTCCGGGCCCCAGCCAAGCACGGGACGACCTCGGTCCCCGACCTGGTGTTGGCTGATGACCCAGTGTGATCGATCGATAGCGCCTAGCAATCATCGAGCCACTGCGGGCGAAGTGCTTGCCAAGTGTTACTGGCGAGTAGCATCATGTTGTTACTGGCGGGTAGGAACGCTGCGCCGCACGCCGTCGTACGGAAGGAAGCCCCCTGAGATGGGCCACTACAAGAGCAACCTGCGCGACATCGAGTTCACCCTCTTCGAGGTGTTCGGCCGGCAGAAGGTGCTCGGCACCGGGCCGTTCGCCGAGATCGACGAGGCCACCGCGCGCAGCATCCTCGAGGAGGTCGAGCGGCTGGCCACCCACGAGCTGGCCGAGTCGTTGCTCGAGTCCGACCGCACGCCGCCGGTCTACGACCCGGCGACCCACTCGGTGACGATGCCCGAGGGGTTCAAGAAGTCCTACCAGGCCTACATGGACGCCGAGTGGTGGCGGATGGACCTGCCGGAGGGCCTCGGCGGGACCGTCGTACCGCCCAGCCTGCGGTGGGCCGTGGCCGAGCTGATCCTGGGCTCGAACCCGGCCGTGCACATGTACGCCTCCGGCATGGCCTTCGCGCACGTGGTCTACCGGCTGGGCACCGAGGAGCAGCGCAAGGTCGCGCAGCGGATGGTCGACGGCCGCTGGGGCGCCACGATGGTGCTGACCGAGCCCGACGCAGGGTCGGACGTCGGCGCCGGCCGCAGCAAGGCCATCGCAGCAGCCCGACGGCACCTGGCACATCGAGGGCGTCAAGCGGTTCATCACCTCGGCCGAGCACGACATGAGCGAGAACATCGTGCACCTGGTGCTGGCCCGCCCCGAGGGCGCCGGCCCGGGCACCAAGGGCCTGTCGCTGTTCATCGTGCCCAAGACGCACTTCGACTGGGAGACCGGCGAGCTCGGCGAGCGCAACGGCGCCTACGTCACCAACGTCGAGCACAAGATGGGCCTCAAGGCGTCCACCACCTGCGAGGTCACCTTCGGCGAGAACGAGCCGGCCGTCGGCTGGCTGGTCGGCGAGGTGCACGACGGCATCGCGCAGATGTTCAAGATCATCGAGTTCGCCCGGATGATGGTCGGCACCAAGGCGATCGCCACGCTGTCCACCGGCTACCTCAACGCGCTGGACTACGCGAAGACCCGGCTGCAGGGCCCGGACCTCACCCGGATGACCGACAAGTCCGCCCCTCGGGTGCCGATCACGCACCACCCCGACGTACGCCGGTCGCTGATGACCCAGAAGGCGTACGCCGAGGGCATGCGGGCCCTGGTGCTCTACACCTCGACCATCCAGGACGACGTGGCGCTGGCCGAGGCTGAGTGGAGTGCGGCGCCCGAGCGACGCGCGCACGACCTCGCCGTACGCCTCAACGACCTGCTGCTGCCGATCGTCAAGGGATACGGCTCGGAGAAGTCCTACGAGCTGCTCGGCTCCCAGTCGCTGCAGACCTACGGCGGCTCGGGCTACCTGCAGGACTACCCGCTCGAGCAGTACATCCGGGACGCCAAGATCGACACCCTGTACGAGGGCACCACGGCGATCCAGGGGATGGACTTCTTCTTCCGCAAGATCGTGCGGGACAAGGGCCAGGCCCTGACCAGGCTGATGACCGACATCCAGGAGTTCGCCAAGGGCGACGAGGGCAACGGAGCCCTGCAGGCCGAGCGAGAGCTGCTCGCGACCGCGCTGGAGCAGGTCCAGGGCATCGTGGCCACCATGGTCGGCTCGCTGACCGCCTCGGCCGAGGACGTCAGCAACATCTACAAGGTGGGCCAGAACACCACCCGACTGCTGCTGGCCTGCGGCGACCTGGTCGTCGCCTGGCTGCTGCTGCGCCAGGCCACGGTCGCCCTGGCGGCGCTGGACGCCGGGGCCACCGGCCGGGACGCGTCGTTCTACACCGGCAAGGTGGCCGCGGCGAAGTTCTTCGCGGCCCAGGTGCTGCCGCTCATCACCGCCCAGCGGGCCGTCGCCGACAGCGTCGACAACGCCCTGATGGACGTCCCCGAGGACGCCTTCTAGCCCACCCCCCAGATCGTTTGCGGCGTTGGTGGTCGCGACACGCCGAGTGAATCGGCGTGTCTTCGGGCGAAATGTCGCAAACGATCTTGATTGGCCGTCGGCTGATCGGGTGGTGGTCGGTGTGCGAGCCAGGCGGCCGGGGTACACCGGCTCATAGCGGCCGTCACCCGTCGGTCTGCACAACGGCTCACCCGAGCCGCTCGACTGACCAACCCGGGAGGAACCATGGGCATCGGGGTCAGCATCTTCCTGATCGCGGTCGGCGCCATCCTTGCCTTCGCCGTCAACTTCGACGTGTCCGGCCTGGACATCAACGTCGTCGGCTTCATCCTGATGATCGTCGGCGTGGTCGGCCTGATCATGACCGCGTTCATCTGGGGTCCGCGCAACCGGACCCGCGGCGGCGACGTCGTCGAGGAACGCCGCGTCTACGACGACCGCATCTGACCGTCTGCACACCAGCGTCTCGCCGGCCGGCGACCCAGCACCCAGGGGTCGCCGGCCGTGACGCGTCCGGAGAGGAGAACCGTGCCCCGAACACCCGAGAACAGGGTCGGCCGAGCCGGTCGGCAGCGCCGTGCTGCTCATGGCGGCCGGCGGCGTCCTCGCGTACGGCGTGCAGCGCACCGGCCGAGGTGGAGAAGTACGTCGATCTGCTCGACCTCGGCCTGATCCTCGTGTGGGCCGGGATCCTGCAGCTGGTCATGCAGGTGGTCATGCACCGGCCGCGGCGGCCCCGGCGCCCGCGCGGATCGGCGTACGACGACCGCACCGACCAGTGGTAGCCAAACTGCACCGGCCCGGGTACGCCGGGCAGACCAGGCTGCTGCCCACGGTCCGCCGCGGCCGCCGTTGAGGCCTTCGCGACCGCTCCCGGACCACCTCGACCCCAAACGCATGATCAACTCCCGGTGATCATGCAACTCTGGGATCTTGCGATCGACGCAGGTCACAGCCCGAGGTCGCCGCTGATCATGCGCTTGCGGTGAGCTGCTCTGCATGATCACCGGGGAAGTGAGGCGGCGACGGGGTCAGCCGGCGAGGTAGAGGCGCAGCTCGGACGGCCCGCCCTCGGCCAGGCGCACCGGCACGCCCCAGTCCTGCTGGTGGACATGGCAGGCCGGGAACTCCGCGCCGTCCGCCTCGTCGCAGGACGCCGCCATCGCCGCCACGTGCAGCACGCCGTCGCCGACATGGGCGTCCAGCTCGAGCCGTCGGGTCAGTCCCTCGCCGCGGCCCTCGCCGGCACGCAGCAGTCCGGGCGGCGTCGAGGAGACCACCAGCCGGGTCGCCGGGCCGTACCGCTCGTCCAGCTTCTGGCCGGCCGGCGGGGTGAACACGACCGAGAGCTCGACCTGGCCGGCGGCCAGCTCGGTGACCGGGCGGTGGGTGCGGTGGGCCACCCCGTCCACGAGCAGCGCCTCCTCGGGCAGCCGGACCCGGGTGAGCCGGTGGGCCGCCGACTCGACCACCACGAGGTCACCGTCGAGCAGCACCGCGGCGCTGGGCTCGGCCAGGCCCGTGAGCAGGGTGCTGACCGCACCGGTGGCCGGGTCGAACCGGCGTACCGCGCCGTTGTAGGTGTCGCTGACCGCGACCGAGCCGTCGGGCAGCACGGTCACACCGAGCGGGTGCTGAAGCAGGGCATCGGCAGCCGGCCCGTCGACGTGGCCGAACTCGAAGAGCCCGGACCCGACGTCGGTCGTCACGACGCCGGCCTCGACGTGCCGCAGCGAGGAGGTCTCGGCGTCGACCAGCCAGAGCCGGTCGCCGCTCACGGCCAGGCCCGAGGTCTGGGCGAACCACGCGTCTGCGCTCGGGCCGTCGAGCAGCCCCTCGTTGGTCGTGCCGGCGAGCACCGTCGACCGTCGCGGACCGCGGGTCGAAGGCCCAGAGCTGGTGGATGCCGGCCATCGCGACGACGACCCGGCCGTCGTACCAGGCCAGGTCCCACGGCGAGGACAGGTCCTCGGTCCCCGAGCCCTGCATCCACGCCCGGCCGGTGCCCGCCACCGTCGTGACGGTGCCGTCCTCGAGCCGGACCCCGCGCAGCGCGTGGTTGACGGTGTCGGCGACGAGAACGTCGTAGCCGACCTCGGCCCGTACGTCGGCCGGCAGCAGCAGCACGCCCTGCGGCTCGCTGAACGCCGCGTCCCCGGCGCCGCCGTCCACCAGGCCGCGCTCACCCGAGCCGATCCGGCGCAGGACCGTCTCACCGTCCGCGGCCAGCTCGACCAGCGAGTGGTGCCCGGAGTCGGAGACGAGCACCGTGCCGCCGGGGAGGACGGCGGCCTTGCCGGGGAAGCGCAGCTCGGTGGCCGGCGCGGGCGGCGCGACGTACGGCCCGTCGCCGCGGTGCAGGGTGCCCTTCGCCTCGTGCTCGCGGACCAGCTCGTCGAGCAGCGCCTCGAGGGCGTGGGCATGACCCTCGCCGGAGAGCTGGGCCACGACGTAGCCCTCGGGATCGACCACCACCAGGGTCGGCCAGGCCTTCACGGCGTACTGCTTCCAGGTCGTGAGGTCCGGGTCGTCGAGCACCGGGTGGTGCACGCCGTAGCGCTCCACCGCGCCGGACAGCGCCACCGGGTCGGCCTCGTGCGCGAACTTCGGTGAGTGCACCCCCACGGTCACCAGAACGTCGGCGAACCGCTGCTCGAGCGGGCGCAGCTCGTCCAGGACGTGCAGGCAGTTGACGCAGCAGAAGGTCCAGAAGTCGAGCAGCACGACCTTGCCGCGCAGCCGGGCAAGGGACAGGTCCTGACCACCGGTGTTCAGCCAGTCCCGGCCGGCCAGCTCGGGGGCCCGCACCCGGGCGCGCCGCCGGGTCGTCGGGAGGTCGGCGGACGTCACGCTGCGATCCAACCGCCCGGGACGCCCGACACCTTCCCTCCGGATCCGCAATCAAGGGCTTGACCGGTACAGAAGACCGCGCTACTGTAGCGGTACAGAAGAGGGACCGAACTGCACGACCGCGACCCTGAGGAGGGCCCCGAGATGACCAGCCTGCCGCTCGCCTACATCCTGTCCGAGGGTGCGACCTCACGCGAGGTCAACAGCGCCCGCCCGCACGCGCCCGTCGTGCCGCACCGGCGTCGTGCCCCGCGCACCCACCGCACCCGGATCGCCGTCGCCGGGCTGCTGGAGCGAGCTGCCGGCGCGGTGGCTCCCGCCGAGTGCGCACCGGCTCGTTGACCGAGACCAGGCCGAGGACCTGCATAGGGTGACGCCGTGGGCCGGGTGACCTTGCAGACGATCGCCGACCAGGTCGGCGTCAGCCGGATGACCGTGTCCAACGCGTTCTCGAAGCCGGACCAGCTGTCCGGCGCCCTGCGCGACCGCATCCTGGCCACCGCCGACGAGCTCGGCTACGTCGGGCCGGACCCGGCCGCCCGCGCCCTCGCGCGCGGCACGGCCGGGGCGGTCGGCGTACTGATGACCGACTCGCTGACCTGGGCGTTCACCGACGAGATCGCGATGGGTTTCCTCGGCGCCATCACCGACCGGCTGGCGCCGACCGGCCTGGCGCTCACCCTGCTGTCCACGTCGGATCACACCGAGGTGGTGCCGGCCCGCGACGTCGCGCTGGACGGCGCGCTCATCTACTCCTGCGAGGGCGACTCCGCCGCGCGCAGCTGGCTGGTGCGTCGCGGCCTCCCGCTGGTGTACGTCGACCAGGCGCCGGTGCCGGGAGTCCCCAGCGTCAACGTCGACGACCGTTCGGGGGCCCGTGCCGCGGCCCAGCATCTCGTCGACCTCGGCCACCGTCGGATCGGCATCGTCACCGGGGAGCATGCGGGGCCGCACAACGTCATCGTCGCCCCGATGACCGAGACGCTGCACCACGTCGCACGGCAACGGATGCAGGGCTGGACCGACGCCCTGACCGACGCCGGGATCGAGCCGCGGGTGGTGCGGCACTCGCTGCGGCCCGAGGACTCCGGCTACGACGCCGCCCAGGTGCTACTGGATCTGGACGACCCGCCCACCGCGATCCTCTGCTTCTCCGACGTGATGGCGCACTGGGTGGTGCGCGCCGCGGAGGACCGGGGACTCCGGGTCCCCGAGGACCTGTCGGTGGTGGGGTTCGACGACAACCCGCTGTCGCGACGGATGCGCCCCGCGCTCACGACGGTGCGTCAGGACGTGGCGGCCAAGGGACACGCGGCGGCCGAGGCGCTGACCGACGCGATCGAGCGCAGGCAGCAGGGACGCCCGGTGCGGGTACGGCACGTGCTGCTGCCGACCGAGCTCGTGGTACGCGACAGCACCGCGCCGCCTCGCGGGCGGCGCTGACCGGCGTACCGACTAGAGCTTGCTGAGCTTCGGGTACGGCGTACCGATGCGCAGCTCGCGACCACCGAAGTCGACGAGGACGGCGATGCCTTCCTCGACCCCGATGACGCGGCCTAGCCCGCACTGGTCGTGGGTGACCCGGTCGCCGACCGCGAACTTCTCGACCGGCCTCGCGACCGGATCACTGAAGGGGCTGCCGGCGGGGCGGGGGCGTGGGTTCGAGCGGGACGATGTCATCACCCCCAGTATGCGCCCACTCAGGCCCGCACGGCAGCCGCAAGGTCATGCTCGAGGGCTGCGAGGTCGACGACCCGCACGGCCGCGGCCGCCAGAGCGTCGCTCAGAGCGTCCCGTCCCGGGCTCAGGACGACCAGCGGGCCGCACTGTGCGAGCTCGGCGAAGATGCCGTCGTTGCTGACCACCAGGGCCTGCGCGTCCGGCAGGTCGAGCTGGTCCACCGCGTCGAGCAGCGCCACATCGGCCACGTCGCTGCCGGCGGGGACGGACAGCGCGGCGGCCGCGAACTCCTCGAGGTACGGCCGGGCCCGGCGCACCGCGCCCTCCTGCCCGGCCAGCACGGCGTGGTCGGCCTGCCGGGCCAGCGCCACCACGACCGCCATCCGGGCCCGCCAGCGCATCGGGCCGGCCCGCATGTTGTCCAGGTCGACGAGCAGGATGCGGGGGACGTCGCCGTCCTCCCAGATGTCCTCACGGGCCAGCCGCTCGACCAGGGCGCTCGGCGACGGCGCCGCCGGCTCGGGCATGCCGCCGCCGGAGGGGAACCACTCGTAGTCGTCCGCCTCGTCCTGCCGGTAGCCCAGTCCCACGGCCCCATCGTCGCAGGCCGATCGCCGGGTCAGAGCCGGCGGTCGGCGAGCACCGGGAACGTCGCCCGGGTCTGGCGCACCAGGTCCGGGTCGAGCTCGACCTCCAGCACCTGCTCGCCCTCACCCGCCTCGGCGAGCACGGCGCCCCATGGATCGACCACCATCGAGTGGCCGCCCATCGCCACGCCGGCGTGCTCGCCACCGGTGTTGCAGGCGATGACGTACAGCTGGTCCTCCACGGCCCGCGCCTGCGCGAGCAGCCGCCAGTGCTGCACCCGCTTCGCCGGCCAGGCCGCGGGCATCAGCAGCACCTCGGCACCGGCGTCGACCAGCGCGCGGAACATCTCCGGGAACCGCAGGTCGTAGCAGGTGGCCAGGCCGAGCCGGTCGTGCACGACCGGGCCGTCTCCCGGGGTCATCAGCTTCGGCTCGCCCTCACCGAAGCCGAACAGGTGCACCTTGCGGTACGTCGTCTGGACCGCGCCGTCCGGGCCGAGCAGGACCGAGGTGTTGAAGAGCCGGCCGGTGCTGTCGCGCTCGACGAACGAGCCCATGTGCACCTGTGCCCCGAGGTCCTTGGCGGCCGCCTGCAGGCAGCTGACGACCGGGCCGTCGAGGGACTGCGCGCCGCTTTCCCACGTGTCGTAGGCGAAGCCGCCGTTCGGCCACAGCTCGGGCAGCACCACGAGGTCGGCCCCGACCTGGGCCCGGACCAGGGCAGCGACCCGGTCGGTGCGCTCGGACGTGGACTCGTCGTCGCCGTAGGCGAGCTGGATGACGTGGACCCGCACGTGCCTAGCCTCGCATGCTTTCCGCCCACCCCAGCGTCTCGGCCCGGAGCATCATCAGGTCGACCGAGCGGCGGCTACCAGAGGAGGGCGGTCGCGGGGTCCTCGAGGACGCGGGCGATGTCGGCCAGGAACATCGAGCCGAGCTGGCCGTCGGCCACCCGGTGGTCGAAGGACAGCGCCAGCTGGGTGACCTTGCGAACCGCGAGCTCGCCGTCGACCACCCACGGCATGTCGCGGACCTGGCCGAAGCACAGGATCGCGGCCTCGCCCGGGTTGAGGATCGGCGTACCCGCATCGACACCGAAGACGCCCACGTTGGTGATCGTCATCGTGCCGCCGGACATCTCGGCCGGCTGGGTGCGCCCCTCGCGAGCGGTGGCGGTCAGCGACTGCAGCGCCTCAGCCAGCTCGCGCAGCGACATCCGGTCGGCGTCCTTGATGTTCGGCACGACGAGCCCGCGCGGCGTGGCTGCCGCGATGCCGAGGTTCACGTAGTGCTTGACCACGATCTCCTGGGCAGCCTCGTCCCAGACCGCGTTGATGTCCGGGTTGCGCTTCACCGCAAGGATCAGCGCCTTCGCGACGAGCAGCAGCGGGCTGACCTTGACGTCCCGGAAGTCGCGGTCCTTCTTCAGCCGGGCGACCAGGTCCATCGTGCGGGTGACGTCGATGGTCACCCACTCGGTGACGTGCGGTGCGGTGAAGGCCGACGCGACCATCGCCTGCGCCGTCATCTTCCGCACCCCCTTCACCGGGATGCGGGTCTCGCGCTGACCCGGGGTCGCTGCGTACGCCGAGGGTGCCGTGGCCCCAGCCCCCGCAGCCGCGGACTCCACGTCGGCGCGGGTGACCACACCGCCGTCGCCGGAGGGCACCACGGTGGTCAGGTCGACGCCGAGGTCCCTGGCCAGCTTGCGGACCGGCGGCTTGGCCAGCACCTTCGCGCCGGCGCCGTTCGACCCAACCGCGACGGTCTGCGCCGGAGCGGCATCGGGGGCGTCGTCGACCGACGGCTCCTGCACCGGCGTGGGCATCGTCATCATCGACGTCTGCACGGCCTGCTGGGCGGTCGCGGCCGAGGCTCCGACGGGTGTTGCTCCCTTGCGGGGACGACGGGCGGCGGTGGTGGTCTTGGGGCCGTAGCCCACCAGCACCGAGGTGCGACCTCCCGGCGCAGGGCCACCGATCAGGCCCGGCTCGACCGCCTCGTCGTCACCCGGGGTGGCGATCGCCGACGGGTCCGGGACAGCCGGCGCCATGTCGTCGCGCGGCGGTGCGGCGGGGGCCGCCGGTGCGCCGGTGCCGTCGTCGACGGTGATGATCGGCGTACCGACGTCGACCGTCGTGCCCTCGGGCACGAGCAGCTCACTGACGACACCGGCGTACGGCGACGGCAGCTCGACCAGCGACTTGGCGGTCTCGATCTCGACGACGATCTCGTTGACCTTGACCGTGTCGCCGGGCTTGACCTTCCACGACACGATCTCGGCCTCGGTGAGACCTTCACCGACATCCGGGAGCTTGAACTGCTTCATGGTCGCGGGCTCCTAGAACGTCAGGGAACGGTCGACGGCGTCGAGCACCCGATCAAGATCGGGCAGGTACTCCTCCTCGACCCGGCTGGGCGGGTAGGGCGTGTCGAAGCCGCCCACCCGCAGCACCGGCGCCTCGAGCGAGTAGAAGCACGCCTCGGTGACCCGGGCCGAGATCTCGGCACCCATGCCGAGGAACACCGGGGCCTCGTGGACGACGACCAACCGGCCGGTCTTCTCCACCGAGGCCCGCAGGGTGGGCATGTCCAGCGGCGACAGCGAGCGCAGGTCGACGACCTCGAGGGACTTGCCCTCCTCGGCCGCGGCGGTCGCGGCCTCCATGCAGGTCTTCACCATCGGGCCGTACGCCGCAACGGTGACGTCGGTGCCCTCGCGGGTGACCCGGGCCGAGTACAGCGACATCGCCGAGTCGAGGGTGAGCGACTCGTCGAGGTCGGCCTTCTCCCAGTAGCGGCGCTTGGGCTCGTAGAGGATGACCGGGTCGTCGCTGGCCACGGCCTGCTGCACCATGAAGTAGGCGTCCACCGGGTTGGAGCAGGCGACGACCTTGAGGCCCGCGGTGTGCGCGAAGTAGGCCTCGTTGGACTCGCTGTGGTGCTCGACCGCACCGATGCCGCCACCCACCGGGATGCGCACGACCACGGGCAGCGAGACCTTGCCCAGGGCCCGGGCGCGCATCTTCGCCAGCTGGCTGACGATCTGGTCGAAGGCGGGGTAGACGAACCCGTCGAACTGGATCTCGCACACCGGCCGGTAGCCGCGCAGGGCCAGGCCGATCGCGGTGCCGATGATGCCGGACTCGGCGAGCGGGGTGTCGATGACCCGGTCCTCGCCGAAGTCCTTCTGCAGGCCGTCGGTCACCCGGAAGACGCCGCCGAGCTTGCCGACGTCCTCGCCCATGACGAGGACCTTCGGGTCGGCCTCCATGGCCTTGCGCAGGCCCATCGTGATGCCCTTGGCGAGGGTGATCTGCGCCATCAGTGAGCACTCCCCTCGAACGTCTCGAGGTAGGCGCGGAACTGTTCCCGCTCCTCCTCCACCAGCGGGTGCCGCTCGGCGTACACGTGGTCGAAGATCGACAGCGGGTCGGGGTCGGGCATCTCGAGGCAGCCCTTGCGCACGTGCGCGGCCAGCTCGTCGGACTCCTTCTCGACGGAGTCGAAGTAGACCTGGTCGGCGATCCCGGTACGGACCAGATAGGCCTTCACCCGCTCGATCGGGTCCTTGAGCTTCCACGACTCGAGCTCGTCGGAGAGCCGGTAGCGGGTCGGGTCGTCGGAGGTCGTGTGCGCGCCCATCCGGTACGTGTAGGCCTCGACCAGGGTCGGGCCGTTGCCCTCGCGGGCGTTCTGCAGGGCTGCCTTGGTGACGGCCAGCACGGCCAGCACGTCGTTGCCGTCGACCCGGATGCCGGGGAAGCCGAAGCCCATCGCCCGCTGGTACAGCGGGATGCGGCTCTGCTTCTCGATCGGCTCCGAGATCGCCCACTGGTTGTTCTGGCAGAAGAACACGACCGGTGCGTTGAAGACGCTGGCGTAGATGAACGCCTCGTTGACGTCGCCCTGGCTGGTCGCGCCGTCGCCGAAGTAGGCGATGACGGCGGCGTCGGCGCCGTCCTTCTGCATGCCCATCGCGTAGCCGGTCGCGTGCAGGGTCTGAGCACCGATGACGATCGTGTAGAGGTGGAAGTTCTTCTCGTTGGGGTCCCACCCGCCGTGGTTCACGCCACGGAACAGCCCGAGCAGGTTGAGCGGGTCGACCCCGCGGCACCACGCGACGCCGTGCTCGCGGTAGGTCGGGAACGCGTAGTCGTCCTCGCGCATCGCGCGTCCCGAGCCGACCTGGGCGGCCTCCTGGCCGAGCAGGCTGGCCCAGATGCCGAGCTCGCCCTGGCGCTGCAGGGCGGTCGCCTCGGAGTCCACCCGGCGGACCAGGACGAGGTCGCGGTAGAGCCCGCGGAGCTCGTCGTCGGAGAGGTCGACGGAGTACGTCGGGTGCTCGACGCGCTCACCCTCGGGGGTCAGCAGCTGCACCAGCTGCGGCTCGCTCGGGCTCGGCTGGTGGTCGACTGGGCTGGCGGCGCTCACTGCGCTGGCCGAGGCCCCGACGGCGCTGTCGGTCACGGGCACTCCTCGTTCGCTCGCGGCAGGCCCGCGGGGTCTCCGCGGCCGGTGCCGTCGTGCTCTGCTCGCGGGTCGCGCCGACCGGAGCCGGTGGGCTCGGCGGCGTACCCCGTCCGGTGGGTCGGGTGCGCTGCGGCTCACAAAGTGAGACGCGGCACCTAACGTACCGGCGGGAGGGGCCTCGCGACGAACCGGGCCGGGTCAGTGCTTGTCGTGCCCGTTGCCGTGCTTGTCGTCGTCCTGCCCGCCGCCGTGCTTGTCGTCCTCGTCGTCGTCCTCGTCGCCGTGGTCGTCGCCGTGGTCGTCGTCGTGGCCGCGCTGGGCGGCGATGGGGCTCCCGCGCCAGCGGTGTGGGGACCGCCGGCACGGCTGCCGGGCTGGACGGCCTGGCCGGCGCGGCAGCGGGCCGCTGCGCCCTGCCCTGGGACTCGTGGCCCCGGTCGTCGTCGTCCTGCTCGGCCTCGTCGTCCTCTTGCGTTGTCGTCCTTCTGCCGTCGTCGTCCTTCTTGGCCCTGTCCTTCGCCTTGTCGTCCTTCTTGGCCTTGTCGTCGTCCTTCTTGGCCTTGTCGGTCTCGTCCTTGTCGCGACCGAGCGCCCGGCCGTGCTTGACGTCCAGCACCGAGACCTCGGGTGTGGGGACCGGGGCGGGTACGACCGCGAAGACCGGGGCGGTCGGCGTCGGGGCCGGGGAGGGGAAGGCCGTGCGGCGTGGAGTCGGTGGGGCGCGGCTCCGGGACCTGCTCGGGTTCGCCGGGCGTCCCGGGACCGGCGGTGGAGAGCTCCGGGCTGCCGCCGGTGCCACCGAGGTCGGTGAGCAGGACCGGACCGAGCGGGACGACTGTCGGCTTGTCCGGGTTGCTGTCGCCACCGGAACCCCCGGGGCGGCCGGTCTCCGCCGGGGACGGGCGCTCGGTCACCCGGACCGCGCCGGGTTGCCGGAGGGTGGTGTCCTGCTGCCGGGAGTCCGGACGACCCGGCCCGACGTCGCGGATCTCACTGGCCGTGACCATCCCGAGGGTGGCCAGCGTGCCGGCACTGAGCAGGGCGAGGACAGCCGTCGCCACCCCGGTCGTGCTGCCGGTGTCGCGGACGGCGGGCATCCCAGCTCGCCTGATGACCGTCCCCGTTCGCTGCCTTGCCATCGTGAGATCCCGAATGGTCGCACGCCATCCACGTACTGCGGGTGACGAGGGGACCACCATATGTGACAGATCGGACGCCAGGCAGGGCCGATGTAGTGAATTGGCGCGGCTTTCCGTAACGCGGACACGGCGTATCGCGACCGTCAGTACCAAAGTAGGGTGTCGCTCATGACATCGGGGCGCCCTCCGGTCCAGGCGAGCCCGCTCGCCCTCTGGGCGGCGCTGGTCACGGTCTACCTGGTGTGGGGCTCGACCTACCTCGCGATCCGGGTGGTCGTCGACACGGCGCCGCCGCTGCTGGCGATGGGGGCCCGCTTCCTGGCCGCCGGGGTGCTGCTGGCCACGTTCCTGCTGCTGCGGCGCGGCCCGCGGGCGCTGGCGGTGACCCGCCGGCAGCTCGGCGGGGCGGCGGTGGTCGGGCTGCTGCTCCTGCTCTGCGGGAACGGTGGGGTGGCGGTCGCCGAGCAGACGGTGCCCTCCGGGGTGGCCGCGCTGCTGGTGGCCACGACCCCGCTCTGGCTCGTGCTGCTGCGCCGGGTAGCCGGCGAACGGGTGGTTCGGCTCACCCTGGCCGGCACGGCGGTCGGCTTCCTCGGCATCGCGGTGCTGGTGCTTCCCGGTGGGCTGACCGACGAGGACGGCACCGCCGTGGAGGCCTGGGGGCTGCTCGTCGTGATCGGCGCCGCGGCCTGCTGGGCGGTCGGCTCGTTCGCCAGCAGCAGGATCCCGATGCCCCAGGACGCCTTCGTCGCCACCACCTGGGAGATGCTCGCCGGCGGCGTCGGCCTGGTGCTGGCCGGCCTGGCCGGCGGCGAGCAGCGCGGCTTCGACGTCTCCGAGGTGGCGGGGGAGGCCTGGGCCTGGCTCGGCTACCTGGTGGTGGTCGGCTCGCTGGTCGCCTTCTCGGCCTACGTCTGGCTGCTGCAGCACGCGCCGATCTCGCTGACCGCGACGTACGCCTACGTCAACCCCGTGGTGGCCGTCCTGCTGGGCGCGCTGGTGCTCGACGAGCCGATCGCCGCGGCCGTGGTCGGCGGCGGGGCCATCGTGGTGGTGGGAGTCGGGCTGGTGGTCTCCTCGGAGCGGCCGCGGCGGCCGGAGCCGCAGCCGGTTGGGGTCGGCGCGGAGGTGGTAGACACCCGGAGATGAGCGACCTGGTGATCGGCCCGCTGCTGCGCCATGTCGGCGAGCACGACGCGACGGTCTGGGTCGAGACCGCGCAACCGTGCACCGTCGAGGTCCTCGGGCACGCCGAGCGCACCTGGACGGTCGGCGGCCACCACTACGCGCTGGTCGTGGTCGAGGGCCTCCCGAGGGGGTCCACGACGTCCTACGACGTGCGGCTGGACGGCGAGGTGGTGTGGCCACCGGCCGGTTCACCGCTGCCGCCAGCCCCGGATCCGGACGCTCGACCCGACGACTCCGCTGCGGGTGGTCTTCGGGTCCTGCCGCTACGCCACCCCCGAAGCGGTCACCGACGACAAGCATTTCGACGCCGACGCACTGGACACGTACGCGAAGCGGATGGCCCGGCTGCCCGACGACCGGTGGCCGGACGCGTTGCTGCTGCTCGGTGACCAGGTGTACGCCGACGAGACCTCGGCGACGGTCCGCGCGAAGATCCGGGACCGGCGGGACACCAGCGTCGAGCCGTTCGAGCAGGTACGGGACTTCGAGGAGTACACCTGGCTCTACCACGAGGGCTGGAGCGACCCGGACGTCCGCTGGCTGCTGTCGACCATCCCGTCCTCGATGATCTTCGACGACCACGACGTGCGGGACGACTGGAACACCTCGGCGCAGTGGCGGCGGGAGATGCAGCAGACGTCGTGGTGGGAGGAGCGGATCATCGGCGGCCTGTCGTCGTACTGGGTGTACCAGCACCTGGGGAACCTCGCGCCGCAGGACCTGGCGGACAACGAGCTGTACCAACGGGTCCGGTCGTCCGGCGAGGACTGCGAGCCGATGCTGCGGGAGTTCGCCGCGGCGGCCGACAAGGAGGCTGACGGGCACAAGGGCGCCCAGTGGTCCTACCGGCGCGACCTCGGCGCCGTCCGGCTGCTGGTGATCGACTCCCGCTGCGGCCGGGTCCTGGAGTCCGGGGACCGGTCGATGGTGTCCGACGCGGAGTTCCGCTGGATCGAGGAGCAGGTCGCGGGTCCCTACGACCACCTGCTGGTCGGCACCTCGCTGCCGTGGCTGCTCGCCCGCGCCCTGCACGACATCGAGTCCTGGAACGAGGTGCTCGCCGACGGCGCCCGCGGCCCGCTTGTCGCGCGCTGGGCGGAGAAGCTGCGCCGGGCCGCCGACCTCGAGCACTGGGCAGCGTTCCGGCAGTCCTTCGACCGGCTGGCCGAGCTGTTCCGCTGCGTCGGCCGGGGCGACCACGCGGGGTCCGACGGTCAGCCACCCGGGTCGATCTGCGTGCTCTCCGGCGACGTGCACCACGCCTACGCGGCCCGGGCACGGTTCGACGACGACGTGCAGTCGCCGGTCTACCAGCTGACCTGCTCGCCGGTGCACAACTACGTCCCGGCCGCGATGAAGGTGGCCTTCCGCGTCGGGTGGAGCAGGGCAGCCGAGGCGCTCACCCGGTTCCTGCTCAGCAGCGTGGCGCGGGTTCCGAGGCAGGAGCTGTCCTGGTCGAAGCTCGCCGGTCCGTACTACGGCAACGAGATCGCCACCCTGCTGCTCGACGGACGGTCCGCGCGGCTGGTGATCGAGAAGGCCGGCCGGGACCGCGCCGGGACCGCCCGCCTCACCCCGGTGGTCGACCTCCCCCTGGCCTGACCCCGCCCCTCAGAGCTCGCCGACCTGGCCGCCTGTCCACGTGGACGTGCCGGTCGGTGGTCACCTGTCGCAGCAGCCGCCGGTCGTGACTGACGAGCAACAGCGTCCCGTCGTAGGTGGCTAGCGCCTCCTCGAGCTGCCTCGATGGCAGCCAGGTCCAGGTGGTTGGTCGGCTCGTCCAGCACGAGCAGGTTCGCGCGGCGGGCCATCAGCAGCGCGAGGTCGGCCCGGGTCCGCTCGCCGGGCGACAGGCTGCCCACTGCCCGGAGCACGTCGTCGGCCCCGAGCCCGAACTTGGCGAGCAGCGTGCGCGCCGCTGCCTCGTCCTGGCCGGTGGCCGCGCGGAACGCCTCGGCCAGGGGCTGGCCGGCGACGAAGGTGCGGCGGACCTGGTCGACCTCCCCGACCACCACGCTGCGGCCGATCCAGGCTCGGCCGGCGGTGACCGGGAGCCGGCCGAGCAGCGCGGCCAGCAGGGTGGACTTGCCCGACCCGTTGGGCCCGGTGACGGCGATCCGGTCACCGCGACGCACCGCCAGGTCGACCGGACCGAGCCGGAACCCGCCGCGGTCGACCACCGCTGCGGCCAGCCCGGCGACGTCGTCCGGCCCGCGGGTCGCCGGGTCGAGGACGAGCCGCAGCTGCCAGGGGTCGCGCGGGTCATCGACCATCCTCGAGCCGGTCGGCCTGGCGCTGCAGCCGGGCACCCACCGCCCCCCGCGACTGCGCGCCGGCGACCTGGTGCGCCCGGATGTTCTTGTCCGGCTCGGCCGCCCGGGCCCGGGCACTGGTGGCACGGGCGGTGCCCTGCCGGGACCGCTCCTTCTCCCGGCGGGCCCGCTCCAGCAGGCCGGTGCGCGCCTCGTCGTAGGCCTCGAAGGCCGCCTTGGCGGCGGCGCGGGCCCGGGCCCGCTCCTCGAGGTAGGCCGCGAACCCGCCGCCGAACAGGGCCCCCCGGTGGGTGAACTCGTCGATCTCCAGCACACCGGTCGCGACCCGCTCGAGGAAGGTGCGGTCGTGGGACACCACCAGCAGCCCGCCCGCCCGACCGGCGAGGAACGACTCGAGGGCGGCCAGGCCGTCGGCGTCCAGGTCGTTGGTCGGCTCGTCGAGCAGCAGCACGTCGACCTGGGCGAGCAGGGTCGCGGCCAGCCCGCAGCGGGCCAGTTGGCCGCCGGAGAGGGTGGTGGTCTCGCGGTCCAGCAGGGACTCGTGCAGGCCGAGGCGGTCCAGGACCACCGGCGCGCGGCTGTCCAGGTCCGCGCCGCCGAGACCGAGCCAGCGCTCCAGGGCAGCGGCGTAGGCGTCATCGGCGCCGACGGCGCTGTCGGCCAGCGAGTCGGAGGCGGCCGCGAGCGCCCGGTCGCCGGCAGCCACGCCGGTACGCCGGGAGAGGTATCCGCGCAGCGTCTCGCCGGTGCGTCGGTCGCGCTCCTGCGGCAGCAGCACCACCGTCGCCGACGGTGGCGACAGGGTCACCGCTCCGGACTCGGGCACCAGGTCCCCCGCCACCAGCGCCAGCAGCGTCGACTTCCCGACGCCGTTCGGGCCGACCACCGCCAGCCGGGTCTGCGGGCCGACGGTGGCGGTGACGTCGGCCAACACCGTGCGCGGGCCGTGCGAGAAGGCGACGGCCCGCAGGTCGACCTCGGCACCGGACACGGTGTCGAGGCTAGGCAACGGCGCGCCTACCCGGCGACCCCGTTGTCGCTAGTCGAGGCGGACGACGCCGCGCTCGGTGCTGAAGTGCACCGCGGCCAGCCCCGCGTCCCCGTTGTCGACCCAGTCGATCTGGAACTCGGCCTTGGCCATCGGCCCACCCAGCCAGTCGCCGACCTTGGCCGCGTCGCCGCAGATCTCGACCCGGGTGATGCCGGGCGCCGACGCGCCGTCGGTGACGGCGGCCGGGTGCAGCGCGGGCTGGCCGGTCCACTGGATGAAGAACGGCAACGCCGGGTCGTCGAGCAGGTCGAGCACGCCGATCTGCCGCCAGGTCAGGTCGACGCCGTCCGGCCGGCGGCGGTGACCCTCGACGGCCGCGCGGCCCAGCCGGGACTCGAGCGGGGCGAGGTCGTCAACCGCGACGACCCAGGCGAGCCACCCGCCGCCGGCCTCGGTGCGCGCCTTCACGGCCTGACCGAACGGCGCCTTGTCGGCAGCCGGGTGGTCCAGTGCCGCGACGACCTCGAGGTAGACACCGTTGGCCAGCGGGAGCACGAAGTTGCGGGTGCCGAAGCGCGGGTGCAGACCGCCGTCACGGAAGCCTGCGCCGAGTGCCGCGCCGATCCGCTGGGCAGTGGCACCGAGGCCCTCGGGGCCGGCGGCGTAGGACAGGTGGTCGAGTCGCACGCCTCGACCTTCTCACCTGCGACGAGTCGTACTGAAATCGGGTCGCTCAGCGGGGCACGAAGTCCTTGGCCACCAGGAGGAACAGGTCGTTGGCCGCACGCTCGCCGACGGTGACCCGAGCGCCCTCGGCGCCGAACGGTCGCACCACGACACCGGCCGCCTCGCACGCCGCGGCGAAGTCGGCGGTCCGCTCGCCCAGCCGGAGCCAGACGAAGTTGGCCTGCGAGTCGGGCACCGCCGTCCAGCCCTGCTCGCGCAGCACCGCCTGCACGCGGGTGCGCTCCTCGACGAGGCCCGCGACCCGCTCCAGCAGCTCGTCCTCGGCCGCCAGCGACGCCGTCGCCGCGGCCTGCGCGATGCTGCTGACACCGAACGGGACAGCGGTCTTGCGCAGCGCCTCGGCCACCCGTTCGTGCGCCACCGCGAAGCCGACCCGCAGGCCGGCCAACCCGTAGGCCTTGGAGAAGGTGCGCAGGACGGCGACGTTGGGACGGTCCCGGTAGACCTCCAGCGCGTCGGGCACCTCCGGGTCGCGGACGAACTCGCGGTAGGCCTCGTCGATGACCACCAGGACGTCGCGCGGGACCCGGTCCAGGAACCGCTCCAGCTCTGCCCGGCGTACGGCGGTGCCGGTGGGGTTGTTCGGCGAGCAGACCAGCACCAGCCTGGTGCGGTCGGTCACGGCGTCGGCCATGGCGTCCAGGTCGTGGTGCTCGTCGGCGGCGAGCGGCACGGTCACCGACCGAGCGCCCGACACCTGCACGACGATCGGGTAGGCCTCGAAGGACCTCCAGGCGTACACCACCTCGTCGCCGTCGCCGGCGGTCGACTGGACCAGCTGCTGCAGGACGCCCACCGACCCGGTGCCGGTCGCCACGTGGGTCACCGGCACGTCGAAGCGGTCGGCGATGGCCTGGGTCAGCCCGGTCGCGAACATGTCGGGATACCGGTTGAACGACGCCGACTCGGCGCGCACCGTCTCCAGGACCGACGGCAGCGGCGGGAAGGGGTTCTCGTTGGACGACAGCTTGAATGCGGGCGCACCGTCACGGGCTGAGGCCGGACGACCGGGCTTGTACGTCGGGATGCCCTCGAGGGCGTGGCGCAGCCGGGGGCCGGACCCTGCGGTGTCGTTGCTCACCCGCTCACCCTAGGGACGGCGCGCGGATCGCTCCAACGTCAAGGCGGCCAGGCACTGCGTGGGGTCCTCGTGGTAGCGCGCGACCAGCTCGGCCGTGGCGCGGTCCAGCCGGCGGTGCAACGCCTCCCGGTAGGAGGACAGGACGCTCTCGGCGGAAGCGAGCCGTGCGAACAGCTCGGCCCGGACCGCCTCGTCGCTGTGATCGACAGAGGTGGCCCACAGCTCGGGCAGGTGGGGGAGGATCGGCATCCCGCCCTCCGGGTGCAGGGTGAGCATGACCTGGCGGCCGGAGCCGCCGCGCTTCTCGGTGAGCGCGTCGGTGAGCGCCTGCCGGTCGCCGGGCTCGCCGGCCGAGCGCAGCAGGTCGCGACGGGCCTGGAGCAGCCGGCGCCAGTACGAGGCGCGGAGCTCCTCGTCGAGGAGGGTCTGCCGGTAGCTACGCAGCCGGGGGAGGGTCATGTGGGCGAGCTCCGGGCAGCGCTCGGGGACGCGGCCGAGGGTGCGCGCGCGCGAACTCGGGACGGGAGCCGCCGTGCGTGCCCCGTCCGCCTGGTCCAGCTGTCCCATCACTGTCACGAGCAGTGCATCGTCGGAAACCGGGCTCGCCTTGATGCCTCTCACCCCTGCGGAGTAGGCCGAAGGCGCGGCCGGGCCCGCAGACGTGCGGCCTTGACCGCGATCTGGGCCGCTGCGCGGGATACGGTTCGCGGGTGCTCGACGTCCAGTCGGTGATGTCCGACCTGCGTGACTCCGATCCGCAGGACGTGGCTGACCTGCTGGAACGGGTCGCGCATCCGCTCGGCAGCGACGTCACCCTCTACCTGGTCGACTTCCAGCAGGTGGTGCTGCAGGCGGTCCCGAGCCTGGTCGAGCCGCGAGTGGTGACGGAGGAGAACGTCTCGACCAGCCTCGCGGGGCGCGCCTTCATGACCTCGGCGCCGGTGGTCGCCGAGCGACCGGACGGGTTCCGGGTGTGGGTGCCGGTGCACGAGCACTCCGCGCGCGCCGGCGTCCTCGCCCTCACTGTCCCGGTGGCCGACGAGGCGACCCTGGCCCACTGCGCCTATCTCGGTGACCTGGCCGGCCTCGTGGTCGCGGGGGCCGCGCGGTACACCGACCTGATCCACGTCCGGCGGCGCGGCCGGAGCATGTCGTTGGCGGCGTCGATGCAGTGGGACCTGCTGCCGCCGCTGACACTGCGCTCGCCGCGCGCCATCGTCACCGGCCTGCTGGAGCCGGCGTACGACGTGGCCGGCGACGCGTTCGACTACGCACTGAACGACGACCGGCTCGACGTCGCGGTGTTCGACGGGATGGGGCACGGCATCTCGGCGACCCTGCTGACGACGCTGGCCGTGGGCGCGTACCGGCACGCGCGGCGCAACGGCGAAGGCGTCGAGGCCATTCACCGGGCGATCGACGGGGCCGTCGAGGCCGAGTACGACCGGGACGCCTTCGTGACCGGCGTCCTCGCCCGACTACAGCTCGACACCGGAGAGCTGACCTGGTCCAACGCCGGGCACCCGGTGCCGCTGCTGCTGCGGGACCGCAAGGTCCTCGGCCCGCTCGCCTACGAGCCGGCCCCGCCGTTCGGGCTGGACGGCGACGGCTGCCACACCCAGGTCGAGGCGCTCGAGCCCGGCGACACGCTGCTGCTCTACACCGACGGCGTGGTCGAGGCCCGTACGAGCAGCGGCACCGAGTTCGGGCTCGACCGGCTCGCCGACCTGCTCGAGCGGGAGGCCGCCGCCGAGACGACGCCCGAGGAGACCGTCCGGCGGCTGGTCCGCAGCATCATGGAGCACCAGGGGGACGGCGACCTGCGCGACGACGCCACGCTGGCGCTGCTGCACTGGAGCGGTCCGCCGGTGACCTTGCCGAAGCAGGACCGCGGGTCGGAGTAGCAGAGGGCGGCGTGGCCGGACCCCGGCCGCGCTGGCACGATGAGGCAGGTCCGCTCCACCGGCAACGCATCACGACGGGACTGCTCCGTGAGCCATCCGCACCCTGAGCTCGGTTCGCCCCCGCCCCTCGCCAAGGGTGGCCTCCGCGTGGTCGGGCTCGGCGGCCTCGGCGAGATCGGCCGCAACATGACGGTCTTCGAGCACGCCGGGCGGCTGCTCGTCGTCGACTGCGGGGTGCTGTTCCCCGAGGAGACCCAGCCCGGCGTCGACGTGATCCTGCCGGACTTCACCTGGATCAGGGACCGGCTGGACAAGATCGAGGCCATCGTGCTGACACACGGGCACGAGGACCACATCGGCGGCGTGCCCTACCTGTTGCGCGAGCGGGCCGACATCCCGGTGGTCGGCTCGAAGCTGACCCTGGCGTTCATCGACGCCAAGCTCAAAGAGCACCGGATCAAGCCGGTCACCGTGGAGGTGGCCGAGGGCCGCCGGGAGAAGTTCGGGCCGTTCGACTGCGAGTTCGTCGCGGTGAACCACTCGATCCCGGACGGGCTGGCCGTGGCGATCCGGACGGCGGCCGGTCTGGTGCTGCACACCGGTGACTTCAAGATGGACCAGTTCCCACTGGACGACCGGATCACCGACCTGCGGGCGTTCGCCCGGCTCGGCGAGGAGGGCGTCGACCTCTTCCTCACCGACTCCACCAACGCCGAGGTGCCTGGCTTCACGACCTCCGAGCGCGAGCTGGCGCCGGCGATCCAGGAGGTCTTCCGGACGGCGCCGCGGCGGATCATCGTGTCGAGCTTCGCCAGCCATGTGCACCGCATCCAGCAGGTCCTCGACGCCGCGCACGACCACGGCCGGAAGGTCGCCTTCGTCGGCCGGTCGATGGTGCGCAACATGGGCATCGCGCGGGACCTGGGTTACCTCAAGGTGCCCAAGGGCCTGGTCGTCGACCTCAAGGTGCTGGAGAAGCTCGCGGACGACAAGATCACCCTGATCTGCACGGGCTCGCAGGGCGAGCCGATGGCCGCGCTGTCCCGGATGGCCAACCGCGACCACATGATCAGGGTCGGCAAGGGCGACACCGTCCTGCTGGCGAGCTCGCTGATCCCGGGCAACGAGAACGCCATCTACCGCGTGATCAACGCGCTCACCCGGTGGGGCGCCAACGTCGTGCACAAGGGCAACGCGAAGGTGCATGTCTCCGGCCACGCCAGCGCCGGGGAGCTCGTCTACTGCTACAACATCGTGCAGCCCTCGAACGTCATGCCGGTGCACGGTGAGTGGCGGCACCTGACGGCCAACGGCGAGCTCGCGATCCGCACCGGCGTACCGCTGGAGAACGTGGTGCTCGCCGAGGACGGCGTGGTCGTTGACCTCGTCGACGGACAGGCGAAGGTCACCGGGAAGGTCCCCGCCGGCCTGGTGTACGTCGACGGCATGACCGTCGGGGGCGCGACCGAGGCCTCGCTGAAGGACCGCCGGACCCTCGCCGAGGAAGGGTTCATCACCATCGTCGCCCTGGTCGACGCCGATACCGGCAGGCTCACCGAGCCGCCGGACTTCCTCGCTCGCGGCTTCGTGCACGACGAGAAGACCTTCGACGCGGTGGTGCCGCTGATCGAGAAGGCCCTGGACAAGGCTGCGCAGGAAGGCATCGGGGAGCCGCACCAGCTCGAGCAGCTGATCCACCGCACGGTCAGCCGGTGGGCCCGGGACACCTACCGGCGTACGCCGATCATCCTGCCGATCATCATCGACGCCTGAGGGCGTTCGGGCCGACCGACGTCAGGCCTCGGGCACCGCGACGCTGTACGGCTCGGTGAGCCGGTTCTTCTTCGCGTGGTACATCGCGCGGTCCGCCGCCGCGAACAGCACCCGCGCAGTCCCGATCCGGCCCGAGGTGCTGGCTATCCCGCAGCTGACACCCGGTGCGTGCGGCAGGCCGACCACGTGGTCGGCGAATCGACGCACCGCGGCGTTGACCACGGTGGCGTCGCCGGTCGGCACGATGAGGCAGAACTCGTCGCCGCCGGTGCGCGCGGCGAGCGACCCGGGCAGTGACGCGGCCGCCTCCGCGAGGGCGTGCCCGACGGCCTGGAGCAGGCGGTCGCCGGCATCGTGACCGTGACGGTCGTTGACCGGCTTGAGGTCGTTGACGTCGATCGAGACCACGACGACGTCCGAGCGGGCCGGGACCATCGCGGCGGCGACCTGGTCCAGGCGACGCCGGTTGGCCAGCCCGGTGAGCGGGTCCTGATACGCCAGCTCGGTCAGCCGGGTCTCCCGAACCGCCCGTGAGACCCCGGAGGCGAGGATCGCTGCCAGGGCCTCGACGTAGGCGAGGTCGGCGTCGTCGAACGCCGGCCGCCCGACATGCCGGGTCAGGTAGAGCTCGCCCCACAGGTCCCCGTCGACCACGACCGGCGCTCCCATCGAGGAGCCCTTGTCCAGGCCCTCCAACAACGCGAGCTCGTGCGGGTCGGGGTCGACGTCGTCCCGCGAGCAGGTCCAGGCCTTGAGCTCACCGACTACCTGGGAGAGCTTCGGGAAGTCGGACATCTGGTAGGTCTCGTCGCGCGGCCGGGACTCCTCCAGCGGGCTGAGGTCGCCGACGTTGACGAGCACCCGGACCAGCCCGGCCGGCCGGTCAAGCACGCTCACCGATCCGCTGTCCGCGTCAACGACCCGGCAGCCCTCGGTGATGGCCCTCTCGACGACGTCAACCACCCCGCCGGAGCGCACCAGGGCGCGCGCCATCGCTGCCAGGCTGCGCAGGCGTTCGCCTTCTGCGCGGCTGACCGGCGACAGGGTGTCTGCTGGTGGGCTCGTTCGGGCCACCTGAGATGTCTCGGCAGGTCCGGCGCCAGGATGAACTCCTGGCCGGGTCAGGCGTCGGCGACAGGGGCCCGGCTCAGCCACCGATGGTAGGCCTCGTCCAGGGCGACAGCACGCCGAGGAGTCACCACCGGACCCTGCCGACGTTGGGGTGCGAGGGCACCGCCGGTGCCGCGGGCAGCCAGCACCGCCGCCCCGGTCGCCGACGAGCTGCGCACCTCCACCCGCTGTACCTCCCGGCCGAGGACATCCGCCAACAGCTGCTGCAGGGCAGGTTCCCGGCCACCACCACCGGTGAGGCACACGGACCCGGCGGACGCCGGGGCGGCCGGAAGCAGCTCGACGGCCCGTCGCACCGTGAATGCGAGCGCCTCGAGCGCCGCCCGTGCCAGGTCGTCGCGGGTCGTGGCCTGGTCCAGTCCGAGCCACGCCGCCCGACTGTCCGGCTGCGCCAGCGCACCGCGTTCTCCGGTGAGGAACGGCAGGAACGAGACGCCCTGCCGGGGAGCGGGTGCGGCCAGAACGGTGACGAGGTCCTCCCACGAGAGACCGAGGACGGTCATCACCCAGTCCAGGGCCAGGCCGGCGTTCTGCACCGCGGCCATCGCGTACCAGCCGCCCTCGGTGTCGCCGTAGAGGTGCGTGTCCGGGTCCGCCCGGTCGTCGGGCTCGACGCCGGCCAGCAGCACCTGCGCGCCGGTACCAAGGTTGATGTGCAGCCCCTGGGAACCCGCCGCCAGCATCGCTACCGGCGTGTCCCCACCGCCGGCCACCACCGGCACGTCGTCAGGCGCCGCCCCCAACCGCCTTCGCCAGCCAGGACGTGACTCCCGTGAGCTCGTCGGACGCGACGACAGCGGGCAGCAGCCGATCAGGAACCCCGGTGCGGGCAGCGATGTCCAGCGCCCAGCCGTCGTCGGTCACGTCCCACAACAGCGTCGCCGACGCGTCGCTCCGGTCCGTGCAGGGATCGCCGGTGAGGCCGACCCGCACGACGTCCTTGGGCAGCAGGGCGACTGCTGCGCGCGCGACGACGGAAGCCTCGTGCTCCGCCAGCCAGCTGAGGATGGGGCCGAACATCCCCGGCACGATGGGGTTCGACAGCCGCGCCCGGTCGGCTGCGGACAGCTCGCGCCAGCGGGCCAGGTGCTGCTGGGACCTTCGGTCGGGCCACAGGATCGCCGGCCGCAGCGGAGTCCCGGCGCCGTCGCAGAGCACTGCGCCGTGCATCTGGCCGGCGAGCCCGATGCCCTCGAGCCGGTGCGCCTGCAGCGGCGTCGGTCATGCCCGCGACGACGCGGCCGAGAGCGGCCCACCAGACAGCAGGATCAGTCTCGGCCCAGCCCGTGCGCGGGGCCTGGACCTGGTAGGCGGCTTCACCCTCGGCGGCCAGGTGCCCGTCCTCGCGGACCAGGGCGACCTTGAGCCCGCTGGTGCCCAGGTCGATGCCCAGGTAGCTGGCAGGTCGGGTCATGTGGGCCTCAGTGGTCGGTCAGGCGGGAAGCCGTCAACGAGTATGCGGTCTCCGCCAGGTCCCGCGGTTTGCTTGGCGAGCCACGACATCGATTCCACCACGTGTCACCGGACCAGACGAGGACGCGTCGTGAATCAGAAGGCGACGGCGCCGGTCACGAACCCGACCGGCGCAAGAATGGTGCGCCGGCTTGACGTCGAGGGCGTCGGCCACGACGTTGTGACTGCCGAGCGCGGCCGCGTCGAAGATCTGCCGGTCAGGGGGCTGTGATGCGCATCTGCTCGTTCAACGTGGAGAACTTCTTCCAGCGGCCGCGGGCGATGAACCAGGCCACCTGGGCGGAGGGCCGGCCGGTGCTCGCCGCGCATGCCGAGCTCAACACCCTGATCGACGAGGCCACCTACACCCCGGCGGCGAAGGCCCGCATCGTCGAGCTGTTGGACGTCCTCGGGTTGACTCGCAGCGACAGCGCCGCGATGGCGGTGCTGCGCCAGGTCCGCGGCCGGCTGGTCCGTCGGCCACAGGGCGGCGGGGTCGAGGTCGCCGCGGACGGGCGCAGCGACTGGGTCGGCTGGGTCGACCTCACCACCGAGCCGGTCACCGCAGCCGCCATCGCGAACACCGCCCGGGTGATCCGCGACGTCAACCCGCACGTCCTGGGCGTTGTCGAAGCGGAGAACCGGGTCGTGCTGAAGCACTTCACCGATGCTCAGCTGCGCACAGCAGGACCGGGCGGCACCGGGAGCGACGTACCGCTGTTCCCGCACGTGATGCTGATCGACGGCAACGACGACCGCGGCATCGACGTCGCGCTGCTCACCCAGCGCGGCTACCCGCTGGGACCGATGCGCTCGCACCTCGACGACGCCGATGAGCGCGGCGTGGTGTTCTCGCGGGACTGCCCCGAGTACGAGCTGCGCACTCCCGGCGGACGCCGGCTGGTCGTCCTGGTGAACCACCTGAAGTCCAAGGGGTACGGGTCGCAGGCCGCGAACAACGCACGCCGGCTGCGGCAGGCCGAGCAGGTGGCCATCATCTACCGCCGCCTCCGGAGCAGCGGGGTCGCGTACATCGCAATCCTCGGCGACTTCAACGACACACCGGGGTCCGCGCCGCTGGCACCACTGCTGACCGGCACCGACCTGCGTGACATCTCCACCCATCCCGGCTTCGACGACGGCGGCCGTCCCGGCACGTTCGGCTCCATGACAGCCAGCAACCGCATCGACTACCTGCTGCTGTCACCGGCCCTGTTCAAGAAGGCGACCGGCGGTGGCATCTGGCGACTCGGTGCGTGGGGCGGCGTCAACGGCACCCTGTGGCCGCACTACGACACGGTCACCAAGGCCACCGATGCCGCGTCCGACCATGCCGCGATCTACGCCGACGTGGCACTGGCCTGAGACGACGGTGCCGGGTCGGCTAGCTCTGCGCCATGTCCACGAAGCGCGAGTAGTGACCCTGGAACGCGACAGTGATGGTGGCCGTCGGGCCGTTGCGGTGCTTGGCCACGATGAAGTCGGCCTCGCCGGCGCGCGGCGACTCGCGTTCGTAGAGCTCCTCGCGGTGCAGCAGCACGACCATGTCAGCGTCCTGCTCGATGCTGCCACTTTCGCGAAGGTCGGACATCTGTGGCTTCTTGTCGGTGCGCTGCTCTGACCCACGGTTGAGTTGTGAGATCGCGATGACCGGGACCTCGAGCTCTTTGGCGAGCAACTTGATGGCCCGGGAGAACTCGGAGACCTCTTGCTGGCGGCTCTCGACCCGCTTGCCGCTGGACATCAGCTGCAAGTAGTCGATGATCACCAGCTTGAGGTCGTGCCGCTGCTTGAGCCGCCGGCACTTCGCCCGGATCTCCATCATCGACATGTTCGGTGAGTCGTCGATGAACAAGGGGGCGTTGGACACCTCGCCCATCCGGCGGGCGAGCCGGGTCCAGTCGTCGTCGGTCAACCGGCCGGTGCGCATGTGGTGCAGCGGCACCCGGGCCTCCGCGGAGAGCAGCCGCATCGTGATCTCGTTGCGGCTCATCTCCAGGGAGAAGATGCAGGTCGCCATGTTGTTCTTGATCGCTGCGCTGCGCGCGACGTCGAGTCCCAGGGTCGAGTTGTGCGTCGGGATCATCGCGCGCCCAGCGAGGTAGAGATGGTCGGCGTTGTCGACCTCGACGCAGCGCACCGGGACGCCGGCCACCGGTCGCACGTCGACCACCACCCGGCAGCCGTCACTGGCGCGGTCGGCACGCAGCTCCTTGTGCAGCAGCCGCTTGCTCTCCACGCGGAACACGTCGTCATCGGCGCAGAAGACCAGGGTGACAGTCCCGTCCGACTCGTGCCCGGACGAGCACTGGTGGCCGAGACCAGCAACCAGCTCGTCGAGGTCGGTCGCGAGGTCGGCCGTCAACCCGGGGACCCGGACACAGCCGCGTGGTGTGACCTCGCCGCGCCGGTCGAGAACTCCGGAGAGCAGGTGGCGACGCTGGCTCTCCGCGGCCCGGAGGTAGATCGCCGGCACGCGGTAGGCGATCGGCGGCGCGCCGGTGAGAGCCGAGGTGCCGAGCGCGGCCTCGACGTACATCTCCAGCTCCGCACCGGGGTCGCCTGGTGAGCCGGCGTCGACCAGGGCGACGCCCAGCAGGTAGGGCTCGACCGGAAGGTCGGCCGCCGGTAGCAGCAGCGGGGCAGCGTTGCGGACCCGGTGTTGGGGCACTGTCCCGTGATCGGTCTCCCGCCACAACGTGGTGGCGATGTCACGGGTGGTGCGCACCGCGGCGACGGACGTCTCGGTCAGCCAGCCGTGCTCGGCGTCGGCGACGATGACCGAGCCGTCGGCGAACTCGACCTCGTAGCAGGGCCGGCCGGTCATCACCTCGGTCGCTGCCACCACCGTGGTGGGACGACCGTCTGCGCCGAGCAGAAGGTCACCGACCCGGACGTCGCCCATCGTCGTCCAGCCGGTCGGTGTGGCCAGAGGTGTGTCGAGGGCCAGCGCCTTCCCGACGGCCGGGCGCGCGGCCAGCACGATCATCTGGCCGGGGTGCAGGCCGTTCGTCAGCTCGTCGAAGTCGGCGAACCCGGTCGGGACGCCGACCATCTCGCCGCCCCGGGAGCCGATCGCCTCGATCTCGTCGAGGGTGCCCTCCATGATCGCCGAGAGCGGCAGGTAGTCCTCCGAGGTCCGCCGGTCGGTGACGTTGTAGACCTCGACCTGGGCGGCGTCGACGATGTCGTCGGCGTCGCCGTCACCGGTGTAGCCGAGTTGGACGATCTTGGTGCCGGCCTCGATCAGCCGTCGCAGGATGGCCGTCTCGCGGACGATCTTCGCGTAGTAGCCGGCGTTCGCGGCCGTGGGCACCGACTGCAGCAGGGTGTGCAGGTAGGGCGCCCCGCCGACCCGGCCGAGCTCGCCGCGCTTCTGCAGCTCGGAGGACACGGTGACGGCGTCGGCCGGCTCGCCGCGGCCGTACAGGTCCAGGACCGCCTCGAAGACCAGCTCGTGGGCCGGGCGGTAGAAGTCGTGGCCGCGGACCACCTCGACGACGTCGGCGATGGCGTCCTTGGACAGCAGCATGCCGCCCAGGACCGACTGCTCGGCGGCAAGGTCCTGCGGTGGGGTGCGACCCAGCTCACCCGTCGAGGCGACACCGGCGAACTCCGCGACACTCATCTCGCTGCACCCCTCTCGCGCCCCCGGATGGACCTGACCCACGACCATCGACTCAAGGACGTCGGACAGAACCCTCTCGCGTATCGCGGTGACGCTAGGGGCGACGCCGCCAGGGACCGAATCGGCCTGTGGACAAGTTGTGGACGACCAGGAGCTGAGGTGGGGACCGAGAGGGCCGGAAGGTGCATCCCTCTGTGGACAGGCCTGTGTACGACGCGCCCGGCCGACCGGTCGAGCCGCCTGCGGGGTGCGCCGTTGTCCTCCACCCCCTGTGGACCGGAGAAAGTTCGCCCGCTGTCTACGATGTGGACCTGTGTGGTCGACATCCGGACGCCCAGGGGCCGGCGGCCCCGGACCCCGGGCGGCCGGCCGAGGGGTCCACGACCGCGAGATCCTCCGGCTCGCCGTGCCCGCCTTCGGCGCCCTGGTCGCCGAGCCGCTCTTCCTGCTCGCCGACTCGGCGATCGTCGGCCACCTGGGCACGCCACAGCTGGCCGGCCTCGGGGTGGCCGGGTCGCTGCTGGCCACCGCGGTGTCGGTCTGCGTCTTCCTCGCCTACGGCACCACCGCAGCGGTCGCCCGGCGGGTCGGGGCCGGTGACCTGCGGGCGGCGGTGGCCCAGGGGATCGACGGGATCTGGCTGGCTCTGGTCATCGGCATGCTGCTGGCCGTCGGCCTGGCGGTCGGCGGTGGACCACTGGTGGCGGCGTTCGGCACCGGCGCGGACGCCACGCCGTACGCGCTGACCTACCTGCACGTGTCGCTGGTCGGGCTGCCCGCGATGCTGGTGGTGCTCGCCGCGACGGGGGTGCTGCGCGGCCTCCAGGACACCCGCACCCCGCTGGTGGTGGCTGGCGCCGGTGCCGCCCTGAACGTCGTCCTGAACGTGCTGCTGGTCTACGGCCTCGACATGGGCATCGCCGGCTCGGCGCTGGGTACCGTGATCGCCCAGGTCGCGATGGCCGTGGCCTTCGGGGTCGTCGTGGTCCGCGGTGCACGCCGCGAGGGATCGCCGCTGCGCCCGGACCTGCCCGGCATCCGGGCCGCGGGGCGCGCGGGGCTCCCGCTGGTGGTCCGCACCCTCACGTTGCGCGCGGCCCTGCTGCTGATGACCTACGTCGCGACGGCGGCGGGGACCGTCGCCATCGCCGCCCACCAGGTGGCGTTCACGATCTGGCTGTTCCTGTCGTTGATGCTCGACGCGGTGGCGATCGCCGGGCAGGCCATCGTCGGTCGCTACCTCGGCGCCGGGGACGTCGAGGGCACCAGGGCGTCGACCCGCCGGATGGTGGAGTGGGGCCTCGGGTCCGGGGTCGTGCTCGGGGTGGTCCTGCTCGCGATGCGGGCAGCGTTCGTCCCGTTGTTCACCGAGGACCCGGCGGTCCGCGCGCTGCTCGGGACCGTGCTGGTCGTCGCCGCTGTCGCGCAGCCGGTGTGCGGCGTGGTCTTCGCTCTCGACGGGGTGCTGATCGGTGCCGGGGACGGCGGCTACCTGGCCCGTGCCGGGATCGTCACGCTGGTCAGCTTCGTGCCGCTCGCGCTGCTCGTGCTCGTCCAGGACGCCGGCCTGGTCTGGCTGTGGTGGGCCTTCGACGCCTTCCTGGTCGTCCGGCTGGGCACCCTCGTCGTGCGCTGGCGCGGCGAGGGCTGGCTGGTGACCGGTGCGGTGCTGCCCCGGCGTACGGCCGGGTAGTCACCGGCGGTGGGCTCACCAGTACCCGCGGCGCCGGCGGACCCATAGCCCGCAGCCCTTGGTCGACCCGGCTCGCGCGCCGTCGCACTCAGGCAGCTGCTCCGGCCAGTCCGACTCGACGTAGTGGGTGACGCCGGCCGCGTCGGCGTACTCCCGGGCCGGAGTCCACAGCTCCCGCGTCGGCTCGTAGCCGTTCATGAAGATCTCGCAGTCGCAGTAGCCGCCCATCGAGCCGAGGCGGCGCTCCAACCCAGTGACTCGCGGTGCTCGCAGGTCGCGGTAGCGGACGGCCCACCGCAGCCCGGTGCAGCCGTGCTCGAGCATCCGGAAGACGTAGCAGAGCAGGCACTCGCCCTTGCGCGGTTCGGTGAGCGTGCTCGCGAGCACGCGCAGTTCACGTTCGGCATCGGCAACCAGCGTCTCGGGATCCATGTCGACATCGCAGCACGAGGGGTGGACACATGGCCGCCGCGCGGGAGCAGCGACCCCGGTGCTCACTCGCCGGCGGCGCCGTCGATCGCTTCCCGGAGCAGGTCGGCGTGCCCGTTGTGCCGGGCGTACTCCTCGATCATGTGCAGCACCAGGGTCCGGATGTCGATGGTCTCCTCGGTGCCGTCGCCGTGCCGGCGCACGAAGGTGTCGTCGTAGCCGTGCTCCGCCAGCACGGCGCGGGCTGCCTCGACCTCCGCCGCGTAGGTGGCGAAGTCGGCCGCCGCATCGGCCGGGTCGAGGTCGTCGAAGTCGCCGTCCGGGCTGGCGTCGCTCCAGTAGAGGGCCTCGATCGGCTCACCGGCGATCGCGGCGGCGGAACCAGGACCGCTCCACGTCGCTGAGGTGCCGGACCAGGCCGAGCAGCGACATCGTCGACGTCGGCACGGTGCGGGTGGCGAGCTGGTCGCCGGTCAGCCCGCCGCACTTCCACAGCAGGGTCGCCCGGTGGTGGTCCAGCAGGGTCTCCATGGCGACCCGCTCCGGGGCGATGTTCGGGCTGGGCGGGCGGGTGACGACAGGTGCGGTCCAGGTCATGGCCGGGGACGATAGCCAGCCGCCCCGACAGTGATCCACACCGAATCGGTCACACCTGGTGTGACGGATCCGGTGTGGATCACGGGGAACGCGCGCCGACTAGGCGGGAACGACCTCGACCGACAGCGTCGCGGTGACCTCCGGGTGCACCCGGACCGTGACCTGGTGCGCGCCCACGGTCTTGATCGGCTGGCCGATCTCGATACGGCGCTTGTCGACGGCCGGGCCACCGGCCTTGCTGACTGCCTCGACGATGTCGGAGACGGTCACGGCACCGAACAGCCGACCAGCCTCGCCGGCGCGGACCGGCAGCTTGATCGCGAGGCTCTCGAGCTTGCCCTTGATCTCGCCGGCCTGGCCGAGGTCGCGGACGTCGCGGACCTCGCGGCCGCGCTGGATCGAGGCGACCTGCTTCTCGCCGCCACGGGTCCAGCGGATCGCTGCGCCGCGCGGCATCAGGTAGTTGCGGCCGTAGCCGTCCTTGACCTCGACGATGTCGCCGGGGCCGCCGAGTCCGGCGACCTCCTGGGTGAGGATGAGCTTCATGTTGGTCGCTCCCCTCAGCGCGCGGTGCTGGTGTAGGGCAGCAGCGCCATCTCACGGCTGTTCTTCACGGCCATGGCGACGTCACGCTGGTGCTGGGTGCAGTTGCCGGTGACCCGGCGGGCCCGGATCTTGCCGCGGTCGGAGATGAACTTCCGCAGCAGGCCGGTGTCCTTGTAGTCGATGTAGGTCGCCTTGTCCTTGCAGAACTGGCAGACCTTCTTCTTGATCTTGCGGGGCGGTGGCTTGGCCATCGTGGTGCTCCAGTCGCTGGATGCCCGGCGCGGTGGCCGGGATGGTCAATCGGTCGGGTGTCAGGTGGGTCAGAGGTGGATCAGAACGGGGGCTCGTCGGAAGCGCCGGGGGTGTTCCAGCCCCCGCCGCCTGCACCCGCGCCGCCGGCTCCGGAGCCGCCGGCCGGAGCCGGTGCGGCCGAGGCCCACGGGTCGTTGTCGGCAGCTGCCGCTCCGCCGCCGAAGCCGCCGCTGCCGGCACCTCGCTGGGTCTTGACGACCTTGGCGGTGGCGCTGCGCAGGCTCGGGCCGACCTCGTCGACCTCGATCTCGTACACGGTGCGCTTCTCGCCCTCCTTGGTCTCGTAGGACCGCTGCTTGAGCCGGCCGGAGACGATGACGCGCATGCCGCGCTGGAGGGACTCCGCGACGTTCTCGGCCGCCTGGCGCCAGACGTTGCAGGAGAGGAAGAGGCTCTCGCCGTCCTTCCACTCGTTGGTCTGCTTGTCCATGAACCGTGGGGTCGAGGCGATGCGGAACTTCGCTACGGCTGCACCGCTGGGGGTGAAGCGCAGCTCGGGATCGTCGACGAGGTTGCCGACGATGGTGATGACGGTGTCGCCTGCGGCCATGGGTGAGTCCCTCGTTCTCGGCGGTGTCGGGTGTGCGGGTGGCTAGCGCTGGTCGGGGCGCAGGACCTTGGTGCGCAGCACGGCCTCGTTGAGGTTCAGCTGCCGGTCGAGCTCCTTGACCGTCGCGGGCTCGGCCTGGAGGTCGACGACGGCGTAGATGCCCTCGGACTTCTTGGCGATCTCGAACGACATCCGGCGACGGCCCCAGATGTCGATCTTCTCGATGCTGCCGCCGTCGTTCTTCACGACGGTCAGGAACTGGTCGAGCGCGGGAGCGACGGTGCGCTCCTCGATGTCAGGGTCGAGAATGACCATGAGCTCGTAGTGACGCATGCGGACAACCCACCTCCTCTGGACTCGGCGGCCACGGTCTTTCCGTGGCAGGAGGGCTACTGCATCTGCAGCGCTTGCGTGCCAGCCAGGGTAGCCGCCCGCCGGACGGCGACGAAATCGTCGTCCACAGCCGCGGGACCAGGCGCCGGGCGCCCCGGTGCGGGTGTCCGTCCCCCGTCGTACCGTTCTGGTCATGACCTCGCTGCGGATCGGTGCCCACGTCGGCTCGGAGGACCCGCTCGCGGAGGCGGCCGCCCGGGGCGCCGACCTCGTGCAGATCTTCCTCGGCGACCCGCAGGGCTGGAAGGACCCGGCGGTGGCGCATGCGGGGGGAGCGGCCGGCTTGCGCGCTGCCGCCGAGGCGGCAGGTGTCGACGTCTACGTCCACGCGCCGTACCGGCTCAACGTGGCGACCGCCAACAACCGGATCCGCATTCCCAGCCGCCAGCTGCTGGCGAAGTACGCCGCCGCGGCCGCCGAGCTGGGCGCACTGGGCATCGTCGTGCACGGCGGTCACGTGCTGTCCGGCGACGACCCGGAGAGCGGCTTCGACAACTGGGCGAAGACCTTCGAGCGCTGGGACCCGCCGCTGCCGGTGCTCATCGAGAACACCGCCGGAGGCGACGGCGCCATCGCCCGGCGGGTCGACCGGCTGGCCCGGCTGTGGCAGGTCTTCGACGACCGGCTGGATCCCGCCGTCCTGGGCAAGGTCGGGTTCTGCCTCGACACCTGCCACGCGCACGCGGGTGGCGAGGAGCTGGCCGGCGTCGTCGACCGGGTCAAGGCCGTCACCGGCAGGGTCGACCTGGTGCACGCCAACGACTCGCGGGACACCTTCGACTCCGGCGCCGACCGGCACGCAAACTTCGGCAGCGGCCAGATCGCCGGCGACGACCTGGTGGCGGTCGTCGCGGCGGCCGGCGCCCCGGTGGTGTGCGAGACGCCGGGCGGCGCCGAGGGCCAGGGCGCCGACATCGCCTGGCTGCGGGAGCGGTTGCCCGCCTGAGCTCTGCTCAGCTCGCGGCGGTGGCCCCGTGCGACATGGCCAGCTCGACGCCGTCGCTGCCGACGGTCGAGCAGGGGGCCGCGTGGTCGCGCACGGCGCGCAGCCCGGCGACGAAGTCGGCCAGGCCCACCTCGCGCAGCGGCTCGATCAGCCACTGGTCGGTGAGCGCCAGGTGCCCGGGCAGCACCTGCGCGAGCATCTCCCGGCCGGCCTGGCTGATCACGGCGTAGGTAATGCGGCGGTCGGTCGCGCAGGCCTGCCGGGAGACCAGGCCGCGCTCCACCAGCCGGTCGACCACCCGGGTGATGCCACTGGTGGTGAGGGTGGTCTGGGCGGCCAGGTCGGTCATCCGCAGCAGGCCCTCGGGGGAGCGGGCCAGCCGGAGGCAGACCTCGAACTCGGCCCCGGCGAGGCCGAAGTCGGCCAGGTGGGCCAGCTGCCGGGAGCTGAGGGACGCCCAGATCTCGGCGAGCAGCCCCATCACGGTGAGCCGCTCGTCCTGGAGGACCTCCTCCAGATCCCGGTCGTTCTGCATGGCTCCACTGTACAGGCACTTGACAAGGGGAATGTTGAGAGTGCAATCTTTGCTGCAGCAGCAGTCAGCCTTCCGACACCGCCCCGAGAGGACCTATCCCCATGACCGACCAGATCACCACCCCCCAGGCCGCCGAGCTCCGCGTCGTCGACGGCGTGACCCTGCCGGCCGCCGGCAGCTACGTCCTGGACCCCACCCACACCCGCATCGGGTTCGTCGCCCGGCACCTCATGGTGACCAAGGTGCGCGGCTCGTTCCGCGAGTTCGAGGGCTCGATCACGATCGGCGAGGACGCCGCGTCGTCCACCGCGCTGGCGACCATCCAGACCGCCTCGATCGACACCGGCAGCCCGGACCGTGACAAGCACCTGGTCTCCGGCGACTTCCTCGAGGTCGAGAAGTTCCCGACGATCTCCTTCGCCAACGCCAAGGTCGTCTCCCAGAAGGGCTCCGACTTCACGGTCACCGGCGACCTGACGATCAAGGGCGTCACCCGCGAGGTCACCCTGGACGTCGAGCTCGACGGCGTCGCCCAGGACCCGTGGGGCAACGAGAAGCTCGCCGTCACCGCCAGGACCGAGATCGACCGCGAGGACTTCGGCATCACCTGGAACGTCGCGCTCGAGAGCGGCGGCGTCCTGGTCTCCAAGAAGATCACCCTCGAGATCGAGGCGCAGGCGGCGCGTCAGGTCTGATCGTCCGACTGCTGCGGGACGCCCCGGTGTGCTTCGGCACCCGGGGCGTCGCGCGCTCCGGCGGTCTGCCTCCGCCCGCGCGCTGGGTAGCCTCGACCCGACCTGACCGCCGCTGCCCGAGGAGCAACCGCCGCATGGCGCTCGCCGTCCGACCGATCAGCAGCGCCGAGCACCTCGCGTTCCTCGCGGCGCGACCGTCGGCCTCGTTCCTGCAATGCCCGTCGTGGGCCGCGGTGAAGCAGGAGTGGGGCAGCCGCAGCCTCGGCTGGTACGACGAGAGGGACGAGCTGGTAGGCGTCGGCCTGGTGCTGCTGCGCCAGGTCCCGAAGGTGAAGAAGTTCCTCGCCTACCTGCCGGAGGGGCCGGTGGTCGACTGGGCTACCGACGACCTCGCGGCCTTGCTGGACCCGATGGTCGAGCACCTCAGGGGCGAGGGCGCATTCGGCATCAAGATGGGTCCGCCGGTGGTGCGCCGCCGGTGGTCCGGGGCGACCGTGAAGGCCGCCATCGCCGAGGGCACCGCGCGGCGGCTGGCCGACGTACCGCCGGACTCCTCCGACGACGTGGGCGAGCGGGTCTCGGTCACCCTGGCCGCCGCCGGGTGGCGGGCGCCGACGAGCGACGAGGGGTTCGCCGCGGGGCAGCCGCAGTACGTGTTCCAGGTGCCGCTGGCCGGCCGCTCGGAGGACGAGCTGCTGAAGGGCTTCAACCAGCTCTGGCGGCGCAACGTCAAGAAGGCCGACAAGCTCGGCGTGGAAGTGCGGCAGGGTTCGGCCGAGGATCTGGCGGCCTTTCATGCGCTGTACCTCGAGACCGCCGAGCGCGACCACTTCACCGGTCGGCCGCTGTCGTACTTCCAGCGGATGTGGGACGCGATGCGGGGCGAGGACCCGGACCGGATCCGGCTCTACCTCGCCGAGCACGAGGGTGACCTGGTGGCCGCGACCACGATGGTGCGGGTCGGCGAGCATGCCTGGTACTCCTACGGGGCGTCGTCGACCGCCAAGCGCGAGGTGCGCGGCTCGAACGCCGTGCAGTGGACGATGCTGCGCGACGCGAAGGCGGCCGGCGCGACGGTCTACGACCTGCGCGGTATCACCGACACGCTGTCCGAGGACGACCCGCACTTCGGGCTGATCCAGTTCAAGCTCGGCACCGGCGGCGAGGCCGTCGAGTACCTCGGGGAGTGGGACCTGCCGCTGAACAAGGTGCTGTTCAAGGCGTTCGACCTCTACATGGCGCGCCGCAGATGAGGGCCAGCGGATGAGCTTCACCCTGTACGTCGACGAGCAGCGCTGGCGCGCGCACCTGCGGGCGACCGTCGAGGCGACGCCGGGCATCGTGCCGGTGATCAAGGGCAACGGCTACGGGCTCGGCAACCAGCGGCTGGCCGCCGAGGCGGCACTGCTCGGCGTGGACACCGTGGCGGTCGGCACGCTGGACGAGCTGCCGTCGGTGCAGTCGGCGTTCCCCGGTGACGTGCTGGTGCTGACGCCGTCGTACCCGCGCCCGATCGACGACCCGACCGGGCGGGTCGTGCAGACCGCGGCGCACCTGGAGACGTTGCGGGCCGGAGCTGGCTCGCGGGTGGTGGTCGAGGCACTCACCTCGATGCATCGGCACGGGCTGGCTGCCGGCCAGGTGCCCGCGCTGGCGGCGGCGTTGGGCGACGTAGGGCTCGAGGGGCTGGCCTTCCACCTGCCGATGGACCGGCACGGCGGCTACGACCCCGCGGCCGAGGTGGAGGGCTGGCTGCGACGGTTCACAGCTGCCGGCGTACCGACCGGGACGGCGTGGATCAGCCACCTGCGGATCGCCGAGCTGGACCGGCTGCGCAGCGCGTTCCCGGCGACGACCTTCCGGCCGCGGATCGGCACCTCGCTGTGGCTGGGTGATCGGGGTGCGCTGGTCGCCCGCGGCACGGTGCTCGACGTGCACCAGCTGGAGCGCGGGACGCACTACGGCTACCGGCGGCGGCGGGCCGCGCGGGACAGCCACCTCGTGGTGGTGAGTGGCGGGACGGCGCACGGGGTGGCGCTCGAGGCGCCCCGGACGGTGCGCGGGCCGGTCGGCCGCGGCAAGGCGCTGGCGGTGGGGACGCTGGCGGCGGCGAACCTGTCGCTGTCGCCGTTCCGGTGGGCCGGCAAGCAGCGCTGGTTCGCCGAGCCCCCGCACATGCACGTGTCGCTGCTGCTGGTGCCCGCCTCGGTCGACCCGCCGGCCATCGGCACCGAGCTCGACTGCGACGTCCGGATGACAACCGTGCACCCCGACGCCCTCGCCCCGCTGCCACCCTCGACCTGATCCGGAGTCGACCACGTAAAGCACGCTTGCGGACTCGGGAGCACGCAGGCAAGCGTGCTGTCGCGTCCGCGGGCGTGCTGTGGTCACGGACTCGGCTCAGATGGCTCGCTCGTGGCGTCGCCCGGAGGACGCACGAGCCTGTTGGATCCGATGCCTGATGACCGATGGGCGGCGTAGCTCGGCCCAGCCCCAACG
>CAVRTI010000014.1:0-63972 GCA_963723975.1 uncultured Actinomycetota bacterium
GCAGGTCGCGCTCGTTGCTCTCGCGCTCGAGCTCGGACGCGAGCACCCGCGCGAGCATCGAGAAGAGCTGCTCGTCGGCGTCCGTGAACGGCTCGGTCGAGTGCCGCAGCGCGGCCAGCGAGCCGACGCGCGTGCCGTCGGACAGCTCGAGCGGCACGCCGAGGTAGGCGCGCGCGCCGACGCGCTCCTGCATCGGCAGCGCCGAGTAGATCGGGTGTTGGCCGACGTCGTTGCACACCCGCGGCGCCCGGTCCTCGGCCATGTGCGAGCAGAACGCGTCGCCGAGCGGGATCGCCAGGTTCGAGCGCAGACCGATGCCGACGCCGTTGCGGGAGTCGACGATCCGGTGGATGAACTGGCCGCGATCGAGATGCGCCAGGAACAGCACCGCGTCGGGCATGTGACGCTCCAGCAGGTCCAGGACCGAGCGGGTGGCGTCGGCGAACGACCGGTAGGTCGCTGAGGTGGCGGCGGCAGCCGCCTTGATCGCGCTTGCGTCCATTCACAGGCCATTGTCGACGCTTCCGGCGCGCCTTCATATGGGAAATCCGTCTAGGCTGGCCCACTTCCATGAAACTCGCCACATTCATCGCCCCTGGCGGCTCCTCGCCACTGGCCGGCGAGGTGCGCGACGGGAGAGGTCGTCGCGTTCGGTTCCGGGACCGTCCGCGACCGGCTCGAGAGCGGCGATCTGAGCCCGGCGAGCGGCGACGCGTTCCCGCTGTTCTCGGCGACGCTGGCTCGCACCCGTGCCGCGCCCGCGGGCGATCTTCGGTATCGGCTGCAACTACGCCGCGCACGCCGCCGAGCTGGGGAACGACCTGCCGACCAAGCCGATGGTGTTCATGAAGCTGCCGAGTCTTGAGCGCGCCCGCCGGCCGGGCCGGTCCGCTGCCCGGCGGTCGTCGAGCAGCTCGACTACGAGGCCGAGCTGGCGGTCGTGATCGGCGCCGAGGGCCGGATCGCCGGCTGGGCGGCGGCCGACGACGTCAGCGCACGCGACCTGCAGGACGCCGAGGAGCAGTGGACGCGCGCCAAGGGCTTCGACACCTCGTGCCCGTGGGGGCCGTGGATCACCACCCTCGACGAGGTACCGGACGCGCGCGGTCTGCGCATCGGCTCGTGGGTCAACGGCGAGCAGCGCCAGGACTCGACCACGAGCGACCTCATCTTCGGCCCGCAGGAGCTGGTCGACTTCATCGCCGAGACCTGCACGCTCGAGCCGGGCGACATCATCCTCACCGGCACGCCGGACGGCGTCGGAAAGGCGTTCGACCCGCCGCGCTACCTGCAGTCCGGTGACGTCGTCCGGATCGAGATCGAGCGCCTGGGCGCGATCGAGCACCGCATCGCCTAGCGACGGAGACGCGCGAAGTCCGTCACACAGGCCTGGGTGCGGGTGGGCTAAGGTTGCCCAATGCTCCGGATTACGCTCGTTCTACTCCTCCTGCTCGTGCCGGCCGCTTCGGCGCAGACCCCGCCGACGGTCATCGCCGGCACCGGGGAGGAAGTGACGGACGACGACTCGCGCGGCGACGGCGGACCCGCGACCGCGGGGCGGTTCGACCGCGCGACGGGCTGGACTGGTCGCCGCGCGGGAGACCTCCTCGTCGCGGACGGGGACGACGCCTCGCATCCGGCGCATCACCCCGTCCGGCAACATCGTCACGAACCGCTCCGAAGGGCTCGACGACCCCGATCGCCGTCGTCGGCACCACCTGGGCACCGAGCGATCCGTTCCAGCGGATCTCATTCGTCGCCGCCGATGTGGGGCGACGTACGCGGTCGAGTGAGTGGGATTCGCCTCCTCCGACAACAGCACGTGGCGTGGAGACGGTGGCCAGGAGGAACGTCGACGCGAACGACGTTCGAGGCGGCGCTCGATGGCTATTGGGTCGCCGACCGGTACGGCGAGACGGTGTGGCTCCTCACCTTCATCGGCTTCCCTCATCAACAGCGGCTGGCAGCAGGCGCCCGGGGCGCTCGAGGACCTCAACGAGCCGGAAGGGGATCGGCCTCGTTGCCGGGAGGGCGGCTTCCTCGTCGCGACCAATGGCGACTGCCGGATCCGGCGCCATACCGCGGACGGCATGATGGTGGTGGCCGGAACCGGCTTCTGCGCCGTGGCGGGAGGAACACCGGGTACGGCGA
The DNA here is from genome assembly GCA_963723975.1 of uncultured Actinomycetota bacterium. Taxonomy (GTDB): domain Bacteria; phylum Actinomycetota; class Actinomycetes; order JACCUZ01; family JACCUZ01; genus CAVRTI01. Next base: position 2,152 of record CAVRTI010000014.1, read on the forward strand.
CGGCGGGCCCGCCACGGCCTCGCACCTGGCGCCTCCCCCCACCGACGTCGAGGCGACGCCAGACGGCGGCTTCGTGCTCCACCCTCGAGGGTGACCGCGTGCGCCGCGTGGCCCCCGACGGGACGATCTCCCTCCACTGTTACGCGACATATCTGGCTCATCTCCTTCAGCCCCGACTTCCTCCCGCCCGCGCCCACCGCCCTCGAGCTGACGCCCGACGGCGACGTGCTGATCGGCCTCTACCGGCGGGTGCTGCGCTTCGACACGAACTACGCGCCGCCCGCCACCCCTCACACCGGCGCTCGATCCCGGCGCAGCAGCCCCCGCTCGACACGACGAGGCCTGGACTCGCGCTCGGTGGCAAGAAGACCCAGAAGGCCGGCAAGATCGTGAGCGTGGTGGTCAGCGCGACGACCGAGGGCCTGTTCGCGTCGGCCTCGGGCAGCGTGTCCGTGCCCGGGGCGGCCAGGGTCTACAAGCTCAAGTCGATCCACGAACCGCTCGTCGCCGGCGGCACCAAGGCCACGCTCAAGCTCAAGGGTGCCGAAGAAAGGCCCAGAACGCGATCAAGAACGCGCTCCGCAGGAAGAACAAGGTCAAGGCGAACGTCAAGCTCACCGCCCGCGACGCCGCCCGGCAACCTGACCACCGGCAAGCGCACGGTAAAGCTCAAGCGCTGACTAGTGCTCGTGGATCACGCGGTCGATCAGGCCGAACCCCGGCGGCCTGGACGGCCGTGAAGAAGCGATCGCGCTCCATGTCGCGGTGCACGACCTCCTCCGGCTGCTCCGTGTGCTTCGCGTAGATCTCGTCCACCCGCTTGCGGGGTTCAGGATCTCCGCCGCGTGGATCTCGATGTCAGTCGACTGGCCCTCGAAGCCGGCTGACGGCTGGTGGATCAGGATGCGCGAGTTCGGCAGGCTACATGCGCTTGCCCTTCGCGCCGCCGGCCAGCAGCAGCGAGCCCATCGACATCGCGATCCCGATGCACATCGTCGCCACGTCGGGCTTGACGAACTGCATCGTGTCGTAGATCGCCAGGCCGGCGTAGATCGAGCCGCCCGGCGAGTTGATGTAGATCGGATGTCCTATTCCGGGTCCTGGGACTCGAGATGCAGGAGCTGGGCGACGATCAGGTCGCCCAGCTCGTCGTCGACCGGCCTTCCGAGGAAGATGATGCGCTCGTTGAGCAGCCGCGAGAGATGTCGAACTCGCGCTCGCCGCGGGCGGTGCGCTCGATCACCATCGGAACGAGGGCATGGCCCTGGGATCGGCGGTCAGTCGGCTGCGGCGGCCGCGGGGGTCGCCCGCAGGCGGCCGAGCAGCCGCTCGATCCGGCGGCCGACCCGGCGGCGGTCAGCGAGGGTGTCGGCCACGTCGCCGGCCGAGGTGCCGTGACCAACATCGCCAGCAGGGCCAGGTCCTCGGGGTCGATCCGGTGGGCGGCGGCGTCAGCTGCTCGCGGTCGAGCGGCGGGAGCGAGGGCCGCCGCGGGCCACGATGCGGATCGCTCGAACAGCTCGGTCGGCTGGCGCCGCCTTGTCGACCAGGCCGTCGGCGCCCGCGACGCGCGCCATCAGCCGAGCGCCCGTCGGAGTCGGCCGTGTAGATGATCACCGCGGGCGTGCGGCAGCGCCTCAGGCGGCGGCACAGCGACAGGCCGTCGCCGTCGAGCAGGTGGTGCTCGAGCAGCACCACGCCGGGGCGCAGGCGCTCGACCAGCTCGAAGCCGTCGTCGACGCCGGTGGCGGCGCCGACGGGCACGAGGCCAGGCTCGGCGCGGAGCAGCAGCGTGAGCCCGGCGCGAACGGCGGGCTGGGGGTCGACGAGGCGATCCGCGTCACGGGCCGGAACCCTTCCAATCGGGCCTGAACCCTCCGTAAAGGATCTGTAAGGGACTCGTGCGGCATGTCGGACCTGAACCCATAGGGTTCGCGAAATGCGGAGGAGAATCCTCGCGGCCGTCACGGCGCTGACCGTGCTCGCCGCTCCAGTTGCCGCAGAAGCGGCCAAGAAGGGCTACCGCGCCGAGGTGCGGCGAACCACGGGCGGCTGGGCCCACGTGAAGGCGAGCGACTACGGGTCGCTGGGCTTCGGCTACGGCTACGCGTACGCGCAGGACCAGCTGTGCGAGCTGGCCGACATCATGGTCACGGTCAACGCGCAGCGCTCGCGCTACTTCGGGCCGCAGGACGGCAACCTCGAGTCCGACTTCTTCTACCAGCGGATCAAGGACGTGCGACGGTGCAGAAGCTCGCGCCGGAGCGCGCCGCACGGGCCGTCGAAGGTCGTGCGCGACACGGTCAAGGGCTTCGCCGCCGGCTACAACGCCTACCTGGCCGGACCGGCCGCTCGAGCTGCCCGACCCGAGTGCCGCAGGCGCTACGTGCGCCCGATCACGCGCGCTCGACATGTACCGGCGCATCTACCAGCTCGGCCTGCGCGCGAGCTCGGGCAACTTCCGCAACGAGATCGTCGCCGCGAGGCCGCCGAGCGGCGGCGCCGCCGCGGCGCGCGCGCGTCGATCCGCAGGCCGTTCGCGGCGCCTCGACCCTGACGGCCTCGGCTCCAACGCCTCGGCATCGGCCGCGACGGCGCGAACGGCGAGCGCTCGCTGTGCTCGGCAACCCGCACTTCCCGTGGCAGGGCTCCGAGCGCTGGTACCAGCTCCACCTGACGATCCCCGGCAAGCTCGACGTCATCGGCGCCGCGCTCCAGGGCGTCCCGGTCGTCAACATCGGCTTCACCCGCGGCGTGGCGTGGAGCCACACCGTCTCCACCGCGCGGCGGTTCACGCCGTACGAGCTGGACCTGCGTCGGGGCCGGCCGACCGAGTACATCGTCGACGGCCGCGCCGTGAAGATGCGCAAGCGCACGGTGCGCGTGCGCGTGCGCGGGGGCGGCACCCGCCGGCACACGTTCTATGAGACGCGCTGGGGACCGGTGTTCTCGTTCGCGGCCGCGCGGCCTGACGTGGGGGACCGAGCACGCGTACGCGCTGGCCGACGTCAACGCCGACAACTTCCGGCTCGTCAACCAGTGGGAGGAGTACGACAAGGCGCAGTCGGTCGGCGACCTGCGCCGGGCCAACCGGCCGCGTGCAGGGCAACCCGTGGGTGAACACGATCGCGGCCGACTCGGCCGGCAACGCCTACTACGCCGACGAGTCGGTCGTGCCGAACGTCGACGCCGACCTGCAGTCGCGCTGCTCCTCGACCACCCGATCGCGCCCGTGCTGCTCTCGCAGGGCGTGATCCTGCTCGACGGCTCGCGCGCCCGCTGCCGCTGGAAGGACGACCGCGACGCGGTCGCGCACGGGGATCATCGGCCCGAAGGGCCTGCCGCGCGCGACGCGCACGGACTACGTCGAGAACTCCAACGACTCCTACTGGCTGCCGAGCGCGCGCTTCCGGCTCGAGCGGCTTCCCGCGGATCATCGGCGGCGAGGGCACGCAGCGGCTGCTGCGCACGCGGCTCGCGATGACGCTGGCCGAGCAGCGGCTGGCCGGCACCGACGGCCTCGGGCCCGCCCGGCTTCACCCTCGCGACGCTGCAGCAGGTCATGTTCGGCAACCGCAACCTGAGCGCCGAGCTGGCGCGCGACACGACGGTGTCGGCGTGCCAGGCGAGCGGCCGGGCGGACCTGGCGGAGGCGTGCACGGTGCTGGCCGCGTGGGACGCGCGCGCGGACACCGGCTCGCGCGGCGCCGTGCTGTGGCGCGAGTACTGGCCGCGGCTCGCCGGCGCGGGCGTCCCGTGGACGATCGCCTACGACCCGGCCGATCCCGTCGGCACGCCGCACGGGATCGACGGCGCGGACCCGAAGGTGCTGACCGCGCTCACCGGCGCGGTCGAGGACCTGCGGCGAAGGGCATCGCGCTCGACGTCCCGCTCGGCGACCTGCAGGCCGAGCCGCGCGGCACGAGCGGATCCCGATCCACGGCTGCAGCGAGGCCGAGGGCTGCTTCAACATCATCTCCACCGAGCGCGACGACCCAGGGCCGCTACGACCCGTTCACCGGCGCCTCGTTCATCATGGCCGCGGCGTTCGACGCAGCGGCACGGTGCGCGGCGAGGCCATGCTCTCGTACTCGCAGTCCGAGAACCCGCGGTCGCCGCACTACGCCGACCAGACGCGGCTGTACTCGCAGAAGCAGTGGCTGCCGATGCGGTTCACCGAGCAGCAGATCCGCAGCGACCCGGAGTACGAGCGGACGGTGGTGACCGGGCGAGGATGAGCGACGAGGCGCGCGGCGTCGCGCTCGTCGTCGCCGCCGTGACCTCCCTGCAGTTCGGGGCCGGCGTTCGCCGTCACGCTGTTCGACGATCTCGGCCCAGCCGGCGCGGCCTTCCTGCGGCTGTCGATCGCCGCCGCGGTGCTGCTGGCGATCTGGCGCCGCGAGCTGCGCGGCGCCGCCGGCCGACCTGCGGCTCGCCGTCGGTGTTCGGGCATCACGCTCGGGCTGATGAACTCTGCGATCTACGCGGCGATGGACCGGATCCCGCTCGGCATCGCCGTGACGATCGAGTTCGTCGGGCCGCTCGGGCGTCGCCGTCGCCGCTCTCGCGGCGCGCCGCTCGACCTCGCTCTGGGTGGCGCTGGCGGCCACCGGCATCGTCCTGCTGGCGGACCCGTCGGCGGCGTCTGACCTCGACCCGCCGGCGTCGCCTTCGCGCTCCTGGCCGGCCGCCGCTCTGGGCGGCCTACATCGCGGCTCTCCGCCCGCGCCGGCCGCGCTTCCCGGGCGGCTCCGGGCTCGCGATCGCGATGGTTCTCGGCGCGACTCCTGCCGATGGCATCCCCCGAATCGCGACGACGCGGCGCGCCGCCCGGCCGGAGCTGCTGGCCGCCGGCGCCGCCGTCGCGATCGCCTCCTCCGTCCTCCCGTACTCGCTCGAGCTCGAGCGCTCCGCCAGATCCCCACGCGCGCCTTCGGCGTCCTGATGTCGCTCGAGCCGGCGGTCGCCGCGCTGGCCGGCCTCGTCGTGCTCGGCCAGGCGCTCGGGCCCGTCGAGTGGGCTGGCCGATCGCGCTCTCGTCGTGGCCGCGGCCGGGCGCGACGCGCGCCTGCCGCGACGAACCGCCCGCGCGGCCTCATCTCCTAGTCTCTGTTCGAGCTCAATGTCCCGAACGTCCTGACGGTCTTCCGGATCCTGCTGGTCCCGGTGCTCGTCGCCCTGCTGCTGTCGGAGTTCGCCAGCGACGCGCTGGCGGCCGGCGTGTTCATCCTGGCGAGCCTCACCGACGCGCTCGACGGCTGGCTCGCCCGCCGGCACAAGAGCGAGTCGAACTTCGGCAAGCTGATGGACCCGCTGGCCGACAAGCTGCTCGTCACGAGCGCGCTCGTCTCGCTCGTCGCGCTCGACCGGCTGCAGGCCTGGGTCGCGATGGTGATCATCGCGCGCGAGTTCGCGGTCACCGGCCTGCGCCAGCTGGCGATCGAGCAGGGCCACGTGATCGCCGCGGGGTGTGGGGGAAGATCAAGACCGTCCTGCAGATCGCGATGGTGCTGGCGCTGATCGCGGTCGAGGGCTCGCCCGTGTGGGTCGACGTGCTCGTCTACGTGACGGTCGCGGTCACCGTCTACTCGGGCGCGGACTACTTCTTCGGGTTCCGGGCGCTGCTCAACGCAAGACAAGGAGTGCTCGGGCAGCCAGCCGACGGTGACGGTGTGCCCGATCTCCCAGCGGTCGTCGGCGCGGGCGCGCTCGAGTGTTCTGCTCGAGCGCGCGCGCCGCGCGACGTCCTGGCGACGATCCCGGTCCCGCCCTCGAGCTCGACGATCACCTGCGTCGCCGACCGACGTAGACGCGCTCGGCGACGGTCGCCCGGGACCCGCACCACGCCCGTCCGTGAGCTCGTCGAGCACGATCTTCTCCGGCCGCACCGAGAGCTGGACGGTGCCGCTCGCGTCGGCCTCGCCCGGCCGCCGCGGCGCACTGCGCGCCGTTCGCGACGCGCACGCCGCCGTCGGCGACAGTCGGCCCTCCATCAGGTTCGAGATGCCGATGAAGCCGGCCACGAACGGCTTCGACGGGCGCTCGTAGACCTCCTCCGGCGACCCGCACTGCACCACGATCCCGGCGTCCATGACCGCGATGCGGTCGGACATGGCGAGCGCTTCCTCCTGGTCGTGCGTGACGTAGAGGAAGGTGATGCCGACCTCGCGCTGGATCTCCTTGAGCTCGACCTGCATCTGGCGCGAGCTTCGGATCGAGCGCGCCGAGCGGCTCGTCGAGCAGGAGCACCGCGGGCCGGTTCACCAGCGCGCGGGCGAGCGCCACGCGCTGGCGCTGGCCGCCTGACAGCTCCCACGGCTTCGCCTTCTCGCGGCCCGGTGAGCTGGACCAGCTCGAGCGACTCCTGCACGCGCTCGGCGATCTCCGGCGCGGCCACCTTGCGGCGCTTGAGCCCGAACGCGACGTTGCCCTGCACGTCGAGGTGTCGAACAGCGCGTAGCTCTGGAACACCGTGTTGACGTTGCGCTTGTACGGGGCCACGCCGGCCACCGGGTCGCCGTCGAGGAAGACTGGCCCTCGTCGGCTGCTCGAAGCCGGCGACCATGCGCAGCGTCGTCGTCTTGCCGCAGCCGGACGGGCCGAGCAGCGAGAAGAACTCGCCCTGGCGGAATCTCCAGGTCCAGGCCGTCGACCGCGAGGTCGCGTCGCCGAACCGCTTCGTCAGTTCTTCGAGCTGGATCTCACCGGGCATTCAGACCTCCATGGTGGCGAGCGACGTGGCTTCCTGGCCGCCCGGCGAAGCGGCGGTACACCAGGAAGGCGGCGACCAGGGTCAGGAGCGTGATCGCCAGCCCGACGGTGGCGATGGCGTTCTCGGCGTCGTGCTGCACAACCGGGCGCTGGACGCCGCGCTGCAGACGACGCTGGACGACCTCCGGCGCACCAACGACGAGCTGCGGGCGTCCCGGTCCCGGCTGGTGTCGGCCGCCGACGCCGAGCGCCGCCGGATCGAGCGCGACATCCACGACGGCGCGCAGCAGCACCTCGCCGCGCTGGCCGTGAACCTCGGCCTGGCCCGGCAGCTGCTCGGCGACGGCAGCGACGAGCCGGACGACCTCGCGACCGTCGCCGGGCTGCTCGAGGAGATGCAGGCCGACATCCGGGAGACCATCGCGCCAGGTGCGCGACCTGGCGCACGGCATCTACCCGCCGCTGCTGCGCCAGGCCGGGCTGCCGGACGCGCTGCGAGCCGTGGTCCAGCGCAGCCCGAACACGGTCACCGTCGAGATCGACGGCGTCGACGAGCGGCACGAGGCCGACGTCGAGGCGGCGCTGTACTTCTGCTGCCTCGAGGCGCTGCAGAACATCGCCAAGCACGCCCCCGACGCGACCGCCACGGTGCGGCTGGCTCGGCCGCGAGGGCGCTGCTGGTGCTCGAGGTCGAGGACGACGGACCGGGCTTCGACGTCGGCCGCCGGCGCCGACGGCCAGGGCCGGCAGAACATGACCGACCGGGTCGGCGCGGTCGGCGGTGCGCGTGGCGGTCGAGACCGGCCCCGGCCGCGGGACCCGGGTCCGGGCCGAGGTGCCGGTCGCGGTGCGGGCCTGACGGTGGCGACCGGGTCGGGGCCGGCGGCGCGCCGTGGGGTGCGATGCGCGCGGTGGCCCGTGCCGAGCTGCGCACCCGGTGGCGCTCGCTGGTCGTCGTCGGTCTGCTGGCCGGGCTGGTCGCGGCCGTGGTGGGCGCCTCGACGGCGGTTGCCCGGCGTACGGCGACGGCGTACGACCGGCTGTCCGCCGCGACCCACCTGGACGACGCCCGGGTGCTGATCTTCTCCGACGCCGTGACGCCCGAGGAGGTCGAGGCGCTGCCCGGAGTCGAGTCGTCGTGGCGGTCCCGCCAGGTCATCGGCCAGGTCGTCGGCGGGCCGGTGACGTTCCTCAGCGTCTCCTCGGGCCAGGCGCAGCCGGGACGACCTGTTCACCCCGGTCGTCGTCGAGGGCCGCCGGCCGGTCGACGACCGGGTCGACGAGGTGCTGGTGCCCGAGGTGCTCGCGCAGGAGGCCGGGATCGAGCTCGGCGACCGCATCCCGCTCAAGCTGCTGACCCCGCTGGAGGTCACCCAGTTCGACACCGGGTTCGGCGAGCCGGACGGCCCCGAGCTGACGCTGACGGTGGTCGGGGTGGTACGGGTCGCCCGGGACTGGGTGGGCAACGGCGTCGGCCCGGTGATGGGTACGCCGGCACTGGCCCGCGAGTACGAGGGCAGCCTGGTCGGCGAGAACGTCCTGCTCCGGCTGACGCGACGGGGCGGCCGGGTCGGCCGCCGTGGCCCGTGGGCTGGACCGGCTGCAGGACCGGGCGGCGACCGACGACACCGGGCGCGAGTTCGGCGTCCTGCAGGCGCTCTACCCGACCACGGACGACGACCCGGCGGTGCGCGCAGCACGGCACACCCTGGTCACCGGGCTGGTCGTGTTCCTGCTCGTCGCCGCCGCCGGCGGGCTGCTGGCAGTCGGCCAGGCCCTGAGCCGGCACCACGCGGCCGGCGCCGCCGACCAGGAGCTCGAGGCGGCCCTTGGGCTGACCCGGGCCGAGCGGGTGCTGGCCCGGACGGCGCCGGCGCTGCTCGGGGCGGCCATCACGGCCGTCCTGGCCGCGACCGGGGCCCTGCTCGGCGGCCTGGTGGAGCCGCTGGGGCCGCTGCGGTGCGTTCGAGCCCGATCCAGGCTGGCTGCCGGACCCCACGGTCGCCGCGCTGGGCGCCATCGGCGCGGCACTGGCGTTCCTGCTGCTCTCGGCGGCCACCGCGGCCCGGGTCGTGCGGGCCGAGAACCGGCGGCCAGGTGCTGGGCTCGCCGCAGCTGCTCGCCCTGCCGCGACTTGGCCGGGCGGCGCCGGTCGTGGCGGGGCTGTCCTTCGCCCTGCGCGGGTACCGGGGACGTACCCGGGTGCCGGTCCGCGCCACCGCGCTGGTCGCCGTCGTCGGGATCGCCGGCGTGGTCGCCGTCGCGTCGTTCGCCGCCAGCCTGGACCGTCTCACCCGCACACCCGAGCGGTACGGCTGGGTCGCCGACTTCTCCATCGTCGACGCCAAGGCCGACGACAGTGCCGCCCTGGCTGCGGACCCGCGGATCGCCGCCGTCGCCGATCGTGGACGGCACGAACGTCACCATCGACGGCCAGCAGACCCTGGGCGCCTCGGTGCGGAAGGTGGTCGGTGACGTGCCGGTGCCCCTGCTCATCGGGTCGGCTGCCCGCCCGCGCCGGCGAGACAACACTGGGGTCGCGGGAGGCCCGGCGGCTCGGAGCCGAGGTCGGCGACCGGGTGGTCCTGCGGACCTACGACGACGAGGGACGCCGGGTGCCCCGGAGCCTTCGGGTGGTCGGCGTCGCGGTCACGCCGGACCTGAGCGACGAGGGCCTGGGAGGCGCGGTGCTGCTCTGGCCCGGCGACCTGCGCAGGGCCGTGCGCACCGTCGCGTTCCCGAACGGCCTGGTCGAGGTGGAGCCGGGTGTCGACGTCGACGCGCTGTACCGCGACCTGTCGGCCCGGCTGGAGATGGGGCGCGCGACTCAGCCTGCGCAGGTGCGCAACCTGGCCGCACTCGGCCGGCTGCCCGCCGGCCTCGCGGTCTTCCTCGCGGTCATCGCCGTCGTCGTGCTCGCGCACTCGCTGGTGCTCACCGTGCGGCGCAGGAGCGCCGACCTCGCCGTCCTGCGGGTCATCGGGCTGACGCCGCGCCAGGTCGCGGCCAGCGTCGGGGTCATGGCGGTCACCCTGACGGCGATCGGCCTGGTGGCGGGACCTGTCCTCGGCCTGGCGATCGGCCGGGTCGTGTGGTGGGAGGTCGCGCAGGGGATCGGGGTGGCCGGCGACCTCGCGCTGCCGTGGTGGCTGCTGGTGACGGTCGCCCCGGTGGCGCTGGCCCTGGCGGCGACTGGTGGTGCTGGTCCCGGCCCGCCGGGCCGCGACCCTGCGCCCCGCGGCAGTGCTGCGCTCGGAGTGAGTCGCGCCCGCGCTGTTCGAGGTCTTGGACGTACCCCCCCCGTTCGATCTGAGCCGCCCAGACGGCCCCCTCTTGACGCGGTCGCCGACGCAGGCGATCTTGCATTCGGTGGCCAGCGGACAACGTCGCGATGACGGACCAGAGGGGAGTCGGGCATGGGAAAGTTACTCGTCCACATCACGTGTGGCCCGGAGTCGCCGACCCGGGCCGCGCTGGGCCTTCTCGTGTCGCGAGCGGGGGCTGAGGAAGGCCACGAAGTGAGCGTGTTCCTGGCGGGTGATGCCGTGCAGTTGATCCGGGATGCGGTGCTCGAGACCCTCACCGGCCTCGGAACGGGCTCGCTACGAGAGTCCTTCGACGCGGTCGTGGCCGGCGGCGGGCGCTTCTACCTCTCCGGCATGTCCAGCAAGGCGCGCGGCGTGACCGAGGCGGACCTGCACGGCAAGCCGGCGGAGTTCGCGATGCCGAATCGTCTCGTGGAGCTCGCCTTCGCGGCCGATCGCACACTCACGTACTGACGGCGCAACCACCGGTTGAGCCATTGCCAAGGCCAGCGGTCGGGAGCAGGGTGAGCAATGTCCGGCGGTGCCGGCGGGGCGCCGCCCGTTGCGAGAGGCGATGGTGGCTGTGCACGCGCGTTCTACGACATTCCAGGCCCGCAAGACCGAGGTCGACGCAGGCATCCGGTACGTCACGGAGGAGGTCATGCCGACGATCATGGCTATGGACGGCTGTATCGGCCTGTCGATGCTCGTTGACCGCGAGGCCGGGCGCTGCATCGCGACCAGCGCCTGGACCGACGAGCGGTCGATGCGCGCAGCCGATGCGGCGCTGCGACCGATGCGTGAGCAGGCCGGCGAGGTCCTCGGCGGCAGCCCACAGGTGGAGGAGTGGGAGATAGCGGTACTTCACCGGGACCACCGCACCACTGACAGCACCTGCGTGCGTTGCACCTGGCTGCAGACGGAGCCCGGCCGCGTCGACGACGCGATCGAGCGGTTCCGGTCCGAGGTGCTTCCCACGGCCGAGGCGATGGCTGGCTTCTGCAGCGCGAGCCTGATGGTGGACCGGCGCTCGGGCCGTGCCGTCTCCTCGGTGACTTGGGACGGTCGGGCGGCCATGGAGGGCAGCCGAGAGGCCGCGGCCAAGCTCCGCAGCCGGGTGGCGAAGGCCACCGACGCCAAGATCCGGGACGTCGCCGAGTTCGATCTCGTGCTCGCGCACCTGAGGGTGCCCGAGCTGGTCTGACGGTCCTCGTCAGCCGGCCGGGGTGGCGGTGCCGTCGGCCGGGGTGGCCTCCGCCCACAACCGGGCGAGAAGTTCGGCGGCCAGCTCGGACTTGTTGACGTAGGCGGCGGCACCCGCCTCGGCGGCCGCCGGCGGGAGGTCGGAGGCGGCGTAGGTCGAGCAGAAGAACACCACCGGACCGCCCGGGGTCGAGGTCAGCGTGCGGGTGGCCTCGATGCCGCCCATGCCGGGCATGGTGATGTCCATCAGCACCAGGTCGGGGCTGAGTGCCGCGACCTGCTGCAGGGCCTCCTCGCCGGACCCGGCCTCGCCGACGAGCTCGAAGCCCGGCGTACGGCGCAGCACCGTCGACGCCGCGACCCGGAAGGGTCGCTGGTCGTCGACGACGAGGACGCGGACGGGGCCAGCCATGCCTCCAGTGTGACCGCCCCGGCCCCGGTGCCGGAAGGTGGCGACCGTGCGCCCGGTGGTGGGGCTAGCCTCCCCGGCCGGCGCCGTGCTCGTGCAGGTAGAGCAGCACCGCCTTGACCCGGCGGTTCAGGTTGCGCTCCTCGGTAAGAGCGAGCTTGGCGAAGATCGAGTTGGTGTGCTTCTCGATGGCGCGCTCGGAGAGCACCAGGGTCCCGGCGATCGCGGCGTTGCTCTTGCCCTGCGCCATCTCGCCGAGGACCTCGAGCTCGCGCGGCGTCAGCCGGGTCAGCGGCGTCGTGCGCGGGCCCTGGTTGGCGGCCACCAGCTGCTCGACCACGCTGGGGTCGATCACCGAGCCGCCGTCGGCCACGGCGCGGATCGCAGCCGTCAGCTCGCCGACGTCCCCGACGCGCTCCTTGAGCAGGTACGCGCGGCCACCCGCTCCGCCCTCGAGCAGCCGCAGCGCGAACGTCGCGTCGGCGTGCTGGCTGAGCAGCACGACCCCGGTGCCCGGCCGCTCGGCGCGCAGCTGCGCCGCCATCTGGATGCCCTCGTCGGTCTTGGACGGCGGCATCCGGATGTCGCTGACGACGACGTCCGGCTCGTGCTCGACGACGGCCTTCTGCAGTGAGGGCAGGTCGGCGACGGAGTCGACCAGCTCGAGCGCGTCGTCGAGCTCGATCAGCCGCTCCAGCCCCTGACGGAGCAGCGCGTTGTCCTCGGCCAGCAGCACCCGGATCCCCACCCGGCAAACCCTAAGCGGCAGGCCGAGATTCTCGGGGTGATTCAGCAGGAGCGGCCGACGAGCCGCCGCAGGCTGGGATCAGCCCTGCATCCGCGACATCGCGAGGGTCACCAGGGTGATCAGCGCCTGCTTGGTCGCCGCGCGGTTACGAGCGTCCGTGTAGAAGACGGGCACCTCCGGGCGGATGGCGAGCGCCTCCCGGACCGAGTCCAGGTCGTGCTTGGCGACACCTTCGAAGCAGTTGACCGCCAGCACGAACGGGATCTGCCGCGCCTCGAAGTAGTCGACCGCGTCGAAACATTGCTCGAGCCGATCGGTGTCGACCAGCACGACCGCCCCGATGGCGCCGGTGATCAGGTCGTCCCACATGAAGTGGAAGCGGTCCTGGCCCGGGGTGCCGAACAGGTACAGCCAGAGGTCACCCGGCAGGGCGATCCGGCCGAAGTCCATCGCGACGGTGGTGGAGGTCTTGCGGTCCGACACGCCGCCGGCGTCGTCGACGCCCACCGAGTGCTCGGTCATCGCAGCCTCGGTCGAGAGCGGCTCGATGTCGGAGATGGACCCGATGAAGGTCGTCTTGCCGACAGCGAAGCCACCGGCGATGACGATCTTGACCGTGACGGGAGCGGCCGGGGCAGATTCCGCCGGCACCTGCTGCGCCGGCAGCGCGGCGACGTCAGAGCGAGGAAATGCCATTGAGAACACTCTCCAGGACCTTGAGGTTGGTAGCGGCTGGAGCCGCCGACGACGAACCGGTGTGGACGACGACGAGGCTGTCGTCGGCGAGGTCACCGACGAGGACGCGCACGACGCCGATGGGCAGGGACAGGTGCGCCGACAGCTCGGCGACCGACAGGATCGAGGCAGTGCTCAGCTCGTGGATGCGCCGGCGCTCTGGCGTGCTCGCCAGGTCCTCGGCGCCCTCGACACCACGGACCAGCGCCTCCAAGGGGAGATCGCTGCGGCCGGGTCGGGTACGACCGCGGGTCAGCGCGTACGGCCGGACGACGCGCGAGTCCTCGACGACGTCCTCGTCGTAGAGGTCATGCGCGCGGCGCCCGGGCCGTCAGCGGTCTCGTCGGTCACCGCGGGTCACCCCTCCGCGCCCACGGGCCGCGGCACGCCACCGACCCGCAGCCGGGAGCGCATCTCGCTCACCAGCTGCGGCGTCATGGTCGCCTCGGCCCGGGTCACCAGCAGGGTCATCTCGTAGCCCACCATCCCGACGTCGCAGGTGGCGTCGGCCGCGACCGCCAGGACCGAGCCGTCGCTGATGCTGGTGGTGAACAGGAACAGGTGATCCATCTCCACGATCGACTGCCGCACCTCGCCGGCGCCGAGCTGACGGGCAGCGCCGCGGGTCAGGCTGGACAGCCCGGACACGATGGCCGCGAGCTGGTCGCCCTGGGTGCGGTCGACGTCGTCGGACATCGCCATCAGCAGGCCGTCGGCCGAGACGACCAGCGTGTGCTGGACCCCGGGCACGCTCTTCACGAAGTTGCCGAGCAGCCAGCTGAAGTTGGCCGCCTCGGTGCTGAGGGTGGTCACGTCGCTACGTCCTTCGTCTCGAGGGTCAGCTGGTCGGGGAGTCGGTGGTGGCGTCGGCAGCAGGACCGTCGGACGCCGAGTCGCGGCCGCGCTCGACACCGGCCCGGTAACCGGAGAGCATCCCGCGGACCTCGGCGGCACTGCGGGACCGCGCGGGTGCGGCGGGCGCCGCCGGCCCGGCCGTCTCGGTCACGGCCTTCGGCGTACGCCGGATCAGCCCACCGGCCGGCACCTCGGTCGGGGCCGGCGGTGCGACGGCAGGGGTGAACGACGGCTCGTACAGGCCGCGCAGCTCGGACAGCGCCGACGAGTGCATCTGCGCCTGGCTGGCCATGTGGTCGAGGTCCGGTGGCGGCCTGCGTGGCGGCCGCGGGCAGCGGCCACCGGAACGGGCGCCGGCGCCCGGCGGGGCATCGGGGCGATCGGGAGAGCGGGCGGTCCGGCCTGCTGCGGCGGTGCCTCGGGCACCTCGGGAGCCGGGGCCGGGACTGGGGCCGGGGCCGGGGCCGGGGCCGGGCCGGGACCGGGACGACCTCGGCGCGCGGGGCCGGCGCGAACAGCTCGTCGAGGAGAGCCGGCTCGGGAACAGGTGCCGCCTCGGCCGAAAGCGGCGCAGGGACCGGCACCGGCATCGGCGCCACCTCGGCGGTCGGGGCGGGGGCGGCGCGACCGGGTCCGGACGGCGCGGCCTGGCGGTTCCGGCCGAACCTGCTGGTCCTCGCGGTGCGGCTGGGGAGGACGTCGATGGCGGGGGCGAATCTGACGGGGAAGGTGGGCTCCGGCTCCGGCTCGGGCTCGGGACGAGCTCCGCGAGCGCCGGCTCGGGCTCGGGCTCCGGCTCCGGGGTGGGCTCGACGACCTCGACGACCTCGGGAACCGGTTCCGGCTCGGGGTCAGGGTCGGTGTCGAACGCCAGCAGGTCGGCATCCGCGTCGTCGTCGGTCTCCTCGACCGGTGCGGGCGCAGCAGCAGGTGCGCGGCGACGTCCCAGCAGGCCACGACGGCCACGCTTCTCGGTCGGCTGCGCGAGGGCGATCTCAGGGACCTCGGCGAGCTGCTCGGCCGGCTCGTGGGTGGGCTCGGGGTCGGCGAACGGCAGCTCGGCTGCGGCCACCACGTCGTCCGGTTCCGGGGTCACTTCGACGGCCGCTGCCGGCTCGGGCGAGCTCGACCTCGACCGGCTCGGACGTCTCGGCCGGCTCGGCGACGGGGGCCGGCGCCGGCGCGACCGCGGCCGCGGCGCGAGCAGGCCACGGCGAGCCGGCTTGGCGGGAACAGGCGCGTCCGGCGAGTCCTCGACGTCTGGCGGGCTCGCGGCGACGTCTCGACCGGAGTCTCCGACTCGACCTCGACCTCGGCGCGGTTCGACCGGCTCGGGGGCGACCATCCCCTCGAACACGGTGGTCGGCAGGGCGACGGCGACCACGGTGCCGGCGGCCCGGCCGCGCCGCAGCTCGACGGTTGCCCCGAGCCGTGCGGCCAGCCGGCCGACCACGAACAGGCCCAGTCGCTGCGAGACCGCGATCTCGGCCACCGGGGGGTGAGCGATCTTGTCGTTCGCGTCGCCGAGCTCGGCCTCGGACATGCCCAGGCCGTAGTCGGTGACGGTGACGTCCACGCCGTGACCGCTGACCGACGCGGAGACGACGACCCGGGTGTCCGGGTTGGAGAAGTGGGTCGCGTTCTCGAGCAGCTCGGCGAGCAGGTGGGCGACCGTGAGCGCGTGCCGGCCGGAGACCTCGGGGTCCTCCGACATCGACAGGTCGATGCGGTCGAACGCCTCGATCTCGCCGACCGCGGTGCGGATGACGTCGGACAGCGGCAGCGTGCTGCGCAGGCGGCGGGTGGAGTCGATGCCGGCGAGGACCAGCAGGCTCTCGGCGTTGCGCCGCATCCGGGTGGCCAGGTGGTCGAGCTTGAAGAGGCTGTCGAGGACGTCAGGGTCTTCCTCGCGGGCCTCCATCTTGTCCAGCTGGGACAGCTGGCGGCCGAGCAGGACCTGGTTGCGCCGGGCGACGTTGACGAACATCTCGGCGATGCTGGCGCGCAGGGCAGCCTGCTCCTGGGCGACCTGCACGGTGACGTCGTTGACGGTGTTGAAAGCCTCGGCCAACCGTCCGATCTCGTCGCGCGACTCGACCACGATGGGCTGGACGACGACGCCCGGGCCTTCGCCCGGGGTCAGCATCCGCTCGACCATCTGCGGCAGCTCGGCACCGATCTCACCGGCGGCGACCGTGAGGCGGCGCAGCGGCCGGGTGATCCGGCGGGCGAGGCTGACAGCCAGCATGCAGGGCCAGACCCAGGCCCAGCAGCGAGCCGACGACCAGCACGCAGCGAACGTCGCTCCTGGGAGTTCTGGGTGGCGGCGGCGACGGTCGCGATGTCGGCCACGACCGCGGTCTCGGAGCTGGTCATCGGCGCGATCCGGGAGTTCGCGGCGTCGACCCACCCGACCGAGCGGCCCACGGCCGGGTCCCGGCCCTTGAGCAGGTCCGGCAGTGCCCGGCGTACCTGGTCGATCTCGAAGACCTCGGACTTGGCGAGCGCGTTGTCCAGCCGGGCGAAGAACAGGCTGGGTGCGTCCCGCTGGAAGTCCTGCAGCGCCTGACGCTGCTGGGCGACCAGGGCAGAGCTGAGCGCGAAGTCCGCCTCGGTCAGGGTGCCACGCAGCAGGGCGACCTCGACCAGGTCCCGCTCGTGCGCGGCGTACTCGATCGCGCTGGAGAGTGCGGAGTAGGCCTGCAGCCGCTGGGCCAGCTCGGGGGTGCCCGAGGAGGCGATGACGCCGGGCAGGTCCAGGTCGGCGCGGATCACCTTGGTGTAGAAGACGTCGGCCTCGGTGGCGAAGTACCGGCCCGCGTCGACGGACTTGCGGGCCGAGCCGAGCTCGGCGTGGGCGGCGGCCGAACGGGCGACGGCGGTCCCGACGGCGTCGGCCATCTGCTCGACGGGCGAGTCGGCGACCAGCGCGCGCAGCCTGCGCAGCTGCTGGTCGGTGAACTGACGCTGACCCGCAATCCGGGCCGCGCCGGTGGCATCGGGAGCCTGCAGGTAGCCCAGGGTGGCGCTGCGCTCCTCCTGGAGACTGTGCACGACCCGGTTGACCTGGACGGCGACGTCGGTCAGGGCGTTGACCTGCCCGGCGCGACCGGCGGCGGTGACCTGCCCGCCGACCAGCAGGGCGGTCAGCACGACGAGCAGCACCGTGGGGATGGCAAGAACAGCGAGGAGCTTGGTGCGCACTCCGACGTCACGCAGCATGGAGAACCCTCCGCCGGGCCATAGATAAGGACGTTCTGAGCCGATAGCACTGCTTCGGCCGCCCTTGACCGGTCCTTGAGGGTCACCTGGCGAGTCGGTGCCGCCGGTCGCTGCCTAGGGTGGGGCACCATGCGCGCCGTCGTCGTGACCGAGCCGGGTGGACCCGGGGTGCTGGCCTGGCAGGAGGTCCCCGATCCGGTGCCCGCCGACGGTGAGGTGCTGGTCGCGGTCGCGGCCACCGCGGTGAACCGCGCGGACCTGCTCCAGCGGCAGGGCAACTACGCCCCGCCGCCGGGTGCCTCGCCGTACCCCGGGCTGGAGTGCTCCGGACGGGTCGTGGCGCTCGGCGCGGGGACCGAGGGCTGGTCGGTGGGCGACGAGGTGTGCGCCCTGCTCTCCGGCGGCGGCTACGCCGAGCAGGTGGCGGTGCCGGTCGGGCAGCTGCTGCCGGTGCCCGCCGGGGTCGACCTGGTCACGGCGGCCGCGCTGCCCGAGGTGACCTGCACGGTCTGGTCCAACGTGTTCATGCTGGCCGCCCTGCGCCCCGGCGAGACGCTGCTCGTGCACGGCGGCGCCTCCGGCATCGGCACGATGGCCATCCAGCTCGGTCGGGTGCTGGGCGCCAGGGTCGCCGTGACCGCCGGCTCGGCCGAGAAGCTGGCGCGGTGCCGCGAGCTCGGCGCCGAGATCCTGGTGAACTACCGGGAGGAGGACTTCGTCGAGGTCGTCCGGGCCGCCACTGACGGCCGGGGGGCCGACGTCGTGCTCGACAACATGGGTGCGAAGTACCTCCGCCGCAACCTCGAGGTGCTCGCCACCAGCGGGCGGCTCGCGGTGATCGGCATGCAGGGCGGCACCAAGGCCGAGCTGGACCTGGGCCTGTTGATGCGCAAGCGCGGAGCGGTCCTGTCCACCGGCCTGCGGGCCCGGCCGGCCGAGGAGAAGGCAGCGATCGTGGCCTCGACCCGGGAGCACGTCTGGCCGCTGCTGGAGTCCGGCGAGGTCCGGCCGGTGGTCGACCGGGTGCTGCCGATGGCCAAGGCGGCCGAGGCCCACCGGCTGGTGGAGGCCAGCAGCCACGTCGGCAAGGTGCTCCTCACCACCTGACCGGCGGCCTGGCCGAGCCGCGGACCGTCAGCTACCCGGCAGCAGCCGGTCCAGCGTGGCCGCGAGCTGGCTGGCCGCGATCCGGGCCAGCCGGATCTGGGTCAGCGTCCACGGCTCGGGCGCGGTCCGGTACAGGCCGAGCACACCCAGGCTGGCGCCGCGGGTGATGACCGGGACCAGCAGCCGGGCGGCGAACCCGGCGGCGCGCAGCTGAGCCACGCTGCCCGGGTCGGCGCGGGGGTCGGTCACCAACACCTGCGCCGCCCGCCGGGACTCCAGGACCCAGCGGAGCAGCGGTACCTCGTCGAGAGGGCGGACCGCGCCGGTGAGCCAGGTGTGGTGGCTGAGCGCTTCGGTGTGCCGGCCGTCCGCGTGCAGCAGGTCGATGACGACGTCGTCGGCGGCGACCAGGCGGCCCACGGCGCCGACCGCGTGGTGGACGTCCTCCAGGTCCTCGGCCTCGCTGAAGCGGTCCGCCAGCCGCTCGAGGAGCACCATGTCGTCCATCTTCAGTGACTGTTTGGGAGTGCCGCTCAGTGCCTCGCGATGCACCCCCGCCGCCGCGCGGACCACGTGGTCGGGCAGGTCGGTCCAGGTGGGTGCCGGCGGGCCGAAGAAGTAGCCCTGGCCGTAGGCGACGTCGAGCTCCGCGACCACCTGCAGGGTGGCCGTGTCCTCGATTCCCTCGGCGCACACGACCGCCCCGCTGCGCGCGGCGAAGTGCACGAGGCTCTCGACCATCCTGCGGGTCACCGGATCGGTGGCCAGCGCGACCGTCAGCGACCGGTCCAGCTTGAGCAGGTCGGGCTCCAGCACGACCAGACGCTCCAGCCCGGCGTACCCCGTGCCCAGGTCGTCGATCGCGAGGCGCGCCCCGCGGCTGCGCAGCCAGACCGCGATCTCGGTCATCACCGGGTTCGACACGTACTGGGCTTCGGTGATCTCGACGGTGACGCCGGCAAGGTCCCGGTCCAGCGCGTCCCGGACCGACGAGGAGCTCATCGCGCGAGGGCTGACGTTGACGGCGAGGTAGGAGTCACACGGCCGCCCGGGCAGGGCGAAGGCGGCGCGGATCGCCGAGGCCTCGACGTCCGGCCCCTGACCTCGCGACCATGCCCGCTCCAGCTCCAGTGCGGTCGACATGCCGCTGCCGACGAACCGGGCGAGCGCCTCGTGACCCGCGACGGTCCCGGTCGTCAGGGCGACGATGGGCTGCACCCACGCCACCAGCTCCGGCAGCTCCGGCAGCTCTGAGGATGTCGCGGCGGCCGAGCGGCCGTCGGGCGGCAGGTCGGGTATCAGGACGTTCCCCTCCCTCTGCCTGCCCGGTCGTCGCGGCCGTCGGGCTGGCTGCCCTGCTCGCTCCCTCGGCAGTGCAGCCTGCAGGCGAGAGGTCGGGTCACCCGGACGGACCAGCGGCCGCCGGCCCGTCCGGGCCTGTGTTGACGGGGCAGGAATACCGGGTATATACATACGACGTATCCATACCGCGTAGGTACGCCGACCGCTGTTTTCCTGGGGGTTCCGCCGATGTCGATCCGCCAAGGCCTGCTGGCCCTGCTCGAGCAGGGGCCGATGTACGGCTACCAGCTCCGCACCGAGTTCGAGAAGCGCACCGGTGCTACCTGGCCGCTCAACGTCGGACAGGTCTACACGACCCTGGCGCGGCTGGAGCGCGACGGCCTCGTGGAGCCGGCCGGCGAGGACGCGGACGGGCACGCCGTCTACCGCATCACCGACGCCGGCCGGGTCGACGTCCTCGCCTGGTTCGGTACGCCGGTCAGCCGGACCGCACCGCCCCGCGACGAGCTGGCGATCAAGCTGGCGATGGCCGTAACCGTGCCCGGGGTCGACGTCCGGGCCGTGGTGCAGGGTCAGCGCACCGCGACGATCCGCGCGCTGCAGGACTACACCCGGCTCAAGGCCCGAGCCGGTGCCCCGAACGCCGGGCCGGACCTCGCCTGGCTGCTCGTCCTCGACTCGCTGGTCTTCGCCGCCGAGGCCGAAGTGCGCTGGCTGGACCACTGCGAGTCGCGGCTGGCCCGCGCCGCCGCCGACCAGCGCGCTGCCGCGACCACCCCCGTCCAGACCGACTCCGAAGGTGCGCTCCGATGACCCCGGTCCTGCAGATCAGCGGCCTCACCCGGGTGCACGGCCACGGCCCGAGCGCGGTGCACGCCCTGCGCGGCGTCACCCTCGCCGTCGCGGCCGGCGAGCTGGTCGCGGTCATGGGGCCGTCCGGCTCCGGCAAGTCGACGCTGCTGACCTGCGCCGGCGGCCTCGACTCGCCCACCGGCGGCACCGTCGCGGTCGAGGGCACCGTGCTCGGCTCGCTGAGCCGTGCCGACCTGGCGAGGCTACGCCGGCGCTCGGTCGGCTACGTCTTCCAGGACTTCAACCTCATCCCGGCGCTGACCGCAGCAGAGAACGTCGCCCTCCCCCGCGAGCTGGACGGCGAGTCGACCCGGTCGGCCCGCCGGCTGGCGCAGTCCGCACTCGAGGAGGTCGGGATCGCCGAGCTCGCCGACCGGTTCCCCGACGACATGTCCGGCGGACAGCAGCAGCGGGTCGCGATCGCCCGGGCGATCGTCGGGGACCGACGCCTGGTGCTGGCCGACGAGCCGACCGGTGCCCTGGACACCGAGTCGGGCGAGCAGGTCCTGCGGCTGCTGCGGGCGCGCTGCGACGCCGGCGCCGCCGGTGTTCTCGTCACCCACGAGGCCCGGCATGCCGCCTGGGCGGACCGGGTCGTGTTCCTCCGAGACGGTCTGATGATCGACGAGACCGGCCCCGCGACCACCGTCGAGACGCTGCTTCCGGGCGCGGTCCGATGACCCGACCGTCCATGCCGTGGAACGACTGGCGGCCGCTGCTCCGCATCGCCCGCCGGGACGCGCTGCGGGCCCGGGGGCGCAGTGCGCTCGTGGTAGCCATGGTGGGGCTACCGGTCCTGGCGTTGACCGCCACCGACGTACTGGCCCGGTCGGCCCAGCTGGAGCCGGACGAGGTGGCGGCCCGCCGGCTCGGCACCTCCCAGGCGCGATCGAGTCGATGAGCGGCCGCCGATGCTGCAAGCACCCGACCCGCCCCGGTGTACAGCGCCGAGGTGCACACCAGCGACGGCCTCGTCCCGGGCGCCGACGTCGACGTGCGGTCCCTGATGGCGGCCGCGCCGCCGGATACCGCATCGTCACCGCGGCGTCCGGCAGGTGCTGGCCCGGACCCGCGCCGGCGCCGCCGGGTCGAGTGGAACGAGGCGACGGTCGGGGACCCGGCGCATGA
This sequence comes from uncultured Actinomycetota bacterium, assembly GCA_963723975.1. Lineage (GTDB taxonomy): Bacteria > Actinomycetota > Actinomycetes > JACCUZ01 > JACCUZ01 > CAVRTI01. The sequence goes on from CAVRTI010000014.1 coordinate 23,729, forward strand.
CCGGTCGCTACGTGCTGCGCTCGGGGACGGCGCCGTCGCCGGCCCGGACCAGGTCGCCGTCAGCTCGGCCTGGTTCACCAGCTCGGCGTCAGGGTGGGCGGCACGGTGCGGCTGAGCCAGCCGCGAGCGGAGGGTGACGCTGACCGGCGTCGTGGACCAGGTCGGGGAGCCCCGCGGGCAAGCGGTTCTTCGGCCGAGCCGGGAGCGCTGCTGGGCGCGAGGACGCCGGCCACCGGCGCCCACGATCTGGCTCGCCGGTGACCGGCGCGGTGACCTGGCCCGACGTGCACGTGCTGAACCGGGCTCGGTCTGCTCGTCACGTCGCGCCACGTGCTGCTGGACCCGCCGCCGGACTCCGCGGTGCCGCTAGTACGCAGCCGGCGACGACACTGGGGCCGGCGAACAGCTACTGGTTCCTCTGATGCTCGTGGCGGTGGCCGTGGCCTGGTCGACGCTGGAGGTCTGCCTGCTCGCCGGCGCGGCCTTCGCCGTCGGTGCCCGCCGACAGGCGCGGTCCCTCGGGCTGCTGGCAGCGACCGGCGGGTCACGCCGGCACGTCCGCGCGGTGGTGCTCGCCGGCGGGCTGGTGCTCGGCGCTGCCGGTGCCGCCTCGGGGTACTGCTCGGCCTGGTGCTCGCGGCCGTCGCCCGGCCCGTGCTGCCGAAGTCGCAGCCGCCGACTTCGGCCGGTTCGACGTCCGGCCGCTCGAGCTGCTCGCGATCGCGCTGGTCGGGGTCGGCACCGGCGTGCTCGCAGCAGTGCTGCCCGCGCGGACCGCCGCCCGGCAGGACCCGGTCGCCGCGCTGACCGGGCGACGCGGCCAGGTGCGTACCGCCCGCAAGGTGCCGTTCGATCGGGCTGGTGGTGGTGGCCCTCGGCGTCGGCTGCGCAGCACTGGGCAGCGCCCTGGCCGTCGCGCACAGCACCGGGCTGAACCCGCTCAACGGCGGCAGCACGGCGGCCGTTGCCGCACTCATCGCGGGCGGCGCCGCGCTGGCCCAGATCGGGCTCATCATCACCAGCCCGGCGATCGTCGGCCTGGCCGGCCGATGGTCCGGTCGGCTGCCGCTGGCCGGCCGGTTGGCGCTGCGCGACGCCGCGCGCACCGTGGCCGCAGCGCTCCGGCGCTGGCCGCGGTCCTCACCGCGGTCACGGGCAGCACCGCCCTGCTGCTCTACGTCGCCTCCATGGACGTCCACGACCGGGAGGCCTACCGCCCGCAGTGGCCCGCCCTTGCCGGGGGCGTGGAGCTGGTCGACCGTCGACCTACGACCAGGCGACCGGCGCGGAGACCCGTCAGCCAGGCCGACCCCGCCCGCGTACGCACCGCGATCTCCCCCGGGCTGCCGCCGTTCGTGCGCTGGTGATCCGGGCGTCGACACGAGCTGCCCCGACCGGTCCGCGAGCCTGCATGCCGGCGTTCGCGCAGCCGGTGGTGCCCCCGGAGAACGACTGCTTCGTCAGCACGCTGGACCGGCCGCCGACGACTGCGGAGAAGAACCGGGCGGAGCAGGACCCGGCCTGCACCGGCACCGAGCTGAGGTGATCACCGGCGGCTTCACAGGTACGCCGGTGGGCGGCCCGGACACCCTGCGCGCCGTGACCCGGAGGGCACCTCCGCCGGCGGCGGCCCGCGCGCTGGCGGCGGGCGGGGTCGTCGTGTTCCAGCCCCAGCTGCTCCGGGCGGACGGGACGGTGGTCTTCGACGTCGTCTCGGTCGACGAGGCCGCCCGCGCGCAGCGGGAGGGCAGCGGGTGCCGAGGCCCGGCAGGTCGCCGTCCCCGGCGCCTACGAGGCTGTCCAGGAGGCAGCGGCGGACGCCGTGTACAGCCCGGCGGCGATCCGCTCGTTCGGCCTGCCGACGGTGCCGTCGACGCTGTTCCTGCAGTTCCGCACGCTGCCGAGCGGCGACGAGCGAGCAACGGGCCCAGCAGGCGCTGACCGACGCGGGGTGCCGGGCTACCTCGGCGTGGAGCGTGGCTACCAGAGCGACTACGGGCTGGGCTGCTGGCGCTCGTCGTCGGTGCCGGGATCATCACCCTCGGCTCGGCCGGGATCGCCACCGGACTGGCACAGGCCGACGCGCGCGCCGACCACGCCACCCTCGCCGCGGTCGGGGCAGCGCCACGGCTGCGGCGCCGACTGGCGGCCGCGCAGGCGCTGTCGATCTCCCTGATGGGCACCGCTCTCGGGGTGGCCGCCGGGTTCGTGCCGGGAGCAGCCCTGATCGGCGCCATACCGGGACTGGACCTGGTGGTACCGGTGTGGCAGCTGGCGCAGGTGATGGTCCTCGTCCCCGCCCTGGCCGCCGGCGCCGCGTGGCTGCTGACCCGATCCCGGGTCCCGCTGGAGCGGAGGGTCGAGTGAGGCCGACGGGACCTCCGTCGGGAGCAGCGGGCGGCCCGGCGCCGGTCGATGCAGGTGCTGGTGCTGCGCCGGCTGAGCCGTCAGCCGACCCGCTCTCCCTTGGCCCAGGCGTCGATCTCCAGCACCGGCCGCATCCCCACCGACTCGTAGAGCCGCAGGGCACCGGTCACGTTCGCGACGTCGACGTGCAGCAGCACCGCCGTACGTCCCTCGCGGCGGGCCCGGGCGAAGTAGTCGCGCAGCAACGCGGTCCCGACCCCGCGACCGCGACCGGCCGGCAGCACTCCGAGGGTTCGTACGTAGCCGGCGTCCTCGTCGTCCTCGAACTGTCGGGTGCCCACGAGCAGCCCGACCGGCTTCTCGTCGAGCTCGGCCAGGTAGACCTGCGCGTAGTCGTCGCCGCGCTCGGTCAGCCGCTCCCGCCAGGACGCGAACGAGATCGGCACGTTGCCGTAGTGCTCGACGAAGGACTCCTCGTCGATGTCGTGCGCGACCCGCAGGTCGGCCTCCTCGGTGACCTGGCGGATGGTGACCTCGGTCGCCGGGCGCTCGACCGGCGCCGCCGGGTCCAGGTCGATCCGCATCCGGGTGAAGGTCGTGTCGGTGCGGTAGCCGGCGGACCGCAACCAGTCCTGGGTGCGTGCGTCCTGCCGGTAGACCCCGACGCCGGTCCACGGTTCGGCGTGGCCCGCCTCGGCAGCCAGCTCGCGGGCTCGTTCCTCGAGGGGCGAGTAGCTGCGTGCCCGAGCCCGGCGTCGTACGACGGCCGGACGTAGAGGTCGATCTCGACCTGGTTGGTGGCCTCCAGGCGCCGGAGCCAGCAGTAGCCGACCAGGGTGCCGTGCTCGTCGTACCAGCCGGTGGTCTCGATCGCGGGCTTGCCCAGGTCGACGGCGATCTCGTCCCGGGTGAAGTCGACGAAGCCGACGGTCGCGAGGTCACTCTCGGCCATCAGGTCGCAGACAGCGTCGAGGTCGTCCGGATCCAGCGGGCGTGCGGTCGGAACCTCGCGGTTCGCTCGGGCATGACGCGAGCGTGGCAGCGGTCGTGGGAGGGTCCACTGTTTTGCTCGCCGGCGGTGGGTGAGGATGGAGTCATGAGCGATCAGCACCCAGAGCAGCCGGACCCGCGGGTCGTGGTGGTCGGACCGAACGGGATGGCCGTCGGGGCCGCGCCCGGCAGCGACGAAGGCGACGACCGCCCAGTCACCGACCTGGTCGACCAGCCGGCCAAGGTGATGCGGATAGGCAGCATGATCAAGCAGCTGCTGGAGGAGGTCCGAGCGTCCTCGTTGGACGAGGCCAGCCGGGCCCGGCTGAAGGAGATCCACACCCGCTCGATCAAGGAGCTCGAGGAGGGTCTTGCGCCCGAGCTGGTCGAGGAGCTGGAGCGGATCTCGCTGCCGTTCGCCGACGGGGAGGTGCCCTCGGAGGCCGAGCTGCGGATCGCGCAGGCGCAGCTGGTCGGCTGGCTCGAGGGACTGTTCCACGGCATCCAGACCGCGCTGTTCGCCCAGCAGATCTCGGCCCGGGCGCAGTTCGAGGAGATGCGCCGGAGGGCCCTGCCTCCCGGCCTGACGATGCCCGACGGCGAGGGTGGTGGCGGTCAGCCGGACGGACCGCCGACCAACACCGGCCAGTACCTCTGACCCCACGCCAGGTGATCCACACCGGATCGGTCACCTCTGGTGTGACGGATCCGGTGTGGATCATGAGGTCTGGGCTGGCTGTGGACGGCCGGCGATTGATTTAGTGCGGCTCCCAGCAGGCTCTTGTCATGGCCAACTGCGCCGGACCCTGGTCGGAGGACCTCGCCACCGTCGCAGCGCTGGTCGCTTCCGGCCTGCGCTACCGGACGGTGCGTCGACGGATCCGTGCCGGCTGGTGGCAGGAGCCTGTGCCGGGGGTCGTCTGCCGCACCACCGGCACGTTGACGCCCAGGCAGAAGCTGCTGGCCGCGCTGCTGTACGTCGGGCCGGGTGCCGCAGTCAGCCATGCCTCCGCTGTCGCCCTCTGGTCGAGGACTCCTCAACCGGACCGCACGATCGTCACGGCGGCGCGTGGGCACCATCCAGTGTCCACACCGTTCGTGTGGGTCCGCCAGAGCACGCGCCCGTTCCGCCCGCTCGGCCTGGCCGGCGTCCGGATCACCCCGCCGGCGCGATCGGTCCTTGACGGGGCGTTGGACCTTCGCCGGCTCTCGGATGTCGACGCCCTCTTCGGCCGCAGCGTGCAGCGGCGGCTGGTCAGCGTCGATGAGCTCGCCGAGGAGCTGGCGATCGCTCCGTCCGCCGGGTCACGGTTCCCGCGCCTGGCCATGAGCGCTCTCGCGGCGGGGTCGCACGCGGCGTCCGAGGCGCAGCTCTGCCGCTTGCTGCGCCGTGCCGGCGTCCCGCCTCCCGAGCTGAACGCTGCGGTCGAGACCTCGCTGGGCACGCGGTACGTCGACGCGCTCTGGCGTGCGCTACGTCGCGGCGTCGAGATCGATGGTCAGGCCTTCCACATCGATGCCTGCCGCCTGGCAGGCCGACCTGCGACGGCAGAACGCCATCCAGAGCACCGGAGTCGTCCTGCTGCGGATCCCGGCGCGACGCCTCTGGACCGAACCCGGTGCGGTGGTCGCGGAGATCCGCGCGTTCCTCGGGCTCAGCAGCCGCCTCTCCGCATGATCGACACCGGATCGGTGCCTCCTCGTGTGACCGAATCGGTGTGGATCACGGGATCTCAGAGGTCGAAGAGGCGTTCCAGCTCGCGGGCGACGCCGTCGTCGGCCGGGCCGGCGACGAGCCGGTCCACGGCGGCCAGCACCTCCGGGTGGCCACCCGCCACGCCGTAGGCCCGCCCCGCCCAGGCCAGCATCGGCAGGTCGTTGGGCATGTCGCCGAACGCCACCACATCCGCGGCGTCCACGCCGTGCCGCCCGGCGAACCTGGCCAGCCCGCTCGCCTTGGACACCCCCGCCGCCGAGATCTCCAGCAGCGCGGTCGTCGAGGAGTGGGTGAGCTCCACCAGGTCGCCGACCACCTCGCGGGCGGCGGCCAGGAACGAGTCCGGGTCCATCGCCTCGTGCCGGGCCAGCAGCTTCAGGGCCGGCCCGTCGTAGATGGTCTCCAGCGCAGCGACCGTGAGCTCGTTGCCGGCGTCCCACCGGGCGAGGTACGCCGGCTCGTGCGAGAAGCCGGCCAGCGTCTCGACCGCGAAGGCACTGCCGGGCACCGCCTGGCGCAGCCGTCGGGCCACCTCGAGCCCGACCTCGATCGGGATCGGGTCGTGCTCCACGATCTGCTCGGTGTGCAGGTCGTAGAGCACCGCACCGTTCGCGCAGACCGCGAGCCCGGTGTGGCCGGTCCGCTCGGCCACCTCGGCCATCCAGCGTGCCGGCCGGCCGGTGACGAACACCACCGGAACGCCGAGGGCCTCGACCGCCCGCAGCGTGGCCACGGTGCGGTCGGTCACCACGCCGTCCTCCGCCACGATCGTGCCGTCCAGGTCGGTGGCGACCAGCCGCGGTCGGGTGCTCACGGCGTCGTCACCCCCGCGGTACGCCGACGGGCCCGCCAGCCGCCCCACGCGACCAGCCCGAGCGGGATCGGCAGCCAGAACGAGGCCAGCCGGTAGAGCAGCGTCGCGACAACCGCTTCCTGGGCGGTGGCCCCGGCGAGCACCAGCAGGCTGGTCAGGCCGGCCTCGACGAAGCCCAGCCCGCCGGGCGTGATCGGGACCAGGGCCAGTGCCAGCGACGCGACGTAGGCGAGCAGCACGAGGAACGGGTTGGCGTCGGCACCCACCGCGAGCAACGAGGCGATCAACGCCGCCACGTCGAACATCCGGTTGCCGGCAGCCGCCGACAGGCTCGGGATCCAGTGCCCCGCGAACGCCTCCCGGATCCGGTCCCGCTCGGTGACCAGCCGCCGGGCCAGCCGCTGCATGTCGCGGGACCGCGCCACCCGGGTCACGGCCCACGCGGCCGCTCCCGCCAGCAGGTGCGCAGTCCGGTCCGACCACAGCACCGCGGCGCCGACACCGACCAGCACCGCGGCGAGCAGCAGCGACACCAGCAGGCCGACCTCGAGCGGCCCGGGGATCGCCAGCCCGGCGAGCATCGCGGGTACGGCGAGCACCGGCAGCGCGAACAGCATCCCGGTGGTGAGCAGCCCGGTCGTCGACAGCACGGCACTGACCTTGGCCACCGGGTAGCCGGACCGGACGAGCACCCCGCCCTGCACGACGCCACCTGCCGCCGCTCCGCCGGGCACCACCCGGCTGGCCGCGTTGCCGGCGAGCTGCGACACAGCCACCACGAACCACGCATTCGTGCGCAGGGCGATCCGCAACAGCGCCCACAGCGACACGAAGCTGCCCAGCTCCGCCGCCACCACCACGAGGAACCAGATCGGGGCGACGTCACCCAGGCTCGGCACCGCGTCGAGCAGCGCGAGCAGGCTCGGCGCGACGACGTACAGCGCGACCCCGGTCGCGGCCATCCCGACCCCGCGGGTCAGCAGCCGGCGCTTCCACGGTCGCCGGTCCGGCTGCTCGCTCACCCCGCCAGGATCTCAGCCATCAGCGCGCGCACCTCCGCCGGCGCGAAGTCCAGCGTCGCGTCGCCGACGCTGAGCTCGACCACCCGCCAGCCGGGCAGCTCGCTGGGGGCGGTCTTCGGCCAGGTCCACAGCCGCCGCTCGGTGGCGATCCGGCGGATCGCCGCGTCCAGCGCGGCTGCCTCGCCGCGCAGGTAGACGTGCATCATCGGGGTCACCGGCGGGTCGGGCACCAGCTGCACGCCGTCCAGGGTCGTCAGCTCGGCGGCGATCGCCTTCGCGTGCTCGACGTAGGCCGGCATCCGGGGCGCGCGCAGCCGCAGCCCGGCCAGCCCCGCGGCTGCGTAGGGCCACAGCCCGAACAGCGTGCCGCCGTGCCGGTGCCGCCACTCGCGCGCCTCCGCGACCAGCTGCTCCTCGCCGGCCAGCAGGCAGCCCGCGATGCCGCCCAGGCCCTTGTAGAGCGAGAGGTAGACGCTGTCGAACAGCGCCGCGACCTCGGCCGCCGACCGGCCGTAGTGCGGCAGCGTCTCGAGCAGCCGGGCGCCGTCCAGGTGCAGCGCGGTGCCGCGCGAGCGGGCCAGCTCGGTCTGCGCCAGCAGGTCGTCCCAGGCCGGCAGCCGGCCGCCGATCTCGCGCTGCGGCAGCTCGATCAGCAGTACGGCGGCGTACTCCGCGACCTCCTGCAGGTCGGCCAGCGTGATGAGCTCCCGCGCCTCGCCCACCGGCCGGCCGTGCAGGGCGTGCAGCCGCTCGGCGGCCTGGTCCTCCCAGAGCGCGATGTGGCAGGTGGGGTGCCAGAGCACGGTGCGCCGGCCGGTGCGGTCGGCGTGCACCCGCAGCGCGATCTGCTGGGCCATCGTGCCGCTCGGCATCAGCACCGCGGCCGGCTTGCCGAGCAGCGCGGCGACCTCGGACTCGAGCTCCTCGACCACCCCGCCTTCCCCGTAGCGGTCCGCCTCGACCTCGCCGAGCACCTCGCGCACCTCGGCGACGACCACCGACGGCGGGCGGTGGCCGTGCACGTCGAGGAACCGGGTGCAGGCCTGCCGCAGCTCGCGCGGGCTCGGTTCCCCGTCGGGCGGCTGCTCGGTCGTCGGCGAACCGGCGTCGGTCACGACGCGACCGGCTCGAGCACCTCGCGGCCGCCGAGGAACGGCCGCAGCGCCTGCGGCACCACCACCGAGCCGTCGGCCTGCTGGTGGTTCTCCAGGATCGCGACGATCCAGCGGGTGGTGGCCAGGGTGCCGTTCAGCGTCGCGAGCGGCCGGGCGCCGTCGGCGTCCCGCATCCTGATCCGCAGCCGGCGGGCCTGGAAGGTGGTGCAGTTCGACGTCGAGGTGAGCTCGCGGTAGCGGCCCTGGGTCGGCACCCACGCCTCGCAGTCGTACTTGCGGGCCGCCGAGCCGCCGAGGTCTCCGGCGGCGACGTCGATCACCCGGTAGGGCACCTCGACCTTGGCCAGCATCTGCTTCTCCCAGTCGAGCAGCCGCAGGTGCTCGGCAACGGCGTCGGCCGGGTCGACGTAGGAGAACATCTCGATCTTGTCGAACTGGTGCACCCGAAGGATGCCGCGGGTGTCCTTGCCGTACGAACCGGCCTCCTTGCGGAAGCAGGTCGACCACCCGGCGTACCGCAGCGGCAGCCGGGCGGCGTCGAGCACCTCGTCCATGTGGAACGCGGCGAGCGGGACCTCGGAGGTGCCCACGAGGTACAGGTCCTCCTCGGGCAGGTGGTAGACGTTCTCGGCGGCCTGGGCGAGGAACCCGGTGCCCTCCATCGCCTCGGGCTTGACCAGGACGGGGGGTACGACGGGCACGAACCCGGCCTCGAGGGCCTGCGCCATCGCCAGGTTGAGCATCGCGAGCTGCAGCTGGGCGCCTACGCCGGTGAGGTAGTAGAACCGCGCGCCGGACACCTTGGCCCCGCGCTCGCTGTCGATGGCGCCCAGCAGCTGGCCGAGCTCGAGGTGGTCGCGCGGCTCGAAGTCGAACTCGCGCGGCTGCCCGACGTGCTCCAGCACGGCGTAGTCGTCCTCGCCGCCCGCGGGAACGCCCGGCTCGGCGATGTTGGACAGCCGCCGCAGCAGGCTGTCGTAGGTCGCCGCCGCCTCGGCCTGCTCGGCGTCGGCGGACTTGACCTGCGCCGAGAGGTCCCTGGTGCGGACGAGCAGCGCGGCCTTCGCGTCACCGCTGGCCGCGGCGACCTGCCGGCCGAGGTCCTTCTGCTCGGCACGGGCCCGCTCGTAGGTGACGATCGCGGCCCGGCGCCGCTCGTCGGCCGCCAGCACCTCGTCGACCAGCCCCGGGTCCTCGCGGCGCGCGCGCTGGGAGGCCCGCACGGCCTCGGGGTCGTCTCGCAGCAGCTTCAGGTCCAGCACCCCGCGAGGGTATCCAGCCCCGTCGCGGGGTCACCAGGCACTAACGTCTCGCGCACACGACCATCGGGAGGGGACCCCAGATGCGCAGCTCGCTCTTCAGTCAGGAGTACCTCGAGGCGACCACGCCCGACGGGTTCGGTCTGCAGAACTCCAAGATGCTCAAGGTCAGCCTGTCCGGCGGCACGGTGATGGCCCGCCAGGGCTCGATGGTCGCCTTCCAGGGCGAGGTCGCCTTCGACTACCAGTCGGCCGGCGGCATCGGGAAGATGCTGAAGAAGGCCGTGACCGGCGAGGGCGTCGACCTGATGCGGGTCAGCGGCACCGGCGACGTGTTCTTCGCCGACTTCGCCTCCGACGTCCACGTGATCGAGCTGGACGGCAGCGACGGGTTCTCGGTCAACGGCGTCAGCGTGCTCGCGTTCGAGCCGACCCTGCAGTGGGACATCAAGATGATCGGCAGCGCCGGGATGATCGGCGGCGGGCTGTTCAACACCTACTTCACCGGCAGCGGCAAGCTCGCGATCACCACCAAGGGCACGCCGGTCGTGCTCACGGTCGATGCCCCGACCTTCGTCGACACCGACGCGGTGGTGGCTTGGTCGGCTTCGCTGCAGACGTCGATCCGGTCGGCCGGCTTCAAGCCGATGTCGGTGATCCGCAGCTCCGGCGAGTCCTTCCAGCTCGGCTTCAGCGGTCAGGGGTTCGTGATCGTGCAGCCCAGCGAGAACCCGCCCCGGGCGCAGGGCAGCCAGCAGGGCGGCGGCGGCATCGGCGGGATGCTCGGCAAGCTCGGCGGCTGACCACCGACCCCGTTCTCCGGGCCGCGAGGCGCGCGCACGGGTGGAACATTTCGGGCAGGACGGTCGGTGTGGTGCGGCGTTCCGTGCCCGGGCGAGTGCGTGCCGACGGAATGGGGTACGACGGCCGGGTGCGCAACGTTCTCCACCGGCCCCTCGAGAAGCGTCGGCCGGCCTCCGCGCCCAAGCACGGCCTGCTCGGCCGGCTGGCACTGGGCGCGCTGGTCGCCGTCCTGGTGGCCGTGCCGTTCACGTTGCTCATGCTGCTCGTGGAGTCGGAGTGGGAGCCGCTGGAGGAGCTCGACCGCTCCGTCGCCGATTCGCTGAACTCCGTCGCGCGCGGGGACGGTGCGCTGGTCAACGCGCTCGACGTGGGGGCCATCGCGCTCGAGCCGACGGTCTTCCGGGTCCTCGTGCTCGGCGTGGCGATCTGGCTCTGGCGTCGCGGCGCCCAGCGACTGGCCGCCTGGGCGGTGGTGACGATGGCCGTCGGCGGCATCCTCGGCGTCCTGCTCAAGCTGCTGGTCAACCGGGCCCGACCGGAGTTCCCCGAACCCGTCGCGCAGGCCGGCGGCTACAGCTTCCCCAGCGGTCACGCGCTCAACTCGATGCTCGGCGTGGGGGTGCTGCTGCTCGTCTTCCTCCCCGTCCTGCGTGGCAGGGGACGGGTCCTCGCCTACCTGGCCGGAGCCGCGGTGGTGCTGCTGACCGGCTTCGACCGGGTCGCCCTCGGCGTCCACTACGTCAGCGACGTGGTAGCCGGCTGGGTGGTCGCGCTGGCGGTGCTGGCCGGCACCGCGACGGCCTTCGAGGTGTGGCGCCGGGAGCAGGGCCGGCGACCGTCCGAGGTCTCGGAGGGTGTCGACCCCGAGGCCGCCGACGAGATGAGTGCGCCGGGCTGAGGATCCCGGCCGAGCGGCCTGCCCCGAGCCCGTGTCCCTACGATGCCTGCCGGCACCGCATCGCGCGGTGACGAGAAAGTAGGTCCCTGCCATGAAGGCCCGTATCGCGCGCACCGCCGGCGTGGTCCTCGTCCTGCTCGTCCTCGACTACCTGCTGCTGCTCGGCATCGGGCTGCTGATCACCAAGGTGTTCAAGGGTGACGCGTGGCTGACCTCCGAGAAGGGGCTCAACGAGGACCTCGTCGACAGCCGCACCAGCAGCCTGGACGACGTCAGCTACCTGCTGTCCGGTCTGGGCAACACCGGCGCCATCGTCGGGGCGCTGGTCGTGGTGGCCATCGCCCTGGTCGTCGCGATGAAGAAGTGGCGGCCGTCGATCTTCCTGGTGCTGGCGGTGGCGGGTCAGGCCCTTGTCTTCCTGTGCGTCCAGTTCGCCGTCAAGCGCCCGCGACCGGACGTGAAGCGCATGGACAGCGGCATCCCGACGTCGAGCTACCCGAGCGGTCATACCGGCGCCGCTACGGCGCTGTTCGTCGCCAGCGCACTGCTCATCGCGTGGTACGTCCGCAGGCGCTGGGTGCGGACCCTCAGCATCACCGTGCTGCTCTCGGTGCCGCTGCTGGTCGCGCTCGGCCGGCTCTACCGCGGCGCGCACCACCTCACCGACGTCCTCGCGGCGTACCTCAACGCCGGCCTCACCGTCACGATCGCCGCCGGTCTGATCCTCGCGCGCGGGCCGTTGGCCCGCTTCGCGCAGCTGGACGGTGGTGACGAGGACCCTCAGCAGGCCCCCGTGACGGCGGGGGCCAGGTGAAGACAGCGGCGATCGTCTACAACCCCATCAAGGTCCCCGACCTGGACGCCCTCACCGGACGGGTCGAGACCTTCATGTCCCGCAACGGCTGGGAACCGCCGAGGTGGCTCGAGACCACCGAGGACGACCCCGGCGTCGGGATGTGCCGGCAGGCGGTGGACGAGGGGGCCGGCGTGGTCTTCGTCTGCGGCGGCGACGGCACGGTGATGGCCGCCGTCACCGCGATGGCGGGCGGCGACGTGCCGCTCGCGATCCTGCCCGCAGGCACCGGCAACCTGTTGGCGCGCAACCTCGACCTGCCGATCAACGACGAGGAGGCCTGCCTGCGCATCGGCATCGGCGGACGCACCCGCGCCATCGACGTAGGCGTGATCGAGGACCGCAAGTTCGCCGTGATGGCCGGCCTGGGCTTCGACGCCGCGATCATGCGAGACGCACCGGAGGGGCTGAAGAAGGCGGTCGGCTGGCCGGCGTACGTCGTGTCAGCGGGCAAGCACCTGCGCGGTCGTGGAATCAGGGTGACGCTGACCCTCGACGGCGGTACGCCGCTGCACCGTCGGGTGCGTACGGTCGTGGTCGGCAACGTCGGCAAGCTGCAGGGCAACATCCCGCTGCTGCCGGACGCGAAGCCGGACGACGGGATCCTCGACGTCGTGGTCATCGCGACGCGCAACGTCATCGACTGGGCCCGGGTGACCGGCCGGGTGCTGCGGCGCACCGACGTGCCCGACCGTCGGATGGAGCGCTTCACCGCCAAGCACGTGCACATCGAGGCCAGCCACCTGCAACCGCGGCAGCTGGACGGCGACGTCATCGAGGACAGTCGCACGATGGACATCACCATCGAGGCCGCTGCGCTCCAGGTGCTGGTGGCATGACGGTGCGGAGGCGCTGATGTCGTCGGTGAGCAGGGTGCCGCAGACGCGCACCATGGACGGTGGCGAGCTGTCGGCCGACGACGCCCGCACCACGTTGCGGCACTACGGCCGGATCCGGCTGATCAAGGACGCCTTCATCCGGTTCCGGTACGGCGACGGCTTCAGCCACTCGCGGGCACTGGGGCTGCAGCTCGTGCTGTCGCTGGTCCCGCTGGGCATCGCGTTCGTCGGGCTGTCCAGCACGGTCCGTGCCGACCGGGTGGCGACGGTGCTGCGCGAGGTGCTGCTGCGGATCACGCCCGGCAGCACCGACGAGCTGGTCCGCCAGACCCTGGAGAAGGACCAGGGGTCCGGGTCCGGCGGCGAGCTGGCGCTGTGGATCGGTCTCGCCGTGGCCCTGCTGGCGCTGACGACGGCGATGGGCCAGGTCGAGCGGGGCGCCAACCGGATCTACGGGATCCAGCGCGACCGGCCGGCGCTGCACAAGTACGGCCGCGCGTTCCTGATGGCGTGCAGTGCGGGACTGCTCTCGCAGGTCGGCTTCCTGGTGATCGTCGCCGGCGGGACGGTCGGCGAGGTCCTGGCGCGGACCTACGAATGGGGCGACACCCAGCTGCTGGTCTGGGACCTGGCGCGCTACCCGGTCGGCATCCTGCTGGCGCTCGGTGCGTTCACGCTGCTCATCGAGCGCTCACCGCGCCGCCGGCAGCCGGGCTGGTCCTGGATCGCGATCGGTTCCGGCGTGGCGTTGACCTTGTGGCTGGTGTTCACCTACGCGCTGTCGGTCTACGTGCAGACCAGCGGATCGTTCGGGTCGACGTACGGTCCGCTGACCGGGGTGATCGCGCTGCTGCTGTGGGCCAACCTCACCTCGGTCGCGCTGTTCCTCGGCATCGCGCTCGGCGCGCAGCTGGAGGCGGTCCGAGCGGGGGTTCGCGAGCCCGAGGTCGGCGACCCGGAGGCCACGCGACGGCACGACGGCGCGACGGTCTAGCGCTCAGACCTTGCCGTTGCGGATGCGGCCGAGCCAGGCGGCGGCGTCACGGTAGACCGCGTCCTTCTCCGCGGCATCGCGCGCCGACGCCTCCGCTGCCGGGCCGAGGTCGGCTCGCGGGTAGGAGCCGAGGAACCGGACGTCGGGGCAGACCCGGCGCAGCCCGGACAGCGCCTCGCCGACCCGGGCGTCGTCGACGTGACCCTCGCAGTCGATCGAGAAGCAGTAGCGGCCGAGCTGCTCGCCGGTAGGTCGCGACTCGATCCGGGTGAGGTTCACCCCGCGGACGGCGAGCTCGGTCAGCACCTCCAGCAGCGCGCCCGGATGGTCGTCGGAGATGAACGCGACGAAGGACGTCTTGTCGTGGCCGGTGGGCAGCGGCGGCTCGGCGGGACGGCTCACGACGACGAACCGGGTCACGGCGTCCGGGTTGTCCTCGACGTCGGTGGCCAGGACCTCCAGCCGGTAGTGCTCGGCGGCGATGGGGGCGGCGATGGCGGCGTCGTGCCCGGCGGTCCCGTCAGCGAGCCCGGCAGCGGCGGCGGCCGTCGACAACGCGGGTACGACCACGGCGTCCGGCAGCACGGTCGCCAGCCAGCGCCGGCACTGCGCGGCGGCGTGCGGGTGGGTCGCTACCCGGCGTACGGCGTGCAGCCCGGTACCCGGTCGCACCATCAGCGCGAACGACACGGGCAGCAGCACCTCGCGGGTGACCATCAGCGGGTCACCGACCGCCAGCTCGTCCAGGGTCGCCGAGACCGAGCCCTCGACGGAGTTCTCGATGGGCACCAGCGCGTGGTCGGCCTCGCCGCGGCGGACCGCGTCCAGGGCAGCGGGGACGCTGCCCTGCGGCTGCAGGTCGCCGCGGCTCGCGGCCGGGATGGTGCGAACGGCGGCCTCGGCGAAGGTGCCCGCCGGGCCGAGGTAGGCATAGCGAGCGGGTGGCACTCCAGGCATGCGCCGAACCCTAGCCTCGTCGCGCCGTCTCGATCGCTTCCTGCTCCTCGGGCGAGAGGGTGTGGTCGCTCTTCATCCCGACCAGGGACTTGGCGTAGGTCCGGGTCTCGGACCGCCCGTTGATCGAGCTGATGACCAGGCCGTCGCCGTTGTCGTCGAACAGCGCGGCCGAGAACGAGAGCATCCCGCCCATGTCACCGAAGGCGTCGTAGCGCACGACCGCGACGTGCCGCATCGCCCGCGGGTCGGCGATGCCCTCGGCAGACACCCGGGACGCCGGGGCGAGCCTGCGCACCTTGCGGCTGAGCGCCCGCAGCCGGGCTGCCACGAACAGCAGGAGCAGCAGGCACACGCCGGCGGCGGCCGCCGCGGCGACGGCGACAGCTTCGTAGGTTTCCAGCTGCCAGGAGGGCACGGGTGTCCTTCGCGCGACGGGGGGCGGGGCCGCGTGCAGGCTACCCGCACTAGCCTGCACGCCATGGACCGTGCGGAGCTCGAGCTGCTGCTGCGCGACGTCGCGACGGGCGGCCTCGCGGTCGAGACAGCGCTCGACCGGCTCGCCGACGGGCCGATGAACGGCGTGCTGGACCTCGGCTTCGCCCGGGTCGACATCCACCGAGGCGTCCGGACCGGCGACCCCGAGGTCGTGTACGCGGCGGGCAAGTCGCCGGAGCAGACCGTCGAGATCCTGCGCGCGCTGGCGGATCAGCCGGGAGGGCGCCCGGCGCTGGCGACCCGGGTCCCGGCTGCGACCGCGGCAGCGGTCCGCGCGGCGTTCCCGGACGCTCTGGTCGACGACGACGCTGCCGCCGTCGCCGTCGGCCCGCTGCCCGAGCCGCGCGGCACCGTCTGCGTCGTCGCGGCCGGCACCTCGGACGGCCCGGTGGCGGCCGAGGCCGCGTTCGTCGCCCGCGCCTTCGGGGCCGGTGTGCAGCGGGTGGACGACGTGGGCGTGGCCGGCTTGCATCGGCTGATGTCGGTGCGCTCGGTGCTCGACGCGGCCGACTGCCTCGTCGTGGTCGCCGGCATGGAGGGTGCGCTGCCGAGCGTGGTGGGCGGTCTGACCGGCGTCCCGCTGGTCGCGGTACCGACGTCGGTGGGCTACGGCACGTCGTACGGCGGGCTCGCCGCGCTGCTCGCGATGCTCAACTCCTGCGCGCCCGGCGTCGCGGTGTGCAACATCGACAACGGCTTCGGTGCCGGCGTGTTCGCCGCGCGGGTGGCCCGCCGAGCCCAGGCGGTCACCGCGTGACCCTGCTCTGGGTCGACGCGTCCGCCGGCGCGAGCGGGGACATGCTGCTCGCCGCCCTGGTCGGGGCCGGGGCCGACCTGGCGGTGGTGCAGGCGGCCGTGGACGCGCTGGGCACCGAGCCGGTGCGGCTCACGGCCCGGCAGGTGACCCGGGCCGGGCTGGCGGCGACCAAGGTCGACGTCGACGCGCCGGCCAGCGACCACCGCCGCACCTGGCCCGACGTGCGGGGGCTGGTCGAGCAGGCGGCTCTCGACCCGTGCGGTACGGGACCGCGCCCTGGACGTGTTCGGCCGGCTGGCCCGGGCCGAGGCAGCCGCGCACGGCGTCGACCCCGACGAGGTGCACTTCCACGAGGTCGGCGCCCTCGACTCGCTGGCCGACGTCGTCGGCACCTGCGCGGCCCTGCACGACCTCGGCGTGCAGGAGGTCCGGTGCACGGCGGTCGCGGTGGGGCAGGGGTCCGTGCGGACCGCGCACGGCGTCCTCCCGCTGCCCGGCCCCGCCGTGCTCGCGGTGCTCGCCGAGGCCGGTGCGCCGATCGGGTCCGGTGACGTCGAGGGCGAGGCCTGCACGCCGACCGGTGCGGCGCTGCTCGCGTCGGTGGTCGGCAGCTGGGGCGGGCTGCCGGGCATGCGGGTGCACGCGACCGGCACCGGTGCCGGCGGACGCGACCCGGCCGGGCGGCCCAACGTGCTGCGGGCCGTCGTCGGGGAGCGGGTCGACGCCGGGTCCGAGCCGGACACCGACGACGCGGTGGTCCTGGAGGCCAACGTCGACGACCTCGACCCGCGGCTGTGGCCCGGTGTCCTCGCGGCGCTTCTCGCCGCCGGCGCCTCGGACGCGTGGCTCACGCCGATCCTGATGAAGAAGGGCCGGCCGGCACACACCCTGTCGGCGCTGGTGCCCGGCCCCGCGGTCGAGGCGGTGCGCCGGGTCGTGTTCGCCGAGAGCTCGACGATCGGTGTGCGGGAGCACGCCGTCCGGAAGCAGGTGCTGCGCCGCGAGACGTGGACCGTGACCGTCGACGGCGTCGCCGTCCGGGTGAAGGTGGCCCGGCTCGACGGGGACGTCGTGAACGTGTCCCCGGAGTACGAGGACGTCGCCGCTGCGGCGGCGGCGTCGGGGCGCCCGGTCAAGGCAGTGCTCGCCGCAGCCGTGGCCGCGGCCCACGAGGCGCTCTGACGGGGTGGACCTCACTGTCGTCGGGACGGCGTTCGCCCTGATCTTCCCGGTGGAGCTGCCCGACAAGACCTTCGTCGCGTCGCTGGTGCTGGCGACGCGCTACCGGCCGCTGCTGGTGTGGCTCGGCGTCTCCGCCGCGTTCCTGGTGCAGTGCCTCGTCGCGGTGACCGCCGGCGGTCTGCTGTCGCTGCTGCCCACCGCGGTCGTCGGCGCGGCCGCCGGCCTGCTGTTCCTCGTCGGCGCCGTCGTGCTCTGGCGCGGAGCCTCGTCGGCGGACGAGGAGGAGGCCGCGGTGGAGGACGAGGCGGTCGGAGCGGCGAGCCGCGACATCCACGGGTTCAAGGTGGTGGCCACCAGCTTCGGCGTGCTGTTCCTCGCCGAGTGGGGCGACCTGTCGCAGCTGTTCACCGCCGGCCTGGCGGCTCGCTACCAGGACCCGGTCAGCGTCTTCACCGGTTCCTGGCTGGCGCTCGTCACGGTCGCCGGCCTGGCCGTGGTGCTGGGTCGGACGCTGCTGCGGTTCGTCCGGCTCTCGACGATCCGGCGGGTCGGTGCGGTCTTCTGCCTGGCGCTCGCCGGCCTCGCGGCGTACGACGTGGTCCGCTCCCTCACCGGCTCCTAGAGGGTCGAGCGCTCGGTCATGGTGAAGCGCAGCTTGCCCATCATGTTCTCGACCTCGGCGCTGATGCCGCTCTCGTCGAACAGCTCGTGCGCCCGGGCGGCGATGCCCTCGGGCGTCCAGCGGGTGTCGTGGTTCTGGATCACCGCGACCGAGGTGAACGGCTGGTAGAGCTCGACCGCATCACCCTGGACGCCGAAGACCTTGCCGCTGATGGTTCCCGCCGCGTCGCTGCAGAGGTAGGCGACCAGCGGCGCGACGTTGTCCGGGTGCCAGAAGTCGAACTGCTCGTCGGACTCCTCACCTGTGCCGTTCGCGGACAGGTCCTTGAACGCGCCGTAGGCGCTCTCGGTCATCCGGGTTCGCGCCGCCGGTGCGATCGCGTTGCACCGCACGCCGTACCGCGCCATCTCCATCGCGACGATCGTCGAGAACGCGGCGATGCCCGCCTTGGCGGCGCCGTAGTTGACCTGGCCGAAGTTGCCGAGCAGCCCCGACGTCGACGCCGTGCACACGATGCGGCCGCCGGTGCCCGACTCCTTCCAGTGCGCGCAGGCGTAGTGCGTCGGCAGGAAGTGGCCGCGCAGGTGCACCTTGATGACGGCGTCCCACTCGTCGGCGCTCATCTTCGCCACGGTCCGGTCGCGCAGGATCCCGGCGTTGTTGACCAGAGCGTCGAGCTTGCCCCAGGTCTCGATCGCGGTCCCGATCAGGTGACGCGCGGTGCCTTCCTCCGAGCAGTCGCCGGTGTCGAGGACGGCCTCGCCGCCTGCCGCCGTGATCTCGTCGACCACGCCCTGGCCGACCTCGGCGTCCAGCTCGTTGACCACCACCCGGGCACCCTCGCGGGCGAGCTCGATGGCCTCGCCGCGGCCGATCCCGCGGCCCGCTCCGGTGACGATGACGACCCTGCCGTCGAGAAGACCCATGCCGGCGACCCTATGCGCCGCCGCGGATGCGCTCCCACCGGGTCGCCGGACGCGCCTAGCATGCGAAGCGCGAGACCCGTGGCCCCGAACCTATCCGGCCCGGATCCCGTCCCTGGCGAGGAGAGGCTTGCGACACGTGGGGGTAGGACATGAGCGGTCGACGCGGCTCCGTCGCGGGCATCCTGGTGATCGCCCTGCTCCCGCTGCTCGGGCCGGCGCCAGCACAGGCACTTGGCGTAGCGCCGGTGCAGAGTCTGGAGCTGCACGGTAGCTCGACGCCCATGGAGACGGTGGTCTCCTGGGCGGTCCTGGACCGGACGGTGTACGCAGGTGCGCGACTTGTCGTCACCCGGGGCGACCTCGTTCCCTCGGGCCCGGACGACCCGCGGGCGATCCATCTCGCCGATGTTCCGGCCTCGGCGTTGACGACGGCGTGGACCGCCCCGTCCGCCGGTGCGGAGTACACGATCGCCGTGTTCGCGCGTGACGGTGCTGGGGGCTTCTCCGGTCCGACCACCGGCCGCGTCAGGGTTCCGGGGGTCGTCCGTCACCTCGTCGTGGGGAGCTACCGCGGCGCGTGGGCGGTCGGGGCATGGGTCCTGCCGCCCGGGGCCGACGCCGGGATCCTCTGCTATGCACGCGACGGGGCACCTGCCGGACCCTCGGCCGCCGAGACCTGCTCGCCGCCGGGCCCCTACCAGGGGCGGGTCGACACCCCCGGTGGCTTCGGGACGTTCTCCCCGAACCAGTTCGCAGCCTTCGCGCGGGCCGCCGACACCGGCGTGCTGGGTCCGCGCTCGCTGGTCGTCGGGGAGACGCCGCCACCGTTCCCGGCCACCCGGTTGTCGGACATCGGTGCCGGCGGGCGGCACATCGTGCTCGAGTGGGACAACGGCTACCAGGGGACCGGCGATGCTCTCCACGGCGTCGGTGGGACCGTGACGTGGCTCGTCTACCGGGCGAAGGGGAGGTCGTCTCCGGCGGCGGTGCGCCCGGATGCCGTCGTCGAGGTCCCGGTTCCCGACGACTGGCGAGTCGTCGGCGTCGTCCGGGGACTGGCGCGGAACACGGCGTACACGTTCGCAATCCGTGGCCGCGACGCGGAGGGCAACCTCAGCGACTGGAGCGAACCCCTGACCACCGCGACGCGTCGGCCCGGTCTGACGATGCTCTCCGACGGCACGCGCGACCGCCGGTGGCGGCGCTCGACGGTCCCCGGAACCCGCGCCACCGGGGCCGGCTCGGCCGCGGTCACCCGGCGCGGCAGCATGGTCGTGGCATCCGTCGACGCCGCCAGCAACGGCGAGGAGCGGGTGAGCGTGGCGACGCGGAGCCCCGGCGAACGCTGGCGTCAGCGGGTCACGGACCGTGCCGGCTACCGACACCTCGCGGTCGACCCACGGTCGGGGACCCTGTTCGCCGCCAGCTTCCAGTGCATCCACAGCCGGCGGCCCGGGCGGGCATGGCAGACCCGGTGGTGCAGTGACGGCCGGGTCAACGACGGCGTGCACTCCCTCGTTCTCGACCGCGCCGGGCAGGTGCATGCCCTCGTCGACACGCTGGCCGGACTGTCGTACGTCAGCAACGCCGGCGGGCAGTGGCGGGTGCGGGCCGGGCCGGACATCAGCGGGTCGTACTCCCCCCTGCTGCTGCGTTACGACCGGGCGACCAACCAGCTCGTCCTGCTGTCGTTGGGCCTGTCGGCCGCTGACCTCCGGGTCGCGACCAAGCCACCGGGCCAGGGCCGTTTCGGGCCGTGGCGCTCGTGGTACCTGTCGCCGTCCCCCGATCGCACATTCTTCCTCTCGAGTGCAGCAGCGGATGCGGGTCGGCTTGTCGTGGCCGTCACGACCCGGCGCACAGCCTCTGGCGAGCGGGGACAGCCGATGCTCCTGTCCGGCTCGGTGTCGGGCAGTGCCACGGCCCAGGCGATCCGTGGCACGGTGCTGGAGAGCCTCGGTCCGATGGTGGCTGTCCGCGGCCGGCGGGTGCACATCGCCTGGACCCGGGCCACGGCGCTGCCGGGTCATCCGGCGGAGGGTGTGTGGTCGTCGGGTGGTCGTTGGGACGCCGATCGAGGTCGCTGGGTCCTGTCCCGACCGGACCGACGCACCGTCTCGGCCTACGACCGAGTGCTCGACCTCGATGTCGGGTCGCACGGACGTGCCTACCTGCTCGTGCGCACTGTCTTCTCGGATTGGGATCGACTGAATCCGGGCTGACTGACGGGTGCGCCACCCGGTAGTCCGATCCGGTCACGAGACGCCGATCCGCGACTACGATCCGGCCATGGCTGACTCCCCTGTCGTCGCGCCCACCGCCGAAGCCCCAGCCGCGCTCGGCGTCGACAGCGAGGTCGGGCGCCTGCGGACCGTGATGCTGCACCGTCCCGGGCCGGAGCTGAAGCGCCTGACCCCGCGGAACAACGACAAGCTGCTCTTCGACGGCATCCCGTGGATCGGGCGGGCCCAGGACGAGCACGACGCCTTCGCCGAGCAGCTGCGCAGTCACGGCGTCGAGGTGCTGTACCTGGCCGACCTGCTGGCACCGCGCTGGAGCAGGAGCCCGCGAGGGAGCGAGACGATCGCCGCGGTGCTGCGCGACCCGCGGCTGGGCGAGGCGCTGCACCGCACGGTCGAGACCTTCCTGCGCGGGCTGCACCCGGCCGACCTGGCGACCACCCTGATGGCGGGCCTGGCGCACGAGGAGATGGCCCCGGTGGGCGGGCTGGTCTACCGGTTCATGGACCCGCACGACTTCGTCATCGACCCGCTGCCGAACCTGCTCTTCACCCGGGACTCCAGCGTGTGGATCAGGGACCGGGTGGCGGTCACCAGCCTGGCCATGCCGGCCCGGATGCGCGAGACGACGCTGACCCGGGCGATCTACACCTCGCACCCGCGGTTCGCCGGGACCGAGCTGGTGCACGGCCCGGAGAACGAGCCGGTCGAGGGCGGCGACGTGCTGCTGCTGGCGCCCGGAGTCGTGGCGGTCGGTGTCGGGGAGCGCACCACCCCCGCCGGCGTCGAGCGGCTGGCCCGGACCGTCTTCGACCGCGGGCTCGCGACGACAGTGCTCGCGGTCCCGATCGCGCAGGAGCGCGCGACGATGCACCTCGACACGGTCTGCACCATGGTCGACGTCGACGCGGTCGTGATGTACCCGAACATCGCCGACACCCTCGAGGCGCTTCACCGTCACCGACGGCGGCGAGCTGCACGTCAGCGGCCCGGAGCCGTTCCTGGTGGCCGCGGCCAAGGCCATGGGCATCGACACCCTGCGGGTGATCGACACCGGCCTGGACCCGATCACCGCCGAGCGCGAGCAGTGGGACGACGGCAACAACACGCTGGCGATCGGGCCCCGGCTCGCGGTGGCGTACGAGCGCAACGTCGAGACCAACATCCGGCTGGAGGAGGCCGGCATCGAGGTGGTCCGGATCGCCGGCAGCGAGCTCGGCAGCGGCCGGGGCGGACCGCGGTGCATGTCCTGCCCGATCAGCCGCGACCCGCTCGGCGGCTGATCGACTACGACTGTCGGACTGAGCAGCGCGCCGGACGTAGAACGGCCCGAGCGCAACCGACGGGGGATGCAGCAGCGCTCGGGCCTGCCGGTGACGATATCCGACGGTCAGGAGGAGGCACAGCGGACGGAGCAGTGCACGCGCACTATTTTCCGCAGGATCTCCCGTCGGCCGCCCTCAGCGCAGGGTGAGCTGTCGGCTCCGGAGGCCGGATCGGGCGCGCCGCGCCGCGTCGTCCAGCGGGCTGGTGTCGGCGAGCGCCTCGGCCAGCCGGCCGGCGAAGGTGTCCACCGGCTCCTCGAGCGCCTCGGCCGAGGTGCCCTCGGCGAGGTCCCACACCGGGACCACCAGGCCGTGCGCCCGGAACGACCCGACGTAGCGCGACCCCTCCCCCACCGTGTCGGCGCCGACCGCGTGCAGCCGCGCCAGGGCGTCGAGCAGGGTGTCCTCGTCGTGCGGGACGACCCAGCGGAGGTGGAACCGGCCCCGGATCTCGCACCAGTACGCCGCCTCCACGGAGGTGAGCCGGACCGTCGGCACCACGGCCTCGTTGGCCCGTTCCATCGAGGCGACGACCTCCGGGCTGCGGTCCTCGACACCCTCGAGCCAGAAGTCGAACCCGCTGTGCACCTCGACCGCCAGCGGGGCCTCGGGGTCGAGCAGGTCCTGCAGCCGGGCCCCGGGGCCGGGGAGGGCGGTCGGGGCGATCGGCGTACCGGGCTCGGCGTCCAGCACCAGCTCGAGCGCGTGCGCGACGTCCCGGCTGGCGTCCCCGGAGCCGCCGGGCACCTGCAGCCCGACGAAACGCTCGCCGTCCTGCCGGACCAGGCCGGGCCAGGCCATCGGCAGCACGGTGGCCAGGGTGACCCGCGGCCCGCTCCCGTCCGCCAGGGTCAGGGCCGCGGTGGCGGCGGGCACGATCTCGCGCATGGCGACCCAGTCGCACTCGCCGGCCAGGCCCTCGAAGGGCCGCGGGACGTAGGCCTCGGCCGCCTGGCCGGCGGCCCGGCCGTGGCAGGCCTTGTACCGCCGGCCTGACCCGCACGGACAGGGTTCGCGGCCGCCGACCGGGGGTACCGCGCCGTCGGTCACCGCGGTGTCGACCGCCGTTCGGCGGGTGGACTTCTTGCCCATGTCGGCGCGCTCCTCGCGAGGGACGGTGCGGGTCCCGCGGAAGACTAGTGCGCAGCGGCGGACGGCCGCCCGGGGGTCCGCGGCACCTCGGCCCACACCGTCACCGACTCCGCCCCCTCGGTGACGCCCCAGCGGCTGCTCACCGTGCGAACGATGTCCAGGCCGCGGCCACCGAGGCTGGACAGCACCGCCGCGGTGGCATGGGGCCGCGTGCAGGCGCCGCCGTCGGTCGTCTCGATGAGCAGGACATCTGCCTGCACGGACCAGCGCACGGTGATCTGCCCGGACGGCAGCGGGGCGGCGTGCTTGACGGCGTTGCTCACCAGCTCCGATAGCACCAGCATCGCGTCGTCCCGGGCCTCCTCGTGAACGCCGGCGGCGGTCATCTGGTCGGCGAAGGCGTGCCGGGCCAGCCGGACACCACCGCGCTCGTGCGGCACGTCGAGCGAGGCCTCCGGGGCGCCCGCACCGGGCGCGGCCTGGGTGCGAGTGCCCGCGGCCCCGTCCCCCGTCGCCATCGGATCTCCCCTCGTCCAGCCGCATGTCCTCGTCGTCTCCAGCACCGTGCCCGGCGTTATAGCGACGAAACAGGAAGCAAGGACCACCCGCGCCGTGTCGGGTCAGGGAGCGCCCGCGCCGGTTTCCCGACCCGCTGCGCGCAGCACCCGGCCTGGCCGGTTGGTGATGATCGCCTCCACCCCGAGCTCGAGACACAGCTCGACGTCCTCGGCAGTGTCGACCGTCCACACGTGCACCGGGTGCCCGTGGCGGTGCACCCGCTCGACGTACCGCGGATGGGCCCGGACGATCTCGATGCTCGGCCCGGCCACGGCCACCCCCTCGGGCAGGCTGCCGTCCCGGAACCGCAGCGGTACCCGCTCGAAGAGCATGACGGTGCGCAGGTCCGGGGCCAAGGACCGCAGCCGCCGCAGGGACAGCTGGGAGAAGCTCATCACCCGGACCGGGGAGCCGGCCCGGGCCCAGCCGAACTCGTCGAGCAGGGCCACCAGCCGACGCTCCACCAGGCCGGCGTACCGGGTCGGGTGCTTGGTCTCGATGGCGACCTCGACCCGCCGGTCCACCGTCGCCACGGCCTCGAGGAGTCGTCGAAGGGTGAGGATCTGCGATTTGTCCCGGTCCGGGATCTCCGGGTCCTCGAAGTCCTCCCAGGTGTCCCGCCAGGAGCCCCAGTCGAGCTCGGTCAGCTCGGCCAGCTCGAGGGTGGACAGGATGCCCCGGCCGTTGGAGGTCCGGTCGATCCGCCGGTCGTGCACGCACACCAGGTGGCCGTCCTTGGT
The DNA here is from genome assembly GCA_963723975.1 of uncultured Actinomycetota bacterium. Classification (GTDB taxonomy): domain Bacteria; phylum Actinomycetota; class Actinomycetes; order JACCUZ01; family JACCUZ01; genus CAVRTI01. The sequence continues at coordinate 48,295 of CAVRTI010000014.1, forward strand.
GAGCCGTACGTCGCATTCGAGGGCGTCGGCCCCGTCGTCGATGGCTCGCTTGTAGGCGTGCAGCGTGTGCTCGGGGGCGTCGTCGGAGGATCCCCGGTGCGCCACGACCTGGACTTCGCCCGGCCGTGCCGGGGCTGGGTCGTCAGCCGCGGCCGGGTCTCGCGCACCCACAGTGGGCATGCTCCCACGACTATCCGCCGCGCGACGGCGCAAACGCGGCCGGTCGCTAGGGTTGCCGGCGTCAGCGGGCGTCGTCGGCAGGGAGCGTGGATGCAGAGCAAGACCCGGGTTCTGGTCACTGGTGGTGCGGGGTTCATCGGTTCACACCTGTGCAGCCGGCTGCTCGACATGGGCCACGACGTGCTCTGCGTGGACAACTTCTACTCCAGCGCCCGGGAGAACATCACCGACCTGTTGGCGAACCCGCACTTCGAGTTCCTGCGTCATGACGTGACGTTCCCGCTGTACGTCGAGGTCGACCAGATCTACTCCCTCGCCTGCCCGGCCTCGCCGATCCATTACCAACGCGATCCGGTGCAGACGACCAAGACCTCGGTGATGGGGTCGATCAACATGCTGGGCCTGGCGAAGCGGACCCACGCCAAAATCCTTCTCTCCAGCACCAGCGAGATCTACGGCGACCCGTTGGAGCACCCGCAGCGGGAGCAGTACTGGGGCAACGTGAACCCCATCGGGACGCGATCTTGCTACGACGAGGGCAAGCGGTGCGCGGAGACTCTGTTCTTCGACTACTGGCGCCAGCACCGTACGAAGATCAAGGTGGCCCGCATCTTCAACACCTACGGGCCCAACATGCACCCGCAGGACGGCCGGGTGGTCTCGAACTTCATCATGCAGGCGTTGGCCGACAAGCCCATCACGCTGTACGGCGACGGTAGCCAGACGCGCTCGTTCTGCTACGTGGACGACATGGTCGACGGGCTCGTCCGGTTGATGGAGAGCAGCGATGACGTGACCGGCCCGCTCAACCTCGGCAACCCGGCGGAGTTCACCATCGCCGAGCTCGCCGAGCACGTCGTGTCCCTCACCGGGTCAACCGGTGGAGTCGTGCACGAGCCGCTGCCCGCGGACGACCCGTCCCGGCGGCGGCCGGACATCGGCGCCGCCCGGTCCGCCCTCGGCTGGGAGCCGAAGATCGCCCTCGACGAGGGGCTGGCGCGGACGGTCGAGTACTTCGGCCGGTTAGTCGCCTCGGCTGCGCCGTAGACCTGACGGAAGTCACGGCCGAGACGGCGAGGTCGAGATTTCGCGTTCGGCCTCCAGGTCATGTCTGACCATGCGGGACACGATCTCCTCGAACGGCACCGTGGGCTGCCACCCGAGAACATCGCGTGCCTTGGCCGCGTTGCCCACCAGGCCAAGCACCTCCGCGGGACGAATCAGGTTCTGATCGGACACGACATACCCGGACCAGTCATCGATGCCGACGCAGGCGAAGGCGGCCGAGAGGAAGTCGCGCAGGGTCCGGCTGCGGCCGCTGGCCACGATGTAGTCGTCCGGCACGTCGTGCTGGAGCATGAGCCACATCGCTCGCACGTAGTCAGGAGCCCAGCCCCAGTCCCGTGAGACATCCAGCGTGCCGAGTTCCAGACGGTCGGCCCGACCCTGGGCGATAGCAGCCACGCCGGCAGTGATCTTCCGCGTGACGAAGTGCGGCTCGCGCAGCGGGCTCTCATGGTTGTAGAGAATTCCCGAGCAGGCGAAAAGGCCATAGGACTCGCGGTAGTTCATGGTCAGGAAGTGGGCGGCGCTCTTCGCGACTCCGTAGGGTGAGCGGGGATGGAAAGTCGTCTCCTCTGTCTGCGGCGACACCGCTGGGGAACCGAACATCTCCGAGCTCGACGCCTGGTAGAAGCGGACTTCTCGGCCGGTGCTTTCCTGCAGCGCTCTCAGCTGGTCCAACAGGCTGACGACGGCCAGGGCGTTGATGTCCATGACTTCGTGAGCACGCGCCCACGACCGGCCGACGGAACTGAACGCCGCAAGGTTGTAGACCTCGTCCGGCGCGGCCTCGGTCAGCACCCTCTCGACAAGATCGCGCTCGCGGAGGTCGCCGTACACGAGATGCGCTGATGGCACGCGCTGCTGGAACAGGGCGGTCCGCTCGGATCGGCCGCGGACCAGCCCCCACACCGTGTAGCCCTCTGCGGCCAGCAGCTCGGCGAGCAAGATGCCGTCCTGGCCGGCAGCGCCGGTCACCAGTGCGGTACGGCCGCTGGCCCGAATGGGGGCTTCAGTGGCCTCGGACCGGTCCAGAGCGGGCATCGTGTGGAGTCTACGGGCGTCCCGATACCGTCGCGGCGTGAAGGTGCTCGTGGTCCACAACCGGTACCGATCGGATGTCCCGTCGGGGGAGAACCGGGTCGTCGACGCGGAGATCGAGATGTTGGCCGCAGCCGGTGTGCAGGTCGTGCCCTACCTGCGGTCCAGCGACGAGATCCAAGGGCTGTCGGCCACACAGAAGCTGGCGCTGCCGTTCCAGCCGATATATGGACGCCGGGCACTCGACGACGTGCGTCAGTTGATCCGGGTACACCGGCCGGACGTTGTTCACCTGCACAACCCCTACCCGTTCGTGTCGCTGTCGGTGGTGCGGCTCGCGCACAGCTTTGGGGTGCCGGTCGTGCAGACGGTGCACAACCATCGGCACAGCTGCATGCGCGGGAGCTACTTCCGCGACGGCGCACCGTGCCGGCAGTGCCGTGGCGAGTCGCTCCCGTGGCCGGCGGTTCAGCACGGCTGCTACCGCGACTCGCGCGTCCAGAGCGTGCCGATGGCCGTCGCCTTCCTGGCGCACCGGCGCGACCAGCAAGACGTCGACCGTTACATCGCGCTGACCGACTCGGTCGCGCAGAGCCTGGTCGAGTCCGGGCTCGTCGGTGCCGAACGCATCACGATCCGGCCCAACAGCGTGCCCGACCCCGGTCCGGCGACGCCGCCGGGGAGAGGGCTGCTGTTCGTCGGGCGGCTACACGCGGAGAAGGGGATCGATGTCCTGCTAAAGGCATGGCACCGGAGTGGAAGGCCCCTAGGGACGTTGACCGTCGTGGGCGACGGACCGCTGCGAGGGCTGGTCGAACGGGCTGCAGCCGGGCCCGGGTCCGGCGTAATTGGCCGGGGAACGCTGAATGCCGCCGAGGTGGCCGGGGAGATGCGGGAGTGCGCCGCGGTCGTCGTCCCGTCGACGTCCCCGGAGGCGCTCCCGCTCGTCGTCTTGGAAGCCTTCGCTCACGGTCGGCCAGTCTTGGCCAGCAAGGTCAGCGGGCTAGCAGCGACCGTGGACCCATCAGTGGGCATTCTTGCGCGGGCCGGCGTCGACGGCCTGGCACACAGCGTTCGCGAGCTCGCGGCCGCCGACCTGGCAGTTCTCGGTGCCCGGGCCAGGCGGCGCTACAAGTCCCTGTATTCACCGGACGCAATCATCTCTGCGCAACTCGACATCTATCGGTCCGTGCTGTCGGACTGGGGGGGCTAAGAGGACGTCGTCGCCCGCACGTTCGCGAGGCACGGTCCTCGAAGCACCCACTAGTTCCGCGCGCGCCGCGGTCGGCTCCGACGGAGTCTGATTCGATGCCGCAGTTCCGCAAGTGACTGGAACGGGGGCAATCCGATGAGTGCGCTCGGCTTTCGCAACGTGAACAGAGCCAGGCCGAGCAGCAGCTGGGTGGCCTGTCCCACCCGGCCCATTGTCAGGACCATACGAGCGAGGCCGAAATGATCGTAAGCGTAAGTCTGAGCGGTACGCCGGCACTGCGGGTAGGACGTCACGTGCTGGAGCCCCTCGCGAAACACCGTTGTGGCCGAGACCTTCGGCAGCGCCTCGGCGGCATGGAGTTCCTGGCGTAGAGCGGCGAAGCACGCTTCCTGTTGTCCTCGTGATGCTGAGCTGATTTGTGATGCTGACACTCGGTAGCGATACAGGATCTCCGGCACATTCGCCAGGTCGTAACGATCCAACAGCCTCAGCCAAAGGTCGTAGTCCTCGCAAGGGCCGACGTCACGGTAGCCGCCGACCTCTAGTGCTCGGTCACGATGCAAGGTCATCGAGCCGTGCGCGAAAACATTGCGGAGGTATATAGAGCGCCGCAGGTAGGGCGGATTGGCGGCGACGTGCACGTCGTCGGTCCTGACCCCGCCCTCGTCGATCGTGACAAAACAGCTTCCGACGGCCGCGACACCCGGGTTGTCCATGAGGAATGCGACCTGAACGGCAAGACGGCTCGGCTCGGAGAGGTCATCAGCGTCCATCCGGGCGATCAGGCCATGCCTGGCTGCGGCCAACCCGTGGTTCAAAGTCGGCACGAGACCCTGGTTACGCTGGCGAATTACTCGTACGCGTGCGTCCTTGAGGGTAGTCAGGTAATCATGCGTACCGTCCGTCGAACCGTCGTCGATGACCAAAAGCTCGAACCGCTTGTATTCCTGTCCCAAGATGCTCCGCACCGCGGCGGGAAGGTGCGCGCCGCCATTGAAGACTGGGAGGAGAACGGTGACCGGGGGCATGTCGTCGGCTGCGGCCACCAGCCACATGGTACTGGGCGGCGAACAGAAGTTTCGACCGCTCACTATTATCGATCCGTGTCAGCCGACCAAGCATCGAACACAACCGAGCTCACCTACCGCACCCAGATCCTCCCGCGGATGCCCGGCTGGATGGACCCAGAGGACGCAGAGCTGTTCTCCGCTTTGTGTGATGCCCAGTCGCAGTTCGGAATGGGCGGGGACCTGCTCGAGATCGGTTGCTATCTGGGAAAGAGCTCAATCCTCTTGGGTTACGCTCGCAAGCCGGACGAGCAACTCACTGTCTGCGACCTGTTTGAGAGCACGACCGGTGACGCTGCGAACGACCGAGAGAACCAGAACTACTACCCAGGCCTGGCTCGGGACGCGTTCGAGCGCAACTTCCAGAAGTTCCATCCGGTCGCGCCGAGGGTCATCCAAGGACCGTCAACGGATCTCGGCGACCTGCTCAGTGAAGTCAGCTTTCGGTTCGTACATATCGATGGGTCACACCTCTTCGAGGTGGTACGCGAGGACATCGCGCTGAGTCGCAGGCTCGCAGTCCCGGGAGGGCTTGTCGTCCTGGACGACATCTCGGCACCCCACACGCCGGGCGTCACAGCAGCGGCTTGGGCGGCGGTTGCCAACGACGGATTAACGCCCCTCGTCATCACCAACAACAAGATGTATGCGACGTGGGAACCAGACAAGGCGCTCCACCTTGATCGACTCGAGACCATCATCCACCGCGGGGGGCTATCTCACGCACGCTACGAGTACAAGGACACCGCGATCCTTTACGTAGCCGCAAGCGACCACAGATCGAGCGCGCGGAAACTGGCTGATCGAGCGAGAGCAAGCCTTGGCCAATTGGCCGGGCGGCTACCTGCCCGGCAGCGCGCTCTTTAGAATCTTGCGGAGACCCGGAGGCACCTGTGCTTTCGCACGTTTCCCGAGGGATGCAGGTGGCGGTGCCCACGCGACTGACATTCCGTAGTCCTCCACGACAGTCCTCGCGTCCTGAGGAACTGCGATGATGACGTCCTCCAGGATGGTGACGAACCTGTCGGTCTTGGCGCGTAGGAGGTCCGCGACATCCATCAGCGTCGGCCACTGACTGCGATCCAACGGTGGCCCAGGTGGCGCGAGGAACAGTCGAGCGTCATCGATCAAGATCGCCGATCGCTCACCAGATGATCTGCTATCGATGGCGCGGATCTCATCCTCGACGGGACATTGCAAGTCCTCACCGGCAGTCTCGCCGACCGACCAGTGCCCGTCGAGCCAATAAAGCGCCGGCCGCCCAATGTCCAATGCGGGCAGCACCTCGTGTGAGCCGCCATGCATGAAGACCACGTTCTCGGCGTCTGGGTGCCGCCTCTGCGCTTCCAGCCAGAGCTCCTTGGAGAGCTCGACCGTCCACACCCGATCGAACAACCGAGCGAGTTCAGCCGCGCTGTTGCCGTAGAACGTCCCCGTCTCCACGGCCGCTTCCAGACCAAGCTCATCCCGTAGGCGTATGGCAAGCTCCACCGGCAACCCCGACCTGACCGAACCCATCCATGCCTCCCATATGGTCTGCGCAACAGGCTATGTCACCCGTCGGAGAGGATCCGATTCTCGCGACCCCGCCATGATGGCGTCGGACGATCACGCGCCCGTGCGGATGTCTGCAGGCCGTCTCCTGGGCTGAGAAGGAAGCACAGGATGAGGACGAATCCCGCGTTGAACGTCAGCAACTGTTCGGTAGTGAAGCAGATGACAACCAACGCTGCGAGACCACCCCAGTAGGCCAAGCGTAGGGGTTGGTGGCTCCACCGGGGCTTCCCCGCACCGCGATAAGACCGAAAGCCACCAAATACAACAGCAAGCCCAAAGCGCCTACTTGCAGCGCCAGTGTGACGAAGACGTTCTCGGTCCCGGAAGCGGTCGCGGCACCCGCCGATCCGAAGCCCTGACCGAACAGTGAGTATGGATGGTTGCCCAGACCGCGGAGCGCCCCGATGTGCGCGTTGGTGGAGCCGTCGTTCCCCGTGACAACAGAGCGAAAGTAGCTTCCGAACGGAGTTGCCACGAAGGCCAATGCCACCGCCACGGCCGCGACAAATCCGCTGACGGACCATCCCCGACGCGACATGTGGCCGCCACGGAAGATCACGATGGGAGTGAATACCAGAATGACGAAGAGCAGGCCGGCCCGGGTGAACGTCAGGAAAAGGGCGAGCAGAAGGAGGAGAACTGCGAACACCCGCAGACGACTCTTCGAAAGGTGGGTTGCCAAGAGTGTCGCACCCGCCAAGGCGTAGCCCGCGGCAAGAGGGTCGCCGAACGAGCCGGAGAGCCGTCGACTGCCCGACGACGTGACGAAGTTGCCCGGAAGATCCGTGCCAAGCTTCGAAACGAAGAACGGCTGCTCCTTGACGTCCTTCCAATAGTCACCAAGGCGAATGACGTCTGTAAGGTAGGACAACGGCAGCAAGTACTCGATGAGGGAATAGCCAGCCGCCACCGCAATGACCACGACCGACCCAACTGCGGCCACTCGTCGTTGCCGACCTTCCAGCAGCAAGGCGATTACAGCTGCCACGAAGGGCAGCAACGCATTGCGCCCCGACAGGAGGACGTCGGACGTAGGCTCTCGGGCGAGACCCATCACTAGCGCGGGAATGCTGGCGAGGGCAACTAGTGCGATCGGCAATAGCAGCGGATCTCTGTGGCGTCCTCGGATCAGGAGCACCGCTGCAAGGGTTACGGCCGCAGCGTCCTTGACGGGGATGAGGCCCCGCACCACACCCGCATCAAGGCCGCCCGCATACAAGAGGGCGAAGACATGAGATGACATCACGGCGGAGGCGACGATCAGCACTGTTGCGACGCCTGGCCGGACAAAGCACAGCCACAACCACGCCAGCAGGAGAACCGCAGACGCCGCGACGCCCCCGAGCACGAGGACTTCCCTCATCCGGAGTACTTCCACCCGGCGCGCGTTGATCGGCTTCGGTCTCTCCGCTCGTTCCCGCTCATTAGGGATCCTAGTATGCAAGGCACACGTTGCGACCTTGGTGAGCAACCCACCAGACGGCTGAAGACGAGAGGCTGACCGGCCCCCTCACCCAAGCACGTCGGAGAGAATCCCAGATTGAAGATCCTTTTCGCCGCTCAGAAGCACGACTACGGCAAACCGGAGCGGGGGCTGAGCTACGAGTACTACAACTTCTTCGAGCCGCTCGTCGACATGGGTCATGAGGTGACTTTCCTCGATCTCGGTGCCGGTGCGTCGACAGGTGGGGGAATGGACGCGGCACTCCAGCGGGCCGTGTCGGACTCGCGACCCGAACTTCTGTTCACGTTCTTGTTCGGTGAGAGGTCTCAGTTCCAGCTATCGCTCAGGTGACAGCGACTGGAATAACCACTCTCAACTGGTTCGCTGACGACCACTGGCGGTTCGAGAGTTTCAGTAGACGCTACGCACCGGCCTTCAGCTGGATCGCGACGACCGCCAAGTCTGCCCTGCCGAAGTACGCTGCGCTTGGCTGCGAGAAGGTAGTGAAGACACAGTGGGCCGCAGTTCCGCCTGATGGAGTCGCGACGGGCAGAACGCCGTTGGACGTCAGCTTCGTCGGCCAGAAGTACGGGAACCGCGGGCACCTGGTCGAGATGCTACGAACGGCAGGCGTCCGGATCGAAACCCGCGGGACTGGTTGGCGCGTAGCCACCCGACATCGTGTCGCGGCGCGAGTCCCAGGCATTCGCGCCGTGGGGGGGCGGAGGTGGCTGGATCGAGCCCAGGCCAGTTCGCGCTGCTCGCAGTCCGAGATGGGGGCGATCTTCCGTGGCAGTCGGATCAATCTCAACTTCACTGATGCTTCGCAGGGCGGGGAGCCCCAGATCAAGGGTCGAACCTTCGAGGTCCCCGCCTCGAGCGGCTTCCTGTTGACTGGCGAAGCTGAAGACCTCGGCACCTACTACGACGTCGGCGAGGAGATCGTGACCTTCCACGACGGAGACGATCTCGTCGAGAAGGTTCTTTACTACCTTGAACACGACGATGAGCGGGCAGGCATCGCCCGTGCTGGGCATCGACGAACAATAGCTGACCACACGTATGAGCGACGGTTCTCCGAGATCTTTGCCGCGATGGGCTTGTAGAGCCGTGACGAGGACTGCTTCGGCATACCTGTTCGATGCCCGATCCGCGTCGTGGGACAGGACTACCGGCTGGGAGCGTTACACACGCGAGATCGCTCGCCGACTCCCGCATGTCGACCCCTCGGTCGATGTTCGGCACGGAGGCACGGAGGCTCTGCCGTCGCGGCTGTGGCAGGACCTCGTCCGGATGCCGCTAGCGACACGTGGCGTGCGGGTCGTGCATTTTCCGAGCATCCCCCCCAGCGCCTGGACATGTGCGCGGCACGTTGTCTACACATTGCACGACCTCACCTGGTGGAAGTACCCGGATACCGCCAGCAGGCTTGGCCGTTCGTACTATCCGTGGCTCGCCGCGAGGGCTATCGGTCGCGGTGCACATGTCGTCACAGACACGAAGGCCATGGCAGCCGAGATCCAGGACTTCTTCGGTCTGTCAGGTGAACGTGTCACCGCAGTTCCCCTGGGTGTGGACCTGCCGGAGACAACGCAACGCCTGGTGCGACGCCGGCCCTACCTGCTGACTGTGGCCACGACCGAACCGCGCAAGAACTTGGATCGGCTCGCTGAGGCCTACCGGCAGTCCCGTATCTCGGAGACTCACGACCTAGTCATCCTTGGTCGCCTGGGGTGGGGCACTTCGGTTCCCGGCATCGAGACTCTGTCCGGCCTGAACGACGAGATGCTCGTCGCCGCCTACGCGGGGGCAACTGCGGTTGTGCTCACTTCCTTGTACGAGGGATTCGGGTTGCCAGTCGTCGAGGCCATGCAATCGGGTGTCCCTGTCGTGTGCTCCGACATCCCCGTGCTTCGCGAGGTCACCGGAGGCCGCGCCCGCTTCGTCGACCCACTGAGCATCGACTCGATTGCAGATGCACTCATCCAGGCAACCTCTTCGCCGGACCCGGTCAACCCCGGCTACCAGGAGTGGGCGCGGGCGACATGGAGCTGGGACAAGACAGTTGCCGATCTTGTTCAGTTGTATCGGCGCCTCGACGAAGGGTGACCGACTGGCGGCCATCGGCGATGTCCTAGACTGGCACCTGCAGGCGCCTCCGAAGCTGCGTGGTGAATCTGGGAATCAAGGAGCAGAGTCCGACGATGCAGTGGTTGGCGGTGGCTGGGCGGTCCTATCGCCTGGCGGCCGCCCTCGTGGCTTTCGCGCTGCTTCTTGACTTGGTCGCTGCCGCCACCGCGTACGTGGTGCACCGAGACGATGCCCCCTATTTGCCCGTCTTCGTCTCAATGGAGTCCCCCGTTCGCGGGACGCCCTACCAACCAATCACACGGGCCTTCAGGGCCTCATTGACACCCGTGCCGCCAGTCACGGTGAGTCCATCAGGCCGTGTTCGCCGTGCCACGGACCAGGGACCCCGAAGGGATCCCGATTCGGCCGCGAGGTACGCCCTGCTGCAGCTCGACCGCTACCGAAGCCTGGCAGACGCGAAGGCGTTGGACCTGGCGGTGACGGCGCTGAGGGACGCCTTGCCGGCCCGACTTCCGTCGTTGATCAGGAACCCCTACCCCCTGACGCTGGCGGACGGCGGCGTCATGCCTGCCGGATGGGAATCCGCACAGACTCAAGGCCTCATGCTGAGTGCCTTGACACAGACTTTCGAGGCAACTCGGGATCCAGTTTGGCGGGTCAGAGCGCGAGCAGTATTCGACGGATTCCTGAAGATTCGCGATTTCTACGATCTTGCCGGCAGCACCCCGGACCATTGGATCACCCGTGTGGACGAGTCCAACTTCCTTTGGTTTGAGAGCCATCCACGAAGCGCGAAGTCACGGAATCTCATGACTGGCCACTTCTTCGCCCTGCTCGGGCTTCTGGACTTCGCCCGCATCGCGCGGGGGAATCGGCTCGTCACCGACATGCGGCTGTACCGGGGTGGGCTGGAGACGGCCAGGCATTACCTGCACTACACGCGTTTCGCCAATGGACCGGCCTGGACTACTCCCGACCAGATAGACCGGTCGTTTGAGCTGCACCAACTCTTAAGAACTCAGGTAGCCGCTACCGCGCGCGCGACGGACGCCACAGTATTCGCCAAGTACGCAGAGCGGCTCACGCGGGACTCCCACATGGCGTTCTTCTTCACCAGCGGTTTCAACTGGCGCCCAATGTCGACACGTACGCGGACATGGCGGCCGCCGCCTGGGCACCCGGCAGCGGTGCGGCCTCCAACGACGCAGCGGCCCGGGGCAGCAGTCCCGATGCGGCGCTTACCGAGGCGATAGCTGAGCTCGAGCGTTTTGCGAGGACCCGGTCACGAAGAGCCCTGGACCGCGCGACCAGCTCGTCCAACGATCCGCGCACAGTCACGACAGGGTCTTGTAGGTCACGCAGAGGGCGTCGACAACGTTTACGGCGAACGGTTGTCGGCTCCGTGGTACTCGGCGCCGACTGAGGGCCTATATCTGAGCGCCTTGACCCGACTTTACGCTGAGACTGGGCAGGAGACCTGGCTGCAGGAGGCAACGCTTGCCTTCAGGACGCTTCAACTTGTCCGGGGTGATGTCGGGAACAGAGCGGAGCCGCCACGAACATGGCTTGTCGTCACTGGTGACGACAAGGCCTACGCCAATCTTTGGTTCGAGCAGTACCCGACGCCGCAGGGCGAGGCCAGTTGGCGGTTGGGGCGAGGGTCCTTCGTCGTCAGTGGCCATCTCGCCACCATCCTGGGCCTGTACGACTACTGGCGAGCAACCAAGTCCGCCTTGGCAGCCAGGATGGTGGATGGCGGGGCGACAACAATGCTCGCAAGACTCGAGGACATCCGGGTTGTTGGCGATGCGTCCCGATCGGCCCTGCTGGTCGATGACCGAAACGTTGCAGCCCACCGGGTCGTCACGCGCCAACTCTCCGTACTCGCCGCGCTGACGCAGGATCGCCGCCTGGCTGTGTGGGCCAACCGCTTCGCGCAGGACGCATCGTGACCCGCGAGTCGATGGCTCACAGCCTTCGCTCCCCCCTCAGCGTTTCCACGCCAGTTACGCGTTCTTGGCCGATGCCTCGTGAGCAAGGTTTCGTCCCGATCGCCTTCGTCATATCGCTTTATCTGCTCATGACGAGCCGATGGGGCAGCTACGTCGGCATCCTGGAACACCCGTCTTTATCGGCGACGCGGCAATTGCGCTGGCCACGCTCCAAGTCGTTCTCGCCCGCCGCGCCCTAAACCTCGGTGCGCTGTTGTTGCGAGCACCGACGGTGCGGTGCTCGGCGTGGTCATGCTGGTGTATTCCATCTGTCGACTCCTCGCCGGCGGTATGCCAGACGTGACGGCACTCCGCGACTTCGCTCCCTATGGCTACTCAGCGGTGGCGATCCTCGCCTTCATTCTGCCCGCGCGGAACATCGGGCGAGCGCGCCAGCCGATTTACATTGCGCTTGGCATCCACATCGTGTGGGTCGCCGCCATCCCCCGCCTCCCCGGCTTCCCCTGGAACCTCCCCGTTCTTGGCACGGACGCACAAGTCTTCGGTACCCGACCCGACTTCGATGCGGCAGTCGCGGGGATAGCCGCCGCGTTCGCCCTTCGGGACCTGTTGAGCCGCGGAACCTCCCTGGCTCCTGCGCTGCGCGCGGGCATAGGAGCATTCGCCCTCCTGAATCTCTGGGCGCTCACAACGCTTCAAACTCGCGCCGGGCTCCTCGCCGCGCTCGCCGCCATCGTGGTGACAGTCCTCACCTATTTCGCGCCCCGGCGCGAGGCCGAGTCGACTACCGGTGAAAGTTCGCCGAACGTCCGGAAGCGGTTGGCTATGGGCGCTGCAGGGATGATCGTGCTCCTGGCGGTCCTGAGCGTGTCGCCGAGCGGGCAACGCTTGGTTGAGGGGTTTACCGGGTCGGGCCAGGCGGCTGGGACGATCTCGGTTCGCCAGGACGTCTGGGACAAGGTCGCGACCTTCACGTTCCGGGACTACCAGAAGACTGCAGTTGGCATCGGCTTCGGACGCGATATCATTCGCGAGAGCGGCTCACAGGCTGAACCTGAAGGATCGACGTACTCGAAACGTCCGCTCGCCGCATAACTTCGTCGTGGGGACGCTGGCCCGGTTGGGTGTCATGGGGGCCATTCTGGCCGTGCTCGTTCTCATTCTCGGATTCCGGCTTGCGTGGTCGGCTCTACGCCAAGAGCCCCCACCCGTCATCGTTCTGGCAGCCCTGGTTGCCCTGGCTATGCCCGTCGTCGCGATGCTGGGAGTGGTGCTGGAGTCTCCCTTCGGCGCCATCACGTACTTCTGGGCCATTGGCGAGCTTGCGCGTGGGGAGGCAGACCGACGCCTCGGTTCTGCCGCGGCCGCGAGGAGAACCGAACATGCCACGTGAGGGTGACGTTCGAGTGTCCGTCGTTATCCCCTGCTACAACTACGGTCGGCTGCTCGGCGCTGGGATCGACAGCGCCCTCGCGCAGGAACCGAAGCCATGCGAAGTCCTCATCGTTGATGACGGATTCTGGACGAAATCCAAACGGTTTCCGAGAAGTACCCCGGCCGAGTTCGATACGTTACCGTGACCATGCTGGCGTCTCAGCCGCCCGCAACACCGGTGCGAAGCTCAGCAGCGGTCATTTGATCGCGTTCCTGATGCAGATGATCTCCTGAAGCCAGGATACTTCGCCGCGTGCTAGGGACTCTCGCGCTCGCCGGACCGCGTCGCCTACGCCTAACGCCAGTGCGCTACATGGACAACAGGAGGGTGTCTCGAAGGCATCCCTCGGTCTGGAATGCTTCGATACGGCGACTACGTAACGTCTGGGCCATGCTGCGCCGGCGGGCCGATCTGGAGGCCGGCTTTCGGGAGGATTTGCGTGGACTTCAGGATTTGACTTCTTCCTGACGCTCGGTAGCGCGGTACTCGGGTGCGCGCTAAATGAGCCACTTCTCCGGCACCAAAACCACAACAGCTCGAGCGATCGCCTTTCAGATGACTGGTCGACCTACTTCTAGATGGTGATGGCGGCTCACCCGCACCTGTACCCGCGGCACGTGCGGATCGCGATCCGCGCCTTTGCGCTGCTGGACCGCTTTCCATTACTCGCTCGCGTCAGTTGGACGTTGCGTCACCTCACACGTGACTGCGTCGCTCGAGTCGCTCGTACCGCTCAGCGCTCTAGAAGAATTGTCCGGCCCGACGAAGCAAGACTGCCACCTGGACCGCGCGCCAACCCTAGGTTTTTCCGGGCGTAGGCGAGACAGTGCTTTCGTAGATGGCCGCCACGGCAAGCGATCCGTGATGAGCCTCGCCAACGAGGCTCCTCGAAGATGAACCGCTGGTGCCTCCGGGATAAGATCCAGCCGCCTGCCAGCGGCCCTCATGCGCAGACACAAATCGGTGTCGTTGTAGAACAGAGTCAGGTTTCGTCGAAGAGCAGACTCCCCACGCATTCCCGACGAAGCAGCATGCACGCTGCCGGCGGGCCTCGGGTGAGAATCCTCGCCCGCCACCAGATCGGCGTACATGTGTCTCGCCCAAGCGTCTCGAAACAGTCGCCGCAGGGGGGGCGACCGATCACAGATCATCGTGAATAGGGTCGGCAGAGGGCGGTAGTACGGCTGAAAAGTGCCGTTTTCGTTGAGTAGTTCGGGAACAACCGCCAAAGTCATCGTCTTCTTCAGCTCGTTGATCAACGTGGCGAGCGACGCCGGCCTCAGAACCACATCGGGGTTGAGAGCAGGACCAATGGCCGATCCCGCGGACGTACAGTTCATGGTTGCCACGCGCATAGTAGTGGTTTGTGCCGTCACTGACGACGGTCGTAGACGGGCTTTCGGTCCGGAGCTGCTTGCTATCGAGGTCCCCGCGTTGTCGCGCACGAAGAATGCAGCGCGGGACGAACTCCGGGCACGTACAGCCTGATGAGTCAGGTGGGGGTCAGGTAGTTGACCACCAACACATCGACGTCGGCGCCCTTGAGCGCTCGGGCGCTCCCTGAGCGCTCGCTCGTCACATGCCCTGCTGGGCTGCGTGGCCGAGGCGGTCGACGTGGATCCTGTCCCTACTGTGGTGATCATGGACCAGATAGTCGTGCAGCATGTGTACCGACTGATAGTCGCCGTCGCCTACGGTCCGGCCAGCCTCCAGCAAACTACTTCGACCTGCGGCACGGATGGTCGCGGGCCTGTGAGCGATGGTGAGAGAGCGTGATCTCTGGCCCCAGGCCGACGATGGTCGCGTTGACGGACTGCTTCGTTCAAGGTCCAGGGCACTCGTTGCCTCGTCGAGGATGAGAGTTTCGATACGCGAGTACAGGGCTCTGGCGATGCCATGCGTTGACGCTGACCGCCGGAAAGTCGGCGTGCCGCCTCGCCCACGGATGCCCAATGAGCCTGCGGCAAGGCGCCAACTACCGCGTTGAGCTGAGCCTTGGACAACGCTTCCAAGACCGTCCTGATCGACTCCAGAAGGGTCGCTCGTCGGTGCGATCTCGGCAATTGATCCATTCATGAACGGGACGGATTGCGGGACGTAGTCGACGATGTCTGGACTCGCATGGAAGAGCGAGGCCGGATCAGAGCCGAAGAGCTGTACCGAGCCCGAGCGAGGCTCAAGCAGACCGAGCATCACATCCGCGAGGGTTGAGTTTCCCGAACCCGAGCGCCCGGCGAGGGCGACGCGTTCGCCCTTCGCGATGGTGAGGCCGCGTCTTCGAGGGCATCGGTCGTCCCCGACGGAAGCGAAAGTAAACCTTTTCCGTCGCCATCGGCGCCGGATCCGACGAACCTTCTGTCCGGAGTGCCAATCTTGTCTCGTCGTGGCCGGCGGGCGGCCGCCATCGCAGGTACGGGCATGGCCACGTACAGTCGCGCGATCAGCTTGTGGAGCTCTTCTGGCGAATGGCGCAGCTGTGCGTACGGCCATGACGCTCGTCTGAAGACGCAGGATCGAGGGCATCAGCCGAAACCCACCAGCGAGTAAGACGCCCAGCGCCCCGAAGGTCGCCGCCCCTCCTCCGCGGAGATACTCGACGAAAGCGACCATCGAGATCCCGTAGAGCATTCCTAGCT
>CAVRTI010000015.1:0-61170 GCA_963723975.1 uncultured Actinomycetota bacterium
TCCTGAGCCCGCTGATCTGGGATCTCGGGCACATCGCCAACTTCGAGGAGCAGTGGCTGATCCGCGAGATCGCCGGCCGCGAGGCCCTCCGCGGCGACCTGGGAGAGCTCTACGACGCGATCGAGCAGCCGCGGAAGGTCCGCGGCGAGCTGCCGATCCTAACCGCCGGCGAGGTCTTTCCCTACATGGAGCAGGTACGCGATCGGACCCTCGAGGTGCTCGAAGATCTGGAGCTCGATCCCGAGAACCCACTGCTGGCGAACGGCTTCGTCTACGAGATGTTGCTCGCCCACGAGCACCAGCACAACGAGACGATGCTGCAGCTGCTCCAGATGGTCGAGTCCTACGAGCCGGTGCGGACCGACAACGGCCCGTCCTCCGAGCCGGTCAGCGACGGCCCAGAGATGGTCGAAGTGCCGGCCGGCGAGCACGAGGTCGGCGCCGGGCCCATCGAGCAGGGCTTCGCCTACGACAACGAGCGCCCGCGGCACACCGTCGAGCTCGAGGCCTTCGAGATCACCGCACGCCCGTCACCAACGCCGGCTACATCCGCTTCTTGGAGGAGAACCCCGACGCCGAGCCGCCCATGTACTGGGAGCGCGACGGCGATGCGGGTTCGGGAACCTGGGTCCGCACCGCGATGGGCCGCCGCGAGCCCGTGGACCCGGCGCTCCCGGTGATCCACGTCTCCTGGCACGAGGCCGACGCGTTCGCCCGCTGGGCCGGCAAGAGGCTGCCGACCGAGTTCGAGTGGGAGGCAGCGGCGGCGGATCCGACCCCGAGCGCGCCAACCTCGACCTGTTCGCGTTCGGGCCGGCGCCGGCGGGCGCCTACGGCGATGCCCCGTCCGACCACGGCGCGCTGCAGATGCTGGGCGACGTCTGGGAGTGGACCTCCAGCGAGTTCGAGGCCTACCCGGGCTTCGAGGCCTTTCCCTATCCCGAGTACTCAGAGGTCTTCTACGGCGAGGGCTACAAGGTGCTGCGAGGCGGCGCCTGGTCCGCGCGCCGCAACGTGATCCGCCGGACGTTCCGCAACTGGGACAACCCCGAGCGCAAGCAGATCTTCTCGGGCTTCCGCTGCGCAAGTGATTCGTAGATGACGGAGCATCGATGACCGCGCCCGCCACGCCCGACCGCGTCACCGTCGAGGTGCACCTTCCCCCGGGCGGCCCCCTGTCCGGGATGGCGGCTGACGTCCGCGCGGGGCTGACCAAGCCCTTCAAGGAGCTCTCGCCCCGTTACTTCTACGACGAGCGTGGGTCCGAGCTGTTCGAGCAGATCACCGAGCTCGACGAGTACTACCCGACGCGCTGCGAGCGCGAGATCCTCCAGGCCCACTCCCCGGACATCGTCGCCGCGGCGAACCCCCGCGCGCTGATCGAGCTCGGCTCCGGCTGAGCCGCCAAGACCCGGGTCCTGCTCGACGCGATGGACGAAGCCGGATGCCTGACGGCCTACTGCCCGGTCGACATCTCCGAGGAGATCACCCGCCAGACCGCCGACGCGGTCGCCTCCGAGTACCCGGACGTCCAGGTCTCCGGCCACGTCTGCGACTTCGAGCTCGACCTCGAGCGAATTCCATCGACGGCCCTCGGGTCACGGCCTTCCTCGGGGGCACGATCGGCAACTTCCCCCCGGCCCAGCGCGCCAGCTTCCTCCGCCGTGTCGCCAACCTCCTCGACACCGATGACCGCTTCCTGCTCGGCACCGACCTCGTCAAGGACGGGGCCACCCTCGAGCTGGCCTACGACGACCCGAAGGGCGTCACGGCGGAGTTCAACCTGAACGTCCTCGAGGTCCTCAACACGCGCCTCGACGCCAACTTCGACCGCTCCGGCTTCGAGCACGTGGCGCGCTGGGACGCACACAACCTCTGGATGGACATCCGACTGCGCTCCGTGCGCCACCAGGTCGTGGACATCAAGGGCCTCGACCTCCAGGTCGCCTTCGGCGCCGGCGAGGGATGCGCACCGAGATCTCGACGAAGTTCATGCGCCCCGGCCTCGAGTCCATCTACGCCGAGGCGGGCCTCGAGATCACGGACTGGTGGACGGACCCCGAGGACCTCTACGCCCTGAGCCTCGCCCGCGCGGTCTAGCGCACGCCGCCCTACCTCTTCGCCAGGGCCTCGATCAGGTCGCCCATCCGGTCCGGAGAGGTGATCGGTGTCAGCACCGGGACGGTGATGCCTCCCGCGACGTAGGCCTGGAGGCGCTCGACCATTTCCTCCGGGGTGCCGAGGATGAACATGTCCTCGATCAGGTCCCACGGGGCGAGCTCGGCCGCCTTCTGACGGTCCTTCGCCGCCCACGCTTCCACCATCGGGTCGATCTTCTCGCCGTGGCCGAGCCAGCGGTAGAAGTTCTCGTAGACCGGGACGGTGATGTAGGAGGAGAACATGAAGCGGGCCACGGGCTCGACCTGCTCGCGCTCCCCCTCGAGGCAGAAGAAGCGGCAGAGGAGGTCGAAGCCGTCGGGCGCGTCCTCGAGCTGGCCGGCGACCTGGGGGAGGCCCGAGAGCGGCAGGAAGTTGGTGAACGCGCCGTCTGCCTTCTCGACCGCGAGCCGGAGCATCTTGCCCCGGAGCGCAGCGAGGACGATCGGGACGCGCTCGGCCGGTGGTGTCTCGAGCTTGAATCCCTCCACCCGCTCGCCGTCGAGGACGGGGCGGAGGAAGTCGACCGCGTCGGAGACCATCGAGAGCGGCTTCTCGAAGGGCATCTTGTTCCAGCCCTCGACGATCCGGTCGGACGACGCGCCGATCCCGAGGGCGAAGCGCCCGCCCGTCGCATCGGCCATCGCCGCCGCCTGCATCGCGAGCAGGGCCCGTCCGCGCAGCGGGACGCCGACCACGCCGGTCCCCAGCCGCGGCTTCGAAGTCCACTCGGCGCAGAGGGCCAGGGGGGTGAAGCCGTCGGGCCCGTTCGTCTCGCCGGTCCAGATGTCGGTGTAGCCGGCCGCCTCGGCACGCTCGACGTGCTCCCGGCTCCCCGCGAGGGGCGTCATCGGGAGCGGCAAGGTCAGTCCCCATCGGCTCATCGGGCAACGGTATGGCATAGGGTCTCGCCCCATGGAGCCGCAGAAGCTGAGTCGGGGGGAGTTGATCGGGATCATCGCCGGCCTGATCCTGGTCGGCAGCCTGTTCATCGAATGGTTCTCGCTGGAGACGGAGAACGTTGCCCGCGACGAGGAGGACGACTGGGTCTGCGGCGTCGGCGACAACAGCTGCACCGGCTTCGACACCTTCCCGATCCTCCGCTGGCTGCTGATCGCGGCCGCCGCGGCGCCCCTGATCCTCAGCTACATCGTGATCCGCGGCCACAAGCTGTCGTGGCCGCGCGGCGAGCTGACCGCGATCGTCGGGCTCACGGCGTTCGTCCTGATCGCCTACAACGGGATCATCGACAAGCCCTCGCCGAACGACATCGGCGTGAGCCTCTCCTACGGCTACTGGATCGCGATCCTCGCCTCGCTCGGCATCTTCCTGTCCGGCGGCTTCAGAGCCGTCGACAGCGGCGGCGGCGCGCAGCGCAAACCGCCCGCCACTTCTAGGGTCGCAAGGCCGCCGTACTGATGCTGGGCGGCCGCCAGCGTCCCCGCCGGATGGCGAAGCCGTCTATAGCCTGCGCCACATGAACGACGAATCCGTGATCTCGCAGGACGTGCGCTCCGGGACGAACCCGGACCGCAACCTCGCGCTCGAGCTCGTCCGCGTGACCGAGGCGGGGGCCCTCGCGGCGGGCCGCTGATCGGCTGGGGGAGAAGGAGAAGGCCGATGGCGCAGCGGTCGACGCGATGCGGCTGATGCTCGACACGGTCCCGATGGACGGCGTCGTCGTGATCGGTGAGGGCGAGAAGGACGAGGCCCCGATGCTCTTCAACGGCGAGCAGATAGGCGACGGCGGCCCGCCCGTCTGCGACATCGCCGTGGACCCGCTCGAGGGCACGACCCTGACCGCCCGCGGGATGCCCTCGGCGCTCTCGGTGATCGCGCTCGCGCCGCGCGGGACGATGTTCGACCCCGGTCCCTGCGTCTACATGGAGAAGATCGCGGCCGGACCCCGCGCCGCCGACCTGATCAGCCTCGACCATCCCTTGGAGGACGTGATCCGGCGGATCGCCGAGGCGAAGGGCGGCGAGACCTCGGACGTGACCGTGATCATGCTGGACCGCCCCCGCCACGAAGATGCGGTGGAGGCCCTGCGCGAGGTCGGCGCCAGCATCCGCTTCATCTCCGACGGCGACGTCGCGGCCGCGCTCTTCGCCGTGATGCCGAACACCGGCATCGACCTGCTGTGGGGTGTGGGGGGCACGCCCGAGGGCGTCCTCTCCGCCGCCGCGATCAAGTGCCTCGGCGGCCGGATCCTGGGCCGCCTCTGGCCCCGCGACGACTCGAAACGCAAAGAGGCCGAGGACGCCGGCTACGACATCTCCCGCGTCCTCGACACCGACGACCTGGTCTCGGGCGACGACGCGTTCTTCGCCGCGACCGGAGTCACGGACGGGGACCTGCTCCACGGCGTGCGGCGCCTTGACGACGCAGGCCACCACCGAGTCCCTGGTGATGCGCTCGCGCTCGGGGACGGTGCGCCGGGTCCAGGCGACACACGACCGGGCGAAGCTCCGAGAGGTGACCGGCGGCCGCTACGGGTAGGCCGGGGAACTCTCCCCCCTAGGGTTCCTCTTCGATGGCAAAGCGATCCTCAACCCTCGTAGCGGGGGCGACCGGCTACATCGGCCACCGGCTCTGCCTCGCGCTGGCAGAGAAGGGCGAGCCGCCGCGCGCGATGGCGCGCAAGCCCGGCAGGGCACAGGACCTGGCCCGTGCGGGCTGCGAGGTCGTGCCTGGCGACGTGCTGCGCCGCGAGACGCTCGCCGAGCCGCTGGTGCTGCTGCGCGGTCGAGGGCCTTCTCGTACTGGTCGGGGCGCGCGCTCATCCGCTCACTGTGCACCAGCCGTGCTGCCTGCGTCAGGGCGACTCGAGACCCGGGCGCTGATCGGCCACGTCGGCGCGGTCGACCCGCGCCCCTTCAGACGCCGAAGTCGGGCCGCAGCGGGTAGCCGGACGTGCCGTCGGTGGCGGTGCGGGTGGCCAGGACCTGGTGCAGCTGGATCCCGTTGCGCTCGAAGGCCAGCCGCGACCCGGCCATGTAGAGACCCCACACCTTCGCGATCGGCAGGCTCGCGTCGGCGACGCACTCGTCCCAGTGCTCGACCAGGTTGCTGCACCAGGCCTGCAGGGTCCTCGCGTAGTGCACCCGCAGGTTCTCCTGGTGCTGCACCTCGAGACCGGAGTCCTCCATGGCGCGGACGATGTCGCCGGAACCGGTGAGCTCGCCGTCCGGGAACACGTACCGGCCGATGAACCCGCGCTGCGGAAGCCCCGGGTGCTTGTTGTCCGGCCGGGTGATGCCGTGGTTGAGCAGCCGGCCGCCGGGACGCAGCAGCGACCGCAGGAACTGGAAGTAGGACGGGTAGTTCTTCACGCCGATGTGCTCGATCAGGCCGATCGCGCTGACGGCGTCGAAGTCCCGTTCACGGACGTCGCGGTAGTCGCTGTGCCGCACCTCGGCCAGGTCGTCGAGACCCTCGACCTCGATGCGCGCCTGGGCCCAGGCCGCCTGCTCGCGCGAGAGCGTCACACCGATGACCTGGACGCCGTACTTCGACGCGGCGTGCCGGACCATGCCGCCCCAGCCACAGCCCACGTCGAGCAGCCGCATGCCCGGCTGGAGGCCGAGCTTGCGCGCGACGAGGTCGAACTTGTGCTCCTGGGCCTGCTCCAGGCGTGGCGTCGCCTGCGGGGTAGCAGGCGCAGGTATAGGTCATCGACGGGCCCAGCACGTGCTCGTAGAACGTGTTCGAGACGTCGTAGTGGTGGCTGATCGACGAGGCGTCCCGGGACTTGGAGTGCCGAAGCCCGCGACGTTGCCAGGGCACGATCTCCTGCTCGGGCACCGGCGGTGGCACGAAGGTGCGGACGCCGAGCGAGCGCGCCCAGGTCATGGCCTCGGACATCGGCGGTCGCTGCGGCTGCAGGTCGTCGTCGATGAGCTTGAGCATCTCGTACGGGTCACCCGGGTGGACGCCCTCGAGCTCGAGGTCGCCCTTCAGGTAGGCCCGCGCGAGGCCCAGCGAGCCGGGTGCGGTCGCGAGGTAGGACACCCCTCGCGGGTTGGTGAGCCGGATGCCGAGGGTGGCCGACGGATCGCCGGCGGTGCTCCCGTCGTACGCCGAGAAGCGCACCGGCGCGTCGGCTCCGAACAGGCCCTCGAACATGTCGCCGAGGGTGACCGCGCCGGCGCGGGTCCGGGCACCGGTGTCGATCTTGAAGGTCATCGTCGTTCCACCGCCTTTGCATACAGGTCCAGCAGTCGTGACTGGGGGTCGTAGCGCTTCTTCGCGGCGTGGTAGTCCTCCCCGCCGTACAGCAGCCAGAACTCGTCCTCGCCGTAGTAGGCATCGGAGTAGAGCGACTTGTGACCGCCGTGCTCGGCGACCACCTCCTCGATCCGTCGGTTGATGTCTCCGTCGACGCGACCGTCCTCGATAGCGACGGTCGACCAGAAGCCGATGTTGACGTAGGTCTCGCCACGGCGCAGGGGGTAGAGCGGCCAGGGAGTGCCGCTGCCTGCCGCGGAGAACAGCGCGGTCGCGCCACCGTCGCGCAGCCGCAGCGGGCACAGCCACACCGGCTCGATCGGCACCTCGCGGAGGAACCAGCGCAGGAAGTCAGCGGTGCGCTCGAGCGGGATCTCGACGTCCTGCACGACGCGCTCGCGCGGGGGGAGTCCCTTGCGCGCCTCCAGCCGGGCCGCCACGTGGTAGCGGTTCTCCAGTCGGATCAGCTTCCAGTAGACGTCGCTGCGCAGCCACCGCTTGGGCCACAGCCGGCGGATCCGCGGGTTCTGCGCGCCGAACGCCCGCGAGCACCAGAACCAGTCGGTGTCCCAGCGCCAGAGGTAGTCGCGCACCGTGAGGTAGTCGACCCGGCGCTGCTGGATCGAGCGGAAGTAGATCTGGTTGCCGGTGTAGTCCGAGGTGTACGGCGCCTCGTCGGCCCATGACCCCAGCGAGAGGTAGGCCTCGTCGGCGGAGAACACCGTGCCGTCGAGGAAGTCGACCGGCTCCCCGTCGAAGCTGCGTTCGGCGACCACATGGTCGACGGCTGCGGCGAGCTCGTCGAGGTCGGCGAAGCGGACGTGCCGCAACCGCACGAACGGCCGCACCGGCTCGAGGTCGATCAGCACCCGTAGCGCGTAGCCGAGCGTGCCGTAGGAGTTCGGGAAGGCGCGGAACAAGTCGCCGTCCGGGCCTTCGGGTCGTGCCACGACCACCTCGCCGTCGCCGGTGAGCACCTCGATCTCGCGGACCGACTCGTGCGGCAGACCGTTGCGGAACGACGAGGACTCGATGCCCAGCCCGGTGACCGCGCCACCGATGGTGATGGTCTTCAGCTGGGGGACGACCGAGGGCATCAGCCCGTGCACGAGGGTGGCATCGACCAGGTGCTCGTAGGTCGTCATCGCCTGCACGTCGGCGGTCCGCGCGACCGGGTCGACCGAGAGGACGGAGTCCAGGCCCGACGACGTCCAGTCCCGCGGCGGCGGTGCGGTCCCGGGGGCGGAAGAGGTTCGAGGTCCGCTTGGCCAGGCGGACGGGTGAGCCGGCCGGGATGGCGTCGTACTGTGCCACCAGTCGGCGTCGGGCCTCGTCGTGCGCGACCATGCAAGCGATCTTAGTTACTGGTTGTCGCCCGCAACCACCCGTGTGCGACTTGCCCCACCTTCGTCATCCGTCCTGGATGTTGCGGGGCTTAGCGGTGTCTCGGGTCAGCGCAGGCGGGACGCGCAGCCGATGCAGTGCGTGGCGGCCGGCCGGACGGCGAGTCGCTCGGGGGCGATGGCCTCCCCGCAGGCCTCACAGCGGCCGTAGCTGCCGGCGACCACCCGGCCCAGGGCCTGGTCGAGGACCTCGACCTGCAGCCGGGTCTCCTCGAGCAGAGCCATCGCCTGGGCCCGCTCGAAGGCGATGGTCGCGCCTTCGGGGTCGTGCTCGTCGTCGGTCGCCCCGGCTCGTGCCGAGTCCATGATCGCGGCGATGTCGCGCTCCAGCGCGGCGATCCGGCTGGCGGCCGCGACCCGCTCGGCGGTGAGACTGGCGCGCGCCACGTCCAGGTCGACCGTGCGCGAGGAGGAACGGGGGCGACGGGCGGAGGCGGCGGTCATGTCCTGGCCAACGCGAGGACCCCGGACGGTGTTCCGCGGATCGGCGCGCCGCGACACCCCCCGTCGTCGAGTGGCTGGTGGGGGTCGGGCAGCGGGGTTAGCGTCGACCTCGTCGGGAAGCGGCACGGCGCGTGAGGGGAGCGGGCGATGAGCGTGCGGACCTGGGTGGAGCGGTGGCCGGTCTACCGCCAGCTCACCGGCGAGGACCGGCTCGGGCTGGGGGCGGCCAGCAGGTCCGCCGCGACCGAGGCGCTGCAGCCGCGGGTCGCCACCGCGGACGAGGTGGTGAAGTCGATCTGCCCCTACTGCGCGGTCGGCTGCGGGCAGAACGTCTACGTGCGCAACGGCAAGGTCGTGCAGATCGAGGGCGACCCGGACTCCCCGATCAGCCGGGGCCGGCTCTGCCCCAAGGGCGCCTCCACCCTGCAGCTGACGACCGGCCGGCACCGGCGGCACACGGTGCTGCACCGCCGCCCCTACGCCGCCGACTGGGAGGAGCTCGACCTCGAGACGGCGATGGACATGGTCGCCGACCGCGTGGTGGCGACCCGCGCCGCGACCTGGGAGTGGGAGCACGAGGGCAAGCCCACCCGGCGCACCCTCGGCATCGCCAGCCTCGGGGGCGCCGCGCTGGACAACGAGGAGAACTACCTGATCAAGAAGCTGTTCACCGCCCTCGGGGTGGTGCAGGTGGAGAACCAGGCCCGGGTCTGCCACAGCTCGACGGTCGCCGGCCTGGGCACGTCGTTCGGGCGGGGCGGCTCGACGATGTTCATGCAGGACCTGCAGAACTCCGACTGCATCGTCATCGAGGGCTCGAACTTCGCCGAGGCGCACCCGGTCGGCTTCCAGTGGGTGATGGAGGCGAAGGCTCGCGGGGCGACCATCATCCACGTCGACCCGCGGTTCACCCGCACCAGCGCGGTCGCCGACATCCACGTGCCCATCCGGGCGGGCAGCGACATCGCCTTCCTCGGCGGGCTGATCAACTACGTGCTGGCCAACGGCAAGGAGTTCCGCGAGTACGTCGTCACGCACACCAACGGGCCGACCATCCTGACCGACGAGTTCCGCGACACCGAGGACCTGGACGGGATCTTCTCCGGCCTCGACGAGGACAGCGGCCACTACGACATGCACTCGTGGCGGTACGAGGGCGTCGACGAGAAGGGCGCCGTCGGGGCGGCCGCCGCTCCGGAGGACTCCGGCAAGGACGACACCATGGAGCACCCGCTGTGCGTGTTCCAGGTCGTCAAGCGGCATTTCGCCCGCTACACCCCGGAGATGGTGGCCCGGGTGTGCGGCATCCCGGAGGAGCTGCTCGCGAAGGTCGCCGAGGCGCTGGTGGCCAACTCCGGCCGGGACCGGACGAGTGCGTTCGCCTACGCGGTGGGCTGGACCCAGCACACAGTGGGCGCTCAGTACATCCGGGCGGCGTCGGTGCTGCAGCTGCTGCTCGGAAACGTGGGCCGGCCCGGCGGCGGCATCCAGGCGCTGCGCGGGCACGCCAGCATCCAGGGCTCGAGCGACATCCCCACGCTGTACAACCTGCTGCCCGGCTACCTCCCGATGCCGCACCGCCCACGAGAACCAGTCGCTGGACGACTTCATCGCCGCCGAGGCCGCCGAGCGGGGCTTCTGGGGGAACATGAAGAGCTACGCGGTGAGCCTGCTCAAGGCCTACTGGGGTGACGCGGCCACCGCCGACAACGACTTCTGCTTCGACTACCTGCCGCGGCTCACCGGCAGCCACGGCACCTACGAGACCGTGCAGGCCCAGACCGAGGGCACCTGCAAGGGCTACTTCCTGATGGGCGAGAACCCGGCGGTCGGCTCGGCCAACGCCAAGTTCCAGCGGCAGGGGCTCGCCGCGCTGGACTGGCTGGTGGTGCGCGACTTCACCCTGATCGAGTCAGCCACCTGGTGGCAGGACGGGCCCGAGGTGCAGACCGGCGAGTGCCCCACCGAGCAGCAGCAGACCGAGGTGTTCTTCTTCCCCGCCGCTGCGCACATCGAGAAGTCCGGCACGTTCACCAACACCAACCGCTGGTTGCAGTGGCACCACAAGGCACAGGAGCCCGACGGTGACGCCCGCAGCGACCTGTGGTTCATGTACCACCTCGGTCGCCGGGTGCGGGAGCGGCTGGCCGGGTCGACCGACCCGAGGGACCGGCCGGTGCTGGACCTCACCTGGAGCTACCCGACCGAGGGCGAGCATGCCGAGCCGTCGGCGGACGCGGTGCTGCGCGAGATCAACGGGTACGACGGGAGCGGTGACCCGCTCTCGGCGTACACCCAGCTCACCGACGACGGCACGACGTCCTGCGGCTGCTGGATCTACTGCGGTGTCTACGCCGACGGGGTCAACCAGGCGGCCCGCCGCAAGCCCGGCTCGGAGCAGGACTGGGTCGCCGCCGAGTGGGCCTGGTCGTGGCCGGCCAACCGCCGCACGCTGTACAACCGCGCCTCGGCCGACGCCGACGGCAGGCCGTGGAGCGAGGACAAGGCGCTGGTCTGGTGGGACGAGCACGAGCAGCGGTGGACCGGGCACGACGTCCCCGACGTGCAGCCGGACAAGCCGCCGTCCTACCGGCCACCGGAGGGAGCGCGCGGGCCGGACGCGCTGTCCGGCACCGACGCGTTCATCATGCAGGCCGACGGCAAGGGCTGGCTGTTCACCCCGAGCGGGCTGGTCGACGGACCGCTGCCGACCCACTACGAGCCGCAGGACTCACCGGTCGCGAACCCGATGTACCGCCAGCAGCGCAACCCGACCCGGGCGCTGATCGACCACCCGCAGAACATGCTGCACCCCGACCCGGGCACTCCCGGGGCGGAGGTGTTCCCGTTCGTGCTGACGACCTACCGGCTGGTCGAGCACTTCACCGCGGGCGGCATGAGCCGGGTGTCGCCGTACCTCTCCGAGCTGCAGCCCGAGCTTTTCGTGGAGGTGTCGCCGGAGCTCGCCGCCGAGCGCGGGCTGGAGCACCTGGGCTGGGCGACGATCGTCACGGCGCGCAACGCGATCGAGGCCCGGGTGATGGTGACCCAGCGGATGACGCCGCTGAAGGTCGACGGGCGGGTCGTGCACCAGATCGGCCTGCCGTACCACTGGGGGCCGAACGGCTACTCGCGCGGCGACTCGCCCAACGAGCTGACGTCGGCGTCGATGGACCCCAACGTGCACATCCAGGAGACCAAGGCTCTCAGTGCCGACATCCAGCCGGGACGACGACCGCGCGGGCCGGACCTGCCGGCCTTCGTCGCGGAGTACCGCACGCGCGCCGGCGTGACCCAGGCGACCGGACGGGAGGTGCGGTCGTGAGCTACCCGAGCTGACGGACGCGCCTGGACCCGGCCGCCGAGGCCGGCTGGGGCAGCGAGCAGCGGCCGCGGGTCGGGTTCTTCACCGACACCAGCGTCTGCATCGGCTGCAAGGCGTGCGAAGTGGCTTGCAAGGAGTGGAACGCGATCCCGGAGGACGGTCTCGACCTGACCGGGATGTCCTACGACAACACCGGGGCGCTCGGCGCCAGCACCTGGCGGCACGTGGCGTTCATCGAGCAGAACGAGCCGGTGGGCCACCAGGAGGCCGGCCTGCAGCGGGCCCGCGCGCAGGTGGTGGACCTGGGCATGCCGGGCGGCCGACCGCCGGGCAGCGACTCGTCGGCGGCGCCGGACCTGGACTTCCGCTGGCTGATGTCCTCCGACGTCTGCAAGCACTGCACGCACGCCGCCTGCCTCGACGTCTGCCCGACGGGGGCGTTGGTCCGCACCGAGTTCGGCACCGTGGTGGTGCAGGAGGACGTGTGCAACGGCTGCGGGTACTGCGTGCCCGCATGCCCGTACGGCGTCATCGACCAGCGCCCGTCGGACGGCCGGGTGTTCAAGTGCACCCTGTGCTACGACCGGCTCGGGGTCGGCATGGAGCCGGCGTGCGCGAAGACCTGCCCGACCGAGTCGATCCAGTTCGGCGAGCTCGACGCAGCTGCGGGAGCGGGCCGAGGCGAGGGTCGAGCAGCTGCACGAGGCGGGTGTCAGCCAGGCCCGGCTGTACGGCCACGACCCGTCCGACGGGGTCGGCGGCGACGGCGCCTTCTTCCTGCTGCTCGACCGGCCGGAGGTCTACGGCCTGCCGCCCGACCCGGTCGTCACCACCCGCGACCTGCCCGCGATGTACCAGCGGGCCGCGCTGGCCGCGCTGGGGCTGGCTGCCGGTGTCGCGGCCTGCTTCGCCGGGCGGCGGCCATGAGCCAGGTCACCCGCGACGGCGTGCAGGGGGTGCGGCCCGGTCGGGAGGCGACGGTCGGCTCGGCGGGCGGACGCTCCCCGGCCGGCCACCGGCGGCGGTGAGCGGTGGGGCGAGGGCCGCAAGCGGCGGCGCGGGCGGCGCGGCGAGGCGCTGATGGTGCCGCGCGCGGAGTTCACGTCCTACTACGGCCGTCCGGTCATCAAGAAGCCGGTGTGGAAGGAGCGGGACATCGCCGGCTACTTCTTCCTCGGCGGGCTCGCGGGAGCCTCCTCGGTGGTGGCGGCCGGTGCGCAGGCGACCGGCCGCCACTCGCTGGCCCGTACGTCGAAGGCCGGCGCGGCGGTCGCGATCCTCGCCTCGCTCGGTGCCCTGATCCACGACCTGGGCCGGCCGGACCGGTTCTACAACATGCTGCGCGTGGTCAAGGTGACCTCGCCGATGAGCATCGGCACCTGGCTCGTCTCGGCGTACGCACCGGCGGCGATCGCGGCGTCGTTGACCGACGTGACCGGGCTCTTCCCGAGGGTCGGCCGGCTGGCCACCGCGACGGCGGCGCTGGCCGGGCCTGGTGTCGCGTCGTACACCGCGGTCCTCATCGCCGACACCGCCGTGCCCGCCTGGCACGACGCCCATCGCGAGCTGCCGCTTCGTCTTCGTGGGGTCGGCGACCTGCGCGGCGGCCGGACTGGGCCTGCTGGGTGCCGCGCCGCTCGGACACCGGGCCAGCGCGTCGCGCCGCCGTGCTCGGTGCCGTGGTCGAGACGGCCGCGACCCGGCGGATGCGCAGCCGGCTGGGCATCGTGCGCGAGACCTACGAGTCCGGCTCGGCCGGGCAGCTGATGAAGGCCGCCGAGGCGCTGGCGGTCGGGGGTGCCGTCGTCGGCGCGTTGTTCGGCGGTCGCAGCCGTGCGGCGGCCGCCGTGGCCGGGGCCGCGTTGCTGACCGGGTCGGCGTGCACCCGGTTCGGGGTCTTCCGGGCCGGCGTCGCCTCGGCCGAGGACCCGCGCTACACGGTCGAGCCGCAGCGCGCCCGGCTCGACGCGCGCGACGCCCGGTAGCTACGAGCGGCGCTTGGTGCTGCGGACACGGTCGGGCTTGACCCGGTGCCCGCTGACGGCGGCGAGCGTCGCCTCGAGCGCTGCCCGCGTCTCGGCAGTGGTCTGCTGGGCGACCCCGACGAACATGAAGTCGACCAGCGTGAGCTGCGCCAGCCGGCTCGCCATCGCGCCGCTGCGGAACGTCGTCTCGCGCACGGCCGTGGTGAGCACGTGGTCGGCGACCTCGACGATGGGCGAGCGAGGGAAGTTCGTGAGGGCGACGGTGGTCGCTCCGCTGCGGCGGGCCTGCGCGAGCGCGTCGATGGTGTCGGACGTGACGCCGGTGTGCGAGATGCCGATCGCCACGTCGCCCGGCTGCAGCAGCGCGGCACTGGTCAAGGCGATGTGGGTGTCGGACCAGGCGAAGGCGATCTGGCCGATCCGGTGCAGCTTCTGCTGGAAGTCCATCGCCACGAACGCGCTGGCTCCCACGCCGTACACGTCGATGCGGCGGGCGGCGACGAGCGCGTCGACGACGGCCTGCAGCGACGCGACGTCCAGGTGCGACGCCGTCTCCTCGACCGCCCGGGCGTCGGCGAAGGCGATCTTCTCGACGATCGCCGCGAGGTCGTCGCCGGGGCCGATGTCGCTGCCGACCACCCGCACGCCGTTGTCGGCGCGGCCGGACTCGGTGGCCAGGGTCAGGCGGAGCTGCGGGTAGCCCGACAGGCCGAGGGTCCGGCAGAACCTGATGACGGTGGTCTCCGAGGTGCCGCACCGCTGCGCCAGCTCAGTGATCGTGCTGGCGGCGACCGCGCGCGGGTCCTGGAGCACCTCCTGGGCCACTCGCTGCTCCGAGCGCGACAGGGACGGCAGGATCGCTCGCAGCCGCACGGCCAGCGAGGGGGTCGCCGGGCCGTCAGGGGTCGACGCGGCTGGCATCGACTTCGCGGCTCCGGACATGGAGGAAAGTTACACCGATCAGGTGCGCGGACGCCGACCAGCCCGCCGGCTGCACCGCATCGGCGTCGCGCTGCCGGGAGTCGTCGAAGACGATCTGGCCTGGCGAGGTCACCCGGATGCCGTCGACGTACACGCCGCGGCCCTGGTACAGCGCGTCGGAGGCGTACCTCCACCGCAGGGTGACGGCACCGTCGAGCGCACCGAGGTCGACCGACTCGGGAGCCCCACTGCTTGCCGGACCAGCCGGACCAGTGCGCCAGCTCCTGCCAGGTGCTGCCGCCGTCCGACGAGGCCTCGAGCGTCACGACGTCGGTCGGCTCGGTGTCGTACCAGAGGTCGAACGTCAGGCGGGACGGTGCGCTGCTCAGCTGCACCGGAGTCGACAGGCGTCGCCGTGCGGGCGTCCCCCACACCGGAGAACCAGGCGGTGTGACCCTCGCGCGGCCGCACCGGCAGGGCGAGCGCCATGTCGCGGGCGACCGCCCGCCGGGCCGGGTTGTTGCTGCCCCAGCTGCGGCTCGGGTGCACCCGGTTCGTGAGCAGGATGACGAACGACCGGGTCGCCCGGTCGATGACGATCGAGGTGCCGGTGTAGCCGGTGTGCCCGGCCGTCTCGGGAGACGAGAGCCCGTCCATGTACCACCTCTGGTCGAGCTCGAAGCCGAGCCCGTGCGAGTTGCCCGGGAACGCCGCGTTCTCGTTGTGCAGCAAGGCGTCGACCGAGTCCGTCGCTGAGGATGCGCGTCTTGCCGTACGACCCGCCGTTGATGATGGTCTGCGCCAGCACGGCCAGGTCGTCGGCCGTGGAGAAGACGCCGGCATGCCCGGCGACCCCGTTCAGCGACCAGGCGTTCTCGTCGTGCACGCTGCCGCGGACCATGCCGCGTGCCGGCGAGGTCTGGTACTCCGTCGCGGCGATCCGGTCGAGCTCGGACGCCGGCGGGTTGTACCCGGTGTCGCGCATCCCGAGCGGCCCGGTGATCCGGTCGTGGACCACCTGGTCGAGCGGTAGGCCGGTGGCGAGCTCGACCAGCTTGCCGGCCGTGATCATGTTCAGGTCGGAGTAGAGGTACGTGCTGCCCGGCGCGTTCACCAGCTTCGCCTCGTAGACCGCCTGGATGCGCTCCTCCGGCGTCGGGTACTTGCTCCACAGCGGCAGCCAGGCGGGGAAGCCCGAGGTGTGGGTGAGCAGCTGGCGCACGGTCACGGCCTGCTTGCCGTTGGCTGGCGAACGCCGGGATGTACGACGCGACGGTGCGGTCCAGGTCGATCGTTCCGGCCTCGACCTGCTGCACGAGGGCGATGGAGGTGAACAGCTTCGACACCGACGCGAGGTCGAAGATGGTGTCGGTCCGGGCCGGGACCCACTGGTCGCGCGGGAGCTCGGTGCCCGCACCGTCGGCATAGCGCAGGGCGTAGCCCGCCGCCGCACGCTGCACCACGTAGCCGTCATGCCCGGCCAGCACGACGCCACCGGCGTACAGCGGCCGGGTCGGCGAGGGGTTCAGGTACGACTGGAGGTCGGTCACCATCTGCTCGACGGGGGCGGTCACCAGCCCGGCCTGTTGCGGCGTTCCGTCGCGGAGCACCCTCGAGGACGGCTCGCCGGCCGTCGACCCGCCCGCCGAGGTGAGCGTCGTGGTCGCAGCGGCGAGTGCGGCCGCGACGAGCACGACGGCCCGTCGCGCTGCGCCCGGCCTCACCCTTGCGCTCCGCCGTAGGGTCCGTACAGCAGATGCGTCCGGCGCTTGGCGTCGAACGCGGCGAGCTCGTCCTGCCAGGCCGCCGACGACCTCGTCGGTCGACGCACCCGCGTCGACCATCGTCCGGAACCTCGTCGAACCGGTCAGCTTGTCGATCCAGTTGTCCGAGCGCCAGGCGAAGTCGGACCCGTAGATCTTCTTGGCCGCCACGATCATCGCGGTGCCCGTGCGCAACGCGTCGAAGGACGACGGGTCGGTCACCTGCAGCTGGACGCCCGCGCAGGCCTTGTTGACGTGCTTGGAGAACGTCGGGGTGAAGTAGGCCTCGCGGATCAGTACTCCCGGATGCTTCTGGTCGCGCAGCTCCTGCGCCCAGCGCTCGTCGAGGTACGGGGCGCCGACCAGCTCGAACGGCCGGGTCGTCCCACGGCCCTCGGACAGGTTGGTCCCTTCGAACATGCAGGTGCCGGGGTAGACCAGCGCGGTGTCCGGGGTCGGCATGTTGGGTGACGGCAGGATCCAGGGCAGCCCGGTGTCGACGTACGCCTGCCGGCGGTCCCAGCCGCGCATCCGCACGACGTCGACCTGCAGCGGCTGGTCGGTCTCGTCCGGGACGTACTCCGCGGCGAAGAGCAGGGCCAGCTCGCCGACGGTCATGGCGTGCTGCTGGCTGATCTCCCGACGCCCGACGAAGGTCGCGAACGCGCGGTCGAGCACCGGGCCCCGGGGCGCGCGTCCGGTCGTCGGGTTCGGGCGGTCCAGGACGACGAACCGCTTGCCGGTAACGGCGGCCGCGACCATGCAGTCGTACATCGTCCAGATGTAGGTGTAGAACCGCGCGCCGGCGTCCTGGATGTCGAACACCATCGTGTCCACCCCGGACCGACGGACGATGTCGGCCAGGGCCGGCCCGCTCTTCAGGTAGGTGTCCCAGACGGTCAGCCCGGTGCGCTCGTCGACGTAGTTGCCCTCCGAGCCGCCCGCCTGCGCCGTGCCACGGAAACCGTGCTCCGGTCCGAACACGGCGACCAGGTCGATCTCGTCCGAGGCCGCCATCACGTCGACCTCGTGGGTCAGGTCGGGCAGCACTCCTGTCGGGTTGGTGACGATGCCCACCTTCTGCCCGCGGAGCACGTCGTACCCGCTGGAGATCAGCTCCTGGGCACCGGTGCGCACCGGCTGGCCGCCGCTCGGTGCCGTCGCGGCTGCGGCCGGGCCGGCCAGGGTCGGGCCGGCGGCCACTCCTGCGGCGGCGGCACCGAGGGCGCCGAGGAACCCGCGGCGGCCGAGGCCGAACGGTCGGTTCTGCACATCGGTCGGATCGGTCATGTCGCGCTCCTGAGTCATGACGTGGACGTCAGGCCGTGCCCGAACGGGTACAGCGTCGTGCCCGGGTCACCGGCGGCAGGGATCGCGACCGGCAGCAGGCCACCGGGCGCGACCTCGCCGAAGAGCACCCGGGCGAGCGACTCGACGGAGATGGCGGTGGTGGAGTACGTCGCGAGGTAGGTGGGTGCATCGGTGATGTACGCGATGTCGTACGGGTCCCGCACGGCCACCACGACGACCGGCTTTC
Organism: uncultured Actinomycetota bacterium; assembly: GCA_963723975.1. Classification (GTDB taxonomy): domain Bacteria; phylum Actinomycetota; class Actinomycetes; order JACCUZ01; family JACCUZ01; genus CAVRTI01. Next base: position 17,763 of record CAVRTI010000015.1, read on the forward strand.
CGGTGGCCAGCAGCTGCTTGACCAGCTTCTGCTGACCAGCGCTCGTCCAGGCCCTGTTGGTCGCGACGACGACCTGGTCGCTGGCCTGGGCCTTCTCCACGGCGGTCGCGATCGTCGCGTCGCTGGGCGCGGTGCCCGTGTTGTACGCCGACGCGACGGGCCCGCGAGCGGAGATCCGCTCGGCGAGGCCGGGGGTGACGCTGGCACCGGTCACGAGGACCTTCTGGGCGCCCTTCGCGAGCGGCAGCGCGTCGGCGTCGTCCTTGACCAGGGTGACGGTGGCGTCGGTGATCTCCTGGGCCCGCTGCTGGTGCGCCTCGGTGCCCGACCAGGGAGCCGACCTTGGACTCGTCGACGATCACGTTCTTCGGCTTGAAGAGACCGCGGGTCATCTTCAGCTGCAGCACGCGGTGCACCGACTGGTCGATCCGGTCCTCGGTGAGCTCACCGGAGCGCACGGCGTCGAGCACGGCGTTGTAGGCGATGTCGAGCTTGCCGGGTGCGGGCATCAGCAGCTGGTCCACACCGGCCTTCAGGGCCAGCACCGGGATGCGGTCGTCGCCGAAGCCGTCGCGCACGCCCTGCATGGTCAGCGCGTCGGTGATGACCACGCCGTCGTACCCCATCTCGCCCCGGAGGATGTCAGTGATGATCGGCTTCGAGAGGGTCGCCGGCACCTCGGACGGGTCCAGCGCGGGGACGACGATGTGCGCGGTCATGATCGTGTCGATGCCACGGCTGACGGCGGCCCGGAACGGCGGCGCGTCGATGCTGTCCCACTCGGCGCGGGAGTGGTTGATGATCGGCACGCCGTAGTGGCTGTCGGTGGCCGTGTCGCCATGACCGGGGAAGTGCTTCGCGGTGGCGGCGACGTCGGCGCTCTGGTAGCCGTCGACGCTGGCCGACACCATGTCGGACACCAGCGACGGGTCGGAACCGAACGACCGCACACCGATGACCGGGTTCTGCGCGTTCACGTTGACGTCAGCGACGGGTGCGAAGTTCTGGTTGATGCCGATCGCCCGCAGCTCCCGTCCGCTGATCTGCGCCGCGTCGTACGTGTTGGGCGCGCTGCGTCCTGCTCCCAGCGCCATGTTGCCGGGCAGCTGGGTGGCCGGCGGTCCGACCCGGGCGACGACTCCGTGCTCCTGGTCGGTGCTGATCAGCAAGGGGATCCCCGACCGCTGCGAGGTTGCCACCCGCTGCAGACCGTTGGACAGACCGGCGATCTGCTCGGGGTTCGCCACGTTGTTCGACCACGCGAAGTAGATGACGCCACCCACGTGGTACTTCTCGATCAGCGCCTTGCCGTTGGCGACGCCGAGGTCCCGCTGGTTGTTCGCGACGTCGACCGGGTCGGTGGTGTCCGCCGTTCGCCCGTAGGCGTAGGTGACGAAGAGCTGCCCGACCTTCTCCTCCAGCGTCATCCGCTTGATGATCTGGTCGATCCGGTCGCTGCTGCCGGCGGCCGCCGGTCCACCCAGAGAGGTCACAGCGACCGAACATGCCACGACCAGCAGGAGCAGCGGGCGGAGTCGGGTGGAGATCTCGGGCACGGTGCCTCCTGGGCGTGGATTGCGCCGAACGGCGCGAGTCAGCAGCGGGGCGGACGACGGGCCGGCGGCTCCGAAACCCAGCGACGCGATTTCGCTGATTCGCGTAAGTTACCTACACTCCGGGCCGTGGTCAACGGTCAAAGCAGCCAAGAACGACCCAAACTGATCGGGTCAGGCGCAGAGTCGGGCGTGCGCATCGGGAGTGGCCAGCTCCGGGTCGAGCGCCGCGAGCGCCAACCAGGCCGCGCCACCGACCCCCGTCCGGGCCGGCAGCACGGCGCCGGAGAAGCGGCCCGAGAGCAGCGACCGCAGGACGGTCCCGACCGGGGACAGGTCACCGGCCAGGCTGCCCGCGAGGACGATCGGGGTGCTCTCGGCCGGATCCCGGATCAGACCAAGGGTCGCCATCAGGGCAGCTGCGGCTCGCTCGACGATCGACAGCGCCTGCGGATCACCGGCCCGGTACGCGTCGGTGACCAGCGGAGCCAGCCCGGACAGCTGGACACCCGGGCGCGAGTTCACCACCTGGATCACCCGGTCGCGCTGTCCCTCGGTCCCCGACCGGCCAGCGGCCGGGGAGTGACCGGCCGCCCGGCCGGCGTCCAGCTCGCGCAGCACGGAGTCGACCAACGGACCGGGGGCTGCCCCCGCATCCAAGCTCTGCAAGGTCGCGCGCACGGCTTCACGTCCGAGCCAGAACCCCGAGCCGTCGTCGCCGAGCAGCCAGCCGTGGCCGTCCGCGGTGCGGGTCAGTCGGCGGCCGATCAGCGACCCGGCCGCCGCGCCGGTGCCGGCGACCAGCACCGCGCCATCGGCCTCTGGTGTGCCACTCGCGAAGGCGACCTCGAGGTCGGGAACGTAGCCGGGGTCGCAGGTCAGGCCCGCCTCGGCCCACACCCGTCCGAAGTGCGTGGCCACCGCAGGGGCACGAAGCGCCGAACCTCCGGCGACGCCCATCACCGACGCCCTCACCCGGCTGGGGTCCACCCGGGCCAGCGCGGCGCGCAGTGCGTCTCCGAGTGCGGCCGCAGCGCCGGCCGGATCGGTCGTCGGGTTACCGCCGCCGCTGACACTCCGGCCGTGCTCCTGGCCGTCCGGTCCCACGACGAGGATGCGCGTGGACGTGCCGCCGAGGTCGCCCCCGAGGGCCAAGATCTCCGAATGCACAGGCACTCCGATTTGGTCGGACATCGGTTAGTGTCGCACCGATTCTCCCCGGCCCACCTTCCGCGCGGCGCATCACGATCTCCAATCACAGGAGGCCACGACTCCGATGGTTGACACCTTTGGTGCGGCCGGCACCGGCGACGTCGGCGCCGCCGCGACCACGGTCAGTGCCCAGGCCTACCTAGCCGCGCTCACGCCGATCATGACGAAGGTCGCCGAGCAGTCGGACGGCCCCGTGCAGCAGGCAGCCGACCTCATCGTGGCGTCGCTGCGAGCCGGCGGCGTCGTCCAGGCATTCGGCTCCGGGCACTCCGAGGCGCTGGCGATGGAGATCGCCGGTCGCGCGGGCGGGCTGGTTCCGACCAACCGGATCGCATTGCGGGACGTCGTCATCGTCGGCGGCGAGTCACCCGACGTACTCGGCAACAAGCACCTCGAGCGCGACCCGACTATCGCCCACCGGCTGTACGACCTCGCAAACGTGTCGGCCGCCGACATCTTCGTGGTCGCGTCGAACTCCGGCGTGAACGGCTCGATCGTCGAGCTCGCGCAGCTGGTGAAGCAGCGCGGGCACCAGCTGATCGCCATCACGTCGTTCACCCAGACTGCGGGGGTCGACTCCCGGCACCCGTCCGGCACCAAGCTGGTCGACCACGCCGACGTCGCTCTCGACAACGGCGCTCCGTACGGGGACGCAGTGCTGCCGCTGCCCGGCGGGGGCACCGTGTGCGCGGTCTCGTCGATCACCGGCGCCCTGGTCGCACAGCTCATCGGCGCCGAAGTCGTCCGGCGTCTGACCGAGGCGGGCGAGACACCGCCGGTCTACCTGTCAGCCAACGTCCCCGGCGGGGACGAGCACAACAGCAGCCTCGAAGCCCGCTACGCCGGCCGGATCCGTCGTACGCCCTGACTCGGTAGTTCACCACTAAGGAGACCGAACCACGATCACCCCGAACGCTTGCTCCCGCTGACTGTTGCTCCAGCACACCAACCCGGAAGGCGAACACCATGACCGAGAAGAAGGCAGTCGACCGCCGCAGCTTCATGAAGGGCGCGCTAGCGACGGTGGCAGTCATTCCGTTCAGCGGCGGGCTTGCCGCATGCGCGGGCAGCAGCAGCGACTCCCCCAATGACACGAAGGGAGGCGGCAAGGTCAGCGACAGCAACCCGTTCGGCATGACGGACAAGTCCTCGGTCGACGCGGTGATCTTCGACGGTGGCTACGGCACCGACTACGTCGCGTTCGCCGCCGCTCTGATGGAGAAGAACCAGGCCGGATCCAAGGTCAAGGTCTCGCCGACGACCAAGATCGCCACGGAGCTGCAGCCGCGCTTCGTCGGTGGCAACCCGCCCGACCTGATCGACAACTCCGGTGCGGACGCGATCGGGTTCAGCACGATCCTCGACCAGCTCGACGACCTCAGCGACGTCCTCGACGCGAAGAACCTCGAGGGGACAGCGATCCGGGACACCCTGTTCGGTGGCGTTGAGGAGCCGGGCACGTACGACGGCAAGCTGGCAGCGCTCAACTACGTGCTCACGGTCTATGCGGTCTGGTACTCCGCGAGCCTGTTCGAGGAGAACGGCTGGACCCCGCCGAAGACGTGGGACGAGGCGATGGCCCTGGGCGCCAAGGCCAAGGCGAAGGACAAGTACCTGTTCCTCTGGGGAAAGGAGGCGGCGACCTACTACCAGACCCTGGCGATCGGGTCGGCGATCAAGCAGGGCGGTGACGAGGTCCGGCTCGCGCTGGAGAACCTCGAAGCGAAGTGCTGGTCGCACCCAGACGTTCAATCTGTTCTCAAGGGCATGGGCGAGATCGTCGCGGCCGGCTACGTCAAGCCCGGCGGGTCGGGCACCCAGTTCACTGCTGCTCAGGCCCAGTGGAGCAACAACCAGGACGCCCTGCTGTACCCGTCGGGGTCCTGGATCGAGAACGAGATGAAGGACACGACCAAGGCCGACTTCAAGATGACCGGGTGCCCGGAGATGACTGTGACGGCGGACTCGGCGATGCCGTACGACGCGCTGCACAGCGCCTCGGGTGAGCCGTTCGTGATCCCGTCGCAGGGCAAGAACGTGGCCGGCGGCAAGGAACTGCTCCGGACGATGCTCTCCAAGGAGGCCGCCACGAACTTCGCCAAGACCAAGCTCGCGCCGACCATCGTCAAGGACACAGTGCCGGCTGACGGTTTCGGCTCGACCGCCCTGGTTTCGCAGAACGACCTGCTCAGCGCCGCCGGGACCGACGTCTTCACCTGGAAGTTCGTCGACCTGTACGGCATGAACACCGACCAGCTCGTGATCTGGAACAGCTTCCTGGCCGGCAAGGCCGATGTCGCGGCGCTGACCCAGGGACTGCAGCAGATCACCGACAAGGTTCGTGAGGACGACTCGATCAAGAAGATCCAGGTCACGTGATCGATTCGGCGGCCGTTGCGGACGCACCACCGGTCGGGCGTGACAAGAAGGCACGCCGCAAGCTGACGTTCGACCGGATCAGTTTCTTCGTGGTGTTCCTCGGGCTGCCGCTGGCGATCTTCCTGCTCTTCGTGGTCTGGCCATTCGTGCAGGCGTTCTACTACTCGCTGACCGACTGGTCCGGCTTCACCCCCGACATGTCCTTCGTCGGTCTCCGGAACTACAGGAAGCTGCTGCACGACGACATCTTCATGACCGCGTTCTGGAACAACATCCTGCTAGCGGTCGTGGTGCCCCTCGTGACCGTCGTGCTCAGCTTCGTGCTGGCCACGATGGTCACGGTGGGGGGCACCACGCACGGGGCTGCGCGTGGGATCCGGAACTCGAACTTCTACAGGGTGATCTCGTTCTTCCCCTACACGATCCCGGCGATCATCATCGGCATCCTGTGGAGTCAGATGTTCGACCCGTCCGCCGGCCTGCTCAACGGCGTCCTCACCAAGATCGGGCTCGACCAGTTCGCCAGCTTCCCCTGGCTCGGCGACACCCGCAGCGCGATGCCGGCCTCGATGTTCGTGATCATCTGGGGCTTCGTGGGCTTCTACATGGTGCTGTTCGTCGCAGCGATCAAGGGGATCCCGTCGGACTACTACGACGCGATCCGGCTGGACGGCGCTGGCCGGATCCGGACGGCGGTCTCGATCACGATCCCGTTGATCCGGGACAGCATCCAGACCGCGTACATCTACCTGGGCATCCTGGCCCTCGATGCGTTCGTCTACATGCAGGCGCTCAACCCCGGCGGGGGACCGGACAACACGACCCTGGTCATGCCGCAGCGACTGCTCAACACCGCGTTCTCGAAGGGCCAGTTCGGCCTCGCCAGCGCCATGGGTGTAGTGCTGGCCCTCGCGACCCTCACCTTCGCGGCGATCGTCTTCGCGGTGAACTGGCTGACCGGCGGACGCGAGAAGAAGGTGAAGCGATGACCACCACGACGCAGCCCGCCTCGAGCACCTCCGGTCAGAGGGCAGTCACCGCCGTCTCCCATGTGGTCCTGAGCGTGTGGACCATCCTGATCATCGTCCCGCTGCTCTGGACCCTGATGTCGTCGTTCAAGACGAGCAGGGAGATCTTCGCCTCGCCGTTCACGCTTCCGGCGCAGTGGAACTTCGACAACTACGTCTCCGCATGGACCACGGCAGGCATCGGCCGGTACTTCGCCAACACCGTCATCGTGGTCGGCTGTGCACTGGTCATCGTGATGGTGCTGGGATCGATGTGCGCCTATGTGCTCGCCCGCTTCTCCTTCTTCGGCAGCAAGCTCATCTACTACTTGATGCTGGCCGGGCTGACGTTCCCGGTCTTCCTCGCCATCGTCCCGCTGTTCTTCGTGCTCAAGAACGTCGGCCTGCTGAACACCCTGCCCGGACTCATCGTCACCTACGTGGCGTTCGCGCTCCCGTTCACGGTGTTCTTCCTGTTTCCGTTCTTCAAGGCGCTGCCCGACGAGATCGCCGAGGCCGCCGAGATCGACGGAGCGGGCGAGTGGCGCAAGTTCTTCCAGGTCATGCTGCCGATGGCCAAGCCGGGGATGGCATCGGTCGCCATCTTCAACTTCCTCGGGCTGTGGAACCAGTTCCTGCTCCCGGTCGCACTGAACACCAACCGCAAGAACTACGTCCTGTCCCAGGGGATGGCCTCGTTCGCCTCACAAGCCGGCTACAACGTCGACTTCGGCCGGTTGTTCGCCGCCGTCGTGATCACGGTCGTCCCCGTCCTGATCGTCTACGCGATCTTCCAACGACAGCTCCAGGGCTCGGTCACCGCGGGAACCATGAAATAGCTGCCATCTCCATGAGCCGATGAGCGAGCTGCGTCTCGAGACGCTGACGATGCCGACCGCGGACGTCGGGCCGGACAACCCGCTGCCGTCGCTGTTCTCCCAGGCCGACCTGCACACGGTCGTCGACGCCGGCGAGGCGGACGACGAGATGCGCCACAACATCGGCTACGGCCGGGTCACCTCGGTGCTGCCGTACCTCGCCCAGGACGGCTACGGTCGCGACCGCCGGCCGGCCGAGCACAAGGTCGCGGTGCTGGAGAACGACCTTCTGCGGGCCACCTTTCTCCTCGATCTCGGCGGCCGGCTGTGGTCGCTGGTGCACAAGCCGACCGGTCGGGAGCTGCTGTACCGGAACCCGGTCCTCCAGCCGGCCAACCTCGCCCTGCGCAACGCCTGGTTCGCCGGCGGCGTGGAGTGGAACATCGGGACCATCGGCCACTCCCCCACCACCTGCGAACCGCTGCACGCGGCCCGGGTGCTGCAGCCGGACGGCACACCCGTGCTGCGGATGTACGAGTTCGAGCGGCTTCGTGAGGTCGTCTTCCAGGTCGACGCCTGGCTGCCCGAGGGGTCCCCGGTGCTCCTGGTCCATGTGCGGATCGTCAACCCGGACGACGTCGAGACCCCGATGTACTGGTGGTCCAACGTCGCGGTGCCCCAGGCGGACGACGTACGCGTCCTCGCTCCCGCCGACGAGGCGTGGCAGTTCGCCTACGACGGCCCCCTGCGGCGGGTGCCGATCCCGGTCCGCGACGGGCAGGACCGCACGTACACCACCCGCGCGCCCGAGGCCGCCGACTACTTCTTCGCGATCGACGACGACCAGCGTCGGTGGATCGCTGCCCTGGACGGCCGGGGCAGCGGACTGGTGCAGACCTCCACCGACCGGCTCCGCGGCCGCAAGCTGTTCCTGTGGGGCACGAGCTCCGGCGGCGACCACTGGCAGGAGTGGCTCGCCCAGCCCGGCCATGAGTACCTCGAGATCCAGGCGGGTCTGGCCCGGACCCAGCTGGAGCACCTGCCGATGCCGGGACGGGCGTCGTGGTCATGGGTCGAGGCGTACGGCCTGCTCCGGAGCGATGCCGGCGCCGTCCACGGCGAGAACTGGTCGCTCGCCCGGGCGGCCGTGTCTCGTGACCTCGAGGAGCTGATCCCGCGCGCGGAGCTCGACCGGGCGCTGGCTGCCGCGACGGTCTGGGCCGATGCCGCACCGGTCGAGGTGCTGAGCCGCGGCTCGGGGTGGGGAGCGCTCGAACGCAGGTTGCGGGAGCGGGACGGCGACGACTCGTTGTCGATGCCCGGCACGCCGTTCGGGGACGAGACGCTCGGGCCCGAGCAGGAGCCCTGGCTCGAGCTCGTGCGGACCGGCCGGATGCCGTCGCCACCGGCGGAGCAGCCACCGTCCTCGTACCAGACGAGCCGCCGGTGGGTGCCGCTGCTCGAGGCGGCGGACGGCTGGACGCCGCAGCTGCACCTCGGGGTTGCCCTCGCCCGGGCCGGTGACCTGGAGGGGGCGACCGGCGCCTGGGTCCGCTCGCTCGCGGCCGAGCCGACGGCGTGGGCCTGGCGCAACCTGGCAGTGCTGGCCCGGGCCGGCGGCGACCTTCGGCTCGCGGTCCGCCGCTACGAGCACGCGGTCGCCCTGCGCGTCGACCTCGCACCGCTGACCCATGAGCTGATCGACGCGTTGCTGGCCTCAGGTGACGGGTCGGGGGCACTCGCGGTGATCGATGCCGCACCGGCCGGGCACCGCAGACTGGGCCGCTTCCGTCTCGCCGAGATCCGCGGGGCGCTGCTGACCGGTGACCTCGACCGGGCCGGTCGGATCTTCGGGGACGGCGTCGTGCTGCCCGACGTGCGGGAGGGTGAGCCGGCGCTGCACGAGGCGTGGTTCGACTACCAGGTGGCGCTCGCGGCACGGGAACAGCGTCGGCCGGTCGACGCCGACCTCGTCGCGCAGGTGCGGGCCACCGTGCCCGTCCCGCCGGAGCTCGACTTCCGGATGTAGGAGCGCAGTCAGCGCAGGGCGAGCAGGTCCAGCAGCCGAGCCGCCTCCGTCGCCACGGCGTCACGTGCAGTACCCAGGTACCGCCGGGTGTCGACCACCTCGGGGTCGTCGGCAAGGTGCCGGCGCAACGCCGTGGTGAACGCGTTGTTCAGGTGCGTGGCGATGTTGACCTTCGTCATTCCGGCGTGGACGGCGGCCACCAGGTCGGCGTCCGGCACACCGGAGGCGCCGTGCAGCACGAGCGGTACCGGCACCTGCTCGATGGATCGCCGCGATCAGCTCGAGGTCGAGCTCCGCGGTGCGACTGGTCATGGCGTGCGAGGACCCGACGGCCACCGCCAACGCGTCGACCCCGCAGTCAGCCACGAACTGCGCCGCATCGGCCGGGTCGGTGCGCACGCCGGGTGCGTGAACGCCGTCCTTGCCGCCGATCTCGCCCAGCTCCGCCTCGACGCTGACGCCCGCGGCATGGCAGCGCTGCACGACCCTGCGCGTCGCGGTGCGGTTGGCCTCGTCACCGAGCCGCGACCCGTCGAACATCACCGACGTGAACCCGAGCGCGACCGCTTCGTCCACCAGCGGCTCGCTGACCGCGTGGTCGAGGTGCAGCACGCAGGGCACCGTCGCCCGCTGCGCGATGGTGCGCGTCGCCAGCGCGATCGGCGCCAGCGAGCCGTGGTAGCGCACCGCGTTCTCGCTGATCTGCAGCACGACCGGCAGCCCGGTCCGCTCGGCTGCGTCGACCAGCGCCTCGGCGTGCTCGAGCTGGATGACGTTGAAGGCGCCGACGCCACGCCCGCCGGCGACGGCGTCCGCGAGCACCTCGTCGAGCCGGGCGAGGGTCATCGAGCCTCCATCAGCACCTGGGGCGCCAGCCGCGCCACGTCATCGGGGTCGATCTCTCCGGCGATGGGCTGCAGCACGGCGGCGGCCGACCAGGTCACCGCGTCCTGCACCATCTGCGGCCACGACGAGCCGTCGGCCAGGCCGGCGGCGAGCGCAGCCACCAGGGCATCACCCGCGCCGGTGGGGTTGCCGGACAACGGCGCGGGCAGCCGGGCCTGCCAGCCGGACCCGTCCTCGGGCATCAGCACCAGCCCGTCGACACCGCAGGAGACCACCACGTCGCGCGCCCCGAGCTCGCGCAGGGCGGCTGCGCCCTCGAGGGGGTCGTCCGTGCCGGTCGCCCGGGCCAGCTCGCGCACGGTTCGGCGTGACGAGGTCGGGTTCCGACGTCAGCGCACCTCGCAACGCGGCACCGTCGGCGTCGACGACGACTCGCGCCCCGTGATCGTGGCCGAGGGCCACCAGCTCGGCGTACGCATCGTCCGGCACCCCGCGCGGCAGGCTGCCGGAGAGCACCAGGACGGTCGCCGCGGCCTCGCCCATCAGGTCCTCCAGGCCGGACACGAAGGCCTGCCAGCCGGACCCGTTGAGCTCCGGGCCCGGTTCGTTGAAGATCGTGGCATCGCCGTGGACGGCCGAGACGACGTTGACCGTACGGCGGGAGCTGCCACCGCAGTCGACGAACCTCGCTGCCACGCCCCGCGCCTCGAGGTCCGCGCAGATCTCGGCGCCGGCCGGCCCGCCGACCAGGCCGGTCGCGACCACCGGGCGGCCCATCCGGGCCAGCACCGAGGCGACGTTGACGCCCTTGCCGCCGGCTCTCTGGCGCACCGCCGTGACCCGGTGGCTCTGGTGCACGACCAGCTCGTCCACCTCGTAGGTGATGTCGAGGGCGGCGTTGGGCGTGACGGTGAGGATCACAGCGCGTCCCAGGCGAGACAGGCGGCGCCCAGGCAGCCGGCCCGATCTCCCAGCGCGGCCCGCTCCAGCCGCGGTGGGCGCTGGAAGGTCAGCCGGCTCGCGACCTCCGCACGCAGCGGGTCCAGGAGGGCGGCGCCGCTCTCGGCGAGGCCGCCCCCGACCAGGACGAGGTCCACCCCGGTGATCGTCACGGTGGCGACGATCGCCTGCGCCAGGGCGGCGGTGGCCCGGGCCCACACGGCGGTCGCGTCGGGGTCACCGGCGGATGCTCGGACGGCTACTTCCTCGGCCGCGACAGTGCGGCCGGTCCGCGCGGCGTACTCCCGTTCCACCGCGGCCGCCGAGGCGATCACCTCCAGGCACCCGGTCGCGCCGCACCCGCAGGCCGGCCCGGCGGGGTCGATGACGAGGTGCCCCAGCTCACCGGCCCGGCCGTCTGCGCTGATGACTGCCCCGTCGAGCAGCAGTGCCCCGGCGATCCCGGTGCCCACCGGCAGGAACAGCGCGTGCCGCGCACCCCGGGCAGCGCCCAGCCGGGTCTCGGCCAGCAGTCCGGCGCGCACGTCGTGGCCGACGACGGTCGGTACGCCGAGCAACGACGCCACCGGGTCGCGCACCGGCAGGTCCCGCCAGCCGAGGTTCACCGAGAACACGCCGACCCCGCGACCCTCGTCCACCAGGCCGGGCACGACGACCCCGCAGCCGACCAGCCGAGCAGGGCGGTCGTCGTGCGCCGCCGTGGCCAGCAGGTGGGTCACCGTCGCGTGGACCACCCCGCCGATGTCCGCGGTGATGTCCTTCGGAGTCGGCGTCGTGACGGCGGCGAGCGTGTCGTAGGCCGCGGTCACCAGGGCGGCCTTGATGCGGGTGCCGCCGACGTCGACGCGCCGCCACCACGTCGGACACCAGGGCCATCTGCCTACCCCCGAGAGGTGGCCGGCGGCAGGAGCACCGACCGGGTGAGGTGCCGCGGGTGGTCGGGGTCGAGGTCAGCCTGTCTTGCCTTCGCGAGGCAGAGCCGGTGCACCCGCACCAGCTCGGCGAGCGGATCGACGTCCCGGCTCTCGAAGTGCGCGCCGGTGCCCCGCACCTGCTCCGCCAGGCCGGGCGGCACCTCGCCCAGCGCCCAGGTGGCCCGGCCGGCGGTGGCGATGCTCACCGGGCCGTGCCGGTACTCCATCGCCGGGTAGGACTCGGTCCAGAACTGGGCCGACTCCCGCAGCTTGAGGGCGGCCTCCGCGGCCAGCCCGATGGTCCAGCCGCGACCCACGAAGGTCACCTGCTCGGCGTCGGCCAGACCGGCCAGGCACTGCGCCTCGTCCTCGGCCAGGACGGCACGGGCGTCCTCGACGGCGGCCGAGAGGTCCTCGCCGAGGGATGCCCGCAGCAGCGCCAGGGTGGAGGTGGCGAACCGGGTCTGCACGACCGACTTCTCGTCGACCTCGGGCAGCAGGATGGTGCGGTCGGCCAGCCCGGTGACCGGCGTACCGGGCGTGGCGACGATCGCCGTGGTGACCAGGTCGCGGCCGCGGAGCGAGGTGAGGACGTCGATCACCTCGGTGGTCGTGCCGGACCGGGTGATCACCAGCACGGCGTCGTACCTGCGGTCGAGCCGGTGCTCGCTGGCCGCGAACGCGTCGGTCTCTCCCTGGCCGGCCCGCTCGCGCAGCGCGGCGTAGGCCTGAGCCATGAAGTACGACGTCCCGCAGCCGACGACCGCCACCCTCGCGCCGGCCCCGGGCAGGGCGTCGGCGAGCTCCGGCACCCTGGCGACGACGCCGGCCCAGTCGTCAGGCTGTCCGGCGACCTCCCGTTGGAGGTCGCTGTCCGGGTTGAACGTCACGGCGGCTCCCTGGGATGGATACGTTCTGCTTTCGGCCAGTTTGGACCCTATCCAAGTCGACGGGAGATGATGGCTCGCGTGACCGTCGCCCAGCCCTGGCTCCTGAGAGGGCGTCTGGTGACCGCATCCGGCGTCGTCGACGACGGCGCACTGGTGGTGGAGGGGGACGGGATCCGGTTCGCCGGCCGAGCGTCCGAGCTGCCGGCGCACTGGCTGGACGTACCGATCTTCGATGCCGGGCCCGGCCGGCACACCTTGCTGCCCGGCCTGGTCGACGTCCACTGCCACGGCGGAGCGGGCGGCGAGTTCGGCGCGGACGCTGACTCGGCTGCGACCGCGGTGCGCCACCACCACGCGAGCGGCACCACGACCTTGCTCGGCAGCCTGGTGTCCGCCACTGCCGACGGGCTGGTGGCGGGGGTGCGCACCTGCGCCGCGCTGGTGGCCGACGGCGACCTGGCCGGCATCCACCTGGAGGGCCCGTTCCTCTCCCACGAGCGTCGCGGTGCGCAGGACCCCGCCGCTCTCACCGACGTCGACCCGGCGCTGGTCGAGGCCGTCCTGCTGGCGGCCGAGTCGGCGGGGGCCCCCGGCGCGGTCGCGCAGATGACCTTCGCGCCCGAGCGCCGCGGCGGTGATCCAGCTGCCCGCGCTGCTGGGCGGCCACGGCATCCTGCCCGCCCTGGGGCACACCGACTGCGACGCGGCGACGGCGTGGTCGTCGCTCCGGTCGGCCGCTCGAGTCCGCGCCGCGGGGCGGGCGACCGCTGGTCACGCACGTCTTCAACGGCATGCCGCCGCTGCACCACCGGGCTCCCGGCCCGGTGGCCGCCTGCCTGGCGCAGGCCGCCCGCGGCGAGGCGGTGCTCGAGGTCATCGGCGACGGCGTGCACCTGGCTGCGGACACCGTGCGGATGCTGTTCGACCTCGTCGGGCCGCAGGCGATCTGCCTGGTCACCGACGCGATGGCCGCCAGCGGCATGCCGGACGGCAGCTACACCCTGGGCGGGCGGGACGTGCTGGTGGAGGACCGTACGGCGCGGCTGGCCGACGGCGGCTCGATCGCCGGCGGCGTGGCCACGATGCTCGACGTCGTGCGGTGGTGCGTCGCCGAGGCCGGCATCCCCTTGCTGGACGCGGTCACCGCGGCCTCGGTCACGCCCGCGCAGACGCTCGGCGCTGACCGGGGTCGGAGTCGCTCGCGGCCGGCCAGCACGCCGACGTCGTCGTGGTGGACGACGACCTGCGGCTGACCCGGGTGATGCGCCGCGGCAGCTGGCTGGCCGACCGACGTGCTCGACCCGCGAACCGACGTAGGGAGGACCGCCGCGCCATGGAGGTCGTCATCGTTCCGGACGCCGCCACGATCGGCGAGCTGGCCGCCGACGCGGTCGTCGCGCTGCTGGCGCGCAAGCCGACCGCGGTCCTCGGGCTGGCCACCGGGTCCAGCCCGCTGGTGGTGTACGCCGAGCTGATCCGCCGGTACGAGCGCCGGCGAGGTGAGCTTCGCGCGCAGTCGACGGGTTCCTGCTGGACGAGTACGTCGGGCTGCCGGCCGACCATCCGCAGCGCTACCGGTCGGTGATCCGCCGCGAGCTGGAGGAGCAGGTCGACTTCGCGCCGGACGCGATCATGGGACCGGACGGCCTGGCCGACGACCTGCCTGCGGTGTGCGCCGACTACGAGCGGGCGATCGCCGACGCCGGAGGTGTCGACCTGCAGCTGCTCGGCGTCGGGTCGGACGGTCACGTCGCGTTCAACGAGCCGGGCTCCTCGCTGAGCTCGCGGACCCGGATCAAGACCCTGACCGCCCGCACCCGCGCCGACAACGAACGGTTCTTCGAGGCAGCGGACGAGGTGCCGCACCACGTGCTCACCCAGGGGCTGGGCACCATCCTCGAGGCGCGGCATCTCGTGCTGATCGCGCGTGGTGCCGGCAAGGCGTCGGCCGTGCAGCAGCTGGTCGAGGGGCCGGTGTCCGCGTTCTGCCCCGCGTCGGTGCTGCAGCTGCACCCGCACGCGACCGTCCTGCTGGACGACGACGCGGCAAGCCAGCTCCGACTCGTCGACTACTACCGGGAGACCTACGCCAACAAGCCCGAGTGGCAAGGGCTCTAGCCGGCCGGCCGACCTCCCTGCGAGGTCTCGGCGTGTATGACAGATCTGAGGCTTCGCCGATCGAGGGCGCCACGGCCGTCAGCGACGTGTGACGGGAGAGCGTCTGAGCACGACGAGCCGCCCGGCGAGCCCTGCGGAGAGCACCAGCACGCCAGAGACCACGGCCGACACCGGCAGGGTCACCCCCAGCGTGCAGCAGCCGGCGACACCGAGCACGGTTGAGCCCGCGTGGCCACCGGCGCTGCGACGCGGGCTGACGCAGGGCGGAGAGGTTGGCGACCGCGTAGTAGACGAGCACACCGAAAGACGAGAACCCGATGGCTCCCTCCAGCCCGGTCGTCACCACCACCAGGGCAGCCATGCCGGCCACTGCGAGAAGCGCCCGGTCGGGGATCCGGCGCCGGGGGTGCACGACAAGGGCGTGCGGCAGGTCACCATGGCGAGCCATCGCCAGCGCGGTCCGCGCGATGCCTGCCAGCAGGGCGAGCAGCGCGCCGAGGCTGGCTGCTGCCGCCCGACCGCACCATGGGTCCGACCCACGACGGCCCCAGCCCCTCCGCCGCAAGCAGCACCGGGGCGGCGGTGCTCGCGGTTCCGTCGGGGCCGAGCAGCGTGAGAAGGGTGATACCCACGACGGCGTAGAGCACCACCACGATCGCCAGCGCGACCAGCACTGCGCGACCGATGAGCTCCGGACGACGCACCTCCTCGCCAAGGGTCGCCACCCGCGCATAGCCGGCGAACGCGAAGAACAAGAGACCCGCCGCCCGCAGCACGCCGAGCAGGCCTCCATCCGCACCGGGGACCAGCCGAGGTCGGCAGCGCCGACGTCCGACGTCCACCCCACCGCCACGAAGGCCGTCAGCGCGACCGTGGTCACCGCGAGCAGCACCCGGGCGAGCTGGGCGGTACGCGTGATGCCGCGCAGGTTGGCCACGCACAGCACCGCAGCGCGGCCACCGCAGCCGCCCGCCGAGCCGACTCCGGCCCCGGGACGGCGTACGCCGCGAAGGTCATCGCCATCGCCGCACAGGATGCCGTCTTCCCGACGACGAAACCCCAGCCGGCGAGGAACCCCCACCACTCACCGAGCACCTTGCGGCCGTAGAGATAGCTGCCGCCGGACGTCGGATACGCAACGGCGAGCTGGGCGGAGGAGAGCGCGTTGCAGGTCGCGACCACCGCGGCGACGGCCAGGCCGATCAGCAGCCCGGTACCGGCTGCTTCGGCGGCCGGCGCGAACGCCGAGAAGACTCCCGCGCCGATCATCGCCGACAGGCCGATCACGACGGCGTCGCCGGTGCCGAGCCGACGGGCCAGAGTGGTCGACGCGGGCGCCGTCACAGCAGGTCCATGGCGACCGCGACTTTCTCTGCCGCGGCCTGCACCTCATCGTCCGGCAATGTGGGCAAGGCGTCCTCCCACAGCGGCAGCATGGCGCCATATGCCTCGAGCATGCCGAGGGGACGAGGCATGAACCAGACGTGGAAGTGCGCGCCGGTGTCCCCCCAGCGGTAGAGGTGCACGCGCCCGACGTCGCCGAGAGAGAGCACTGCGCGCTCGACCCGCGCGACTACCGAGCCGAACGCAGCCAACGACTCCGGTGCCAGGTCGACGAACGAGTCGACGTGCTCACGGCTCGCCAACCAGACCGTGCCCGGCAGGCTGCAGCCGACCGGCGGGTGCAGCGTCCAGTGCTCGTCAGACCAGACCGGGGCTGTCGCCTTGCCGTGGCAGAGGCCGCACTCGCCGCCGCCGGCCTCACCACGCCGCGGCGGCTCAGGCACGACCCGCGGAGCAGGAGCACGTCCGACGAGCGGCTCCTCCCACGGCGCCGTCACGACGTCCCCTGGGTCCGGTCGAGCCCGATTCGATTCAGCTCGTTCTCATGGTATGTGTCCATGACACCGACCATCTGACCGAGCCGCGGTCCGGCGCTTGATCCGTTTCGCTGTCTTCAGGGCTCACGGCGCAACGGCTCGGTGAGCCAGTACTTCGGGTCCGCGAGAGCCAGGTTGGTGACACCGAGCTCACGCAGCCTGGCCACGGCGAGCAGCCGGTGGTGCGCCGCGAAAGTGAGCACGTGGGCCACCATCGCGCCGTACGTCATGACCATCGGCTGCGGTGAAAAGGCCTCGACGAACGTCTCGTCGAAGCCTCCCTGGGCCGCGACCGCCTGGACGTGCCCGACGAATCGCGGGCCGGTCACCGCCACCCGCTCGCGCATCGCCGCTGCGGACTCGTGCTCCTCGACTGCGAAGTCGTACGCCGTGTCGTCCATGGCCGCGCACCACATGCCCATCTGGCCGACCAACCGGGACAGGACCCACCGCAGCGACTCACCGTCGATGCCTTCGACCCTGGCCGGGAGGGGCGCGTCGAGCTGCTCGTCGGTGAGCTGACCCGCCCGCTCGACCAGCTGCTCGACGACCCACACGTGGTGGGTCACCATCGCGGTGAGGAGTTCCATGCCGTCCATCCTCTGCCGAGCGGGTATCCGCAGACCACCCGGTGGTCGGAAGTGCACGCCGCTGGCGGCCCCGAGCTGGAACTTCGTCGGGCGCTTACGCCAGGTTGACGGCGCCAACCCGTAGGCGCGCCGGAAGGCACGGGTGAATGCCTCGTGCGAGGTGAAGCCGGCTGCCGTCGCGATATCGAGCAGCGTGTCGTCGGTGACGATCATCCGATAGGCCGCGCGCTCCATCAGCACCCGACTGCGGAACCGCGTCGGCGACTCCCCCGCTACGGCCGCGATGACCCGCTCGAAGTGGGACCGTGACAGGTGCACGCTGGCGGCCAGGTCGGCCGCTCGCGCCGGGACCGCGGCGTCCAGGTTGGCCGCCAGTCGGTCGACGAACTCGGCGAAGTGGTCCTGTGCAGACACGGGTCAGGGACCTAGCGGCAGCGGCGGGTCATTGACCTGCGCAGACGGCCCCTCGTTCGTGCCGCCCTTCTTCTTCAGCTTCGCCACGTCGAGGGTATAGCCGGAGGCAAAGCTGGTGGCGAAGATGCGGCGCACGCGATCAAGTGTAATGGGAGGCCGACCGCGTCAGCCGATCTGCTCGAACAAGGACACGATGATCCCGTCGGGACCGCGCACGTAGGCCATCCGCACGGTGTTCTCGTGCTCACCGATGCCGGCGACCAGCGCGTAGCCTTCCGCAGCCACCGCATCGACGGCCTCTTGGAGGTCACCGACCTCGAAGGAGACGTTGCGCAGGCCGAGCTCATTGGCCATCGCCGTGGGCGACCCGGGCACGTGGTCGGGGGTGACGAAGCTCGCGAGCTCCAGCCGGGACCCCCCGTCGGGCGGTCGCAGCATCGCGATCTCGCAGCGCGCGCCCGGGATGCCGCAGACGGTCTCCACGAACTCGCCCTCCACCGATCCGGTGCCCTCGACCTCGAGACCCAGGAGGACAAAGAACGCCGTCGCAGAGTCGAGGTCGGCGACGGTGATGCCGATGTGGTCGAAACGCTTCACGTGTGTCATGGGAGCCATCCTCCGGTGTTGTCTGTTGATTCGATGCTTGGACGGAGCCGGGGCTGGCATCTCGACATACTCGGCGGCGGGGGTGGGATTCGAACCCACGAACGGTTGCCCGTTGTGCGCTTTCAAGGCGCATGCCATCGGCCGCTAGGCGACCCCGCCTCGGCCGGTGATGCGAGCAGATCCGGCCATCAATTGACGGTACCGGGTCAGCCGTCCTCGCCGGCTGCCTCGGCCATCTCGCGCGGCGCGGCGATGCCGATCGCGGTCCAGCCGCGGTCCGGGAAGCCGGCGGCGTCCGCGACCTTCGCCGACGCGACGTTGGCCGGGTCGTGCAGGTACGTCGGGATGACGCCGCCCGCGAGCAGCGTCCGGGCTGCCTGGGCGACCAGCCGTCGGGCCAACCCACGGCCACGCGCTGCCTCTTCGGTGCCGACCGAGATCTCCTGGCCGTGCTCGTCGTGCCGCTTGAGCCCTACTCCGGCGACGTAACTGTCGTCGTCGAGGACGACCAGCACCTCACCGCCGAACGGCTTGAGCCAGCCGGGCACCCGGGGGTCCTCCGCAGGCAGCCACTGCCCGACGTCCGGCAGCTGCTCGGCGGACGGGACGTCGACCGCCCACCGGCAGACACCGCGGTAGACCACGTGATCGGGCTTGCCCCAACAGCCCCGGCAGCGCTGCGCGCAGGGCATCGACGTCGCCGCCGCCGGTGACCAGCGCGCGGGACCGCTCGTCGTACCCGGGCGGCACCGACACCACGGCGTTGCCGATCGGGTCGGCGATGCCGGTGACGGCGTGCACCGCGCCGTCCCAGCCCGGGCGGCTGCGTGCGGTGGAGGAGACGACCACCACGGTCGGCGGGCCGGGCGCGCCGAGGACGGCGAGCTCGGCGCCGGTGGCACCGGTCCAGGTGGACCAGTGGGCGCGCAGGGAGTCGGGGAGCACGGTCAGGTCGGTCACGCTGGCTCGAACCTCCGCAGCCGCAGGCTGTTCGTGACGACCAGCACCGAGCTCAGCGCCATGGCAGCACCGGCGATCATCGGGTTCAGCAGCCCGGCCGCTGCCAGCGGCAGCGCGGCGACGTTGTACCCGAAGGCCCACAGCAGGTTCGTCTTGATGGTCCGAAGCGTGGCACGGGCCAGCCGGATGGCGTCGGCCGCCACGCGCAGGTCGCCCCGCACCAGGGTCAGGTCGGAGGCCTCGATCGCCACGTCGGTGCCGGTTCCCATGGCCAGCCCGAGATCGGCGGCCGCGAGGGCCGCGGCGTCGTTGACCCCGTCACCGACCATCGCGACCACCCGGCCCTCGCCCTGCAACCGGCGTACGACGTCGACCTTGCCGGCAGGCAGCACGCCGGCGATCACGTCGGCGGGGTCGATACCGACCTCGCCGGCAACCGCGGCCGCAGTCTCGGCGTTGTCGCCGGTGAGCAGCACCGGCCGCAGGCCGAGGCCGCGCAGCCGACGGATCGCCTCGGCGCTGGTCGGCTTCACCGTGTCGGCGACGACGAGCAGGCCCGCGGGCCGCGCCGTCCCAGCCGACGCCGACCACGGTGCGGCCCTGCGCCTCGGCGGCAGCAAGGTGCTCGGCCAGCTCGGGCGGCAGCGGCTGCGACCACTCGGCGAGCAGCCGCGGCCGACCGACCAGCACGGCGTGGGTCGCACCGTCGGCCCCCTCGACGACGCCCTGCACACCGAGGCCCGCGACGTTGGCGAACTCGCGCACCTCGGGCAGCGCGCCGACCTCGGCGACAGCCGCGGTGACGACCGCCGACGCGACCGGGTGCTCGCTGGCCGACTCGAGCGCGCCCGCCAACCGGAGCACCTCGACGCGGTCCGTGCCGGTGGCTGCGACGACGTCGACCAGCTGCATCCGGCCGGCCGTGACCGTGCCCGTCTTGTCGAGAACCACGGTGTCGACCCGCCGGGTCTGCTCCAGCACCTCCGGGCCCTTGATCAGGATGCCGAGCTGTGCCCCGCGCCCGGTCCCGACCAGCAGCGCGGTCGGCGTCGCGAGGCCGAGTGCGCACGGGCAGGCGATGATCAGCACCGCGACGGCCGCGGTGAACGCCAGCTCGGCACTCGCACCGGTGCCGAGCCAGAAGCCGAGGGTCGCGACCGCCAGCGCGATGACCACCGGCACGAAGACACCGGACACCCGGTCGGCCAGCCGCTGCACCCGCGCCTTGCCGTTCTGCGCGTCCTCGACCAAGCGGGCCATCTGCGCGAGCTGGGTGTCGGCGCCGATCCGGGTGGCCCGGACGACGAGCCTTCCCCCGGCGTTGACCGTCGCGCCGACGACCGCATCGCCCGGCCCGACCTCGACGGGCACCGGCTCGCCGGTCAGCATCGACACGTCGACGGCCGAGGTGCCCCGAACGACCTCGCCGTCGGTCGCGACCTTCTCCCCCGGTCGTACGACGAACTCCAGGCCCACCGTCAGCTCGCTGACCGGGATGCGCACCTCGCTGCCGTCGCGGAGCACCGCGACGTCCTTGGCGCCCATCGACAGCAGCGCACGCAGTGCGGCGCCGGAGCGTCGCCGGGCGCGCGCCTCCAGGTAGCGGCCGAGCAGCAGGAACAGCGTGACGCCAGAGGCGACCTCGAGGTAGATCTCGTCGGCGCCCGAGCCGCGGGACGGCACCAGGGTGAACGACATCGACATACCCGGCTCGCCGGCGCCGCCGAGGAACAGCGCGTACAGCGACCAGCCGAAGGCGGCGGCGACACCGAGGGAGACCAGGGTGTCCATCGTGGAGGCACCGTGCCGCATGGTCGTGAGTGCCGCGCGGTGGAACGGCCAGGCGCCCCAGGTGACGACGGGGGCCGCGAGGGTGAGCGTCAGCCACTGCCAGTAGTCGAACTGGAATGCCGTCACCATCGACAGCAGCAGCACCGGGACGGTGAGGACGGCGGTCACCACCACGCGCCGCCGCAGTTCGGCGGTGACGTCGTCGTCGTCCGCCGACGCAGCGTCCGGGCCGGTGGGGGCCGGCTCGGGCGCCGGCACCGTTGCGGTGTAGCCGGTGCGCGCGACGGTGGCGAGCAGGTCGTCGGTGCTGATGGCGTCGGCGTAGGTGACCCGCGCCTTCTCGGTCGCGTAGTTGACGGTGGCGACGACGCCGTCCATCCGGTTGAGCTTCTTCTCGATCCGGTTCGCGCAGGACGCGCAGGTCATGCCGCCGATCTCGAGCTCGACGACGTGCTCGGTCATGGCGCCTTCCCGACGTCGACCGTGAAGGCAGCGGTGCGCACGGCGCCACCGACCCGGAAGTCGAGGAACAGCCGGTAGCTGCCCGCCGTGGGGAACGTCGTGCCGAAGGTGACGTCGGGACCGCCGGTGCGGCCCTGCCCGAGGTGACCGGCCGGATGGGTGTGCAGGAACGCCAGGTCGCCGGCGCGGAGGGCGACCAGGTGACCGTAGGCACCGAGGTACGGCTTCAGATCGGTCACCGGTACGCCGGCCCGGCTGACCGAGAAGACGAGGTCGCTCTCGCGGCCGGCGGCCGGCGTGCCGGCCAGCGTCACGTCGTACCCGTCCGTCGTGGACGTCGTCAGGCTCGGCGCGGGCAGCGGTGTCGGTGCGAAGGAGCCGGGCACCGAGAGGTCGGCGCCGAGGGTGATCGTGCGGTCGAGGGCGGCGGGCCGGAAGTCGGCGAAGACCCGGTAGCTGCCGCCGGTGGGGAGGTCGAGCGGCACCGACCAGCTGCCGTCGTCGGCGCGGACCGGGTGCACGTGCTGGAACGACGACAGGTCGCGGCGGACCACGACCAGGTGGAGCTCCTTGGTGTGGGTGCGCCGGTAGGCCGTCTCGGGATCGCCGTCCGGGCCGGTGACCGTGAACCGGAACGGTCGGGCCGGGCCGGGGGCCGACGAGCCGTCGGCGAGGTGCAGGGTCCAGCCGGCTTCCGAGACGGCGAGCCCGGGCAGCGCGGAACCGGCCGGCGCCTCATCCTCGGCGGACGTCATGGTGTCGCCGGCATGTGCGGACCTCGGCTGCTCGGCCACCACGGGCCCGACGGCGCTGCCGAGACCGAGCGCGGCGGCGAAGACCACCGTCAGACCCGCGGCGAACGCGGCCAGGGTGGCGGCCGGCCTCACGACGTACCGACCAGCTCGTAGCCGGCCTCGTCGATCGCGTCGCGGACGGCCTGCTCGGTCAGCGGCTGCCTCACTGACGACCCGGACGGCGGATGTGCCGCCGGCTACCAGGTCGATGTCGACGCCGTGCACGCCAGGGATCGCCGAGACCTCGTCGGTCACGGCGCGGACGCAGTGGGCGCAGGTCATGCCGGTGACGTCGTAGGTCGCGGTGCTGGTCATGGCGGTGCTCCGTCTCAGGGTCGGACTGTCGGGGGTGGTCAGCTGCGGACGAGTCGGGCGATGGCCTCGGAGGCCTCGCGGACCTTCTCCTCGGCCTCGGTGCCACCGCGCTGCGCGGCCTCGACGACGCAGTGCGACAGGTGCTCCTCGAGCAGCTCGAGGGAGAACGACTGCAGCGCCTTGGTGGCGGCCGACACCTGGGTGAGGATGTCGATGCAGTACTTGTCGGCCTCGACCATCCGCTGCAGGCCGCGGACCTGGCCCTCGACCCGGCGCAGCCGCTTGAGGTGGCTGTCCTTGCGGTCGCTGTACCCGTACGTCACCATCGTCGCCTCCACACCCGTCTACCCCACTGGGGTATCTCCGTTAGGGAACCATACCCCCCGCCCCTATCCCCGGCAACCCGGCGCGCTCCCCCGGGCCGGCGCCGCGACCAGGACGCCGGGCGAGGGCGGGGGCGGCCGCTGCCGCCGTGCTAGCGTCGGGAGCGCAACACCACCTGAACCACAGGGGAGCGCTGACGCGCTGAGAGTGCGGGTTCGCCCGCAGACCCTCCAACCTGATCTGGGTAATGCCAGCGCAGGGAGTCGGTTACCACCTGTGCCGTCCGTCGCGTCCCGGCGCGCTGGATCGACACCGGTGCTCAGAGCACGGCCGCCCCCGTCCACCCGGACAGGAGCGAGCAGATGACCACCACCACCCGCAGCACCGAGGACAGCACCGTCGGCACGCAGCCGGCGACCGGCCGCTGGCGCACCGTCGACATCGTCGTCGCCTCAGCGATCGCAGTCGCGTTCGGCGTCGTGTTCTGGGCCTGGGGCAACCTCTGGAACACCATGTCGCCGGCGTTCACCGGCTTCCCGCCCGCGCAGGGCTTCATGTACGGCGTGTGGCTGACACCGGCCGTGCTCGGTGCCCTGGTGATCCGGAAGCGGGGCGCCGCGATCTACACCGAGCTGGTCGCGGCCGTCGTCTCCGCGCTGCTCGGGACCTCGTGGGGCCTGTCGGTGGTGGCGTACGGCCTGGTGCAGGGCGCCGCCGCCGAGATCGTGTTCGCCTTCGCGCTCTACCGGTCGTGGCGGCTGACGACTGCCCTGCTCGCCGGTGCGGTCGCCGGGCTCGCCGCCGCGATGCTCGACATCCTCTTCTACTACGAGCCGTGGTCCGGCGGATGGCAGCTGAGCTACGCCGGGCTGCTCGCCGTCAGCGCAGCAGTGATTGCCGGGGCAGGTTCGTGGTTGCTGGTGCGGGCGCTGGCCCGGACCGGCGTGCTGTCGCCGTTCCCGTCCGGCGCCGACCAGGCCCGGGTCTGACCCCTCGGGTGGACGCCGACGCACCACCTCTGCGGCGGGTCCGGTGACAGAGCGTCCACTCGATCAGGCTGTGGCGGTCGACGTCCGGGACTGGGGCTGGCGGCACGGCGGCCGCAAGGCGTGGGCGCTGCGCGGGCTCGACCTGCAGATCGTGCCCGGGGAGCGGCTGCTGCTGCTCGGGCCGTCGGGGGCCGGCAAGAGCACGCTGCTCGCGGCGCTGGCCGGCCTGCTCGACCCGGCCGACGCCGGCGAGCAGGAGGGCGAGGTCCGGCTCGACGGACGGACGGCCCGGCAGGCGCGGGCGCGGGCCGGCCTGGTGCTGCAGGACCCGGAGTCGGCCCTGGTGATGGGCCGGGCCGGGGACGACGTGGCTTTCGGCCTGGAGAACCGCGGCGTCGCCACCGCGGAGATCTGGCGCCGGGTCGACGGGGCGTTGGCGGCGACCGGCTTCCCGTACGGACGCGACGCGTCGACGGCGGCGCTGTCCGGTGGAGAGCAACAGCGGCTGGCGTTGGCCGGGATCCTCGCGCTGCGCCCCGGCCTGCTGCTGCTCGACGAGGTGACCGCGAACCTCGACCCGGACGGCGTCGCGCTGGTGCGCCAGGTGCTGAGCCGCGTGCTGGACGAGTCCGGGGCCACCGCCGTCATCGTGGAGCACCGGGTCGAGCAGGTGGTCGACCTGGTCACCCGCGCGGTGGTGCTCGAGCCCGGCGGCGGCGTACTGGCCGACGGCCCGCCGGACGAGGTGTTCGGGGCGCAGGGCGCGGCACTGGCAGCGCGCGGGGTCTGGGTTCCCGGCCGGCATCCCGCCGTACGACGGAGGGCGGTGTCCGTCGCGGGGCCTGCGCTGGTCACCGCCGAAGGTGTCCGGTTCCGGTACCCGGGGACGGCGCGCGATGCCCTGCCAGCCACCGACGTCGCGGTGCACGCGGGGTCGGCCCTTGCGCTGACCGGGCCGAACGGTGCGGGCAAGTCGACCCTCGCGCTGTCGCTCGCGGGCCTGCTGCGGCCGACCGGCGGCGAGGTGCGCGCGGAGGCCGCGCTGGACCCGCCGCAACCACCGCGGCAGCTGTGGCGGTGGCGCGGCGCCGACCTGGTGCGCCGGGTCGGCACGGTGTTCCAGGACCCGGAGCACCAGATCGTCACCTCGACTGTCCGCCACGAGCTGACCGTCGGGCCGCTGCGGGCCGGGGCCACCGCCGCAGCAGCCCACGCCCGGGCCGACGAGCTGCTCGACCGGCTCGGCCTTGCCCCGCTGGCCGCCGCCAACCCGTACACCCTCTCCGGCGGGGAGAAGCGCCGGCTGTCGGTGGCGACGGCGATCGCGACGTCGCCACGCGTGGTGGTGGCAGACGAGCCGACCTTCGGGCAGGACTCGCGCACCTGGGCCGAGCTGGTCGCACTGCTCGCCGATCTGCGGGACGCCGGCTGCGGGCTCGTCCTGGTGACCCACGACGAGGCGCTGGTCGACGCGCTGGCCGACCGCACCCTGGCGATGACCCGATGACTCTGGTCCTGCTCCGCCTCCGCTCGTTCCTCGCTCCGAACGTCGCCCTCCGATGAGCCTGCTGGTTCCGCTGGCGCCGGACCCGGGTGCCGCGCTGGCCCGGTTCAACCCGGTAGCGAAGATCGGCGCCGCCGGTGTGCTGATGGTCGGGCTACTACTGTCCCTCGACCCGGTGACCCCCTCGGTGCTGCTGGCGATCGAGCTCGCACTGGTGCCGGCCACCGGGGTCTCGGTGCGGACCCTTGCCCGGCGTACCTGGCCGCTGCTGCTGGGCGTGGCGGGGGTGGCCCTGGCCAACCTGATCGTGGTCGACGGCGGCAGAACCCTGCTCGACCTGGGACCGCTCGAGGTGTCGTCGAATGCGGTCGACGCGGCGGTCGCGGTGTCGCTGCGTCTGCTGGCGATCGCGCTGCCCGGCGTCCTGGTGCTGGCGACCACCGACCCGATGGACCTCGCGGACGCTCTCGTTCAGCGCTGGCACGCGCCGGCCCGGTTCGCCTACGGCGCGCTCGCGGCGCTGCGACTGCTGCCGCTGCTCTCTGCCGACTGGCACCAGATCACCCGGGCCCGGCGGGCCCGCGGACTCGACCCGGGGTGGTCGCCGGTGGCGCACCTGCGGGCATTCGCCGCCACGGTGCTGGCGGTCCTGGTCGCCGCCGTACGGCGAGGGGTACGCCTCGCGACCGCGATGGAGGCCCGCGGGTTCGGCGCCACCGACGTGGCGCGCACGGTCGCCCGGCCGCAGCCGTTGCTGGCGCGGGACTGGGTGCTGCTGGCGGGTTCGGTCGGGGTCGTCCTGGTGGCGACCGCGGTGTCGGTGGCCGTGGGCTCGTGGCGGCTGCCCTTCGCGTGACCCCGGCCCGGTCGCACGGTGATCAGGCTGCGGTGATCAGGCTGCCGCAGTCCGGCGGTTGCGGGCCGCGTGGGCGGCCGGGCTCTCGCCGAGGACCTCGGCGAGCAGCCGGGTCGCGGCGCGGCCGACCAGTCGACCGGGCAGCTCTGGCAGCACGGGCCGCCCGGCGAGCAGGCTGCGCAGCTCGGGCGGGAGCGAGGCGGCCGCCGCGGCGGCGATCACCCGGTACGGCAGGCGGATCCGCAGCGGCAGCGGCGGGTCCAGCAGGAAGGCGTGTGCCGCGGTGGTCGCGTCCGTCACCGCGAGGTGCGGCAGGTAGTGCGCCCACGTGGCGGCCAGCGCGGACCGGTCGCGCGGAACGTGCGCGGCCCCCAGGTGCTCGCCGACCACGGCCATCTCGGCCAGGTAGCCGTCCTGGTCGAAGCGGGTGCGCCCGTAGCGCTGCACCGCGACCGCGAGCGAGTCGGCCAGGGCCAGGTGCACCCAGCCGAGCAGCTCGGGGTCGCCGGCGTCGTAGGGCTCGCCGCCGGGGGTGCGGCCGCGGACCGGTGCGTGCGCCCGCCGCACCCGCCGGCACGCGGCCTCGGCCTGCGCCGACGTACCGAACGTGGTGACGGTGACGAACGCGGCGGTGCGCTGCAGCCGGCTCTCGGGGTCCTCCCGGTAGCCGGAGTGCTGGTCGAAACCGGCCAGCACGGTGGGGTGCATGGCTTGCACGAGCAGGGCGCGGACCCCGCCGACGAGGGTCGCGGCGTCGGCGTGCACCGACCAGATGGTCGAGCCGGGACCGAACCAGCCGGCATCTCCAGGGTCGCCGAGTGCCCGCACCCACGGGGCCGCGCCGTCGGGGTGTCCGGTGAGCAGCGTGCGTACCGCGGCGCGCGGGGAAGGCAGCGGCACGGGACTTCCCCTCCTGGGTCGGGTGGTGCCAGCACGCAGGCGATCGGCTGGTCAGCACTGTCGTCGTACCCATCTTCCCGGGCGATGCACTTTCCAGACGCAGCCGGAGGCACCCGGCCGCCCCGCCGGAAGGAGCCCTCATGGCGACCGCAGCTGAGCTACCGGCAGCGCACTGGGTGCGGCATGTGGTCGCTGGGTGCGGTGAGCTCGCCGCACCCAGCGACCGGTGATCACGCCAGCGTGATCATCGAGAACAGGGCCGACGGGGGGAGGCTGGCACTACCGGGACGGGTGGGGGCAGCAGGCGCTTTCGCCTAAAGGTGGGGCAGCCGGGCGGGTGATCGGGCTGACCCCGCACCAGGTCGCGGCCAGCGTCGGGTCATGGCAGCCACGCTGACGGGCGATCGGCCTGGTGCCGGGACCTGTCCTCGGCCTGGCGAGCCCGCCGGGCATCGACCCTGCGACCCGCGGCCGTCCTGCGCTCGGAATGATCGGCGTGCCTGGCTGCTCACCCAGCGCCGAGCGCGATGCGACCTCACGGGTTCATGCTGGCGGGAGATCGCCGTGCTCGAAGGAACCGAGGAGGGCTCGTGAGGCTAGGGGTTCACCTGCCGTTGGCCGATCTGGGAGCGGGCCAGCCGACAGGAGAGGAGCTGCGCACCTACACCCGGACGGCCCGAGACCTGGGGTACACGACGCTGGCCGCCAACGATCACCTCATCTGGGGCAGGCCGTGGCTGGACGGCCCGACGACCCTCGCCAGCGTCATCTCCGAGGCCGGTGACATGACCCTGGCCACCAGCATCATGCTGCCGGTCGTGCGTCACCCCGTCGTGGTCGCCAAGATGTTGACCACCCTCGCGAGCCTGGCGCAGGGCCCCGTCGTGGGCGGTCTAGGCCCCGGGTCGAGCCGCGCCGACTACCTGGCGGTCGGCGTCCCGTTCGAGCAGCGATGGGCCCGCTTCGACGAGGCGCTGCGAATGGTCCGGGCGCTGGTTCGCGGTGAGGCGACGACCCCGGCGACGTACTACGCCGCCGAGGCGCGGCTCCTGCCGATACCCGACCGTGTCCCACAGGTCTGGTTCGGCAGCTGGGGATCCGATCGACGGCTCGCCGCCATGGCGGCAGTGGCGGATGGCTGGTTCGCCTCGGCGTACAACGCGACGCCGGACCAGTACCGCGCCGCCCGGATCCGACTCGACGACCACCTACGGGCTGCTGGTCGAGAGCCGGACGACTTCCCCGATGCGATCGCCACGATGTGGCTGTTCGTCACCGACAGCCGCCGTGAGGCGGAGCACGTGCTCACCGATGTTCTGGCGCCAGCACTGAACCGTGATCCTGGGCAACTTCCGGATCTCCCCATCGGCAGCGCCCAGCGCTGTTCAGAGGTCCTCGCCGAGTACGCCGCGGCCGGCGCACGCGAGGTGCTGGTATGGCCGATTCGGGACCCGCTGCACCAGCTCGAGCGCGGCATGGACGCCGCCTCCTCGATCTGAGCCGCTCAGTCGGCGAGCCACCACTCTTGACGCGGTCGCCGACGCAGGCGATCTTGCATTCGGCAACCAGCGGACATCACGATGCCTGACCAAGGGGAGTCGAGAATGGGAAAGTTACTCGTCCACATCACCTGTGGCCCGGAGTCGCCGACCCGGGCCGCGCTGGGCCTTCTCGTGTCCCGAGCGGGGGTAGAGGAAGGCCACGAGGTCAGCGTGTTCCTGGCGGGTGATGCCGTGCAGTTGATCCGGGATGCGGTGCTCGAGACCCTCAGCGGCCTGGGAACGGGCTCGCTACGAGAGTCCTACGACGCGGTCGTGGCCGGCGGCGGGCGCTTCTACGTCTCCGGCATGTCCAGCAAGGCGCGCGGCGTGACCGAGGCGGACCTGCACGGCAAGCCGGCGGAGTTCGCGATGCCGAATCGTCTCGTGGAGCTCGCCTTCGCGGCCGATCGCACTCTCACATACTGACGGCGCAACCACTGGTTAAGCCATTGCCAAGGCCAGCGGTCGGGAGCAGGGTGAGCAATGTCCGGCGGTGCCGGCGGGGCGCCGCCCGTTGCGAGAGGCGATGGTGGCCGTGCACGCGCGTTCTACGACATTCCAGGCCCGCAAGACCGAGGTCGACGCAGGCATCCGGTACGTCACGGAGGAGGTCATGCCGACGATCATGGCTATGGACGGCTGTATCGGCCTGTCGATGCTCGTTGACCGCGAGGCCGGGCGCTGCATCGCGACCAGCGCCTGGACCGACGAGCAGTCGATGCGCGCAGCCGACGCGGCGCTGCGCCCGATGCGTGAGCAGGCCGGCGAGGTCCTCGGCGGCAGCCCACAGGTGGAGGAGTGGGAGATCGCGGTACTTCACCGGGACCACCGCACCACTGACAGCACCTGCGTGCGCTGCACCTGGCTGCAGACGGAGCCCGGGCGCGTCGACGAGGCGATCGAGCGGTTCCGTTCCGAGGTGCTTCCCACCGCCGAGGCGATGGCTGGCTTCTGCAGCGCGAGCCTGATGGTGGACCGGCGCTCGGGCCGGGCCGTCTCCTCCGTGACCTGGGACGGTCGGGCGGCCATGGAGGGCAGCCGAGAGACCGCGGCGAAAGCTCCGCGGCCGGGTGGCGAAGGCCACCGGCGCCAAGATTCGGGACGTCGCCGAGTTCGATCTCGTGCTCGCGCACCTGAGGGTGCCCGAGCTGGTCTGACGGTCCTCGTCAGCCGGCGGGGGTGGCGGTGCCGGCCTCGGCGGCCGCTGGCGGGAGGTCAGAGGCGGCGTAGGTCGAGCAGAGGAACACCACCGGACCGCCCGGGGTCGAGGCCAGCGTGCGGGTGGCCTCGATACCGCCCGTGCCGGGCATGGTGATGTCCATCAGCACCAGGTCGGGGCTGGGGTCAGCCCTGCATCCGCGACATCGCGAGAGTCACCAGGGTGATGAGCGCCTGCTTGGTGGCCGCGCGGTTACGCGCGTCGGTGTAGAAGACGGGCACCTCCGGACGGATGGCGAGCGCCTCCCGGACCGAGTCCAGGTCGTGCTTGGCGACACCTTCGAAGCAGTTGACCGCCAGCACGAACGGGATCTGCCGCGCCTCGAAGTAGTCGACGGCGTCGAAACATTGCTCGAGCCGATCGGTGTCGACCAGCACGACCGCCCCGATGGCGCCGGTGATCAGGTCGTCCCACATGAAGTGGAAGCGGTCCTGGCCCGGGGTGCCGAACAGGTACAGCCAGAGGTCACCCGGCAGGGCGATCCGGCCGAAGTCCATCGCGACGGTGGTGGAGGTCTTACGGTCCGACACGCCGCCGGCGTCGTCGACGCCCACCGAGTGCTCGGTCATCGCAGCCTCGGTCGAGAGCGGCTCGATGTCCGAGATGGACCCGATGAAGGTCGTCTTGCCGACGGCGAAGCCACCGGCGATGACGATCTTGACCGTGACGGGAGCGGCCGGGGCAGATTCCGCCGGCACCTGCTGCGCCGGCAGCGCGGCGACGTCAGAGCGAGGAAATGCCATTGAGAACACTCTCCAGGACCTTGAGGTTGGTAGCGGCTGGAGCCGCCGACGACGAACCGGTGTGGACGACGACGAGGCTGTCGTCGGCGAGGTCACCGACGAGGACGCGCACGACGCCGATGGGCAGGGACAGGTGCGCCGACAGCTCGGCGACCGAAAGGATCGAGGCAGTGCTCAGCTCGCGGATGCGCCGGCGCTCGGGCGTGCTCGCCAGGTCCTCCGCGCCCTCGACACCACGGACCAGCGCCTCCAAGGGGAGATCGCTGCGGCCGGGTCGGGTGCGACCGCGGGTCAGCGCGTACGGCCGGACGACGCGCGAGTCCTCGACGACGTCCTCGTCGTAGAGGTCGTGCGCGCGGCGCTCCGGGCCGTCAGCGGTCTCGTCGGTCACCGCGGGTCACCCTTCCGCGCCCACGGGCCGCGGCACGCCACCGACCCGCAGCCGGGAGCGCATCTCGCTCACCAGCTGCGGCGTCATGGTCGCCTCGGCCCGGGTCACCAGCAGGGTCATCTCGTAGCCCACCATCCCGACGTCGCAGGTGGCGTCGGCCGCGACCGCCAGGACCGAGCCGTCGCTGATGCTGGTGGTGAACAGGAACAGGTGATCCATCTCCACGATCGACTGCCGCACCTCGCCGGCGCCGAGCTGGCGGGCAGCGCCGCGGGTCAGGCTGGACAGCCCGGACACGATGGCCGCGAGCTGGTCGCCCTGCGTGCGGTCGACGTCGTCGGACATCGCCATCAGCAGGCCGTCGGCCGAGACGACCAGCGTGTGCTGGACCCCGGGCACGCTCTTCACGAAGTTGCCGAGCAGCCAGCTGAAGTTGGCCGCCTCGGTGCTGAGGGTGGTCACGTCGCTACGTCCTTCGTCTCGAGGGTCAGCTGGTCGGGGAGTCGCTGGTGGCGTCGGCAGCAGGACCGTCGGACGCCGAGTCGCGGCCGCGCTCGACACCGGCCCGGAAGCCGGAGAGCATCCCGCGGACCTCGGCAGCACTGCGGGAACGGGCGGGTGCCGCGGGCGACGCCGGCCCGGTCGTCTCGATCGCGGCCTTCGGCGTACGCCGGGTCAGCCCATCGGCCGGCACCTCGGTCGCAGCCGGCGGTGCGACCGCGGGGGTGAACGACGGCTCGTACAGGCCGCGCAGCTCGGACAGCGCCGACGAGTGCATCTGCGCCTGGGTGGCCACGTGGTCGAGGTCCGGCGGCGCCGGCGTGGCGGCCGGGCAGCAGCGGCAGCGGCAGCCGACGCTTCGCTGGCGCGGCGGTCCGGAAGGGGCGCCGAGGCAGCTGCCACCGGGACGGGCGCCGGCGCCCGGCGGGGCATCGGGGTGATCGGGAGAGCGGGCGGTCCAGCCTCCTGCGGGGGTGCCGCGGGCACCTCGGGAGCCGGGGCCGGGACTGGAGCCGGGACTGGCGGGGCCGGGGCCGGGACGAGCTCGGCGCTCGGGGCCGGCGCGAGCAGCTCGTCGAGGGGAGCCGGCTCGGGAACAGGTGCAGCTTCGACCGGAGGCGGCGCAGGGACCGGCACCGGCATCGGCGCCGGCGCCACCTCGGCGGTCGGGGCGGGGGCGGCGCGGCCAGGTCCGGACGGCACGACCTGGCGGTTCCGGCCGAACCTGCTGGTCTTCGCGGTGCGGCTGGGGAGGACGTCGATGGCCGGGGCGTATCTGACGGGGACGGTGGTCTCCGGCGCCGGCTCGGGCTCGGGCTCGGGCTGCGCCAGCACCGGCTCGGGCTCGGGCTCGGTCTCCGCCAGCTCGGGCTCCGCCAGCGCCGGCTCGGGCTCCGGGTGGGCTCGACGACCTCGGCGACCGGGTCGGGGTCGAACGCAAACAGGTCGGGATCCGCGTCGCCGTCGGTCTCCTCGACCGGTGCCGGCGCAGCAGCAGGTGCGCGGCGACGTCCCAGCAGGCCACGACGGCCACGCTTCTCGGTCGGCTGCGCGACGGCGATCTCGGGGACCTCGGCCAGCGGCTCGGCCGGCTCGTCGGTGGGCTCGGGCTCGGCGAACGGCAGCTCGGCTGCGGCTACCACGTCGTCCGGGTCCGGGGTCAGTTCGGCTGCCTCTGCCGGCTCGACCGGCTCGTGGAGCTCGACCGGCTCGGACACCTCGACCGGCTCGGCGACGGGGGCCGGCGCCCGGCGACGGCCGCGGCGCAGCAGGCCCCGGCGTGCCGGCTCGGCGGGAACGGACGCGTCCTGGACGTCCTCGACGTCCGGGGGCTGCGGCGATGTCTCGACCGGAGTCTCCGACTCGACCTCGATCTCGGCGGGTTCGGCTGCCGACTCGCCGTCGGCGGCGTCGGCCGGCTCGAAGAACGGCGCCGCGACCTCCTCGACCGGCTCGGGGGCGGCCATCCCCTCGAAGACGGTGGTCGGCAGGGCGACGGCGACCACGGTGCCGGCGGCCCGGCCGCGCCGCAGCTCGACGGTTGCCCCGAGCCGTGCGGCCAGCCGGCCGACCACGAACAGGCCCAGCCGCTGCGAGACCGCGATCTCGGCCACCGGGGGGTGAGCGATCTTGCC
This sequence comes from uncultured Actinomycetota bacterium, assembly GCA_963723975.1. Classification (GTDB taxonomy): domain Bacteria; phylum Actinomycetota; class Actinomycetes; order JACCUZ01; family JACCUZ01; genus CAVRTI01. The sequence goes on from CAVRTI010000015.1 coordinate 50,903, forward strand.
GTTCGCGTCGCCGAGCTCGGCCTCGGACATGCCCAGGCCGTAGTCGGTGACGGTGACGTCCACACCGTGACCGCTGACCGACGCGGAGACGACGACACGGGTGTCCGGGTTGGAGAAGTGGGTCGCGTTCTCGAGCAGCTCGGCGAGCAGGTGGGCCACCGAGAGCGCGTGCCGGCCGGAGACCTCGGGGTCCTCCGACATCGACAGGTCGATGCGGTCGAACGCCTCGATCTCACCCACCGCGGTGCGGATGACGTCGGACAGCGGCAGCGTGCTGCGCAGGCGGCGGGTGGAGTCGATCCCGGCGAGGACCAGCAGGCTCTCGGCGTTGCGTCGCATCCGGGTGGCCAGGTGGTCGAGCTTGAAGAGGCTGTCGAGGACATCGGGGTCTTCCTCGCGGGCCTCCATCTTGTCCAGCTGGGACAGCTGGCGGCCGAGCAGGACCTGGTTGCGCCGGGCGACGTTGACGAACATCTCGGCGATGCTGGCGCGCAGTGCAGCCTGCTCCTGGGCGACCTGCACGGTGACGTCGTTGACGGTGTTGAACGCCTCGGCCAGCCGTCCGATCTCGTCGCGGGACTCGACCACGATGGGCTGGACGACGACGCCCGGGCCTTCGCCCGGGGTCAGCATCCGCTCGACCATCTGCGGCAGCTCGGCACCGATCTCACCGGCGGCGACCGTGAGGCGGCGCAGCGGCCGGGTGATCCGGCGGGCGAGGCTGACAGCCAGCATCAGGGCCAGACCCAGGCCCAGCAGCGAGCCGACGACCAGCAGCAGCGAACGTCGCTCCTGGGAGTTCTGGGTGGCGGCGGCGACGGTGGCGATGTCGGCCACGACCGCGGTCTCGGAGCTGGTCATCGGCGCGATCCGGGAGTTCGCGGCGGCGACCCACCCGACCGAGCGGCCCACGGCCGGGTCCCGGCCCTTGAGCAGGTCCGGCAGTGCCCGGCGTACCTGGTCGATCTCGAAGACCTGGGACTTGGCGAGCGCGTCGTCCAGCCGGGCGAAGAACAGGCTGGGCGCGTCCCGCTGGAAGTCCTGCAGCGCCTGACGCTGCTGGGCGACCAGGGCCGAGCTGAGCGCGAAGTCTGCCTCGGTCAGGGTGCCGCGCAGCAGGGCGACCTCGACCAGGTCCCGCTCGTGCGCGGCGTACTCGATCGCGCTGGAGAGTGCGGAGTAGGCCTGCAGCCGCTGGGTCAGCTCGGTGGTGCCTGAGGAGGCGATCACGCCGGGCAGGTCGAGGTCGGCGCGGATGACTTTGGTGTAGAAGACGTCGGCCTCGGTGGCGAAGTACCGGCCCGCGTCGACGGACTTGCGGGCCGAGCCGATCTCGGCGTGGGCGGCGGCCGAACGGGCGACGGCGGTCCCGACGGCGTCGGCCATCTGCTCGACGGGCGAGTCGTCGACAAGCGCGCGCAGCCGGCGCAGCTGCTGGTCGGTGAACTGCCGCTGACCCGCGATCCGGGCCGCGCCGGTGGCATCGGGAGCCTGCAGGTAGACCAGTGTGGCGCTGCGCTCCTCCTGGAGGCTGTGCACGACGCGGTTGACCTGGACGGCGACGTCGGTCAGGGCGTTGACCTGCCCGGCGCGACCGGCGGCGGTGACCTGCCCGCCGACCAGCAGGGCGGTCAGCACGACAAGCAGCACCGTGGGGATGGCAAGAACAGCGAGGAGCTTGGTGCGCACTCCGACGTCACGCAGCATGAAGAACCCTCCGCCGGGCCATAGTTAAGGACGTTCTGAGCCGATAGCAGTGCTTCGGCCGCCCTTGACCGGTCCTTGAGGGTCCCCGGCGAGTCGCTGCCGGCGCCGCTGCCTAGGGTGGGGCACCATGCGCGCCGTCGTCGTGACCGAGCCAGGTGGACCCGAGGTGCTGGCCTGGGCGGAGGTCCCCGATCCGGTGCCCGCCGACGGTGAGGTGCTGGTCGCGGTCGCGGCCACCGCGGTGAACCGCGCGGACCTGCTCCAGCGGCAGGGCAACTACGCCCCGCCGCCGGGCGCCTCGCCGTACCCCGGGCTGGAGTGCTCCGGACGGGTCGTGGCGCTCGGCGCGGGGACCGAGGGCTGGTCGGTGGGCGACGAGGTGTGCGCCCTGCTCTCCGGCGGCGGCTACGCCGAGCAGGTGGCGGTGCCGGCCGGGCAGCTGCTGCCGGTGCCCGCCGGGGTCGACCTGGTCACGGCGGCCGCGCTGCCCGAGGTGACCTGCACGGTCTGGTCCAACGTGTTCATGCTGGCCGCCCTGCGCCCCGGCGAGACGCTGCTCGTGCACGGCGGCGCCTCCGGCATCGGCACGATGGCCGTCCAGCTCGGCGGGTGCTGGGCGCCCGGGTCGCCGTGACCGCCGGCTCGGCCGAGAAGCTGGCGCGCTGCCGGGAGCTCGGCGCCGAGATCCTCGTCGACTACCGGGAGCAGGACTTCGTCGAGGTCGTCCGGGCCGCCACCGACGGCCGGGGCGCCGACGTCGTGCTCGACAACATGGGCGCGGAGTACCTCCCCGCAACCTCGAGGTGCTCGCCACCGACGGGCGGCTCGCCGTGATCGGGCTGCAGGGCGGCACCAAGGCCGAGCTCGACCTCGGCCTGCTGATGCGCAAGCGCGCGCGGTGCTGTCCACCGGCCTGCGGGCCCGGCCGGCCGAGGAGAAGGCGGCGATCGTCGCCTCGACCCGGGAGCACGTCTGGCCGCCGCTCGAGGCCGGCGGGTCCGCCCGGTGGTCGACCGGGTGCTGCCGATGGCCGAGGCGGCCGAGGCCCACCGGCTGGTGGAGGCCAGCAGCACGTCGGCAAGGTGCTCCTCACCACCTGACCGGCGGCCTGGCCGAGCCGCGGACCGTCAGCTACCCGGCAGCAGCCGGTCCAGCGTGGCCGCGAGCTGGCTGGCCGCGATCCGGGCCAGCCGGATCTGGGTCAGCGTCCACGGCTCGGGCGCGGTCCGGTACAGGCCGAGCACACCCAGGCTGGCGCCGCGGGTGATGACCGGGACCAGCAGCCGGGCGGCGAACCCGGCGGCGCGCAGCTGAGCCACGCTGCCCGGGTCGGCGCGGGGGTCGGTCACCAACACCTGCGCCGCCCGCCGGGACTCCAGGACCCAGCGGAGCAGCGGTACCTCGTCGAGAGGGCGGACCGCGCCGGTGAGCCAGGTGTGGTGGCTGAGCGCTTCGGTGTGCCGGGCCGTCCGCGTGCAGCAGGTCGATGACGACGTCGTCGGCGGCGACCAGGCGGCCCACGGCGCCGACCGCGTGGTGGACGTCCTCCAGGTCCCGCGTGGTTCCGAACCGACCGTGGAACTGCTCGTCGACCGTTCACGTTTCCCCTTTGCTGCCGCTGGCGGGCATAAATCAGGTCGCAGGTGCAGGTGCACGAGCCCCCACCTCAATTTCAGATTAGACTTCAGACGGTAGTCCGAATCTTGAGAAATCGTCAAGGGATCAGTGTCCGGGGGGATGCATGAGCGAGAACCTGGCTTTGGGTGGAACGATGTGGGCCTTGCTCGAAGAGCGAGCAGAGCGCACACCTGATGCTCTTCTTGCCGTCGACGAGCAGGGCACCTCCTTGACATTCCGGCAACTCCGGTCGCAGGCGACTTCCCTGGCCGGCGCGCTGCGGATTGCCGGCATCGATGCCGAATCAGTGGTGGCCTGGCAGCTCCCGACCTGGATCGATGCTCTGGTGTTGATGGAGCGCTGCCCGCATCGGGTGCACCCAGGTACCGCTGATCCACACCTACAGGGACCGTGAGGTGGGCTTCGCGCTGCGGCAAACCGCAGCCGACCTGTTGGTCGTTCCCGGGCCGTGGCACGGCTTCGCCTTCCCCGCCATGGCCGAACGGCTGACTAGGGGAACACCGGCCAGGACCTGGCCTCTGGACCCAGGCGACACCCGGCGTTGTTGAAGGGTCGGCCGCAGGCCGACGCCGATATCGGCCCCCTCGGATCGGACGACCCCAGAGAACACCGGTGGTCTTCTACACCTCGGGCACCACCGCCGACCCGAAAGGTGCTCACCACACGGACTCGACCCTGGCCGCAGCCGCACTGGCCATGGTCGAGGGCTATCGCCTCACCGACACTGACCGATCAGCCATCGACTTCCCCATCGCCCACGTCGCCGGGCCCACCTGGCTGCTGGCGGCGCTTTCCACCGGTTGCACCCTGCTGCCGGCCGAGTCGTTCGACCTCGACCTGGTCGTCCCCCAGTTGGCCCGCCAAGGAGTGACCATCGCCGGTGCCGCGGCCGCCTTCGTCCTGGGCTTCCTCGACTATCAGCAACGCCAGCCCGGTCGTCCCCTCTTCCCCCCAGGCCCGAGCCTTCACGTCCGGAGCGGGACCAAAGCCGACCGACCTCCATGCACGGACCAAGGCCGAGCTGGGGCACCACTGCTCTCCGCCTACGGCTGCACCGAATGCCCGATCTTGGCCATCGCCTCGCCCGACGATGACGACGAGGCCCTGGCCACCTCCGAGGGCGCCTTGGCCAGAGGCGTCGAAGCGAAGGTCGTGGGCACCGACGGTCGGCCCGTACCCGACGGAACGGAAGGCGAGCTCCTGGTCCGGGCCCCGCAGCTCTTCCTCGGCTACCTCGATCCCGAACTGAACCACGAAGGCTTTTCCGCCGACGGCGACCGCACCGGGACCTGGTCCGCATCGATGCCACCGGGCACGTCCGCATCACCGGACGGGCCAAGGACATCATCATCCGCAATGGCGAGAACATCAGCGCCCGGGAGGTGGAAGAGGTCATAGAGCGACATGGGGCCGTGGTTCTTGACGTCGCCGTCGTGGCCGTCCCCGACGAGGCGGTGGGCGAGCGCTGCGCGCTGGGCCGTGATCGTCCTCGCCCAGGGGCGGTGCCCTCGCCCTCCGTGATCTCAGGGCCTTCCTGCTGGACCAAGGCCTGGCGGTGAGGAAAGGCGCCCGAACGGCTCGATATCTGGCCGGCGCTCCCGCGAATGATCACGGCAAGGTCAACAAGCGCGAGGTGGTGGACCGCCTGCAGTCAGCTGACTGACGGCACCCTCAGCCTCAAGCCTCCGGGCGGACCGCCAGCAGGCCGCCCAGGAACACCTCCGCATACGAGTTGGCCATGGCTTCGGCATCGACCTCCGTGCGCTCCAGCCAGCTCGGGAGGTAGTTGATGGCCCCGATGACCGCCGTGGCCGCGTGGGTCATATCCAAGCCTTGGCGGATCTCACCGCCGCGTGCTGGCACTTGTTCATCAAGCGCAGAAGTGCCCGGTAGTAGAGGGTTCGGATCAGGACGCAGATCTTCCCGGGTGCTCTTCACCTGAATGAGCGGATAGTCCCGCATCGACACCAAGTTCTTCTCGGGGTTCCGAACCACGAACACCGCACCGGAGGTGATCAGCTCACGCAGCTGCAGGATGGGAACCTGGCCTGGGTGTTGGGGTGCTTCGCACCAGCTGTCGTCCCTGTTCCTGGACCTCCTTGATGATGGTGTACAGCAACTCTTCCTTTGAGGGCACGAGTAGTACAGGCTCCCCTTCAGGAGGCCCACACTCTCCGCTATGTCGCCGATACTCGTTGCGCCATAGCCGTGGCGAGCGAATAACTTGGCGCCGGCCTCGACTACCTCTGCCCGCCGTCGTTCATACTTGGTATCCGAACGACCCCTCGCCTGGCTACGGGTAGTCACGCTGGCACCTTCCGCCTCTTCGCCCTGCACCGATCTGCTCTCATCGCCTTTGCCCTTCAGACGATTGTCTGTATTCATGTTTGAAAACGGTACCAGTCCCGCAGCCGGCTAGGTCCGCCTCCGCCGTGACGACCTAGAACAGCCACCAGGGTCCTGAGCAGGCCAGGGGTGGATCGCCGTCTCCACCCCACTCGCCACAGCGATTCTCCCCCCTGGCTTGCCTTCGGCTTCCCCGATCAGGAGGGAGGCACGTCGTGGCCCCGAGTACGTCGGTGGCCGGCGACCCGCTGTACGGCTCCTGCCGGTCATCACGCGGATAGACGGAGCCAGGGCGATCCATCCCGCCTCCAACTGCTCGGCCTCCGTCGGACCGAGCGCAACAAACTCGTTGGACGGAGTCCGACCCCTGGCCCGTCGGCGCTACTCGCACGAATCAGGCTTGGCTAAGCAACCCGCGCCGAATGGCCTGTCGCTTCCCCTTTGTCCCGCGGGCGCCAGGTTCACCGCCTGGGTCGACCCTTGCTGTGGGTCGACAACGGCGCCGGCCTACAGATCGAAGGTGCCGAGAATCGGGGGTGGTGGGATGGGTGGGACGCCCCTCCCACACCAGAAAGGCCCAGTTCAGAGCGTTGCGGGAGCGCTCATCGGGCCGGGTGCTACCGGTCTGCTACCGGACCAGTTCCGAGCAACCGGGCGGCCACCAGACCCATCCCGAGAGAATCAGTGGTGACCTTCCGCTTCAGGGGTTCGGGCTGGGGTCAAGCGCGAAAAAGCGGGCTGATCGTGCAGCACGGGTACTGGGCCCGCACGCTGTTCGATCCCCGGACCTCTGTGTCCGGGGGTCGACGTGTGTCCCGTAGCTCCCACCACAGGGACGCGGCGGCGGACGTTACTTGCGGGAGTTCCACCGGGGCTGGATGAGGCAGCGGTGAGGTGAAGCTGGTTGACTGACGCCGAGATGGCTGCACCGAGCGGAGCGCGAACCAATCACTTGCGAGGTTGATGAGCTCGACGCCGCCACTGCCCCCGAGCTGACCGCCCAGCTCGATCGCGTCGATCCGTCTGAGGATCTGGTGCTCGATCTCAGCAGGGTCCGGTTCTGCGACTCGACTGGGCTGAGCGGCCTTCGTCCTGGCCCGCAAACGCCATGAGGCCGCTGGCGGCTCGTTCTGCGGCTTGCCGCTCCCCGGGATCCGGTCGCCCAGGTCGCGGCGCACCACCGGCCTCGACGTCCTGATGGTTTCAGAGCTACCGGATCAGTAGTTCGCACCACACGGTCTTGTTCTCGCCGCCGGGTGCCGTTAGGACGCCCCAGCGATCCGTGAACCGATCGACGATCAACATGCCCCGGCCCCCTATCTCGTCTACGCGGGCGGTGGACGGCGGGCCAACCGGGCCCATCGTCGTAGACCTCGATTCGAACGACGCCGTGGTCGAGCAGCACTCGGAGCTTCACCCGGTTGAGGCCGGTGACGGCGTTGGCCACCAGCTCGGACACGATCAGCTCGACCGTCGCCACCGCGGCCTGAGCGACTTCCGCTACCGCGTTGGCGGCGTGACGTCGCGCTGGGGGGACCTCCGCCGTCGACGGCCGGAAGCGGCGTTCCATCAGCACACCGCTATCGAGCATCGGCCATCGATCCGTGGAGGTCATTGACATCGGTCACTAGCTACCCCGCCGCTCCCCCCAGAGAACTTACTTCTGGGCCAACAACCCGCTGCGTGGCCCAGCGACCACTGGTGGTGTCGGGCGGCTGCCAGGCGGTGACGCTGTCCCGCAGAGTCTGCACGCTCCCGGAGGAACCACCTGGCCGGCGTTCTTCCCGATCGTCGACCAAGTGGCGCAGCGTTGCAGTCAGTTCTTCAGGCGCAGCACCACCCGCCCTGGGTCGTCTTTGTTGCTGCTCGTGGCGAAGGTGGCATCAAGGACCGGTTCGAGCTTGTCGCCCACCTGGACCAACAGGTCGATGTCGTGGGACACCTTGTGGTCTTTGAGGAAATTCTCGATCTCATCAACGGTCATGGGTTCGCTCCTTGTGGGTTCGGATGAACCTGATGCCTACCCGTCAGCGGCGGGGCCCATCGGACGAACGGCACCCGGCAATGGAGTAGCTCGTCCACGATCAGGTCTCGCTGCTGCTGGGTCGTGTACGCGCCCAGGGCGGCGCTACTTCTTGCTCCACGACTGATGGGTCCATGCCGATCAGCGCTGTGGCCAACCGAGGCCAGCTCTGGGCAAGGCGGGCCGCCTCATCGCATGTGGTTCGACTCAATAGGAACCATCGGCCGCTGGTTGGATGCATCCATGGCCACCCCCATCCCGCACGCCAGCTACACCAACACTCCGCCACAGATCGACGCGGTGGATGACGCGACACAGTGCCCCGGCCCTGAAAGCGGGGTACCCCGTGCGGCCCGGGCTTGTTAGTGCGGCGGCGGTTGCGCGACACCGCCACGGTCCGCCCCGACGTTCCCCGGACTGGATCTGCGGTCGGGCTACCTGCCCTGAACCTGGAGAGTCCGATGACGCAATCTTGACCCCGACGAACCAATCAGGTCCGGCCTCGGGACCTCGCCTCGCAGAGCATCGGTGCGCTCCTTGGAGGGGTCCTCACAGGGAATCGTGACGCCCTAGGCGAGATCTATCGCCGCTACATCCCATGCGTCGACTCGATGGCGGTGCGGGTCACCAACAGCCAGGAGCTCGCCGACCAGGTCTGCCAAGAGGTGTTCACCGACCTTTGGCGACGCCCCGAGCGGGTCGATCTCGACCCGGGCACCTTGCGTGCCACCTGTTACCCAAGCCCACAACCGGTCAGTGGACCTCGTGCGCTCCGAGGTCACTCGACGAGACAGAGAACGCCGCTACCGGCGCGAGCGAACGTGACCCACCTTGATCGTGATGTTGCAGCATCACTGACTTTGCAACAAGCCCTCGACCGACTGCTGCCCGCCCAACGAGCCGCCATCCTGCTCGCCTATTTCGGTGGGCTCTCCTATCCAGAGGTCGCCGCGTACTTGCGGGCTCCCCCTGGGGACAGTCAAGTCGCAGATCCGCTCCGGCCTGAGTCGGCTACGACACGACATCGAACGGGAGGAGCGCTGGGCGTGAAGGGCCAACGCATCAGTGCCCCGGCCGGAGCCGGGCAGGGGGCCACATAGCATTTCGGGGCTGCGAGCAAATCCCCGGTAGCAGAAGGCTCGGCTACTAGCCGGGGGCCCCTCCGGTAGCGCTTTGGGGGTTAATCCCGATGTGGAGGTGGGGGCCGTCATCGGATCTCCGTATGACGGGCACGCTATGGGCCGAGCAACTCGCTCACAATCAACTCTCGCTGTTTGTGGGAGGTGTACTCGCCGAGAGCATGCGACACCTCTTGGTCGATCACTGAGGGATCCATACCAGCGAGGGCGGGCCCCAAGCGTGCCCAACGCTGAGCAACCCACGCCGCCTCATCCGGCGACCCACAACTCAACACGAAAGACGTTGCCTCGTTCTCGGACGCACTCATACCAACCCCCCATTTCTACACTTTTCTCATCTACCCCACTCCGCCGCCCCACCACCGATTGGATGACGCTACAGTGCCCCGGGCCTGGGTGAGGATGGTGTTCATCAGCGTGGCCGTGGAACCCGGTGTGACCGATTGGACCTCGGCTGTCACCCGGTCGACCACCCCGTTGCCGAACAGCCCGATGACCGAGATCCCGACCACCAACCCGGGCAGCACGGCGAGCACGCCGGAGTAGGTCAACCCGGCGGCCACGATGGTGAGGTTGTCGTGACGGAACTCGGCCACCACTCGACGCCCGACCTCCACCCAAGACCGCCCCGAGAGGTCGGTGGGCCCATCGGGCGGCTGCCCGTCGTTGCCCGCCGCAGACCCCTTCGATCGGCGCCGTTGGGCTCCTCGGTCGCGTTCATCGGTGCGTCGCCGAGACCAAGGTCAGCTCGACGGTGAAGCGGATGGGCGTCCCGAGGGCATGCTCGGCCCGGCGGCGGACGCGCTCGTCCAACTCCCGGATGACGGTGCCCACCTCCACGCCCTCGTCGACCGACAGCTGCAGGACGACCTCGGGCCGGTCATCCTCGGTGCTCAAGCGAGCCTTGACCCGCTCGACACCGGATACTTCGACCGTGTCCTCCACCGCAGTCAGCAAGGCGGTCGGCGTGACCCGGGCCCGGAAACCGTCCTGTCCGCGTCATCACCACCTCGTTAGCGGCAGGGACGGGGACCAGCTGGTGGGAAAGCCACCACAGAGACGAGAGCCCCCCCCCGACCCCCTCGCAACGACTACCAGCGTGGCCACCCAGAGCCAGCCCTGGTGCTGGTGGGCCCAACTGGCCAACGACGCACTGATGACCGGGCCATCCGCCGTGCCGAAACCGTTGCGGTTGGCCACCACAGCGACAACCCCGGCCACGGTGACGACGACTCCCAGCCCGGTGAGGACCGCCCGGTTGCGCCGATCGAGGTAGGTCTCTCGTCCCAGGCTCATGACGCCGTCCCGGTTGGCGCCGAATCGGCTGCGACCCGGCCCTGGCGGCTGCGGGACCGGTGCCACCGACAGATCGAGAGCGGTCGGGTCGAGCCCCACCGAGGTGAGGTCGTGGTCGA
>CAVRTI010000016.1:0-43314 GCA_963723975.1 uncultured Actinomycetota bacterium
GACCCGAGACCCTCGACCACCGCGACGTCCACTCCCGCCGCCACCGCGGCGGTGGCCACCTCGGCCCCGATCAGCCGGCCCCGACGATCGCCAGCCGGGCGCGGGGCCGCAGCGCGGACCGCAGGGCCACCGCGTCCGCGCGGGTGCGCAGGGTGGCGGCCGTCCCCGGCAGCCGTCTCGGCTCGGCCCCGGTCGCGAGGACACACTTCTCGAAGGCCACCTCACCCGCATCGGTCACGACGCCCGTCGCCACCGCGACACCGTGACGCCCAGCCGGAGGTCGACATCCAGGGCGGCCCAGTCGGCCTCGAGCGTCGTCGTCGACCTTGCCCATGAGCAGCTCCTTGGACAGCGGCGGCCGGTCGTACGGCGGCTCGTCCTCCGCGCCGAGCAGGGTCAGCGGCCCGGCGTACCCCTGGCGCGAAGCCCGGACGGTGTGCAGCCCCGCCATCCCGGCCCCGACGACGACGATCACCCGGGTAGCCTCCCAGCCGATGTTCACCGATCGGAGGCGCTCCGCACCGGGCCTACGCCGACCAGGGCCGCTCGCCGCGCGGGTCTCGATCTACGAGTTCCAGCGGGACCGGGTCGACCTGCCCGGGCTGGCGGTGGCCGGGCTCGGCGGGGTCAGGGGACGGTGCTCGACGCGGGCTGCGGCCTCGGCACGTACGTCGAGCGGCTCCGGGCCGAGCGGGCGGATCTGAGGGTGCTGCCGCTCGACCTGTCCGCCGGGATGGGGCCCGAGGTCGTCGGCGACATCCACGCCCTGCCGTTGGCGGACGCGTCGGTGGACGCCGCGTTGGCGATGCACATGCTGTACCACGTGCCGGACATCCCGGCCGCCGTGCGCGAGCTGCGGCGAGTGGTCCGGCCCGGCGGGGTGCTGATCGTCAGCACCAACGGGGCTCACGACAAGCGCGAGATGACCAGCTCTGGTCGCCGCCCTGGAGATCTGACCGGCTCCCGCATCGCGCCCGGACTTGACAGCGGGTTCACGCTGGACGACGTGAGCAGATCCGGGCGACTTCGGCTCGGTGACGTCGCCGTTCGAGCGCGAGACGCTGGTGCCCGAGATCGAGCCGGTGGTGGCGTTCGTCGACAGCATGCGTGGGCTGTCCGCCGACCGCTGCCCGCAGCGTCGACTGGGCGGCGTTCCTCGACGGGGTCCGGGCCCGGGTGGCCGAGGAGATCGCCGTCACGGGGCCTGGCGGCTCGGCAGCCAGGTCGGCGTCTTCACCTGCCGCTGACCACCAGGGCGACCCCGCACCCGCTGAATCACACGGGTGTAGTACCACGATGGGGTAACAACCGCCCCCAGGTCACATCCGTCACTCCTGTCACGGCAGTATCGACGTCGCACGGCGACCCCTTCCCCGACCGTGAGGACCGTCTCGACCATGACCGTCTAAGCCCCCCGCACCCCGTCCCGCTCACCCCGCCGCCACCGTGCCCGGCGCCTCGCCCGCACCTCGGCGCCCCGCTGCTGCTCGCCGCGCTGGTCACCGCGGGCTCCCCCGGCTGGGGCGTCTACACGATCAAGCGGGGCGACACGCTCAGCGACATCGCCGCTCGCTACCACACCACGGTGGCCAAGCTGGTCCAGGTCAACCGCCTGCCCGGCAACGGGAACCTGATCATCGCCGGCGCACTCCTCAGGTGCCCGGGCGGCCGTCGGCGGCGCGGCGGCGCAGCCCGCCACGCACCTCGTCGTCTCGGGCGACACGCTGAGCGGGATCGCCGCGCGGTACGGCGTGTCGCAGGACGCCGTCCGCCGCGCCAACCACCTGCCGAGCAGCAACATCGTGCTGCTCGGCGCCCGGCTCGACGATCCCCGGCCGCGGGCGCGGCGCGTCCGGCGGCAGCACGAGCACGCGGCGGCAACACGTTCGCCGGCCGCACCTACTCCGCCTCGGTCGTCGGCGCCGCGGCCCACAACCGGGCGACGCTGGCCAGGCGCGGCGTGCCGTCGCGTACGCGGCATGCGCAACATCATCGCCGCGAAGGCCCGGGCCAACGGCGTCGACCCGGCGCTGGCGCTCGCGGTGAGCTACCAGGAGTCCGGCTGGAACCAGGCACGCCGTCTCGGTGGCCAACGCGGTCGGGGCCATGCAGGTCATCCCCACCACGACCGACTGGATCTCCGGGGTCGTGGGCCGGCGGCTCGACCCGCTCGACCCGCACGACAACGCCACCACCGGCGTGGTCCTGCTGCGGATCCTCACCCGTCTCCGCGAGCAGCGAGCGGCAGGCGGTCGCGGGCTACTACCAGGGCCTGAGGTCGGTTCGTGAGCGCGGCATGTTCCCGGACACGAAGCGCTACGTCGCCAACGTGCTGTATCTGCAAGGCCCGGTTCGGCTGAGGCCCGCGCGCGCGCGTCCCGGGCCTGCGAGCGCCCGACCCCCGTAGACTCCTGGCGTGGACACGACCGTCAAGGACACCTTGGTCGGGCGCGTGCTCGACGGGCGTTACCACGTCGGTCCGCGCCTGGCACGCGGCGGCATGGCCACGGTCTACGAGGCGATCGACGCCCGGCTGGACCGCATCGTCGCGCTCAAGGTGATGCACCCGAGCCTGGCCGAGGACGAGGAGTTCGTGTCGCCGGTTCATCCGCGAGGCGCAAGTCCGCGGCCCGGCTCTCCCACCCCAACGTCGTCGCGGTCTACGACCAGGGCGCCGACGACGGGCACGTCTTCCTCGCGATGGAGCACGTGCCGCGGGCGCACGCTGCGCGACCTGATCCGCGAGCGAGGGCCGGCTCAGCCCGCGCCAGGCGCTCGAGGTGCTCGAGCCGATGCTGGCCGCGCTCGGTGCGGCCCACCAGGCCGGCATCGTGCACCGCGACGTCAAGCCCGAGAACGTCCTGCTCTCCGACGACGGCCGGGTCAAGGTCGCCGACTTCGGGCTGGCCCGCGCGGTCACCAGCTCCACCAGCCACACGACGCTCCGGCATCCTGATGGGCACCGTCGGCTACCTCTCCCCCGAGCAGGTCGAGCGCGGCATCGCCGACCCGCGCTCCGACGTCTACGCCGCGGGCATCCTGCTCTACGAGATGCTCACCGGCGTCAAGCCCTACGACGGCGAGACGGCCATCCAGGTCGCCTACCGGCACGTGCACGACGACGTACCGCCGCCGTCGGCGGCTGGTGCCGGGCCTGCCCGCCGAGCTGGACGCCCTCGTCGGCCGGGCCACCAACCGCGACCCCGACGGACGCCCGGCCGACGCCAGGCGGTTCCTCACCGAGGTCGTCGCAGCCCGGCGGTCGATGTCGGACGGCGAGCTCGACACGATGGGCCCGGCGCTGGCCGCGCCTCACCGACGCCCGACCACACCTGGTCGTCGAACTGCGAGGCGGCACACCGCCGATGGGCCGCCGCGGTGGCACCGGCGCCGCCCCGGAGACCGCCGAAGCCGGCGGGCGCGGCGGCGCCGACGCGGGCCGATCGCCCTGCTGCTCGTGCTGCTGCTCGCTGCCGGCTGCTCGGTCGCCGCCTGGTTCTACGCCGCCGGACCCGTGAGCGACCACGACGCCGGCGTGCCCAACCTCGATCCCGTCGGTCGCCCAGGCAAAGGACAAGGCAGCCGAGAACGGCTTCACGGCCAAGGTCACCGGCCGTGACTTCGACGAGATCGTCCCCGTCGGCGCGGTGCTGCGCACCGACCCGGGCCACGGCGACGAGGTTGAAGAGCGGCGGCAGATCGGACTGATCCTCTCGCGGGGCCCGGAGCGCTACGACGTGCCGCCGCTGGCCGGGCGCACCGAGGAGGAGGCGCGGCGAGCTGCTCGAGGACAACCACCTCGTGGTCGGTGAACCGCCGAGGCACTACAGCGACACCGTCGACGAAGGGCTCGGTCATCTCGTCCCACCCGGCCGCCGGCACCAGCTCAAGCCGGATGCGGCGGTGTCGCTGGTCGTCAGCAAGGGCGCCGAGCCGGTGGCGGTGCCCGACGTCACGGGCCAGGCCTCGAGGACGCCAAGGTGCGCGATAGGAAGCCGGGCTGCGCGGCAAGGTCGTCGAGAGCAGTACAACGAGGCCGTCGCCAGGGCGACGTCATCAGCCAGTCACCCAAGGACGGCAAGGCCCCGAAGGACTCCGTGGTCGAGCTCGTCGTGTCCAAGGGCCCGCCGCTGGTCGCCGTACCCGACGTGGTCGGCAGGTCCATCGGGGAGGCGCGGTCGATCCTGAGGGCGCGGGCTCGAGGCGTCCGTAGCGTCCCGGCCGGCTTCGGCACCGTCCGCGGCCAGACCCCCGCGGCGGTCAAGGCCCCGAAGGGCTCGACGATTGCAGCGTCTACATCTGGCCTAGCCTTCGCTTGCACTGCGGCGCTGGGCCGTCGCCGGTGTCCTCCTGGTAGGAGTACCGCTGCTCGCGCCACGGGTCGGCGCCGTTGTGGTAGCCCCGTTCCTCCCAGAAACCGCGCCGGTCGTCGGTGAGGTACTCCACCGCACGAACCCACTTCGCGCTCTTCCAGGCGTAGAGCGTGGGCACGACCAGACGCAGCGGCCAGCCGTGCTCCGGGCGTCAGCGGTACGCCGTCGCGGTGCGTGGCCAGCATCGATGTCGCCCGCGAAGTCGGCCAGGCTCATGTTCGCCGAGTAGCCGAACTCGGCCCAGACCATCACGTGAGTCACCTCGTCGGCAGGAGGTGCCGCGTCGAGCAACGTCGCGTCGCGACGCCCGACCACTCGCTGCCGAGAAGCGGAGAACTTGGTGACGCAGTGCAGGTCGCCCCGCACGCTCGTCGGCGGGCAGCTCCTCGAAGCTGCGCGAGCGTGAACACGTGGTCTCCCCCGGACGCGGTGCGCCCGAACAGCGCAGGTCCCAGGTCTCGGGCCGGGCCTGGGGACCGGGCCGTAATGGACGACCGGCCAGCCCCGTGCGGGCTGCTGCGACGGCGGGAGCCGTGGTCCCTGATCCCCGGCTGCCATCGCCCATCCTGACAGACGAGACATGACGGACCTGCTCGCGGCCTCGCGGCTACGCTGACCCGTGGTCGTGGTGATGAAGCCCGACGCCGCAGCAGAGGACGTCGCCGGCGTCATCGCCCGCGTGGAGGCGGCCGGCGGCGAGGCGTTCGTCAGCCGCGGCGTGACCCGCACGATCATCGGGCTGGTCGGCGACATCGAGGCGTTCGGCGGCCTCAACCTCGGCGCGCATGCCCGGGGTCGCCGACGTCATGCGGGTCTCGTCGCCCTACAAGCTGGTCAGCCGCATCCACCACCCGCAGATGTCAACGGTGCTGCGTCGGCGGCGTGCCGATCGGGCCGGACACGTTCACGCTGATCGCCGGGGCCGTGCGCCGTCGAGACGCCCCAGCAGACGCTCGAGGCCGCCGAGATGGCCAAGGCCGCCGGCGCCACGCTGCTGCGCGGCGGCGCCTACAAGCCGCGCACCTCGCCGTACGCCTTCCAGGGTCTCGGCGAGGCCGGCCTGAAGATCCTCGCCGACGTGCGCGAGGCGACCGGGCTGCCCGTGGTGACCGAGGTCGTCGACGCCCACGACGTCGACCTCGTGTCGCTCGTACGCCGACATGCTGCAGGTCGGCACCCGCAACATGCAGAACTTCGCGCTGCTGCAGGCGGTCGGCCAGTCCGGCAAGCCGGTGATGCTCAAGCGCGGGCTGCAGGCCACCATCGAGGAGTGGCTGATGGCGGCGGAGTACATCGCCCAGCGCGGCAACCTCGACATCGTCCTGTGCGAGCGCGGCATCCGCACCTTCGAGACCGCGACCCGCAACACCCTGGACATCAGCGCGGTGCCGGTGGCGCACGCGCTCTCGCACCTGCCGGTGATGGTCGACCCGTCTCACTCCGGCGGCCGGCGGGACCTGGTCGTGCCGCTCTCGCGAGCCGCTATCGCGGTCGGCGCCGACGGGATCATCGTCGACGTCCACCCGCACCCGGAGCAGGCGCTGTGCGACGGGCCGCAGGCGCTTGTCGACGACGACCTGCGGGCACTGGCCGCCGCGGTACGGCAGCTCCCGCCGCTGCTCGGCCGCCGGCCGGCCGCGCCGTGCCCGCCTAGACCGCGGCGACCCGAAACGCACCCACGGACGCTTGCGTTCTGACAGAATCTCACTCCAACGCGTCCGCTCGAGAGGATGACCATGAGTGCCCGGGGGATCGTCGCGCCCAAGGACCTGACGCCTGGCCGCCTGTCGCCGCTGGGAAAGGCAAGGCTCGTTGCCGAGATCGTTGCGGCCTACGTCCCGCTCCTCCGCGTCGTGCGGCGCAACGATCTCGCGCGATGGTCGCGAAGGCCCGAGCCGTCGATCGGGCGGTCGCGCTGCCTGGGGACCCCCACGGCGTTGCCGTGCGGCTCGGCGGGATGGTGCGCCGGACGCTCAAGGTCCTGCCCACCGACGGTCGTTGCCTGATCCAGTCGCTCGTGCTCGTCCGGCTGCTCGCTCGGCGATCGATCGCTGTGCAAGTCGTCATCGGCGTCCGCGGGGGGGATGCGTTTGCGGCCCACGCCTGGGTCGAGCACGACGCGGTCCCGGTGCTGCCGGCGGGTCACTTCGAGCGCCTCATGGAGCTGTAGCCCGCCATGACGGTTGACACGAGCTGGAACAGCCTGCGCCGGTGCAGCGCGGCCGTCCCGCCTCACGTGGTGTTCCGGGTGCTCGCGCACGAGACCGTACTTCTCAACGTCAACACCGGGCAGTACCACGGACTCGACCAGATCAGTGGCCGCTTCTTCGAGGCCATCAAGGACTCCTCCGATCTCCAGGCGGCGAGCGCGGTCCTCGCGAAGGAGTACGGGCAGACGGCGGAGCGTATCGAGATCGATCTCGCCGCGTTCTGCTCCGACCTGCGGAGCTGGGGCTGATCGAGCTGCAGCCGCCGTCCGCAAGCTGACCAGGGAGCCGTACGAGTGGCACTGCAGGATCTCGATCCGCTCGAAATCCACAGCGGGATGGTGATCGGCCCGCGGCGCAGCCCGAGCACCGACGGGCCGGGCGGACGTCGCGCCGACATCCGCGCGACGTCTTGGAGGGGATTCTCGTCGCGGCGCTGTCGCAACCCCCGTGCACCGTGCTGTTCTCGGGTGGGCGCGACTCGTCGGTCATCCTGGCGGCGGCGGCGGACGTGGCTCGACGACATGGACTGCCCGAGCCGATCCCGCTCACCATGCGAGCCCCCGATCAGCCGGAGACCTGGGAGGCGGAGTGGCAGGAGAGGACGATCCGCCATCTCGGCCTGGCGGAGTGGCGGCGGATCGAGGTCTCGACGCAGCTCGACACGCTCGGTCCGCTTGCAACTGACACGATCCGACGCTTCGGCGTCTACTGGCCCTCCAACGCGCACAACATGCGCTATTTCGCGCGAGAGGCGGGGGGCGGCACGCTCTTGACCGGCGGCGGAGGCGACGAGCTGTTCAGCCCCTGGTACCTGCGCAGGCAGCCGATCAAGGTGCTCGCCAGGCGCCGTCCGCTCCGTCGCGCGGCGGAGGCGATCGTGGTCCACCAGCTCCCGCTCCCCGTGCGTAGGAGGATCATCGACTCCCGCTACGGGCTGCCCCCGCTTCCCTGGCTGCGAGGGCGACGCGCGACGCGAGCTGCAGCGGCGCTTCGACGCGGCTCGGGTCGCGGCGTCCACGTGGGAGCAGAGCTTGAAGCCGCACTGTCGAGCCGGTACACGGAGCTGGTCAGGTCGGCGCTGGAAACCTTCGCCCGGGTGGAGGGCGTACGCCTGGTCGAGCCCTTCTACGACGCCGGCATGGTGCAGGGCATTCGCGCAGGCGGCGCCGCGGAATGGCTACGTCAGCCGAGGCCAGGCGTTGGAGGCGCTGTTCGCCGATCTGCTGCCGCGTGAGGTCCTGTACCGATCCACCAAGGCGCACTTCACCGGGCTGTCGTGGGGACCCCGCGCGCGCGGATTCGCAGTATCCTGGGACGGTAGCGGAGTCGACCACCGGCTCGTCGACCCCGACAAGCTCAGGGCCGAGTGGGCCAAGGAACGCCCGCACCCCATGTCGGTCCCCTGCCTGCACCAGGCCTGGTACACGACGCAGGGCGCTCAGTAGGAGTCGGCAGCGTCGAGGAGCAGGTCGATCGCGCCGTCAGACATTCCCCAGCCGGCCGGCCTGCGAAGGCGCAGCATCGGCAGGTCCAGAAGTCTCCATGATGCCGCGCTCGTGCGGGCGCTCGAACAGTCCGGAGTACTGGTGCTGGTGCAGCAGCGCGACGCGCTCCTCGAGCCCCAACTGGGTAAGCTCGGTCTCGCCGTCAGCGCTCCACTCCAGCAGGAACAGACCGCGAAGTGGCGTCCGAGCAGGGGCCGCCACCGTGGGCAGCCGGTGGCGGACCCGCCCGCCCACCCTTCCCAGGCTGCGCGCGGTCGGGAACCGGAGGGCAGCGTCGCCGCGGAGGTCCACGCAACGCGGACCGGCGAGCGCCTCGCCCCGCTGGACCACGAGCAGGTCGTCCGCGACGATCGGGACGCCCCGTTGGGCGACGAGTGCGAGGGTGGTGCTCTTGCCGGCGGACCGATCGCCGCACACGCCCCATGCTCCGCCCGCGCGAACGAAGGCCCCGCCGTGCAGCGTCACGTCGCCTCGCCAGTGGGCGAGGACCGACAGCGGCAAGGTGCCGATGGGATGGACGATCGCAGCCAGCGGCACAGGCTGTGGAAGGACGAGCACAGCCTGTGGCGGGTCACGTCGTATGGTGACCGATCCACCGCGGCGGTGCGAGATCCGGACCGTGTCCGGTCCGACCTCTCGAGCATCCTCGAGCGCGGTGGCACTCTGCCACCGAAGTCGGACGATCGGCGCATCGCCGTCCACAAAGGTCAGATCCGGCAAATCCTCCGCCGGGTCGTCGAGGACTAGACGAAACCCATACGCCCCGGGGGACGATCGGCGGTTGCTGTCGCCTTGCACCGGCCATAGCGTATCGCCTGTCAACAGGGGCTGCCGAGGAAGCTAGAGGGGGGGACAGATGAACGGGAAGTACGAAGCACCGCAGGTCAAGCTGCTGGGCTCGGTCAACGAGCTCACCGAGGCGTTCGACAAGATCGGTTCGGTCGACGACGTCTTCACGCCGATCATTTCGAGCTTGGACGGGGAGATCATCGAGACCCGTGATCCACGGCGGCGTCTCGCCGCTATCTGCGATTCAGAAGCCCCGCCTGGCGGGGCTTCTGGCGTTGAGGGCGACTGTTCAGGGGGACGGTGTGCCGCCGACGTACGCCTGGGCCTGCAGGTTGAAGAGATGCGCATACATGCCGTCGAGCGTCATCAGTTCCTCGTGGGTACCGGACTCGGCGACACGTCCCTCGTCCAGCACGTAGATGCGGTCCGCGTTGCGAACGCTGGAGAACCGGTGCGAGATGAGCAGCACCGAACGACCCTCAGCGAGCTGGCGCACCTGCTCGAACAGCGCTGCCTCGGCCTTCGGGTCGAGCGAGGCGGTCGGCTCGTCGAGGATCAGGAAGGCACCGTCGCGGTAGAACGCCCGCGCCAGCGCGAGGCGCTGCCACTGGCCGACGGACAGCTCGTGGCCACCGTAGAACCGGCGGCCAAGGCGGGTGCCGTAACGATGCGGCAGCCTCTCGACGAAGTCGTGCGCCCCGGAACGGCGCGCCGCCTGCTCCAGCGCGGACTCGCTGGGCTCGCGCTCGACGCGGCCGAGCGCGATGTTGTCCGCCACGCTGAGCTCGTACCGCAGGAAGTCCTGGAACAGGACGGTGATCTCGCTGCGGATGCGGCCGGGGAGAGCTCGTTATAGGGCGTTCCTCCCCAGCGCAGCTCGCCCGAGGCGGGGTGGTAGAGCCGGCACATCAGCTTGACAAGCGTCGTCTTTCCCGAGCCGTTCTCGCCGACGAGGGCGACGACCTCTCCCGGGCCGACGCGCAACGAGACGTCTCGCAGGACCTCTCGGTCCATGTTCGGGTAGGCGAACGAGACGTCCTGCAGCTCGACCCCGCCGAACTCGTCCGGCTCAGCGCGATGGCTGGGCGGCGCAGGCTCCTCCTGTGCCTCCTCCCCACCCAGGCGGAGGAAGACGCGGAAGTCGTCGAGGAACAGGCCGGTCTCCACCAGCTTGCCGATGCTGGTGGCAAGTCCGCGCAGCCGTGAGCTCAGCGCCTGTCATGGCGACGCCCGCGATCACGGCAGTCGAGATGTCGACATTCCCGTTACCGAGCAGGACCACGAGCGAGCCCAGGGCGATCGCGATGCCCACGGCGCTCAACGCCGCTGCGAAGCAGGAGACGCGGAAGCGGCCAGCGACGAACCGCGTGAGCATCTCGAGGCGCTCCTCGACGAGCACATCGTGGCGCTCGCGCAGGAATCGCGTCGCGTTGAACGCGCGGATCTCCTTGGCCGCGTCGCGACCGGTCAGTATCTCCATCAGGTAGGCGCGCTCACGGTTACGGGGAGTCAGGACGTACTCGAAGTCGTAGGTGCGTCGGCTGTTGAGTACCGCAGCCGCCAGCAGCGGGACGGCGGCAAGCAGCACGAGCGCGAGCAGCACCGGCTCGAGCGCGAACAGCACGATGCCGACGCCGACGCTCGCCAGCAGGGCGGTGGTGATGGTCGTGAGGCTGTTGACCATCTGGATCGGCCTGAACATGCCCGTGCTGCGCGCCCGCTGGAGCTGGTCGTAGAACTCCGGGTTCTCGAAGGAGTCGAGCTCGACCTGGTTCGACACGCGAATGATCTCGTCCAGGACGTGGTTGCTGACCTTCTCGGACAGCAGCCGGGACTGGTGCTCCAACGCCGCAGCGATCAGTCCCATGACGAGCACGATCCCGATCAGTGCAAGGAACTCGCCGAGCAGTCCGGACAGCTCACCCTTCCCGGCGTTGACGGCGACGAGCCCGTTCCAGCAGGAGCTTCGCGAGTACTAGCTGGCCACCCAGGCACGCAGCCAGGATGGCCTGCAGGACGAAGGTCGCGAGAGACTCCCGCGGCGCCGCGCGGTGTACCAGCGCGATCGCTTCGCGAGAGATGGTCGGCAGCTGCCGCCACCGGCTTGCGCCGGTCGGCGGCGCCATTGCCTCCAACGTGTGGGGCCGCGCACCCTCGACAGTCGATGGCCGCGCCGGCCGGGCGTCTCTCGTGGCCATCGCGCGGAGCATAGGCGCGGCCCGTTCAATGCGCAATCGTGGCTTCGCCACGCTGGCGACCGGCGCATTCGCTAGGTTCGCGCATATGGCTGCGCAGCGGGTCTATCGGGTCGGTGTCACTCGCATGGACCCACCCAAGCTCCGCGCGCGTGCCGAGGCGGCGCTGGTCGGGAGTGCGTTCGCGTGCATCGACGAGCGCAAGCCGGAGGTCGTCCTCACCAAGGGTGACCGTGACGCGATCGCGGCAGCTGCCACCAAGACTGCGCATGTCGTCGCGATCCTGCCGGAGGCTGACCGGCGGTTGACCTGGGCAGCGCTCGATGCCGGGGCGCACGGTGTCGTGCTGGAGTCCGACCTGGCCGCGCTGGACGCGGCGGTGCAGGCAGTATGTGCCGGTTTCATCGTGGTGCCGAGCTTGCCCGGCGGGCGATCAGTCGTCCCGTGCTGTCGAGTCGCGAGAAGCAGGTTCTGAGCATGGTGGTCATCGGCCTGTCCAATGCCGAGATCGCTGGGCGTCTGCATCTGGCAGAGAGCACAGTCAAGAGCCATCTATCCGCGGTCTTCGAGAAGTTGGACGTCAGGTCACGCAAGGAGGCGGCGGACGTGGTCCTCGACCCGCGTTCGGGCCTCGGCCCAGGGATCCTGGCGATCACCCCCAGCCGCGGCCTGGCTGCTTACACGCAACCGGTGGTGGAGTGAGGGTCGCAGCGAGGGTGAGTCGGGGCGAGGACCGCCCGCTGAGGGTGGACATGTACCAGGGCTGCCCTGAGGGGCAAGAGCCGCCTGTTCACTCTCGCGAACGCTCTGTTCGACGGCTTCTGGCTGGGGATGCTCGATCGGGACAGCTTGGCGCACTTCGACGAGCTCCACTACGACACACGGCGGGAGCGCGTGGGCGCCGGCGCGGCCTACAGCTACGACGAGGATCAGTGGAACCTCCGCGGGCTCTTCGACTGGGAGCGCGCCGCGATCGAGGGGCATTTCCCATCGAGCGGGCGGATCGTGGTGACCGGTGCCGGAGGTGGCCGGGAAGTGCTGGCGCTGCTCGAGCGGGGATATGACGCAGTCGGTTACGAGCCGCATCCGCGGCTTGTCCGGGCCGGGAGCGGCACTGCTGGAACGCCGTGGGCACGGGCAGCGTCTGTTCGTCAGCCGCCGCGACGCGTTCCCAGCAGAGGCCGGAGCCTGCGACGCCATCATCGTCGGCTGGGGCTCGTACACCTTGATGCCCGGCCGTCGCCGGCGCATCGAGTTCCTTCGGGCTGCCCGCGCCTGTCTGCCCGCCGAGGGCCCGATCCTTGTGTCGTTCTTCGTGAGAGAAGGCAGCGAGCGGGTTGTCACCACAGTGAGCAGGACCGCGAACCTCGCTCCGTCGAGTCCGCCGTTCGGAGCCCGCGGAAGCTCGGCGACGCGTTGACTCCCAACTTCGCGCATCGATTCGTCGAGAAGGAGTTGACGACCGAGCTGGAAGCGGCCGGGTTCCAGGTCCTTGCCTACCGCCGACAGCCGTACGGCGGCCACGCGGTGGCCCGTGCCGCGGCGCCGGCACCGCCGAGCGGCCAGGGCTGAGGGAGAGCTCGGCTGCCCCGCGGCAGCAGCGACGCCAGCACGCCAGCGGCGCGCTCCACCTCGTCGTCGCCCACGTCGAGGTGGGTGACGGCCCGCAGGTGCCGCCGGTCGAGCAGGCCCGACCAGCACGCCCTGCTCGCGGCAGCGCCGCGACCAGCGCCGGTGCGTCGGCCGTCTCGAGCACGACGATGTTGGTCTCGACCGTCGCCGGGTCGACCGAGCCCGGCAGCCGCCTCGGCGAGCACTCGGCCAGGCGGCGGGCCCGGCGGTGGTCGTCGGCCAGCCGGTCGAGGTGGTGGTCGAGCGCGTGCAGCCCGGCGGCGGCGAGGATGCCCACCTGGCGCATCCCGCCGCCGAGCCGCTTGCGCCAGACCCGCGCCTCGGCGACCCGCGTCTGCCGAGGCGGCCAGCACCGACCCGACCGGCGCACCGAGGCCCTTGGACAGGCAGACCGAGACGGTGTCGAACAGCCGGCCGTACGCCGACGAGCTCGACGCCGCTGGCGACGTGCGCGTTCCACAGCCGGGCGCCGTCGAGGTGCAGCGCCACGCCCGGCGTCCGACTGTGAGCGTCGCGCAGCCGCGGCAGCTGGTCGAGCGGCTGGACGGTGCCACCGCCGAAGTTGTGGGTGTTCTCCACGACCACGGCGCACGGTCGAGACGAAGTAGGGCCCGGCGTCGGGGCGCATCAGCGAGCCGATGACGTCGACCGCCGCGGCGTCGACCCGGCCACGCGGCGAGATCCAGGTGCGCGTCGTGATGCCGGAGAGGGCAGCTGCCGCGCCCAGCTCGGCGCGCACGACGTGGGCGTCGGTGTCGCAGAGCAGCTCCTGGCCGGGCCTGACGAGCAGCCGCACGCCGAGCTGGTTGGCCATCGAGCCGGTCGGGGTGAACAGCGCGGCCTCGTGGCCGAGCAGGTCGGCGACCCGGCGCTCCAGGGCGACGACCGTCGGGTCCTCGCCCAGGACGTCGTCACCGACCACGGCGTCGGCCATCGCCGCGCGCATGGCAGCCGTCGGCCGGGTGACGGTGTCGCTGCGCAGGTCGACCGGTCACGGTCAGCGCGGTCACGGCGAGCATCTCGGCGACGAGGAACGCGAGCTCGAGGGACTGCTGGTGGTTCAGCCGCGGGTCGCAGGCCGTCTGGTAGCGCATCGGCAGGTCGACCTCGCCGATGCCTCCCGCCCCGCCGAGGCACTCGGTGACGTCGTCGCCGGTGAGCTCCATGTGCAGGCCGCCCGGATGCGTGCCCAGCGCCCGGTGCACCTCGAAGAAGCCGCGCACCTCCTCGATGACGTCGTCGAACCGTCGGGTCTTGAGGCCGTCGGGCGCCTCGAAGGTGTTGCCGTGCATCGGGTCGCAGACCCAGGCGACGGTCGCCCCGCTGGCGGTGACCTTCTCGACGACCGGCGGCAGCGCGTCGCGCACCCGGTCGAAGCCCATCCGGGTGACGAAGGTGAGCCGGCCCGGCTCGCCCTCCGGGTTGAGCCGGTCGACCAGCGCGAGCGCCTCGTCGGGCGTCGTCGTCGGGCCGAGCTTCACCGCGACCGGGTTGCGGATCGACGCCGCGAACTCCAGGTGCGCCCCGTCGAGGCTGCGGGTGCGCTCGCCGATCCAGACCAGGTGGCCGGAGACGTCGTACGGCAGGCCGGTGCGCGAGTCGATGCGGGTGAGGGCGCGCTCGTAGTCGAGCAGCAGCGCCTCGTGGCTGGAGTAGAGGTCGACCGTGCGGAACGCCTCCGGGTCGACCCCGGCGGCCGCCATGAACGCCAGCGCGCGGTCGATGTCGCGCGCCATCGCCTCGTAGCGCTGGTGCGCGCCGGAGGCGGCGACGAAGCCGGGTTCCAGGAGTGCACCTCGCGCAGGTCGGCCAGGCCGCCCTGGGTGAAGGCGCGGACCAGGTTCAGCGTCGCGGCCGAGGTGTTGTAGACCTGCAGCAGCCGGGTCGGGTCGGGCGTGCGTGACTCGGGGGTGAAGTCCAGCCCGTTGACCGCGTCACCGAGGTAGGACGGCAGGGTGACCCCGTCGCGGGTCTCGGTGCAGGCGCTGCGCGGCTTGGCGAACTGGCCGGCGATCCGGCCGACCTTGACCACCGGGACCTGGGCGCCGTAGGTCAGCACGACAGCCATCTGCAGCAGCGTCTTGATCTTGTCGCGGATCGAGTCGGCGGTGGAGTCGACGAAGGTCTCGGCGCAGTCGCCGCCCTGCAGCAGGAAGGCCTCGCCGCGGGCCACGGCCCCCAGCCGCTCCTTGAGCGCGTCGCACTCCCCGGCGAACACCAGCGGCGGCAGCCGCGCAGCTGCGCGATGACGCTCGTCCAGCACGGACCGGTCCGGCCAGTCGGGCTGATGCGGCGGCGGGGCGATCGCTCACACGGCCAGCGTACGGGCGGCCCGGGCCCCCGCGCGGAGGGTGGCCACACCTCAGGACGCCCGAGGGCGTGACCTGGCGCACTCCGGCTCGTTGCTCAGGGTGACCGATGACCCCGACCCACCCTCAGGAGTGTCATGCGCCTCGCCCGTCCCGCCGCTGTCGCCGCGGCCGCCCTGTCAGCGGTCGCGCTGACGGCGTCGCCGGCCCTCGCCGCCGCGCCCAACGACCCGCTGTACGCCAAGCAGTACGGCCCGCAGCAGGTCCACGCCGAGCAGGCGTGGGCCACCAGCACCGGGGCCGGGACGGTCATCGCCGTCGTCGACACCGGCGTCGACCTCGGCCATGCCGACCTGCAGGGCAAGCTGGTGCCCGGAGCCACGTTCATCGACGTGCAACCCGTCCTGCGGCAACGGCGACTGGAAGGGCCCGGACGGCGTCGCCCAGCCCTCCGACAACCACGGCACCCACGTCGCCGGCATCGCGGCGGCCGCGACCAACAACGGCATCGGCATCGCCGGTGTCGCGCCGGACGCGTAGATCATGCCGGTGAAGGTGCTCGAGGACGGCAGCGGCTCCTTCGAGGACATCGCCAACGGCGTGCGGTGGGCCGCCGACCACGGCGCCGACGTGGTGAACATGAGCCTCGGCGGCCTCCAGGGCACCCAGGTGCTCGAGTCTCACCGGCCTCGAGAGCAGCCTGCAGGACGCGATCCTCTACGCCCGCGGCAAGGGTGTCGCGATCATCGCGGCGGCCGGCAACGACAGCGTGCCGCTGTGCAACTCCCCCGGCTTCGACGAGGGCGTGCTCTGCGTCGTCTCGACCGACAAGCGCGAGCTGCGCTCCGCCTTCTCGCTCCGGCCCGATCCGCCCCGACCTCAACGCGGTCTCCGCGCCCGGCGGCTCGCTGGTCCCGGTCTGCGGCGAGGACATCGTCTCGACCGTCCCGGCCGGCACCAGCGGCTCCGGCGCCACCTGCGGCTACGGCAACAACTACGACGAGTTCGCCGGCACCTCGATGGCGACCCCGCACGTGGCCGGCGTGGCCGCGCTGCTCGCAGCGCAGGGCCGCTCGGTGGACAACATCTACTCGACGCTCACCTCGACGGCCCGGACGCCGGGCATCGGTGTGCGCGGGGTGTTCAGCCCCGTGTACGGCTACGGCATCGTCGACGCGGCCGCCGCGGTCGCGGCACCGCGGAGCGGTAGACGCCTGCGGCGGGGAGCGGGCGAAAGCGGCGAGGGCCGGACGGCTGCGCACCCGTCCGGTCCTCGTCGTTCGGCCCGACGAGGCGTCGTCACCCGCAACCGGTCAGCCGAAGAAGACCTCGGCCTCGGCGTAGAGGTGCGGGTCGACCAGCTTGAGCACGGTGGTCGCGTCGCCCAGCGGCACCCGGTCGATGTCGGTGCCGCGCAGGGCGACCATCTTCCCCCAGTCGCCGTCGTTGACCGCGTCGATCGCGTGCAGCCCGAACCGGGTCGCGAGCCAGCGGTCGCGGGCGGTCGGCGTACCGCCGCGCTGGATGTGGCCCAGCACCGTCGTGCGCGCCTCCTTGCCGGTGCGCTTCTCGATCTCCTTCTCCAGCACGGTGCCGATGCCGCCCAGTCGGACGTGCCCGAACGAGTCGAGCTCGCCGTCGGCAAGCGCCATCGTGCCCTCGGCGGGTGTCGCGCCCTCGGAGACCACGATGATCGGCGAGTAGTGGCTCTCGAACCGGCGACTCGACGTACTCGCAGACCTTCTCGATGTCGAAGGGCACCTCGGGGATCAGGATGATGTTCGCGCCGCCGGCCATGCCGGCGTGCAGCGCGATCCAGCCGGCGTGGCGGCCCATGACCTCGACGATGAGCGCGCGGTGGTGCGACTCGGCGGTGGTGTGCAGCCGGTCGATCGCCTCCATGGCGATGTTGACCGCGGTGTCGAAGCCGAAGGTGTAGTCGGTGGCGTTGAGGTCGTTGTCGATGGTCTTCGGTACGCCGACGACGTGCACCCCGTGCTCGTGCAGCTTGGTGGCGACACCGAGGGTGTCCTCGCCGCCGATCGCGATGAGCGCGTCGACGCCGAGCCTCGCGAGGTTCGCCTCGATCTGGTCGAGCCCGCCGTCGATCTTGAACGGGTTGGTCCGCGACGAGCCGAGGATCGTGCCGCCGCGGGGCAGGATGCCGCGCACCTCCTGCGACGCCGAGCGGCGTCGTGATCGCCCTCGATCGGCCCGCGCCAGCCGTCGCGGAAGCCCACGAACTCGTGGCCGTAGACCGTGACGCCCTTGCGGACGACCGCGCGGATGACCGCGTTCAGGCCAGGGCAGTCGCCGCCACCGGTGAGCACTCCGATTCGCATGGGAACGACCCTAGAGGCCCGGCTAGGGTCCGGTCATGATGTTCTCAGTCGTCGGACGCCGCGCGGGTCTGACCGCCATGGCCGTCCTGGCCATCGACGCGGGCACGACCGGGGTCACCGCGCTGGTCGTCGCCGAGACCGGCCGCGTGGTCTCGCGCGGGTACGAGGAGTTCCCGCAGCACTTCCCGCAGCCGGGCTGGGTGGAGCACGAGCCGGAGCAGATCTGGCAGGCCACGCTGTCGGCCTGCCGGCAGGCGCTGCGCAGCGACTACGGCCGCAGCATCTCCGCGGTCGGGCTGACCAACCAGCGCGAGACGGCGGTGCTCTGGGACCGCTCCTCGCTCGCCGCACCGCGCCGCGCCGTCGTATGGCAGGACCGCCGGTCGGCCGGCATCTGCGACCGGCTGCGGGACGCCGGGCACGAGGACCGGGTCCGCGAGCTGACCGGCCTGCGGTTCGACCCGTACTTCACCGGCACCAAGCTGACCTGGCTGGCCGAGAACGACCCGTCCGGCGTGGGCCGGCGTCACCGCGGGAGACGTCGTGGTGGGCACCGTCGACAGCTACCTGATCGCCCGGCTCACCGGCGGCGCGCGCCACGTGACCGACGCGTCGAACGCGTCGCGGACCCTGCTGTTCGACCTCGTGCAGGGTGCCTGGTCGGACGAGCTCTGCGAGCTGCTCGGCGTGCCCAGGTCGGCGCTGCCCGAGGTGGTCCCGTCGTACGGCGAGGTGGGCCGCACCTCCCCCGGCGCGTTCCTCGGCCTGGACGTGCCGATCGCCGGCATCGCCGGCGACCAGCAGGCGGCGCTGTTCGGGCAGGCCTGCTTCGCCGAGGGCGAGTCGAAGTGCACCTACGGCACCGGGTCGTTCGTGCTCGTCAACACCGGCTCCACGGTGGAACGGTCGGAGGCCGGGCTGCTCAGCACGGTGGCCTGGATGTCACCCTCCGGCGAGCTGACCTATGCCCTCGAGGGAGCCATCTTCGTCACCGGCTCGGCGGTGCAGTGGCTGCGCGACGGGCTCGGGCTGATCGGTACGGCGGCGGAGTCGGAGGCGGTGGCGTCGACGGTGCCCGACAGCGGCGGGGTGGTGTTCGTGCCGGCCCTGACCGGTCTCGGCGCCCCCGACTGGGACCCCACCGCGCGCGGCACGATCCTCGGCATCACCCGAGGCACCACCCGGGCCCACCTGGTGCGCGCGACGCTGGACGCCATCGCCTTCGAGGTGCGCGACGTGGTCGAGCTGCTGCCGCGCATCACACCCTGCGCGTCGACGGCGGTGCGGCGGCGAACGACCTGCTGCTGCAGCTGCAGGCGGACGCGCTCGGGATGACCGTGGAGCGCCCGGATGTCCTGGAGACGACAGGTCTCGGTGCCGCGTTCCTGGCCGGCCTGGGCACCGGCGTCTGGTCGTCGACCGACGAGCTGTCCGACACCTGGCGGCTCGACCGGCGCTTCGAGCCGACGGCCGGCGCCGACCAGGACGCCCGCGAGTCGGCGTACCGCCGCTGGCGCTCCGCCGTCGACCGCGCCAAGGGCTGGGACGCCGGGTAGCCCGGACCCACATGGACTACGCCACGGCCGTATCGGCGACTCTTGCGGCCGCAGAACGGCGCTTCGTCAGTCTTGCGGGCCCGCTCGACCAGTCGGCCACGGTCGCGAACCCGATAGACAACCCAGGCCGCACGGGAACATCACCTGTTCCCAGGTGAAGCGCAGCGTGCGCCCGCCGGCGCGGCGAGCCTCGTGTGTCGCACGCATCGGCGACCATTGCCTCACGGCTGCCTGCCAGGAAACCGTCGCGACTCGACGATGAGCCGCCGAGCGCGTCGGCCAGGTCGACACGTCCGACGAAACCGGTCACGGTCCCGGACGACCACCTGTGGCCGGAAGCCGTGATGCCCCCCCGATCAGCGCGGACCTGCCGCACGACTCGAAGGCGTACTCCGCCGTCGCGTCGGCGTCCGTCGCTTACGGGCAAGGGCCGGGCGCCCGCGGGGCGGGCGTGCCTCCCGTCCGCAATGCGACTTTGCGCGGACCGCGCGCTGCGAGTCGCGTTGTCTGTGGGCGACCGAGCAGCGGTCCGGCAAGGTGACCTCATGCGAGCAGTCACGCAGGCACTGGCCGACCTTCGCGGACCGGGTCGGCTGACGCCCGCGGCGAGGTCAGGCTGCTGGAGGCACCGTGCGGAGACTGACTTCGGTCGGCGCGTGCCCGGCGCGCTGCTCGGCGGGGACACGGCTTCACGACCTCGGTCCTCATCCGGTGGCACCGCGATGGCCCGTGGTGCTGTGCGACCGGCCGCAATGCGTCGACGCATCGTCGTGCGAGTGCGACGGCTCGTCGCCCACGGCAGCCTCCGGAAGGGCGTATGCTTGCGGCCCGCCGCACGGCAGACCCGCTCGGTCGACAGCCGGCTGGCGCGCCCGGCGCTTCACCTGGGCGCAGTGAGCTCCGCGCCGGCGGGTCGCGATCGGGTCCGAACGCCATCGGGCGTCGACGACTTCGCACGCGAAGCAGAGTTCGGTCGAGACTCTCCTGTCGGGCCCCGGTAAAGGCAGCTGGAGACGGCCGTCGCAGTAGTCGTTCGAGTACGCCGGTGGTCTGAGCTCGTCGTCGAGGCCCTGCTCGATGGCGTAGCGGACCAGCTCGACCCGGTTGTGCATCTGCAGCTTGTTCAGGGTGTTCTGCACGTGGTTCTGCACGGTGCGGTGCGAGAGCACCAGGCGCTCCGCTATCTGCTTGTACGACAGCCCCTTGGCGACCAGCCGGAGGACCTCGGTCTCGCGCTCGGTGAGCTGCGGTGCCGGCGGCCCCGACCGGCCGGCCGGTGCCGTCGAGAGCCGGCGGTACTCCCCCAGCACCAGGCCCGCCAGCCCGGGGGTGAACACCGCCTCCCCGAGCGCGGTCCGCTCGACCGCGGCCAGCAGCTCCTCGCGGGACGCGGACTTCACCAGGTAGCCGGTGGCCCCGGCCTTGACCGCCTCGAGCACGTCGGCGTGCTCCCCGCTGGCCGAGAGCACCAGCACCCGCACCGTCGGGTCGGCGCCGACCAGGGCACGGGTGACCTCGACCCCCGACATGACCGGCAGCTGCAGGTCGAGCACGACGACCTCCGGCCGGGCGGCGGGCGCCCGGCGTACGGCCTCGCCGCCGTCGCCGGCCGTCGCCACCACGTCGTGCCCCGCCTCGGCCAGGTCGCGGGCCACCGCCTCGCGCCACATCGGGTGGTCGTCGACCACCATCACCCGGGTCACCTGGCCTCCCCGACCGGCACGCGCAGCTCGATCTCGGTGCCCGCCCCGGGCGCCGACTCGACCGTCATCGTGCCGCCCAGGTCGCGCACCCGGCCCTCGATCGACGACGCCACCCCGAGCCGGCCCTCGGCGCGCGCCGCAGCCAGCCGGTCCGGCGCGAACCCGCGGCCGTCGTCACGGACGCTGACCACCAGCTCACGGTCGTCCTGCTCGAGCAGCACCCAGGCACGTGCGTCGGCACCCGCGTGGCTCGCGACGTTGGCCAGCGCGGCCGCGACCGCGGCAGCCACCTCGCGGGCCCGCGCGGCGGCCAGGACGACAGGCGTCGCCGGGGTCGAGACCGTCACCACCGACGAGGCGTACGCCGACAGCAGCGCGCGCAGGTCGACCTCGCCGGCCACCTCCTCGGCCGTGGCGCCCATCAGCGCCCGCAACGCCTGCTCCTGCTCGGCGGCCAGCCGGCCGATCTCGGCCGCCTCTCCGCCGGCCTCCCGCCCGCGCCGACCGACCAGCGCCAGCACCTGCAGCACGCTGTCGTGGATGTCGCGGCTGAGCCGCTCCCGTTCCTGGCCGGCCGCAGAGACGGCCATCGCGCGCGCCAGCGCCGTCTCGCCGCGGCGGGCCAGCTCGACGGTGTAGCCGATGACGGTGCCGGCGAGCAGGAGCAGCACGATGTTGTTCGCGGTCGGCACCGTGAGCTCGCCGCGATGCAGCAGGTCGGCGACCCCGACGGCGACGCCGGCGCCGAGCCCGGCCGGCCAGCCGCCGCGGATGGCGAAGGCCAGCACCGGAGCGGCCGCCCACACCACCGGTAGCGTCTGGGCGCCGGCGTCGATGCGGTCCGGGTCGTCGAGGAACCGCGGCAGCACCACCGCCGCCATCGCGATGGCCAGGTCAAGGCCGAGGACCGGCCAGCGGCGGCCGGCCGGCCGGCTGTAGATGGCCGCGATCGCCACCGTCCAGCCGGTCATGACGCCGAGGACCACCCAGCCGCCGACCGGGTGCGCGTACTCGTCGTACCGGCGGGCGTAGACCGCGAAGGCGTAGGTCAGGCCGAGGGCGCGGAACACCGCCAGCGCCCGCCAGACCGCCGTCTCGATGCCCACCGGTCAGGCGGCGGGCGCGTGACCGCCGGCGTCGGTCGGCGTGTCCACCGCCTGCGGGGCCGACTTGTGCTCGGCCCGCTCGGCCTTGAGCCGGTCCTTGGCGACCTGGGCGTAGACGTCGACGTACTCCTGGCCGGAGAGGTCCATCAGCTCGTACATGATCTCGTCGGTGATCGACCGCAGGACGAACCGGTCGCCCTCCATGCCCTCGTAGCGGGAGAAGTCGAGCGGCTTGCCGATCTTGATGCCGACCCGGATGCCGAGCGTGGGCCGCTTGCGCCCGGGCGGCTGGATCTTCTCGGTGTCGATCATCGCGACCGGCAGCACCGGGACCTCGGCCTCCAGGGCCATCCGGGCGACGCCGGTCTTGCCGCGGTAGAGCCGGCCGTCGGGCGACCGGGTGCCCTCGGGATAGATGCCCAGGCAGTCGCCGCGGCGCAGGATGCGCAGCCCGGTCCGCAGCGCGGCCTCCGAGGCGCTGCCCCCCGACCGGTCGACCGGCAGCTGCCCGACGCCCTTGAAGAACACCGCCGTCAACCGGCCCTTGATGCCGCTGCCGGTGAAGTAGTCGGCCTTGGCCAGGAAGGTGATCCGGCGCTCGACGACCAGCGGCAGGAAGATCGAGTCGGAGAACGACAGGTGGTTGCTGGCGAAGATCGCACCGCCGGACTCCGGGACGTTCTCCAGGCCGATCACGTACGGGCGGAACACCAGGCGGAGGACGGGGCCGAGCACGACGCGCTTGAGGAACCAGTAGAACAACCCCGCGCACCTCCCTCATGCGTTCCCTGCCGCGCCCGACGCTCGTCAGGCGAACACTAGGGGATGCCGCGCCGGTCGTGCGACGATGACGACCATGCCGCTGATGCCCGGAGCCGAGCCGTTCCTGCACGAGGGCGGCCGCACCGGGGCGCTGCTGGTTCACGGCTTCACGGGCACCCCGCAGGGCCTGCGCGACTGGGGCCAGTACCTCGCCGACGCCGGGCTGAGTGTCTCGGTCCCGCGGCTGCCCGGGCACGGCACCACGGTGGCCGAGGCCAACCTCACCCACTGGGAGGACTGGTACGCCGAGGTCGAGCGGCAGCTCGCCCTGCTCCGCGAGCGCTGCGACGACGTGTTCGTCATGGGCCTGTCGATGGGCGGCACCCTGTCGATCCGGCTGGCCGAGGAGCACGGGGACGAGATCGCCGGCCTGGTGCTGGTCAACCCGAGCCTGCTCACCAAGCGGCCGGACCGCTTCCTGCTGCCGTTCCTGCAGCGGGTGAAGGGCACCTGGGCGCCGATCGCCAGCGACATCAAGAAGGACGGCACGGTCGAGCTCGCCTACGACAAGCTGCCCGTCAAGGCGGCCTTCCAGCTGAGCAAGCTCTGGGTCGTGACCCGCGCCGACCTCGGCAAGGTCACCCAGCCGCTTCTGGTCCTGCGCTCGACCGAGGACCACGTCGTCGAGCCGGACAGCGCCCGGATGCTGCTGGACAAGGTCGGGTCGACCGATGTCCGCGAGGTGCTGCTGGAGAACAGCTACCACGTGGCGACCCTCGACAACGACGCGCCGCTGATCTTCGAGAGCAGCCTGGAGTTCGTCCGCCGGCTCGCCCGGGCGGTGCCATGACCCGGAGCGCCCGGTGACCGGGGGCAGCCCGCCGCGCCGCGACAACGGCCTGACGGCGACGTCGTACGCACGCCTGGACGACGTAGAGACCCACCTCGTCGACGAGCTGCTGGACCGGCTCCGGGAGGCCGGAGTCGCTGCCTACAGCGCGCCGAGCGCAGGACGGCGCGGGCCCTACGGCGACACGGTGCCACCCGTCGGGCCGAGCGACAGCGTGTACGTCGACGCGGCGGCGCACGACCGGGCCCGCGCGGTGGCCGACGTCTACCTGCGCGAGATCAACGACGACATCGCCTGGTCGGACATCGTCGCGAGCTTCGACCAGGACACCAGCGAGCGCGACGACGTCGTGCCGCGCTGGCCGGCCAGCGAGGACCTCGACCCGGCCGACGACCGCTGGCTCGCGGCCGCCGGCGCCGTCCGGCCCGACGATCGGCTTCGAGGTGCTGCGGGACGGGACGCCCACCTCTCCCGTCGTACGCCGGGAGCAGCCCGACGACGACCCGGACGACCACTTCCGCCCGCCTCCCCCGCCGCCGCTGCCCGACATCGACCGGGTGAGCCGGTTCGCCTGGGCCGGCGCCCTGGGCGGCCCGGTGCTGCTGGTGCTCGCGGCGATGGCCGGCCTGCAGCTCGAGGGGTGGGTCGGGTTGCTGGCGCTGGTCGCCTTCATGGCAGGCTTCGTGACGCTCGTCGTCCGGATGAAGCCGAGGAACGACTCCGACTCCGGTCCGGACGACGGCGCCGTCGTCTAGCCGAGCCCGAGAGGACACCAGCGTGACCAGCGAGACCGTCGAGGTGCACGGCCACCTGATCGACTCCGGGGTGCTGTCCCGGGTGCTCGACGACATCCTCGAGTACGGCGGCGACTACTCGATCGACAAGTTCGAGGTCGGCAAGACGCCGACGGACGAGTCCTACGCACGGCTCACCGTGAAGTCCGACGGCGACGACGACCTGGCGCGGCTGATCATGCGGCTGCAGACCCACGGCGTGAACCCGACCGACCCCGGCGAGGCGATGCTGCGCGAGGTGGAGCAGGACGGCGTCTTCCCCGACGACTTCTACTCGACCACCAACCTGGAGACGGTCGTGCGCCTGGGCGGGCACTGGGTGCCGGTCGAGAACCCGGAGATGGACTGCGGGATCGTCGTGACGGCGACCGGGCGCGCACCGTCGCGGTCAGCGAGATCCTGGCCGGCGACACGGTGGTCTGCGGCGCGAGCGGCGTGAAGGTCGTCCCGCTGCCGGCCATCGACCGCAGCGCCGGCGGCTTCGAGTTCATGAACTCCGAGGTGTCCTCGGAGAAGCCGCAGGCCCTGCTGGTGCGCCAGATCGCGCAGCAGATGCGCGACGTGAAGGAGTCCGGCAAGAAGGTCCTCTGGGTCGGCCGGGCCGGCCGTCGTGCACACCGGTGCCGCTCCTGCGATGGTGGCGCTGGTCGAGGCCGGCTACGTCGACGTGCTGTTCGCCGGGAACGCGATCGCGACCCACGACATCGAGGCGTCGCTGTTCGGAACGTCTCTCGGCGTCGACCTGAAGCAGGGCCGCGGCGTCGAGCACGGGCACGAGCACCACATCCGGGCGATCAACCAGATCCGCCGGGCCGGGTCGATCGCCAAGGCTGTCGAGAGCGGACTGCTGACCGGTGGCGTCATGCACGCACTGGTGACGCACGGCAAGCAGTTCGTCCTGGTCGGCTCGGTGCGCGACGACGGTCCGCTGCCCGACGTCTACACCGACGTCATCGAGGGCCAGCGGGCGATGCGCGCCGGGCTCAAGGACGTCGGCTTCGCGATCATGGTCGCGACCATGCTGCACTCGGTGGCGACCGGCAACATCCTGCCCGCGTCGGTGCCGCTGGTCTGCGTCGACATCAACCCGGCGACGGTGACCAAGCTGGCCGACCGCGGCTCGGCGCAGGCCCGCGGCATCGTCACCGACATCGGCCTGTTCCTCGAGCAGCTGGCTCTCGAGCTGGCCCCCGCCTACCGCGAGGGCCAGCGGCCGGGCGAGGACGTCTGAGCGGCCCGGTCCGCCACGGTCAGCGCGGTGGGCACCCGCAGCGTGACCAGCAGCGGCCGGTGGTCGCTGGCCGACGCGACGCCGGGCCGGTCGAGGACCTGGTAGTCCAGGACCTCGACGCCGGCTGTCGCGAACGCGCCGTCGATCCGGCGGTCGGGCTGGTGCGCCGGGAACGTCGGCCCGCTGTCCGGCCCGAGGTCGCGCAGGCCCTGGTCCTCGAGGTACGTCCAGGCGGCGCGGCCGGGACGCTCGTTCATGTCGCCGGCCACGAACAGCTGCCTGACCCCGCTGGCCCGCAGGACGGCGAGCGCCCGGTGGGCGTGGTCGGCCCGCTCGTCCTCGGGTAGCGGCAGGTGCAGGCTGGCCACCGCGAGCCGGGCGCCGGACTTCCGTACGACGACGGCCGCGACGCCGCGGTCCGGCCAGCCGAGCCGGTACCGGGACAGCGCCAGCTCGGCCGCACCCGCGACGTCGACGCGAAGGTGGGCCAGCAGCGCGGTGCCACCGGTCGTACCTCCCCCGGCGACGTAGAACAGCCCGCACTCCCGGGCCAGGGCCGCGACCTTGGAACGCCACCGGAAGAACTTCGGCGCCTCCTGAACGCACATGACGTCCGGGTCGAGCTCGCGGACGATGCCGGTCAGGGCATCACGGTCGTCCCGCAGCCCGTGCACGTTCCACGAGAGGATCTTCAGCTCGGGCACGGCACGACCGTAGCGTCCGGATGGCTGGGGCTACTCGGCGAGGGCGCAGGCGGGCCGGGCCGGGCCGTGACCCGAGCCCAGATGCAGTGACCTCGACCCGGCCCCCGGTCCTGCACGGTCAGGGCGTTCACCGACATCAGACCACCGTTGACGTCCAGGCGCCCTGCGGTTCCCACCGAGACCGGCGAGCTCCACCCGCTTGTAGATGCTGCCGCCGGTGGCGTTCAGCGTTCCGTCGACCACCATCGACGCGCGGTTGTTCGGGTGGTGGAGCACGGCGAAGCCACCGAACCCCGTACCGGCCAGGTTCATGGACCTGCCGGCCCGGACCACCAGGCTGCCGCCGGTCTGCCCGGGGTCGCACGCTGGACCACGGGATCCCCGTCCTCGTCGTCGTCATCGTCATCGTCATCCGGACGGCAGGTGAAGTAGAGGGTGACTCCGGCGCCGGTCAGCGTGGCGCCGGCCCGGCACCTGGACACGCAGGTTCCCGGTGACTGTACACGGTCCCGCGTCAGAGAGCACGTGCCGTTGACG
Organism: uncultured Actinomycetota bacterium; assembly: GCA_963723975.1. Taxonomy (GTDB): domain Bacteria; phylum Actinomycetota; class Actinomycetes; order JACCUZ01; family JACCUZ01; genus CAVRTI01. The sequence continues at coordinate 26,599 of CAVRTI010000016.1, forward strand.
GTGATGTTCCCGTGACAGCTGCCCAAGTGCGCTGACGTGCCGGAGCCCGTTCCACAGGTCACGGCGTTCGTGCGCAGCTGCTGCCCCCTGGAGTCGGTCGTCGGAGAGGTGGCGGCATCGGCCGGCCAACGGGTCGGTGGGGACGATCGGGACGCGGGGGCAGGCGAGTAGCGGACCGTTGCGGGGTTGGGTGGATCGCGAACGTAAGGACCCCGGTCGACTCCACCGTGAGCGACCCCGGTGATCGGACCTGCGGTGCGCGCACGCTGAACGACGTCCGCCATCCCGGACCGTTGCCGTCGACGGCCCCGGGTCGTCGAGGCATCTGGCGGAACTCGAGACGCAGAGCGCGCAGTCGCTGACCGGCGGTCGCCTACCTGGGCCTGGGCGCGTGCCGTCACGTCGAGCCCGGTGAAGTCGAAGACCCCGCCGAACGCAGTCGTCGTACTGCCGGGCGGGAACGACAACCTGAACCTTCAGGTCGGCTTGGTCCGTCGTCGAACACGATGCAGAAGTGCCGCTGCCGGCCTCGACGCCCCGCGGCGTACAGTCGGGTCGCGGGCCGCCCGCGCCGCTGCCCGGCCCGGCCCGTCGTGCCGAAGTTCGCCGCGACAGCCGCTTGCCTCGGCGGCCACTCCGAATGCGGGACAGTCCTCGGCTCGTCGTGAGCCTGGCAGCCGGCCAGGGCTGCCGCATCGGCCGCGTGCGGGCCTCGATCCGCGTGACTGCGGGCGAGGCCGAGGTCGACGACCAGCGCCGCGAAGGCGAACATGACGACGCGAACACAGCCACCAGGATGGCGATCGCTCCTCCGTCGCCGCGGATCACGCTCAATTGCACCACCACCATCCGCCGGGCGGGGTCGTCGCCCCGACGTAATGCCTCCCGGTGCCCGGGTCGACCGCCGGTGCCCTGCTCGATGCGCATCCGGTCGAGTTCCTGCGGAGACCGATTTGCGGGAGCGGGATGAGACCCGGTGACGCGCCTGGCTCTCGATGGCCGCACACACGAAGTCATTCCCTTCGCGCCACTCGGTCGGCAGCATCGCGCGGGCGTACACGATATTTCCGGATGGCACTGATCCGTGCTCGGTGACTGCCAGGCAGGCGACTTTCGGCGGTCACATTCTGCCGCTGGTGGAGCCGCAGCGTCACCGGGGAAGTTCTTGACCGACGGCCTGCCGAGCGCCTCCCGGACACCGTCGCGGAGCCGAGGGAGTCGCTGAAGTAGATGCCGTAGTCGATGATCCCGAACAGCATCATGAGCAGGACGGCAGGACGAGGGCGAACTCGACCGCGGCGGCACCACGTCAGCGCGTCCCGCCTGCCCGTCGCCTGCCACCATCGTGTCCCGTCCTACGTCAGTCCGGACCCGCTACCCGGCCGCGTCGGGGTCCGGCGGTCGCCTTCGGACTGCTGGACCACTGTGACTCATCGATCGCGCATGCGGCGGGTCTGGAGATCGGCCGCTCATTAGCGGTAGCGGGCCAGGTCGGCGGCGCCCACCAGACCGGCGTCGTTGCCGAGCTGGGCGAGCACCACCTGCGCGGTGGGCCGGCGGCCCCGGCCGGTGAGCAGCTGGTCGAACGCGGCGACGGTCGGCTCCAGGACGAGCTCGCCGGCCTCCGAGACGCCGCCCCCGAGCACGAAGCACTCCGGGTCGAGCACCGCCGCCAGGTCGGCCAGCCCCTGTCCGAGCCAGTGCCCGAGGGCGTCGAACGAGGCCTTCGCCACCGGGTCACCCTGCTGAGCGGCTGCCGTGACGTGCTCCCCGGAGATCCCCTCGGGGGTGCCGTCACCCAGCCCCAGCAGGATCTCGGCCTCGGCGCGGGACTCCGCCGCGCGCTCGCGGGCGTCCCGGACCAGGGCTCCGCCGCTGGCGTACTGCTCCCAGCAGCCGCGCTGGCCGCAGCCGCAGGGCCGCCCGCCCTCGACCATCTGGATGTGCCCGATCTCGGCACCGACGCCGAACCCGCCCCGGAACAGCTGCCGGTCGGCGATGATGCCGCCGCCGACACCGGTGCCGACCGTCACGCAGACGATGAACCGTTCCTCACGACCGGCGCCGAAGCGAGCCTCACCCCAGGCGGCGGCGTTCGCGTCGTTCTCGACGACGACCGGCAGCCCGACCCGCTTCTCGACCTCCGCGCGCAGCGGACCGTCGCGCCAGCCGAGCAGGTTGGGGGCGAAGTAGACCGTCGACCGGGTCGCGTCGACGAAGCCGGCGATCCCGATGCCGACGGCCTCCACCTCGTGCTCGGCCCGGATCGCCTCGATGACCGACGTGATCGCCGTCGTGGTCGCCTCGGCGTCCCGGGCCGGGGTCTCGACCCGGTGCTGCGCCAGGATCGTGCCGTCCTCGTCGACGACGCCTCCGGCGACCTTGGTGCCCCCGACGTCCACGCCGATCGTCAGGCTCATGGGCGGTCGTCGGGCCGGCGGCTGGCGTCCAGCGCGCGGATCGCGGCACCGACCGCGGACACCGCCTCCGCCAGGTGCTCGTACACCTCGGGGCTCACGTCCGAGAGCACCCGGCGTACCCGACAGATCGGGCAGCCGCGGCACTCCGCGGGCGTGTGGTCCTCGGCCGTCGCCTCGGCCCAGACGTCACCGGCTTCACGCGAGGACTGCGAGGCCAGCCACAGGTGGGCCACCTCGACCAGCTTCGCCGCTTCCTCGGCCATCGAGCCGTGCGGGGGGCGGCCGCCGTACGACCGGGCGTTCTCCGACATCGGCAGCTAGCCCTCGACCCGCTTCTTGAGCTCTTTCAGAGCGGTGTCGATGATGACCTTCTCCGCCTTGCGCTTCATCATCCCGAGCAGCGGCATCCGGACGTCGACCACGAGCTGGTAGGTCACCGTCGTCGAGCCGTCGCCGTTGTCCTCCAGCAGGTAGGCGCCGTCCATGGTCTTGAGCAGGTTCTCGGCCTCGACGAGGCTCCAGCGCACCTCCTTCTGGGCCTTCCAGGTGTAGGCGAGGGTGTAGGAGTCCTTGATCGCGCCCGCATCGAGCATGAACCAGACCTCCTTGGCCCGGCCGTTGGACCCGCTGGACCGCACCTCGGCCTGCTTCACCGCACCGGTCCACTCGGGATACGCCTCGAAGTCGGCGATGACGTCCATGACCTCCGCCGGGGCAGCCTCGATCGTGATGCTCGACTCGGTGCGCTCCGCCATGCGGCAGAGGCTACTGGAGCGCGGGACGGCGGCTCAGAGCAGCAACCCGATCCCTGCCATCAGCAGCAGGATCAGGCCGATCGCGGCTGCGGTGCCCCCGAGCATGATCGCCACCCGCTTGCCACTGGAGTCGACGGCGCCGGCCAGCGCCCCGAGGGGGTTCTTGGCCTCGCTGGCCGCCAGCTCGGCGAGCATCTGTTCGGCGAGCGCACCGACCTGCGCGGTCGGGGTGGCGACTGCTGTCGCGCCGCCCCCGTCGGACGCCGGGTTCTTCCGGGCGTGCTTTCCGCGTCGAGCGGGCGGCTGCTCGGCCGGGGCGCCCTGCTCCACCGCGGCCTGCGCGGGGTCAGGCTGCACCGGGGCCGGCTCGGGTGCGACCGGCTCCGGTGGGGCCGGGCGCAGGTCGGCGTAGCAGAGCGTGCACCAGTCGCTGCCGGCGCGGACATGGGCGGAGCAGCGCGGGCAGCGGACAGCGGGTGAGGTGGAGATGCTCACGTCACCCTTTCGGCCCCCTCCGCCCGGTCCTTGAGCGCGAACGCGTGCCGCTTCCAGTCCCGCACGCGGCGCTCCCGCTCCCGGGCGGCGCGCCGCGGGCTCAACGGCCCGGGCGGGTCGGCCCGCAGGAACCAGTGCAGGACCGTCCCGTCCCCGACCGGTTCCAGCCAGATCTCCATGCTGCCGGCGAGCGCGCCGCGGACCGACCACTGCATCCCCTTCACCCCCCGGTCGCGCGACACCCGGAGGTCCAGGTCCGGCCACCAGCGACCCCAGGACGCCGGGTCGGCCACGCCAGCGGCGAGTGCGGCGGGGGGCCGGGCGACGTAGGTCTCGTCCGCGATGTCGACGGCAGGCACGCGGCAAAGCATGCCCGCTCGGTCCAGGGGCTGACGCGGACCGTTACCGACAAGTAGGGTCACGGCCAAGTTTCTTCCAGCTCCCGCACCGGGACGACCCAGGAGAGCACCGACCGTGGACGAGTACACCTCACCGCTGCTGGCCGAGCCCGCCACGACCGGGAACCTCAGCGACATCATCGTGGACAACGCTGTCCAGGCCCCGCACAAGGTGGTGTTCAAGCGCCGCGCGGGCGAGCGATGGCTCGACGTCACCTGCAGCGAGTTCCTGACCCAGGTGCAGGGGGTGGCCAAGGGTCTGATGGCGGCCGGGGTCCGGCCCGGCGACCGGGTCGCCCTCATGTCGAAGACCCGGTACGAGTGGACGCTGATCGACTTCGCCATCTGGTACGCCGGCGGCGTCACGGTGCCGATCTACGAGACGTCCTCGGCCGAGCAGGTGCAGTGGATCCTCAGCGACTCGGCGGCCGTCGCCTGCCTGGTCGAGACCCCCGACCACCTCGCTGTGGTCGAGGAGGTCCGCGGCGACCTGGGCAAGCTCGACCGGCTGTGGGTGATCGACTCCGGCGCCGTCGACGAGCTCACGGCGGCCGGCCGGGAGATCGACGACAAGGAGCTCGAGACCCGGCGTACGACGGCCAAGCCCGGCGACCTGGCGACGATCATCTACACCTCGGGCACCACGGGTCGGCCGAAGGGCTGCGAGCTGACCCACGGCAACTTCCTGTTCGAGGCGGCCAACGTCATCAGCGCGAAGGACAGCGACGCGACGCTGGCGAAGGTCTTCCAGGACGAGGGTGCCTCGACCCTGCTCTTCCTCCCGCTGGCACACGTGTTCGCCCGGATGATCGAGGTCGGCGTGGTGATGGCGCGCGCCGAGCTCGGGCACACGGCCGACGTGAAGAACCTGCTGGCCGACCTCGCGACGTTCAAGCCGACCTTCATCCTGTCGGTCCCCCGCGTGTTCGAGAAGGTCTACAACTCCTCGGAGCAGAAGGCGGAGGCCGCCGGCAAGGGCAAGATCTTCCGCGCCGCCGCCGAGACGGCGATCGCGTTCAGCGAGGCACGTGACCACGGCGGCGCCGGCCTGGGACTGAAGGCGAAGCACGCCGTGTTCGACAAGCTCGTCTACGGCAAGCTGCGGGACGCGCTGGGCGGACGGGTGCGCTGGGCGGTGTCCGGCGGTGCGCCACTGGGCCACGCGCCTCGGGCACTTCTACCGAGGCATCGGGCTCACGGTGCTCGAGGGCTACGGCCTCACCGAGACGACGGCGGCCTCCACGGTGAACACCCCCGGGATGATCAAGATCGGCACGGTGGGCCGGCCGCTGCCCGGCGTGTCGATCCGGATCGCCGACGACGGCGAGATCCTCATCAAGGGCGGGCAGGTGCTCGGCGGCTACTACAACAACGAGGCGGCCACCGCCGAGGCCCTGAACGACGGCTGGTTCTCGACCGGCGACATCGGTGAGCTCGACGAGGACGGCTGCCTGCGCATCACCGGCCGCAAGAAGGAGCTCATCGTCACGGCCGGTGGCAAGAACGTCGCGCCGGCCGTGCTCGAGGACCGGCTGCGGGCGCACCGACTGGTCAGCCAGTGCATGGTCGTCGGCGACGCCCAGCCCTACATCGCGTGCCTGGTGACACTCGACGAGGAGGCCCTGCCGGCCTGGCTCGAGCAGCGCGACAAGCCGGCGATGTCGCCGGCCGAGGCCGCCGAGGACCCCGACGTGCTTGCCGAGATCCAGACCGCCGTCGACGACGCGAACAAGGCGGTGTCGAAGGCGGAGGCGATCAAGAAGTTCAAGATCCTCGCGCGCCGACTGGACCGAGGAGACGGGCGCGCTCACGCCATCGCTCAAGCTCAAGCGGGGCGTGGTCATGAAGGAGCACGCCGCCGAGGTCGACGCGCTCTACTCCTAGTTCGCCACCGGCGGCCGCGGACTGGGTGAGAATCACCCTCATGTCCCCTGTCGTCGAGGTGCGTGACCTCACCGTGCTGTTCGGCTCGGTGGTCGCCGTCGACGGCTTCGACCTCACGCTGGCCGCCGGGGCATCGGTGGCGCTGGTCGGTCGCAACGGTGCCGGCAAGTCGACCACTCTGCGGGTGCTGGCCGGTGTCCTCCCGCCGACTGCCGGGTCGGTGCGGGTCGGGGGGGTCGACGCGGCCAAGGACCCCTCCGGCGCCAAGGCCCGGGTCGGCTACTGCCCTGACGTGGGCGGCCTGATCCCGCGGGCCACCCCGTGGGAGCACCTGCAGCTGTCCGCCACGTTGCGGGCGATGCCCGACGGATGGCAGACCAGGGCCCACGACCTGCTCGACCGCTTCGACCTCGGCGGCGTGACGGACCGGGTGGCTGCGAGCTTCAGTCACGGGATGGGACGACGCCTGTCGGTGGTTCTGGCGGCGTTCCACTCCCCGGACGTGCTGCTGCTCGACGAGCCGTTCGACGGCGTCGACCCGCTCGGTGTGGACGCCACCCTCGAGGTCATCCGCGAGCTGCGGCTGACCGGCTCCGCGGTCCTGGTGTCCACCCACCTGCTCGAGCTCGCCGTGCGGGCCAGCGACGAGGCCGTGGTCCTCCGTCGCGGCGCCGTGGTGGCGGCAGCTCCCTCGACCGAGCTCGCCGGGGCCGCCGGGGCCGCCCGCTACCGGTCGCTGCTGTCGTGAGCACCCCGCAGCTGGTCCCGCTGCTGGCGCTGCGGTGGCGGATGGTCCGCGCGCCCCGGGCCCGGTGGGGGTTCGCGCTGCTCGCGTCCGCCCTCCCCCTGCTCTGCCTGGCCGCGGTCGCCATCGGGCTGCTCGCGCCTCGGGAGCTGCATCCTCGACGTCGCGGTGCTGGCCCCGACGGCCTACTTGTCGGTGGCGCTGCTCGCGGTCCTCGCGCCGCTGGCCGCCGGAGGAGGCAACGAGCTCTTCCCGACCGAACAGCTCGCGGCGTACCCCATCACCGTCGCGGACCCAGTACCTCGCCTCGCTGGTGCTCATGCCGCTGAACCTGGCCTGGGCCACCCAGCTGGTGGCCCTGGTCGGCCTGACGGCGTACGTCGGCGGGCCCTCGGCGCAGCTGCCCGTTGGCGCTGCTCACCTGCCTGGCCTACCTGGCCTTCGTCACCATCGCCGGACAGGCGCTGGCCTGGTTCGTGGTGGGAGCCCGGCAGCACGTCTCCGGGCGCCGGCTGACCTGGGTGGCCGCCGGATCCGCGGCCGCGGCCTGCCTGGTCGTGGTGGCGACAGGCAACCTCGCCGCCGTGCTGGACCGGTCGCCGACCACGACCATCGTGCTCGGCGCCCAGGCCGCGACCCAGGGCGACTACCTGCGCTGGTCGGTGACCACGGCTGCCCTCCTGCTGGCCGCGGTGGGCACCGACCGGATCGGCCGGTGGCTCTGCGCCTGGTCCCTGCGTCGGCCGGGCGACGCAGGCAGCCGGATCGACTCGCGTCCGGTACGACGCCGCGCCGCCGCGGGGAGCAAGCGCCGCGAGCTGCTGGCCCTGGACCGTGCCAGCGTCTGGCGCTCGGCGTCGCTGCGCCGAGGGCTGATCGTCCTCGGCGTCCTGCCCGGCCTGGTCGCCGCCCTGGCCCGCCTGGAGTGGTCCGCCCTCGTGCTGCTACCCGGTCTGGTCGCAGCAGGGGCCGGGCTGCTCTTCGGGGTCAACGCGTTCAGCCTCGACGGCACGGGCGCGGTCTGGCTCGCATCGCTGCCCGTTCGCGCCCGGACCGCTTACTGGACGAAGGGACAGGTGGTCGCCGAGACCTGCGCCCTGGCCGTCGTGATCACCGTGGCCGCCGGCAGCCTGCGCGCCGAGCGGGCCCCGACTGCCGGGGAGGCGGCTGCGCTCGCGTCCTGCTCCGTCGTCGTGGTGCTCCGGGTGCTGGCCACCTGCATGGACCTCTCGGTGACCCGGCCCTACCGGGCCGACCTCCGCGGGCCCCGGGACACGCCGGCTCCTCCGGGGGTGATGGCCGCCTACTCGGCGCGGCTGGCGGTGTCCACCACGCTGGTGGCGATCCTTTTCTCGACGCTGGCCGAGGTCGCCCCCTGGTGGTGGCCGGTCATGATCGCCACGCCGTTCGCCCTGCTGAGCCTCCGCCGCCTGCACCGGACGGCGCGACGCTTCGACGACGCCGGCGCCCGGGCCCGGGTGGTGGCGACGGTGGCGAGCGGGTGAGCGTGACGAGCGCCTCCGAGATGTGCAGGGAATGACTCAAAACGCCTCCGCCCGGCCAGCACGCTGGGTACCGTCGGACGCGCGAAACACGGTCGAACGTCGCTCCCGGGACAAAACTGTGAGCACATCCCCTTAACTGTGCCGAGCAAAGACCGATTGAAGGACCTATGGGACGTCGTACGTTGCTCCTCCTCGCCGCGCTCGTGGTGGCGGCGTTGGGCACGACTGGCATCTTCCTCTACGTGAATGGCGTCGACCAACGCGCCGCAGCGGGGTACGACCTCGTCAACGTGCTGGTCGCCTCCACGCCCATCACGGTCGGGACCTCCGCGCAAGACGCTCAGGACCTTGGCGTCTTCGATGTCCGGCCGTTCATCGCGAGCAGCGTCGAGGGACTCACCGCCCTCAGTGACATCTCCGGCATCGCCGACAAGGTCGCGCTGACCACCATCGCCGCCGGCTCCCCGATCCTGGCCTCGCAGTTCGGCAACCCCGGCGAGAGCGCGGTGCTGCCGATACCGCGCGGCAAGCTTGCCGTCAGCCTCTCGCTCGACGACCCGCAACGCGTCGCCGGGTTCGTCGAGCCCGGTTCCAACGTCGTGGTGTTCCTCACCGCGGCCCCCGGCCCGAACGACGCTCAGGTGACGACCCGGGTGCTCCTGGACGATGTCCCGGTGATCGCGGCCGGCGCCACTACGCTGGTCGCCTCGGACACGGCGAACGGTGAAGAGGTGAGCCAGGCCCTGCTGACCGTCGCGGTCGACCAGAAGGACGCGCAGAAGCTGGTCTACGCCCAGAACAGCGGCGGCACGATCACCTTCGGCCTCCTCAACGCTAAGTCGGAAGTTAACCGGAGCGACCCCGGCACCTCCGCCGACAACCTTTTCAACTGACATGACAGCGATCGTCGACCTGGACCCGACCACGGCGGAGACGCTGCGGGCAGCGCTGGGCCCGGAGAGCCAGATCCTTCCCTCGCTGGACGCCCTTCGGCGGCACCTCGAGACGCACTTCGCCGAGGACGCCGTCGTGCTTGGCCCCACGGTGGACCTCGGATCGGCGATGAGCCTCGCCGAGTCGATGCGGGTGATCCGGCCGAGCCTGGCCGTGATCCTGGTCCGCCGGCGGGTGGACACCGCCGTGCTCACCGAGGCCCTGCGCTCCGGGGTGTTCGAGGTCGTCGAGGAACGCGACCTCGCCGGGCTCAACTCCTCGGTGCGGCGCGCCCGGGAGCTGGCGCGGCGCCTACGGGACACCGTGCCCGGTGCGGTGACGACCGAAGCGCCGCACAACCGGGGTCGACTGATCACCGTGTTCTCCGCCAAGGGTGGCTGCGGCAAGACGACCCTGGCCACCAACCTGGCGGCCGCTCTCGCCGACCACGGCCGGCGAGAGGTCTGCCTCGTCGACCTCGATCTCGCCTTCGGCGACGTCGCGATCGCGATGCAGCTGTTCCCGGCCCACACGATCGCCGACGCCGTGCCGCTGGCCGACAGCCTGGACGCGTCCGCGGTCGCATCGCTCCTGACGCCGCATTCCCCGGGCCTGACGACGCTGGTGGCGCCGATCGAGCCCGGGACGGCCGAGTCGATCCCCGCCACCCTGGTGTCGGCCGTCCTCACCCTGCTCAAGCAGCAGTTCGACTTCGTCGTGGTGGACACCCCGCCGGCGTTCGACGACCACGTGCTGGCTGCGTTCGACCAGAGCGACATGGTGGCGCTGCTCGCGACGCTGGACATCCCGGCGCTGAAGAACCTCAAGCTCACCCTCGAGACTCTCGACCTGCTCAACTACCCCCGGGACCGGTGGCGCCTGGTGCTCAACCGGGCCGACTCGAAGGTCGGGCTCGCCGTGAGCGAGGTGGAGAAGACCCTCAAGGCACCGATCTCGGTGCAGATCCCGAGCTCGCGCGACGTCCCGGCCTCGATCAACCGCGGGGTTCCGATCGTGCTCGACGACCCCAAGCACCCGGTGTCGCTGGCGATCAAGGCGTTCGCCGAGAACGACGTGGCCGCCGGCCTGACCTCCGGTGAGACGACCATCCCCGCCGGGCTGCGCATCGACCGTCGTGGGCTGCTGCGCAGGAAGAGCAAGACGTGAGCCTGGCCGACCGGTTGGCCGCCGCCCAGCGGGAACGTGGTGTCACCGGACCCGAGGGTGCCGCAGCGGACGGCTTCACCGCGGCGGCGCCGAGGGCTCGGCGCAGTCTGGACCCGTTCGGCGAGCTCAAGCGTGCCGTTCACCAGACCCTGCTGGAGAACCTCGGACCGAAGCTCTACGACTCGCGGCTCACCCAGGCCGAGCTCGAGCAGCGCGTGCGGCAGACGCTGCAGGAAGTGATCGCCCAGGACGAGACCCCGCTGTCGGTCGCCGACCGCGCGCGGATCGCCCAGGAGATCGCCGACGACATCCTCGGCTACGGGCCGCTCGAGCCCTACCTGCGCGACGCCGACATCACCGAGGTCATGGTCAACGGCTTCGACTCGATCTACATCGAGCGGGCCGGACGGATCCACCAGGTCGACGGGACGTTCACCGACGAAGCGCACCTGCGCCGCACGATCGACAAGATCGTGGCGCGGGTGGGGCGCCGGGTCGACGAGGCCAGCCCGATGGTCGACGCCCGGCTGCCCGACGGCAGCCGGGTCAACGCCATCATCCCGCCGCTGGCGATCGACGGTTCGCTGCTGACCGTCCGCAAGTTCTCCTCCGACCCCTACCAGGTCGAGGATCTGATCGGCTTCGGCACGATGACCCGCGCCGTCTCCGACTTCCTCGAGCGCTGCGTCCGCGGCAAGCTCAACATCCTGGTAGCGGGGGGCACCGGAGCCGGCAAGACCACCACCCTGAACGTGCTGTCCTCGTTCATCCCGGGCGACGAGCGCGTCATCACGATCGAGGACGCCGCCGAGCTCCAGCTCCACCAGGAGCACGTGCTGCGGCTCGAGTCACGGCCGCCCAACATCGAGGGTCGCGGCGAGGTCAAGATCCGCGACCTCGTGCGGAACTCGCTGCGCATGAGGCCCGACCGCATCGTCGTCGGCGAGATCCGCGACGCCGCCGCCCTCGACATGCTCCAGGCGATGAACACCGGGCACGACGGCTCGCTCTGCACCGTGCACGCGAACTCCCCGCGGGACGTCCTCTCCCGGGTCGAGACGATGGTGCTGATGGCGGGCATCGACCTGCCGATGCGTGCGATCCGCGAGCAGGTGTCCGGGGCTATCGACCTGATCGTGCAGCAGTCGAGGTTCAAGGACGGCACCCGGCACCTCACCCACATCACCGAGGTCGTCGGCATGGAGGGCGATGTCATCACGCTGCAGGACCTGTTCGTCTACGACCACAGCGCAGGCTTCGACGAGACCGGTCACTCGCTCGGCAGCCTGAAGTCGACCGGGTTGCGGCCGAAGTTCCTCGAGAAGCTCATGGCAGCGGGCGTCACCGTCGACCCGACCGCGTTCGCATTCGAGAAGTTCGGACGATGACCCGACGCCGCCTCGCAGCGGTCGGGCTGGCCGCCGTGCTCGGCGTCCTGCTGCCCGCCCAGGTCGCGGCGGCTGACGAGAGCGGCCGCATCGTCGAGGTCAAGCGCGACGGCGACGCGTTGCGGATCGTGTTCCGGGCCGACGGCCTCGCGGACGGCGTCGCACTGGACCCGGACTCGGTGCAGGTGCGGGTGGCCGAGCAGACAGCCGCCGCCTCGGCGGAACGCCTGACGAGCCGAGATGCGATCGAACAGGTCGCCGTGCTCGCCATCGACAACAGCCAGAGCATGCGAGGCGAGCGGCTGGAGGCAGCGAGGTCGGCCGCAGCCACGTTCCTCAGCACCCTGCCGAGGGACGTCAAGGTCGGTGTCGTGACCTTCGCGGACATCGCCCGGAACGAGATCCCACCGACCACCGACCGGGCCGCCGTCCGCACCGTGATCGCCAACCTCGTGCTCAACGAGCGGGTGGGGACCGCCCTGTTCGACGGACTTGCCCTGGCAGCCGACCTGACCGGCGACACCGGCGCGCGCAGCGTGCTGCTGCTGACCGACGGGGACGAGGACGGCAGCAGCAAGATGCTCCTCGAGGATGCGGCGGCGGCGGCCACGGCGGACGACGTCGCGGTCGACGCCGTCTACATCGGCCCGCCGGACGAGCAACCCCCGGAGCTGACCGACCTGATGACCGAGGCGGGTGGGCAGGTCCGCAGCAGCGATCCCGACGACCTGGCCATGATCTTCGAGGACGCGGCCGAGGCGATCGGCAACCAGCTGCTCATCGAGGCAGAGCTGCCCGGCGACGTCACCGGGTTCGGCAACGTCGAGGTCACCGTCAAGGCGGGCGAGCTGGAATTGACGGACTCGGCGTTCCGGTCCTTCTCGGTGGCCGGCCCCAAAGTTCCGCCGAACACCGGCCCCGTGCCCGTACAGGACACCGCTGCACTGCCCGCGATCAGCCGGTCCGGCCTCCCGGTCATCCTCGGCGTCCTGTTCCTCGGTCTGCTCGCGGTCCTGTTCGTCGCGCTGAGCACCATCCATCGTGACGAGAAGCAGGGGCGGGTCCGGCGCCGGCTGTCCCTCTACACGCTCACCGGTCGTCCCGCGCCCAGGCACGAGCAGACCACGACCGCGCTCGGCAGCAGCCAGATCGCGCGCTCCGCCGTCGAGCTTGCCGGGAAGGTCGTCCAGCGGCGCGACTTCGAGGCTTCTCTCGCGCTGAGGCTGGACGCCGCGGGCGTCCCGCTGCGGGCCGCGGAGTGGATGCTCATCCAGGTCGGCGTGGCGATCGGCGCCTCGATCCTGCTGCTCCTCGTCAGCGGCGGCTCGCTGCTGCCCGCGCTGCTCGGGCTGATCATCGGCCTGGCCCTGCCCTGGGCGTACCTCGTCGTCAAGGAGTCCCGACGCACGTCGGCGTTCCTCGCGCAGCTCCCGGACACCCTGCAGCTGGTGAGCGGCAGCCTGTCCGCCGGGTACTCCACCCCTCAGGCGATGGACACCGTCGTCCGTGAGGGACAGCAGCCGATCACCGGCGAGTTCAACCGCGCACTGGTCGAGGCGCGGCTCGGCGTGCCGATCGAGGACGCCATGGACGGCATCGCCGAGCGGATGAAGAGCAAGGACTTCGCCTGGGTCGTCATGGCCATCCGGATCCAGCGCGAGGTCGGCGGCAACCTCGCCGAGCTCCTCACCACGGTGGCAGCGACCCTGCGGGAGCGAGAGCGCCTGCGACGGCAGGTGTCGATGCTCTCGGCCGAGGGCCGGTTGTCGGCCTGGATCCTCGGGCTGCTGCCCGTCGCGTTCGCCCTCTACCTGGCGATGGTCCGGCCGGAGTACTTGAAGCCGCTGGTCACCGACCGGATCGGCTGGCTGCTGATCGGGGTCGGCGCCGCGCTTCTGGTGGTCGGCGCCGCGTGGCTGCGCAAGGCCATCAAGGTGGAGGTCTGAGATGGGCGCGAGCCTGTTGCTCGTCCTCGGACTGGCCGCGGTGTTCCTCGCGATCGCGATCGCGCTCGCCACCGTCGGGGTCATCACCTCCGAGCGTCACCAGGTCTCCCGGTCGCTGGCCGCCATGCACGCCATCACCACCGCGCCGTCGCCGATGGCGAAGGAGCTCAACCGGCCGTTCGCCGACCGGGTCCTCGCCCCGGCCATGGTCCGGTTCACCGAGATCGGACGCCGCTTCGCCCCGAGTGACCAGGTCATGCGCATCCGCCACCGGCTCGAGCTCGCGGGCAGCCCGGCCGGCTGGGACGTCGACCGGGTGATCGCCTTCAAGATGCTGGGCGCGATCGCCGGCCTGGTGCTCGGCATCGCACTCCCCCTCGCCTTCGGGGCCGGGTTCCTGCCGGTGCTCGGGTTCGCCGTCGTCCTCAGCGTCACGGGCTTCTACGCGCCCAACCTCACGCTCTACCAGATGGCGTACAACCGCACCGAGCAGATGCGCCGCGAGCTGCCCGACGCACTGGACCTGCTCACGATCTCGGTCGAGGCCGGGCTCGCATTCGACGCCGGCCTGTCCCAGGTCGCCCGGAACACCACCGGCCCGCTGGCCGAGGAGTTCTTCCGGGTGCTGCAGGAGATGCAGATCGGCCTCAGCCGGTCCGAGGCACTGCGCGCCCTGGGAGACCGCACCGACCTCCCCGAGCTGCGAGGATTCGTCACGGCCATGGTGCAGGCCGATGCCTTCGGCATCCCGATCGCGTCGGTGCTGCGGGTGCAGGCCCGCGAGATGCGCATCAAGCGCTCCCAGCGCGCCGAGGAGCTCGCCCAGAAGGTGCCGGTGAAGATCCTCTTCCCACTGATCTTCTGCATCCTGCCGTCGCTGTTCGTCGTCATCCTCGGGCCGGCCGCGATCAGCATCTTCCACTCGTTCAGCGGTCGGCTCGGGTAGAGCGGAGGTTGCCGTTGCGCGGTCCGCCGCAGCGGCCACGACACGCCCGGGGTGCCCCAGGCACCCAGATCGAGGACTCCCCCGCACGGCTGTGGCAGCGTCGCGGTATGCCCCTTGTCCGTTTCGCCGGCCTGCGACTCGACCAGCGAATCGTCCTCAGCGTCCGGATCGCCCTGGTGCTGGGCTGTTCTGCCCTGACCCTGGTCCAGCGGCAGGCCGCCTCCGACGTCGTCGCCGTGGTGCTGCTGCTCGCCGTGGCCGTCGCCGCCTCCCTCCCGGTCCCGGCCCGGTGGGCTGCCGTCGCCCCGTTCCAGCCGGTCGCCGAGGCGGTACTGGCCTGCGGCCTGATGCTTCTGGTCGAGCCGCTGCCCGAGACCCTCCTGCCCTACCTGCTGGCCCCGGCGCTGGCCGCCGGCCTGGTCGGCGGCGTGCGGACCGCCGTCACCGCGGCCGGGCTCGGCGCCCTGGTGCTCATGCTCGGCCGACTGCTCGGCGCCGAGACGCTGACCTGGACGAGCTATCTGGCCGTCCTGAGCCGCTGGACGCTCATCACGCTGGCCGTGGGGCTGCTCGGTGCATGGGTCGGGCGGTTGCAGCAGGTGGGGGCCGGGCAGCCGGAGAACGCCGCCTACGCCGCGGCGTACCGCCTGATCTCCCAGCTCCGGCTGGTCTCCCGGCAGCTCTCCGGCGGGCTCGACCCGGTGACCCTGGCGCAGCAGATGCTGGAGAACGTCGGTCGGGAGGCGCCGTACGACAGGGGCGCGGTCTACGTGCGCTCCACCGGCGGCCGGTTGTCCCCGGTCGCGTTCCTCGGAGCCGACCGGCTGGACTGGGACGTCGAGAGCCCGCTGTTCGACGAGGCCTGGGCGGCCAGCAGCCCGATGCGGTCGAGCCAGGCCCTCACGCCGGGGACGACCGGCTACTCCGCCGTCCTGCCGCTGCGGATCGGGCTGCGGACCTTCGGGCTGGTGGCCCTGGAGAGCTCCGACCAGGCGTTCGACCCCACGCAGGTGGCCGCAGCCGCCGGCATCCTCGAGGAGCTGGGGCTGCGGCTGGAGACGGCGCTGCTGTTCAGCGAGGTCCGCAGCCTGGCCACGGCCGAGGAGCGACGCCGGCTGGCCCGCGAGATCCACGACGGGATCGCCCAGGAGCTGGCCTCGATGGGCTACGTCGTCGACGACCTCGCTGCTCGGGCCCGCTACCTGCCCGAGCTCGAGACAGATCTGAAGAAGCTGCGGGGGGAGCTGACCCGCGTCATCTCCGAGCTGCGGCTGTCGATCTTCGACCTGCGCAGCGAGGTGCAGTCGACCGTGGGGCTGGGCACGGCGCTGTCCGACTACGTCCGGCAGGTCGGCGCGAGCTCGAACCTCACCGTGCACCTGGTCCTCGACGAGTCGCCGGTGCGGCTGCCGATCGACGCCGAGACCGAGCTGCTGCGGATCGCCCAGGAAGCGGTCACCAACGCCCGCAAGCACGCGAACGCGGCGAACCTGTGGGTCACCTGCCGGATCGAGCCGCCGTCGGCCTACCTGGCGGTCGAGGACGACGGCGGCGGTCTCGGCCAGCCGCGGGCGGACAGCTTCGGGCTCGAGGTGATGCGCGAGCGGGCGGCGCGGATCGGCGCCCGACTGGCCGTGGGCAACCGGACAGAGGGTGGTACATCGGTCGAGGTCACGCTAGGTCCCGAGCGGGCCGCCGACTAGGGTGGTGATCGTGTCTACGACGGTCGTGCTGGTCGATGATCATGAGCTGATCCGGCAAGGTCTCCGCCGCGCCTTCGAGCGCACCGGCGACTTCACCGTCCTCGGCGAGGCGGGCACGGTCGCCGAGGCGCTCTCGCTGATCCAGGCGACTCCCCCCGACGTCGTGATCTTCGACGTCCGGCTGCCGGACGGCAGCGGCCTGGACGCCGCCAAGAAGGTGCGCGAGGCGAACCCCACGATGGGCATCGTGGTGCTCACGATGTACGCCGGCGACGACCAGCTGTTCGGCGCGCTGGAGGCCGGGGCATCGGCCTTCGTCCCCAAGGACGCGCCCGGCCGACGACGTCATCTCGGCGGCGCGGCACGCCGCGGTGTCGCCGCGCGCCTTCACCGCGAACGACCTGGCCGGAGCCATGCAGCGCCGGCTGACC
>CAVRTI010000017.1:0-35106 GCA_963723975.1 uncultured Actinomycetota bacterium
CCGGGGAGTCGTCCTGGCGCGAGGCGAAGCTCGCGTACAGCGCAGCCGTGATCGCCGGCGTCGGCACCGCCATGTCGATGGCCTCCCACGGTCCAGCGGCCCTCGCCGGAGTCGTCGGCGTAGCCGCGGATGCCGGCCAGGTGCGCGTCCTCGCTCCAGGGCGAGCACCAGCAGGTCCAGCAGCCAGGACCGGATGACGGTGCCCTGCGTCCAGGACTGAAGACGCTCGCGCACGTCGTCGCCCACGGCGGCCGCCTCGAGAAGCTCCAGCCCTCGGCGTAGGCCTGCATCAGGCCGTACTCGATGCCGTTGTGCACCATCTTCGCGAAGTGTCCGGCGCCGACGGCGCCGGCGTGCACGAAGCCGGACTCTCCCTCCGGCTTCAGCGCGTCGAAGCGGTCTGGACCTTGGCGACGTCTCGGCGTCGCCACCGACCATCAGGGCGTAGCCGTTGTCCAGGCCCCAGACCCCGCCGGAGACACCGGCGTCGACGAAGCCGATGCCGCGTTCGCCGAGCATCGCGGCGTGGTCCTTGTCGTCGGTCCACCGCGAGTTGCCGCCGTCGACCACGACGTCGCCCTCGTCGAGCAGGTCCGCCAGCTCCTCGATGGTCTCCCGGGTGATGTCGCCGGCCGGGACCATCACCCAGACCACCCGGGGCGCGGGCAGCTGCTGGACCATGTCCTCGAGGGTCGGCGATGTCGCTGACGTCCTGGTCGGGGTGGTAGCCGACGACGGTGTGCCCGGCCCGGCGCAGCCGCTCGCGCATGTTGCCACCCATCCGACCCAGGCCGACGAGTCCGATCTCCATGCTGGTGCCTCCGCAGTCGTGAGCCCCGTACCGGTGCGAACCTGCCCCGAGCCGGACAGGTGATGCGACGTCAGCCCGACAGCCGGACCGGCATCAGCAGGTAGCGGTAGTCGTCACCCGCGGTCGAGTCGGCGCTGTCCTTGCCGGCGATCACCGCCGGCCGGGTGGAGGCGGTGAACCGCAGCTCGGCGTACGCCGCGTCAGGACGCCGAGCCCGTCCAGCAGGTACGCCGGGTTGAACGCGATCGAGATGTCGTCGCCGTCAGCACGGCGTCCAGCGACTCGGACGCCTGCGCCTCGTCGCCGGTGCCGGCCTCGAGGGTGACCTCGCCGCCGGAGAAGCTCAGCCGGATCGGGGTGTTGCGCTCGGCGACCAGGGCCACCCGGCGGACCGACTCGACCAGGCCGGCGGTCTCGACGGTCGCCACGCTGGAGGACTCCGCGGGCAGCAGCGACTTGTACTTCGGGAACTCGCCGTCGAGCAGCCGCGAGGTCGTGCGGCGGCCGGCGCCCTCGAAGCCGACCAGGCCCTCGCCGGCACCGCCGGCCAGCGCGACGGTCACCTTGTCCGCGGTGGCCAGCGACTTCGCGGTGTCGGCCAGCGTGCGGGCCGGGACCAGGGCGATCGCCGACAGCCCGGACTGCTCGGGTGTCCAGGCCAGGTCACGCACCGCGAGCCGGTAGCGGTCGGTGGCCGCCATGGTGATCTTCTCGCCCTCGATCTCCAGCCGGACGCCGGTGAGCACCGGCAGCGTGTCGTCGCGGCCGGCGGCCACCGAGACCTGGGCCACCGCGGCGGCGAACACGTCGCCGCGCAGCGAGCCGGACGCACCGGGCATCTCGGGCAGCGCCGGGTAGTCCTCGACCGGCAGGGTGAGCAGGGTGAACCGGGACGAGCCGCAGGTGACGCACGACCTTGGACGCGTCGGTGGTGATCTCGACCGGCCGGGACGGCAGGCTGCGCGAGATGTCGGCCAGCAGCCGGCCGCTGACCAGCGCGGCGCCCGGCTCGCTGATGTCGGCCGGCACCTCGACCCGGGCCGAGACCTCGTAGTCGAAGCTGGACAGGACCAGCCGGCCGCCCGCTCGGCGCTGGCGTCGAGCATCAGGCCGGCCAGCACCGGCACCGGCGGGCGTGCCGGCAGGCTGCGAGCCGCCCAGGCGACCGCCTCGGCCAGCACGTCCCGCTCTACCCGGAACTTCACCGGTGACCGCCTCCGATCCGTCCGTCCCCAGTCGGGTGCACTCTGACCATGGTCGTGCCGATCCAACTCTCTAGGTATCTGTCGTTGTCGCACCAGGGGTGGTGGACACTGTGGAGATCCCGCATCGTCCCAGGTCAGCCGTAGCGGGGGCTGGGGACAGTCTGGGCACGGCGCTGCGGACGGCGCCCCGTGACCTGTGCACCACCGGCTGCCGTCCCGGCCGTCCACATGATGTCCCCGGTTCGGTCCGGGGCTGTCCACAGGGTTGTCCCCATGGTGTGAACGTGAGCTCCACCGAGGGACCGATGCGGGTGCCGCACGTCAGCCGGCCCGGGCCTGCGACTTGATCCGGTTGGTCAGCTCGGTGACCTGGTTGTAGACGCTGCGCCGCTCGGCCATCAGCTGGCGGATCTTCTTGTCCGCGTGCATGACCGTGGTGTGGTCGCGGCCGCCGAACTGCTGGCCGATCTTGGGCAGCGACAGGTCGGTGAGCTCCCGGCAGAGGTACATCGCGATCTGCCGCGCGTTGACCAGCACCCGGGACCGGGACGAGCCGCAGAGCTCCTCCATCGACTGGCCGAAGTAGGCCGAGGTCTGCGCCATGATCGTCGCTGCGGTGATCTCCGGCTGGCTGTTGTCCGGGATCAGGTCCTTGAGCACGATCTCGGCCAGCGCCAGGTCGACGCCCTGCCGGTTCAGGCTGGCGAAGGCGGTGACCCGGATCAGCGCGCCCTCGAGCTCGCGGATGTTGGTCGAGATCTTGCTGGCGATGAACTCGAGGACCTCCGGCGGAGCCGCCAGGCTCTCCTGAGCGGCCTTCTTGCGCAGGATGGCGATCCGGGTCTCCAGCTCGGGCGGCTGGACGTCGGTGATCAGGCCCCAGTGGAAGCGGTTGCGCAGCCGGTCCTCCAGGGTCACCAGCTGCTGCGGCGGGCGGTCGCTGGAGATCACGATCTGCTTGTTGGCGTTGTGCAGCGTGTTGAAGGTGTGGAAGAACTCCTCCTGGGTCTGCTCCTTGTTCTCCAGGAACTGGATGTCGTCGACCAGCAGGATGTCGACGTCGCGGTAGCGCCGGCGGAAGCCGTCGGCCCGCCCGTCGCGGATCGAGTTGATGAAGTCGTTGGTGAACTCCTCGGAGCTCACGTAGCGCACCCGGACCCCGGCGTACAGGCTCATGCCGTAGTGCCCGATCGCGTGCAGCAGGTGGGTCTTGCCCAGCCCCGAGTCGCCGTAGATGAACAGCGGGTTGTAGGCCTTGGCCGGCGCCTCGGCCACCGCCACCGCGGCGGCGTGGGCGAACCGGTTGCTCGAGCCGATGACGAAGGTCTCGAAGAGGTACCGGGGGTTGAGCCGGGTGGGCTCGCTCTCCCGGCGGGCGCCGGGCTCGCGCCCGGTGCCCGGGGTGTCGGGCTGCTGCCGGTGCTTGCCCGGCCCGCCGTCGTCGGCCTGGGAGCCGGGCTGCTCGTCCTGGATCACGACCGGCGGGGCGTCGGTCTCGACGCCGGCGGTCGCATCCAGGCTGGGGTCGACCACGACCGCGATGCGCAGGTCCCGACCGACGTGCTCGGACAGCACGGCGGTGATGACCTGGCGGAGCCGGGCCTCGATGACGTCCTTGGCGAACTGGTGCGGGACCGAGATCAGCGCGGTGTCGCCGACGACGCCGTCCAGCCGGCTGAGCCGGATGAATGCGCGCTGCTGGGGCGTGACGGTGTCCTCGAGGACACCGAGCGCCCGTTCCCAGACCTGGGCCGACTCGCCTCGGTCCCGGTGTCCGCGGCACCGAGGTCCTCGGGTGGCGGGCTGTCCAGCTGGGTCGTGGGGGCACCGGTCTCGTCGGTCACGCGCAGGTCCCTCCGGGGTGCGCGAAGCGCACCGTGTTCAGTTCGAGCCATGCCGCGATACGTCGGCTCCCGTTGGCCGTCCACACCGTCGTCCACAGGCTGTGTATCTAGGTTGCCCCGGTTTGCCCCGTTCTCCCGCACCCGGGGCGGTCCGCTGCGGGGCACCCGGGATGCGACGGGGTGGGGAAGGGCCCGGCGACCCGCGAGACACTAACGAGGCCACGTGTCCGCCAGCAAGCGGTTGTCCACAACCCGGTGGACAATTTTCCGCGGGCCGCGGGACGGCGGCCGGCCGGCGTGTCGCCACCGCTCCTGACGGGCTGACCTGGGACGATGGCTGGTCGACCGACCGGCCACCGGCCGGATGGCTTCCGTTTGACCGCGAGCGGGGCGCGCCCGTACCGTTGCCCGGTCGAGTTGCCGACGGCCGCTGTGGCGTGCCCGCACCGAGCGGGGTCGCCGCGCGATCACCCGTGCGCGACCCGCCACCGACCCTGGCACCCGCTCTGTGGTGCCGCGCACGACCGCCCACCAGTCCGGGAGCCCACGAGTGAGCAAGCGCACGTTCCAGCCCAACAACCGTCGTCGGGCCAAGACCCACGGCTTCCGCCTGCGCATGCGTACCCGGGCCGGTCGCGCGATCCTCGCTGCCCGGCGCACCAAGGGTCGCTCGAAGCTCTCGGCCTGACCGACGTGCTCCCGGCCGCAGCCCGGCTGCGCCGTTCGGCCGACTTCACCGACACCTTGCGCGCTGCCCGGGCGGCGCGCGGAGACGGGATGGTCGTCCTGCACGCGGCGCCCGGCGACCCCACCACGAGCGCCGGTTCCGGTGCGCGGGTGGGCTTCGTCGTCCCCCGGGCGGTCGGCCCGGCCGTGACCCGCAACCGGGTGCGGCGCCGGCTGCGGCACCTGGTCCGGGACCGGCTGGACCGGCTTCCCGATGGCACCCGGCTGGTGGTCCGGGTGCTCCCGGCCGCCTCGGGCGCCACCTCGGCCCAGCTGGCCCGCGCGCTGGACCGGGCCCTGGACCGGGTGGTGCCGTCGTGAGCCGGCTGCTCGCCCGGCTGCTCGTGCTCCCCATCCGGGCCTACCAGCTGCTCGTGTCGCCCCTGCTCGGACCGCGCTGCCGGTTCTACCCGTCCTGCTCCGCCTACGCCGTCGAAGCCCTCACCAGCCACGGCCCGGTGCGCGGCAGCTGGCTGGCCGCTCGCCGACTGCTCCGCTGCCACCCGTGGAACCCCGGTGGCCTCGACCCCGTTCCCCCCACACACCAGGGCGCCGACCGTGCCGCTCGCGCCCCCCAGGGAGCTTGATCCGTGATCCCCCAGGCGATCGACGCCGTCCACCTGCTGGAGCCGCTCTACAACGCGGTCACCTTCGTCATGGTGGCGTTTCACAAGTTGTTCAACGCCATCGGCTGGAACCCGGCCGGCGGCTGGGCCTGGGGCGGCTCGATCGTCGGCCTGGTGATCGTGATCCGGATCATCCTGATCCCGCTGTTCGTCAAGCAGATCAACGCCCAGCGCGGCCTGCAGATCCTGCAGCCGGAGATCAAGAAGATCCAGGCCAAGTACAAGGGAAAGACCGACACGGAGAGTCGGCAGAAGCAGCAGCAAGAGATGATGAAGCTCTACAAGGACAACGGGACCAACCCGCTGGCCAGCTGCCTGCCGATCCTGCTCCAGGCGCCGATCTTCTTCGCCCTCTTCCACGTGCTCAACGGCATCGGGAAGGAGCCGGCGCTGGGCAAGGGCTTCCTCACCGACGAGATGGCCGACGCAGGCGGCCAGGGCGCAGATCTTCGGCGCGAACATCGCGGACAAGTTCATCGGGGCCGACTCGCTCACCGTCCAGGTGGTCACGCGCGGTGCTCATCGTGCTGATGTCGGCGACGACGTTCCTGACCCAGAAGCAGCTGATGAGCAAGAACATGCCGGCTGACGCGATGAACAACCCGTTCGCCCAGCAGCAGAAGATCCTGCTCTACGTCTTCCCGCTGGTCTTCGCCGTCTCGCGGCGTGAACTTCCCGATCGGCGTGCTGCTCTACTGGCTGACCACCAACGTGTGGTCGATGGGCCAGCAGTTCTACGTGATCCGGCGCAACCCGTCGCCGGGCTCGCCGGCCGCCGAGGCGCTCGAGCGCCGCAAGGCCGCCAAGGCGGCCCGGCACCACAGCCCGGTGCCCAGCACCGGGACCGAGGTCGAACCCGGGACCCCGGACCCGGCGGGCCCACGACCGGGCGGCCAGCGTCAGCAACCGAAGAAGCCCAAGAAGAAGAAGTGACGCCGGCCCAGGACACGCGAGACCGGCCAGGGAACCGACCGACCGACCGCACGACCTCCGGAGGAAAGTCCGCGATGACCGAGTCGCCCGAGACCCTGCCCGCCACCACCGTCGAGGACCCCGCGGCGGTGGCCGACCAGCCCGCGGCGCCGACCGACTCGAGCCGGGCGCCGAGGACGGCCGTCCCGGATCTCGAGAGGGAGAGCGAGATCGCAGCGGACTACCTCGAGGACCTGTTGGACATCGCCGATCTGGACGGCGACATCGACATGGACGTCGAGCACGACCGGGCCGCCGTGTCCGTGGTCGGCGGCGACCTGGACGATCTGGTGGGCCGCGAGGGGGTGGTGCTCGAGGCGCTGCAGGAGCTCACTCGGCTGGCGGTGCTCACCCAGACCGGGCACCGCAGCCGGCTGATGCTGGACATCGCGGGGTACCGCGCCGGGCGTCGGGCGGTGCTCAGCGAGCTCGGCACGAAGACCGCCGAGGCAGTCAAGAGCTCCGGTGAGAAGGTGCGCCTCGAGCCGATGAGCCCGTTCGAGCGCAAGATCGTGCACGACGCCGTCGCCGCGGCCGGACTGACCAGCGAGTCGGAGGGCGAGGAGCCGAACCGGCGCGTCGTCGTCCTGCCGGCCTGAGTCGCCCGAGCCGGCCGGTGGGCGAGTGGCTCGGGTGATGGATGTTTCACGTGAAACAGCGGAGGCGGTCTTCGGCTCCCGACTGGCCCTTGCCGAGCGCTACGCCGAGCTGCTGAGCACCGACGGCGTGACCCGCGGGCTGCTGGGTCCCCGGGAGCGTGACCGCCTCTGGGACCGGCACCTGGTCAACTCGGCTGCCGCGACGCCGGCCCTGCCGACGTCCGGCGGTCTGCTGGCCGACATCGGCTCGGGCGCCGGACTGCCCGGCATCCCGCTGGCCATCCTGCGGCCGGATCTCACCGTCCGGCTGGTCGAGCCGCTGCTGCGCCGGGCGACCTTCCTCACCGAGGTGGTGGCCGCCCTCGGGCTGGCCAACGTCGAGGTGGTCCGGGCCCGCGCCGAGGACCTGCACGGTGCCTGGACCGCCGCCACCGTGACCGCCCGCGCGGTCGCTCCGCTGGACCGGCTGGCCGGGTGGTGCCTGCCGCTGGTCGCCCCGGGCGGCAGCCTGCTCGCCCTCAAGGGTGGCCGCGCGGAGGAGGAGCTGGCGGCGGCGGCGCCCACCCTCCGCCGGCTCGGGGCCGACCACTGGTCGGTCGAGGAGTACGGCTCCGACCTGGTCGACCCACCCGTGCGGATCGTCCGGGTGGTCGCGGGGACTCCCCCGGCCCGCGGTCGGTCTCGCCGGTGAACCGCGCCTGGTGCCGGACCCGTCCGGCGGCATAGGGTCGTCGTCACGCCGGGCGAGCTGCCGGCTGCCGACGACATCTCCCACGTTCTGTACGTGGCTGAAAGCAGGTGCGATGCGGACCACCGGTCTGGGGTGGCCGGCCGACTCGATCGGCTCCGCCGAGGGCGGTGCGGGCAGGACGGTCACCGGGCTGGGCTGGCCGGTGGCCCGGGAGGCGTCGTCCCCCGAGTCTCCTCCGCCGCAGGATGTTTCACGTGAAACATCCGCCCCACCCGGGCTGGTTCTGGAGGCGCCGGTCGGCCGGGCGATCCGGATCCCGATCCATGTTTCACGTGAAACATCAGCACCGGGCGATGCCCCGGACGCCGTCGACGCGCCTGCCGAGCCGGTCGTGGAGCAGACCACGCCGGACACTCCCGCAGCCCCGATCCTCACCCCACCGAACCCGCTGCTGTTCAGCGGCACCACGACCGCGAAGGAGCTGGCCGTGACCGATCCGGTAGGGCCGGACCAGAGCATTCCCGACCCGCATCCCGTCGACGACACGCCCATCGCCCGCGCCGCGGAGACTGCGCTGCGGGTGCTCGCCGGTCGGGTGGGGGACCCGTTGCCCAGGCCCGCCGAGACCCGGGTACTCACGGTGGCCAACCAGAAAGGTGGGGTGGGCAAGACCACCACCACGGTGAACCTGGCCGCCGCACTCGCCCTGCAGGGGCTGGAGGTGCTCGTCGTCGACCTCGACCCGCAGGGCAACGCCTCCACCGCGCTCGGTGTCGCGCACCACTCCGAGGTGCCGTCGATCTACGACGTCCTCATCGAGGGGCGCCCGATGCACGAGGTGGTCGCACCGGTGGCCGGCATCGACGGGCTGTGGTGCGCGCCGGCCACCATCGACCTGGCCGGCGCCGAGATCGAGCTGGTCTCGCTGGTGGCCCGCGAGTCCCGGCTGGAGAAGGCGATCGCCGGCTACGACGCCTGGGCCCGGGAGCACCGGGACATCCGGCTGGACTACGTGCTGATCGACTGCCCGCCCAGCCTCGGGCTGCTCACGGTCAACGCCCTGGTCGCCGCGCCCGAGGTCCTCATCCCGATCCAGTGCGAGTACTACGCGCTGGAAGGTGTCGGGCAGCTGCTGCGCAACGTGGAGCTGGTGAAGGCCCACCTCAACCCCGGGCTGCACGTCTCGACCGTGCTGCTCACCATGTACGACGCCCGCACCCGGCTGGCGGCCCAGGTCGCCGACGAGGTCCGGACCCACTTCAGCGCCACGGTGCTCCGGACCACCATCCCGCGGTCGGTGCGCATCTCCGAGGCGCCCAGCTACGGGCAGACGGTGATGACCTACGACCCCGGGTCGACCGGCGCGCTGTCCTACCTCGAGGCGGCGCGCGAGATGGCGTTGCGGGCGACCACCCGCAGCGGGACGGAGGACGCACGGTGACCGACAAGCGACGTGGCCTGGGCCGTGGCCTGGGCGCCCTGATCCCCACCGCCCCGGGCAAGGGTGACCTGCCGGCCAGCGGCCCCTCCCCGGTCGACGTCCTGATCCCGTCCCGGGATGCGGACGGTCGTGGACGGCGCCGAGCCGGCCACCCCACCGGCCGACCCGGCTCCCGCGATGGTCTCGGGGGCCTACTTCGCCGAGGTGCCGCTGGACGCCATCACCCCGAACCCCCGCCAGCCGCGGGTGGTCTTCGAGGAGGAGGCGCTCGCCGAGCTGGTGCACTCGCTGCGCGAGGTCGGCCTGCTGCAGCCGGTCGTCGTCCGCCCGCTCGGCGACGAACGCTTCGAGCTGATCATGGGGGAGCGGCGGTGGCGGGCCGCCCGCGAGGCCGGCTTCACCGCGATCCCGGCGATCGTCCGCGAGACCGGCGACGACGACCTGCTGCGCGATGCGCTGCTGGAGAACCTGCACCGCAGCGAGCTCAACCCACTGGAGGAAGCGGCCGCCTACGACCAGCTGCTGCAGGACTTCGGGTGCACCCACGACGAGCTCGCCGGCCGGATCGGCCGGTCCCGGCCGCAGATCTCGAACACCCTGCGGCTGCTCAAGCTGCCCCCGCCGGTGCAGCGCCGGGTCGCGGCCGGCGTGCTCTCGGCCGGGCACGCCCGGGCCCTGCTCGGTCTGGACGATCCGGACGCTCAGGAGCGACTGGCCTCACGGATCGTCTCGGAGGGCCTGTCGGTCCGGTCGGTCGAGGAGGTCGTCTCCCTCGGGGGGGACGCGGCTCCGGCCGAGCGGACACCGCGGGGACGGCGCCCGGTCGCGCCGAAGCTCGCAGTGCTCGCGGACCGGCTTGCCGACCGCTTCGAGACCCGGGTCAAGGTCGACCTGGGTCGGTCCAAGGGCCGGATCGTGGTGGAGTTCGCCTCGATCGACGACCTGGAGCGGATCGTGGCGCTGATGGCGCCGGACACCGAGCCGGCGCCCGGCGACCGCACCGGCTGACCGCTGCCGGTGCGGCCGCCGCGCAGCCGGCGCGACCGGTGCGACTGGTGGGGCTGGAGTTGTCGCGATGTCGGCGTGTCGACACGTCGCCGTCCCGACATCTCGACCTGTCGACGTACCGTCCAGCCGACGGCTCGGCATCTCGACCTGACGACATGTCGACATCTCTGCCGTGTCGACATGTCGGCTCTGGGTGCCAGGGTCTTCCGGCGAGCGCCGTGCCGGCGGTAGCCTGCCTGCCGACCGCCGGGACCGCTCGTAGGAGGCACCGTGTCACGCCGGTGCGCCAGCTTGACCCTGGACAACCTCGACGACCTGCCCGGCCAGTGCCGTCGGTGCGTCTTCTGGGAGCTGGACCCGGTCGCCCGTGAGGCCGCCGAGGAGTCCGGCGACGTCGCGCTGGAGAAGGAGGCGTGGCTGTCGGCGACGCTGCTCGAATGGGGCTCCTGCGGGAAGATCGTGTACGCCGACTCGCTGCCGGCCGGTTACGTGACCTATGCACCGCCGGTGCACGTGCCGCGCAGCCTCGCCTTCCCGACGTCGCCGGTGTCGGGGGACGCCGTGCTGCTGATGACCGCCCGGCTGCTGCCGGAGTTCGCCGGTGGTGGGCTGGGCCGGATGCTGGTCCAGGCCGCGGCGAAGGACCTGACCCGGCGCGGCGTCCGGGCGATCGAGGCGTTCGGTCGGATGGGCGACGAGGTACCGGTCGGCGGCTGCGTGCTGCCGGCCGACTTCCTGCTCGCCGTCGGCTTCAAGACGGTACGTCCGCACCACCTGTTCCCCCGGCTGCGGCTGGACCTGCGCAACGCGCTGTCCTGGCGCGAGGACGTCGAGGTGGCCCTGGAGCGGCTGCTCGGCTCGATGAACCCCGAGCCGGCGTTGCGCCCGGTCTAGACCCGCAGCCAGTCCGGGATGCGGAGCACCCCGGTGTCGGCGTCCTGGTCCGGCGGCAGGTACAGCCGCTGCACGGCCGCGGCCACCGACATCGCCAGCACGTCGCGGAACGCCGGGTCGGCGAGCCGCAGCGCATCGCCGGGGTTGGTGAGGTAGCCGACCTCGATCCGGACGGCGGGCATCCGGGTGCGTCGCAGCAGGTCCCAGTTCTTCGCGTGCACCCGGCAGTCGAGCAGGTCGGTGCGCGAGCAGATCTCCCGCTGGACCAGGTCCGCGAGCTTCTCACCCACCGTGGAGTAGTGGCCGAACTCGTCGCTGCCGTAGTAGTAGGACGCGACGCCGCTGGCCGCCGGGTTCGGGTGCCGGTTCACGTGCAGCGACATCAGCAGGTCGGCGCCCGCGGCGTTCGCGAAGCTGGCCCGGTCCTCCTCGCCCGGTCCTTCCGGGGAGCCGTCCGGCCCGCGGGTCAGGAACGCGGACGCGCCGGTCGCGGTCAGCCGGCCCTCGATCCGCGAGGCCAGGTCGTAGACCAGCTCGCTCTCGTCGAGCGCGTCCGCACCGGCGTGGGTCGTGGGCCCGCCGTGCCCCGGGTCGATGATGAGCAGCTTGCCGGCCAGGGCCGGCCCGGCCCGGTTGATCGCCTCGGAGTCCCGCATCGCGTGCGGTCGGCCGCCCACCACGGTCCGGCTGAGCTGGGTCAGCGCCTTGAGGGTGGCCGGGCCGCAGGTCCCGTCGGCCACGACGCCGATGTTGCGTTGGAACTCCCGCAGTGCCAGCTCGGTCTCGACGCCGAACAGGCCGTCCACCCGACCGCAGTCGAAGCCCATGTCCATCAGCCGCTTCTGCAGGGCGGCCACGTCGTCGCCGGCCATGAGACGCGCCGGCACGAAGAACAGGATCCGGTCACCCAGCCGCCAGCGGGCTTCCTCGAGCGCGTGGTAGGTGCGCGGGCCCACCAGGCCGTCCACCGAGATGCCGCGCTGCTGCTGGAACGCGCGCACGGCCCGGTCGGTGGCCTCGTCGAAGAGGGCGCCGGCCGGGTCCAGCAGCTCGGCTCCCGCACCGTCGGTGAGCAGACCGAGCAGGCTCAGCTTGGCGCGGATCTCCGCCACGGCGGCGCCGGTGTCGCCGCGGCGATAGCTACGTCCCGAAGCACTCTCGGGCCCCGTGGACCGTACGTCGGACATCGTGCGCGGGCGCTCCTGCTCGGGGTGGGAGGCCTGGTCGGCCGGGACGCCGAAGCGTACCCGGGTCAGATGAAAGCTTCGAGGTCGCGCAGCAGCATCGCCTTGGGCTTGGCGCCCACGATGCTCTTCACGACCTCGCCGCCCTGGTACACGTTCATGGTCGGGATCGAGGTGATGCCGTAGTCGGCCGCGGTCCGCGGGTTCTCGTCGACGTTGAGCTTGACGATCTCGAGCTTGTCGGCGTGCTCACCGGCGATCTCCTCGAGGATCGGGGAGACCTGGCGGCACGGCCCGCACCACTCGGCCCAGAAGTCGACCAGCACGGCCTTCTCACTCTTCAGCACCTCGGCGCTGAACGTCTCGTCGGTGACGCTCTTGGCTCCCACAGGAGCTCCTCTCAGGTGTGCTTGCTCGGATGGTGTCTGCCCCGCGGGCAGGGCGTGGAACCGGGTGGGTGGTCCTCAGACCACCGATGCCTGCGCGACCTGGGCCGGGTCGCCGGTGGCCACGGCGTCCTCCAGCGCGGTCAGGTAGCGCTCGGCGTCCAGCGCGGCGGAGCAACCGGTGCCCGCCGCCGTGACCGCCTGGCGGTAGGAGTGGTCGACGACGTCGCCGCAGGCGAACACCCCGGCCAGGTTGGTGCGGGTGGACGGGCTGTCGACCAGGATGTAGCCCTCGTCGTCGCGACGGATCTGTCGCTCGAACAGCTCGCTGCGTGGGTCGTGACCGATCGCCACGAACAGGCCGGTCACGTCCAGCCGGGTCTCCTCGTCGGTGCGCACGTCGCGCACCAGCAGGCCCTCGACCTTGGACTCGCCGACGACGTCGACGACCTCGCTGTTCCACAGGAAGCGGATCTTCTCGTTGGCGAACGCCCGCTCCTGCATGATCTTCGACGCTCGCAGGCTGTCCCGACGGTGGATGACCGTGACCGAGCGGGCGAACCGGGTGAGGAAGGTCGCCTCCTCCATCGCGGTGTCGCCGCCGCCGACGACGGCGATGTCCTGCTCCTTGAAGAAGAAGCCGTCGCAGGTGGCGCACCAGGAGACGCCGCGGCCGGAGAGCCGCTTCTCGTGCTGGAGTCCGAGCTCGCGGTAGCCGGAGCCGGTGGCGATGATGACCGCCATCGCCCGGTGCTCCACGCCGCTGCCGTCGGTGACGACCTTGACCTCGCCGGTGAGGTCGACCGCGGTGACGTCGTCGGTGACCAGCTCGGCACCGAAGCGCTCGGCCTGCTTGCGCAGGTGGTCCATCAGGTCCGGACCCATGACGCCGTCCGGGAAGCCCGGGTAGTTCTCGACGTCGGTGGTGTTCATCAGGGCGCCGCCGGCAGTGACCGAGCCCTCGAAGACCAACGGCGCGAGGTTTGCCCGAGCGGCGTAGATCGCGGCGGTGTATCCGGCCGGACCCGAGCCGATGATGATCACGTTGCGTACGTCGTCCACAGCGGTCGTTGCGCCCTTCCCAGTGCCGGCCCGCCCGGGTGGTCGGGCAGTCGTGCTCGTCAACCGATCCTAGGGGTGGCTGATTCCCCGGCCGTGGCTCAGGGCCGCGGCACGCGGGCGAAGAACAGGAGGGACCCCGGCGGGCAGGCGGGCTCGACGACGAACAGGTCCAGCGAGGCCGGGTCGTCGGTCGTCGGCAGCAGCAGCACGGCGGCCGGCTTGCCCTCGTAGCTGGCCAGGTCCACGGCCACCGGGGTCACCGGCGTACCGGCCAGCTGTGCCGCGCAGCTCGCCAGGGGCGGGCCGCCGGAGAGCCGCCCGGCCGGCGCGTCGGCCAGCTCGCGAGCGGCCCCTTCGGAGTGCCTCGGGCGAGGCGCCGGGAGTCCCCGGCGCGCAGCCGGCTGGCAGTCGTGGGGACGAGGTCGCCGGTCGCCAGCGCCGGGGCGGCGTCCTGCAGGGTGGCCGCCGTCCAGTCCCGGCCGCTGGCGCTGACCGGGAAGCTCGCGTCCGCCTCGGGCGCGCCGGCGGCATCGTTGGCGGTGCTGCCCGCGGAGTCCTGCGAGCTGGAGCCGCCGAGTCCGTCCAGCGCCGAGACGGCCAGCCCGCCACCGGCGAACACCAGCACGATCACCGCGGCCACCTGCAGCAGGCGCATGGCGCGCGGGGACTGGGGCTGAGGTGATCGCAGGGGGATGACGGTCCGGCTGGCTGCCGTGCTGCCCGGCTCGGTCGCGGCCGCGGCGAGGGCCTGGTCCCACCGCTGAGCGAGGTCGTCGGGCACTGGGCCGACCGGATCCGCGGCGGCCAGCCGGCCGCGTACCTCGTCGAGCGCCGCGAGCTCGCTGCGACAGGCGGGGCAGCCGAGCAGGTGGGCCTCGGTGGCAGCGGCGGCAGGCGGGTCGAGCAGGCCCTCCTGCAGGTCGGCGAGCACCTCGGGGTCGACGTGCGGCGTTCCACCGGTGCCGTGCGCGTCGGTCATCCCTGCTCACCTCCTGACGGGGTCGGACCGGGCTGTCGTGGATGTTCCGGCGGTGGGACGTTGCCGTGCGGCTCGGGGTTCCCCTCGCGAAGCAGCGGCAGCAGCCGGGCCCGGCCGCGGGCGCAGCGACTCTTCACGGTCCCGGTCGGGCACTCGAGCACCTGGGCGGCCTCCTCGACCGACCAGCCGTACATGTCGACGAGGACCAGCGCGCTGCGCTGCTCCACCGGCAGGGTGCTCAGGGCTGCCTGGACGTCCAGACCGGTGATCCGGGAGGCGAGCGCATCCCCGCGCGCCGGGAGGTCGTGCTCCGGCAGCGGGTCCGCCGGCCGGGCGGCCCGGCGCCGGACCCGGTCCAGGCAGGCGTTGACGACGATCCGGTGCAGCCAGGTCGTCACCGCGGCGTCACCGCGCCAGGCAGCTCCGCTGCGCCCGGCCCGGAAGGCGGACAGCAGGGCGTCCTGGACGGCGTCAGCAGCCTCCTCCCGGTGCCCGAGGGTGCGCAGAGCCACCGCCCAGAGCCGGTCCCGATGCCGACGTACCAGCTCGCCGAAGGCGTCGGGATCGCCGGCGGCGTGGGCCCGCAGCAGGTCGGCGTCGGTCGGCGGCTCCGCAGCCACATCCGACTCGTCCTGCCCCACGCGCACCACCTCGCACCTGCCGCGCCCCCGACGGGCGCTCGCCCAGGTTAGGTCGGCAGGTCGGTGGCGGCGCTCAAGCGCGCCGGTCACTCGCGGACCGTGACCTCCGAGATAGCACCCCGGTAGCGGGACCCGTCGGCGACCGGCACCGACGTGAGCCAGACCAGCAGGTAGCGCGCCCGCAGCGACTCGGTGGGGCGGAACACCGCCCGGCCGTCGACATCGACCGCCCTCGCCACCGGGTCGTAGTCGCCGAGCGTCTCCTCGCGCTGCTCCGCGGCCAGGACCTCCAGGTCGGTGGAGCCGCCGACCACCCAGATCGTGACCGAGCCGACCTCGGTGAGGGACCCCAGGTCCAGGATCAGGCCGACACCGTCCTTGAGCCCGGTCGGGCCGAACGGGTCGTCGTAGCTCTTCGTCGTCCACACCGTGGACCGGTCTCCGTCGACGACCCGAGCCGCCCGGTCGCCGTTCTCGTCGCCGTTGCCGTCCGGTGGCGGGTCGAAGCTGACGACCTGCCGGACCGGGATCCGGGTCCCGGTGGCAGCCGCCGTGGCCGACGGCGAGCTGCTCTCGCTCTGCGTCTGGTCGTCGCCCGGAGACCCGTCGCCGTCCAGCGCGCTCATCACCAACTGTCCACCGGCCAGCGCGAAGCCGACCAGCAGCACCAGCGTGACGGCTCCCCAGGCGAGCAGCGCGGTGCGGCTGCGTGGCCGGCCGGCCGGGTCGTCGTAGGGCGCGAGCGGCGGGGGCCGGTACGACGGGTCACTCCGCGCGTCGTCCTCGGCCCGCCGCACCACCGGGACCCTGCTGGTGACGTGCACGTCGGCGAGTGCCCGGACCAGCTCGTCCGGGGTCGACAGCGGGTGCGGCTGGCTCTGGGGGATCTCCAGCGCGCGGCAGAGCACGGCGTCCAGGTCGTGCGGGACGCCGGCCCGGACCTGCCGCGGGCTGCAGACGGCAAGCCCGTCGCGCGGGGCGGCGGGGAGGCCGGTGGGCCCGTCGCCGGGCCAGCGGGCGGTGAGCGCGGCGTAGGCGATGGCCGCGGCGCCCCAGGTGTCGCGACGGGCGGCGTCGGCGTCGCCTGCGGCCGCGACACCACGGACCGCGGCGTCGACCGCCAGTCCGCCGAGCTTCACCTGGCCGTGCGTCGTGCGCAGCACGTGCTCCGGTTGCAGGCACAGGTGCGCCAGACCCGCCCGGTGCGCGGCGGACAGCGCCTCGGCCACGTCGACGGCGAGCTGACGTGCCTCGGCCGGGGGCAGCGGTCCGTCGGCGAGCAGGTCGACCAGGTTGGTGGCGCTGACCCACTCGCTGACGACGTAGACGACCCCGTCGACCTCGCTGGCGTCCAGCACCCGCAGGAACCGGGCGTCGGTGAGCGCTGCTGCCCGCCGCGCGGCGCGCAGGACCCGCTCGGCGCTGCTGTCGGAGGCGGGCAGCAGGCAGACGCCCACGGCGCGGTCGAGCAGCTCGTCCTGGGCCCGCCAGTACGACGTGCCGTCCGCCTCGCCGAGGTGCTCCTCGAGGCGGTAGCGATCGACGAGCCGGGTGCCCGGCTCGACGGCGTGGGACGACACGGGACTCCTGACGGCGGGACAGGGCGGTTCGCCTGCGTCGGCAGGCCTCTCCATCGTAGGTCCGCCTACCCACGGGACGGCCGGGGTCAGTCCTGGCTCGGCAGGTCAGCTGACGCTGCGGCCCTTGGCCGTGGTGCGGACCTCGGCCCAGCTCGCGATGCGGTCCCACCGGTGGATGACCATCGTGTCCGCGGTGCGGCTGATCACCAGGTGCACCGTGCCGTCCGGGTCGACGGTGAAGCCCTTGGTGGCCACCACGTTGCCGGGTTCTGCTCCAGGGCCGCGCTGGTGGCCGCTGCGTACGCCAGCTGGATGTCCTTGGTCTCGGCCCAGGCGTCCGCTGCCTGGTGGGCGGCGTAGGAGCCGTCGTCGGCAACGGTCGCTCGCGTGCTGCCGATCGAGATCGCGTCGAAGAGGACGATGCCGGCCAGGGCGAGCGCGACGGTCAGCTTGGTGAGCCAGCCCAGCACGATGCCGCCGCGGTCGTCACGGGTCACTGGCCTCAGGGGTCGGTGCAGGGCGGAGCGCATGCTCTTGTGTCGGACGCCGAGCCCGTGCCCTTGAGCGGAAGTCTTCAGCTGCGGACGCCGGGGCGCACCCGCGCCAGCATCGCGGTCAGCTCCTCGACGTGCAGCGCACGCGCGACCCCGACGTAGACCGCGAGCAGGACGAGCCCGCCCGCCGCCAGCGCCGCCGCCGAACCGCCCAGGCCGGCACCGAGGGCCCGGCCGACGGCCCAGGCCGCGGTCCAGCCCAGCACCCCGGCCGGGACAGCCGCGGCGACCAGCCGGACGTAGTGGCGGACCACCTGGTGCCCGTCCAGCCCGCCGGTCCGGCGGCGCAGGACGGCCGTGGACAGGGCCAGGCCGCCGAGATAGGTCAGCGTGTAGGCAAGCGCGACGCCGACCATCCGCCAGCGCAGCGGCAGCACGGCGTAGGCGGCGAGGGCGAGGACCACGTTGGTGGCCGCGATGGCGACCTGCAGGAGGAACGGCGTCCGGGTGTCCTCGAAGGCGTAGAACCCGCGGAGGGCGATGTACTGCGCCGAGAACGCCGGAAGCCCGAGAGCGAACGCCGCGGCGACCAGCCCGATGTACCGCGCGCCCTCGTCGGACGTGCCCGAGTACAGGACCCCGGTCAGGTCGGGACCGAGCGCGACGAGCGCGGCTGCCGCCAGCACGACACCGACCCCGGTGAGCCGCCAGGCCTCGGACAGCGAGGCCCGGACGGCCGGCAGGTCGGACTCAGCCGCCTCGCGGCTCAGCCGTGGGAGCAGCCCGGTGACGACCGACACGGTGATGATCGAGTGCGGCAGGATGAAGATCAGGTAGGCGTTCGCGTAGGCGGCGTAGCCGACTCCGTAGCTGAGCTCGGCGGTGGCGTCGACGTCCGCGCGCAGCGCCAGGTTGACGATCACCACGTAGGCGAGCTGGTTGACGAGCACGAACAGCAAGGTCCACTTCGCCAGGTCCCGGGCCCGGCCCAGCCCGACGCCGCGGAAGTCCCAGCGCGGTCGCCACCCGAAGCCACCCCGGCGCAGCACCGGCACCAGGACCAGGGCCTGCATCGCGACTCCGAGCGTGGTACCGGCGCCCAGCAGAGCGATCGCGCCGGTCGAGAGCGAAGCCGGATCGAGCTCGTCCACGGTGAACAGGCCGATGAAGACCAGCCCGGTCACGATGGCGACCATGTTGTTCAGCACCGGTGCCCACATCATCGGTCCGAAGCTGTTCCGGGCCGTGAGGACCTGCCCGAGCATCGTGTAGACGCCGTAGAAGAAGATCTGCGGCAGGCACCAGAAGGCGAACAGCGTCGCGACGTGGGCGTCCTCGGGTGTCAGCCGGCGGCCGTACAGCTCGATGACGAGCGGGGCCGCAGCCGTCGCGACCACGGTGATCACGAGCAGCACCAGCCCGGCCAGCGTCAGCAAGCGGTCGCTGTAGGCCCGGGACCGCTCAGGGCCGTCCTTCATGGCGCGCACCAGCTGGGGGACGAACACCGCGTTGAGGACGCCGCCGGCGAGCAGGATGTAGATGATGTTGGGGACGGTGTTGGCCACCGTGAACGTGGAGTTCGTCAGCGCCGAGCCCAGCGCCGCCACCAGCACGGCGCTGCGGGCGAAGCCGAGGGCCCGGGACGCCACCGTCCCGGCGGCCATCACCGAGGAGGCGCGCAGCAGCGAGGGGTTCCGTGGCGTGGTCACGACCGGACCCCCGTGCTCTCGTCGGCCGGCGCCGGCTCGTCGGGTCCCGGTGGTCCGGTCCGGCGGGCGGCCCGCAGCCGCCGTACGACCCGGATCCCGGCGGCGAGGAACAGCACCACCGCCGCCGCGACCGTGATGACCAGCGCCACGGTGCCGATCTGGGTCACGTTGACCCGCAGCTGCACCGGCTGGCCGTATGGCGCGCCGTCGCGGGTGTGCAGGCTGGCCACGACGACGACCGGGCCGCCGGCGACCGCGGTCGCCGGGACGTTGACCTGGATCTTCTGGTTGGGACCGATCGGTTGCGGCTCGACGGCCCGCAGCCGCAGGCGCGGGGTCTGCGGCTCGAGCCGGAGGACCACCACGACCTCCTGCGGCAGGTCGTTGACCAGGGTCAGCGGGATCATCCCGGACTTGCTGCCGAAGGTGAAGCTGCCCGGCTGCACCTTGACGCCGCCGCGCAGGTCCCCGACGTACGTCTTGTCCCGGTCGAGCCGGATCCCGCGGGCGCCTTCGCGGTCACGCCACGAGGACGACTCGAGCCGCCGCAGCGAGCTCTCCATCCCGGGCACCAGCATGGTGCCGGTGCCGGGTACGAGCTGGTTGGGGTCGGTGAGCACCCCGGCGAAGTTGTCGATCTTTCCGCGCAGCGAGTCCAGCGCCCGCAGGTAGCTGACCGGCAGCTCGGCGCGCCGCTGGGCCCGGGGGTAGCGCAACCGGCCGCGATCGACCTCGGGGGGCGCTGCTGCCGCCAGCTCGCGCAGCGACACCGCAGCAGCCCACGGGGCCGGCGCGAGCCCCACGAGCTGGTCCAGGTACTCCTGGGGCGGGTCCCACCGGCGCGGGGGAATCGCCACGATCGTGCGCGCGGTCCCGGTGCTGGGCAGCTCCGCGGTGATCATGGCGGTCTCGGCGACGATCCGCTGCGCGGACAGCACCGGCGCGGCGGCGCTGGCCCGGGAGCGGGCCAGCAGGTCGACCAGGCTGGGATCGGCGAGCAGGGCTGCCACCCGGCCTGAGCTCGACCGCAGCTGCGCCCGGCCGGACGGGGTGTAGGCCAGGTCGACGGTCGTCGGCAGTGCCCGGCCGTCCAGGATGGTGGCCGAGACCCCGGCCCGGCCGAGGCTGTCCAGGGTGTCCCGGTCCAGGTAGCCGTCGACCGGCCAGGCGATGTCGGTGATGACGCTGGCCGAGGGCAGCAGCGCGCTCAGCGCCTCGGCGCCGATGCTGCGGGACTGGGCGAGGTGCTGAGGTAGCCCGTCGTGCACCAGCGCCGTCACGTCGGGATCGGCGTACGGGAGCGCGAGCACGTCGGCACCGGCGGTTGCGGCCCGCAGGCGGTCCAGCCACTGCTGGGCCAGCGCGCCGCCGCCTCCGGGGACCGAGCCGTCACCGCGGGTGGCGACCAGGTAGCCGTTCTCGTCGGCCATGTCGGCGACGGTCTCGATCAGGTCGGGGTCGATCGCCCAGGTCACGGCCGCACCGTCACCGAGCCGGGCACCGGCCTGGACCAGCCGGTCCAGTCGTCCGCCGATGGCCAGGTCGGCGGCCAGCGAGTCGTCGGCGAACCGGCCGTCGGCCTGCCGCACCGGGGTGTCCACCAGCGGCCAGACCCAGCTGAACCCGGTCGGGCTGATGTCGGCCGGCGCCGGCACCCAGGGCAGCAGGGTCCGGGTGATCGAGACCCGACCGGTGGTCGATCCGCGGGTGCCGATGACCTCGACGCCGAGCACGTGGACGCCGAACCCGGTCAACGACGCGACCTCGGACAGTGCCTGGTTCAGGGTGAAGGACGTGGAGCCGCCCGGTGCCAGGTCGATCAGCGTGGCCTCGACGAGGACGTCGCCGTCGCGGCTGGGCACCTGCCCGGCCATCGCGGCGGCCAGCTCTGCCCGGCTGATCAGGTGGGTGGACGAGAGCCGCAGCCGGACCGAAGCGTCCCGGACCACCTGGTCGCCGTTGTTGGTCACCGTCCCGGCCACGGTGAGCGTCGTGCCTGGCGCCGCGACCCCCGGGGACAGCGTGGTCACGGCGACCTTCACCCCGCCGGCCGCGGCACCCGGCAGGGGGGCACCGACCACGAGGGTGACGAGCAGGACGGCCAGCGCCCCCAGGACCCCCGCGCGACGAGCGCGCGTGGGCCGGTTCACGCCGTGTCCGCCAGCAGGTCCGCGGCGGTCTCCGCGAGCCGCCGCTCACCGGCGTACGCGAGCCGTTCCCGCAGCTCGTCCAGTGGTACCCAGGCCACCTCGTCGACCTCGAGGTCCTCGTCGCTGAGCTGGCCGCCGGCCGCCTCGAGCAGGTAGTGGTGCACGGTCTTGTGGATGCGCCGGTCGTCGGCGACGAACCAGTAGTCGATGGTGCCCAGGGCGGCCAGCACCCGGCCGCGGATCCCGGTCTCTTCCTCGACCTCGCGGACGGCGGCGTCCTCGGTGGTCTCGCCGTCCTCGAGGTGCCCCTTCGGCAGCGACCAGAGCAGCCGTCCGCGGCGGTCGACCCGCCCGATCAGGGCCACTCGCGGCCGGCCGGCGCTGCGGTCGACGACCAGCCCGCCCGCCGAGGTCTCCTCGACCTTGCGCAGACCCCGCCGCCCGGCCGCCGGCTGCCGCGGCCGTCGGGACGAGGGGGGGCGGGCCATCTGTCGATCGTAGCCAGCCGTCGGCCGGGGTCACGGCAGCCCGCGGCGCGCTCGGGCGGGGCGCATCGCCGTACCCTTCCCTCTCGTGCCCGACGTCCCCGCAGCCTCCGCGCCGCTCGACCTGCCTGCCGCGCGCCGGCGGCTCGCGGCCGGGCTGGTGGAGCTCACGCCGCTGCTCGCGGGGCTGGCCGGGACCTTCGCGGCGGCCGGGCACAGCCTGGCGCTCGTGGGCGGATCGGTGCGCGACCTGCTGCTGGGGCGGACCTCGCCGGACCTGGACCTGACCACCGACGCCCGGCCCGAGGTGGTCCGGGACCTGCTCAAGGACTGGGCGGACGCCTGGTGGGAGGTCGGCATCGCGTTCGGCACCGTGGGGGCGCGCAAGGGCGAGCACGTGGTCGAGATCACGACGTACCGCGACGAGGTGTACCGCGACGACTCGCGCAAGCCCGAGGTGTCCTACGGCGACTCCCTCGAGGGCGACCTGCGCCGCCGCGACTTCACCGTCAACGCGATGGCTGTGGTGCTGCCGTCGTCGACCTTCGAGGATCCCTACGGCGGGTTGGCCGACCTCGCGGCCGGGCTGCTGCGCACACCGGGCCGGCCGGAGGACTCGTTCAGCGACGACCCGTTGCGGATGATGCGCGCCGCGCGGTTCTCCTCCCAGCTCGGCCTGCGGGTGGATCCTGCGGTGGTCACCGCGATGACGGCGATGGCGGGGCGGATCTCGATCGTGTCCGCGGAGCGGGTCCGCGACGAGCTGACCAAGCTGCTGCTCTCGCCCGCCCCACGGCCGGGGCTCGGGCTGCTGGTTGCCACCGGGCTCGCCGACCAGGTGCTGCCCGAGCTGCCGGCGCTGGCGCTGGAGATCGACGAGCACCACCGGCACAAGGACGTGTACGAGCACACCCTGACGGTTCTCGAGCAGGCCATCGCCCTGGAGTCACGGGAGGCCCCGAACGATCCCGACTTGGTGCTGCGGCTGGCCGCGCTGATGCACGACGTGGGCAAGCCGAGGACCCGGCGCTTCGAGCCCGGTGGCGGGGTGTCGTTCCATCATCACGAGGTGGTCGGGGCGAAGCTGACCCGGGCGCGGCTGCGCACCCTGCGGTTCCCCAAGGACGTCGTGGAGGACGTGTCGCGGCTGGTCGAGCTGCACCTGCGGTTCCACGGGTACGGCACCGGGGCCTGGACCGACTCGGCGGTGCGGCGTTACGTCACCGACGCCGGCCCGCTGCTCGACCGGCTGCACCTGCTGACCCGGTCCGACTCGACCACCCGCAACCGGCGCAAGGCGGAGCAGCTGCGCCGCACGTACGACGACCTCGAGCAGCGGATCGCCCGGCTGCGCGAGCAGGAGGAGCTGGAGTCGATCCGGCCGGACCTCGACGGCAACGCGATCATGACGATCCTCGGCATCCCGCCCGGCCCGCCGGTGGGCAAGGCCTGGCAGCACCTGAAGGAGGTCCGCCTCGAGCAGGGACCGCTCTCGCCCGAGGACGCCGAGGCCGAGCTCCGCCGTTGGTGGTCCACCCAGCAGCCCTCCTGAGTCGCCGGGCCGGCGCCCCACGTTCGACCTGGTCGACGGCGAGCAGCTAGGCGGGCGCCGATGAGGTGCGGGCGGTGAGGCGCTTGGTGGCGCGGGCGTAGCCGACAGCAGTCAGGGCGTACCCGACCGCGACGACGCCGTAGACCACACGCGAGTATCCGTCGGTCGGCAGCGCGGCGGCACCGAACGCCGCCGCCGAGACGAAAGCGATGTTGAAGATGACGTCGTAGAACGAGAAGACCCGGCCCCGGTACGCGTCGTCGACCGAGGTCTGCACGATGGTGTCGACGCAGATCTTCGAGCCCTGCGCCGCGATGCCGAGCACGAAGGCGCCGAGGAACAGCAGCCACTGGCTCAGCCACACGACGAACATCGCCTCGACCGCGGCGGCCATCGCGAAGCAGACGACGATCCAGGTCTGCTTGCGGATCCGCAACGTCACCTCAGGGGTCAGCACGGCCGCGACGAGGAACCCGGCCCCGGAGGCGGCGAAGACCTTCGCCAGTCCGGCCAGGCCCGCGTCGACGTCGGCGGGGTCGTTGAAGTAGGACCGAAAAAGCAGGATCGCCGAGATCGTCGAGACGCCGTAGAAGAACCGGTGCGCGCCGATCGCCGCAAGGGCCTGACCCGCCGACCGGTGGTGCCACACGTGTTGTGCGCCGTCGGCCAGGCCGCGGGCCACCCGGCGTACCGCCTCCCGGGTCTGCGGCGGCTCGCCCTCGAGGTCCGGCCCGAGCAGGTCGCGGTCCATCCGCGCCGCGAGTGCTCCTGCCAATGCGTAGGCCAGGGCAGCGACAAGGATCACCTGGGCGTCGGCGGCGCTGCCCTCACCGAGCAGCTTCTTCAGGGCGAACCCGATGCCACCTCCGCAGATCGCGACGACCGTGCCGGTCGTGGTCGACACCGAGTTGGCCATCACCAGCTCGTCCCGGCTGACGACGTGCGGCAGCGCCGCTGACAGGCCGGCCAGGAAGAACCGGTTCACCGACAGGCAGGCGAGCACCGCGACGTAGAGCGGTATCCCGGTCACCTCGGCCGCGGACATCCCGGCGACCCCGAGCACCATCACCGCGCGCAGCAGGTTGGCGACCACCAGGATGTGCCGCCGCCGCCACCGGTCGAGCAGCACGCCGGCGAACGGGCCCACCAGGGAGTACGGCAGCAGCAGCGTGGCGAAGGCCGCGGCCACGCTGCCCGCGGAGGTCTGCCGCTCGGGAGAGAAGAAGAACAGGCTGGCCAGGGCGGCCTGGAACGCGCCGTCCGCGGCCTGCGAGGTCAGCCGGGTCGCGAACAGCCGGCGGAAGTCGCGGTGCCGGACGACGGCACGCAGGTCGCCGGCGAAGGACATGACCCGGAGCGTACGGCGGGAACGGGCGAGGCCCGCCTCCCACGTGGGGAGCCGGGCCCCGTCGGTCGACTGAGAGGCGTGAGGCGAGAGCGCGTTCCTCGCCGACCACTCCGGCGGCTAGCGCTCGACCTCGCCGCGGATGAACGCCTCGACCTTGTCCCGTGCCGTGTCGTCGTCGTACTGCTCCGGCGGCGACTTCATGAAGTAGCTCGACGCCGAGAGGATCGGGCCGCCGATGCCGCGGTCCATGGCGATCTTCGCGCAGCGGATCGCGTCGATGATGACGCCGGCGGAGTTCGGGGAGTCCCAGACCTCGAGCTTGTACTCGAGGTTGAGCGGGACGTCGCCGAAGTTGCGACCCTCGAGGCGGACGTAGGCCCACTTGCGGTCGTCCAGCCACTGCACGTAGTCGGACGGGCCGATGTGCACGTTGCGAGCGGAGAGCTTGTTCTCCATGTTGCTCGTGACGGCCTGGGTCTTCGAGATCTTCTTCGACTCGAGGCGGTCGCGCTCGAGCATGTTCTTGAAGTCCATGTTGCCGCCGACGTTGAGCTGGTACGTGCGGTCGAGGATCACGCCCCGGTCCTCGAACAGCTTCGCCAGCACCCGGTGGGTGATGGTGGCGCCGACCTGCGACTTGATGTCGTCGCCGACGATCGG
Organism: uncultured Actinomycetota bacterium; assembly: GCA_963723975.1. GTDB lineage: Bacteria > Actinomycetota > Actinomycetes > JACCUZ01 > JACCUZ01 > CAVRTI01. Next base: position 25,048 of record CAVRTI010000017.1, read on the forward strand.
CACACCAGCGTCCTCGAACTTCTTCGCCCACTCGGGCGTGCCGGCGATGAAGACCGGGAGGGCGTTGACGAACCCGACGCCGGCGTCGATCGCGCACTGGGCGTAGAACTTCGCGGCGACCTCGGAGCCGACGGGCAGGTAGCAGACCAGGACGTCGGCCTTGGTCTCGCGCAGCACCTGCACGACGTCGACCGGCTCGTCGTCGGACTCGGTGATGGTCTCGCGGTAGTACTTGCCGAGGCCGTCGAGGGTGTGGCCACGCTGCACCGTGATGCCGCTGGGCGGCACGTCCGCGATCTTGATGGTGTTGTTCTCGCTGGCGGTGATCGCCTCCGCGAGGTCCATGCCGACCTTCTTGGCATCCACGTCGAAGGCCGCCACGAACTCGACGTCCCGGACGTGGTAGGGCCCGAACTGGACGTGCATGAGCCCGGGGACGCGGCTCTGCGGGTCGGCGTCCTTGTAGTACTCGACGCCCTGGACCAGCGACGCGGCGCAGTTGCCGACGCCGACGATGGCCACTCGTACCGAACTCATGGGTGCTCCTTCTCGGTGTTCTCAGTCGTGCCGGTGCGGGACGTCGGCCCCGGCACCGTGGGGGGACCGGGCTCGTTGCCCGGGTCCTCGTTCGAGTCACGGCGGCGCCGCTCGTCGTCGATCAGCTCGGACAGCCAGCGCACCTCGCGCTCTACCGACTCCAGCCCGTGCTGGTGCAGGGCGAGGGTGTAGCCGTCCACCCGCTCGCGGCTGCGGGCGAGGGCGGCCCGGAAGCCGTCCACCCGCTCCTCCAGCCGGGACCGGCGTCCTTCCAGGATGCGCAGCCGGGTCTGGGCGTCGGTGCGCCCGAAGAACGCGAAGTGCACCCCGAAGCCCTCGTCGTCCCAGGCCGAGGGACCGCTCTCGTCCAGCAGGGTGGCGAAGTGCTCCTTGCCCTCCGCGGTGAGCTGGTAGACGATCCGGGACCGCTTCCCGGTGGTCGCCGGCAGGTCCGCCTGCTCGGTGACCAGGCCGGCGGCCAGCAGACCCTTGAGGCAGGGGTACAGCGATCCGTAGGAGAATGCCCGGAATGCGCCGAGAGTCGCGTTGAGCCGCTTGCGCAGCTCGTAGCCGTGCAGCGGGGTCTCGTGCAGCAGGCCGAGGACGGCGAACTCGAGGACGTCGGACCGCTTGGCCACCGCCGCACCTCCTGCCCCATGGCTGCTCGATGTATCGAACTGATACATCGAGACGATAGGCGGCGAGGTCGCCGCTGGCAAGCGCAGGCCGGGACGAACCCGACAACCGCCCCGCCTGGGACGCCTACCTGCTGCGGGCCGCCCGGTTCCACGGCGAGGTGCGGGCGCCGGGGCCGGTTCGGGCGGCGGTGCGAACGGGTAGTCCAGGCAGCGTCGTTAGTCTGACGACCCTTGCCCACCTTGCCCCGCCGGTGCCGAAGGACTGCGAAACAACCGTGAGCCCCCGTTGAGAGTCGACTACCCGCGCCGGGAGTACCACGGCGTCCGCCGCTGGATCCCGTCGTTCCGGCAGTTCTTCGCCCTCGCCGGCGTGGGCTTCCTCGCCCTCGTGGCGCTGATCGGCATCGCCTACGCCGCCACGCCGATCCCGCAGCCGAACGACCTCATCTCGGCGCAGACCACCATCGTGTACTTCGACGACGGCAAGACCGAGATCGGCCGCTTCGGCGAGCAGAACCGGATCATCGTGCCGCTGGACCAGGTCCCCGACCACGTGCAGAAGGCGGTGCTCGCGGCGGAGGACCGTTCCTTCTACGAGAACCGCGGCATCTCCCCGACCGGCATCGCGCGGGCCTTCTGGAACAACCTGCGCGGCGGGTCGACCCAGGGTGGGTCCACGATCACCCAGCAGTACGCGAAGAACGCGTACCTGTCACAGGAGCGCACCTACACCCGGAAGATGAAGGAGTTCTTCATCGCGGTCAAGCTCGACCGCCGCGACGACAAGGACAGCATCCTCGAGGACTACCTCAACACCATCTACTTCGGCCGCGGTGCCTACGGGATCCAGACGGCCGCCCAGACCTACTTCGGCAAGGACGCGAAAAACCTCACCGTCGAGGAGGGCGCCGTTCTCGCGTCGGTCATCCGGTCGCCGGCCAACTACGACCCGGTCGAGGACGCCGAGCGGCTGCAGGGCCGGTTCGACTACGTGCTCAACGGCATGGTGGCCAACGGTTGGCTGGAGGCCGGAGAGCGCGACGGCATGCAGGTGCCGGAGCTGGCCGAGGCGAAGAAGCCACGCGGCGGCACCGACTTCTACCTGATGGACACCGTGCGCCGAGAGCTCAAGGTGAACGGGTTCACCGACCAGGACATCGACCTCGGCGGCCTGCGGGTGACCTCGACCTTCGACCGGCGCTCGCAGCGGGCGGCGGTGCGCGCGGTGCGCCAGGAGCGGCCGCGGGAGAACGCCCGCAACGTGCACATCGGCCTCTCGGCGGTGCAGCCCGGGACCGGCGCAGTGGTCGCGATGTACGGCGGCCAACAGGCCGGCCGGCTCAACGAGGCCACCCAGGCCCGGGTGCAGCCCGGCTCGGCGTTCAAGGCGTTCACCCTGAGTGCGGCGCTGCGCGACGGCATCAGCCTGAAGAGCCGGTTCTGGGGCAACTCGCCGTTCGACGTGCCGGGGACCGACAAGGAGGTCAACAACGAGTTCGACCGCGACTACGGCTCGTCGGTCGACCTGGTGACCGCCACCGAGGAGTCCATCAACACGGCGTTCGTCGACCTGTCCCTGGAGATGGGCGCACGCAAGGTGGTCGAGGCGGCGGTCGACGCAGGCATCCCGGAGGACACCCCGGGACTGACGGCCAACGCCGTCACCACGCTCGGCACGGCCTCGGTGCGCAACATCGACATGGCCACGGCCTATGCGACCATCGCTGCCCAGGGTGAGGCGGCGCAGTGGTACGTCGTGGAGAAGGTCAAGGGTGCCAACGGCGGAACCCGCTACCAGGCCACGCCCAAGACCTCCCGGGCCTTTGACGAGGACGTGATGGCCGACGTCACCTACGCCCTGCAGCAGGTCGTGAAGGGCGGCACCGGCGCCGAGGCGCAGTCGCTGGGCCGGCCGGCGGCCGGCAAGACCGGAACCGCCGCACTGCGACCGGACACCACGACCTCGGCATGGTTCGTCGGGTTCACCCCGCAGCTCTCGGCAGCGGTCGACTTCTACAAGGGCACCGGGAAGGCCGACCTCGACGGTGTCGGTGGCCTGCCCACCTTCTTCGGTGGCGAGTACCCGGCCCGGATCTGGACGGCCTTCATGACGGCGGCGTTGCAGGGCAAGGGGGTCAAGGACTTCCCGCCGCCGGCCAACGTCGGTGACGCCGTGAACCCGCAGCCCACCAGCACGCCGACGCCGACCGAGACGCCGACCGAGACGCCGACGCCGACCGACACCGCGACGGTCGTCCCGCCGACGCCGACACCTGGCGCGCCTTCCACGCCGCCGGGCCAGTCGCCATCGGGCACCATCGTCATCTCGCCGAGCGTGGAAGCGCAGAACAACGGCGCCCCGAACGGCGGTCCCGGTGCCGGCGGCGGCTGACGGGTGAGCACCCGCGGCGATGCCGTCCTGCCCTCGCGTGACGATCCCGTCGTACGTCTCGGGACCGAGGTGGTCGGCGGTCCGCTCGGCCACCGGGCGCGACTGCCCCGCCGGTGGTGGACACCGCTCCGGGTGCTGGTGGCGCTGACATTCCTCACCGCCGGGGTCGGGTTGGTGCAGAAGGACTGGTGCCGCGACCACTCGTGGGCCGCACCTGGTGTCTACGCGCACGCCTGCTACAGCGACATCCCGCCGCTCTACTACGGTCGTGGGCTGGCCGACGGCGAGGTCCCGTACATCGGGCAGGACAGCGACCGGCAGGTCGAGTACCCGGTGCTGACCGGCATGGCGATGTACCTCACGGCGAAGCTCGTTCCGTCCTCGAGCGACCCCGGCGACCGGTCCCGGTGGTACTTCGACCTCAACGTGCTCGGGCTCGCCGTGGCCGCAGCCGTCGCTGTGGGAGCGACCGCCCTTCTCGCCGGGCGCCGCCCCTGGGACGCCGCGATGTTCGCCGTCGCGCCGACGCTGGCGCTGGCCGGCACGATCAACTGGGACCTGTACGCCGTGGCGCTGCTCGCCGTGGGGATGCTGGCGTGGGCCCGCGAGAGACCGGTGGCCGCGGGGGTGCTGGTCGGTCTTGCGGCGGCGACCAAGTTCTACCCGCTGTTCCTGCTGGGACCGCTGCTGGTGCTGTGCCTGCGGGCCGGTCGGATGCGCGAGTTCTGGTCCGCGCTGGTGGCCTCGGCCTGTGCCTGGTCGGCGGTGAACGTGCCGTTCATGCTGGCGGACCTCGAGGGGTGGTCGAAGTTCTACCGGCTCTCGCAGGAGCGCGGCGCCGGGTTCAGCTCGATCTGGTTCGTGCTCTCACAGCAGGGCCGTCCGGTGCCCGAGGGCATGCTGAACCTGTTGGCGGGCGGGCTGTTCGCGGTCGCCTGCGCGGGCATCGCCGTCCTGGCACTGGCGGCCGGACGCCGCCCCCGGTTGCCCCAGCTGGTGTTCCTCGTGGTCGCGGCGTTCCTGCTGACCAACAAGGTGTACTCGCCGCAGTACGTTCTCTGGCTGTTGCCGCTGGCGGTGCTCGCCCGGCCGCGCTGGCGCGACTTCTTGATCTGGCAGGCGGCCGAGGTCGTGCACTACGTCGGCATCTGGATGCTGCTGGTGGGCTACCCGCCCGGTCGTCCCGAGCGGGCTCTGAGCGACGACGGGTACGGCCTTACGGTGATGGCGCACGTGGTCGCGACGCTGTGGCTGTGCGCGCAGGTCGTGCGCGACGTGCTGCACCCCGAGCACGACCCGGTCCGGGCTCCGCGCCCTGACGGCAGCGCCGATGACGACCCCGCCGGCGGCGTCCTCGACGGCGCCCCCGACACCCTCCGCCTCCTCCCCACCTGACCCCGCGGAGTCGACCACGTAAACCACGCGCGCGGACGCGACGCCATGCGTGCAGGCGTGGTCCCGTGTCCGCAGCCGTGCTGAAGCGAGCTGTGGAGGACGTGCGACGGAGTCGCGCACACGGGCAGCCTGTGCACGAGCTCCCGGACCGGGCGTCAGACGGTGCCAGGGTTCCGTCATGAAGCAGGCGCCGCCCATCCACCCCGCCCTGCTCGCGGTGTCTGCCGGCCAGCGCGGCGTCTTCAGCGCTGCACAGGCGTACCGCGTCGGCTACACCCAGAAGGAACTACAACGGCTGCGGGCAGCCAAGGCACTGGTGTCGGTACGCCGTGGCGTCTACGCCGAGCGGGTCATCTATCTCGACGCGGCGCCTACGGAGCAGCTCCGGATGCGTGTCGCCGCCTTGGCGCTTGCGTTGACCGCGCCGGCCGTCCTCAGCCATCAGACGGCAGCCAGCGAGCAGGCGCTGGAACTCCTTGAACCGGATCACTCACTGCTCCACGTCACGAGGGCCGAGCGCTCCGGCACGCGCAAGGAAGCGGGAGTCGACCACCACATCGCCGAGCTCCGTGGCGACGAGGTCATGGAGTTGCCGGACGTGTCCCTGCGCGTCACGTCAGTTCCCAGAACCGCGATGGACATCGCCCGGGGCACGGATCGGTTCGAGTGCGCGGTCGCTGCCTTCGACTCCGCCCTTCGCGCCGGAGTACCGCGTCGGGACCTGGACCGCGAGCTGGCCCGGTCGCGCAGCTGGCCCGGCGCCCGGCTCGCCGGCAGAGCCCTGCCGTTGGCCGACGGCAGGGCGGCCAACCCCGGGGAGTCGTGGTCCAGGGTCGTCCTGGTCCAGCTCGGGCTGGAGCCCCTCGACCTGCAGGTACCACTCGTCGACGAGGACGGCGTGTTCGGCTTCGCGGACTTCGGCTGGGGCGACGTCATCGGTGAGTTCGACGGCAAGGGAAAGTACGGAGTCGGCCGCGTCACCGACCCGCGTGAGGCAGGACAGATCGTGTACGCCGAGAAGCTCCGCGAGGATCGGATTCGAAGGTCGGGGCTAGGAGTCGCACGTTGGGGTTGGGCCGAGCTGCGCCGCCCATCGGTCATCAGGCATCGGATCCAACAGGCTCGTGCGTCCTCCGGGCGACGCCACGAGCGAGCCATCTGAGCCGAGTCCGTGACCACAGCACGCCCGCGGACGCGACAGCACGCTTGCCTGCGTGCTCCCGAGTCCGCAAGCGTGCTTTACGTGGTCGACTCCGGATCAGGACGAGGGTGGCAGCGGGGCGAGGGCGTCGGGGTGCACGGTCGTCATCCGGACGTCGCAGTCGAGCTCGGTGCCGATGGCCGGCGGGTCGACCGAGGCGGGCACCAGCAGCAGCGACACGTGCATGTGCGGGGGCTCGGCGAACCAGCGCTGCTTGCCGGCCCACCGGAACGGCGACAGCGACAGGTTCGCCGCCGCCAGCGTCCCGACCGCCAGCGCCTTGCCGCGGCCGACCGGCCCGCGCACCGTCCGGGGCGCCTCGAGCGCCACCCCGTGCGCCGTCCCGCCACTCACCACCACGAGGTGGCTGTCCCGCGCGGCCCGCCGCCGCCGGTAGCCGTAGTGCGTCCCGCGCTCCAGCTGGTGCACGTCGAGCACCGTGCCGCGGGCGACCAGCGCACCCCGGTCGCCCAGCCACAGCGAGGTGCCGATCCGCGGCCGGAAGGTCGTCGCCGGGAACGCGCTGCGCAGCCGGTCCAGCTCGGCGATCCGCAGGTGGCTGATCCACGCCGTCCCGGTCGGTACGCCGGCAGCTGTGAACCGTCGCAGCCAGCCCTCCACCTCGGCCGCGGGGTCGTAGCCGCCGTGCCGGTCCATCGGCAGGTGGAAGGCCAGCCCCTCGAGCCCTACGTCGGCCAACGCCGCCGCCAGCGCGGGCACCTGGCCGGCAGCCAGCCCGTGCCGGTGCATCGAGGTGAGTGCCTCGACCACCACCCGCGAGCCAGCTCCGGCCCGCAACGTCTCCAGGTGCGCCGCGGTCTGCACGACCCGCCCGGTCGGGTCGTCGATCGGGCGCGGGTACGACGGCGTCAGCACCTGCACGTCACCGGGGAACGCCGACTGCACCGACGGCAGCTCGTCCAGCGTGCCGACCGCCACGGTGTCCACGCCGAGCAGTGCCGCCTCGGCGGCCAGCCGCTGGTTGCCGAGCCCGTAGCCGTTGCCCTTGATCACCGGCACGATGCCCGGCGTCGCCTCGACGGTCGCCCGCAGGTGCGCGCGCCAGCGCTGCTCGTCGACGTACAGGGTGAAGCTCATCCGCTGGCCCTCATCTGCGGCGCGCCATGTAGAGGTCGAACGCCTTGAACAGCACCTTGTTCAGCGGCAGGTCCCACTCCCCGAGGTACTCGACGGCCTCGCCGCCGGTGCCGAGCTTGAACTGGATCAGCCCGAAGTGCGGGTCGTCCTCGGACAGCGTGTCGGTGATACCGCGCAGGTCGTAGACCGTCGCGCCGGCTGCCTTCGCGTCGCGCAGCATCGTCCACTGCACGGCGTTCGAGCCGCGCACCTCGCGCTTGGCGGTCGACGACGCCCCGTAGGAGTACCAGGCATGCTCGCCGACCCGCACCATCGTGGTCGCGGCCACCAGGTCACCCTCGTGCTCGGCGAGGTAGAGCCGGATCCGGTCCGGGTCCTCGCCCCGCATCGCGTCCCACATCCGCTGGAAGTACGACAGCGGCCGACCGGTGAAGTGGTCGCGCTCGGCGGTCTCGAGGTACAGCGCATGAAAGGCCGCCAGATCCTCGGCCGAACCCTGCCGCACTTCCACGCCGAGCTTGTCGGCCTTCTTGACGTTGCGCCGCCAGAGCTGGTTGAAGCCCTTCAGCAGCTCGTCCTCCGAGCGGCCGGCCAGCGGCACCTGGAACACGTACTGCGGCTGCCCCGCGGCGAAGCCCTCGTCGCTCGTCGGCGCCCGCCACCCGGCGGCGGCCAGGGTGACCGAGACCCGCTCGCCCACGTCGTCGGTGGAGTCCGGCGGTACGTCGGCCAGCCGCCGCGCGGTGCCCTCGGCGATGGCGGCCTTCACGGTCGCCCCGGACCACCGGCGGCGCACCACCGGCGGACCCATCTTGATGCCGAATGCGCCCTCGCCCCTGAGGTGCTCGACCATCGGGTCCAGCAAGGCCGCGAGGTCGTCGGTAGCCCAGTCGACCACCGGACCCTCCGGCAGGTAGGCGAGGAACTTCTTCACCTTCGGGACCTGGCGCAGCAGCACCAGGCCGACGCCTACCAGCTCGTCCCTCTCGTCGTACCAGCCGAGGCTGCGGCTGCCCCACTCCTGCTTCACCGCGGCCCACGACGGGCATTGCAGGAACGAGGCCGACGGTCGCGCCGCGAGGAACGCGAGGTGCTCGGCGCTGCTGATCGGTCGGACGGCGAGCGCCATGCGGCGGTTGCTCCTCGGGCAGCGGCGGTCAGGTCGGGTCGAGGCTACCCAGCGCGCGGGCGGAGGCAGACCGCCGGAGCGCGCGACGCCCCGGGTGCCGAAGCACACCGGGGCGTCCCGCAGCAGTCGGACGATCAGACCTGACGCGCTGCCTGCGCCTCGATCTCGAGGGTGATCTTCTTGGAGACCAGGACGCCGCCGCTCTCGAGCGCGACGTTCCAGGTGATGCCGAAGTCCTCGCGGTCGATCTCGGTCCTGGCGGTGACGGCGAGCTTCTCGTTGCCCCACGGGTCCTGGGCGACGCCGTCCAGCTCGACGTCCAGCGTGACCTCGCGGGTGACGCCCTTGATCGTCAGGTCGCCGGTGACCGTGAAGTCGGAGCCCTTCTGGGAGACGACCTTGGCGTTGGCGAAGGAGATCGTCGGGAACTTCTCGACCTCGAGGAAGTCGCCGGAGACCAGGTGCTTGTCGCGGTCCGGGCTGCCGGTGTCGATCGAGGCGGTCTGGATGGTCGCCAGCGCGGTGGACGACGCGGCGTCCTCGCCGATCGTGATCGAGCCCTCGAACTCGCGGAACGAGCCGCGCACCTTGGTCACCATGAGGTGCCGGGCGACGAACCCGATGCGGGTGTGGGTGGGGTCCAGGACGTAGCTGCCGGCGGCCGGCAGGGTCACGCCGTCGACGACGCGGAGCTCGGCGGCCTGGGGGGTGGTGATCTGGTCGGTCATGGGGATAGGTCCTCTCGGGGGCGGTGTCGGAAGGCTGACTGCTGCTGCAGCAAAGATTGCACTCTCAACATTCCCCTTGTCAAGTGCCTGTACAGTGGAGCCATGCAGAACGACCGGGAACTGGAGGAGGTCCTCCAGGACGAGCGGCTCACCGTGATGGGGCTGCTCGCCGAGATCTGGGCGTCCCTCAGCTCCCGGCAGCTGGCCCACCTGGCCGACTTCGGCCTCGCCGGGGCCGAGTTCGAGGTCTGCCTCCGGCTGGCCCGCTCTCCCGAGGGCCTGCTGCGGATGACCGACCTGGCCGCCCAGACCACCCTCACCACCAGTGGCATCACCCGGGTGGTCGACCGGCTGGTGGAGCGCGGGCTGGTCTCCCGGCAGGCCTGCGCGACCGACCGCCGCATTACCTACGCCGTGATCAGCCAGGCCGGCCGGGAGATGCTCGCGCAGGTGCTGCCCGGGCACCTGGCGCTCACCGACCAGTGGCTGATCGAGCCGCTGCGCGAGGTGGGCCTGGCCGACTTCGTCGACGGGCTGCGCGCCGTGCGCGACCACGCGGCCCCCTGCTCGACCGTCGGCAGCGACGGCGTCGAGCTGGCCATGTCGCACGGGGCCACCGCCGCGAGCTGAGCAGAGCTCAGGCGGGCAACCGCTCCCGCAGCCAGGCGATGTCGGCGCCCTGGCCCTCGGCGCCGCCCGGCGTCTCGCACACCACCGGGGCGCCGGCCGCCGCGACGACCGCCACCAGGTCGTCGCCGGCGATCTGGCCGCTGCCGAAGTTTGCGTGCCGGTCGGCGCCGGAGTCGAAGGTGTCCCGCGAGTCGTTGGCGTGCACCAGGTCGACCCTGCCGGTGACGGCCTTGACCCGGTCGACGACGCCGGCCAGCTCCTCGCCACCCGCGTGCGCGTGGCAGGTGTCGAGGCAGAACCCGACCTTGCCC
>CAVRTI010000018.1:0-32612 GCA_963723975.1 uncultured Actinomycetota bacterium
CACGCCCGGGACTGGCTGGCCGACGTCCCGGAGCGATCGGTGCCGCCGCGGGTCACCACCGACGAGGTCGTGGCGGCCCTCGGTGACCTGCCGGACGGGCCGAGCGACCCTGCCGAGGTGATCGACCTGCTCGCCCGGCACGTCGAGCCGGGCCTGATGGCGATGCCGTCCGGTCGGTTCTTCGGCTGGGTGATCGGCGGCACCCTGCCGGCGGCGATGGGCGCCGACTGGCTGGTCAGCGCCTGGGACCAGAACACCGGGATGCGCTACGCGACACCCGGTGTCACGCGGCGTCGAGGAGTCGGCGGCGGCCTGGCTGCTCGACCTGCTCGGCCTGCCGCCGACGTCCGACGTCGGGTTCGTGACCGGCGCCACGATGGCCAACTTCACCGGCCTCGCCGCCGGCCGCCAGTCCGTGCTCACCCGGGCCGGGTGGGATCTCGACCGTGACGGGTTGACCGGAGCACCCCGGGTCAACGTGATCGTCGGCGAGGACCGGCACGGCACCGTCGACCTGGCCCTGCGCTACCTGGGCCTCGGTGCTCCCACCACGGTGCCCGCCGACGACGAGGGCCGGATCCGCCCGGCCGCGCTGGCCGACGCGTTGGCTGCTGTCGACGGGCCGACGATCGTCGCCCTGCAGGCGGGCAACCTGCACTCGGGTGCCTTCGACCCGTTCGAGGACTGCATCGACCTGGCGCACCAGCACGGTGCCTGGGTGCACATCGACGGCGCCTTCGGGCTGTGGGCGGCCGTCACGCCGCGGCTGAGGCACCTGGTCGCCGGCGTCGAGCGGGCCGACTCGTGGGCCACCGACGCGCACAAGACGCTGAACACCCCGTACGACTGCGGGATCGCCGTGGTGGCCGACCCGTCGGTGGTGCGCGCGGCGTTCGGCATGCGGGCCAGCTACCTGGTGCACGCCGACGACAAGGGCGACCCGCTGGACAAGGTGCCCGAGCTCTCCCGCCGGGCCCGCGGCGTGCCTGTCTGGGCGGCGCTGCGCTCACTCGGCCGCTCCGGAGTCTCCGACCTGGTCGACGGGCTGACCGTGCACGCCCGGGCGATCGCCGACGGCATCGCCACCGTGCCCGGAGCGGAGATCCTCAACGACGTGGTCTACACCCAGGTGTCGGTGGCGTTCGGCGACGACGAGCGCACCCAGGCCGTCACCGAGCGGCTGCTGGCCGACGGCACCGCGTGGATGTCCGGCTCGCGGTGGCGCGACCGGGCGGTGCTGCGCGTGTCGGTCAGCAACTGGTCTACCGACGAGGCCGACGTGGCCGCCAGCATCGACGCCGTACGCCGGGCCGCTACCGGGTGATTGCTCTGGCCTGCGCGCTGCCGGGGCGGACCCGCAACGGTGCCGTGTCGACCGCCTCGAAGGCCGCCGCCGGGACGGATTTGAGCTGGTCGAGCAACCCACTCGGCCAGCGGCTGTCGGCGGTCCCCTGGAAGTACCAGGGGGAGCCGTTGTCGGCCAGCACCAGCCCGTAGCGCTTCATGGCGCGCAGCACGGTCCGGGTGTCGGCGCGGTAGGAGCTGATCGGGAACGAGGCCTTGAGCCGGAACCGGGCGCCCATCGGAGGGTAGGCCCGGTCGGCGACCGAGCCGGCGTCGTGGCGGGCCGGCCAGACGTGTCGCTGGTCGGTGACGTCGGTGGTGAACCGGATCGCGTGATCGACCCGACCGGAGCGCACCTCGCCGTAGCGCAGCAGCCCGGGCAGGATCGGCAGGCCGGCCGCGTCGGCCGACGTCCAGCCCTGCGGGCGGAGCCTGTTGCTGGTGAGCCGCCAGGTGGCACCCGAGCCGGCCGTCCACCGGGTGCCCCGCTGCGGGAAGGTCGCCCAGGTCTCGTAGAGCCGGCAGGTGCTGCGGTCGACGACGATGGCGTGCCGGTCCCCTCCTGCGGCACGGCCGCCCTCGATCCTGGTGTCGGTGCCGAACGGGTAGCCGACGTGGTCGCTCTCGGTGCCGTACTCGAAGGAGACGGTGACCTTGGCGTGGTCGCCTCCGACCACCGTGACCGGGATGCCGTAGGGCACCGGCTGCGCGCCGTACGCCGGACCGAAGTCGGGGTGCAGCCGTCGGGTCGGCGACATGTGCGACAGCCACGTCTCGCTGCGCGGATGGACAGCCAGACCGCGCACGTCGGCGTGCCAGTAGTTGTTGGCGGGGAACACGGGACAGGTGGTGCCCGGGAGGTGCCGGGTGCCGCCGGAGGCCGCCCCGCCGGCAGCTGCGACGAAGGCCAGGACCAGGGCGGCAATAGCCGCAGAGCGCGCTCTCACCCCCTGATCATCGGCAGCCTTGGACGTCGGGTCGAGGGTTCTCCCGTGTGACACGCCAGGGAGTGGGACGGATCGGGCGACCCGGCTAGCCTGGCCGCCATGGGGCAGCGCGACGAGGACACCGGCACCAAGTCCCCGCTGCTGGACGATGACGAGATCGGCCTCATCGACGAGAGCCTGCGCCTGCTCAGCGACCGTGCGGACATCGTGATGAGCCACTTCTACGCCATGCTCTTCGCCGAGGCGCCGCACCTGCGGGCGCTGTTCCCGGCATCGATGGACGTGCAGCGCGACCGGCTCTTCCGTGCACTGGGCGGCATCACCCGCACGTTCAGCGAGCCGGACCGGCTGCTCCCGCTGCTCGCCCAGCTCGGCCGCGACCACCGCCGGTTCGGCGTGCGCGCCGAGCACTACGACGTCTTCGGCCGCGCCATGGTCGCCGCCCTGCGCTACCACGCGAAGGACGTCTGGGTGCCCGAGCTCGAGGCTGCATGGAACAAGGCGCTGGCCGTGGTCGCCGACGCGATGAAGGCCGGCGCACGGGAGGCCGCCACCCGGGAGCCCGCATGGTGGAAGGGCGAGATCGTCGGCCACGAGCGTCGCGCCGACGACATCGCCGTGCTCGTCGTGCGCCCCGACCGGCCCTACGACTACGTGCCCGGGCAGTTCGCCCCGGTCGAGACGCCGTACCGGCCGCGCTCCTGGCGCACCTACTCGATGGCCACCGCCCCGTCGCCCGACGGGCTGCTGGAGTTCCACGTGCGGGCGGTCGGCGCCGGCTGGGTCAGCGGACCGCTGGTCTGGCGGGCCTCGGTCGGCGACGTGGTGCGGATCGGCGCACCCGCCGGCGAGATGCACATCGACCACCAGTCCCGCCGCGACGTGGTCTGCGTGGCCGGCGGCACCGGGCTGGCGCCGATCAAGGCGATGGTGGACGGCATGTCCCGCTGGAACACCGCACGCCGGGTGACGGTGTTCTTCGGCGCCCGCCGGTCCGGCGACCTGTACGACCTGGACGCCCTGCACAAGTTGGCTGCTGTGAACCACTGGCTCACCGTGGTGCCGGTGGTCTCCGAGGAGTCGACGTACATCGGTGAGCAGGGGTTGCTGCCGGACGTCGTCGCCCGGCACGGCAGGTGGGCGGACCACGACGTGTTCGTCTGCGGCTCGCCGGACATGACCCGGGCGACCGTGAGCCGGTTGACCTCGCTGGGCGTCCCTCCCGAGCGGATGTCGTTCGACGTCGACGGTGACCAGCACCCCGCGGCCGCCCAGGTCATCGACCTGCGCCGGTCCCGCGCCACCCGCGCCGCGCGCTGAGCTGCGCAGGCACTACCAGTGCGGGTCGGTCCGCAGCAGCTCGTCCAGCTCGGCCGCCGGCATCGGCCGGCCCATCAGATATCCCTGGGCCTGGTCGCAGCCCATCCGGCGCAGCGCCGCGAGCTGGCCGGCGGTCTCGACTCCTTCGCCGATCACGACCAGCTCGTGCGCGTGTGCCAGGTCGATGACCGCGCTGACGATGGCGTCGTCCCGTGCGCTGCTGCCGAGCCGGCTGACGAACGACCGGTCGATCTTGAGGAACTGCAAGGAGAAGCTCTGCAGGTAGGCCAGCGCCGAGTAGCCGGTGCCGAAGTCGTCCAGGCCGACCTGGATGCCCAGCGCCTGGACGCGGGCGAGCGAGTCGCGCACTGCCGGGCTGGTCGCGAGCAGGCTCCGCTCGGTCAGCTCGATCCGGATCATCGAGCCGGGCACGCCGTACCAGGTGAGCGCCCGCGCGACGCGCTCGACGAAGCGCGGGTCCTCCAGCGAGCGGGCCGAGACGTTGGTCGACAGCCGTCGCAGCAGCGCACCGGCGTCGATGAGCCGCGCGCCCTCGGCGGCGACCCGTTCGAACATCCGCGCGTCCACCTCGACGATCAGCCCGGTCTCCTCGGCGACGTCGATGAATTCGGCCGGCAGCACCAGCCGGTCGCCGTCCTCGATGCGCACCAGCGCCTCCGCGGAGCGCACCTTGCCGGTGGCCAGGTCGACGATCGGCTGGAAGACCGGCGTCAGCAGGTTCTCGGCCAGCGCCTTGCGCAGCAACGTCTCCGAGGTCATCCGGCGGTCCGCCCGGGAACGCAGCTCGTCGTCGAACAACGCGTACTGGTTGCGCCCGGAGTCCTTGGCCCGGTAGAGCGCGAGGTCGGCCTCCCGGTACAGGTCGCCCGCCGAGCGCGTCGCGTCGTGCGCGACCGAGACGCCGACGCTCACCGTCGCCACCAGTGCCTCGGCGGTGGGACCGAGGTCGTACGGGCGCCGCAGCGCCTCGAGCAGCCGGTCTGCCACCGCGTGCACGGCGTCGGCCGCCGGAAGGCCCTCGACCAGGACGACGAACTCGTCGCCGCCGAGCCGGGCGACCGTCGAGTCGGCGCGGCTGACGGCCTCCACCCGGTGTGCGATCTCGACCAGGAGCGCGTCGCCGATCTGGTGGCCGAGCGAGTCGTTGACGGTCTTGAACCGGTCGACGTCGAGCAGCAGCATCGCGGCCGCGCCGCCGGTGCGGTGCAGCCGCGCCAACGCCTGGTCCAGCCGGTCGTTGAGCAGTGTGCGGTTGGCCAGCCCGGTCAGGGTGTCTGTGAGGGCGAGCCGCTCGAGCTCGGCCTGCTCGCGGAGGCGTTCGCTGATGTCCAGCGCGTGCGTCACGAGGTAGAGGGGTTGCCCGTCCGCGCCGTGCACCACCGTGCTGGTGAGCCAGGCGTGCACGACACGGCCGTCCCGGTGCAGGTAGCGCTTCTCGAACGCCAGCGTCTCGGTCTCACCCTGGGCCAGGCGGGCGAACTGCCCGGCATCGCGCTCGCGGTCCTCCGGGTGGGTCAGGTCACCGAGGGACATGCCGGCGAGCTCCTCGCTGGACCTGCCCAGCATCGCCTCGAAGGCGGCGTTGGCGCGCAGGTAGCGGCCCTTGTCCGCTGCCGCGAGGCTGATCATCGTCATGCCGATCGGCGCATTGTCGAAGGCGACCCGGAAGTGCTCCTCGCTGGCGCTGAGCCGGGCGGCTGACTCGGCCTGCTCGGTGACGTCCATCGCGGTGCCCCACAGGTGGGTGACCGTGCCGTCCGATGCCCGGCGTACGTCGGTCCAGGCCTTGATGTGGCGCTCTGATCCGTCCGGGTGCACCACCCGGTACTGGGCCTGTTCCCCTGCGCCGGTGGCCACGGTGCGGTCGTTCAGGGTGCTGATCCAGCCGCGGTCGTCGGGGTGCAGGGCGCCGAGGAAGTTGTCGAGGGTGGGCGCACTGCCGGCGTCGACGCCCATCAGCTCGAACATCCGCTCCGACCAGGTGAGACGGTCCGCCACGACGTCCCACTCCCAGGTCGCGGTCCTGGTGAGCTCGAGAGCGGCAGCAAGGCTGGCCCGGTTGCGGGCGACCGAGGCGAGCAGCTTCTCGCGTTCGGTGACGTCGATGGTGGCGCCGACCACCCGGGTGACCGCGCCGTCGGCGTCGCGCTCGACGTCGGTCCAGGACTGCAGGTGGCGCACCTCGCCGTCCGGACGCAGCACCCGGAACACCTCGCGGTGACCGGTGCCGAAACCGCTCTCGCGCAGGGTGCTCGCGGCGGCCCGGTCCTCGGGGTGGATCAGGGACAGGTACTCCTCGACCGACGGCGGTCGCGGCGTCGGTTCGAGGCCGACGAGCTGGAACATCTCGTCGGACCACTCGTGCCGACCGGTGCGAGGGTCGAGCTCCCACCAGGCCAGCCCGGTGAGCGCCTGCGCGGCCCGCAGCCGCGCGTCCCTCGCCCGGCGGGCATCCTCGTGCGCCCGGCGGGCGGTGATGTCGGTGAACGAGCTGACCACGCCGAGGACGACACCGTTCTCGGTGCGCGGCACCGAGCTGACCAGCAGCCACCAGGTGCGCCCTGCGGGCTGCCGTACGCCGACCACCTCGTCGTGGGACGCCTGCCCCGTCCTCAGGGCAGTCCAGGCGGGCAGGGTGGACTCCGCGCGAGGGCGGCCGTCCTCCCACAGGAAGGTCCAGCCGGTCTCGGCGGCGGTCCGCCCCGAGGCTGCGTCCCACGAGAAGCCGAGCAGCTGCTGCGCGCTCCCGTTGGCGAACACGATGCGACCGCCGGCGTCCATCTCGACCAGGCCCTCGGCCACCGACTCGACGATCGCGGCAGCGCGTGATGCGAGCTCGTGCGACGCGGTGTGCTCCAAGGCAGCGGCCAGCCGGGTGGCCGCGACGTCGGCCAGCGTGCCGAGCAGCTCGAGGTCGGCCGCGTCGAAGGTCGCCGGCCGGGAGGACACCGCGGCGATCAGGGCGACCGCAACACCCTCGTGCACGAGCGGGACGAGGATCGCGGACCGAAACAGGGCACTCGCGCTGATGTCGGGATGGACGCGCGGGTCGGTCTGGGAATCGAGACAGAGCTGGCCCTCGAGGGTCTGCATGGCACGGCCCGCCAGGGTGCCGGCGCGGTGTGCCCGGTGCCCGATCGGAGGCCCGGCGACGCCGACGGAGGCCCTGACCACCACGAACTCGCCCTCGGGCTGGGTGGCGATCGCACCCTCGGCCGGGAAGACAGTGAGGACCGAGTCGGCAAGGACGCGGAACACGACGTCGGGGTCCGGAGGAGTGCAGGCGATGTCGCGCTGGGCGCGCAGCAGCCGCTGCAGCCGCTCGAGCATGGCTTCGCCAGGGCCAGGGTCGTCCTCGCCGGACGGCCCCGCCCACGACGCTCGGCTGGCCGGCACGGTCACGTCCTGCCCATCGGCATCCCCCGCGGCGCGCTTGAGCCGATCGGGTGACGGCCGGGGCGCTCGGAGTCTTGCTCCGGACCCGCGTGAGGGTGAGGATCGAGGACCCCGAGGAGGTGCGCGGATGCGCAGCACGATGCAGGAGACCCCGCTCTCGATCGCCACTCTGGTCCGCTACGGCACGAGCGTGCACGGGTCGGCGGAGGTGCTCACCTGGACCGGTGACGGTGCGCGCTCCGCGACGTACGCCGAGGTCGGTCGCCGGGCCGCCCAGCTGGCCCATGCCCTGCGTGAGCTCGGCGTCACCGGCGACGACCGGGTGGGCACGTTCATGTGGAACAACCAGGAGCACCTGGAGGCGTACCTCGCGGTGCCGAGCATGGGCGCGGTGCTGCACCCGCTCAACATCCGGCTCTTCCCCGACCAGCTCGCCTACATCGCCGACCACGCTGAGGACAAGGTGATCCTCGTCGACGGCTCGGTGCTGCCGGTGCTCGCGAAGGTCCTCGGCCAACTGTCGAAGGTCGAGCACCTGGTCGTCAACGGGCCCGCCGACCTGTCCGCCGTCGAGGGCACCCACGCGACCGTGCACGCCTACGAGGAGCTGCTGGCCGGCCGACCGGAGGAGTTCGACTGGGTGGTCCTCGACGACGAGACTGCGGCCGCAGCCATGTGCTACACGAGCGGCACGACCGGAAGCCCCAAGGGTGTCGTGTACAGCCACCGGTCCATCTACCTGCACTCGATGCAGATCTGCATGCCCGACGGCTTCGGCATGCAGCAGTCCGACCGGATGCTGCTGATCGTCCCGATGTTCCACGTGCTGGCCTGGGGCACGCCGTACGCCGCGATGATGTGCGGCGCCACCCTGGTCATGCCGGACCGCTTCCTCGCACCGGAACCGCTGGCCGCGCTCATCGAGTCGACGCGGCCCACCCTGGCCGGTGGGGTGCCGACCATCTGGGCGGGGCTGCTGGCCCACCTCGAGGAGCATCCGCGCGACATGTCGTCGCTGCGGGACGCGATCGTCGGCGGCTCTGCCTGCCCGCGCTCGCTGATCGAGGGGCTGGAGCGGCACGGCATCCACCTGACCCATGCGTGGGGGATGACCGAGACCTCGCCCCTCGGCTCGATCTCCCGCATCCCGGCCGGCGTCGTGGGCGAGGAGGCCTGGGCGTACCGCGTCACGCAGGGCCGGCTCGCCGCCGCCGTCGAGGCCCGCCTGGTCGGCCCGGACGGGTCGGTCGTGCCGCGCGACGGCCTCGCCGTCGGCGAGCTCCAGGTCCGCGGGCCGTGGATCACCGGGTCGTACTTCCGGGACGACGACGACGAGAAGTTCGACGACGGCTGGCTGCGCACCGGCGATGTCGGCATGATCAGCCCGGACGGCTTCCTTACGCTGACCGACCGATCCAAGGACGTCATCAAGTCCGGTGGGGAGTGGATCTCGTCGGTCGAGCTGGAGAACGCGCTGATGGCGCACCCCGCGGTCGCCGAGGCCTCGGTGGTCGGCGTACCCGACGAGAAATGGGGTGAGCGGCCGCTGGCCACGGTCGTGGTGAAGGACGGCGCCACGGTCACGGTCGAGGAGCTGCGCGCCCATCTCGGCGAGCGGGTCGCGGCCTGGCAGGTGCCGGAGCGCTGGTCGTTCATCGACGAGGTGCCCAAGACCTCGGTCGGCAAGTTCGACAAGAAGGTGATCCGCCGCCGCTACGCCGACGGCGCCCTCGACGTCCAGACCCTCTCCTGAAGGCCGGCCGCGGGAACCGTCGGCGGCTTTGCCGGGTCCGGACGCCGGCAGGTAACCTTGTCGACGCAGACGGCTCCGGCCGGCTGCGGGGAGGCGTCGCCTAGTCCGGTCTATGGCGCCGCACTGCTAATGCGGTTTGGGTCTCAAGCCCATCGGGAGTTCAAATCTCCCCGCCTCCGCCGACAGGTGCCGCACCGAGGGTCGTCATCGTTCTCGCGGCACCGACGGACCCGGGCTACACCGTGAGTGCCGGTGGGGCGGTCGACTGCCTAACCACCAGCTTCAGCGGCAGCAGCACCGAGCGCGCGTGCCGGGTGGGTTCCTGCAGCCCGTCGAGCAGCAGCCGCGCAGCCTCCGCCCCGACGTCGTAGTGCGGCACCCGCACGCTGGTCAGCGGCGGCTGCAGCTTGTCGAGGTAGGGCATGTCGTTGAAGCCCACCACGCTGAGGCCGTCCGGGCACGAGATGCCGCGCTCGCGGAACACGTCGTAGCAGCCGAGCGCGAGCAGGTCGTTGCCGGCGATGACCGCGGTGAACTGCCGCCCACCGTCGAGCAGCTCGCGAAGCGCCCGGGCACCTTCGTCCTCGGTCCAGGACTCGCAGTCCGCGACCAGGCCGGCGTCGTCGTCCAGGCCGTGGTCGCGCAGCGCCTGCAGGAACGCGCGTCGCCGCACCACGCCGGTCGAGGTGTCCTGCGGGCCGGCCAGGTGCGCGATCCGCCGGTGCCCGAGGTCGGCGAGGTGGGTGACGGCGGTGGCGATGCCGGTCGCGTCGTCGGCGGTGACCGACGCGATGTCAGCAGCCGACGTACGCCGGTTGACCAGCACCATCTGGACGCCCTCGGCCTGCAGCCGCTCCAGAAGCGGGTCCTTGAGCCGTGCGGTGGCGATGATCAGGCCCTCGACCTGGCGAGAGCGCAGCGAGTCGATCTGCGACTCCTCCCGATCACGGTCGTTGTCGGTGTTGACGAGCCAGGCGTTGTACCCGGCCGGGCCGAGCACGTCCTCGATGCCGCGCACGATCGGTGGGAACAGCGGGTTGGTCAGGTCGGGGATGACCAGCCCGACGGTGGCCGACCGCGACGTCTTGAGACTGCGGGCGATCGGGTTCGGCCGGTAGCCCAGCGACTCGGCGACCCGGGAAACCCGGCTCGCGGTCTCGCTGTTGACCAGCGACCGGGTGCTCGGGTTCAGCGCACGCGATGCCGTCGCGGGGTGCACACCGGCCTCCCGCGCGACGTCGCGCAGGGTCGGTGGTCGCACGGGAGGCAGCGTAGTGGTGGGCGTCAGGCGACGGCCGCGTCGAGCAGTCCGCCGGCGGGCGAGGTCGCGGTCTCCAGCGCGTCGGACGTGTGGGCGCGGCGCAGGGCCACCACCGAGTCGAGCGAGGGCAGATCGACCACGCCGCCCGGCACCAGGCCCTGGTCCGGGTCGGCCAGCCCGTCGACGTAGCGGACGGCGAGGTGGGCCGGCAGCCCGGTGGCCCCGGCCTCCTCGAGCGCCACGTCGCGCGCGCTGCCGGACAGCAGCGCCGCAGTGGCGGCCCGCAGGGCGGCGGCGAACCGGCGTACCTCGGGACTCGGCTCGCCCTGGACGGCGAGCACCGTGCCCAGGTACGGCGAGGCCACCGAGGTGACCTCGGCCAGCCGGACGAGGCCGGCGTCGTCGGCGCGCAGGTCGCTTCCGGCGTTGAGCATGGTCGCCGCGCACCGGTCGTCTAGCAGAGCCTGCAGGCGCTTGGGGGTGGACCCGAGCTCGACCAGCTCGACATCCGCCCGGGACAGGCCGGCCCGGGCCAGGACCTCGAGCAGCGCGAAGGCGAAGCCGGACGCCGCGACGTCGACGCCGACCCTCGCGCCGCGCAGGTGCTCCACCGAGGTCATGCCGGGTCGGGCGTAGAGCGCCAGGCCGAGGCCGCGGTCGACCGCCGCGACGATCCGCACGTCGCGGCGGCCGCCGAGCGGGTTCTCGTCCAGGAACCGGTAGGCCACCACGTTGTCGGGGCTGGTCAGGGCCGCGTCCAGCGTGCCGTCGCCCAGCGCCCGGAACTGGGCCGGCGACGAGGGCACCGGCTCCTCGCGCACCTCCAGGCCGCGGTCGGCCAGCGCGCCGGTTCGGCGGGCCACCCGGAGCAGCACCGAGGGGGAGAAGCTGCCGACGACCAGCGGGGTGGTGATGGCCATGGCGGGGAGCCTAGCGACCACAATCGATTGCGTCACGAAGCGGTAACTCGGCGGTAACCCTTGACAGCGCTTCTGAGGGCTCTCCATGATGCCCGTGTCGCAATCGATTGCGACCCGGTGCCAGGTGCCACCCCAGGAGGGCGCATGATCGAGCAGTCGTCACATCCCGCTCCGTTCCGCCGCTTGCACGGCATCGCCGGCGGGCCCCGTCGACGTCGACCGACGCTGGCCGTCGCGGCGCTGGCCGCGGCGAGCGCGCTGGTGCTCGCCGCCTGCGGCAGCCCCGACGACGGGGGCAGCGCAGGTTCCGGGTCCGGCGGGGACAGCAAGGAGCCGATCACGATCGGCATCTCGCTGCCGCTGACCGGTGACTTCTCCCAGCCCGGTGGCGAGGCCAAGCGCGGCTACGAGGTGTGGGCCGACATGGTGAACGCCGAGGGCGGCGTCCTGGGCCGGCAGGTCGAGCTCAAGATCGTCGACGACGCGAGCAACCAGGACACCGTGGTGTCCGACTACACGAAGCTGATCACCCAGGACAAGGTCGACCTGATACTCGGCACCTTCTCCTCGCTGCTCAACTTCCCGGCGTCGGCGGTGGCCGAGAAGAACGGCTACGTGTTCGTCGAGCCGGCCGGTGGCGCGCCGGACATGTTCAGTCGCGGCTTCGAGTACCTGTTCTTCGCCCAGCCGGCCACCGCGCCGCACCAGGCGGACGTCTTCGTCGACTACATCAAGTCGCTGCCCGAGGCGGAGCGGCCGAAGACCGCGGCGTACCCGACCCAGGACGACCCGTTCACCCGCCCGGTCATCGAGTCGATGCAGCAGCAGCTCGAGGGGATCGGCGTGAAGACGGTCTACTCCTCGGTCTACCCGGCCGACACGACCAACTTCCAGACCATCGCCAACACGCTGAAGAACAAGAAGCCGGACCTGATCGCCCAGGGCGCAGTGTTCGAGGACGGCGTTGGACTGGTCCGGTCGCTCAAGCAGCTCGGTTACTCGCCCAAGGCTCTGTTCCAGACCTCGGCGCCGAGCAACGCCGGCCAGTACTCCGATGGTGTCGGCGAGGCCAACACCGAGGGTGTCTTCTACACGGTCAGCTGGAACGAGCAGGCCACGACGCCGCTGAACCCGGAGTTCGTCGCGGCCTACGGCGAGGCCTACGACGGTGCGCTGCCCGCCGAGGACGCGGCCGACGCGTTCGCTGCCGCCCAGGTGCTGCAGGCAGCCGCCGAGGAGGTGGGCAGCCTGGACCAGGACAAGATCAAGGACTACCTCCACAGCAACGAGGTGGAGACGATCCTCGGACCGCTGTCCTGGAACGAGAAGGGCGAGCCGCAGGGCGACTTCATCCTGGCCCAGTGGCAGTCCGGCAAGGTACAGGTCGTCGGCCCGGCGGACGCCGCGACCAGCGACACGGTCGTGTACCCGAAGCCGGACTGGCAGTGACCCTGGTGGGGGTGCATCGTGCGAGCTACGGTGCACCCCCACCGGACGCCACCAGCCACCAGATGACGGGCGAGGAGAGCGACGCGTGACCGAGCTCGTGCAGGCGATCATCCTCGGCCTGCTGATCGGCGGGGTCTACGCGCTGATGGCCTCCGGGCTGACCCTGGTCTTCGGTGTCATGAACATCATCAACGTCGCCCAGGGCGCGTTCCTGATCTTCGTCGCGATGATCACCTGGTGGCTGTGGCGGCACACCGGCATCGACCCGATCCTCGCCTCGGTGATCACCACACCGATGATGTTCGGCCTCGGCTGGGTGCTCTACCGCACGGTGATGGTGCGGATCCGCGGCTCGTCACCGTCGATGTCGGTGCTGCTGACCTTCGGGCTGGCGCTGGCGATCGAGGGCATCCTCAACATCACGGCCGGCAACAAGTTCAAGTCGGCGAGCCCGAGCTACTTCGAGCAGTCGTTCCGGATCGGCGACCTCTCGCTGCCCAAGCCGCAGGTCTACGGCTTCCTGGCTGCCATGGTCGTGCTCGCGATCCTCTACGTGGTGCTCACCCGCACCTGGATGGGCCGGGCGATCCGCGCGTCGTCGCAGAACCCGTCGGGTGCCGCCCTGGTCGGTGTCGGCGCCACCAGCACGGCGGCGCTGGCCTTCGCGCTCAGCGCGTCGACGACCGGGGTGGGCGGCTCGATCCTCTCGGTCCTCTACCCGTTCTTCCCGGCGTCGCACTACGACTGGATCTCCCGGCTGCTCGGCATCATCGTCCTGGGCGGGATGGGCTCGCTGCCCGGTGCCCTTGCCGGCGCACTGGTGCTCGGCATGGCCGAGACGTTGACCGCGACCTACGGCTCGCTGCGCTGGGCGACGCTGGTCTTCTACGTGGTGATCCTGGCGGTGCTGCTCTTCCGGCCGCAGGGCCTGTTCGGCACCCGCCTCCGCGAGGACGTGAACGTGTGAGCAGGCTCCCCTCGATGCCCCGGGGGCGGCTGGTCGCCGTGCTGTGCTTCCTGGCGCTGGCGCTCTTCCCGGTAATCTGGCCGTACGAGACCTACTACCAGACCGTGCTGTTCCTCACCTTCATGCTCGGCGTGCAGGCGGTCAGCTGGAACATCATCGCCGGGTACGCCGGGTACGTCTCGCTCGGCCACTCGGCGTTCCTCGGCATCGGCTCGTACACCGCGGCGATCATCGCGCTGCACGCCGGCGTCAACCCGCTGCTCGTCGCGCCCATCGGTGGCGTGGTGGCAGTGGTGATGGCGGTGCTGATCGGCTCGGTCGTGCTGCGCACGCG
This sequence comes from uncultured Actinomycetota bacterium, assembly GCA_963723975.1. Lineage (GTDB taxonomy): Bacteria > Actinomycetota > Actinomycetes > JACCUZ01 > JACCUZ01 > CAVRTI01. Next base: position 13,713 of record CAVRTI010000018.1, read on the forward strand.
TGGTCACGCCTTCGTGATCATCACCATCGCGCTGCTGCTGTCGGCGCAGATCATCGCGACCAACTGGCGCAGCCTCACCAACGGGTCCGACGGCATCACGCTCGACCTGCCGCCGTGGTCGCGGGACATCCAGAGCCTGCCGTTCTACCTGATGATGCTGACGTTGCTGATCCTCACCGTGCTGTTCAGCGCGTTCATCCGGCGTACCAAGTTCGGCACCGGCCTGGTCGCGATCCGCGAGGACGAGGGCAAGGCCGCGGCCATCGGCGTCGACACCACCCGCTACAAGGTGACGGCCTACGCCGCGTCGGCGTTCTTCATCGGCGTCGCCGGTGGTGTCTACGCCTACTTCCTCACCTTCCTCAACCCGGTGGGCGCGTTCAACATCCTGGGCAGCGTGACGATCGTGCTGTCGGCGCTGGCCGGCGGCCGCGGCACCCTGTACGGGCCGGTGGTCGGTGCCTTCATCGTCGGCATCGGCAGCGAGTTCGCCACGGTGTACGGCGGGAGCAGCAGCCGGGTGCTCATCTTCGGCGTCGCGCTGATGCTCGTCGTGCTGTTCATGCCGAACGGGCTGCTGCCGACCATCGAGGCGTGGTGGCGGCGGCGGAACCCGGTCGACACCGAGTACACCGACCAGGCCGGCGCGCTCGGGGCGGGAACCATGCAGGTGCGCGACCGCGAGCTGGCGTCGTCGGTGGTGGCTGAGCATGTCGGGGCGTCGGCGGCGTCGGCGGCGTCGACGGGCGGGCCGCTGCTCGAGGTCAAGGGCGCGGCGAAGCGGTTCGGTGGCATCGTCGCCGTCGACGGGGCCGACCTGACGGTGCGGCAGGGTTCGATCACCGCGCTGATCGGGCCGAACGGCTCCGGCAAGACGACGCTGTTCAACCTGGTCACCGGTGCGATGAAGGCCGACGCGGGCGAGGTGTGGCTGGACGGCAAGCGGATCGACGGGATGAAGCCGTGGCAGCGCGGTCACCTCGGACTGGCGCGCACCTTCCAGACCACGCGGCTGTTCAAGAGCATGTCGGTGCTGGAGAACATGGTCGCGCCACTGCCGGACGCGAAGTGGCGGACGATGCTGCAGGCCGCCGTCGTCGGAAGCGAGGGAGCGCGGGCTCGCGAGCTGCTGGCCTTCGTCGGCATGGAGCGCTTCGCCGCGCAGCCCGCCGGGTCGCTGTCCTACGGGCAGCAGAAGCTGGTCGAGCTCGCGCAGGTGCTGATGCTCGAGCCGCGGCTGGTGCTGCTCGACGAGCCCGCCGGCGGCGTGAACCCGTCACTCGTCGGGCGGATGGTCGAGATCGTGCGCGACCTCAACCGGCAGGGTGTGACGTTCCTGGTGGTGGAGCACAACATCCCGATGGTGCTCGAGCTCTGCGACCCGGTGGTGGTGTTCAGCCGCGGCAAGGCGATCGCCGAAGGGCCACCTGCGACGATCCGCGAGGACCCTGTCGTGCTGGACGCCTACCTCGGCGACGAGTGGCGCCCGCCGGCAGTCGTTGCAGCCGACGACAGCCCGCAGGAGGTGAGCTGACGTTGCTGCGCCTGACGGGAGTGGTCGCCGGCTACGGCGGCGGTGCGGTGCTGCAGGGCGTCGATCTGGAGTGTGCACCCGGCTCGATCACCTGCATCGTCGGGCCGAACGGTGCCGGCAAGTCGACCGTGCTGCGGGTGGTCAGCGGGCTGCTGACGCCCTCGGAGGGGACGGTGACGCTCGGCGACACCCAGCTCTCCGGCAGGTCGGCCGCTGACATCCTCCGGCACGGCATCACCCAGGTCCCGCAGTCCCACGCGCTGTTCCCGCACATGACAGTCCGGGAGAACGTGCTGATGGGCGGCTTCCTGATCCGCCGCGACAAGAAGCTGCTCGCGGCCCGGCTGGCCGAGGTCGAGCAGCGCATCGAGATCGTCCGCGACCGGTCGAACCAGCACGCCGGCAACCTCTCGGGCGGTCAGCGCCGGATGGTCGAGATCGCCCGCTGCCTGATGCTGGACCCGAAGGTGCTGCTGCTCGACGAGCCGTCGCTCGGCCTGGACCCGCGGTCGCTCGCGTCGGTGGCCGAGTTGGTGCACCGGCTGCACGACGAGAGCGTGACCATTCTCCTGGTGGAACAGAACGTGCGACTCGGCCTCGGCCTGGCCACACACGGCGTGGTGATGGAGGGCGGCAAGGTCCGCCTCACCGGCTCCGCCAAGGAGGTCATGAACCATCCCGAGATCGCCAACCTCTACCTCGGCGGCACCGCCGCGACAACGGCCGAGGTGTCCCAGGCAGCCCCACCAGCAGATCCCGCCGAGGCGTCCGCCCGCTGACGCCGAATGTGACCGTCGCCCGTTCGCTGAGGTGAGGGAGTCACTCAGCTGCCGAGAGCGCGCGCCAACCAGGTCCGGCGGTTGTTCGTGACGGTCTTCGCGAACACCGACTTGAGGTAGTCCTGCACCGTGTGCTCGGACAGGAACATCCGACGCGCGAGTTCCTGGGTGTCGCATCCGGACACGAGATGGCCCAGGAGCTCGCTCTCGCGAGCGGAGAAGCCGAACGCCCTCGCGAACACGGCCACCCGGTCGGACGGCGACGTCTCCTCAATGGTGACGCGCTGCTCCAGCGGCGTACGGTCACCGATCCTCGCGGCACGCATGGTCACCCACAACCCACCGGAGAGGTGCAGGCGGCTCGACGGCAGGTTCTGATCGACACCTGCCTCCACAGCCAACAGTTGGGCGGCGACGTTGTATGCACTCGCCGGGATAGGCGCATCGCCGTCCGCGGGAGGCAGGATCACTCGGAGGTACTCCTGAGTGTCCGGCGTCTGTGCGAGCACGTCCAGGGTGCAGGACAGCAACAGCACCACGGGACCGGCCGGTGGTCGATCAGGTGTAGCGCCGACCAGGAACGTCTCGGCCTGCGTGCGCCGCAACGCGCGAGTCATGACGCGCGTGATGTCGGTCAGGAAACCCGCCTCGGCCGAGGTGAAGCGGGCGGTGCACCAGAGCGCCAGAGATCGAGGAAGCTCCAGCACCCGAAACGGTCTCTGAACACCACTGAGGCGACATCGCCGACGCCGTATCCACCGAGCAGCTCCCGCCAGAGCAGGCTCCGGGAGGCGTCGCCTTGGGTCGCCTCCTGAAGCAGAGCGACCGGCCGAGCCTCCAGCCGGGTCCACCGATTGACTTCCGTCAGGTACTTGAGACGGATCAGCTTCGGGAGCTCCGCCAGCTGGGGCACGTCTGCCAGCGGCGTCGACCCCACGCACGTCTCGGGGTCGGTGAGCAACCAGGCATGAGCGTCGAAGCCGACGACCTGGCCGATCTCGTCGAGCAGCTGCGCGCGCAGCATCCGGGCGTCGCCACCGGAGGTGCAGATCCGCTCCACGCGCTCCCGGCAACGACCGTAGGTCGCGGCGCCCGGCACGGCTGAATCGTACGTGCACGACCGCCGGTTCCATCCGAGCTGAGCCATCCGCGGGATACCCCGGGAAGTTGGGGTGGTCCGCCTTGGCGGGCGTGCCTAGCGTCGGGGACACCACCCACCGCACCTAGGAGGAGCGATGCCAACACTGCACATCGAGCACGCGATCGTCGACTCGACCTCTGGAACACGGCCTTCGAGCGATTCGCCGAGCACCGACGGGAGGCCGGGGTCCGTCAGCACCGCATCCACCGGCCGGTCGACGACCCCAAGTACGTCGTCATCGACCTCGACTTCGACACGACCGACGAAGCGCAACGGTTCCTCGAGTTCCTCCAGACGAAGGTGTGGACATCCACGGCCAACGCCCCGGCTCTCGCCGGGCGACCCCGGACCAGGATCCTCGAGCCCGTCGGCTGATGCGCCCCGGCGGCGCAGCGACTAGCGTCCAAAGGCATGCCGACGGCGAGCGCCCGGCGAGCCGCGGCCGACGAAGGGAAACGACATGGCGGCGCAGACGACTGATGCCCTGCGGGCTGGGGTGACCGGCCCGGTGATCAGCCCCGCGGACCCGGGGTATGACGAGGCCAGGACTGTCTACAACGCCATGATCGACCGTCGCCCGGCTGCCGTCGTGCAGTGCGCTGACGAGGCCGACGTGGCGGCAGTGGTGCGCCATGCGGCGGAGACAGGCATGGATCTCGCGGTGCGGGGCGGCGGGCACAGCGTCCCCGGGTTCGGCACGGCGGACGGTGCCTTGGTCGTCGACCTTTCGAGTCTGTCCTCGGTGACGGTGGACCCAGCCGCCCGGACCGCCCGAGCCGGCGGAGGTACGACGTGGGGAAGCTTCAACGAGGCCACGGGTGCGCACGGGCTCGCGACCACCGGCGGGATCATCTCCACGACCGGGGTCGGCGGGCTCACCCTGGGGGGCGGGATCGGCTATCTCGCCCGCGGCCACGGGCTGTCCTGCGACAACCTTCTCTCAGCACGGGTCGTTACCGCCGACGGGGCCGTGGTGACTGCGAGCGAGTCGGAGCACCCGGACCTGTTCTGGGCGCTGCGCGGCGGTGGCGGGAACTTCGGGGTCGTGACCGAGTTCACCTTCCGGCTCCACCCGGTGGCCGAGATCTACGGCGGCCCGATGTTCTTCGAGCTCTCCGACGGGCCGGCCCTCCTCGCCTACTTCGACGACTTCATCAAGACCGCGCCACGCGAGTACGGCGGGTTCCCCGCGTTCCAGATAGCGCCGCCCCTTCCGTTCGTGCCGGAGGACCGCGTCGGGGAGCCCTTCGTGGCCATCGTGTCCTGCTGGACCGGTTCTACCAGCGACGGCGAGAAGATCCTGCAGGGGTTCAGGGACGTCGCGGAGCCTGTCGCCGAGCATGTCGGGCCGATGCCCTACCCCGCGCTCAACAGCGCCTTCGACGCGCTCGTTCCCCCAGGTCTGCAGCACTACTGGAAGGCGGCGTTCGTAGGCGACCTCTCTGCCGAGGCCATCCGGGCGCACATGGAGCACGGTGCGCGCGTGCCGGTGGTCAACTCCACGGTGCACCTGTACCCGATCAACGGCGCCTGCCACGACGTGGCACCGGAAGCGACAGCGTTCGGGCACCGTGACGCGACCTACGCGGTGGTGATCGCGGGCATGTGGCCGGACCCGGCGGACAACGAGGCCAACACCCGATGGGTGCAGGACTACGACGCAGCGATCGCGCCGCACTCGCAGGGCGGCGGGTACATCAACTTCGCCTCCGCCGACGACCAGTCGAAGGTGGCAGCGAACTACGGCGCGAACTACGCCCGGCTGCGGGAGGTCAAGCGCCGCTACGACCCGGGCAACCTGTTCCACCTCAACCAGAACATCCAACCCTGACCGGTGACCCGGTGATCGCGGAGCAGCAGGAGCGTTCAGTGGGAGGTCAGCTCCCGGCGCTCCGCTGCTGCGGCGGCTGCGGGGCCGGCGGGATGTTGGCGTTGCGGTGGAAGACGTTGTCCGGGTCGTAGCGGCCCTTGATCGCCGCCAGCCGGGCGTACTTCGCCGGGCCGTAGCTGGCCCGCACCCGGTCCTCGGCGTACTCCGCCTCGCCGTTGAGGTAGCTGCCGCTGCCCATCGCCACGGGCTGCAGCGCGGCCCAGAAGTCGCGCACCCACTGGGTCTCTGTCGCGAGCAGGTCGGGGTCGTCCTCGGCGATGCCGAGCAGGAACAGCGCGTACCGCGGTGAGCGGCCGCCGCCGAAGGCGGTGTCGTCCTCGCCGACCTCGCAGTAGGCGCCGTCGAGCCGGTAGGCGAACGCCGCCGAGTCCGGCGAGCCCTTCCGGGCCACCTGCTCGGTGATGATGGCGATCACCTCGTCCGTGAGGTCCTCGACGTAGGCCGCCTTGTCGTAGGCGAGCAGCCCGAAGTGGTTCGCCTCGTCGAAGGTCTGCTGCACGGCGGCGTAGGGCATGGGTGCAACGAGCTGGATCAGCGGAGGCAGCTCGGCGCCGATCCGTTCGACGATGCGGCCGTGCTCGCCGTCCCGGCCGAAGCCGGTCAGGACGAGGGCGTACCCGGGAGTGCCGTGGTGCTCGACCGGCACGAACGGCGCCGGTGGCGCGTTGATCGCCGCGATGATCATGTTGGTGTCGCGGGACATCGACGCGAACAGGTCGCGCGCCAGTCGAAGCACCTCGGCGCCTTGCGCGAGCGGCCAGAACAGCAGACCGAAGTCGACTATCGGGCCCACGTCGTGCAGCCGGAACTCGAACTCGGTGACCACGCCGAAGTTGCCGCCGCCGCCGCGGACCGCCCAGAACAGGTCCGGCTCCTGATCCGCCGACGCGCGACGGATCTTGCCGTCGGCGGTGACGATCTCGACGGAGAGCACGTTGTCCAGCGCGAGGCCGTGCCGGCGGGTGAGCCAACCCATCCCGCCGGTCAGCGTGAGGCCGCCGACGCCGGTGTGCCCGACGATGCCAGCGGTGGTCGCCAGGCCGTGCTCCTGGGTGGCGATGTCGCGCCTGGCCAGGGTGGCGCCGCCGCCGACCCGGCAGCGTCGACCGGCGACGTCGGTCTCGACCTGGTCCATCAGCGAGAGGTCGATCACCAGGCCGTCGTCCACGCCGCTGAGGCCGCCGGTGCTGTGCGCGCCGCCGCGAACAGCGATCTCCAGGTCGTGCAGCCGGGCGAAGGTGATCGCCGCGCTCACGTCCTCGGCGGACCGGCAGCGGACGATCATCGCCGGGTGCCGGTCGAAGCTGCCGTTCCAGAGGGTGCGGACCTGGTCGTAGGCGCCGTCCGCCGGGAGCACCACCTCGCCCTGGAGCCCCTTGCGGAGCACCTCGACGTCGGTTGTGGCGAGTGCGGATCGTGCCATGGCGTTGCCTCCTGCTCGACGCCGCGCCGGCCACCGGGGAGGCACGCCCTCCCGCCGTGCGGCGGCTGCCTTCCACTGTGCGCCCGATGGGGACGTGCGGCAATGGCACGCCAGCAGCTGGCCTGCGGCCGACGTCGAAAGCCCACCTAAGGGTTCGCTTAGGTCGCCGTTGACAGCCCGCTGCCGCCGGTACGGATACTGCGAGCGCAGCAGTCCACGCTCGAGCTGAGGGAGCGCCTCATGCAGGTTCCAGGCCCGTTCGAGTACGAGCGGGCGACGAGCGTCGACCACGCCATCGGGCTGCTGGAACGGCTGGGCGAAGGGGCCCGGCTGGTGGCCGGCGGGCACAGCCTGCTGCCGATGATGAAGCTGCGGCTGGCCAACCTCGAGTACCTCATCGACATCAACGACCTGCACGGCGAGCTGGGACTACGATCGCCGTCGAGCCGACGCAGATCCGGATCGGGGCGATGACCCGGCACCGCGAGCTGCTCGAGTCCGACGAGCTGGCCGCGGCCTTCCCGATCTTCCGGGACGCCGAGCGGGTGATCGCCGACCCGGTCGTCCGCAACCGCGGCACCCTCGGCGGCTCGCTCTGCCAGGCCGACCCGTCCGAGGACCTGTCCGCGGTCTGCACCACCCTCGACGCGAGCTGCGTCATCCGCGGCAGCTCCGGCGAGCGGGTCGTGACGATGGAGGACTTCCACCGCGGCCCGTACGAGACCGCGGTCGGCGACGGCGAGATGCTCATCGAGGTCCGCATCCCGGTGCGGGCCGGCGGGTCGAGCGCGTACGAGAAGGTCGAGCGCCGGGCCGGCGACTGGGCCGTCGTCTCGGCCGGTGCCGCGGTCTGGATGGACGGTGGAACGATCGCCGACGCCCGGGTCGGCCTCGCGGCGGTCGGGCCCAACACCACCGGCATCCCGGCCATCTCCGAGGCGCTGCGCGGCAAGGCGCCGTCCGAGGAGCTCTACGACCAGGCCGGCGCGATCGCCGCCGAGAGCTGCAGCCCGGTCACCGACCTGCGCGGCAGCGTCGAGTACAAGCGCCACCTCGCCGACGAGCTCACCCGGAAGCGGGCGCTGCGGCGCTCGGTCGCCCGCATCACCGAGGAGAAGCTGACCATGCAGGTGTCGATGACCGTCAACGGCGACGAGGTCTCCGGCGAGATCGAGGGCCGGCTGCTGCTTGTGCACTTCCTGCGCGACCACCTCGGCCTGACCGGGACGCACTGGGGCTGCGACACCAGCAACTGCGGCACCTGCGTGGTCTGGATGGACGGCGAGCCGGTGAAGTCGTGCACCGTGCTGGCCGCGATGGCCGGCGGCCACGAGGTCCGTACGGTCGAGGGTCTGGAGAAGGACGGCGTCCTCGACCCGGTGCAGCAGGGCTTCATGGAGTGCCACGGCCTGCAGTGCGGCTTCTGCACCCCCGGCATGATGATGACCGCGCGGGCGCTGCTCGACCGCAACCCCGACCCCACCGACGCCGAGATCCGCGAGGCGATCTCCGGCCAGATCTGCCGCTGCACCGGCTACGCCACCATCGTCCGCTCGGTGCATTGGGCCGCCGACCACGAGCGGATGGCCGGCGAGGCAGTCGTCGCCGGGAGTGCGTCGTGACCGCCGTCGAGGACCGTCCGGCGCGGGTGTTCGACGACAACGACCAGAAGCCGGTCGGCCACGGCCGGATGTTGCGCAAGGAGGACCCGCGGTTCATCCGCGGCAAGGGGCGCTACATCGACGACGTGCAGCTCACCGGCATGTTGCACCTCGCGATCCTGCGGGCCCCGGTCGCGCACGCGCGGCTGGTGAGCATCGACACCAGCGCCGCCGAGGCGCACCCCAAGGTGATCGCGGTCGTCACCGGCGCGAGCTCTGGCCGAGCAGGGGCTCGCGTGGATGCCGACGCTGTCCAACGACGTGCAGGCCGTGCTGGCCACCGACAAGGTGCGCTTCCAGGGCCAGGAGGTCGCCTTCGTCGTCGCCGAGGACCGCTACTCCGCGCGCGACGCGCTCGAGCTGATCGATGTCGAGTACGAGATCCTGCCGCCGGTCATCGACGTCCCGGCAGGCGCTCGACCCGGACGCGCCGGTGATCCGGGACGACCTCGAGGGCAAGACGGACAACCACTGCTTCGACTGGGAGACCGGCGACGAGGCAGCCACCGAGGCAGTGTTCGCCAAGGCCGACGTCGTGGTGAGCCAGGACATCGTCTATCCGCGGGTGCACCCAGCGCCGATGGAGACCTGCGGCGCGGTCGCCGACTACGACCGGATCGACGGCAAGCTCACCCTCTGGTCGACCACCCAGGCGCCGCACGCCCACCGCACCCTCTACGCGATCGTCGCGGGCCTGCCCGAGCACAAGATCCGGGTGATCGCGCCGGACATCGGCGGCGGGTTCGGCAACAAGGTGCCGATCTACCCCGGCTACGTCTGCGCGATCGTCGCGTCGATCGTCACCGGCAAGCCGGTGAAGTGGATGGAGGACCGGTCGGAGAACCTCATCAGCACCGGCTTCGCGCGCGACTACATCATGCGCGGCGAGATCGCGGCCACGAGGGAAGGCAAGATCCTGGCGATCCGCACCAACGTGCTCGCCGACCACGGCGCCTTCAACGGCACCGCGGCCCCGGTGAAGTACCCGGCCGGCTTCTTCGGCGTCTTCACCGGGCAGCTACGACATCGAGGCCGCGTACTGCAAGATGACCGCGGTCTACACGAACAAGGCGCCCGGCGGCGTCGCCTACGCCTGCTCGTTCCGCATCACCGAGGCCGTCTACCTGGTCGAGCGCATCGTCGACTGCCTCGCCTACGAGCTGGAGATGGACCCGGCCGAGCTGCGGCTGAAGAACCTGCTCCGGCCGGAGCAGTTCCCCTACACGACCAAGACCGGCTGGGTCTACGACTCGGGCAACTACGAGCCGACAATGCGCAAGGCGATGGAGATCGCCGGCTACGACGAGCTGCGCCGGGAGCAGGCCGAGAAGCGCGAGCGCGGCGAGCTGATGGGCATCGGCGTCGCGTTCTTCACCGAGGCGGTCGGCGCCGGGCCGCGCAAGGACATGGACATCCTCGGTCTCGGCATGGCCGACGGCTGCGAGCTGCGGGTGCACCCGACCGGCAAGGCCGTCGTCCGCGTCTCCTGCATGAGCCAGGGACAGGGCCACGAGACGACGTTCGCGCAGATCGTCGCCGAGGAGATCGGCATCCCGCCGGCCGACATCCAGGTCGTCACGGCGACACCGACCAGACGCCGTTCGGCCTCGGCACCTACGGCAGCCGGTCGACGCCGGTGTCCGGTGCGGCGGCGGCGCTGGTCGCCCGCAAGGTGCGGGACAAGGCCCGGATCATCGCCTCCGGGATGCTGGAGGTCTCGGTGGCCGACCTGGAGTGGGAGAAGGGCGCCTTCCACGTCAAGGGCGACCCGACGCAAGTCGGTGACCATCCAGGACATCGCGATGCGGGCGCACGGCGCCGGCGACCTGCCCGAGGGCATCGAGGGCGGGCCTCGAGGCGCAGATCTGCTACAACCCGTCGAACCTCACCTACCCGCACGGCGCCTACATCTGCGTCGTCGACATCGACCCGGGCACCGCCGCAGGTCAAGGTGCGCCGGTTCATCGCGGTCGACGACTGCGGCACCCGGATCAACCCGATGATCATCGAGGGCCAGGTGCACGGCGGGCTCACCGACGGCGTCGGGCATGGCGCTGATGGAGATGATCGCCTTCGACGAGGACGGCAACTGCCTCGGCGGCTCGCTGATGGACTACCTGATCCCGACCGCGCTGGAGGTGCCGGACTGGGAGACCGGCTTCACGGTCACCCCGTCGCCGCACCACCCGATCGGCGCCAAGGGCGTGGGCGAGTCGGCCACCGTCGGCTCGCCGCCGGCCATCGTCAACGCGGTCGTCGACGCGCTGCAAGCCGTTCGGCATCCGGCACGCCGACATGCCGCTGACCCCGTCGCGGGTGTGGGACGCCATGCAGGGCCGGCCCACCCCGCCGATCTGACCGGCGGTCCGGGGCGTACGGTCGAGCCAGGAGGTCAGCGTGTCGCACGCGGATGGCGGCGAGCGCATGGCCGAGCTCACGCCGCCGGGTGCCGTTCGTGCACGCCACGGTGGTCCGGGCCCAGGTGCCGACCTCGGCGCAGGCCGGCGACGACGCGATCGTGCTGCGCGACGGCTCGATCGAGGGCTTCGTCGGCGGCCAGTGCGCCGAGGGCTCGGTGCGACGGCGGCGCTCGGACGCGCTGGCGACCGGCGAGACGCTGCTGCTGCGGGTGCTGCCGGACGGCGGCGAGCGGACTTCCCCGAGTCGCCGCGGCGCGCAGGTCGTGGTCAACCCGTGCCTGTCCGGCGGCGCGCTGGAGATCTTCCTCGAGCCGATGCTGCCGCGCGCCGCTGGTCGGGTGGTCGGCGGCACGCCGATCGCCGACGCGGTGGTCGACGCTCGGCCGGGCCGCTCGGGCTTCGTCGGCCGCCGCGTGGCGCCGGGGCAGGTGCCGCCGGCGCCGACCGCGGTGGTCGTCGCCAGCCACGGGCGCGACGAGGCCGAGCGATCCGGGCCGCGCTGGACGCCGGCGTCGGCTACATCGCGCTGGTCGCCAGCCGCACGCGCGGCGCGAGGTGCTGGCCTCGATCGAGCTCGACCTGACGGCGGAACGGGCCGCGGGTGCGCACCCCGGCCGGGCTGGACATCGGCGCCCGCACCGCCGCCGGAGATCGCGCTGTCGATCCTGGCCGAGGTGGTGCAGGCGCGTACGGCTGCGACGGCCGTGCTCGCCGCCCCGGTCGGCGAGCCTGCCGGCGTCCGCGGCAGGCCGTCGACCCGGTCTGCGGCATGACCGTACCGTGGTCGGCCCGGACACCCCGCACGCCGACGGTCGACGGCGCGACCTCTGGTTCTGCGCGACCGGCTGCCGGGACCGCTTCGCGGCGGCGCATCGCCGACGTGATGCACGCCGACGCCGACGAGGTACGCCGGCGCGCTGGACGACGCTCGACTACCTGGTCGACGAGGGCACTGGCGACCGCGCTGTTCCTGGCGCTCGACCCTGGGCAGCCGCTGCTGCTCGAGGGCGAGCCCGGCGTCGGCAAGACCGCGGCGGCCAAGGCGCTGGCCCGGCGCTGGGCACGCCGCTGATCCGGCTGCAGTGCTACGAGGGCCTGACCGGCGGCGAGGCGCTCTACGAGTGGAACTACCAGCGGCAGCTGCTGGCCATCCGGCTCGCCGAGGCGCGGCACGAGACGCTCGCCGACGCCGACCTGTTCACCGAGGAGTTCCTGCAGGAGCGGCCGATCCTGCGGGCGATCCGGCACCACGGGCCCGCGCGCCGCCGGTGCTGCTGATCGACGAGATCGACCGGGCCGACGACGAGTTCGAGGCGCTGCTGTTCGAGTTCCTCGGCGAGGCCGCGGTCACGATCCCGGAGCTCGGCACCTTCACCGCCGCGCGGCCGCCGGTCGTGGTGCTGACCTCGAACCGCAGCCGCGAGCTGCACGACGCGCTGCGCCGCCGCTGCCTCTACCACTGGATCGACTTCCCGGCGCCGGAGCGGGCCGCCGAGATCCTGCGCCGCTCGGTGCCGGCCGCGACCGAGCCGCTGATCGCCTCGGCCACGGAGTTCATCGGCCGGGTCCGCGCGCTCGACCTGGACAAGGCGCCCGGGCATGGCCGAGACGATCGACTGGGTGGCCGCGCTGTCCGCGCTGGGCGCTCGCCGAGCTGATCCGCGCCGACGTCGTCCGCACCCTCGGCGCCATCGCCAAGACCCCCGACGACCGCGACGACCGTCGATCGCCGCTCGCTAGACGCAGCTCGGCTACGCGCCGGCCAGCCGGCGGCGCTGACGCCGCCGGCCGGCCGCGCTGCTGCGCGGGGTCGACCGGGCCGCGTTCGCGGTGGCGCTCGCGGCCCGGCTGCGCGCGCCGGCGTGCCGGTCGGGCTGACCGCGTCGAGGACTTCGTCCGGGCGCTGGGCGTCGCCCCGCCCGACCCGCGGCCGCGCTCTACTGGACGGCCCGGATCACCCTGGTCCGCCGGCACGCCGACCTCGCGGCCTTCGACGCGGTCTTCGCCGCGGTCTTCGACGCGCGGTCCTCGACCGTGGACCCGCGCCGCAGGCCCGCCGGGCGCCGCGCCGGGCGACGCCCCGCGTCGGCCGCTGCCGCGCCCGGGCACGCGGCGACGCCGAGGCCGGCGCGGCGGCTGCCCTGGGCGACGCTGCCGCCGGCGGTGCGACGAGGCGCGAGGACGCCGACGAGCGACGCTCGGCCGTGCCCGCAGCGCCGGCCGAGCGCCGCTGGAGGCGCTGGCCGACGGCCGTTCGAGCGAGCTCGACGCCGGCCAGCTGGCGCTGCTCGGGCGAGTGGCTGCGAGGCCGCGCTGCGGCACTGGCCGACCCGGCGGTCGCGGCGGCACGCGCCGCACCCGTCCGGGCGCCGGGTCGCGCTGCGGCCGACGATGGCCCGGGCCCGGCGCACCGGCTGGGAGCCGGTCGAGCTGGTGCGGTCCGCGCCGGTGCGCCGGCCGCGCCGGGTGGTCATGCTGTGCGACGTCAGCCAGTCGATGCAGGCCGCAGGCGACCGCGTACCTGCACCTGATGCGGGCGCTGGCGCGGTCGCGGCCGACGCCGAGGTGTTCGCGTTCGCCACCGACGCTGACCCGGCTGACCCCGGTGCTGCGCGCACCGCTCGGCCGAGGTGGCGATCGACGCAGGCCAGCGACGCGGTGACCGACCGGTTCGGCGGCACCCGGATCGCGACCAACCTGCGCGCGCTGCTCGCCTCGCACCACGGCGACGCCGTGCGCGGCGCGGTCGTGGTCATCGGCTCGGACGGCTGGGACAGCGACCCGCCCGAGGAGCTGGCCGCGGCGATGGCCCGGCTGCGGCGGCGGGCCCACCGGGTGATCTGGATGAACCCGCGCGCCGGCGGCGCCGGGCTTCGCGCCGCGGGTCGGCGGCGATGGCCGCCGCGCTGCCGTACTGCGACGAGCTGCTGCCGGCCGACACCTTCGCGCGTCGCTGGCCGAGGCGCTCGTCGCGGCCCGCCGGCCGGTGTCGGACCGGTGCGGCCTCAGCTCCAGAGGGTGACGTGGATCGACGGGCGGAAGTGGCCGACGTCGACGCCGGCGCCGCGCAGCATCGCCTGGATGGCCCGCGGCGTGGTGACGAAGCGGGTCAGCTCGGCCGCGGCCGGCGGCAGGCTGTGCGTCGGGCAGCGTCATGCGCGTGCCAGACGCCCTCGGCCGTGCAGTGCCGGCCCGGCAGCCGCACCAGCCGGCCCGTCGGCCAGGTCCTGGGCGACCGCGAACGGACAGCGCCAGCGCCACGCCCTTGCCGCGCTTGGCCTCCTCCAGGGCCGCGGCGTGGCTCTGGAAGATCTGCTGGTTCTCCTCCGGCACGCCCAGCCGGCGCAGCATCGCCGGGCACCACGCCCGACGTCGGCGGCCGCCGACGGGCCGAGCAGCCAGGTCTGTCGCGCAGCTCGGTCCGCGCCGGGCGCGCACCGCGGCCAGCGGGTGGTCCGGGCCGGCGACCAGGACGATCTGGTAGTTCAGGAACGGCGTGCGCACCAGCGACGCGTCCGGCAGCCGGCGCCGGCCGGGCCCGATCGCGACGTCGACCGCCCGGGTCAGCAGCAGGGCGGCGAACTGCGCGCGGGCTGCGCACGCTCAGCTCGACGTCCAGGTCGTCGGCCCGGCCGGCGAACAGCTCGATCAGCCCGGGCGCGGCGTGCTCGGCGAACAGGCTGGACGCGGCCACCCGCAGCAGCCGGCGGCCGCGGCCGGCCTGGCTGACCTCGAGGATGGTGCGGTCCTGCAGGCCCAGCATCTCGGCGGCCCGGCTGGCCAGCCGCAGCCCGCCCGGGCGTGAACGCGAGCCCCGACGGCGGTGCGGACGAACAGCTGGTCGCCGAGCTCCTTGCGCAGCTGGCCACGTGCAGCGACACCGCGGCCTCGGAGACCTCGAGCTCGGCGCCGGCCTGCTTGACCGAGCCGAGCCGCACCACCGCGGCGAAGGCCCGCAGCTGCGTCGGCGTCATTCTTCGCACGCTAGTCGAGGTGGCGGGAGTTCGGGGTTCGTGAGTATCTGGGCTCGGCGAGCAGTCCGCAGCCGGCGATATGCCGACGTCCCGCTCCGGGCTCCGAAGGTGCCAGGTTCTTCGTGAGTCACGACAAGGCCGGCATCTCGAACGGCGGATGATCGCCCTGAGAGCGGCTCCAACCCGCCGTCGAACATCTGCTTCCCGATCAGAACCGCGGACACCCGCGAGCAGTCATGATCGAGCTGTCCGGGCAGCCTCTTCGATGCGGCCCCGCAGTTCGTCCCACCATGCCGCGTCGTGCTCGGCGACGTTCGAGTTGGCGGTCGCATACCCACCGCACCGTCGAGCTGTTCACGGAGGATGTCAGCATGGCCGGCGTGCCGGTTCGTCTCGGCCAGCACGTGCACAAGCATCGTGTGCAGTGTGACTTCCGGTCTGGCCACCAGGGGACGTGGCCAGGTGCGTCGGCCGGCAGGTCGATGATGGTCGCGTCCGCATGCAGCCAGACCCGTCGGTAGCGGTCGACGATCTCATCACGGGTCTCGGCAGCTGTGACCCACATGTCGGTCTGCTCCTCGGCGCCCTCGTCCCACCAGGGCAGGTCCTCGGCGAACGGCCGGTCGAAGGTCTTGCCGAAGTACCAGGCCTCCACGATGGACAAGTGCTTGACCAACCCGAGCAGATTCGTGCCGGTGGGGGTCAGCGGCCGGCGGACGTCGTACTTCGACAGCCCGTCGAGCTTCCAGACCATCGCCTCCCTGGCCTGGCGCAGGCAGCAGTGCAAGGTCCGCTTCTGATCATCGCCTGTCATCGGGGCAGGGTAACGCCGGTTCCCAGGCGTGCTGGCGGCCACAGCATTTGACAGTAGATCTTGTCGAATGGGACTATCGAGCCGTGCACGAGGTCGCCGTGATCGACAACCCTGTGGTGGCTGCGGTGGCCATGGAGCCCACCCGGGCGCGGGTGCTCGCCGAACTCGTCGAGCCGGGTCTGCGACCACCTTGGCGCAACGACTGGGCTTGCCTCGCCAGCGGCTCAACTACCACGTCCGCGCTCTGGAGGCTCAGGGGCTCGTGGCGCTCGTGGAGGAGCGGTCCCGGCGCGGCTGCACGGAGCGGATCATGCAGGCCTCCGCAGCGGCGTACGTGCTCTCACCCGACGCCCTCGGCCCGGCCGCGGCGGACCCTGCCCGCACGGCGGACAGACTCTCGGCCGGCTACTTGCTCGCCCTTGCCGCCCGGGCCATCCGCGAGGTGGGAAACCTTCGGAAGAGCGCCGACGCGGCGGGCAAGACGCTTCCTTCCCTGTCGATGGACACCGAGATCCGCTTCCGGTCCGCGGCTGAGCGAGCGGCTTTCACCCGTGAACTCGCCGAGGCAGTGGCCACTCTCGGAGCCCGCTATCACGACGAGAGCGCGCCGGGCGGCCGTTGGTCGCGCCTCGTCGTGCTCGCCCACCCACGCCCGGCGCCGCACGAGTCCGGTCCCGCAGCACAAGCCGCCGAGGAGGCGCCATGACCGACAGCAGCCGCTCGATCGAGGTCGAGGTGGAGGTGCCGGGAACGCCCGAGGAGGTCTGGGCCGCGGTGGCGACCGGCCCCGGCATCGGCAGCTGGTTCGTGCCGAGCACCGTCGAGGAGCGCGAAGGCGGTGAGTGGTGCAGCAGTTCGGACCTGGCGACTCGATGACGGTGCGGGGACGGGTGCGGGTCTGGGACCCGCCGCACCGGGTCGTCTTCGACGGGGGCGACGCCGATGCAGGCTTGGCCTTCGAGTGGCTGGTCGAGGCCCGCGACGGTGGCACCTGTGTGGTGCGCCTGGTGAACAGCGGCTTCGGGTCCGGCGCGGAGTGGGACGACCAGTTCGATGGCATGGATGCCGGCTGGCGGATGTTTCTGCACAACCTGGACCTTCACCGCAGCTACTTTCCTGGGCAGGTGGGGGTCTCCGTCCAGCCCACGGGCATGGCGACTGTTGGTCTTGGCGAGGCGTGGGGCACCCTCACCGGAGCGCTGGGAATCCCGACCCACTCCTCGAAGGGCGATCAGGTGGCGGCGGGGCCGGACGCACCGACGGCAATGGCCGGCACGGTCGAGCGGGCTGTGCCGCGGATGTTGACACTGCGCATCCACGAACCGGGGCCGGGTACCGCGGTGGTAGCAGTCGAGGGCACGGACGGGCAGGCCGGTATCAGCGTCTGGTTCTGGCTGTACGGGGCCGACGCAGGCGACCGAGCACCCGCGGTGCTCAAGAGCTGGCAAGGGTGGCTTGCGGACCTGTTCCCGGTGCCGGACTGATCAGCGGCGCGGTACGAGCTCGATCGCCACCGGTCGCCCTGGTGACTCCGGAACGCAACAGGTGAGGTCGTTGCGGCACTGCGCCAACAGGCGCTCGGCGTCGAGCGACGCGCGGACCGCGTCGAGCTGGGCAGAGAACGTCTCAAGCTCGGCGATCCGTTCGGCGATCTCCGTTTGCTTCTGATCGACCAGCAGGCTGACCCGCTCGTGCGCGGCGCCGCAGTTCGTGCCGGCCCAGACCGGGATCAGCGCGGTGATCTGCTCGCAGCTCAGCCCCATTCGGCGGGCTCGAGTGATGAACCGCAGGCGGGCGGCGGCGTCGTCGGCATAGTCGCGGTAGCCGGATGCGTGCGAGCCGGACAGACATCAGCCCGACCCGTTCGTAGTACCGAACCGTCGAGGTCGGGACCCCCGCGGATTCGGCGAGCTCAGAGATCCGCACCCACCCACGGTAAACCTTGCACCCCCGTGCAGGGTCAAGGTCTTGACCTTGCACATGAGTTCAACTTCTACGTTCCAGATGACGACCGGAATCAGCTGGTCTCCAACCCAGGAGGAACGTCATGGGAACCTTCACCCGCGACAACACCGAGCTCGCCGTCGACATCGACGGCGCCGGCCCGCAGCATCGCCGAGGCCGGTGGGATGACCGTCGCCCTCGAGCGGTGGAACGCCGGACTCGACACCGCCGAATGGTTCGCCGATCTGCCCGGCGGCGCGTGCCAGGAGCCGCACTGGGGCTATTGCCTCCAGGGCAAAGTGACCATGCGGTACAGCCGACGGCGAGACCGAAGTCCTCACCGCCGGCCAGGCACTACGTCAGGCCCGGCCACAACGCCCACATCGACGAGGACGCCGAGTTGGTCGGGTTCACCTGGGCCGACCAGACGCCCGGCATCAACACCGTCGTGCGTCGCCAGACACCCTGGCTGCTGGCTCGTCACTGAATGAGCGGCATTGACCGAGGGCAGTCAGACGAGGCCGTCGAAGAGATTCAGTCAGCATCCTTGCCTCGTGCTCTTGCTCGGGCCATGCGATCGCGTACCACTCCCGCCGGACGCGCCGCTCCCATTGCTCGGTGTTGGTCGGGTCGTCAGACATGACGTGTAGTTGGCTCTTGTGCTCGCGAAGGCCGGCGACGATGCGACCAGTGACTTCTCGACAGTCGACGGTGATCCGGATCTGCTCGTCCGGGATGCCGCGCATGTGGTACGTCTGCTCCGGGTCGAAGGCGTAGAGCCCGAGCTCAGCCCGCTGGCGGTTCCATCGTTCGAACACCGACTGCGGGACCGCGCCGTGCGCCAGCCGCTGGAACCCGGAACCGGTCCGTTCGAGCGCAGTCGAGCGAATGCCTCGTCGGTGGCTGCACCGATCGCGATGTGATCCGGATGCCCGAAGATGCCGTCGGGGCCGAATGTCACGACAACAGCGGGATCCTCCTCCTCAAGTATCCGCGCAACCGCCGCGACGAGCTCGTCGAGGGGAACGTCGGCGACGCCGCCGTCCGGTAGGCCTAGCCACTCGTGACGGTCGGGGACGCGGCCGATTGCTCGCCACGCGACTTCGTCCTCGGCCCGGCGGATGGAGCCCGAGGGTCCGTCGTGTGGCCGGGAATCCGTCTCGGATCTCCCCGTGCTCGCCGAAGGTGGCGTGAACCAAGACGAACCGGAAGTCCGGCTCTTCGGCGTGCAGAGCGACGCTGCCGGCAGCCCCGTACGCATCGTCGTCCGGGTGCGCGAAGACACAGGCAAGGGTCCGGTTGCGAGACACACCCGCAGT
>CAVRTI010000019.1:0-18345 GCA_963723975.1 uncultured Actinomycetota bacterium
TGCCCGTTCGACAGGGAACACGTCGAGATGTCGACGGTCCGGCTGATGGCCAAGCTGCCGACGATCGCGTCGTACGCCTTCAAGAAGGCGGTCGGCCAGCCGTTGCTGTACCCGGACAACTCGCTGGGCTACGTCGAGAACTTCCTGCGCATGACGTTCGGGGTGCCGGCCACGCCGTACGAGGTCGACCCGACGATGGCCCGGGTCCTCGACATGCTCTTCGTGCTGCACGCCGACCACGAGCAGAACTGCTCGACCTCCACGGTCCGCCTGGTCGGCTCCAGCAACGCCAACCTGTTCGCCTCGGTGTCGGCCGGCGTCAACGCGCTGTTCGGCCCGCTGCACGGCGGCGCCAACCAGGCCGTGCTCGAGATGCTGCAGTAGATCCACGAGGACGGCGGCGACGTCGACTCCTTCGTCCGCCGGGTCAAGGACAAGGAGCCCGGGGTCAAGCTGATGGGCTTCGGCCACCGGGTCTACAAGAACTACGACCCGCGGGCGGCCATCGTGAAGAAGGCCACCGGCGAGGTGCTGGAGAAGCTCGGCGTCCAGGACCCGCTGCTCGACATCGCGATGAAGCTCGAGGAGGTCGCGCTCGCCGACGACTTCTTCGTCTCGCGCAAGCTCTACCCGAACGTCGACTTCTACACCGGGGTCATCTACAAGGCGATGGGCTTCCCGACCCGGATGTTCACCGTCCTGTTCGCCCTCGGCCGGCTGCCAGGCTGGATCGCCCAGTGGCGGGAGATGATCGAGGACCCGGCGACCAAGATCGGCCGGCCCCGCCAGGTCTACGTCGGCGCCCCGAGCGCGACGTACGTCGCCGGTCGGCCAGCGCTAGCGTACGCCGCCCGGCGGGGCCTTGGCGCCGATGTCCGAAGCCCGAGCTTCCCCTCCGCTTTACTCGTTCGCTGACTCATGCCGATAGGTGAGCGATGAAGGAGGGCGAGGCGTGAGCGTGCCCAGGGCCCAGCCCAAGCGTGCCATCAGCTGGTGCTTCGACGTCACCATGATGGTGGCCGGGAGGGCTCGTCGGGCTGGTGGCGGTGTTCACCATGCTCTTCGGCGGCGGACTTCGACGCGAAGTGGCTGGTCGCGCTGCTCATCGGTGCCCCGCGTCACCGCCCTGATGAGCCGGTTCCCGCTGATCCTGAACCGCAACTCCAGCGGCATCGAGGTCGGCTTCGACTCCGCCGTGCTGGTGTTCCTCGCCTGCTTCGAGGGCGGCACCGGAGCGCTCGGGGTCTGGGCCGTCGGGCAGACCCTGTCGCAGTTCAGCCGGACCAAGCGGATCGACGTCCGGATCTTCAACGTCGGCCTGGGCATCCTGTCCGGCTACGTCGCGCTGGCGGTGATGCGCAAGGTCGGCGCCCTCGGCACGACGACGCCGCGAGAGCTGGTGGCAGTCGGGCTCGGCTGTGCCGCGTTCTTCCTGGTCGACTACGTGATCTCGGCCGTGTCGATCGCGCTGGAGGACCGGTTCCCGCTGCACGCCGAGCTGCGGCAGAGCAGCGGCCTGGCCGCGCTGGGGGTCTTCGTCGCCATCGACAGCCTGGGCTACCTCGCCGCCCTGGTGGCCCGCGAGCTGCCGCCGTTCACCTACGTGCTGCTCGCGGTCCCGGTGTTCACGATCCTGGTCGCGACGCGCGCGCTGTCGCGTGGCCGCGAGCACCGGAGACGGCTGAGCGCGCTGTTCGACGCGGCCGCCGAGGCCCAGGTCGTCGAGTCGGCGGGCGACCTGGAGACGGTGCTGCGCGACAACGCACGCGCTGCGGTCGCCAGCCGGTTCGCCGACCTGCGGCGGACGGCCCGCTGCCGAAGGAGATCGGTGCCCGGGTGCGCGCCGGCAGCCGGACGATGTGGCTCGTCGCCCCGGCGATCAACCGGGCCCGGGCCTCGATCGAGGGCGACCGGCGGGCGCTGGAGGCTCTGGCGACGGTGGGCGAGGAAGCCTTCTCCCGGCTCAGCCTGACCGACGAGATGGGCCGCCTGGCCCGGCACGACGCGCTGACCGCGCTGCCCAACCGGATGCTCTTCCTGGACCGGGTCGAGCAGGCCGTGATCCGGGCCCGTCGCCACGACGCGACGCTGGCCGTGCTGTTCCTCGACCTGGACGGCTTCAAGGGCGTCAACGACCGGTTCGGCCACGCCGAGGGCGACGAGCTGCTGAAGACGGTCGCGGCTCGCCTGGTCAGCTGCGTGCGTGCGGCGGACTCGGTGGCCCGGCTCGGCGGCGACGAGTTCGCCGTGCTGCTCGAGGGCGTCGAGGGGATCGCCGAGCTCGAGGTGCTCTGCCGAGCGGCTGCTGGGCGCGCTGCGCCGCGAGATCCGGGTGATGGGCCACGAGGTGGTCGTCGGCGCGAGCATCGGCGTGGCGGTGGCCGGCCCGGAGGACGACGCCGCCGGGCTGCTGCGCAACGCCGACATGGCGATGTACCGGGCCAAGGCCCTCGGCAAGGACCGGTTCTTCGTCTACCAGCCGTCGCTGCGCGAGGAGAACGTCCGGCGCCTGGAGCTCATCGAGGCGCTGCGCCGGGGCATCTCCACCGAGCTCGTCGTGCACTACCAGCCGATCGTCGACCTGGTGCACGGCCGGGTCGACGGGTTCGAGGCGCTGGTCCGCTGGCAGCGCCCGGACGGTCTGATGGCCCCGGACGCGTTCATCGCCGCGGCCGAGGAGAGCGGGCTGATCACCGAGCTCGGGGAGCGGGTGCTCTCGCGGGTGGTGGAGGACGCGGCCTCGCTGGCCCGCCGCCGGCCGCCCGCTGACCCTGGGCGTCAACATGTCCGCCCACCAGCTGCGCGACCCCGGCTTCCTCGAGCTCGTCGGGCGGCCGTGGGGGGCCTGGGCGACAACCACCTGGTGCTGGAGATGACCGAGACGGTGGTCGTCGCCAACGACGCCGAGACCGACCACGCGCTGCGGCCGCTCCGCGCGCTGGGCGCGGGGCTGGCGATCGACGACTTCGGGGTCGGCTTCTCCTCGATCGGCTACCTGCAGCACCTGCCGGTCGACACCCTCAAGATCGACCGCAGCTTCACCCGGGACATCGACGTCAGCCCGCGCGCCGCCGCGCTGGTGGAGGCGATCCTGGTCATGGGCGCCGCGCTGGACCTCAAGGTCGTCGCGGAGGGGATCGAGCGGCCGGCCCAGATGTCCCGGCTGCGCCAGGCCGGCTGCACGCTGGGCCAGGGGTACCTGTTCGGCCGGCCGCAGCCGCTGCAGGAGATGATCCGGCTGCTGCGCGAGGGGCTGCGCGCTGGACGTCGTCGCGCCGGTCCGCTGACTGCGGAGACACGCCAGCGGTGTTTACCTGCCCTCCGCTCGGCTACCCTGGTACCTACGGTGACGTAACCGTAAGTACCACGCTCACCTCGACCCTCCCCGGAGGCATCGCTTGTCCGTCGACGTCCATCCCCTGTCCCAGACCGACCTGCTGCGCGAGCTGGAGCCGGTGGTCGAGGAGAACCTCGAGCGCCACCTCACGGTGGCCAAGGAGTGGTTGCCGCACGAGTACGTGCCGTGGAGCGAGGGCCGCGACTTCGACGGCATGCTCGGCGGCGAGGCCTGGGAGCCCGGCGACTCGAAGATGTCCGACGTCGCGCGCACCAGCCTGATCGTCAACCTGCTCACCGAGGACAACCTGCCCGAGCTACCACCACGAGATCGCCACGGTGTTCGGCCGCGACGGCGCGTGGGGCACCTGGGTGCACCGGTGGACGGCCGAGGAGGGCCGGCACGCGATCGCCATCCGCGACTACCTGCTGGTGACCCGCGCGGTCGACCCGGTCGCGCTGGAGCGCGCCCGGATGACGCACATGGCGGCCGGCTTCGAGTCGGCCAACCACGACGACCTGCTGCGGTCGCTGGCCTACGTGTCCTTCCAGGAGCTCGCCACCCGCATCTCGCACCGCAACACCGGCAAGGTCACCGGCGACCCGATCGCGCGAGCAGCTGCTGGCCCGGATCGCGCCCGACGAGAACCTGCACATGCTCTTCTACCGGAACCTGCTCGGTGCCGCCCTCGAGGTCGCGCCGAACCAGACGATGCGGGCCATCACCGAGGTGGTGAAGACCTTCGAGATGCCCGGCGCACTCGATCGAGGACTTCACCCGCAAGGCGGTGCAGATCGCGCTGGCGGGCATCTACGACCTGCGCATCCACCGCGACGACGTGCTCCAGCCGGTGCTGCGGGCCTGGGGCGTCTTCGACCTCGAGGGGCTCGACGCCGAGGGCGAGGCGGCCCGCGACGAGCTGCGGCGGTGCTGGCCGAGCTCGACAAGGCCGCGTCCCGGTTCGAGGAGAAGCGGGTCGCGCACCACGACAAGCTGGCGGCCCGCGGGCACGTCATCGAGCGGGTCTGACCGCCCGACCCGCTCGACGGTCAGCCGGCGCCGGGGAGCCGGACCTGCGACCCGGCCGCTGGAGACCCGGGTGTCGAAGGCGGGCACCGGGGCGGTGGCCGGACCGCGGCGGACCGAGCCGTCGGCGAGGCGGAACGTGCTGCCGTGCCACGGGCACACCACGCAGCCGTCCTCGAGCTCGCCCTCGTGCAGCGGGCCCGAGAGGTGGCTGCACCGGTCGGAGAGCACGTTGACCGTGCCGCCGCGACGCAGCACCAGCAGCGGCACGTCGCGTTGTCTCCGCCGAGCAGCCGGCGCTGCGGGTCCCCTCGGTCAGCTCGTCGAGCGCGCAGAGGTCCTGCCAGCCGGGGCGCACCAGGTGCGGCACGTCCTCGGCGTGGTTGGCCCCCGACGGCCTGACGGAACGACAGGTGCCCGCCGAGGAACCCGCCGAGGCCGAGCATCCCGAGCCCGGCGAGGCCGAGGGCCCTGCCGGAGCGCTGCGAGCCCGCGCATCCGCGCGGCCAGCGACAGCGCGTACAGCGCGACCCCGGTGGCGTTCGCCGCCGCGTGCA
The DNA here is from genome assembly GCA_963723975.1 of uncultured Actinomycetota bacterium. GTDB lineage: Bacteria > Actinomycetota > Actinomycetes > JACCUZ01 > JACCUZ01 > CAVRTI01. Next base: position 4,921 of record CAVRTI010000019.1, read on the forward strand.
CCAGCCCGACCCGCTGCTGCTGCTCGTGCAGCTCGGACCAGTCCGCCCACCCGGTGACCGCGGCCGGGGCCGCGCTGGCCAGCCCGGTCGCGACCAGCGCGGAGGAGGCGGCCTCGTTGCCGGGCAGCGCGTCCAGCACCGACGCCGACATGAAGGCGCCGATCGACACCTGGACCAGGGTGGGGTGCACCGGGTGACCGATCGGCACGCCGTGCAGCGCATCGCGCGCCGGCCCCGGCGGGAGCGGGCCCTGCACCACCCTGCGGACCGGGTCGACCACCCGGTCGAGTGGACGGGCGTTCTCCAGGCCGCGTACCGCGTCGAAGGGCTGCATGCCCGGCATCCTCGCCCCCCCTATGACACCTCAAAGGCCGGGCGACCCATTCCGCGACCCGGCAGCTGTCAGCCCTTCGCCTCCGACCAGCGGTGGACCGCCACGACGTCGGCCACGAACCGCACCCCGCTGCCGGCCGACCAGCGCTGCGCGGTGGTGCCGAGCACCGCGTGCAGCAGCGCGACCACCTCGTCGGCCGCCGGCTCCGGCACCTGCACCAGCAGCTCGTCGTGCAGGCAGAGCACCACCTCGGCCCCCGGGGGCAGCCCGGCCCGCACCGACACCGCCCACATCTTGAACAGCTCGGCCGCGGCGCCCTGCACCACGGCGTTCCGGGCGAACCGGCCCCGCGCGGCCGACGCCGCCGGGTCGACGGGCTCCTCCAGCGGCCACATCCGCACCAGCCTGCCGCCGTAGGTCACGACGTCGCGCCCGGCGGCACCCGACTCGTGCGCCGCGCGCAGGTAGCCCATCGCCACCGGGTACGCCCGTTCCAGCCCGCGCAGGGCCTCGCCGGCCGCCCCGGAGGTCTGCCCGTACATCGCGGCCAGCACCGCGACCTTGGCCGTCGGCCGGTCGACGCCGAGCCGGGCGGCGACCGGGCGCGTACAAGTCGTCGTCGCGCCGTCGCGCGGGCCAGCGCGTCGTCGCCGGACACCGCGGCGAGCACCCGCGGCTCGACCTGTCCCAGGTCGGCCCGCACCAGCAGCCTTCCCGGCTCGGCCGCGACGGCCGGCCGCAGCTCGGCCGGCAGGTTGTGCAGGCCCGCCGACGCGGTCATCCGCCCGGCGGCCCCGTCGCAGCCGGTCCACACGCCGCGCAGCCGTCCGTCGGCGCCGACGTCGCGGTCCAGCCACCCGTAGCCGTAGGTCGTGGCGATCCGCTCCGCCTGCCGCCAGTCGATCAGGGCCGCGACCACCGGGTGGGTGCCCCGGAACGGCTCCAGCCGCCAGGCCCGGGTGTCCGGGACGTCGATGCCGACCCGGGCGAGCAGCGCGCGCACCGCCGCCGGGTTGCGCAGGTCGGTGTCCTCGGCGCCGGGCACCAGCGCGCGCACGGCGTCGTCCCGGGCGGTCCGGGCGGCAGCAGCGCCTGCGGCGTCGGTGGGCCGCGGGCCGACCCGTTCCTCGACCAGGCGGCCGGCCGTCGCCCGGTCGAACGGCAGGCCGCCGACCCCGAGCTCCACCGCGAGCAGCTCGGCGGCCGACTCCGACCAGGCGGTGAGCAGGGCGAGGTGCGGCGCGGCCGGGGAGCGGCGCCGGTCCGGCCGCTCGACCAGTGCGGCCTCGTGCCGGCCGCGGACGACCAGTCCCGCGCCGGCCCAGCGCGCCGCCGCGGCGACCGTCGGCGGACCGGTCTCGGCCCACCCGGGCCGCAGGTGGCCGTCCGGTCTCACCGGGTCGTCCGGATCGGCCGGGTCGCCCTGGTCGATGCCGCCGCCGACGGAGAGCAGGTCCAGCTGCCCGGTCCGCGGCCGGCCCAGCGGGTCGAGGCCGGCAGCCGCCGCCCAGACCAGCGCCGGGTTCCGGTCGGTGCCCCCGTGCAGCAGCCGGTGGGTCGCCGAGAGGTCCCAGGACGACGGCACCCTGACCCCGGCGCGGACCAGCGGCTCGGCGTCCCGGGCCGACCACCAGACCAGCCGCGGCCGGAGCGCGTCGAGCACCCGGCGTACGTCCTCGATGCCGTCGCCCGGGCAGCTCACCGACGTCTCGCCGAAGGCCAGCCCGACACCGTCGGGCGCCCAGGCGACCGCGACCGGGAGCCCGGGTCCTGCCCCGGCGGCGCGCAGGAGCTCGACCGCGGGCATGGCGCCATCCTGCCGCCCGCGGAGGACAGGTGGTTCCCCCACGCTCGACGCGTCGGTGGCCGGATCGGCCGCCGCTGTCGCTAGGGTCTAGCCGCACCGAACGAGGACGGGGAGAGTCATGACGGACGTCACGGGCACCGCGATGCCCGACGAGGTCGACCCGCGGGTGGCCGAGCTGGTGATGGCCATCCGTGACCGGTTCGGCCTGCGCGGGCTTCGCGGCGCCGCCTGGATGATCCAGCAGGAGATCGCGATCGCCGAGCAGGCCCTGGACGGGCTGCAGACCGACTGACGGGCGGGACGCGGGCGCCTCAGTCGTGCTCGGGACGCCGGAGCCGCTTGATCTCCCCGCGCCGCTTCTTCTCCGCGATCCGCCGCTCGGTCGAGCCGCGGGACGGCCGGGTCGGCCGGCGCTGCCGCGGGGGAGCAGCGATCGCCTGGGCCACGAGGGCGACCAGCCGCGCCTCGGCCGCCGTCCGGTTGCGCAGCTGGGACCGGTGCTCGGAGGCCGCCACGGTCAGCACCCCGTCCACCAGGCGCCCCGAGAGCCGCTCGAGCGCCCGGTCCCGCTGCACGGGGGGCAGCGCCGCGGTCCCGGCGAGGTCCCAGGACAGCTCGGCACGGGAGTCGGAGGTGTTCACCGACTGCCCACCGGGGCCGCTGGACCGGGAGAACCGCCAGGTCAGCTCCGCGGCCGGGATCACCACCCGGCCGGTCACGACGAGGTCTCCGGGCACCGGGCCATCATCCCCCGTTCGGCCCAACCTCCGGCGAGCCGGTTTGGCGTCCGGGGCGGGCACCGTTACCCTGTCGTGACCGCGCGCCGCGCGGTCCCTTCGACGGCCGCCGAATCCTGCCCACCGTCTGAGGGGCGGCATGAGACCAGTGGGCAGGAGTGGGGGACCCACTTCCGGGCCCGACGACCACGGTCGCTCGAGTCCTCGGGGTGAAGCCGCAGCGATGCGGCCGGGCAACTCTCGCCCGAACCCGACAGCTCACCTCGCAGGCGGCGAGAGGGATACACCTATGTCGCAGCGCGCGCAGAAGCGGCCGAGCACCTCCGGCCGAGGCCGGCACCGCAGGCCGAGCCACCACACCCGCAACCTCGGACTGGCGACCGCGTCGTTCGTCGCCACCATCCCGCTGGCCACCGCCACGGCCTCGCCGTCGGCCGCTGCCACCAGCGCCTGGGACCGCCTCGCCAGCTGCGAGAGCGGCGGCAACTGGGGCATCAACACCGGGAACGGCTACTACGGCGGCCTGCAGTTCGCCGACGGCACCTGGGACGGCAACGGCGGCGAGCGCTACGCCTCGCGCGCCGACCTGGCCACCCGCGCGGAGCAGATCGTCATCGCCGCGCGCGTCCTGGACGGCCGCGGCTGGTCCCCCTGGCCGGCCTGCAGCAGCCGGATGGGCCTCGGCAGCGACGAGCGCCGCGAGGCGCTGGCCACCGCCGCGGAGCTCAAGGCCCGGATGAACGGCGACCAGCAGGCCGACGGCAACGCGACCAAGGCCGCCGACAAGCCTGCCGACAAGCCTGCCGACAAGCCTGCCGACAAGCCTGCCGACAAGCCCGCCGCCGACAAGCCGGCGGAGAAGGCCGAGAAGGCGGAGAAGCCCGCGGCCGAGACCCGCGCGGCGGAGAGCCGCGTGCAGACCGAGCGGGCCAGCCGGGGCAAGCACCGCAAGGCCGCCACGGCCGGCGACGACTACGTCGTGCGCCGCGGCGACAGCCTGTCGGCCATCGCCCGGGCCAAGGGCCTGCCCGGCGGCTGGCAGCAGCTGTACCGCATCAACCGGGCGACCATCGGGTCCAACCCCGGCCTGATCTTCCCCGGGCAGCACCTCCAGCTGGGCTGACCCCGCACCGCCTCGTGAGGCCCCGTCCCTGCCCGGACGGGGCCTCACGGATGTTCGGGGCACCGGTGCCGTCAGCCGATGTCGAACGCGCGCAGCCCCCGGACCGGCTCGTCGGTGACCTCGACGGTGTCGACCCGGGCGTGGGTCGGACCGCGGCCCAGCCAGTCGAGGACGCCGGCCACCGCCTCCGGCGGGCCCTCGAGCAGCACCTCCACCCGGCCGTCCGGCAGGTTGCGGGCCGAGCCGGCCACCCCGCGGCGCAGCGCCTCGCGCCGGGCGCTGTCGCGGTAGAAGACGCCCTGCACCAGGCCGCTCACCAGGGCCCGCCGGCCGACCCGGTCCTCGGTCACGGGGCGAGCGCTTCCAGCACCTCGGTGGCCCGCCGGACCGAGACGTCCGGGTCGGCGTCGACCGAGCCGATCGCCGGGTCGAAGTTGAGGTCGACGAACACCTCGTCGACCCCGTGCCCGGCGAGCTCGGTGAGGTCGGCGCGCACCTCGTCGTACGAGCCGGTCAGCGGACGCCGGTCGACGCGGCCGCCGTCGCGGATCTTCACCACGCCGCGGCAGACGATGCGGACCGCCTCGGGGTCCCGGCCGGCCTCCCGGGCGGCTCCGCGCACGACCGCGGCGGCGGTCCCGATGTCGCTCAGGTTCTGGCCGCTGCTGCTGATCCAGCCGTCCGCGGTCCGGCCGGCCCGGCGCAGCGCCGCGTCGACGCCGCCGCCGAGCAGCAGGGGCGGGTGCGGGCTCTGGACCGGCTTGGGGTCGACGTAGGCCGGTCCGACGTCGTGGAACCGGCCGTGGAAGTCCACGACCGGGTCGGTCCAGCAGGCCCTGAGGCAGGCGACGAACTCCTCGGCGCGGGCGCCCCGCTGGTCGGCCGGCGCACCGGTGGCGGCGTACTCCTCGCTGGCCCAGCCCAGCCCGAGCCCGAGGTCGAGCCGGCCGTCGGAGACCGCGTCGAGGGTCGCGGACTGCTTGGCCAGCAGCAGCGGAGAGAACCACGGCATGTTGAGCACCGCGACGCCGAGCCGGACCTGTTCGGTGTGGGCCGCGAGGAAGGCGAGACTGATCAACGGGTCGGCGACGCTGCGATAGACCGGGGACCAGCGGTGCGGGTCGGCGGCTCGTTCGACATCGGCGGGGAAGAGCAGTCGCTGGAAGGTCCACAACGACGCGTAGCCGAGCTGTTCCGCGCGACGCCCCAGCAGCACCTGGGTCGCGGGCGTCGCCCAGGACCCGGCCAGCGGTACGGCGAACCCGAGGTCCATCGCGCCATCCTCACACGCCGCCGCGCAGGCGGGCCGGGACGGGTCAGGGACCGTCGACGCAATGGCCGAGACCGAGCTTCTCCAGGCCGCGCAGGTCCCCGGCGTGGTAGCGGGCGAGGGGGTAGCTGTTGGTGTCGTACATGACCTGGTACGCGTCGTCGACGTGCCCGAGGCCGACGAGGTGGCCGAGCTCGTGCAGCAGCACCGCGCGGGCCTTGTCGTCCTCCCCGCTGGCCAGCTGGGTCGCGAGCGCGGGGCCGTTGAAGACCGCGAGCCCGCTGACGAAGTGCTGGTCGGCACCGGTGCCGTACGCGTCCGGGCCGGCCCGGCCGAGGACCCGCTCGGTGAGCATCGGTGTCTCGGCGGGCGACGACCAGGCGATCAGCACCGGCGCCCAGCGGTCGCCGTACCGGTCCGGCTGGTACGGCGACCGCTGGGCGTCGGGCGCCTCGTCGGTGGCGCCGTCGTCGAGGAACTGCAGCCCGGTCGCGGCGCTGAGCTCGCCGAGGACGGACAGCAGCAGGGCGCGGCCGCCGGGCGGCTCGCCGTCCGGGCGCACGACCACGTGCACCGGACGGCAGGGGTCGAAGGTCACCGGGCTGCCGTCGGGGTGGGTGGCGAGGAAGGTGAAGCCGCCGGCACCGGAAGGGGCCAGCGCGGGCCGTCCGAGCGGCTGGCCGGCCGCCTCGACCGGGAGCCGGGAGGGAACGTCGACGCCCGGCCGCTGCCCCGGCGGTGCCGTCGCGGCGTTCAGGGTCGAGCACGACACCAGGGCTCCGCCCAGCAGCGCGCCGGCCGCCAGGGCGGCGGCGGCCCGGCGTACCGGTGCGGCAGTGTCCACGACGCACTATCGGCAGCCGGCGACCCGGACCGAAGCCGGCCGTCCTGGTGCCCCGAGTGGGATTCGAACCCACACTGGATGGTGTTTGAGACCATTGGCTCTGCCAGTTGGCCTATCGGGGCGCCCGGCCATTCTGTCATCCGCCACTAGGCTCGCCGGGTGGCCGACACGACGCGCCGGGTGGTGATCGCCGAGGACGAGGCGCTGATCCGGCTGGACCTGCGCGAGATGCTCGAGGAAGAGGGCTTCGCGGTCGTCGGGGAGGCCGCCGACGGCGAGACCGCGGTGGCGCTGGTGACCGAGCACCGTCCCGACCTGGCCGTCCTGGACGTCAAGATGCCCCGGTTGGACGGCATCTCGGCCGCGGAGCAGATCGCGGCCGGCCGGCTCGCCGCCGTGGTGATGCTGACCGCGTTCTCCCAGCGCGAGCTGGTCGAGCGGGCCCGGGCCGCCGGGGCGATGGCCTACCTGGTGAAGCCGTTCACCAAGGCCGACCTCGTACCGGCGGTCGAGATGGCGATGGCGCGGTTCGACGAGCTGACCACGCTGGAGAGCGAGGTCTCCGACCTGCAGGAGCGGTTGGAGACCCGCAAGCTGGTCGACCGGGCGAAGGGCGTGCTGCAGGCCCGGGACGGGCTGGACGAGGCCGCCGCGTACCGCTGGGTCCAGCGCGCCTCGATGGACCGCCGGCTGAGCATGCGCCAGGTCGCCGAGCAGGTGCTGCTGGAGCCCGGCCGGCCGCCGCCCGCCTGAGAGCCGGCAGGTGTCGCGGATGTGACGCCGAGCGCCCGTGCGGGACTGATCAGGTCACGACTTGGCAACGACGCAGCGCCTGATCGGGCCGATCTCCTGATTCGGTGCCCGGGGTTCGGTAGGTTCCGACCGTCAGGCGCAGGCCTGTGCGGGCCGCTGACGGTTCCGCGGACCTTGTTAAAGGAGATGGTTCATGATCCGCCCCACCCCGCTCTGGCGGTCGGTCGCGGTCCTGGGTGTCGCTGGTCTGGTGCTCACCGCGTGCGGTGGCGACGACGAGGCTGGCACTTCGGACGAGCCGAGTGCCTCGGGATCCAGCTCCGCAGCGCCCGGCGCCAAGGGCGACGGCACGCTCAAGATCGGCACGCTGCTCCCGCAGACGGGCTCGCTGGCCTTCCTCGGCCCGCCCGAGTTCGCCGGTGTGGACCTTGCCCTCAAGGACATCAACGACGCCGGCGGCGTCAACGGCAAGCAGGTCGAGGTCACCAACTCTGACTCCGGTGACACCTCCACCGACACCGCCTCGCAGTCGGTCGACCGACTTCTCTCCAACGAGGTCGACGCCATCGTCGGCGCCGCCTCGTCCAGCGTCTCGCTCTCGGTGATCGACAAGATCACCGGTGCCGGCGTGCTGCAGATCTCGCCGGCGAACACCTCCGACGAGCTCACCAACTACGCGGACAAGAACCTCTACTTCCGCACCGCTCCGCCGGACGTCCTGCAGGGCCGGGTCCTCGGTGACCTGATCCTCGCGGACGGCAACTCGACGGTCGGCATCCTCGCGCTGCAGGACTCCTACGGCACGGGCCTGGCCGAGAACGCCACCAAGGCGATCGAGGGCGGCGGCGGCCAGATCGTCGAGCAGGTCGTCTACGACCCCAAGGCCGCGTCCTTCGCGACCGAGGTCGGCAAGATCAAGGCGGCTGACCCCGAGGCCATCGCGGTCATCGCGTTCGACGAGACCAAGAAGATCATCCCGGAGCTCGTCAAGCAGGGCATCGGCCCGTCGGTCAAGAAGATCTACTTCGTGGACGGCAACCTCGCCAACTACGACAAGGACTTCCCGAAGGGCACGCTCGACGGCGTCAAGGGCACCCTCCCGGGTGTCGTCGCCGGTGACGAGTTCAAGGCTCGCCTCATGGAGGTCGCGCCGAAGCTGACCGAGTTCGCCTACTCCCCGGAGTCGTACGACGCCACCATCCTCATCGCCCTCGCCGCTCAGGCGGCCGGCGATGACGCGGGTGCGTCCATCGCCTCGAAGATGCAGGAGGTGAGCGCAGGTGGCGAGAAGTGCACCTCGTTCAAGGACTGCCTGGCGCTGCTCGAGGACGACAAGGACATCGACTACGACGGCGTGAGCGGTCCGGTCGAGTTCAACGAGAAGGGTGACCCGAGCGAGGCCGAGGTCGGCATCTACTCGTACGACGCCACCAACAAGTACTCGTTCGTCGAGGCCAAGAAGGGCCAGATCTGACCTGACGGTCAGCTCGTACGACGTACGACGCACGAACGGAGGGGCCCGGCCACCACGGCCGGGCCCCTTCGTCATGCCCTGAGCCGCTGGCCCCCCGCGCTGGTTCGACATGATCGGAGTGGGTCAGGGCCAGGCGAGCGCGCGGAACTGCTCCGATCATGGCCGGAGGTACGCGGAAAGGCGGCGCGCGGTCAGGCACCGGCCGGCGGCGCGGGCAAGGGCTGCTCCGATCATGGCCGGAGGGCCGGGCCGGGCCGGGCCGGGTCAGGCCTTGGCGAGGGTGCCGAGGTAGAGCTCGATGACCTTCGGGTCGTTGGACAGGTCCTTGCCGGAGGCCGTGTACGCGTTGCGGCCCTGGTCCAGGACGTAGCCGCGGTCGCAGATCTGCAGGCAGCGGCGGGCGTTCTGCTCCACCATGATCACCGAGACGCCGGCCCGGTTGATCTGCCGGGTGCGCACGAAGACCTCGTCCTGCAGCGCCGGGGACAGGCCGGCCGACGGCTCGTCCAGCAGCAGCACCGAGGGCTCCATCATCAGCGCCCGGCCCATCGCGACCATCTGCCGCTCGCCGCCGGACAGCGAGCCGGCCCGCTGGGCCCGCCGGTCGCCGAGGGCCGGGAACAGCCCGGTGACGAAGTCGAAGCTCTGCTTGAACTTCTTGGGCGCCTGGTACACGCCCATCTGCAGGTTCTCCTCGATCGTCAGGCTCGGGAAGACGTTGTTGGTCTGCGGGACGAAGCCGACGCCCTTGGCGACCAGCCGGTTGGCCTTGAGCCCGGTGATGTCTTCGCCGCGGAGCTGGATCGTCCCGCTGCTCACCTTGATCAGGCCGAAGATCGCCTTGAGCAGGGTGGACTTGCCGGCGCCGTTCGGACCGATGATGCCGACCAGCTCGCCGTCGTTCACGTAGAAGTCGCAGCCGTTGAGGATGTTCACGCCCGGGACGTAGCCGGCGACGATCTCATCGGCGCGCAGCAGGGCGTCCTTGGCGGCGGACTCGTGGGCGCTGCGGTCCTCGCGGGAGATCGCGTGGGCGTGACCGGTGCTCTCCTCGGTCGCCTTCACCTCGGCGTCCTGCTCGGCGCCGGCAGGCGTCCCGGGCTGGTCCGCCGGCTGCTCGGCCGGGCCGCTGCCGGTGTCGTGGGTGGTCACTTCTGCTCCTCGTGCTCGGCGCGCTCCCGCTCGAGCGCCTCCTCGGCTTCGGCCAGCACCTGCTGCTCGTCCTCCTCGGTGAGGGGGGCGTCGTGGTGCGAGCCCAGGTAGGCGTCGATCACCCGCTGGTCACCCATCACCGCGTCCGGCGGACCCTCGGCGATGATCTTGCCCTGGGCCATCACGATCACCCAGTCCGAGATGTCGCGGACCATGTCCATGTCGTGCTCGACGAACAGCACGGTCATGCCGTCCTCGCGCAGGTCCTTGACGTGGCCGAGCAACGACTGGGTGAGGGCCGGGTTCACCCCGGCCATCGGCTCGTCGAGCATGACCATCTCCGGGCCGACCATCAGCGCCCGGGCCATCTCGAGCAGCTTGCGCTGACCGCCGGAGAGGCTGCCGGCGAAGTCCTCGCGCTTGGTGTCCAGCTTGAAGCGCGCCAGCAGGGCATCGGCCCGCTCGGTGATCTCGCGCTCCTGGGCGCCCCACAGGGCCTGGAAGAGCGCGGTGAAGACGTTCTCACCCTTCTGGCCGGTGGCGCCGAGGCGCATGTTCTCGATGACCGTGAGCTTGGACAGCGCCTTGGTGAGCTGGAAGGTGCGGACCATGCCGAGCCGGGCCACCTTGTGCGCGGCGACGCCCTTGAGCTGGCGGTCGCCGAAGGACCAGGTGCCCTCGTCCGGCTGGTCGAAGCCGGTGAGCAGGTTGAAGAACGTCGTCTTGCCGGCACCGTTGGGGCCGATCAGCGCGGTGATGGCCCCGCGCTGGATCTCGACGTGCCCGACGTCGACCGCGGTCAGGCCGCCGAACTGCCGCACGATGCCGTCGGCGATGAGGATCGGGTCCGGCTTCTTCGCCCCGGGCTCGCGCGCGACGTCGGCCAGCGCGGCCGCCGCGGCGTCCCGCTGGCCGCGCCGGGTGCCGGCCTCCTGGGTCGCCGTTCCTGCCTCGGAATCCTGGTCAGCGGGCATCGAGCGCGATCTCCCTCCGGTCGCCGAAGATCCCCTGCGGTCGGAAGATCATCAAGAGCATGAGCAGCAGGCCGACGATCATGAAACGGAACTGGCCGACCTGGTTGGTGCTGATCACCGTGTTCGAGATGTAGCCGGCGTCGATGGCTTCGTTGAGGATGTTGTCGCTGAGCGAGAGGATCACCCAGAAGACCATGGCGCCGACGACCGGTGCGGCGACGCGGGCGGCGCCACCGAGGATCAGCACCGTGTAGGCGAAGAACGTCGTGTCGGTGCCGAAGATGTCGGGCTGGATCGAGGCCTGGCCGAGTGCGTAGATGAAGCCGCCGAGGCAGCCCAGGACACCACCGATGATCAGGCTCTGCATCTTGTACGCGTAGACGTTCTTGCCGAGGCTGCGCACGGCGTCCTCGTCCTCGCGGATCGCCTTCAGCACCCGGCCCCACGGGCTCCGCATCAGAAGGAAGACGATCAGGCAGGACAGGGCCACCAGCGCCCAGCCGACGGTGAGCACCCACATCACCCGCTCGTTGAACCCGAACCGGCCGATGTTGTACTCGCCGACCGTGTAGGGGTTGAGCTCGTAGAAGCCGCCGGCGAAGGCCTGCCGGCCGTCCGAGCCGCCGAGGGTCTCCTCGAACGTCACCGAGCGGGCGATCAGCCTGATGATCTCGGCCGAGGCGATCGTCACGATCGCCAGGTAGTCCGCGCGGAGTCGCAGGGTCGGGATGCCCAGCAGCAGCGCCAGGATCACCGCGCCCAGGAGGCCGAAGATGACGCCCAGCCAGAGCGGCAGGTCGAAGGTCGCCACGGTGACGGCGAGGCCGTACGCGGCGACCGCGAGGAAGCCGGACTGGCCGAAGTTCAGCAGGCCGGTGTAGCCGAAGTGCACGTTGAGGCCGATCGCGGCGAGCGCGAACACGACCGCCTGCAGGCCGATCGACGCCTCGAGGGCGTTGATGATGATCCGGGTCCAGTCCACGTGAGCGCTCCGTTCCGCCTCAGCCGACTCGCTGTGCGCGGCCGAGGATTCCCTGCGGCCGGACCAGGAGGATGACGATCAGGATGCCGAGCGCTCCGACGTTCTTCAGCTCGACGGGGATCCACAGCGTCGACACCGAGATGAACATCCCGACCACGATGCTGCCGACCAGGGCGCCGTACGCCGTGCCGAGCCCGCCCAGGGTCACCGCGGCGAAGATCAGCAGCAGGATCTGGAAGCCCATCTGGAAGTTGATGCCCTGGGCCAGGCCCAGCAGGACGCCGGCCAGCCCGGCCAGCACTGCGCCGGCGATCCAGACCACCCGGATCACCTTGTCGACGTCGATGCCTGACGCCGCGGCGAGCGCCGGGTTGTCCGAGACGGCCCGGGTCGCCTTGCCGATCCGCGTCCTGATCAGCGCCAGGATGGTGGCCGCGAGGACCACGGCCGCGACCGCCATCGACCAGTAGTCGACCGCGGCCAGGTTGATCGGCCCGAACGCGATCCCCTTGGCGCCCTGGTAGTCGGGGTAGTTCCGGGTGTTGCCGGTGAACAGGTACAGGTAGAAGTAGCGCAGGAAGATGCCGAGCCCGATCGAGACGATCATCGCGGCGATCAGGCCGGTCCCGCGTCTGCGCAGGGGTCTCCAGAGTCCGGCGTCGTTGGCCCAGCCGAGCAGCCCGCAGATGACCAGGGCGAGGATCGCCGCGGGGAAGAACTGCATGCCGCCGAAGTCGGGCAGGAACGGGAGGTTCCCGGTGCTCAGCCACCAGGTGAGCAGCGCGCCGATCGTCACCAGCTCGCCGTGGGCGAAGTTGGTCAGCCCGGTCGTGCCGAAGATCAGGGAGAGCCCGACGGCGGCCAGCGCCATGATCAGCCCGAACCGCAGGCCCTCCGCCGTGAGCTGGGCCGCCTGGCTCCAGTTGCTCTGGATCTGGCGGGTGCTCTTGCCCAGCGGGAAGATGACGGGCTTGTCCTGGTCGACCAGGACCGGGACCTTCAGCGACTTCTTGGACTCGTCGGTGAGGAAGACGTTCTTCGGCAGGCTCTTGGTGTCGAGCTCCAGCGTGTAGCTGCCGGGACCGGGGACCTCGATGGTCCAGCGGCCGGTGTCGTCGCTGGTGGCCTCCCCGGAGAAGCCCTTGGGGCCCTTCGCCGAGACCTTGACCCCCTCGTAGGCGACCCGTTCGCCCTTCTTGGTCTGGAACAGGAAGCCGAAGATCGACTCTCCCTCGGCCTGAGCCGCGCCGGCACCCATGCCGAGCACGACGACGAGGGCGGACAGCAGTGCCGCCAGGAAGAAGGCGACTCTCGTGCGCACCAGGGCACCTCCGGTCGGGGGGCGGGTCGGGCTCACCGGTCGCCGGGAGCATAGTGCCCTCGGCGGGGGCCGATGGGCCGGAACGGGCGCGTTGGTCACCGGAGCGTGACGACGACGGCCACCAGCAGCGGTGCGACCGCCAGAGCGGGCAGCAGGTCGGCCACCGGGACGGGACGGATCCGCAGCAGTCGCAGCCCGACGCCGACGAGCAGCAGCCCGCCGGTCGCAGTGAGGGCGGCCAGGTGCGGGTCGGGCAGCAGGTCGCCCAGCACGGCCGCGAGCAGCGTCAGCGAGCCCTGGACCACCAGCACGACCAGTGCCGACGCGGCCACCCCCCAGCCGAGGCTGGCGGCGAACGCGATCGACGCGAACCCGTCCAGCGTCGCCTTGAGCGCCAGCTTGTCGATGCCCCGGCCGAGGCCGTCGTCCAGCGAGCCGAGGATGGTCAGCGGCCCGACGCAGAACACCAGGGAAGCCGTGACGAACCCCTCGACGAACCGCTCACGGTCACCGCCGGCACTCCCTCGAGCGTCGGTCAGGTGTGGCTCGCGAGATTCCCGGGACCCGTGCGGGATCCGCCGCCGGATCGCCGCGCCGACCGACTCCAGGCGGTCCTCGAGCCGGAGCAGCGAGCCGATGATGCCCCCGATCAGC
>CAVRTI010000020.1:0-62916 GCA_963723975.1 uncultured Actinomycetota bacterium
ACGCGTCTGCTGTGAAGGCGATTCCAGTCAGCCGAGGCCCCAGGCCGTCATGGAGGTCACGACGCATTGGACGCCGTTCCTCTCACGCGCCGACGCACTCGCCACGCGTGCTCGTTGGAGGATCGCGGCCTGGGACCGGGCCTTGATCGTCTGCACCAGCATCGGGATGGAGAGGGTGAGGACGCGCTCGTCGTCGCGGGACAACCCTAGGTCGCCAGGGCGTACCCCAACGACCAGATCACCGATGTGCTCGTTGTTGAAGTCAATGGGGATGACGCGTCGATGATCAGTGGGAGTGCCGACCTCGATCTGGTCTTCGCCGGACAGCGCGAGCGCGGCGTACGGCAGCACCAGGCCCTCCTGGATTGCTCGTATGGCGGCAGTCGGATCGTCGCCGATGCTGACCGCCACCCGCTGGGCTGCGGTCAGTGCGTCGGGCCGGAATCCGAACAAGACACCATCGGAGACTCTCTGAATGACTGTGAGCAGTGGGTTCCAGAGGATTCCGCATACGACGGTAGCGACCGCCATCGAGACGATTCCGGGTGCTGAATCGGAGCGCCACTCAATGAAAGTGAAGATGAGAGTCGCGGTTGCGAATACACACGCGATTGAGAAGAACCAAGCGGCGGCACGCGACGCCAACCAGCGACCGTCGAGCGTGCGGTGTCGGTCGGCACCAAGCAGGGCCGCAACGCCGATCAGTCCCAGGCTTGCATCGACGACGGAAGCGAGGCCGGTGGGCGTTCCGGCCAATGCCACGATGCCGATAAGGAACAGGGTGACGCCGCTGGTGCTCAGCACCCACAGCAAGGAACTGCGTGTCTCTGCGGGTGTGGTTTCCAGTCGCCACCACAGATGGCTTGCGCCGACGGTGGCGAGGGCAAAGGCGATCCAGGCAATGTCGCCCACGCTGAGTCCGTCGGCCCGTTCCAGTTGCCGGGCGAGTACGGGTGTGCCCAGGAGAGCCGCTGCCAGCGTCAGTGCGCTGGCGAGGTCCCACGTGAAGCGTGGGTACGTCGCTATCGCTGCGGTCAGTAGGGCCATCGCCGCGACTCCGGCGTGGGCCGCATCCACGTCGGTGGGGGGAACCTGGCCACGATGAGGAGAGCCCCGGCAACGGTGAAGAGACCGCCTGACGGATAAGCCTTGGCTCGGAGGCAGAGTCCGAGACCCGACGTGACGAAGAGCACGCCCGCGACAGCCCAGCCGGAATCGACGGAGTCCGAAGTCATCGCAACGGGAGCCCCTGTTCGCGGGCGAGCAGGATCGCCTCGGTGCGGTCCGCTCCGCCGAGCTTGCCGTAGATCGAGGTGAGTTGGTTGCTCACTGTCTTGGGCGAGACGAACAATGCCGCCGCAATTTCGTTCGTCCGCTTGCCGGCCACCAGGAGGTCCAGCACCTCGCGTTCGCGTTCGGACAGCTTGGGGAAGGGGTACTCCCGGGTAGGGCCGGCCGTGCCGATCTGCGCTAAGAGCACGTCGGCCACCCCTTGTCCGAAGATGGCCTGACCCGCGACGACCGCGCGCAACGCTGCCGCCACGTCGGCGTGACCTGCTCCCTTGAGCAGGTACCCCCGAGCCCCGGCTCGCATGGCACCGACCGCTGCAGCCTCGTCGCTGTACATCGACAGCATGAGGACGGCCACGCTCGGGACGAGGTCGGTGATCTGGCGCGTCGCTTCGACGCCGTCGAGGCCGGGCATCTGGACGTCCATCAAGATGACGTCCGGCTTGAGGATCACGGCCTGCTTGACCGCTTCGTCCCCGGTGGCCGCCTCGCCCACGACTTCGAAGCCGTCCAACTGGCTAGCACCAGGGACAGCCGTCTCGCACGACGGCGTGGTCGTCAGCGATCAGGATACGGATGGACATGCCTTCATCCTCTCCCATGCAATTGCCCATTGCCGTAGGCAATCGTGCCGGATGTTCGGGAGAGTTCCCGATCGCTACGGGATGTGCTTCCCTCGCATGGTGGTGGTGCAAATCGAGCGAGAAAGGGCAACATCATGTCGGTCACCACACAGTCCAGCACCAAAGCCAGGTTCTCCCTTGCCAACCACATCGGGCATGGGTTGGGAGTGCTCGTTTCTGCCGGCAACGTGCTTGTGGCGATCTCGCCCGAGGCCCGCGAAGGCGACGGTTACAACGGCAACATCTGGATCGCCTTCGTTGTCTTCGGTGCCATCGGTGTTGTGGCACTGCTTGCGTCGTGGATCACCAAGGCCAGCGCTCCCCGCCGCATCGGCGGCGTCGCCCTGGTGCTCGTGGGTGTGGCAAGTCTCGGAGTCCTGTTCGTTCCGGACATCGGTACTGCGGGTCGCATCGCCAACTCTGTCGGTGCCTTGCTGCAGTTCGGTGCAGCGGCGCTGGTCCTTCTTCCGTCGCGCAAGAGCAACTAGGCCTCTTGGCGGTCATCACTCGCCGCCCGCGGCGTACGAATGCCGAAGGCCCCCGAGCGCTACCGACAAAGCCCACCCCCCTGCGGGACTCTGCCCGCCGCGACCACTGACCAGGAAGTTCTCCCATGAACGACCACATCGAGATGTCGATCACCGAACGCACTCCCCGTGACCATCGAGTCCGCCACGTCCTTCAGCGCTGACCACGGCCACCCACCACTCCCCGCGGTTATCCGCGCGGAGCGCCGATACAACGGTGTGTGCAGAGAGGGTGACGTCAGCGACGAGGAGGTCGATCGGGCGCTCGAGGCGAGGGCTGCGACGGGTGAGGCTGCCGTGCAAGTGGACTGGTTGCGAGACGGTGGGAAGCGCCGGTCGGGGAGGACGAGGAGCGGCTCGGCCACGCCAACGTTTCGATCACGCTGGGACACCTACTCCCACGTCGACCTGGACATGCAGGCGATCGCGGCCGCGCGGGTCGCTGCGCTAGTGACAGGTGACCCGGAGTAGGGCCCCCGCGAAAGCTCCCGTGACCATTCCTGTGACCAGAGGCATCTGGGCAGCACTTCGGCGACACCCCACAGGCCTCTGACCTGCGGGAATGTCGCCGACGGTTGGCGGTGGCGGTGGGATTTGAACCCACGGATGGCTTGCACCATCACACGCTTTCGAGGCGTGCTCCTTCGGCCGCTCGGACACGCCACCGCCGCAGAGATTACCGGAGGTCGCGCTGGTTCCGGAAAAAGCCCCGGAGCAGCTCGCCCGACTCCGCCGCGAGCACACCGCCGACGACCTCGGGCCGGTGGTTGAGCCGCCGGTCGCGCACCACGTCCCAAAGCGAGCCGACCGCGCCGGCCTTCGGGTCGTCGGCGCCGTAGACCAGCCGGTCGACCCGGGCCAGCACCAGCGCGCCGGCGCACATCGTGCAGGGCTCGAGGGTGACGACCAAGGTGGCGCCGGTGAGCCGCCACTCCCCCGCGGCTTCGGCCGCGGCCCGCAGCGCCCGCACCTCGGCGTGACCTGTCGGGTCGCCCTCTGCCTCGCGCACGTTGTGGCCGCGGCCGAGCACCACGCCGTCCTCGTCGATCACCACGGCACCGACCGGCACGTCGTCCGAGGGGAGGGCCAGCCGGGCCTCGTCGAGGGCGAGCCGCATCCACGCGTCGTACCGGCTGTCGCTCACGGGGCCGAAGCCTAGGCGTCAGCGCAGCGAGTCGAGGATCTCGCCGAAACCGGCCGGCCTCGGCGACCGCGGCCAGCGCGTCCATCGGCAGCGGCGGGTCGTCGCACATCTCCTGCAGCGCCTCGGTCGACGTACCGAGGTCGGCCAGCAGGTCGAGGTCGCCGCCACAGGTTCCCGGCGCCACCTCGCCGTCGTCGTCCTCGTGTCCGACGTCGAGCACCTCGGCGTACGGCGAGGCGGCCGCGCCGGCGATGTCGGAGACGAACACCCGCGGGTCCTCCTCGCCGTCGACCCGCACCACCGCCCACCAGGCGTCCTCGCGCTCGATGAGCAGCAGCACCGGCTCGTCGGACTCGGTGAGGTCGCGCAGGTCGGTCGCGAGCTCCTTGAGGTCGGACTCGGTGTCCAGGTCGAGGTCGTGCACCGTCCATGCGCGGCCCGTGCGGGCCAGGACAGCGGTGAAGTAGGGCACCTTTCCTCCGCTCAGGTCAGGTCGTCGTCCACGACGCTCTCGAACTGGGGGCCGAACCCGATCCGCGCAGCGACCTGGCCCAGCATCTCGTCGGGATAGAGCTCCAGGTCGGAGCAGATCGCGGCCAGCTCCATCGAGCTCATCCCCAGGTCGGCGAAGATCTCCAGGTCGCCGGCCGGGGCCACCGACTCGTCGTCGTCGTCCGGCACGATCTCGCCGACCATGTCCAGCGCCTCCCGGGCGACCGGCCAGTCGCCGGCAGCCGTGGCGTCGGAGATCATCAGCCGGACGCTCGTCAGCGTCCGGGCGGACGACGAGGAAGAAGTCGTCGCCGTACGAGCAGACCGCCAGGGTCGGCCCCTCCGAGGGCTGCTGGCGGACGGCGTGCAGCAACGCCGCCAGGTCCTCCGCGGCCCGGTGCGGCAGCGAGCCGACCTGCCACTGCCCCTCCTCGCGGAACACGACGACAGCGAAGTCGACGAGGGTGTCCTCGGCCACGCCACCTCCTTCGCCGGGCCCGTGCGGCGCATCAGTGCGCCCCCGCGGCATCGTGGCAGAGATCGGCGCGCAGCGGCAGGGGGCAACGGTCCCGGAACGCGTGCCCGCGCGCGGGCACTAGGTTGTCTGGCCATGCGGACCCACGTCGCCGACCACCCGCTCATCGCGCACAAGCTGACCGCCCTGCGGGACGAGCGCACCGACTCGCCGACCTTCCGCCGGCTGGCCGACGAGCTGGTCACGCTGCTGGCCTACGAGGCGACCCGAGACGTGCGCACCGAGCCGGTCGAGATCATCACGCCGGTGGCGCCCACCACGGGCATCCGGCTGGCGTCCCCCAAGCCGCTGGTCGTGCCGATCCTGCGCGCCGGGCTGGGCATGCTCGACGGCATGGTGCGCCTGCTGCCGACGGCCGAGGTCGGCTTCCTCGGCATGATCCGGGACGAGGAGACGCTGCAGGCCTCGACGTACGCGACCCGGCTGCCCGACGACCTCTCCGGCCGCCAGTGCTACGTGCTCGACCCGATGCTGGCCACCGGCGGCACCCTGGTCGCCGCCATCACCTTCCTGCTCGAGCGCGGTGCCGACGACATCACCGCTATCTGCCTGCTGGCCGCCCCGGAGGGCCTGGCCGTGATGGAGCAGGCGTTCGGGACCTCGTCGGTGCCGGTACAGGTGGTCACCGCAGGCCTGGACGAGCGGCTCAACGAGCTGGGCTACATCGTCCCGGGGCTGGGCGACGCGGGCGACCGGCTCTACGGCGTGGTCTGAGCCGCCCGGCGCGCCTGCCGCGACCCGGCGTACCCGGGTGTGGCAGTATGTGACGTTTCGTCCGTATCCTGCCGAGGAGCTCCATGGCTGCCACGACCAAGCGGGTCCTGCTCTGGCTGGGCATCGCCTTCGTCGTCTACACGATCATCATGAGCCCGGCCAAGGCCGCCGACATGGTGCAGGCCGCCTTCGGCGGCATCAGTGCCGCCGGGCAGAGCCTGGGTTACTTCTTCGACGCGCTGGTGTCCTGACCCGGTGCTCGAGCCGGGCGGCTTCCCCGGCCTCGAGCGGTTCCTGCTGCCGACCGAACGTCGGGTGGTCGCCGTACGCCGGCACTGGAGCCGGCTCGCGGAACCCCTGCTGAGCACCCTCGGCGGGCTGGCGCTGCTGCTCTGGCTCGACCAGGCTGCTGCCGGTCCCGCTGCCGTTCGCCCGGGACCTCCTGCTCGCCCTGTGGGTGGTGCTGCTCGCCCGGCTGACCTGGCGGGTGCTGGAGTGGCGGGAGGACTGGTTCGTGGTCACCGACCGGAGGCTGCTGCTGCGGACCGGGCTGGTCACCCGACGGGTCGCGATGATGCCGCTGATCAAGGTCACCGACATGAGCTACGCCCGGCCGCCGGCCGGCCGGGTGTTCGGCTACGGCGAGATCGTCATCGAGTCGGCCGGTCAGGACCAGGCGCTGCGCCGGATCACCCACCTGCCCGACCCGGACGCCCTGTACCTCGAGATCTGCGAGCTGCTGTTCGGGCCGAAGGCTCCGGTGCCCGGTTCGGGTCAGTGGTCCCGCTGACCCGGTCGGCGGGCTGCTAGGGCTGGAACGCGTCGGTGCCGCCCATCACGATCGCGAGCAGGAGACCGACCACCACCAGGGCCAGTACCCCGATGGCGATGCCGGCGTTGCGCTCCCGCGTGGCGTGGTCCTCGTCCGGCTTCGCCGCCTGGTCGAGCTCGTCGCGCAGCTTGGGGTGCTTCCTCATGGGTCCTCCCGCGGGGTGAGGTCGGCCTGCCCAACGACATGCCCCGGAACGGGTTACGCACGCGTGAGCCGCCTCACACCGGCCGACCGTGTCAGAGGGACTTGAGGGACTGCAGCACCCTGGTGAGCGAGTCCTTGGCGTCGCCGAACAGCAGGGTCGTCCCCGGCTCGTAGAGCAGCTCGTTCTCGATGCCCGCGAACCCCGGGCGCATCGAGCGCTTGAGGAAGACCACGGCCTTCGCGTCGCCGACGGTAAGGATCGGCATCCCGTAGATGGGGCTGCCCGGGCTGGTCTTCGCCGCCGGGTTGACCACGTCGTTGGCGCCCACCACCAGCGCGACGTCGGTCGACGACAGCTCGGAGTTGACCTCGTCCATCTCCTTGAGCTGCTCGTAGGGCACGTTCGCCTCGGCGAGCAGCACGTTCATGTGTCCTGGCATCCGGCCGGCGACCGGGTGGATCCCGTAGACGACCTCGATGCCCTTCTTCTCCAGCACGTCGACCAGCTCGTGGATCGTGTGCTGGGCCTGGGCGACCGCGAGGCCGTAGCCGGGCACGATGACGATCTTGCGCGCGTAGCCGAGCAGGATCGCGACGTCCTCGGCACTGGCCGACCGCACCGGCCGGTTGCTGACCTCGGTCGAGCCGGCGGTCGAGCCGCCCTTGAACGCGCCGAACAGGATGCTGACCGTCGAGCGGCCCATCGCGGCGGCCATCATCCGGGTCAGGATCGTGCCGCTCGCACCGACCAGGGTGCCAGCGACGAGCAGCAGCACGTTGTCGAGGACGTAACCGCTGGCCGCGACGGTGAGCCCGGTGAAGGCGTTCAGCAGCGAGATGACGATGGGTACGTCGGCACCGCCCACCGGAAGCACGAACAGCACGCCGACGACCAGCGCGACGAGTCCGAGCAGCACCAGCAGCCAGGCCATGACGACGCCCTGGCGCGCGTCGAGCACGGTGCCCACGGCAAGTGCCAGCGAGAAGGCGATCGCCGTGCCGAAAGCGACCGGTCCACCGGGGAACAGCACCGGCCTGGTGGTCATCAGCTCCTGGAGCTTGGCGAAGGTGATGCAGGAGCCGGAGAACGACACGGCGCCGACGAGGACGGTGAAAGCACCGGCGGCTGCAGCGAACGACGAGACGCCGCCGGCCCCGCTGTGCAGCTCGAGGGCGGCGACCAGCGCCGCGGCGGCGCCGCCGACGCCGTTGAACAGCGCGACGAGCTGCGGCATCTGGGTCATCGCCACCCGGCGCGCCGCGGGCACGCCCACCGCCGTACCGACAGCGATCGCGACCAGGATCGGCACCACGTGGTCGAGGTCCTCGGCGAGGAACACGACGACGCAGGCCAGCACGGCGCCGGCCGCGCCGAGCAGGTTGCCGCGCCGCGCGGTGGCCGGCGAGGACAGGCCCTTCAGCGCGAGGATGAAGCAGACCGCGGCGACCAGGTAGCCGAGCGCCTCGACCTCGGGACGACAGGACGCTCATGCGTCGCCGTCCCGGCGGCGGCCGCGGCCGAACATCTCGAGCATCCGGTCGGTGACCACGAAGCCGCCCACCATGTTGACGGTGGCCAGGACCACGGCCGCGAGGCCCAGGACGAGCGCCGGCGTCGATTCCGCATGACCGGCGACGATGACCGCGCCGACCAGGATGACGCCGTGGATGGCGTTGGCCCCGGACATCAGCGGCGTGTGCAGCACCGAGGACACCTTGGACACGACCTCGAAGCCCACGAACACCGCGAGCACGAAGAACGTCAGCAGCGTGGTCCCGTCAGTCATCGGGGTCCTTCCGGGTGACGCAGGCGGAGGCGACGACCTCGTCGGCGAAGTCAGGGACGACCTCACCGTCGGTGGTCATGAGCAGCAGCAGGCTGACCAGGTTGCGCGCGTAGAGCTGGCTGGCGTGCACCGGCATGGCCGACGGCGCGTCCTGCACGCCGTGAACGAGCACCCCGCCGTGGTCGAGGTCCACGCCTGGCTGCGACAGCTCGCAGTTGCCGCCGCTCTCGGCAGCGAGGTCGACCAGGACCGAGCCCGGTCGCATGGTCTCGACCATCGCGGCGGTCACCAGCAGGGGTGCCGGCCGGCCGGGCACCGCGGCCGTGGTGATGACGACGTCGCAATCGGAGACGTACGGCGTGAGCAGCTCGCGCTGCCGCTCGGCGCGCTCCTCGGCCATCTCGCGGGCGTAGCCTCCGGTGCCCTCCAGCGCCTCCAGGCCCAGGTCGACGAAGGTCGCGCCCATCGAGCGGACCTCGTCGGCGGACGCCGGCCGCACGTCATACGCCTCGACGACGGCACCGAGACGGCGCGCTGTGGCGATCGCCTGCAGCCCGGCGACGCCGGCGCCGAGCACCAGCACCTTGGCCGGCGTCACCGTGCCGGCTGCGGTCATGAACAGGGGGAAGAACCGCGGCAGGCGCTCGGCGGCGACGATCGCCGCGCGGTAGCCGGCGACCAGGGCCTGGGAGGACAGCGCGTCCATCGACTGGGCTCGCGAGATGCGCGGCACCTGCTCCATCGCGAACGCGAGGACGTCGCGTTCGCGGAGCACCTCGAGCAGGTCGGCCTGCGCGGCGACGGGCAGGAATCCCAGCGTGATCGCCCCGCGGCGCAGCTGCCCGGCCTGCTCGACGGTCAGGGGCGACACGGTGAGCACGACGTCGGAGTCGGCGAGGACGTTGTCGACGACCTCGGCGCCGGCCGCCCGGTAGGCGTCGTCGGTGGCGAACGCGTGCTTGCCGGCTCCGGACTCGACGGCGACCTGTAGCCCTGCGGAGACCAGCTTGCCGACCGCGTCGGGCACGAGAGCCACCCGGCGCTCGCCCGCACGCCGCTCCGCCACCACCCCGACCCTCATGATCAGCCCAACCTAGGGCAGCCCCCGCCGGAAGCCCGACACCGACCCGGGCGTGCCGACGGCCGGGACGTCCACCGGTGCTGGTGGGCGTCCCGGCCGGCCGGGTCAGTTGTTGGCTTCGCTCGGGGAGGCGGGAGCACGGCTCCCGGTCCCGTTGCGGTCAACGGCCAACGTCGCGCGCGCGGCGCGCTTGCTTTGCCTGACGTAGGCGCTCGATCTCGATAGCGCGCAACATCTCCTGGTTCGCTGCGGACACTGTGCTCCCCTCCCTTCGGCTCTCGTTGCCCGTCCGGTGTCGGCCGGGCTGATGGGAGAACAATGGCCGAGCTGCCTTGCAGCGCACTTGCAGCCGGCTTAGCCCTGTCGTCGATGTCGGCGAGCACGGCCTCGGCCGAACGTCACCACCTCGTAAGCGCCGGGACAGGACCCGGAGACACCGTCGGCCTCTAGCGTCGGGACGGGGGCCGACACCGGTCCCCGCACACCCGGCCGGGGTGCCCGTCCCTTCACCTTGGAGTCCCCATGAAGCACCGCCATGCCCCGGCGGCCCTGGCCGCCGCCCTGCTCACCCTCACGCTGACCGCCCTGTCCGCGGCACCGTCACAGGCCGCCTCGAGCCGCGCCGGCGGCGAGTTCGGCCACCTGTTCCTCGACGGCGCGGTCGTGCGCACCCTCGGCACGCCGGCCGCCCTCCCCCACGGTGGTCGTGACCTGATCTACGCGTTCTCCTCCGGTGCCGCCGGCCAGCTCGCGGTCACCGCGGTCGGTCCCGGCACCCGGAACTTCCACGGCGGTGCCTGGGCGGTGCACGTCGTCACCTGGACGGCTGGCACGACGCCGTACCTGATCACTTCCGACGAGGCGGTGGACGCGGCGGTTGCCGCCGGCGACGTCACAGTCACCAGGAACGCGGCAGCCGACTTCCGCTGTCCCGTGCTGCCCTGACCGCACCCGGCGCCTCGGGCCTGCCTTCGGGGCGGGACCGGGGCGCCGTGCCGTCCCCGGGAAGCAGCATCGTGAACCGGCAGCCTGGCGGCTCGTTGCCGACGTCCAGCCGGCCGTCGTGAGCCTCGACGATGCCCCGGGCTATCGCCAGGCCGAGCCCCGCCCCGTGGTCCGGCCCGGGCGTTCGCGCGCCCTGACCGCGGAAGCCGATGTCGAAGACCCGCGCCAGGTCGGCCTCGGGGATCCCTCCGCAGCCGTCGAGCACTCGGACCTCGGCACCTCCTCCGGCGCGGCGGCGCACGGTGACGACGACCTCTCCGCCGGGTTCGGTGTGCCGGACGGCGTTGGCGACCAGGTTGCGAACCGCGCGGCCGAGGTGGGCCGCGTCGCCGATCACCGGCACCGGGTCGGCGCGCTCCACGCGCAGCCGGACCAGTCGGCGCCGGGAGAGCTCCCGCGCCGGCCGGGTCTCGGAGGCCACGACATCGGCCAGGTCGAGCAGGTCCGGCGCGAGCCCCAGCGAGCCGGCCTGGATGCGGGAGAGCTCGAAGAGGTCCTCGACCATCCTGGCCAGGCGCTCGGACTCGACCCGGATGCCGCGGTGGTAGGCAGCCACCGTCTCCGGATCGGCGACCACACCGTCCTCCAGGGCCTCGGCCATCGCCCGGACGTCGGCGAGAGGCGTACGCAGGTCGTGGCTGACCCAGGCGACCAGCTCCCGACGGCTGGCCTCGAGCGCTGTGCCCCGCCGACGCGCATCCGCCAGGCTTCGCTGGGCCTAGCTCCAGCTCGCGGCCGAGCCCGGCGAGCTCAGCGGCGGCCGGCGCACGGGTCGCACCCGGGTCCTCCTGCCCCGCCGCGAGCCGCCGGACCAGGTCGCGCAGCGACCGGCTGCCGCGCTCGACCTCGCGGCCGAGCAGGGCCGCCACGCCCAGTCCGGCCAGCGCAGCCGCGGTCACCGACGCGACGAGCACGACGAGCGCGTGGCCCGACACGAGCATCAGGGCTCCGACCAGGGCCACGGCCCCGGCCATCACGGTGACGACGGTCAACGCCACCACGCCGAGCGAGACCCGCAGCGACCGGGACCGCAAGACGCGCAAGGCGAGCGCGCCGGCCGCCGTGCCGCCGATCGCGACCGCCAAGGTCGCGGCCAGGACCACCACGACGTCGTGCCAGGTGATCACCGGACCAGCTCCGCGTGCCAGCGGTAACCGACTCCGTACACCGTGACGATCCGGCTTCCGCCGGTACCCTCACCGAGCTTCTCGCGCAGGCGGCGCACGTGCACGGTCACGGTCGAGCGGTCGCCGAAGTCCCAGCCCCAGACGTCGCGCAGCAGCTCCTCCCTCGTGAAGACCGTGCCGGCGTGGGTCATCAGGTGAACCAGCAGGTCGTACTCCCGGGTCGTGAGCGACAGCGCGCCCCGTCGAGGCGTACCTCGTGCGCGGCGGTGTCCACGGCCAGCCCGGCATCGACGAGGTCCGGTCCCGGCACCGCACGGCGCAGCGGGAGCTGGCTGCGGCGCAGCACCGCCTGGATGCGCGCCACCAGCTCACGCGGGCTGAACGGCTTCGCCAGGTAGTCGTCCGCGCCGACCTCCAGCCCGACCACCCGGTCGTCCTCCTCACCGAGGGCGGTCAGCATCACCACCGGGACCGGCGTGCTGGCGCGCAGCCGCCTGCAGACCTCGATGCCGTCGAGGCCTGGCAGCATCACGTCCAGGACCACGAGGTCGGGCGAGTGCTCGGCCACCGATGCGAGTGCCTGCAGACCGTCCTCGGCGGTGTCGACCGCAAAGCCTGCGTGCGCGAGGTACCGGGCCAGCACATCCCGGATGGTGGGGTCGTCGTCGACCACCAGGATCCGACTGGCCCGTGTCACGAACCCACGGTAGAGCGAGACAGTCCAGTCGGCAGGTCGTGTAAGAAGTCCGTAATCACGGCGACCTCCCTCGGCGCAGCGAACTGGGCGACGCTGGCCGCGACAGCTTTGCCGAGTGAAGAGGTCCGTTGATGATGCTGCTCGAACGAGTCCGCCAGGCCGCCGCAGTCGTGCCGGCCTCGCGCCGGACGGTCCCGTGGTGGGCGGTCCTGCTGGCGGTGCCGGTGGTGGCCGCCGTCGCACTGGCAGGCGTGTGGGTCACCGGCGCCGCGTTGACCGAGGACGCGACGACCGCGATGGTCCTCACCGGCGCCTGGTTCGCCCTCGGCGGCGGCCTGGCGCTGCTGGCCGGGCTTCGCTGGCGACGCCTGGCCCTGGCGGTCGTCGGCACCTGGCTGGTCACGTCCGTCGCGACCGGTGGCTTCCTGCTCTGGACGAGCACCGCCGACCGCGTCGTCGACGAGGACGTCGTGGCCGTGGCTCCGACGACGGGCTCCGCACCTTCCCCTTCCGGGGCGGAGGGACCGCGTGAGCAGGCGCCGACGTTGGTCGCGTCGGGGAGGTTCCGCTCCGGGGCGCACGAGACCGCGGGCCGGGCCCGCCTGGTCGACCTCGCGGACGGGGGGCGGGTGCTCACCCTCACCGGGTTCCGCACCGACCCCGGACCCGACCTGCGGGTCTACCTGGTGCCCGGCGACGGCTCCTCGGTCGCGGACGCCGTCGATCTCGGGAGGCTCAAGGGCAACAAGGGCGACCAGCAGTACGACGTCCCCCCGGGCGCACCCGAGGGCGGCGTCGTCGTGTGGTGCCGGGCCTTCACCGTCGCATTCGGCAGCGCGGACCTGTCGTCCTGACCTGGGGGCCGGAGGCGACCAGGCAAGCTCAGTGTCGGTCGTCGTGGTCGTCGTCGTCATCCGCCGTCTACGGACACCACGGGGTCCACGACCGCCGTCTCCCCGGTGCTGTACAGCCACTCGAGGTGCAGCGCGTGCTCCCCGGGGGAGAGGCCCTTGACCTCCGCCAGCCAGCCGTCCCCGACGAACGTGGCCGGGCCGGCCTTGGCGCCGAACAGGTTGCCCTCGACAGCAGTGACCTCGACCTGCGGTGAGGTCACCGTGAACCGGCGCCCGGGGTCGAGGCGCACCAGCGGCCAGCCGTCCACGCTGGCGTGCAAGGACACGATGTCCCCCTCGTTCAGGTTCCGCGCACACTCGCGCTGCTGGACCGCACCCTCGGCGAAGTACGGCTCCGGCTCGACGTCGCTGCACGACACCGCGAACACGAGCACCACCCGGGTGTCCTCGTCGGCAGCGCAGGTCGGCGAACCGACCGGGATGAGGACGTCGCCGTCCTCACCCAGCCGCTGGCACGGTTGGAACTGGTCGGCCGGCACCGCGTAGAACGGGGCGAACGACTCGCCGAGAAGCTCGCCGGCGCTGCGGTCGTCGAGCTCGCCGCGGACCGGGACGATCTGCGGGCCGCGCCGGTGGTCGTCGTCCCGGTCGGCGGCAACGGGTGTCGCCACGGCTACCAGGCCGAGCACCAGGGCAAGCGTTGACAGGACAGATCTGTGGTGGAGACTCATGGCGCCTTCCCCGTTGTCGGCGCGCGGGCACTCATCGCGGCTGGGAGAGGAGTGACGTCACCTGCCGGTCTCGGACCGGCACCGTTCGTCCAGCGATGCCCCGCGAAGTTGGGCTCTCCGTCGACACCTTGCGCCGTGGCCCACGAGGCGTCAAGACGCAAAACTGTGCGCACTCGCTAGCCCGGTGTAGTCAGCTGCCGCACTCAGTGCAGGGCGAGCGCGGCCAACGCGGCGTTGACGATCGATCCGGAGTCCAGGTCGTGCAGCTCGTACAGGTCGGCGATGGTGCCGGACTGGCCGAACCGGTCGACGCCGACCGGCACCGCGGGTACGCCGAGCGCAGACCCGATCCACGCCATCGCGTGCGACGAGGCGTCGTGCACGGTGACGACCGGCGTGCGGTCCGGCAGCACCGCCCGCAGCGCGCCCGCGACCGACGGCGTGGTCGCCGTCCGGATCGCCTGCCGGAGGGTCCGCTGCCACGCGCCGTACAGCCGGTCCAGCGAGGTGACGTCGACGACATGGGCGGCGATGCCTTCGCCCGCCAGCTCGGCGGCGGCCGTCAGCACCTCGGGCAGGACCGCGCCGGAGGCGACCAGGCTGACCTGCGGGGCGTCCGGCTCCAGAACGCCCGTCGCGTCGACCAGCCGGTAGGCGCCGGCAAGCACCTGCCGGCGCAGCACCGCGTCACCGAGCCGCTTGCGGGCCGCCTCGAACGGCGCCTGGTCGATCGGCCGGGTGGTGAGCCGGAAGTAGTACGCGCCGTGCTCCTCGGCCTCGGCGGCGGCCGCCGACGGCGGCGGCGCTGCCGGCCGGCCGGTCGAGATCCGGCCCAGCGCGTCGCAGAGCAGCCAGTCCAGCGCCACGCCGTACGCCGGCTCGATCAGCGTCACCTCGGGCAGCTCCAGCCCGACCGACGCCGTGATCGTCGACTGGTGCGCGCCGCCCTCCGGCGCCAGGGTGACCCCGGACGGCGTACCGGCGACCACGAACCGCGACCCCGAGTAGACCGCGTGGATGAACGCGTCCAGCCCGCGCAGCACGAACGGGTCGTAGACCGTGCCGACCGGCAGCAGCGGCTGCCCGGACAGGTCGCCGGAGAGCCCGAGCTGGCCCAGCAGCAGGAACAGGTTCATCTCGCTGATGCCGAGCTCGATGTGCTGACCGGTCGGCCCTTCGGCCCACTTCAGGAGCGTGTCGCTGCCCCAGGACCGCCGCTCGTCCGGCGCGAACACGCCCTTGCGGTTGATGAAGCCGGCCAGGTTCGTGGAGGTCGCGACGTCCGGCGCGGTCGTCACAAGATAGGGACCGACGGCGTCGGTCTCGACTAGGTCGACCAGCACCCGGCCGAACACCTCCTGGGTCGAGATCGGCTTGCTCGACCGCACCCCGGTCTCCTTGGGCACCGGGACACCGAGCGGCCCGGGCGCCGGCGGCAGCGCCAGGTGCTCGCGGCGGGCCGCCGCCCACTGCCCGGCCGGGGTGAGCGGGTCGATCCGGTCCCACTCGGAGTGCGCGTCCAGGCCGACGACCGAGCGCAGCGACTCGATCTGCTCGCCGGACAGCAGCGCCGAGTGGTTGCGCGGGTTGCCGGCCGTCGGCAGCCCCCAGCCCTTGACGGTGTAGGCGAACACGACGCTCGGCCGGTCCTTCACGTCGTCGCACTCGCGGAACACCTCGAGCAGGCTGGCCATGTCGTGCCCGCCGAGGTCGACGACGGTCGCGGCCAGCGCCTCGTCGTCCCAGCCGCGGCAGAAATCCTGTGACATCCTGCGGTGCGCCGTCGAGGAACATCTCGCGTACCTCGGCCGGTCCGAGCCCGAACAGCGCCTGGTACTGCTCGTTGGGCATGTCGTCGATCCGTCGGCGCAGCGCCTCGCCGCCCGGCTGCTCGAAGGCAGCACGCAGCCGCTTGCCGTACTTCACGGTCGCGACGTGCCAGCCCGCGGCGGCGAACTGCTGCGACCACTGGTCGATCCGCATGCCGGGGACGACCCGGTCCAGGGACTGCCGGTTGAAGTCGACGACCCACAGCACGTTGCCCAGGCCCTGGGTCGCGGGATCGGCGATCGCCTCCCAGACGTTGCCCTCGTCGAGCTCGGCGTCTCCCAGCAGCGCCACGAAGCGGCTGCCGTCACGCGGGCCGAAGTGCGCGTCGACGTACCGCCGGGTGACCGCGGCGAACAGTGGCGCGGCAGCACCCAGCCCCACCGACCCGGTGGAGAAGTCGACGCGGTCCGGGTCCTTGGTGCGGCTCGGGTACGACTGCAGCCCGCCGCGGGCGCGCAGGGTGGTGAGGTACGCCCGGTCGAGGTCGCCGAGCAGGTAGTTGATGGCGTGCAGCACCGGGGAGGCGTGCGGCTTCACCGCCACCCGGTCGCCGGCGCCCAGGTGGGCGAACCACAGCGCCGTCATCACCGACACGAGGGAGGCGCTGGACGCCTGGTGGCCGCCGACCTTCACCCCGTCGCCGGTCTCGCGCTCCCGGTTGGCCGCGTCGACGATGCGCACCGCGAGCCAGAGCACCCGGCGCTCGATCTCCTCGAGCGTCTCGAGGTCGACCTCGGGCTGTGCGGCAGTGCTCACGATGGGGCTCCTCGGCTGCGGATCTCGGACGCCTGGGATGGTACGTCGGGGCTCAGAAGCCGAAAGTGACGACCGGATCGAGGCGGCCCTCGCGGATCCGGTCGAGCACGAAGAGCTCGTGCGGCACGACCGGGGCCGGCAGCGCACCGAGGGAGAACCAGCGCAGCTCGGCCGCCTTGTCCTCCTCCACCAGCCGGGGCTCGCCGCGCCAGCTGCGCACCTCGAAGAAGAAGTCGACCCGCTCGTCGATCGGGTGGTGGTTGCCGGCCGTGCGGTGCATGGCGCACAAGGGCACCAGCTCGACGGGGTCGACGGTGACGCCGAGCTCCTCGGCGGCCTCCCGGCAGGCCGCTTCGAGCACCGACTCGTCGGCCTCGACGTGGCCCGCTGCGGCGGTGGCCCAGAAGCCGTCCATGTAGCCGGTGCCGCGGCGCAGCTGCAGCAGCACCTCGGCGTGCCCGTCGCGGTCCCGGCGGAACACGACGTAGGCGGCCGGGACCACCCGGAACCGGTCGGTCACGACGGTCCTCCTTCCGTCAGAGCCGTCGGAACATCACGTGCAGCCCCACCAGGCCGTGCACCGGGTGGTCGAACGCCTCCGGCACGGTGGTGAGGATCTCGAAGCCGAGCTCCGCCCAGAGCGCCACCGCGGCCGCGTTGGTCTCGACGACCGCGTTGAACTGCATGCTCCGGTAGCCGGCGTCGCGGGCCCACTCGACGGCGTAGGTCCCCAGCGCCCGCCCGACGCCCTTGCCCTGCGCGGCCGGATCGACCATGAAGCTCGCGGTCGAGACGTGCGAGCCCCGGGCCGGCCGGTTAGGCCCCATCTTGGCCGAGCCGAGCACCACGCCGCCCTCGTCCGCGACCACCGTCTGCCCGGGCGGCTGCTCCATCCAGAGCGCTCGCGCCGGCTCCGACGTCAGGTCCTCGGGGTAGGCGTAGGTCTCGCCGGCGGCGACGATGGCGGCGAAGATCGGCCAGATCTGCGGCCAGTCGTCGTCGGTGGCGGCCCGGATGATCACGATGTTCGACATTACCCGCCCGGCCACATCCGCCCACCGGCGCAAGATCACCCAGCGTTCAGCGGGCGACGGGGGCCGGGGCGGGCGTCGGGTCGGCGTGGCCGTCCATCAGCGCCGCACGCCGGAGCCCGCGACCTCCTGTGAGCATCAGCACCACCGTGAAGACCGCCGCACCGGTGAGGACGATCGTGGTGCCGGACGGGACGTCGAGGTGGTAGCTCAGGTTCATCCCGACGAACCCGCACGCCGCACCGATGCCGCTGGACAGCCACAGCATCCGGGCGAATCGGTCGGTGAGCATCCGGGCCACGACAGCGGGCACCACGAGGGTCGCGGCGACGAGGGTGACGCCGATGACGGTCAGGGTCGCCAGGATCGACAGCGACAGCACCAGCATGAGCAGCGCGTCGGTGCGGGCGACCTTGACCCCGCTGACGTCGGCGACATCGGGGTCGAAGGTCGCGAACAGCAGGGCGCGGTAGTTGAGCACCACCACGCCCACGGTGAAGGCCGTGATCGCGGCCAGGATCCACACGTCGGAGGCCTCGACGCCGATGATGCTGCCGAACAGCGCCGCGTCGAAGCTCGGTCCCTTGCTGCCGAAGACGGTCAGCAGCGCGACGCCCAGCGCGAAGGAAGCGGTCGTGATGACGCCGATCGCGGCGTCGGCGCCGATCCGGCGGCTCCGGGTGACCCGGTTGATGGCCAGTGCGGAGGCGAGTCCCCAGATGCCGGCACCGATGTAGTAGTTGAGACTGATGATCGAGCTCGCCGCGAAGCCGCCGAACACCGCGTGCGAGAGCCCGTGCCCGATGTAGCTCATGCCGCGCAGAGTGATGTAGACCCCGATCAGCCCGCACAGACCCCCGGCCAAGGTGGCCACGATGACGCCCTTGACGAAGAACGCGTAGGCGAACGGGTCGAGCAGGGTCTCGATCACGCCGACTCGCTGTCCTGCTGCTCGAGGTCGGGGCGGTCGAGCACGATAGGCATCCCCAGGTGCTCGAGCACCTCCATCGGCGCACCGAACGTCTGCTCCAGCACGGCGGGGGTGATCACGTCCCGCGGGCTGCCGGCCGCGATCACCGACGTGTGCAGCGCCACCAGCTGCGGCAGGTGCGCCGCGACCCCGTTGAGGTCGTGGGTGGTCAGCAGGATCGCCACGCCCTCGACGTTGAGCTCGCCGAGCAGGTGCAGCATGTCGTGCCGGCTGGCGACGTCGACGCCGCTGGTCGGCTCGTCCATCAGCAGCAGCTGCGGCTCGCGCAACAGGGCGCGGGCGATGAACATCCGCTGCTGCTGGCCGCCGGAGAGCTCGCGGATGTGACGACCGCCGAGCGCACCGATGCCGAGCCGGTCGAGCACCCGGGCGACCGCCGCCCGCTCCTCGCGAGAGGGCCATGGCAGGCGGCGGCCGCTGCGGGCCATCAGCACGCACTCGGCCACCGTGATCGGGAAGCTCCAGTTCACCGTCTCGAGCTGCGGCACGTAGCCGACGGTGAGCCCGCGGCCGGCGGACCACCGACCCGTGCTGGGGGCGCTCGGTGCCGAGCAGCAGCCGCAGCAGCGACGTCTTGCCCGACCCGGACGGCCCGACCACACCGACGAAGTCGGTGTCGCGCACGTCGAGGTCGACGTTGCGCAGCACCGCGGTGCCGTCGTAGCCGAAGGTCGCCTGCGCGATCTGCACCAGCACGCCGTCGGGCAGGGCTGTCATTGCGGGTAGTCCGCGTCGTCGGGCACCGCGGGCGCGGTGTCGAGGGCCTGCAGGTTCGGCGTCCGGCCGCCCAACCCAGTGATCATGGTGATGTAGTCGTAGCGCATCAGGCCGGCCCAGGAGTGCTCCGGGTCGCCGGGCTCACCGGGCAGGTCGTCGTCGCGCAGGGTGTCCTCGTAGCGCGCGCCGGTGGCCCGGCCGACCTCCGCGAGAACCTTGGACGGGAACACCTCGGAGCCGAAGATGACGGGTACGTCCTCGGCCTTGATCTGGTCGATCAGGGCCGCGACCTCCCGCGGTGTGGGGTCCTCGAAGTTCTGCGGCTGGATGGCCCCGATGACGTTCCAGCCGTACGTCTTCGCGAAGTAGGCGTAGGCATCGTGGTAGGTCAACAGCTGGCGCTCGCCGTCCGGGAGGGTGCCCTGGTCGGCGCGCAGCGCGTCGGACAGCGCGGTGGCCTGCTTCTCGAAGGCGCTGTAGTTGGTGTCGAAGTCGGCGGCACCGTCCGGGTCGGCCGCCGTGAGCGCGTCCCTGATCACCGCGGCGTACCTGATCGCGTACGTCGGGTCGGTCCACAGGTGCGGGTTCGGCTTGCCGTCCTTCTTCGGGAAGGAGAAGTCGTAGATGTAGTCGCGCTTCGGCAGCACCTCGGTGCCGATCTCGACGAGCCGGGCCCCGTCCTTCATGTTCGACTCGGCGAGGTCCTTGGTCGGCTCCTCGAGCCGGAGCCCGTTGACGAACACCAGGTCGGCCTCGGACAGCACCTCGGCGGCGCTGGGCGGCGGGTCGAAGGTGTGCGAGTTGGTGCCCTCCGGCACCAGGCCGTCGATCACCGCCCGGTCGCCGGCGACGGCGGCCACGATCGAGGTGATCGGCGCGACCGTGGTCACGACGTGCAGCCTGCCGTCGTCGGCGGCGTCCGCGCCACCGCAGCACGCGGTGGCGCCGAGGCCGACCACGGCCAGCCCGAGCAGGGCGGCGACCCTGCGGTGCAGACCCCGTTCCATGCCTGGCATCTTATGCCTGTCGTTCGCTCTTGCAAATCGTTCGCAAGAGTCGCCTGCCGGCGGGACCTCCTGCGCGCGACCCCGGGCCTTTCGACTCTGCTGCCCGCAGCCGTGGCCGGGCGATCCTGCTTCCATGTGGCAGGACGAGCGTTCGCTGGTGGTCCTCTCCCGTCGGGAGTGCCTGGCCCTGCTGCGCGCCGAGCGGGTCGGCCGGGTCGTCTTCAGCGAACGAGCGATGCCCGCCGTCCTGCCGGTCTCCTACGCCGTGCTCGGCGAAGACGTCGTGCTCGCCACCACCAGCGGCTCGCGGCTGGCGCGGGCCGCGCTCGGGGGGGTTCTCGCCTTCGAGGTCGACCACCTAGACCCGGCGACCCGCACCGGCTGGAGCGTCGTGGTGACCGGCCTGGCCCTGCACGTCGTCGACCCGATCGAGCGGTCCCGGGTGCTCTCGGTGCTGGACAGCTGGGCTCCCGGCCGGCTCGACCTGCTCCTCCGGCTGCCGTCGACGGTGGTCACCGGCCGTCGCATCGAGGCTGAGGTGGCGACCGCAACCGCGCCGATCGGGTAGACCTGAGTCATGGAGAACAGTGAGCCGCCCGTTGCCGTGGACAAGATCCGGGTGTTCCTGCTCGACGACCACGAGGTGGTCCGCCGCGGCCTGCGCGACCTGCTCGAGTCCGACGGCGACATCGAGGTGGTGGGCGAGTCGGGCTCGGCCGAGGAGGCGATCCGGCGCATCCCGGCGATGCGGGCAGACGTCGCCATTCTCGACGGTCGGCTGCCGGACGGCTCCGGCATCGACGTGTGTCGGGAGATCAGGTCGCGCGACCCGCACGTCGCGGCGTTGATCCTCACGTCGTACGACGACGACGAGGCGCTGTTCTCCGCGATCATGGCCGGAGCGTCGGGGTACGTCCTGAAGCAGGTGCGTGGGGGCGACCTGCTCGACGCCGTTCGCCGGGTGGCGGCCGGCCAGTCCCTGCTCGACCCGGCGGTCACCCAGCAGGTGCTCGATCGCCTTCGCGAGGGCCCGAAGCAGGACACCGCGCTGGACGCGCTGACCGAGCAGGAACGCCGGGTGCTCGAGCTGATCGGCGAGGGGCTCACGAACCGGGCGATCGGCGAGCGGATGTTCCTCGCCGAGAAGACCGTGAAGAACTACGTGTCGAGCCTGCTCGCCAAGCTGGGGCTGGAGCGTCGCACCCAGGCCGCCGTGTTCGCCAGCAAGCACCCGAGGAGCTGAGATGGCCGACGAGGACCTGGTGCGCGCCGTGGTCGGCGCGGCGACCCGTGCACCGTCGGTGCACAACACCCAGCCCTGGCGCTTCGTGGCACACGAGGGGGTCGTCGAGCTGTGGACCGATCCGTCCCGCGGGCTCCCGGTGCTCGACCCGGACGGCCGGGCACGGCACGTGAGCTGCGGCGCGGCCCTGCTGCACGCCCGGGTCGCCGCCGCCGGCGTCGGCTCCGGAGCGCGGGTGACGACGCTGCCGGACGCAGGGGCGCCTGACCATCTCGCCGACGTGGAGCTTGCAGGGGCGCACCAGCCCGACGAGGACGAGCGCGCCCTGGCCGCGGCCGTCGAGGTCCGGCACACCGAGCGCGGCGCGTTCGACGACTCCCCCGTGTCGCCCCAGCAGGTCCGGGCGCTGGCCGCGGCCGTGCATGCGGAGGGCTGCTGGCTGCGCGTGGTCGACTCGGCCGACGACGCGGCGGCGGTTGCGGTGCTGCTCGCCAGAGCCGACGACGTCCAGTCGGCCGACCCGGCGTACCGCGAGGAGCTGCGGCACTGGACCGGACGTGAGGACGACAGCCCCGAGGGAATCCCCGCCTCCGCGGTGCCGGCGGAGGCTCCCGCCGATCGCGGGTCGAGCTACCGGCTGCGCGAGTTCGACCCCGACCGCGACGAGCGCGCGGCCCGTTGGAGCGGCGAGCCGCCTCGTCCCGAGCACCCGTTGGTGATGGTGCTCGGCACCGACCACGACGACCCGGCCGCCTGGCTGGCCGCGGGGCAGGCCCTCGGCCGGCTGCTGCTCACCGCCACCGTGCAGGGGCTGGTCGCATCCCCGATGACGCAGGCGCTGGAGGTGCCCGACACCCGGTCCCGGCTGGCCAGCGAGCTCGGCCTGGTGGGCCACCCGCAGATGGTGCTCCGGGTCGGCCGGGCCGCACCGGGCTCGACGACCACCGGGGGGCGCGCCCACCGCCGTCCGGTCGAGGACGTGCTCGAGCGTCGCTAGCGAGCGCGCTCGGCGGCGAGGACCCTCGCTACCGGTTCGCTAGCGGCGGGCCGGCACCCGCCACACGACCTCGGTGCCACCGGCATCCCGGTCGGTCACCGTGCAGGTACCGCCGAGCGCGGCGGCCCGCTCGGCCATGTTCCGCACGCCGCTGCTCCGCGGGCCGGGCCGGTAACCCGTGCCGTCGTCGGTCACCGTGAGCACCACGTCGTCGCCGGCGCGCAGCACCACCTCGACCGACGAGGCACCGGCGTGCCGGGCCACGTTCGACAGAGCCTCGCGCAGCACGGCGAGCAGGTGCGGGCGCACGTCGTCGCCGACGACAGCGTCGACCGGCCCCTCGGTCACCAGGCGCGGGCTGAGCCCCAGGGCCGGAGTCATCTCGGTGACGGCCTCGCCGACCTGGGCCCGCAGGTCCGCGGACTCGGTCGGCGCGGACAGCTCGAAGATCGTGCGCCGGATGTCCTTGATGGTCGCGTCGATGTCGTCGACCGCTGTCGAGATGCGCTGGGCCACCTCCGGTCGGACCGCGAGCCGGCCGGCGTTCTCCAGGGTCAGCCCGATCGCGAACAGCCGCTGGATGACCAGGTCGTGCAGGTCGCGGCCGATCCGGTCGCGGTCCTCGAAGACGGCCAGCCGGCTGCGGTCCTCGCGGGCCTGGGCGACCTGCATCGCGAGCGCGGCCTGGTCGGCGTACGCCTCGACCAACCGGAGGTCGGTGTCGCGGTATGCCTGCTCGGAGCTGGCTGACCAGCCGATGGCCAGCACCCCCGACACGGTCAGCGTGGTGCGAAGCGGCACGAGCAGCAGCGAGCCGTCCGGGCCGGCCAGCTCGTGCGGCACCCGGTCGTCCCCCGCGATGTCGGGCAGATCCACCGGTCCGCCGTCTCCGAGCACGTCGACCAGGTGAGAGCCCCAGGCCTCCAGCGCGGTGCCGAGCAGATCGTCCTCGGGCAGCCCGTCGACGGCGACGACCCGCAGCCGGCCGTCCTCCTCGGCGAGCAGGACGGCGGCGGTGTCAGCCCCCGGCACCTGTCGGGCCAGCACCGCGACCCGGCGCAGCTTGTCCTCGCGCTCGGTCTCGGTGAGCAGCGCCGAGGTCACCTCGGCCGCCGCCTCCAGCCAGCGCTGGCGCAGGGCGGTCTCCTCGTAGAGGCGGGCGTTCTCGATGACGACACCGGCCGCGGCGGCCAGCGCGACCACGACCTCCTCGTCCGCGGCGGTGAACAGGCCGCCGCCTCGCTTCTCGGTGAGGTAGAGGTTGCCGAAGATCCGGTCCCTGGTCCTGATCGGCACCCCGAGGAAGGTCTGCATCGGCGGGTGGTTCGGCGGGAAGCCGTACGACGAGGGGTCCTCACCCAGGACGGGCAGCCGCAGCGGCTCCGGCCGGTCGATGATGACGCCGAGGATGCCGTGGCCCCGCGGCAGGTCGCCGATCGCCGCACGCTCCTCCGGCGTGAGGCCGGCGGTGACGAACTCCCGCAGCCGGCGCCCCGGTCCGGCGCCCAGCACGCCGAGGGCGCCGTAGCGGGCGCCGACCAGGTCGCAGGCCGAGGTGACGATCCGTTCCAGCGCCCGCTCCAACGACAGGTCGGCGTTGATCCCGACCACGGCGTCGAGCAGACCGCGCAACCTCTCCTGGGTGTCCAGCACGTCACCGACCCGGGTGAGCACCTCGCCCAGCAGGTCCTCCAGCCGGGCGCGGGCGAGCGGCGACAGCGCAGCCGACGGACCCGCGTCATCCTCTGCCACGTCGGCTCACCCCTCTCGTACCCGACGGTAGGGCACAGTTGGTGCGACCGGCGACCGCGAGGAGTGCCATGGAGGTCCTGCGCTACACCGCCTTCAGCGCCGACCCGGCCGGCGGCAACCCGGCGGGCGTCGTGCTCGATGCCGCCGGGGTCGACGACGCGACGATGCTCGCGGCCGCCGCCGACCTGGGCTACTCGGAGACAGCGTTCCTGGTGGCCGGCGGTGGGGGGCGGTTCGCCGTGCGCTACTTCAGCCCACTGGCCGAGGTGCCGTTCTGCGGGCACGCCACGATCGCCAGCGCGGTGGCCTATGCGGACCGGCACGGCGTCGGGACGATGCTGCTGGACACCCGCGCCGGAGAGGTGGCCGTCGAGACCCGCGCCGACCCGGACGGGCTCACTACCGCGACGCTGACCAGCGTCCCGCCCCGCGTCGCGCCGCTCGACCCGGCCGACCAGCAGCGGCTGCTGTCCGCCCTGCGGTGGTCGGCGGACGATCTCGACCCGGACCTGCCGACGCGGGTGGCGTACGCCGGGGCGTGGCACCCGGTGCTGGCGGTCCGCGACCGGTCCCGACTCGCGGACCTCGACTACGACTTCACCGCGCTCGGCGACCTGATGGCCGAGCGGGACTGGACGACGGTTGCCCTGGTGTGGCGGGAAGGGCCGGACCGGTTCGACGTGCGCAACCCGTTCCCGCCGGGCGGTGTCGTCGAGGACCCCGCGACGGGGGCGGCCGCAGCAGCGCTCGGCGGCTACCTGCGTGAGCTGGGGCTGATGCCGCTGCCGGGCACCCTCACCCTGCACCAGGGCGACGACATGGGTCGGCCCAGCCTGCTCACCGTGACGGTGCCGGCCACGCCGGGCAGCGGCATCGGGGTGTCCGGAACTGCCGTCCCCCTCTGACGTGAAGGGCACT
Source organism: uncultured Actinomycetota bacterium (assembly GCA_963723975.1). GTDB lineage: Bacteria > Actinomycetota > Actinomycetes > JACCUZ01 > JACCUZ01 > CAVRTI01. The sequence goes on from CAVRTI010000020.1 coordinate 24,826, forward strand.
GACTCTGCGACACATCCGGTGCGTGAGGGGCTGCTGAGGCGACCACGCCGTCCCAGGAGTCATCAGCCGTCGCGGTTGTGTCTCCGGGTCAGGCAAGGACCCGGGTACAGCTAGCGGGCGGCCACAGCCGAGGGGAACGTGTCGGCGTACGAGCGGAGCACGCCGGCCGGTGTCGGGACGCTGGCGGCGGCGAGCACGCCGTGCACGACCGCCCGGGTGAAGCAGTCACCGGCCGCGACGAGCAGGGCCTGCAGCTCGGGCAGCTCAGGCGCGGGTCGGGTCCCGGTGGCGAGGCCGAAGACGGTGTCGCCGTCGAACATCGTGTGCACCGGGTCGATCGCCCGGGCCAACCCGTCGTGCCCGATCCCGGCCAGCTTCTGGCACTGCGCCTTGGTCAGGGCCAGGTCGGTGACCAGCACACCGATCGTCGTGGCCAGCGTGGGTCGGGCCGGGCCGAGGGGCGCCGCGGCGAGCTCGGCCGGGTCCGGCGTCCGCAGCCAGGTGAGCTCGTCGCCGAGACCGTGCCGGGCACCCAGCAGCTCGCCGGTGCGGGGGTCGACCGCCGACCCGATCGCGTTGACCACGGCCAGGGCCGCGACCGTCGTTCCGTCCTCGAGCACGGTGCTCGCCGAGCCGACGCCGCCTTTCAGGCCGCCGACGGCGGCGCCCGTCCCGGCACCGATTCCGCCCTGCGCGACCTGCTGTGCGCCAGTAGGGACCCGCGGCGTCGTCGTACGCCTGCTCGCCGAACGACGCATCCGGACGCAGCCGGAAGTCGCCGCCGCGACCGAGGTCGAAGACGACCGCGGCGGGCACGATCGGCACGACCTCGCCCGACCCGCCCACCGGGAGGCCGACACCGGCCGCCTCGAGCCGGCGCATCACACCGTCCGCAGCCGCCAGCCCGTAGGCACTGCCGCCGCTGAGCACGACGGCGTGCAGCCGCTGCACCAGGTTGCGGGGGTCGAGCAGGTCGGTCTCCCGGGTTCCCGGGCCGCCACCACGAACGTCGACGCCGGCCACCGCCCCGCCCTCGGGTGCGAGCACGACCGTCGTCCCCGAAAGCCAACCTCCGTCGGAGCGCTGGGCGTGCCCGACCCGGATGCCGGCCACGTCGACCAGGCTGTTCGTGGGGCCGGTTCGCAGCGCGCTCACCGCGCGCCCCCGGCGAGGAAGAGCCGGGCCGCCTCGGCGTACACGCGGGTGGCCTGCAGCACGTCGGCGATCTCGACGAACTCGTCGGCCTGGTGGGCGATCCACTTGCCGCCGGGGCCGTAGACGACGGTGGCCAGACCGGCGTCGCGGGTCAGGATGGTGCCGTCGGTGGCCCCCGGCACCCCGCCGTACCGTGCGGGTCGGCCGGTCACGGCCTCGTGGGCCGCGGCCAGCGCCGCCACCACCGGATGGTCCTGCGCGGTCTCGACCGGCGGGCGGTCGTCGACCACCTCCACCTGGACGCCGACATCAGCCGGTTCTGCGACCGCCCTGGCGGCGTCGGTGATCGCCGCGACCACACGGTCGTGGTCGACGCCGGGGATGGTGCGGACGTCGACGCACAACACGGCGCTCCCGGGGATCACGTTGGCCTGCTGCTGGTCGCCGGCAAGCAGCACCGTCGGTGTGAGGTACGGCGGGCCGAGGTGTACGTGCGGTGGGTGCTCCGCAGCCAGCCGGCGCTCGACGTCGGCCAGTGCGATGACCACCTGGGCCGCGACGGGGATCGGGTTGCGGCCGTGCTGCGGCATGGCGCCGTGGGCCATGGCGCCGGTCAGCTCGATCGTCAGGCGCACCGCACCCTTGGCCGTCGTGCAGATCTCTCCGTCCTCAGGTTCGCAGACGATGACGCCGTCGATCTCGCCGGACAGCAGCTCCCGCCAGGTGCGGGCGAAGTGCTTGGCTCCGAGCATCAGGCCCTCCTCGTCGGCCAGCGCCGCCACGACCAGCCGACCGGGAAACGGCCCGCTGAGCTGCACCGCCCGCACCGCATGCAGCATGGCGGCCAAGCCCGACTTCATGTCTGCGGCGCCGCGGCCCCAGATCCGCCCGCCGCGCAGCTCGGCGCCGAAGGGGTCGACCGTCCACCCGCCGAGGTCGCCCTCGGTGACCACGTCGGTGTGGCCCACGAACATCAGGGTTCGGCCGGGGTCGGTCCCTCCGACGACGGCCACGACGTTGGGCCGGCCGGGAGCGGCCTCGCTGACCCGGGGCGACCATCCCCAGTCCTGCATCTGCTGCCGGACGACCTCGGCCGCCGCCGCCTCGCTCGACCCGCCCGCCGGGTCGTTGACGCTGCGGACCCGGACAAGGGCCCGGGTCAGCTCCAGCACGCCGACCTCGTCCACCTGCTCGGAGACGCTGACTGCAGTCATGCCGACGAGTCTCCCCGCCCGAGGCCGTGTCGTCCCGGCAAGGGACGACCCGGACCGATGATCGCTCGGTCCGGGTCGTCGCCGCTGCACGCGGCCACTGCCGGGCAGTGGAAGTGCGCGGCGTCATCGCCGCTACGGCGTCGTGGCGCCGACTGAGACGCCTTAGTCGTCGTCGCCGTCGTCGCCGTCGTCGCCGTCGTCGTCCTCGTCCTCGTCCTCGTCGTCGTCGTTGTCGCCGTCGTCTTCGTCGTCATCGTCATCGCACAGCTGGGTCGCCGAGGCGGTGGCACCCTCGTCGCAGTCGTCGTTGCCGTCGTCGCCGTCCAGCTCGTCGTCGCCCTGATCGCCTTGGAGGTCGTCGTCGCCGTCCTCACCGTCGAGGTCGTCGTCGCCCAGGCCGCCGTGGAGGTCGTCGTCGCCGCCGTCGCCGTGCAGGGAGTCACGACCGGCGAAACCGAGGATGCGGTCCTGGCCCGAGCCACCGCGCACCACGTCGCGCCCGGTGGAACCGCAGACCAGGTCGTTGCCGCCGCGAGCCTTGATCACGTGACCGGCATCACGGACGACGATCACGTCACGGTGAGCGGTCCCGCGGACCGTGGACGGGGAGCCTGCCCCGACGACGATGGTCGCGGCCTGTCCGGCGCACTGCTGGGACGCTGCGGCTGCCGGGAGCGTGTGGTAGCCGAAGAGGGCAAACGGCACGGCCGCGGTGAGGGCCAGGGCGCGCATGGCGCGAAGGGAGACGGTCATCGGGAAGCTCCTGTGCTCGGGCCGGGACTTCGGTGCCCTGGCGACACCTGCGTCATCGCGACGCCCTGCCGCGGAGATACGGAAAGGTCCCTGAGGTCACCCGATTGGTGCGTGTCTCGACCCAGTCATGGGCTAACCGTGACCTGTGTATGAGCAGGATGTTCAGGTCCGCCGTACAGCGGGCCGATGACACGGTAGTCAACGAACGCGCCGAGCCGGAGGGACCGATGGCCGACCTGGACCCATTGGTCGACGCGGCGCGTGCCGGCGGCCACTGGGCCTTCGCGCGCCTGTGGGAGGAACTCGCCCCCGTCGTCGCGTCCTACCTGCGAGCCCGCGGGGTCCGCGACGTCGATGACGCGACCTCCGAGGTCTTCCTCGCCGCGTTCCGCGGCATCGGCCGGTTCGACGGCGACGCCCCGGCGTTCCGCGCCTGGCTGTTCACCATCGCCCACCACAAGGCGGCGGACACGTTCCGTCGCGGCTCGGTGCGCGACGTCCTCATGGAATCCGTCGACGACGGCCGGACCCAGCCGAGCGCCGAGGAGGCCGCCCTGGGTCGCCTGGGTGAAACGGCGGCGATCCGGCAGCTCGACGTGCTCACCGACGACCAGCGCGCGGTGGTGCTGCTGCGGGTGGTCGGCGACCTGTCCCTGGCGGAGACCGCCCGCGTCCTGGGCCGCCCGGTGGGCGCGGTCAAGGCGCTGCAGCACCGGGCGCTGGAACGCCTCCGGGCCGTTCTGACCGCCGAGGGCGTATCCCGCGACGGCGCGCGAACGATCACGAGGTCGAGATGAGCGACAGCCTGATCACCGACCTGAGCCGTTCGCCGGACGCCGATCTCCGGCGTGTCGGCGAGGCGCTCGCGCCGCTGTCGCCGCGCACAGATCGTGGCGTCGCAGGCCCACGGGCGAGCGAGACCCTGGCGGAGTTCCTGGCCGTGCCGCAAGCCAGTGGCGTCCGCGAGGAAATCGGCGCACCGGTCCCGGCGCCCGACCTCGTCATCCAGCTTGGCGGCCCGGTGAGCGCGACTCGTCGAAGGGGCAGGCGTCTCAGGCTGCCGGGCCTTCTCGGTGGTGGTCTCTTCGCCAAGGCCGTCCTCGGATCCGCTGTCGTCCTCGCTGCCGGGGCAGGCCTGGCGGCGGTCACCGGACCTCTCGGCCACGACACCGTGGTGGTCACTCCCACCTCGCCTACCCCGACCTCGGCACCGACTGCACCGATGAGCCCGGCGGCCGACGACGGCCACGAAGGTCGCGCCCACTTCGGGGACGCCGACGACGGCATCCACCAGCGCACGCCCGAGGCGCCGAGGACGACCAAGACGACCGCGCCCGCGCAGCCGGGCACCGGCCAGGAGAGGCGTCGCCAGGCAAGCGACAGCGAGGGTGAGAGCAGCGGATCGGGCTCGGACGGCGGCGCTTCTGACGAGCGCGGCGACGACGACTCGGACGAGAGCTCGGACGACGGTTCGGAGGACGGTTCGGACGAGAGCAATGTGGACCCGGCGTCGGGTGACGCCGAGTCGCGAGACCGCTCGAGCAGCGGGCCCTCCGGAACGGATGAGGACGCCGGGGGCAGCGCGGCGAACGACTGAGCTCGTCGCGATGTGCCCCACTGTGAACGCCATCGTCACCCCGGAGGCTCGGGTGGCTGCCTGCGCGTCAGCATCTGTGCGTCGTAGGCGCGCCCGAAGGGATTCGAACCCCTAACCTTCTGATCCGTAGTCAGATGCTCTATCCGTTGAGCTACGGGCGCTCGCCGAGAAGCTCGACGGCTGCCGATGTTACAGGCTGACCCGCCGCGCCCAGAAATCGTCTGTCAGCCTCTGGGAGCCAGGACCTCGTTGGGGTAGAGGCTGGCTCCCAACGCCGCCTGGTGGTCGATGGTCCCCGCGGCGACGAGGGCGCTCAGGGACTGCTCGAGGGTCTGCATCCCCTCACGGGAGGCAGTCGCGAGCACGTTGCGCAACTGGCGCGTCTTGCCCTCGCGGACCAGGTTGCAGACCGCCGGTGTGGCGAGCAGCACCTCGTACGCCGCCGCCCGGCCGCCGTCGACGCGCGGCAGGAGTCGCTGGTAGACGATTCCGGTCAGCGCGTTCGCCAGCTGCACCCGGATCTGGGACTGCTGCTCACCGGGGAAGACATCGACGATGCGGTCCAGAGCCTGCGGGCTGTCGTTGGTGTGCAGCGTCGCGAAGACCAGGTGACCCGTCTCGGCGATGGTGAGAGCCGTCTGGATCGTCTCGAGGTCACGCATCTCCCCGACCAGCAGGACGTCCGGATCCTCCCGCAGTGCGGCGCGCAGCGCGACCGAGAAGCTGACCGTGTCGGTGCCGACCTCACGCTGGTTGACGGCCGCGACCTTGTGAGGATGGACGTACTCGATCGGGTCCTCGATCGTGAGGATGTGGCACGGACGCGTGGCGTTGATCCGGTCGACCAGCGAGGCCAGCGTGGTCGACTTTCCTGACCCGGTGGGTCCGGTCACGAGCACCAGTCCCTGGGACAGCTTGGTGAACGCCTGGACCACCGGCGGGACCCCGAGCGCGTCCAGGCCCGGCACCAGGTAGGGGATCAGTCGCAGCGCCACCGCTACCGAGCCCCGCTGCCGGAAGCCGTTCGCCCGGAACCTCGCCTTGTCCCGCCAGCTGAAGGACAGGTCGACCTCGTTGCGGGCCGCGAAGTCGGTCGCCTGGCGGTCGCTGAGCAAGCTCAGCAGCATCGCCTCGGTGTCGGCCGGGGACAACGGAGCGAGGTCGGGCATCCGCTCCAGCGCACCATCGATCCGAAGCAGCGGGGCCGCCCCCGGGGTCAGCAGCAGGTCCGAGCCCTTCCGGCTCCAGAGCGCCTCGAGAAGCTGGTCGAGCGCTGCCCCGTGGTCCCTGGGCGGGTCGGTCCGGCTGCCCCCGTCGTCCACCCGGCCGTTCGTCATGGTCGCCCAGTGTCGCAGGCCGTATCCGTGTGGCGCCCCCACGGCAGTGCCGCCGGTCAAGAAATTCGGCTGGGTGCCGATGAAGCAGGGGTCGGGATGTTGGACCGATCGGGTGATTCCTGCCCGGTCTGGCCGGCGGTCGGCTTCCTGACCGAAGGCGAGGAGACACGTGACCGTCCGCGAGGCAGCCGAGGAGGCGGCCCAGAACGTTCCCGAAGGTGCGCCCGCGGACGCCGCAGGCCCCCGCTTCCTGGGCGAGATCCTGGTAGCCAGCTCCCTTCTCACCCGCACCCAGCTCGACGATGCCCTGCTCAAGCAGCGGGTGTCGGGCAAGCGGCTCGGGACGTTGCTGCTCGAGCTCGGTGCCCTCGACGAGCGTGACCTCGCGACGGCCCTGGGCGAGCACTTCGGGGTCGCTGTCGTCGACCTGCGCCGGCGGGCTCCGGACCCCGATGCCGTTCAGTTGCTCGGCGAAACGGTCGCCCGCACGCTGCGTGCGCTGCCGCTGACGGTCGTGGACGACGTCCTGCAGGTCGTGGTGGCCGACCCCAGCGACCAGCTCACCGACGAGCTGCGCGCCGCCACGGGCATGCAGGTCGCCCTCGTCGTCGCCTCGGCCACCGACATCGTCCGGGCGACCAACCGCGCGTACCGCGCCCTGGCCGATCTCGACCGTCACGTCAACGCCTTCGTCGCCACAGCGACCAGCAAGCTCGCCCAGGCGGCCGCGGCGACCACTGTCGACGAGAGCGCTCCCGTCGTTCAGGTCGTGACGATGATCCTGGCCCAGGCGCAGAGGGACCGCGCGTCGGACGTTCACATCGAGCCGATGGACGGCCTCGTTCGAGTGCGCTTCCGCATCGATGGCGTCCTGCACGACGTGGTGACCCTGCCCACCTCGATGGGCGGCGCGGTCACCAGTCGACTCAAGGTTCTCGCCGGGATGAACATCGTCGAGCGCCGCCGCGCCCAGGACGGGCAGTTCACTGCCACCGTCGAGGGACGTGAGATCGACGTCCGAGTCGCCAGCACCGGCACCGTGGCCGGCGAGAAGATGGTTCTGCGCCTACTGGACAAGTCGATCTCGTCCTTCCGCCTCTCCGAGCTGGGCATGTCAGCCGAGACCTACCAGGTCTACTCCTCGATGGTCCGCTCGCCGTTCGGCATGGTCATCTGTGCGGGTCCCACCGGCAGCGGCAAGACCACCAGCCTCTACGCCACGATGACCGAGCTCAACGGCACCGAGCGCAACATCATGACGATCGAGGACCCGGTGGAGTACGTCGTTCCCTCCATCAACCAGATCCAGATCAACGAGCAGGCCGGCATCGACTTCGCCGGCGGGCTGCGCTCCATCCTCCGGCAGGACCCGGACATCATCCTCGTCGGCGAGATCAGGGACAGCGAGACCGCTCGCATCGCCGCCCAGGCTGCGCTGACGGGCCACTTCGTCCTCAGCTCTCTGCACGCGACCGACAGCACGGCGGCGCTGCTGCGGTTCCTCGACCTCGACATCGAGCCGTACGTCGTCGCTTCTGCCGTCGCGGGGGTCCTGAGCCAGCGCCTGCTGCGGCGGATCTGCGACCAGTGCCGCCGGCCGTACGAGCCGACCGCGGACGAGCTGGCCTACTTCCTCCAGGCCGGCGCGGTCCCACCGGAGGGCGGCTTCTCCCACGGCGAGGGCTGCACCTTCTGCGCCGGGTCGGGCTACCAGGACCGGATCGGCGTCTACGAGCTGCTCCGCATGACACCTGCCATGCGGGCCCTGATCGGCACCGCGCCGACGTACGAGGCCATCCGCGACCTTGCGGCCTCCGAGGGCACGCGCAGCCTCCGCCAGGAGGGCGTCGCTCTCGTGGAGCACGGCGTCACCACCATCGCGGAAGTCGTCCGCGGGATCTACGTCCTCTAGGGGATGGAACCGATGGCTGACACTACGGCGGCGGCAGCGGCGACCGAGGTCGCACGCGTCCGCAGGGAACCGCGCGAGGTGATGCCGGCGCGGGTCAAGGGCACCGACCTCATGCACCTCTCCCGTCAGCTGGCGGCGTTCCTGCGCGGCGGCATCCCGATCCTCGACGGGCTTGACCTGCTCGCCCAGGAGGCGTCGAACGCGACCCTTCGCCGTGCCCTCGCCGACGTCGGCGAAGGCGTGCGCCAGGGTGAGCCCCTGGCCGAGGCCTTCGACCGCCATCCCAAGGTCTTCCCGGCGGCCTACCGCAGCATGATCCGCTCGGCGGAGCTCACCGGCAGCCTGGACACCGTCCTGGACCGGCTGACTGTCTACGTCGAGCGCGAGGTCGCCGCGAAGAACCAGATCCGGTCGGCCATGACGTACCCCGCGGTGATCGTCGTCCTCTCCGTCGCCGTGTCGTTGCTCCTGGTCACGTTCGTGCTGCCGAAGTTCCGCGTCTTCTTCGCCTCGTTCGACCAGGAGCTGCCGCTGCCCACACGGATGCTGCTGGGGGTCTCCGACCTGGTGCGCGACTACTGGTGGGCGGGGGTGGTCGCCTCGGTCACCCTGGTGGTCCTGTCGTCGCTGTACCTGCGCACCGAGCGCGGCAAGCTCCGACGCGACCGGGTGCTGCTGAGGGTGCCAGTCGTCGGCACGGCGCTGCGGTACTCGATCGTGGAGCGGTTCGCCCGGGTCATGTCCTCGATGCTGCAAGCCGGCGTGCCGCTCGGCGAGGCGATGAACGTCGCCGCGGACGCTGTCGCGAACCGGCCGGCCGCGATCAAGCTGTCTGCGGCGCGGGAAGCGATGCTGAGTGGCGAGGGCATCGCCGGCCCACTGGCCGACACCGGTCTCTTCCCCGCGCCGGCGCGGCAGATGCTGAAGGTCGGCGAGGACACCGGGTCGCTGGACGAACAGCTCGAGACAGTCGCCTCGTTCTACGAGAAGGAGCTCGACTACAAGGTAAAGCAGATCACGACGCTGATGGAGCCTGCCGTCCTGATCGTGATGGGCGTCATCGTCGGCTTCGTCGCGCTTGCCTTGGTCAGCGCGATGTACGGGATCTACGGCAAGGTCGGCACCTGATGCGTCGCCTGCTCCGCCGGGCGCGCGACGCGGGTCGCACCGGCGGCGACAGGGGCTTCACCCTGGTCGAGCTCCTCCTCGCGGTGGCCATCCTCGGCATCTCGGGCGTCGCGGTGGTCGGCGGGATGATGACCTCGATCCAGGTCTCGGACCTGGGACGCCGCCAGGCCGAGGGCCAGGGGGAGGTCCGAGCGTACGCAGAGGCGGTGGCGGGTGCGGCGTACGCGAACTGCGCCGCGTCCTACGCCTCTTCCTACACCCCGCCCACCGGCTATTCGGCGGCGATGACGGTCGCCTACTGGGACGGCACGTCCGCGTTCACCAGCACCTGCGGCACCGACTCGGGCCTGCAGCGGGTGACCCTCACCGTCACCGCGACCGACGGCCGCGGGTCGGAATCCGTGGCGATCGCGAAGCGCGCGCCATGACCCGCCGGACCACCAGAGACTGCGCTCCGACTCCGGGCTCACCCTGGTGGAGCTGCTGGCGGCCGTCGCCATCACCGGCGTCATCATCCCGGCCATGACCGGAGCCCTCATCATCGGCTGGCGGACCACCGACGGCACGATCGCGCGGCTCTCGGACAACCGCAACCGCGTCCATCACCCCATCGCTGTGGACCCCCGACGCACAGAGCGCCACGACGGTCGACAAGGACGGCGCGGTATCGACCTGCCTCGCCGCCGGCGACACCCTGCTCGCGCGGTTCACCTGGACCGAGACACCGCTGACCGGCTCGGCCGAGACCCGGGTGGCCGCCTGGGTCTGGACCGGGAGCGCGACGAAGCGCGTCGAGCGCCGCTACTGCGACAGCGGCAGCTCGATAACCAGCAGCGTTGCCACGGCACACGATGTCGCGGGCGCCCCGGTTGCCACCTGTCGCACAGCCGCGGGTGCCGTCGTCACCTCTTGCGGGACGACCACTGTCGTGGTCGACCTCTCCATCACCGACCCGAGCGGCACCTTTCTCGCCACCGGGCGCCGGAGAGCCTCATGAGGCGCCTCAGGCGCGTGCGCGCCGGCGCTGACGACGGCAGCGCCCTGGCCATCGCACTGACGTTCCTGATGGTGTTCGGCCTGATCATCGGTGTCGTCCTGCAGTTCGCGACGACCGGGCAGCGCACCACGCTCGCCGTGCGAGACGAGGCGACCCGGACGTACGCCGGGGGAGGTGCCCTCGACGGCGCGATCAACGCCGTGCGCGGAACGACGGACGGGTTGGAGACCTCCGGCCAGACCACCTGCTTCTCGCTGCCGGCCGCGGCGCTGGGCAACGCGACCCGCGTCGACGTGACCTGCACCCCCCGGCCAGGGTCCGGCGGCGACGCCCCATCGGCGTTGGCCAGCCAGCCGGCGCAGGCTGTCCTGGCGCTCTCGACCGTGGCCACCGAGGGCGTGACCGTGGCTAGTGCCAGAAGGCTGGCCGCGCGTGGCAGGGTCCTCGCCAACAGGCGCCTGACCGTGCCCGGCGGTGCCACTCCGGCGACTCTGGACAGCAGCGGGCCCAACAGTGCCGTCCGTGCAGGTGACTGCACCGCGGCCGCTGGCGCGAACGTGACACCAGCCTGCGTCACCGGGACAGTGCCCGCAGACCCCGGATGGCCGGCGCCCACCGCGTACCCGGCGGTGGTCCGGACCCTGCCGGCCTGCACCGCCCAGGCACGGGTCGTCACCCTCACCCCAGGCACCTACCTGTCCGGGGCGGCGCTGCAGACCGCGTTGAACTGCGCGAGCACCACTCGCGTCATCTGGTTCCAGCCCGGCACCTACTACTTCGACTTCCGGGACGCCACAACCGCGGCGCGGGAGCTGGACGTCCCCACCACCGCCGGCACCACCGTCGTCGGCGGGACGCCGCTCAACTGGACACCGAACACGACGTTGCCGGCCGCGGTACCGGTCCCCACGGCAGCGCAACCCACGCGCAGCGCCTGCGACCCCGGTCAGCCGGGCGTCCAGTTCGTCTTCGCCGCCGACAGCCGCCTCTACGTCCCATCTGGTGCCGACATCCAACTCTGCGCGGAGGAGACCGGCGCTGCCGCCACAGCACGTGGTGCTGCGGGGACTCACCAGCCAGAGCCCCGCGCTACCTGCGGCTGCACCGTCGACGGGGGGAGCGATCCTCGCTGCCAACTCCGGCACCGGGACCGCCTGGACGAACCCCGCGGAGGGAGATGTCGTGGACGGTACGTCCGCGTCCGTCGCGGTCGCCCGCAACACGACCAGCCGCGCGCTGCGGGTGGGTCGTTTCCCAGCCGGGCTGGTCCCTCCGGAAGCCACCAACCTCTCGGTGACCGTGTCGGTCACCGGCCGCCTGAACGGCACGTCGGCGGCGACGGAGAGCGTGCGCCTGACCAACGGGACAACCACCCTGGGAACGACGACGCTGCGGACCTGTCCGGTCGCCGGCTGCACGGACGGTGCGCTGCGCACCGACTCCGTCACCATCGCGGCGGCGGGGCTCACCCCCGCCATCGTCAACCTGATGTACGTCGAGGTGCTCGTCGCCAGTCCCGACGTCGTCGGGTCGACGACCGCTCTGGTGGACGGCGTCACGGTCAGCGTGGACTTCGCTGCCCCCCTGCGACCCACCTCAGGGACGAGCGTGGCCACCCCTTACGTGTCCGGATCGGCCGCGACCACCGCGATCCTCCGCACGGCCGGTGCCTTCCCCGCCACGGTGGTCGCCCTGCACGGGACCGTCGACGCCCCGCTGGCTGCGGTCGACCTCGGCGTCACTCTCGTGCCGTACACCGTCGTGGACCGAGGCCTGGTCGTGCGCCACCTTCACAGCGCCATGAGCCCCGCGGCGGGCTACACCGGGCCGCTGGTCTCCGTGCCCGACCTGGCGCAGGCGCCGAGACAGGTGCTGATGGAGGCGAAGGACACCAACGACGTCGTCCTCTCCCGTGCTGACGTCACGTACGGCGACGTCGCAGGTCCGGCGGCCACAACGAACGGGGCAGTTCCCACAGTCAACGAGTGGTCCGCGGGGTGATCGTCGTGGTCAACCCACCGCTCGATCTCGAGATAGTCGCCGGTTCCTGCTCAAGGACTCACCCGTTCGGCCGAAACATCTCTTAGGGAGTCCCACGACGGTTGCGGACTCATCCTCGAGAGGGACCGGTCGACATGATCACCAAGCTCCGCGCAGCTGCCGCTGAGGAGTCCGGGTTCACGCTCGTGGAGCTTCTCATCGTCATCTCGATCCTCGGCATCCTCGCCGGCGTGGTCGTCTTCTCCGTCGCCGGCATCCAGGACAACAGCCAGACCTCCGCCTGCAAGGCCGAGGCCAGCACACGTGAAGACCGCCGAGGAGGCCTACTACGTCAAGCACCAAGGCGTACGGGACCGCGGCGCAGCTGCACCACGGCACCCAACAAGCTGCTCGGCTCGACGCCGACCATGGTCGACATCACCCTCACGGGCTCCCCGGCCGGTTCTGGCTACAGCCTCGCCTACGTGGCCCCCTGCACAGGGACGCCGTAGACGACCCAGCGCGACAGAGAAGGGCCCGCCGGTGTCCGGCGGGCCCTTCTGCGTGCTCGGAACCTACTTGGGGGTCTCGTCGCTCGTGACGGTGACCTCGGGGTTCTTGATGTCGACGTCGGCCTCGCCGCCGAAGTAGAAGAAGGCGCCGACGCCGACCGCGAGCAGGATGAGCACGGCCACGACCACGCCGGTCATCGCGCCGCCGGCCTCGGCGGCCAGGGGACGGGCAGGGGACGGGTGCAGGTGCATCGGGGCTCCCGGGTCGAGGTGGGCTCTGGTGCCGGGAGGCCTACCCCGCGCGACAGGCGGCCAATCCGCCAGCCGGGGTGCAGCCGCGCAGTGTGCGCCGCCCGGGCCTCCCTGGCAAGCACTTTGCCCAGTTGTCTCAGCACCCCCCTGCCGGGAGACCCGACCTACGGGTTACCGTGACCCGACCCCTCCGGGTCCTCGGCGTCCAGGCGAAAGGGAATCTCTCTCCCATGACAGCACCCGCGACCGACTCCCCCACCACGCACCGGCGGCTGCTGGACTGGGTCGCCGAGGTGGCTGAGCTGACCGAGCCGGACCGGGTGGTGTGGTGTGACGGGTCGGAGGAGGAGTGGGACCGGCTGACGGGTCAGCTGGTGGCGGCCGGGACGCTGGTGCGGCTCGCGGAGGACAAGAAGCCGAACTCCTTCTGGTGCGCATCGGACCCCTCGGACGTGGCCCGGGTGGAGGACCGGACGTTCATCTGCTCGCGGGACGAGGCCGACGCCGGGGCGACGAACAACTGGATGGCGCCGGCGGAGATGAAGGCGGTGATGACCGACCTCTACCGGGGGAGCATGCGGGGCCGGACGATGTACGTGATCCCGTTCTGCATGGGTCCGTTGGAGGCCGAGTCGCCGATGTTCGGGGTGGAGATCACCGACTCGGCGTACGTGGTGTGCTCGATGCGGATCATGGCGCGGATGGGCGCCCAGGTCCTGGCGGGCATGACCGCGGGCGGCACCGATGCCGAGTTCGTGCCGTGTCTGCACTCAGTGGGTGCCCCACTGGAGCCGGGTGCGGCCGATGTGCCGTGGCCGTGTTCGGACACGAAGTACATCACCCAGTTCCCCGAGGAGCGCACGATCTGGTCCTACGGGTCGGGATATGGCGGGAACGCGTTGCTGGGCAAGAAATGCTTCTCGCTGCGGATCGCCTCGGTGATGGGCCGGGACGAGGGCTGGCTGGCCGAGCACATGCTGATCCTCAAGCTGACCTCCCCCGAGCAGGCCGTGCACTACGTCGCAGCGGCCTTCCCCAGCGCCTGCGGGAAGACGAACCTCGCGATGCTGGACCCGACGATCACGGGCTGGAAGGTCGAGACCCTCGGTGACGACATCGCGTGGATGCGGTTCGGTCAGGACGGCAGGCTCTACGCGCTGAACCCGGAGTTCGGCCTGTTCGGGGTGGCGCCGGGCACCGGCTGGGGCACCAACCCCAATGCGATGCGCACGATCGCCAAGGGCAACTCGCTGTTCACCAACGTGGCGCTGACCGACGACGGCGACATCTGGTGGGAGGGGATGACCGAGGAGCCGCCGGCCCACCTGACCGACTGGAAGGGCCGGGACTGGACCCCGGAGGTCGGCGAGGCAGGCGAGCCGTCGTCGCACCCGAACTCCCGGTTCTGCACGCCGATCACCCAGTGCCCGATCATCGCCCCGGAGTACGACGACCCCAACGGCGTGCCGATCTCGGCGATCCTGTTCGGCGGTCGGCGCAAGACCACGATCCCGCTGGTGTACGAGGCCCGGGACTGGGTGCACGGGGTTTTCATGGGCGCCACCCTGTCCTCGGAGACCACCGCCGCCGCGACCGGTGAGGTCGGGGTGGTACGGCGGGACCCGATGGCGATGCTGCCGTTCATCGGCTACAACGCCGGGGACTACTTGGGGCACTGGGTCGCGATGGGCAAGGGAGCCGACGCGGTCAAGCTGCCGACGATCTTCTACGTCAACTGGTTCCGCCGCGATGAGCAGGGCGGGTTCCTCTGGCCCGGCTATGGCGAGAACGGCCGCGTCCTGAAGTGGGTCATCGAACGCATCGAGGGTCGCGCCGCTGCGGTCGAGACCGCCATCGGTCTGGTCCCCACCCCCGACTCCCTCGACCTCGACGGCCTGGACATGACCCCCGAGCAGGTCGAGCAGGTCCTCAGGGTCGACCCGGCCGAGTGGCGCGGCGAGGTCCCCCAGATCCAGGAGTGGTTCGAGAAGATCGGCACCGACAAGGTCCCTGCGATGCTGATGACCGAGCTCGACGGCCTCAAGGCCCGCCTCGGCGACTAGGCCGGCCCGTCACGCGAGGATGCCGTCAACCGGCAGATGGTCCACGGACGGCGCCATCCGCATCACCTGACCGACCCGCAACTGTCCGTCGACGACGACCGGTTCCTCGCGAGCTGCGCCGACCGCAAGGGCCGACGCATGCGGCGGGTTGATGATGGCGGCGAACTCCTCGGTGCCGTACATCCCGAGGGTCGTCACACTGATCGACCCGGCCTCCAGCTCGTGCTGCGGCAAGCCGGCCGCCGCCGGCGCGGGGCTTCGAGCCGTCGCCACCCGGCCTGCGCCCGGGAAATGGACCGACAGGTGTTGATCTGCCTGGCTAGCCGAGGTACCTTGTGAACCGTGGTAGTCGGAGCAGACCTGCTGAGCCAGCTCCGTCGGGGTGCACTGGAGTACTGCGTCCTGGCGTTGCTGGCGGAAGAACCACGCTACGGGTTCGATCTGGTGCGCAGCCTCGGCGCCCTGGACGGCATGGTCACCGGTGAGGGGACCCTGTACCCCCTGCTGTCCCGGTTGCAGAAGGACGGTCGGGTCGCCAGCTCCTGGCGTGACTCCGACTCGGGCGGTCCACCACGGAAGTACTACACCGTCAGCGCCAAAGGTCGCCGTGCCCTGTCGGACTTCACCGCCGAGTGGGCGCGCTTCCGCGACACCGTCGACGACATCCTCGCGAAGGGGACGACATGACCACGACCTTGCATCCGCTCGCCGACGACTACCTGCATCGCCTCGAGCGTGTCGCCCGACGCCTGCCGCGGTCCGACCGCGAAGAGCTCGTGGCCCAGATCCGCAGCCATCTCGACGCCGGGCTGACGCCGGAGGCAACCGAGGGCGAGGCCCGGAACCTGCTCGACGAGCTGGGGTCGCCGGAGGACATCGTGGCTGCGGCAGCTCCTGATCGAACCCCGGCCCGACGCGGCTTCCGGGAGGTCGCCGCCCTCGTGCTGCTGGTCACCGGCTTCCCGCCGATTCTCGGGTGGCTTGCGGGAGTCGCCCTGCTGGTGTGGTCGCCGCTGTGGTCCGGCCGGCAGAAGCTGCTGGGTGTCCTGGTGTGGCCCGGCGGTCTGGTCGTGGCCGGGGGGTCCGTGGGGCTGATGGCCGGGCGCTCCGGTGAGTGCTCGAGCGCCGTGCGGGAAGTGGCGCAGGCGTCGAGCGACTGCACGTCCAGCGGGCCTTCCGCGTGGTCCCTCGCGGCGCTCGCTCTCTTCCTGGCGGCCCCGTTCTTCGTAGCCGGATACCTCTACCTCGTGGCCGGCCGACGGTCCGAGGCCGGCTGAGTCCCAGCCCGCCCCGGAGGCCGTCACGGCACCCTGATCCGCCACCGCGCCGAGGTGACCCCGCCGCTCACCGCGACGACCCGCACCGTCTTCCACACCCGCAGTCGTACCGTCGCCGTACCGTCGGACTTCGGCTTGACCGCTCGGGTGGTCACCTTGCCGGACTTCAGCACGGTGACCCGCAGGGTCGACGGCTGGTTCGGCAGCAGCCCGGCCAGGTCAAGCGTGGCCGTGGCGCCCCTGCGGACCCGGGTCGGGCCGTTGACCGACGGGTACGCCGGCACAGCGGCCGGCGCCGCGGTCCAGGTCGACACCGCGACCTGGTTGAAGGCCCGCACCTTGGCCACCCGCGAACCGGCGCGCACCCCGCTGACCACGGCGCTACGCGCGCCGGCCGGGACCGTGACGCGCTTGCCGTCGACCCGGACTGCAAACTTGGTCAGCGGCGCGCCGCCGGTGTCGGTGGGCGGGTCCCACGTCACGGTGACCCGACCCTTGCCGGTCGGCGTCGCGACCACGTTGGTCGGTGCTGCCGGCGCCACTGCGGCGGTCACCCGGACCGGCGCGGACGGCCCGCTGCCCGAGACGACCCGGAAGTCAGCGGTCGCGGGCACCGGTGCCGACAGCTCGACCGTGCCGGCGGCCGAGGCGCTGCCGGTGGCGACCGTGCTCCACGCCAGGGCACCGACGGGCAAGGCCTCCAACGTCGCAGGTCCGGACGGCACCAGGCCGGTGCCGCGGACGGTCGTCGTGCTGCCCGCCAGCACGACGTCGGCAGTGGGCACCGCAGCCGGGGTCACCACGGTGGGCGACGTGCGGGACCCGCTGACGCCGTCCAGGTTCACGGTCGCCGAGCCCTCGGCCGTGCGGAGCAGCACCGACGCGTTCGTGGCGCTGACCGCGGCCGTAGCAGAGACGGTGGAGGCGGCGACGCCCTCGGCCCGAGGGGTGAGCACGGTCAGCCACGAGAGCGAGGTGCCCTTCTGGATGGCTCGCACCGACGGCGCGGACGACAGCTCGCCGTACGCCTGGCTGTTCCAGCCGCGCATCGGCTTCTTCCGGCCCTTGGCCACGTCGAGCGGGGCACCACCTGAGGTGAACAGCATCGAGACGTTGGCACCCGGACCCGAGGTGTGCACGGCATCGGCGTCCAGGCGCACCGCACGGTCCCGCCCGAGCCCCCACTGCTGGCTGGCCCGCACCGGCTTCGCTGAGCGAAGCCGGTCCCAGACCAGGACGACGTCCTCGACCCGGTCATAGGCCACCGTCCGGGTGAGCGTCACCCCGCTGTAGCCGCGGTCGACGACCGTGGTGAGGTCCAGCCCGTCGACCCGGGTGGTGCGCAGCTCGGGCCGCGGCCTGCTGCGCTTCACGCCGTCGACCACGATCACGTTGTGCGCGGCCCGGGACACCACGAAGCTTCGGGTGGTGCCGTAGGTGTAGCGCCACTGCCCGGTGTCCAACAGCAGCGGCGAGCCGTGCGAGTAGAGGGTGACCGAGCCGGAGTCGTCGTGCGCGTGCGGGACGTGCTCGCCCTGCCCGGCCCGGACGCTGAAGTAGGTTTCTTCGGTCAACGGTCGCGTCTTGCTGCCCCAGCCGGACCGGCCGAAGACGTAGCCGCCCGCGAAGCTCGTGAAGGTGTCGGCCGGCGGGGCACCCGAGGCGCCACCGGTCGCGACGAACTCCGCCGACGTGCCGATCCAGTGGTTGGGGTTCAACAGGTAAGGGCTGGTGTCGCCGAGCGCCTCGACCCGGCTGTCGGGGCGGGTCGCGGCCGCGATGAAGCCAGGGATGCGCTCGGTGCGCAGCAGCTCGGGCGGCACCGGGTCACCGGCCCGGCGCAACCGCTCGGCGGCGTGCCTGAACCAGCGGTAGTTGTTGACCGCGTAGGTGAGCGCGCCTTCCTCGTCGGAGCCGTCGTCGTGGATGAGCCGCAGCGGCAAGGGTGCGCTCGCGGGCGATGGCCAGCCGGCGCCAGGCCGGCCGGCCGAGCGTCGCCCCGATCGCGTAGAGGCCCATCGACTGGTGCAGCGAGGCATTGTTGATGCCCTCGTAGCGCCGCGGGTTGGCCATCATCTCGCCGTGCCTCTTCAAGGCCTTGAGCAGCCACGGCTGCTGGCCCCTCGGGCCGGCGGCGGCGCAGACCAGCACCTGCGCGCGGAAGCCCTCGTAGATCGGCGGCCCCCAGGCGTAGCGGCTGGTCGGTCCGCCGGGCTTGTTGTCCCGGACCCAGTCACGCAGCAGGAAGTAGAACCGGTCGAGCATGTCCTTGTGGCCGCCCGCGACCCCGCGGCGCAGCAGCGGCAGCAGGTAGTTCAGCGAGTGCATGTGGCCCTTGCCGCTGCTGTCCAGCGTGCTGACCGGCCGCCAGCTCGGGTTGGCGGCCAGGTGGAACCAGCCGTACTCGTCGAGATCGGCGCGGCCAGCCATCAGCGCGCGGGCCTTCCGGGTGCCGCCACCCCGTTCGGAGTTGCCCAGCCCGACGCCGCATTGCGCGGCGGCGGCGGCCTGTTCGGCGCGCAGGGTGAACGCGGCGGCGGCCGGGCTGGCCGGCACGACGCTGACGGTGAGTGCCGCACCCAGCAACGCCCCCAGGGCGGTGGTCAGGCGGCGGACGGCGGTTCGGCGTACGACGGGTCGCCCCGGTGTCACGAGTGGATCTCCCCCATGGTTGGTGCTCCGGCGGCAGCCGGACTCCCAGGGTAACCGCAGCACCGGTCCGCTTAAGGGCAGTTTGCGTCGACTTGGCGTGGCGGCCCGCGCCTACGCTCGGGGGGTGCTGCCCCAGCTCACGGTGCCCGTCGCCGCTGCTCCGATGGCCGGCGGGCCCTCCACCCCGGATCTGGTCGAGGCGGTCTCCCGGGCCGGCGGGCTGGGCTTCCTGGCCGCCGGCTACAAGACCGCCGACGCGGTGCGGGAGGAGATCGCCGAGGTACGCCGGCGCACCGACCGGCCGTTCGGGGTGAACGTCTTCCTGCCCGGGGCAGCCGCGCCCGACCCGGCTGCCGTGGCGGCCTACCGGGACCGGCTGGCGCCGCTCGCCGCGCGTCTCGGCGTCGAGGCCGGCGAGCCTCGCTGGGACGACGACTCGCTCGCCGCCAAGCTGGCCACCGTCGCCGGTGTGCCCGTGGTGAGCCTGACCTTCGGCTGCCCGACCCGCATGCAGGTCGCCGAGCTGCAGGCGGCGGGGTCGGCGGTGCTCGTCACGGTGACCACGGTCGGGGAGGCACGACAGGCGCTCGAGGTCGGGCCGGACGGGCTGTGGGCCCAGGGCGTCGAGGCGGGAGCCCACCGCGGCGGCTTCACCGACGACGACAGCACCGGACCGGCGGTCCCGCTGCTCGACCTGGTGGCCGCCGTTCGGGCTGAGACGGACCTACCGGTGGTCGCGGCCGGCGGGCTGATGGACGGCGCAGACGTTGCCGCCGCCATCGCGGCCGGCGCGACCTGGGCCGGGCTCGGCACGGCGTTCCTCGGCTGCCCGGAAGCCGGCACCCACCCGACCCACCTGGCGGCGCTGAGCGACCCGCGCTTCGACCGGACGACGATGACGCGGGCCTTCACCGGCCGGCCGGCGCGCGGCCTGGTCAACGCCCTCCTCCGGGAGCACGACGCCGCCGCACCGCGGGGCTACCCGGAGGTGCACCACGTCACCCGGCCGCTGCGCACGGCAGCGGCCGCGGCGGGCGATGCGGACCATCTGCACCTGTGGGCGGGCCAGGGCTGGCAACGGCTGCGCACGATGCCGGCCGCCGACCTGGTCCGGGCGCTCGCCGCCGAGACGGCAGGCTGACCGATGGCTGGCCCGTGTCACCAGGCGACGGCGAGGTACTTGCTCGGCCTGGAGCACGGCCGGGCGCTGATGGACCTGGTCTACGACCGCACCGGCCTTCCCCGCGATGCCGTGCTGCAGATGATCGTCGAGATCCCGACCTCGCTCGCCGCCCGCAGCCCGTCGACCATCGGCGGCTCCTGCCACGGCGGCCAGTTCGCCCACCCCGGCGGCACCGTCAGTGGCCGCCCCGGCCGCAACGCCGGTCGCCTGCTACTCGCCGACCTGGGCTGACAACGCACCGGATCGCGGCAGATCGGTGCGTTC
This sequence comes from uncultured Actinomycetota bacterium, assembly GCA_963723975.1. Taxonomy (GTDB): domain Bacteria; phylum Actinomycetota; class Actinomycetes; order JACCUZ01; family JACCUZ01; genus CAVRTI01. The sequence continues at coordinate 45,102 of CAVRTI010000020.1, forward strand.
GAGCACGTCGTCTTCGCTAGCCCGGCGGGAGGGACACTCCCAACTGCTCCCACATCAGCTCGTGGTCGGCCTCGTGCCAGTGCTCGAAGACAAGCCCGTCCTTGAACTGGAAGACGTCAACCCCGCTCACCTCGGTGGTCGCCCCGGTACTGTCCACGCCCACCCAGCCACCGGCGTACGTCCCGCGGAAGACCACCCGGCTCACGACGACGTCGCCGAAGTCCATCAGTCCGATGACCTCGGTCCGGAAGTCCGGGAAGAACTCCCTGAACGCCCTCGCGCCGCGGGCGTGGCCATCCGGGGTCCGGTCGCGATCGTTCTCGCGATAGTGCGGTGTGAAGAACTCGTGTACAAACGCGATGTCGCCGTCGCTCCACACCCGACGCCAGAAGTCCGGACCCGCTGCTCGTTCGTCACCGTCCGAACCTAAGCCGTAGCACTCTCCCGTGTGACCCGGTACGTCCTACCGACGCGGACAGCGCAGACACCCGCCCCCCGGCACGTCCCCGAGGCGATACTGCGGGTGTGTCTCGCAACCGGACCCTTGCCTGCGTCTTCGCGCACCCGGACGACGATGCGTACGGGGCTGCCGGCAGCGTCGCTCTGCACGCCGAAGAGCCGGACTTCCGGTTCGTCTTGGTTCACGCCACCTTCGGCGAGCACGGGGAGATCCGAGACGGATTCCCGGCCACACGACGGACCCTCGGGTCCATCCGCCGGGCCGAGGACGAAGCTGCGTGGCGAGCAATCGGCCGCGTCCCCGACCGTCACGAGTGGCTAGGCCTACCGGACGGCGGCGTCGCCGACGTTCCCCTCGACGAGCTCGTCGCGGCGGTTGCGCGGATACTTGAGGAGGAGGATCCCGCTGTTGTCGTGACATTCGGCCCCGACGGCATCTTCGGGCATCCGGATCACATCGCGATCGGTGCAGCCACCGACGAGGCATTCGCTCGACTGCGCTCGAACGACGGTTCCGGGTTCCAGCGGCTGGCGCACGGCGCGGTCCCGCAGTCGGTGTTCGAACGATGGAACCGCCAGCGGGCTGAGCTCGGGCTCTACGCCTTCGACCCGGAGCAGACGTACCACATGCGCGGCATCCCGGACGAGCAGATCCGGATCACCGTCGACTGTCGAGAAGTCACTGGTCGCATCGTCGCCGGCCTTCGCGAGCACAAGAGCCAACTACACGTCATGTCTGACGACCCGACCAACACCGAGCAATGGGAGCGGCGCGTCCGGCGGGAGTGGTACGCGATCGCATGGCCCGAGCAAGAGCACGAGGCAAGGATGCTGACTGATCTCTTCGACGGCCTCGTCTGACTGCCCTCGGTCAATGCCGCTCATTCAGTGACGAGCCAGCAGCCAGGGCGTCTGGCTACAGCTCGACGGTGTTGATGCCGGGCGTCTGGTCGGCCCGGGTGAACTCGACGAACTCGGCGTCGTCGTCGATGTGGGCGTTGTGGCCGGGCCTGATGTAGTAGGCCTGGCCGGCGGTGAGGACTTCGGTCTCGCCGTCGCTGTACCGCATGGTCACCTTGCCCTGGAGGCAGTAGCCCCAATGCGGCTCCTGGCACGAGCCGCCGGGCAGGTCGGCGAACCACTCGGCGGTGTCGAGTCCGGTGTTCCACCGCTCGAGGGCGACGGTCATCCCGCCGGCCTCGGCACGATGCTGCTGGCCGGCGCCGTCGATGTCGACGGCGAGCTCGGTGTTGTCGCGGGTGAAGGTTCCCATGACGTTCCTCCTGGGTTGGAGACCAGCTGATTCCGGTCGTCATCTGGAACGTAGAAGTTGAACTCATGTGCAAGGTCAAGACCTTGACCCTGCACGGGGGTGCAAGGTTTACCGTGGGTGGGTGCGGATCTCTGAGCTCGCCGAATCCGCGGGGGTCCCGACCTCGACGGTTCGGTACTACGAACGGGTCGGGCTCATGTCTGTCCCGGCTCGCACGGCATCCGGCTACCGCGACTATGCCGACGACGCCGCCGCCCGCCTGCGGTTCATCACTCGAGCCCGCCGAATGGGGCTGAGCTGCGAGCAGATCACCGCGCTGATCCCGGTCTGGGCCGGCACGAACTGCGGCGCCGCGCACGAGCGGGTCAGCCTGCTGGTCGATCAGAAGCAAGCGGAGATCGCCGAACGGATCGCCGAGCTTGAGACGTTCTCTGCCCAGCTCGACGCGGTCCGCGCGTCGCTCGACGCCGAGCCCCCGTTGGCGCAGTGCCGCAACGACCTCACCTGTTGCGTTCCGGAGTCACCAGGGCGACCGGTGGCGATCGAGCTCGTACCGCGCCGCTGATCAGTCCGGCACCGGGAACAGGTCCGCAAGCCACCCTTGCCAGCTCTTGAGCACCGCGGGTGCTCGGTCGCCTGCGTCGGCCCCGTACAGCCAGAACCAGACGCTGATACCGGCCTGCCCGTCCGTGCCCTCGACTGCTACCACCGCGGTACCCGGCCCCGGTTCGTGGATGCGCAGTGTCAGCATCCGCGGCACAGCCCGCTCGACCGTGCCGGCCATTGCCGTCGGTGCGTCCGGCCCCGCCGCCACCTGATCGCCCTTCGAGGAGTGGGTCGGGATTCCCAGCGCTCCGCACGAGGTTCGCGTGTCGGTGTCGCCGCCGGCGTTGACGAGCAGCAGGAAGAACCACTGGATCTCGGCATCGGTCAGGCGGTCACCGTCGACCTCGGCCTGGACGAGGACCGAAGCGATGTCGTCGCCGGGCTGGCGCCGCTTGTGCTCGGCGACCTCGGCGCGAATGCAGCATCTCCTCGTGGCCAGGAGCGCTCTGCGGCGTGACCGACGCGTCGAAGGTGTGCATCGTCTCCGTCAGGTCGTACACCCGCTCGCCGTCGGCGCGCGGGATGCCCATCAGCTCGGCGATCAGTCCCGACGGCAGGCGCCCGGCGATGTCGTGGACGAGGTCGCAGCGGCCGGCGTCGATGACGTCGTCGACGATGTCGGTGGCGAGCTGCGCCACCCGGTCGGCGAGCGACTGGGCGTTGCGGGGCGTGAACCCGCGGCTGACCAGCAGCTTGAACCGGTCGTGCTGCGGCGGGTCCATCGTCAGCATCATCAGCGCTGAGCGTGCGGCTGGTCCTCGTCGGGGTCGGCCATCATCACGCCCCGGCCGCCGAGCTGAACAGCTCGGCTGGCGGCTGACCCGCCGCACGTCTTCGTAGCGGGTCATCGCCCAGAAGCCCGGCCCGTCCGCCTCCGGCTGCCAGTACACCGGGTCGTTGTTGCGCAGCCACGCGTACTGCGCCCAGGGATGGCCGGTGGCGAACGTCCCGTGCGACGCGAGGTCGATCTGTTCGGCGCTGTCGATGCGGTCGACGGTGGTCATCCCGGCACACCCCCAATTGGTGCTCGGCCGTCGCGCCCCTGCGGCGGCACCGCTCACGCTGCCATGCCCGGCCGCGTCCCGTCCACGCCGGCCGCCGGCCGGAGCCGAACGGGTCGGGCAACTCTGTTGCACCCGCTGCCTACAGTGGAACCCGATGACGTCCATGGTCCCTGCAGCCGGTCCCGGCGAGCTCGCCACCACCCGCTTCGCGGTGGTCGACGTCGAGACCTCGGGCCTGCGGCCCCGCCGCCACCGGCTGCTGCAGGTCGCGGTGGTCACCATCGACGCCCACGGTGCCGTGGTGTCGGAATGGAGCACCTACGTGCGGCCGAGGTGGTGGCCGATCGCCCGCCTCGGGCCTCGCGATGTGCACGGCATCACCCGCGGCATGCTGCGCCACACGCCGCGCGAATCGGAGGTGATGGCCGAGATGGCCACGCGGTTGCACGGTTCGGTGGTCACGGCACACAACGCGGGCTTCGACGTCGCGTTCCTGCGCCGGGCCGCCCGGCGCGCCGGCGTCAGCTGGCCGGGAGCGTTGCCCCTGTGCACGTTGCGCATGTCGCGGGCGCTCGATCCCGACCGGCAGCTGTCCCACCGCCTGGCCGACCTGTGCGACCGCTACGGGGTGCAGCCCGGCCGCGCCCACGACGCGCTCGCCGACGCGGAGGCCACCGCGGCCGTGTTGCCCCATCTGTTGCAGGCGCTGCAGGTCGCCACCCCCGCCGACCTCACCCCGTTCGCCCCGTAGCCCACCGGCTCAGCGGTAGCGGACGAGCACGGCAGCCGCCGCGGACGCCCCGAGGCGGCGCCACTCCGGCGGCTCGAGCACCACCGCGTGCGGCCCCAGCCTCAGCAGCAGCCGGGCGAGCCATCGTTCGCTGGCGACCGGCAGCTCCACCTCGGCCCCGCCTGACGCATCGGGCACGACGGATCGCACCGGGTAACGCTCGACCGCCCACATCGCCTGCGGCCCGAGGCGCAGCCGGGTGGTCGTGACCGCGTCGTCGGCGAACCATCCGTCGGCGGCGTCGCGTCTCGGGCGTCCACGCGCTCCCCGTGCGGTCGGCACCCTCGATCCGGTCGAGCCGGAACGTGCGCTCGGCGTCGGCGCCGGCCCCGAGCAGGTCGAGGTCGTCGGCGAGCAGGTACCAGTGCCCGCGGTCGCTGAACACGGCACGTGGCCGCGATGCGCCGATCGGTCGCCGTCTCGCTCGCCGCAGACCAGTAGCGGATCAGCAACACCTCGCCGGCCGCCGCCGCCGCCGCCAGGTCGTCACTGCCCGGAGGGGCCGACAGCTCGACGCGCAGCTCGGCCTCACCGAGCGCCGCGTCCAGCTTGGCCAGCGCCCGCGAGAGGGCGCCGTCGTGCTCGGCGCCGGGCAGCTCCAGTGCGGCGCGGCCCGCGGCCATCAGCGCGAACGCCTCCGGTGCGGTGAGGCGCAACGGTTTGGTGAAGACCCGCGCCACGCCGGCGTAGACCATGCCCTCGTCGACGAACACGTCGATCAGCTCGTCGACGAAGGGCGGCAGCCCGCACAACGACGCCAACTCGAGGTCGGCCACCAGCTCGTTCTCGGACAGCCGGAAGCGGCGGGCCATGTCGGCCAGGGGCACCTCGCCGCGTTCCATCAGCCAGGGCAGCATCACCAGCAGGCGGCGCAGGCGCACGTTCGCCGGGCGCGGGCCACGCCGCCGTTGGGCCTGCACGCTCATGTCGCGCCCGCCATGGCGGTCAACCACTCGACGATCGCGTCGCGCTGCTCCGGCGGGGCGAGCACCTCGGCGTGTTCGGCGAAGCCCAGCACCCACGAGCGGAACGCGAGCGGATTGGCGCACGGCACCTCCAGCACGACGGAGCCGTCCGGGCGGCGCTCGCGCACGGCCTCGTCGCCCAGCTCGCGGCTGCGCCCCCGCGCGCGCGGGGCGTCGATCGCGACCAGTGCCGTCGCGGTCCCGCCGCCCATCCGCTTCGGGTCGACGGGGAAGGCGCGGCGCACGTCGAAGTCGGCGGGGCGTTCGTGCGCGGCCCGCTCGCCGATCGCGACCCCACCGTCGATGCGATCGACCCGGTAGGTGCGCTGCTCGGCGGCGGCGTGGTCGAAGCCGACGACGTACCAGAAGCCCTCGCGGGCGAGGAGACCCCATGGATCGAGCGTGCGCCGGCGATCGCGGTACTCGAACGTGACCGTCGATCGTGCGGACACCGCGGCGTGCAACGGGGCGAGGCCGGCGACGGCGGGCAGTGACGCAGCCAGGCCGGAGGTGGCGTCATCGGCCGTGTCGTCCGGATCGGCGCCGACCTTCCAGAGCGCCGACTCGCTCCATGCGCCGTCACCGGCGGCGAGCCCACCCGAGTCGCCGGCGAATCGGACGGCGGCGAGCGCGACCTGCAAGGCGCGGCGTTCCGCGGGCTCGAGCTGCAGGTCCAGCTCGTACCGGGCGCGGTCGATCCGGTAGCCGGTCTGACCGGCCTGCTCGCCGGTCAGCACCTCGGTCTCGATCGGCACGCCCTCGTTGCGCAGCAACGCCTTGTCGCGCTCGAACGCCACGCGACGGGCCCCCTCGGTCGCCGGGTACTGGTCGGCGAGGTCGTGGGCGATCTGATCGAGCGTGAGGGGCGTGCGGGCCTCGAGCAGCAAGGCGAGCAGGTTGGTGACCCGCTCCAGCGAGTCAGCCGCCATCGCCGCCTGCGCGATGGGCGCGGTACCAGCCGACGAGCGCCGACGTGGAGGAGTCGTGCCGGCCCGGCTCCGGAGCCGGTCCGGTCAGCTCGGGCTGATCCGGTCGCCAGGGCTTTGCCCAGCTCGACCCCCCATTGATCGAAGCTGTTGATGTCCCACACGCTCCCTGCACGAACACGATGTGCTCGTACAGCGCGATCAGCTGGCCGAGCACCGACGGCGTCAGCCGCTCGGCCAGGATCGTCGTGCTCGGCCGGTTGCCCGGGAAGGCGCGGTGCGGCGAGCTGGTGGTCGGGCATGCCTTCGGCCCGCACCTCGTCGATCGTCTTGCCGAACGCGAGCGCCTCGGCCTGCGCGAACAGGTTGGCGACAGCAGGTCGTGCTGGTGCTGAAACGGTCGTGGTTCGGGCACGGCGAAGCCGATGAGGTCGACCGGCACCAGCCGGGTGCCCTGGTGCAGCAGCTGGTAGAAGGCGTGTTGCCCGTTGGTGCCGGGCTCGCCCCACACGATCGGCCCGGTGCGTCGTCCACCGGCGACCCGTCCAGGCGGACCTGCTTGCCGTTGCGACTCCATGTCGAGCTGCTGCAGGTACGCCGCGAACCGGCGCAGCTCGTGCGCGTACGGCAGGACCGCCTTGCTCTCGCAGCCGAGCAGGTTGGTGTACCAGATGCCGATCAGGCCGAGCAGCACGGGCACGTTGCGCTCGAGCGGCGCTCGCCGAAGTGCTCGTCGATGGTGTGGAACCCGCCGAGGAACTCGCCGAACGCGGTCGGGCCCGATGGCGATCATCAGCGACAGACCGATCGCCGAATCGACCGAGTAGCGGCCGCCGACCCAGTCCCAGAACCCGAACATGTTGGCCGTGTCGATGCCGAACTTCGCGACCTCGGCGGCGTTGGTGCTGACGGCGACGAAGTGCTGCGCCGACCGGCCTCGTCGCCCAGCGCCTCGACGAGCCACGCCCGGGCGGTGTGGGCGTTGGTGAGCGTCTCGATCGTCGTGAACGTCTTCGAGCTGACGACGAAGAGCGTCTCGCCGGGTCGAGGTCGGCGAGGTTGGCGGCGATGTCGGCGCCGTCGACGTTGCAGACGAAGCGGCACGTCCAGATCGGGATGGCCGAAGGCGCGCAACGCCCGGTACGCCATCGCCGGGCCGAGGTCGCTGCCGCCGATGCCGATGTTGACGATGGTGCGGATCCGACGGCCGGTGGCTCCCTTCCACTCGCCGCTGCGCACCCGATCGGCGAACGCCGCCATCCTGTCCAGCACGGCGTGCACGTCGGCCACGACGTCGTGGCCGTCGACCTCGATGACCGAGCCACGGGGTGCACGCAAGGCGGTGTGGAGCACCGCTCGCTGCTCGGTGACGTTGATCTGCTCGCCGCGCAGCATCGCATCACGGCGGGCCTCGACACCGGCGGCGCGCGCGAGCTCGACCAGGCGACTGATCGTCGTCGCCGTGATCCGTTGCTTGGAGACGTCGACGTGCAGGTCGGCGGCAGCGAACGTCAGCGTCGCGGCCCGCTGTGGATCCGCGGCGAACAGGTCGCGGAGGTTGGTGTCGAGCAGGTCGTCGCGGTGGGCGAGGAGGGCCCGCCACTCGGGCGAGGCAAGGACATCGAACGGGGCGACGGTCACGAGCTCGACGCTACCGACTGGGCAGCCGGCGGGCCGCGGCAGGTCGAGCACCACCACGGTGTTGCGCCGGCGCAGCCGTCCCACCGGCAGGGTCGGATCCTGGGCCAGCCAGCGCTCGATCATCGCCGCCTTGCCCTCCCCCGTGACGTACATCAGCCGGGGCCCTGCCCCCGTTGACGACGGGCGGGGTCAGCGTCATCCGCCGGAGACCGTTGAACGGGCCGATCACGGCGACCGCCGGCGTGTCCGCTCCCGTGAGATCGCCACCGGGTCACCGGGGGGCCAGCTCGCGGTGTGGCCGTCGTCGCCCATGCCCAGGTGCACGACATCGATCGGCGACGCCGCGGCAACGTGTGCGGCATAGCGGCCCGCGGCCCGGCGCACATCGGTGGCGGTGACCGGCATCAGCCGCACGGTGGCGGCGCGTGCCGCCTGGCCGAGGTGCGCGCTGAGGTGCGTGGCGTTGCGATCGGGCGAGCCGTCGGGCGCGAGGCGCTCGTCCACCTGGAGGATCGTCGTGCGCTCCCACGGCACCTCGAGCGTCGACAGCACATCGAACATCAGGTTCGGACCGGTGCCGCCGCTGACGCGTGAACGTGCCCCGACGGCGCACCGCGTCACGCGCTGGTCGGGCGATCCAGTCGGCGGTTTTTTAAATGTGCCATGGCGGCCGCGGCCCGCTCGTCGTCGCCCACGACCGCGAATGTCCATCGGCCCCAAGTCTCCCACGCCAGTAGTCTCGGTCGCGCGCGTGAACGACGACGTGCGCACCGGCGCCGCGGTGGGGTTCGGCGCCTACCTGCTGTGGGGCCTCCTGACGATCTATTGGAAGGAGCTGCACCACTTCGACCCGTTCGAGCTGATCGGCTACCGGGTGCTCGGCAGCGGCGTGCTGCTCATCGGCGTGCTGGCCCTCAGAGGCCGCCTGCGGCCGATGCTCACGGCGTTGCGCCGGCCCCAGCTGGCGTGGCGGGTCGCCCTGGCGGCGGTGCTGCTCACCGCCAACTGGACGGCGTACGTGTGGGCGGTCACCCACGACAACGTCGTGGAGACGGCGCTCGGCTACTTCCTGGCGCCGCTGGGAACCATGACGCTCGGCGTCGTCGTGCTCGGCGAGCGGATGCACGCCGTGCAGCGGGTCGCCGCCGCGCTCACGGTGGCGGCCGTCGTGGTGCTGACCGCGGGCTACGGCCGCGTCCCGGTGCTCGTGCTGGTCATCGCCGTGTCGTGGACGTTCTACGGACTGTGCAAACGGCGCGTGCCCTCGGCCCGATGGAGAGCCTGGCCGCCGAGACGCTCGTGCTCGCGGTGCCGGCGATCACGTTGATCCGCTGGGGCCTCGGCCGCGACGACGGTGTGCCGTCGCTCGCTACGCCCGCACAAGGCGTGCTGATCGCCCTGGCCGGCATCGTGACCGTGGCACCGCTCGTCATGTTCGGCTACGCGGCCCTCCGTGTGCCGTTCACCGTGCTCGGTCCGATGCAGTACGCAGTGCCCATCATCAACTTCCTGCTCGGCTGGCTGGCGTACCACGAAGAGCTGCGCCCGACGACCGTGATCGGCTTCGCGATGGTCTGGCTGGCGCTCGCGCTCACGACGGCCGACACGCTCCGGCGCGCACGCACCGCACGCAGCGGCGATGAACCGTCGGCGGCCGACGGCGCGCTGGTAGTTCGACCCGTCGTGCAACTGCGACGGGCCGGCTTCGTGACGTTCACGTCCGCTGCCATCCTCGTCGCATGTGGCGGCGTCGATCGCGGCGGGTCCCGTGACGACATCATCGAAGCGATGCGCAATCAGGGTCTCGAGGCCGACGTCGACTGTGTGGGCCATGTGCTCGACGGTTTCAGTGACGGCGCCCTCGAGGCAATCGACGAGCAGCTGCGCGAGCCGACGAGCACCGACCCGCAAACCCTGCAGTTCCTCGAGGCATTGAGGGCATGCACCCCACCGACCACGATCACCCCTTGAACGCACCCTGCGGAGGATCCCTCACCATGAAACGACTGCTCCTGCCGGCGATCGGCGCCATTGCCCTGCTCGGCTTCGCCGCCTGCTCGCCCGACTCCACGGACTTCAAGTCCGAGGGCGAGGACTTCATCGAGGACGATGACGGCGATCTGGCCCAGAACTACGGGTACACGTTCGCCGACGCAGCGTGCGAGAAGCCGGACAACACCGACGAGGGCACGGTGTACACGTGCACTGCCGTGGACAACGAGGGTGACACCTGGGACTTCTCCGTCGAGATCACCGGCGAGCGTGAGCTCACGGCCACCGGGTACAGCGTCAAGCGGCTCCAGCCGGCGTTGCTGTCGGACCTGCAGGTGGGTGGCACCGTCGACGAAGCGTGCCTCGACACCGAGCTGGCAGCGCTGAACCAGGACGAGGTGAAGACCCTCACCGACGACTACAGCAGCGGCGAGGTGAGCCCGGCCAGCGAAGCGATCTTCGATGGCATCGCTACTGCCTGCGTGAGCTGATCACCGCATGAAGTGGGACGTACACGGCGAACGGTGCGTGTACGACAGCGAGTGGGTGCGCCTGACGTTGGCCGACGTCGAGCTGCCCGACGGCCACCGGTTCGACCACCACGTCGTGCGCATGCCTGCGGCGGCGTCGGGCGTGGTGGTCACCGATGCCGACCGGGGGGTGCTGCTGCTGTGGCGCCACCGCTTCATCACCGATACCTGGGGCTGGGAGATCCCGGCCGGCCGGATCGACGCCGGCGAGACGCCCGAGCAGGCCGGGGCCCGCGAGACGTTGGAGGAGACCGGCTGGCGCCCGAATGCACTGCGCCCGCTGACGACCTACTACCCGTTGAACGGCACGAGCGACGCGACCTTCCACCTGTTCGCGGCGGCCGGCGCGACGCACGAGGGCGAGCCGTCCGATCCGTTCGAGTCCGAACGCATCGAATGGGTGCTTTGGTCGACGGTTCGCGAGGAGATCGGCGCGGGCCGGGTCACCGATGGCATGTCGCTCACCGCCCTCCTGTGGGCGATGACGTTTCCCGTCGGGTGATCGAGCGGTCCGCACCGAGGTCCTGCTACGTTGCGCCAGCGCAACACGGCGGGTGCCTCGGGCGGGGTAACCATTTCTCGACGCCGACGTCGAGTGCGCTGCACACCGATCACGGCGGACCCGTGACCAAACTCTGCGGAGAGAACACATCATCATGAAGCGCATCATCACCCTGGCCGGCATCGGCCTGTTCGGCCTCGGCACCCTCGGGCGTGCAGCGACAGCGTCGACCGCGACGGCACACGCGACAACATCGTCAAATCACTGGAGCAGGGCGGGGTCAAGGTCGACGAGGACTGCCTCGACGACGTCCTCGCCAAGTACGACGACGACGAACTGAAGGACTTCGACGACCAGCTGAAGGGCGACGAGCCGAGCGAAGCCGCCGCCGCGTTCACGGGCGAGCTGCTGGAGTGCGCCGACCTCGGCGAGTGACCACCCGCGACCCGAACCCGCGACGGGCCGCCCGCACCGAGGTGCGGGCGGCCCGTCCGCGTCGCTGCCTGATCAGTCGTCGTCGAGATCGGTGTGGAGCGTTCCGATGTCGTTGAAGATCTTGGCGACCGCGTCGTACTGCACGACTTGGACGTCGGTGACCATGTACGTGTCCTCGTCGCCGTTCATCGAGTAGGTGACTCCCTCGCGCACGAGCTCCGGCGAGAAGTTCATGTTCCGGGCGGCCTCGATGATCGAGGCTCGCGTCAGGCCGGCCTCCGAGGCGGCGGCCTGCTTCAGCGTCTCGATGGTCGCCTCACCGATCACCCAGCCCGCGGCGGCGGTGGTGTAGTCGCCGTAGCCGCCGGCCGTCATGAAGTCGGCGTAGGTCTGCGCCGCAGGGCTGGCGGTCAAGGTCGCGGGGTTGCCGACATCGAGGATGCCGCCGGAGGCCGACGTGAAGATCCCGTTCGCCGACTCGCCGGCGAGGGCGAGGATCAGCGAGCTGGCGCACGTGTTGGTCAGGTAGATCTGCGGCTCCCAGCCGGGGTTCTGGGCCTTGGCCGACTGGACCTCACTGGTGAACTGCCCGCACTGGGCGCCGAGCGGCACCGCCATGATGATGTCGGGCTGCTCGCCGGCGAGCGCACCGACCTGCGAGGTCGGCGGGTTGGTGTCGGTCGGCTCGATCGTCTGCTCGGAGACGATCTCCAGGCCGGCCTCCTCGACGCCGTCCTTGAACGCCTCGAGGTACTGGTCGCCGAAGTCGCTGGCCACCGTGAAGATGCCCACCGTGGCGCCGTCCGGGTGATCCGCCTGCATCTGGTTGAGGTAGGCCTCGCTCTCGATGAAGTACGGGATCAGGCCGCCGGTCGTCCATGGGTAGCCCTCGATGTCGTCGCCCCACTCGCGGGCGCCGGTGAGGTTGTTGAGCTGCGGTACGCACTCCGCGTTGAGGGTGTCGCGCACCGCGAGGTTGTTGGGCGTGCCGATGATGCCGGTGAACAGGTCGACGTCGCTGTCGATCAGCGTGCTGACCGCGTTCGGGGTGAGGTCGGCGTTGTACTGGTCGTCCTGCACGTTGAGTTGCAGCGTGTAGCCGGGCACCAGCTGGTTCTCGTTGGCGTAGGCGATGTAGGCGTCGAGGCCCTGCTTGACCGGCGCGAACGCGGCGGCGGCCGGGCTGTTGGACAGCGGCATCACGGAGCCGATGCTGATCGTGCCCTCGATCGGTGCGGTGGCGGCGTCGGGATCGGCGCACTCGTCGGTGCTGACCGTCCAGCCCGCCGGCTCGGCGGTGGTCGTGTCCGGGGCCGCGGTGGTGTCGGCGGGCTCCGTCGATTCGGCCGTGGTCGTGTCGCCCCCGGTCGTCGTCTCCGGGGCCGCCGTGCTGTCGGCCGTGGTGGTCGCCGCGGCGACCGTCGTCGTGTCGCCGTCGTCGTCGCCGCTGTCGTCACCGCCGCACGGCCGACCAGCAGCGCGGCGGCCGCCGCGAGGCGAACCATGAGGAACGTCGTCGGATCATGGTGGTCTCCCCCATCATGTAGTTGCTTGTGGAACGACATCGCCGGCTGGTGCGGGCGATGGCGGCGCCGACGTACCCACATGCTCGGGCACGACCACGACGATCTTGCGGTCAGCTGTTTGATCAGCCCGGCGATGCCATGGGGCGCGACGAACACCACGACGATGATGACCGCGGCCGAGGATCATCGTGGCCGGCGACTGGTTGGCCCAGCCGAACAGCCAGCCGACCACGCCTTCCTTCTCGGTGCCGGCCTTGCAGGTCGCGTCATCGACCCAGACGTAGGCGACGGCGCCGACGATCGGGCCCCACAGCGTCGCCGCCCCGCCGAGGAACATCACGAGCAGGAAGATGATCGCCCCGAACAACGTGATCGTCGGCGTGTCGGGCTTGGCCGAGCCGGTGCGCATCACGGACACGCGAGCCGGCGGCGGCGGCGATCGATGCGGAGATGCCGAACATCGAGCGTCTTGGTGCGGACGAGGTTGACGCCCATGACCGCGGCCGCCGTCTCGTTGTCGCGGATCGCGACCAGCGACCGGCCCGATCCGGCTGCTTGCACGATGCCGCGACACACGACGTACGAGACCACGAGCATGATCACGGCGAGCCAGCACATAGAAGACACGCTGCCTGCTGGCCGACTCAGCCCGGCCGAGGATCGGCCACGTCATCAGCCGTTGGAGTAGGTGCCGCCGTCGATGCCTCGCGTGCCGCCGGTGAGCCACGTCGAGCTTCCGCCACCGCAGCAGCCCGGGAACAGCACGCGAGCGCCAGGGTGACGAGCGCGAGGTAGACACCCTTGAACCGCAGCGCGGGCAGGCCGACGAGCGCAGCCGACGACGAAGCCGACGACACGCCGCCCGTGGAGCGTCCACCCGGGCTCCAGCCGTGTCGTCGACCAGGATGCCGTGGTGTAGGCGCCGAGGCCGAAGAACGCCGAGTGGCCGATCGAGATCTGGCCGCCGTAACCCGACACAGGTTCAGCGACATCGCCGCGATCGCGAGTGCAAGGCATCGTCGATGTCGCCGAGCTCGACCCGGGCTCGGGCATCGCGTCGGGATGTAGAGCACGATCAGCGCCGACACGGCGACGACCGGCGCATGCGCAGCGCCCAGTGCAGCGGGCTCGTTCTGGCGGATCGGTCATCGGCTGCATCACACCCGTTCCACCTTGGCCGTGCCGAACAGGCCGGACGGCCGGACCAGCAGCACGACGAAGATGCACAGCAGCGCGACCGCCGAGGCTCTCAGCTCCTGGCCGATCCAGCTCGGGCTGGTAGCCGGCGAGCATGTTCTCGACGACGCCGATCGCCAGGCCGCCGACCACCGCGCCGGCGGGCTGTCGAGACCGCCGAGCGTGGCCGCCGCCGAGCCGAAGATGAAGACCGTGAACATCACGACGTGTTGACGTTGCCGTGCGATCCGGCGACGACGATGCCGCCGAGCGCGGCCGAGCGCGCCGGCCAGGCCCCACGACACGTCAGCATCCGGCCGGTCGGGATGCCGACGAGCTTGCCGGAGTCGGTGTTGCTGGCGACGGCGCGCATCGCCAGGCCGAGCTTCGTCTTCTGGAACAGCGCGAACAGCAGCGCCGGTGATGACGAGCGCGACGACGAGCATGCCGATCGTCTCGTCGCGCCACGTCGCGCGCCGAGGATCGCACGAAGTCGTCGGCCGTTGGGGAACAGCGCTCGGGAAGCCGCTCCTGCTCGGCGCGTGACCCACAGGACCGGCGTCGAGCGAGTTGAAGCCGAGGAACAGCCCGATCGTCGACGACGAACACGGCGAACGGCGATCGTTTGGCGACCGGGCGGATCAGACGTCATCTCGACCGCCGCGCCGAGGGCGAAGCCGAACATCGACGCCGAGCACGACACGAGAGCCACGAACGGCACGCCCCAGTCGTGGACCAGCCACGACGACGAAGGTCGAGAACAGCGCCATCTCGCCCTGGGCGAAGTTCAGGTGGCCCGGTGCCGCGGAAGATGACCACGAGCCCGAGCGCGACGCAGCGCGTAGATCGCTCCCGTTGGAGAGGCCGTCGAAGAAGTACTGCAGGAAGTCGTTCCATCGTCAGTACCCCAGGTACGCCTTGCGGATGGTGTCGTCGGCGGCGATCTCGTCGGCCGTGCCGGTGGCGACGATGCTGCCGGTCTCGAGCAGGTACACGCGGTGGGCGATCTGCATGGCGAGGTTGGCGTTCTGCTCGACGAGCAGCACGGACAGGCCGTCCTCGCGTGTTCAGTCGCTCGATGATCGTCGAACAGCTCCTGTGGTGATCAGCGGCGCGAGGCCGAGGCTCGGCTCGTCGCACAGCAGCAGCTTCGGCCGGCTCATCAGCGCCCGGGCGATCGCCAGCATCTGCTGCTCGCCGCCCGACAGGCTGCCGGCCCGCTGCGATGCGGCGTTCGGCAGGCGCGGGAACGTCTCGTACCACGCGCAGGTCGATGTCGATGCCGACTGGTCGTCGCGGCGCATGTAGGCGCCGGCGCGCAGGTTGTCCTCGACGGTCAGCTCCGGGAACGTGCCCCGGCCCTGCGGCACCTGGGCGATGCCGAGCCGGACGATCTGCGTCGGGGCGGCGCTTGGTGATCGTGCTGACCGTCGAACGCGATCGTGCCCCGGCGCGCGATCATGCCGGAGATCGCGCGCATCGTCGTCGTCTTGCCGGCGCCGTTGGCGCCGAGGATCACGACGATCTCGCCGTCGTTCACCTCGAGGTCGATGCCGTGCAGCACCTCGACCGGCCCGTACCCGGCCCGCCAGCCCACGGACCTCGAGCAGGCTCATGCGTGCGCTCCCGAGGTAGGCCTCGATGACGGCCGGGTCGGCCCGGACGTCGCCGGCGGGCCCTCGGCGATCTTGCGCCCGAACTCCATCGCCACGACCTTGTCGGAGATGCCCATGACCATCGCCATGTGGTGCTCGACGAGCAGCACGGTCAGGCCGAACTCGTCGCGGATCGTCGCACGATCGTGTCGCCGAGCTCGTCGACCTCGCCGTGGGTCAGGCCGGCGGCCGGCTCGTCCATCAGCAGGAACGCGCGGCTTGGCGGCCAGCGCCCGGGCGATCTCGAGCCGCTTCAGCGTGCCGAACGGCAGGCCGGCCGCGGGCCGGAACGCGAGGTGGCCGAGGCCGAGCCGGGCCAGCAGGTCGCCGGCCTCGTCGCGGATCCGGCGTTCTTCGCGGCCGACGCCGATGCGCAGCGATCGCCCGGGCGAAGCCGACCGTGCCCTGGCTGTGCGCGCCGACCATCACGTTCTCGAGCAGCGTCATCGTGGGGAACAGGGCGAGGTTCTGGAACGTGCGGGCGATGCCCAGGCGGGCGATGCCGTGGGCCGGCACGGTCGAGCAGGTCGTGGCCGTCGAAGCGCACGCTGGCCGGACGCCGGTTGGTAGATGCGGCTGACGACGTTGAACATCGTCGTCTTGCCCGCGCCGTTCGGGCCGATCAGCCCGCAGATCTGACCCGTCGTCGATCGCGAAGGACAGGCCGTCGAGCGCGACGATGCCACCGAAGCGCACCGTGACGTCGCTCACCGACAGCAGCGCCTCGACCGGTTGGTCGGTGCCGGTCACGTCACGTTCCCTGTCGCCACGAGATTCCCAACTCGACGTTTCCCCCTTGTACGACCGGACGAGCCCCCGCCCGTTGTTACCGGAAGGTAGCAGTTGTCCGGCCCGACGCCGGACGATCGTCGGGCCGCGGTGGCATGCTGGCGTGGTGACCTCGACGATCGAGCCGACGACGCAACGCGACGCCCGCCCGCCCGCAGGCGACGGCGCCATGGTCCTGCCCTGGTGGCGCAACCCCGTGAACCTGGTGGCCGTCCTGGTCGCCGTCGCCGCGCTGTTCGGCGTGCTCGGCTACACGCTGGGCTCGCGCCACGCCGAGGTGCGCGGCAACTCGGTCGACGAAGGCTTCCTGCAGGACATGAGATTCCACCACGAGAACGCGGTCATCATCGCCCGGACGTTCCTGTTGACGCCGGACACCGACGACTCGAGTGCGGAGGCGAACGCGGTCGTGCGGCTGATCGCCACCGAGATCGAGCTCGGTCAGCAGATGGAGACGGGCCGCATGGTGCAGCTGCTGCGCATGCTCGGCGCGCCGGAGGCCGCCGACCTCGACCAACCGGCGATGGCGTGGATGGACCAGCCCGTGCCGTTCGAGCGGATGCCCGGCCTGGCCACCGACGAGCAGATCACCGAGCTCGCCGGCCTCAGCGGGCCGGCCGCCGACGAGCTGTTCGCCTCGCTGATGATCGCCCACCACGAAGCCGGCATCCACATGGCCCAGTACGAGGTGGACCACGGCAGCAACGGCGAGGCGAAGGACCTCGCCCGCTCGATGGTCGTCGGTCAGCGGGGCGAGATCGCCGAGCTCAACCGGCTCGGCTTCAACTGACGGGCGTCAGGTACCCGCGGATGATCGCGCGCGTCCCGCGGAAGTCCGCGACGGGCGTCAGGCCCGCCGGTACCGGGCACGCCCGCTCGGACGCCTCAGGCCCCGCGTCGAACGCGATCACGCACCAGATCGCCGCGCCCGGCGGCAGGTCGGCGACGACCGCCGCGACGAATGCCGGGTCGTACACGCGTCGGTCCGTGTAGGTCTCGGGCACGACCTCGAAGTGACGGCCGCCGGGACGGGCGGTCACCAGCGCATCCTCCGCGTACCACTTGGTGCTGAAGTGGTACGTCAGCACGACGTTGTCGACCGCCGGGCTGGCGGCGATCGCCTGGAGATCCCCGGTGAGCCCGCGCAGGAACTCACCGTTGGGCAGCGGCGCCTGATGGGCGGGCCAGGCGGCGGCGACGGCGATCACCGTCGCGGCCGTGGCGACCGGTACGAGCTCGCGGTGGCAACGCCGACGATGCGCATCGCGCCGAACGCGATCGTGGCGTAGACGAACGTGAACAGTGCGAGGTTCACCCGTTCGGGCGTCATCGGCCACCCGATCGCCGCCGACGCCGCGACGACGGAGACCCACGCGCCGCCGAGCACGGCGAGCAACGGCGGCCAGCGGCGACCGAGGGACACCAGGCCGACAACGAGGCAGGTCGCGATGATCAGTCGGACCGGCCAGACGAAGCGTTCCGCGACCGAGGGATGCGACCACGACAACAGGCCGTCGCGCAGCCGCGCCAGGAGTCGGCCGACAAC